>SMSL01000001.1 GCA_007859995.1 Candidatus Brocadiaceae bacterium S225
TTCGTTCTATGCAAGGAGCAAGGATTTTCTGCCGTGTGCGTAGCTACCTTTCAACTTGCCGAAAGCAAGGGATAAAATCAAGCCAGGCTTTAGAAATATTATTTCGAGGTGAATTACCAGATTTTATTTAATAGCACTGGTAATGTTTTTAAATACACTGAATAGTTACCAATTTACAACATTACTACTCCTGTGGTAAGTTTACCGGGATAATAGCCTATTTAAAATCTTGCAGTCTTTCAAGGACCTTATGCCTGACTGTCATATATTCCGGTTTCCCCTCTGTCAGTTTAAGGAATGAATCGTATGCTTTTGCCGAAAATTTCTTGTTACCAATAGCGTCATAGGAATAACCGATATTGAGTTGTACTTCAGGCATTCTCGGAGCAATTCGTTCTGCTTGCTGTAAAATCTGCAAGGCAAAACTGTGGTTTCCCTTTTGTTGCTCTACTATTGCACGCATGAGCCATAATTGAGGCGACTTTGTATTAATAGAAAGTCCCATGTCCAGATACTTCTCTGCATTATTCAGTTCTGCCAAACTGAGATATGCCACTCCATTAAGCAGATACGCGTTCCAATTTCCTGTCGAGCTGTCGATAACATGGCTCAAGACTTTTATTGCCTCCTTATGTGAACCGATATCAATCAGGCCCTTGGCATGGTTAAGCTGTGTATCAACCGAGTACTCTTTTTCAACCGTGAGAGAGACGTTCTTATCAGAAGAATGTCCTGCCTCTTTATAATTATCTGAAGAGAACATAGTGTTAGTTTTCTGTTTTAAATCCGGATCAGAGTGTTCCGCATATAAATACTGTTCTTGTAGCGGTTTGCCGGTAAGATTGTCTGGAGATTCATAATGTAATACCTCTTGCTCAACACTTCCGGTTTTACCATCTGATTGTAGTCGCATGTTTTCAAGCACAATATCTTTGCTATCAGATCCATCTGCATCTGTTTGATCAACTGATTTATTGGATACATGTTCTACCACCCGTTTCGATTCAGCAGCCCCGGCAATTTCAGCCGTATGTGTATCTCCTTCCCGGTTATTTTGTTTTAACGATTCAATAACCTGATCGTTCGTATCAACAAAGCCAGTAGTTATAACAGGGTCAGAATTTTTTTTTATAATATCTTCGTCAAATGATTTGGGACCTTGATCATCCAATACGTGTTGTTGAGGCATTTGTTCAGAGGCTATCCGTAATTGCTTTTTCACTAAATTAGGTTTTTTATCGGCTTCATGTAATTTGTTGCTGAATTCCAGTGATTCCAAAACCTCTTCATCCTCTTTTGAAGAACTTAACTCCGATTCCAGATAACTTATTTCATAATTATATATATTGCTCTTTGTCTTAAGCTTTTTCTGATATCTTTCCAGGGCCATATATGCCAGGATGCCAAGAAAAATCAAAACTATTATTATCATTACGAACGGCCTGGTTCGCGGTTTTTGTTTCATCGAGACATTACTACCTGTCGGGTGAGTTGTCGTATTATGGTGATCAGGCCCCGTAGAATTCTGTTTATCCCCTATTGCTTTTAATGTTTCTTCTATAATGCTCATATTTTCAATTTGTATCTAATTTTGGACTTTTTCAATCGGTAAAGTTACGGATGGGTTTTGATGTAGACCAGAAAATTTGTCAGAATGAGTCAATCCAGCAGATTTTTGTCCTTCACTCAGATCTTCTATACTAACATTCCAATCTGATTTGACATGAGAAAAATCTGGATTTAGTTTTACCTGTAATGCTTCAACTCTTCCAGCAGAATCTGGTTGAAGGGTATTTGATTCCTCAGTACTCTTCATATACACCTTATAACCTTGTTTCTCTTTTGTAGAGAATTGTGTTGATTCATCGATAACTGCCTGTTCATCTGATGTTTTTACCACACGTGTCAATCCTGTATCGATATAACCCTGATTCGAACCAAGTAATGCATTTTTTTCATTCAGTCTGTTCTGATACATCTCTAATCCTATATATATTGCAATACTACATACGGTTACCACTGCCGCCACCCTGATAAATGATTTGTTACGGAATGTCTTGTTCTTACCTGGAAGTTTAGTACCTACAATTTCACGGGCAGCACGGATGAGAGCAATGGCCCTGATTTTCTTTTTACCGGAATTGAACGATGCAAGAAGAGCACGATCACATATTTGATTTATTCTTCTGGGAATACCTTTACTATACCAATGAACCAGACAAACAGCAGGTGTAGTAAAACAGTAAGATAAGTCAGCAACAGCGTCGGTTGTTGACAGCCTCAGTCTGAAGTAGATATATTCTATTGTTTCTGATATCTTAAATGGCTTGAGAAAATACTTTACACTTATACGCTGCTCCAACTGTCTCATACTAAAGTTTGCCAAACGGGTTTCAAGTTGAGGCTGGCCGATCAATATAAACGATAACAGTTTTCTTTTTTCTGTTTTGCAATTAGATAATTGCCGTAATCCTTCCAGTAAACTCGGCTTCAATCTCTGTGCTTCATCTACTATTATTACAACCCTTTTACCTTCGCCGGTTAATCGAATAAGCAGTTTATTTATCTCATGGAGACAGTGCCCTGAAGAATTTCCATCCAGTTGGGTCCCTGTCAAGTCGTAGTAAACCATCTTTAAAATGTCTAACGTGCTGAAACATGTATTGTAAATATGTACCGTCTTAATATCCTTACCAGCTGTACTGAGTATTTGTTGACAGAGAAGCGTTTTCCCCATGCCATTATCACCGATAAGTAATGTGAATCCATCCCTGATCAACCCGTATTTAAGATGATAAAACGCCGCCATGTGCTGCTTGCTCTTAAACATAAAATTCGTATCTGTCGTCTGATTAAACGGCGGTTCACTAAAACCGAACTTTTTATAAAGAGATTCTATATCACCCATTTTAAAGGTCCTTAATAATATTTGGTGTTATGAACATCACAAGTTCACTTTTTTTCTTCATTGTAAAACGTCCCTTAAACATGTGTCCCACAAGAGGAACATCACCTAATACCGGTATCTTGCGCTTAGTTTGAGAATCTGAATCCTGGATAAGGCCTCCAATTGTTACCATTTCTCCATCCCTTAACTGCACTACCGTAGTAGATTGTTTAACATCCATCACAGGTGCAGTAGAACCAAGATTAGACGTTGCTGTGTCAACCAGACGGCTGATTATTGGTGTAACATCCAGTATTATCAGGCCACCTTCAGATATCTGTGGTGTAATGGATAAAACAAGACCCTCTGTTATAAAGCGAATTTCTTCTGTAATGGTATTGCCGCTCCCCGCTGTTCCAACAGTAGTAGTTTGATTGAAAAAAGGTATTTCCGTACCCACTTTAATAAGAGCCGGTTGATTATTCATAACACGGATTGAGGGCCTTGATATAACATTAAGTTCTCCCTGTTCTCTAAGCGCATCAATTACAGCGCTGAAATTGGTGGAATTCAATCCCAGGGAAATAGTCCTTAATTTTGGGGTTACTCCGCCAAAAGGAAACGGTATAGAGGTGGAAGCCGCAAGAGAAACTGTATCCAGTGAAAAAATTCTTTTTATAAGTAAATCCCAATCAATGCCAAGGCTGAATTCATCGTTAAGTGATACCTCCATTATCTTCACATTAATTTCTACCTGCCGTTTAATACTCTCTGTTATGCTGTTTATATAGTCGCTAATATGCATAACATACTTATGAGAATCAGTCACATGTATCGTGCCAGACATGCGATTTATGGTAATTCGACCTTCATCTGACAATAATCCTTTCAACTGTGCCGCAATATCTTCCCAGAATTTTATGGTATCAGATTGTTGTATTGTTATCCCCCCTGACTGATTACTCGCCGAGCTGGCAAGCGAGGCTTGGCTGGACCCTTTACCCTCCCTGATCAGCCTTAAGTAGTCAACGATAAACATTTTTGTTTCATACTTAAAGACCCGTATAAGGTTACCCTCTTTAGACCAGTAATACCCGTGTGCATCCAGGATAACTTCCATTGCTTTTTCAAATGGAAGGTCCTTGAAGTCAACCGTAACCATTCCGGTGATCTCGGGACTTGTAATTATGTTCAGATCATGACTATGCGCGAAAAGATCCAATGCGGTGACAATCGGAATTCCCTTCGCCCTGAATCGGTACAGCGGCTCTTCTTCTTCACCGTTGATCTTGCCGGAAGCATCAGGAATTAAAAGCATCCTGTCTCCTACATTCAAATCGAGAGGGTGATCATTTCTATCAGTAACCAGAGGTATTCTTTTCGTTACATCCAGTTTTAAAGACGCATCTTGTGTATTTTTGTGCATGTATTTGTAATCAGCACATCCCTGGAGGAATGCAAATACAGCAATTCCTGTAACAAACATTCTAAAAATATTTTGTTTGCAGGCAGCATCGTGTAATGTTTCTGTAATCAAATTTAATGGGGAAAAAATCCTCATAATTTTATTGTTTAAGAATTGATCGATATGTTGATTCTTTCTACCGTTCAAATCAACTTAAAATTCCAGCTTTTTATATCCGTTATGGCCTTGCAATATAACAGAATCTGAGTCTATACTTATAATCCGGAAATCTTTGTAGTAATCTCCTACACCAACAATCACATTATTTATTACAGCAAAGGAAATGCCAGATTCCTTCACAATAGCAACCAAAGTATCTATAAGTGATTGCTTCTCTTCCTCCGTATTAAATTGTCTTTTGCCGGTATTTTCTAAAGGGACCTCATGTTCCTTATGAAGAGCGTGAGCCACAAATGGATCTCTTGTATAATTCATAACCCATGTGAGTTTTTTATAGTCAGCTGAACTTAAAAATTTCCTTGGCATATATTCATCCTGTTCAAATATATAATTCTCTTGTTCAATAAGTTCACTATTGTTTGCTAAACGAGATTTAAGCCGCATTGAATGAATGACCGGCAATATTATGTTCTTTGAAACAAATCCGATTGCCACTATCACTAATATAATCACAATAAATTTATTCTTTAAAAACTTCATATGAATTCCCCTGTAATAATGCCCATTATTGAAACGCTTAACTGTCAGAAATCCACATCACGTTATATTATGTCTCTTCACTACCGAATGCTACCCAGAGATTGAAATCTACATTCATTGTTTTTATACCATCTCCTATACCTGTGACCAGTAAACCAGCCAGATCCAGGCCATAGTAAATTCGATCTATCTCCCGGAGCAAATCGATAAATTGAACTATCCCGATTGGTACAGATTCAGTTTGATTCGCATCACTTCCCTGTAGCATCAGCTTAACACTGAGAGGTAATACTGAAAGGTCTGATGCTCCATGATAAGCCGATTTCAACTCTCCCAATTTGTAGCTCATCTTGAAACCCCTGGAAGATATTGTTTGGATTATGTCAGATATCCGGTCTGATACTTCGTCAAAGCTATCAGGAATATTGTTTCTCACATTCTCCCAATCAGTCCATGCACGTTGCATTTTGCTTTCAGTATAGGTACTTTTCGCATTTTCAATTTCTTCCCAAAGCAACACAGAGGACTTCATTTGATTCGTAACTTTTTTTATAGCAGGCAGTCTAATGAAAATAGATACCGACACAAGAAGTACCGGAATAGGAATCAGAATAATTAGTATTAAATACACTCTGAACAACGGTTTCTCCCGCCACAATGATTTAAATAGTTCTATTTTCCTGTTCATTTAATTACCCCTCTAAGAGAAAACCTGCTCATTCTAGAGTCACTCAAAATACCATCTTTGATCTGTTCCTGCCATTTTCCATACCAATCGTTATTAATATGCACTTTAAAATGGCTATTCTGAAGCTTGTCACAAAGAACCTCAAGATTTTCCTTCATCGCTTTGCTGCTATTTTCAGAAAAACCCTCAATAATAATCTCCCACGAATAATTATTTTTGTGCAGAACCCGGGTTTTTGTAAGGATCAGCCCGTCCGGTACCTCGTTACAGAGGTATCCTAAAAACATTCCCGGAATCGGAGGCAGGAGTTTTTCTTCCATAGTCTTAACCATAATTTTTAATTCATCAAACCTTCTCTTGCGCTCCAGTTCGTTTTTTTTTAAGTTACGCAACTCATTGCTTTCCCGATTAATAACAGCGAGTAACTTCTTTTCCTTATACAACAAGTATTCAATTGTAGTCGAAGCAGTAATAGATCCGACCCATAACGCTATAAGAATAATCAAAGTTGCCCTTGTAGACCTTCTTATCCTTACCTCATTTCGATATTTCTTGAGAAGCAGATTGCCATTGTCATTAAATGAAATATTTAAAGATCCCTTATTCCAGAAAAAGCGTTTAGGCTTTGGCGGCAACCAATTAATTTGAACATCAAGGCTATTCTCTAGAATATGAAAAACATTTTCATTAAAATCTTCTGACAGTTTAACTAAGGTAACATTCTCGCCAAACTGTTGTTTATTATAAAGAATCGATCGTTTAACCTCCTTGGAAACTCTTTCAATATCAACATCTTTTCCCATATCAGCTTTCAGCCCTCTATCTGAAAAGATTGTTCCATCATTCTTGCCGATAAGTATGGATACTTTGCCATACATCCCGACAATAAGTGCGACCACCCTGTTTTTATCAATTGACAGTTCTCTAAACTGCTGCTCCCTTATCCTTAAAAATGGTATTATCAACATAAGGAACAGACCGACATCTGTGCAAGCCTGTCTGAGTTCTAAGACGAAAGATAATGGGATATAATTTATTGATACATGTATTTTGTCCTTTGTAGGGGTTTTCGAATAACTGAATGCCGCTTCTCCATCAAACTCTTTAAACTGCTCCACTTTCCGTTTTACATAAATATAAATATCTTTTGAATTCATTGGCGGAATATTAATGGCCTTGTGCCTGAGCAGATCACAATCCAGAACAATACTGGCGTATTTTCCTCTGGAACCGGTATCAGATACCGCCTCTGCCAGGGCTGATCTTATTTCATCAATACTATGTACTCTATTTGAGGAAGACCAGGTTCTCTCGCTGCCTGATTTGTCTAATCTGAAGGCCCTCATCCAGCCTTGAAAGAGGTTTATACTTAAAATATTTTTTCTGATTTTTGACATATATATTTATTGAGTTTAAATTACCTGCTCCATGAGGGTATAGGTCCGGGTGAATACGTATAGCTTTCAGACTCTTTTATAACGGATGAATGCAGCATGTTTCCGGACGGATTACCAATAGTCCATGACTGATCATAGAGATAAAGAGAAGTACCGTTTATGACATTAAAGCTTATAATCTCCGGTGTACCTGGTGTACTGATAACAATTACCGTTGGATCTCCCAACTGGCCTTCCAGTTTATACTGTGGTTCTCCGTTATACCCAACCGTAGTGTCTATAAATCCAGAATTACCATTGAAAACATTTGCACCGGCAATGGTCAACTCTGAACTGATATTTATATCTGCAGTTGATGTATAATTAACCGATACCGGTATAGCTGTCACACCTGATGTTACATTTGCCGCAGACACAAACTGACTGCCGCCTGAAGTATATCCTATATTTAGTAAAGCTGTTCCTCCCTGTAGGTTGGTTGGCTCAAAACCCCCTGTACTGTAAGCGATTGAATAAATATGTGAGTTTTTTTCAACTGTTATCAGGGGATAGACTATAATGGGTCCCGGAGTCCCGCTTTGTGGAGTGGTTGAATTCGGGTTTGTATATGATCTCCTTGAAGAGAGAGACCCGTTACCTGACTGTAAGGTTACAGTTTCGAACAACTGGGAAAAGTTAATCCTCTTTATTTTCAGTTTACTGCCCTCCACCAGAGGATCAGTAGCTGAATTTACCTGGTTCCAGACAGCAGAAAAATTCTGGGCCGTATTTGCTACATTATTTATAGTTTGTGTACAACCGGTGGATAAATCTGAAATTATCATTGCTCTTGGATTTACGGGAGGAGAGGCAGTCAAACCTGTTGTATAACCTGAAAAATTTGTAGCAGAGACGGTGTTCTGATTATAAACCCCACCGCCTCCTGATAAACCGTTAAGGTCCGTCGATGGGTCAAACCAGTAGCGCCTATTACAGTCAGCATTGTTAATATATATCTGTTTTTCCGGCAATCCTGTCTGTGTTGCTATATTTTCGGACCAGACCCCCTGGCCGTAACCGGACGGTGGTATTATCCTGTTTTCCAAAACATAACTCACCAATCCGTCCGCCATTATGTCCAGAGTCTGATCTTCCACATCCTGTCTGGCTCCCTGCATTTGCTTTACAACATTAGGCACTATCATGGCAGACAATATTGCCATAATGGCCAGTACTCCAACCATCTCTATAAGAGTAAATCCGTGCTTACAACATAATTCACCTATTTTGCGGTTATTCATTTCGGCAATCAAAACTGATAACTGTTTTGCGTAATATTCTAAATAATAAATAAACTGAATCCCTTTTACTTGACTGCCCCGAACAGGCCGAGTATAGGCAGCATTATTGCCATCGCCGTAAAACCTACTATTCCTATAAGTGTTAACATTATCAACGGTTCCATAATCCCAAATACCTTTTTTATCTTTCTGGACACTTCTTCGGTATAGTAGTCTGTTAGGTTTCTAAGAGCACCCCCAAGATCTCCGGATGTTTCACCTACCGTTATCATCAACAATGCTTTTGCCGGAAATATCTTATTTTTTTTCAAACTTTCATTCAAAAATTTTCCGTCCTCAACATCCTTCCTCGCTTCTTTCAGAGCATTCTCCATAACCTTGTTCCCTACGAGGCCTTCACATAATTCCAGGTTCTGAATGATGGGGACACCTGATTCGAAAAGAATCGAAAAATTGAATGCGAACCTGGATATAGTCAGTATCCTTATAAGCTCACCGAAAACCAGAATTTTCAGTTTTGCACTATCAACAGCATATGCAAACCGAATCCAATGTTTTTGCCCGTATCTGAAAACAAAAGGCGTAATAAACCCGGCTAACAATATTGCCCACCAGGTTGCTACGAAAAATTCACTTAAAGACATAACCATTCTAGTCGGGAATGGCAAAGGTACGTTAAGACTGTTTAACAACTTTGCAAACGTTGGAACTACGAACGTGAAAAGTATAAGTATTAGTCCTGACACGGCAGATAAAACGGTAAGAGGATATATTGTGGCCTGCTTTATATTCGATTTCAGGTTTGACTGCCACTCCAGATACCGGATTAACTCACCAAACGTCTCCGGTAAATTCCCGCTATGCTCACCTGCCATAATCATACCCAGAATATGACTGGAAAAAACTTTTGGATGCCTTTTTAATGCTTCAGTGAATGAGCCTCCAGCCTTTACGTTAGAAATTATGTCATCAATAATAGTAAGCAAGACGGAAGAGTCAACATCTTCCTTTATGATATTAAGAGCGTCAAGAAACGTAACGCTTGACTTCAACAGGCTTCTTAATGTTATGAAAAAATCAATCAATTCCCTGTTTTTAGGGCCACGCCTGAAAAAGGAAATATTAGTATTAGCAGATTTTTTTTGTTCCAGGATCTGTGCTTCAATAAGCACAGATCCGTGTTTGGCAAGCTCTGACTCAAGAGCTATTATATCCGGGACCGATTTCCTGCCCGTTATCTGTTTACCAGTTCGGTCAACCCCACGATAATTATAATCAGGCATATTGATTTACCAATTGAACATATAACCGTTCTCTCATTTTTATTTCCATAGCCGATCTTTCTAAAATATACAGGCATTGACAAATTAAGCGTCAACTGTCTTAAAAACTTCTTCAAGAGTAGTAAGACCTTTTAAGGCTTTCTCAACACCATCTTCTATCATCTTCTTCATCCCTTTTCCTCTGGCATATTTTTCAATTTCTCTAATATCATTACTATTGCTAATAAGATTATGAAAACCATTGTTTATATTCATTATCTCATATATCCCAAGCCTTCCATTGTATCCAGTGTTTCCGCATGCATCGCATCCGGCACCTTTGTAGAACTGATATTCGACACCACCAGGTAATTCAAATCCTGCCGATTGCAGAGATTGGACTTCTTCTGTAGTTTGAGTTTTGCAGTGCTCACAAATTCTGCGCACAAGCCTTTGCGCTATTACAGCACGAAGTGAGGCTGATATAAGATATGGTTTGATCCCAATATCTACTAATCTTGATATTGCGGCGGCTGCACTGTTAGTATGCAGCGTCGACAAAACAAGATGGCCTGTAAGTGATGCTCTGACTGCAAGATCAGCTGTCTCTGAATCACGAATTTCACCAACCATGATAACGTCAGGGTCCTGTCTCAGTATTGCACGCAGCCCGGCAGGAAAGTCCATTCCAACGTCCGGGTTAATAGGAGTCTGCCTTATTACCGGTAAATCATATTCAATGGGATCTTCAAGGGTAAGAATGCTTTTCTCCAGGGTACTGGCAATGCCGAGAGCAGCATAAAGAGTACTTGTTTTCCCACTACCCGTTGGGCCCGTTACGAGTATCAAACCATTTGGTGACTTTAGAATGTCTTGTAATATCTCTGAATCTCTGGAAGAAAAACAGAGGGATTTGAGATCAAGACTTACTTTCTCTTTGTCAAGCACTCTCAATACAATGGTTTCGCCGTTTGATGTCGGCAGTGTAGACATCCTCAAGTCTACATTCCTAGTACCTACCTTGAAACCAATACGTCCATCCATGGGAACCCTGGTTTCTGTGATATCCAAACTGCCCATAATTTTGAGACGTGCAGTGACTGCTGACAGAAGTTTTTTTGGTATGAGCACCACTTGACGCATAACACCATCAATTCTGTAACGTACACGTATTACCTTTGCATCAGGCTCAAAGTGTATATCCGTGGAACGCATTTTTATGGCTTTATATATAATTAAATCAACCAGGCGGATTATTGGAAAAAGATTAGCTGAGTTTTCATCAAGTTCATCAGCACTCTTCGCAAGAATATCCTTAATAATCTGGCTGAAAGACTCTTGCTGACCATAATGCTGTTCAATCGCTTCAAGTATCTGGTCCTTTGGCGCCGTAACAACATCAACACTTAATCCTGTCTTTAATTCGAGAGCGTCTACTGCAATAATATCAAGGGTATCTGCGACAGCAGCTTTTAATGTATTACCATTACGGTCTAGCGGTAAAATTTGATAGCGTTTTGCTAATTCATAGGGAATCAACTTTAAGACGTCAGCATCAATAACATATTTACTTAAATCAATAACTTCAGAACCTGACTCATCAGCAAGGAATTTTGTTATTATGTCCTGTGATAAAATTCCGAGATCTTCCAGCGCCTGACCAAGATATATGCCTTTACTATTGCTTTCGTTCAATGCAATATTCAACTGTACTTCAGAAATAAGACCGTTATCAATGAGTCTTTGTCCTAAAGGGGTTTTTTTTGCTATATTTACTTCAGCAGACATAATTTCTCACCTCATAAAAGATTTGATTATCACTGTTCTGGAAATATCAGACGGGAAGCTGAACAATAGTGTATTTCTTACAGTCATCAACAGTCATATGTGAAGGAGAGCAAGATGGGAAGGGACGTTACGTTGCAACACTTCAGAGCGATGCAATGTAAATATAAACCCTTCCACCTCCTGCCGTAGTATATTTTACTTTGCCGGAGGTTTGATTATTTGCGGCGGTGAGCCCCCTGTCAAGGATTGAATCAATTTTCGTAAATTGACCAAGCGTTACACCGCTTAAACGGATTGCGACCACCTGCTTGTTTGCCATATCGTTCGCGTTGTCATCATTCAGATCAAATGTGGTGCTGTTACCTGCTGCAGGTGGACCAGTACTGGTGCTGCCGACACGCGATTCAATCGTAAGTGCAGTTCCCAGAGAAATGTTGGAAACCGAATCTATATACGGTCCATTCCATCTCGCCCAGAATCCTGTCGTTGGAGTAGAACCCTGATTATCCATAAGTTCAACTTGAAATGATGTATCTGTTGCTGTTAAAACGCCGTTTGATCTCATAGATCGTAAGGAACCAATGTCTTTATACCAATTAGTAACAGCAGCTGTATAGGTAGATACTTCACCTGCAAACCTGGTTACCTTGGAGTCTTCAATCACTTCAAATACCTTTGGTGTTATGAATGCACTCAGTATGGCAATAATTGCAACAACACCTATCATCTCTATAAGAGTGAAACCTGACTTGCAATTAATTCTCTCAGTCATTGTATTTTCCCTTTTTTAATAATTAATATAATACAGGATTTAATGTTTACACAAAATCCTTAACAGTTTCAAAAATTTTCTGGTTTTCTTTTATAATCTCCTTACTGATACAATACTTTTTCTCAGCGGTATCTCCCACAGTCACTCCTGATTCCTCATCCGGCATCCTGGCTTCGATTCGGTTATCTGATGGACTGGGATTGTCTGAAACGGTTTTATGAACAGATGAATTACTGATTGTAGACTCATCTGTCTGGGTTAATTCGATTACCAAATCATCTTCCATATTCAAATGGACTTCCTTACCTTGTATTCGACTAAGTTCATTGATTTTTTGCTCATTTCTGGCATTGTTTTCTTTGTAATCAGTCTTTATAGAGCAGGCACTCATATCACTATGTCGCTGTGATACTTCCAGTTTTTCCGCTACTTCATCAGCGTCTACTGTATTATTTGAGGAAGCAACACCAGGCGAATATTTATTATTTACATTGTCAGCTTTTTTTATTTCTTCAACCACTTCCACTTCACTGAATTGATCTGGAGTAGAAATAGCAGAGGGCTCCTGTTGCCCGCATAATGAAGAAGCTATTTTTTCAAAAGCTGATGATAATAAGTTCCTTTGATTTATTGGCGCATTTTCCAGTGCTGCATTAACCTTGCCATCATAGTTGTTCACTATACTTATAATATCTTCTGCCTTACTATTGATTGCAGCATTTACTTTATTTAGTTCATCCATAAACCTGCTCTCGTACTCTGCACTCTTGGAAATCAGGTATTGTGTCTTACCATCGATTGCAGTGTTTATTTTATTTAATTCACCCATAAACTTATTTCCACACTCTTCATTATTAGAAATAACCTGTTCAAATTTTGCGGCAACGTCTTTTTTTATATCACTTATTTTCATTTCTATTTCTTCAAGTATTATGATTATTTTTTCATCCATCTTTTCCTTATCCTCCTCTAAACTCTCTTTTCTGTTTTCATCTGCATTGTCTTGATATATACCGACAGAAGGATTTTTATATTCTTCATCGGCTTTATCATCGTCAGATATATCAGGAAATCTATCGGCAAGATCTCCATCTTTTTCATTTTTCTCTGATTCCTGTGTATGTCTCTGCCTTGCCTTAGTATGGGATTTGCTAATCCTGTAAAATGATTTTGTTAATCTATAAAATACGATAGTAATAACAATACAAGAAATTATTATCACAATAACTGTCAAACTTAAATTATCAAATAAACCGATAGCGGCAATTTCAGGATTAAATGTCATCAATTTTAGTGTTTAAAAAGAGGTTATAAAATAACACTGCATGAAAAAAGCAAAATAAATGCCATTTAAGGTAATAAATGTTGTGCCAGGTATCAATATACAGTAACCATTGATTCCAAAAGGTATTACGATATTTAAATGAAATAATAATAGTGAAATATTTGTGATTTTAATTGAGATATTATAATGAGCAGTAATCCGATGTATAGAAAATCAACAATTTTACTGAGAGCTTATACTACTTATTTTCTGAATTGTCGTTTAGCAGATCTTTCCTAATTCGCCACTAATTTTAATACTATCTCTTCAAGTTCTTTAAAATATAAGTAACATGTTCTCTTTACCAATATTATGTTCATCACTAAACAAAAAAAGGCACAACCGCCTCCATTCTCTTACTATGAAAATGATACGATTGTGCCCTTGACCTACAGGTCCTGTACTGAAAAACCTTAACATATACAACCTTTTTATTTAGTGACGTATCAACTGCGTGTGGATACGCCACTATGTTTGGACTCCCTGTATGACGGGTTGATACTAAAAGTCTGACATGCTCTCATCATATTCAATAATTCTATTTTCACTCATTGGTATTAACTTCTCTGCACCTGAACCGACAGAACCACGAGCAGTTCTATTGCCATTACCGTTTCCACCGGATGGCCTGTTGCTCACTATCTGATCTGCATTAAAGCGTGATTTATCGTAATTAGCAGGTGAATCACTATCTTCAACTCCTACCTCTTTAGATAAAACCCTCACTTGCTCAAGAAGCGTCTGTGACTGTGCAGACATCTCTTCACTCGCTGATGCTGTCTCTTCCGCATTAGCAGCGTTCTGCTGTGTAACCTGATCCATCTGCTGTATTGCCTTCCCTACCTGATCAATACCATCAGATTGTTCAGTTGATGCTGCAGATATTTCATCTATCAGGCTTGTCACTTTCTTGACATTTGCTACTATGTCAGTTAATGAAGACTTACACTCTTCTGAAAGCCTTGTACCTACTTCGGCTTTACCTATACAATCTTCAATTAGATTTGTAGTATCCTTCGCGGCAGTTGCACTTCTCTGTGCAAGATTACGTACCTCTTCCGCCACTACGGCAAAACCTTTACCATGCTCACCTGCACGTGCAGCCTCAACTGCGGCATTAAGCGCCAGAAGATTGGTCTGGAATGCTATTCCGTCTATAACCTTTATAATATCACCAATCTTCTTACTGCTGTCGTTAATATCATGCATCGCCCTGTTCATCTCATTTACGGATTCATTACTGACCTCCGCATTCTTATTGCACTGCTCTGCGATCCTGGCTGCTTCTTTAGAATTATCGGCATTCTGCCTGGTCATGGATGTCATCTCTTCCATCGACGCAGAAGTCTCTTCCAGGGATGAAGCCTGTTCTGATGAACATTGTGCAAGACTCTGACTTGAAGCTGATATCTGCCCTGATGCTGCAGCAACCTGATTTGAACCCTCTGTCAGTTTAGTAACAAGTTCCTTCAGGAAGTTTATCAACGGACGTGCAAAGAATATCCAGCCGAGTCCGATAACCAGACAGACCAGACCTACTGAAGCACCCTGTATCCAAAGCAACATTGACATCTGCTGCTCTGCATTTGCCTGGTATTTGCTTACGGCTTCATTCATAGTATTCATTGTCGCATTGATACTTTTATAAGCGGTTACATATGCAACAATATACTCTGCAGAATTCGGCTCAACATGACTAAGTTTTTCCAACTCTGTCTGTGTGGCTTCCCATAATGCCTTAACGGTGTTTAGCTTGGACACAATCGCCTGATCAGTTACAGGAGGAAGCTTAGTGAAGTTATTCATTTCAAGGTCCAGAGGTGCCTGCCCGCCGCCTAAAAGTGCTTCAAGTGTAGTATCAAATACCTTCTTTGTCTTAAGGAAAGTATTTTCACCTAATTTACCGTCACCTGTATCCGCAAAAAACGCAATTGTTGCAGGGCTTGCAGTACCAATTGGGATATTTACTATAAGAACACCCATCACATCATTAAGTTTAAAATCGTGCTTAGGACTCTCCTCATGATTATTATGGCAATCTACACAGCCTGCTGCCGCTGCAACATCTGCGGTAGCATATCTAAGTGAGAAGACACCATTGTGTACCATGAAGCGTGAAAAAACGGTTCCCTCTTTATTAAACAGGTAATTGAAGGCATCTTTCTCAAATTCAGTTTTCAGCCCTTTTTCCTTGTTTATATTCCACTTGCTAAGGAGATCATAGCTGTAGACTCCCTTTTCATTTATTTTACTTGATACTTCCTGTACAAATGTTGCAGGAAGAGGTATACCACCATCAATTTCCGCATACTCCCTGTTAGGATGCACATCGACAATACCATCTTTTTTAAGCTTTACAATGACGTTCTCTGTGAACTGTTCACGATCCTCCACAATCTGGAGAGTTGCAATTTCTGCGGCCTTAGTCGTACTGTGACGAACCTGCAAAGGAATTAACTCATTAATGTATTCCTTAAAATATTTTTGTGTAAGCATGCCCTGTCGACCGGCAAGATTAACAACTTGTTTCTCTTCCCGCTGTTCCATTATCGTATTAAAGACGAAGAAAGCGCCTGTTATTACGGCAACAAAAAATATAGAAAAGACTAAAATAAACTTTTTCCCAATTGTCATTATTTAACACTCCTTAAAAGTTAATTTGTTTGTATCGGATTAATACGGTAATATTAGTTCCACGATTAATACTTAAAATATCCCAATTACACATTCTATTCCTTTGCTAACTCACCAACCATCTCTAATTCATCTGATGATAGTACCGTCTCTATATCAAGCAGAATAATTATTTTGCCCTTAACCTTACCGAGACCCATGATGAAACTTGTATCAATTCCCTGACCAAAGCCTGGTGCATCTTCTATCTCACCACCACTGATGTCTGACACCTCTGACACACTATCAACTATGATCCCGATTGAAGTATTTTCAACTTCTACAACGATTACGCATGTCTCCTGAGTATGCTCCTCTTCCTGCATTGAGAACTTCAACCTCAGATCTATTACCGGTATAACCTTACCTCTCAGGTTAATCACACCCTTCATATACTCCGGTGTCTGTGGAACGGTCGTGATATCCATAAGACCGATGATCTCTCTTACCTTGAGTATCTCGAAACCATAAATCTCTCTACCTAAAATAAACGTTAGGAATTTCCCCTCAAGAGTCGATCTTTCTCTTTTCTCAACAACTGCTTCCATTTAATTCCCCTCCTTAACGAATTACTCGTTATAAAAAATAAATATTTTTAGTGATTAACGGAGTAAATACACTTATTGGATTGCACTGAAAACATGCAGATAAAACCATCTGTGCGCGACGTTAATGCATAAAAAACACAGAATAGAACGTCATACAGCCTAAACGATATCGCTAAACCTTATGTCTAATGTGTATATGTGTCTTGCATGCATTGTTATCCAACTTATCGGCTTTATACAATTAAACTTTAGGGGAAATCTATTCCGCCATTTTAGAGCAGATGGACATTACGTACCGCCACCGTTAACTGCCAATCCCATTTTGATCAATTTTCGGATCAACAAGGCTCCAGTATTAACTCTTCAGGGGAAAACTTTACTGCTATCCAGACACAGTTCATCGAGCATGGCAACCAGCCTGTTCATTTCAGGTTTGGCAATTGAATTATCTGCACCTACACTCTTGCATTTGAATAACATCTGCGTATTGATAAGGCTGGAAAACATAATGACAATTATTTGATCAAGCTGAATATCTGTCTTTATTTTTTTACATAGAGACAATCCATCCAGCTGAGGCATCTCTATGTCGCTTATTAGTACATGTGGCAGCTTTGCCATATCTGACCCATTTGTATCCACCTGATCTCGTAGAGCTACCAGTGCATCGTAGGCTTGCTGTCCGTCTTCAAAACTCCTTACATTTTTATAACCGGCTTTTTCCAATATACGGATAACATTACTACGGATTGTTATAGAATCTTCTGCAAAGAAGACTTGAACTTCTTCCCGTGACATCCGGCTCGACAAATTTGCAGTTTCATCATTTATATCACTGATAGCAAGGTTTGGAGAGATGACAGAAAGAATATACTCTAAATCAACTACCATAATATCCGTATCATCAATTCGAATTGACCCTGTAATACTTTTCACGCAGCTTCCTACAACCCTGTCCAGAGGAATAAAATTTTCCCAATTCAGTCTATAAATGCGATTAACATCATTTACTAGAAACCCATTAACAACATTATTAAACTCAGTTACTATCACTATCCATTTATCTCCGGCTTCATACTTATTTTTCAAATCTAATGCTGCATGCAGATCAATTAAAGGAATAGTTTTGTCCCGATACAATATCATGCCTAGCATGGCGTGATGAGCCATAGGTATTTTAGTTAACGCTGAAGAATCATACTGTTGAATTGACTGGACCTTGAGAACATTTAGACCAAAAGATTGATTGCCAAGTACAAATGTTAAAAGCTCTAATTCATTGGTGCCACTCTCTAATAAAATCTCCTGCGATACCATAAAACATTCTCCTCTTAGTCATATAAAAACTTAAAAACAGATATTATGAAGGACAATAATGATGCATTGCTAGTTTACTATCAACCTTATCGGCTTTTTCCACATCTAACTTTAGTAAATACTAATGTATTTGCTGTCAGCAAACACATTACCAACTAATTGAAGTTTTATTGAATTTGGGTTTTCTCCAAATCGTATGGATGAATTAACCGTCGATTCACGGCTGTATGGCTTGATAATAAAGGGATAGGCCGTTTTTCAAGAGCAAGTTGATGATATGAAAATGTCAAATCCATTATTCATATTGTAAAAGTAGATTGATCACACTATTATAGAAAAACTATATAATTTTTATTAAAAGGAAAGCCTCCAATTTCAGCAAAACAGAATAAAGTTGTATCTTGTGATGATTGCGATGTATCATGATTCCCAGTATCTCAAAATCCAAAATTTCAATCTTTATATTAAATGAAGTTATTTCAGGGTTTAATTATCTTTGTATTTCTAGGGACCCTTTATCTAACCTGGCACTCTTTTGATCAGATGAATGATCAACAGACCCGTAATCATGCCTGGTTGCTAGGACAGGCACGAAACCTGAATAACAAGTTGATAGAGCAGTTGGATGATTGGAAGAATGAGCTCGCTAAGAAGACACCTGCTAATGTGGGTCAGTGCCTGGCAATGAAAGAAGTAGCTGTTTCTCAGGAGAGCCCACTTTGGCCTATAAGTCCTTTTACCGGTCTTGATAATACTCCCTATTGGATTAACAATGGTGAATTTGATAAAGAGAAAATTGGTGAATTTGAATCAGCACTTTACCATGACCGATATTTAATATTACGTTGGCTAAAGTTAAAGGGCGAGAGTGATTATAATGTAAATAATATTGATGTGTTGCTGGATTGGGCGAGAAGAGGAGAAAAAATTGGCAAGGCATTTATCGATCTTTCTGGCAGAGTTTATGTCCATCCTCTTTTAATAGTACTGCCCGGAGGTAATTTGATAAGAGGATGGAGGGCTAACGTCATATCGGAAGAGTTACTTGCCTATGACAATGAATATGTAAGACTTTCGGTAGACAAAACTTCAGACGATCTCCTAAACCATCAGTTCCTGGGAACTAATTTCAACTGGTCACTGACACCCGAAGGTAGTGAATTTTTATATCAGGCAAAGGGTGTACGTGGTTTGGTCCTGTCAGCAGTTTTAACAATAGGCGTTTTCGTTTATGCAATCTTTTTCTTTTACCGTAATCAGGTAGTGCTTGCCCGTCAGTCAGCATTGAGGGAACAGATGGTATCCGATATCTCTCACGAACTGCGAACTCCGGTGACAACGATAAGGCTTTATGCTGAAATGCTGCGGGATGGCAGGGTCAGGGAGAAGGAAAAACAGCAGCTATATTATAATAGGGTGGTTAACGAATCACTCCGGCTGGAACGTTTAATAGAGAACGTACTTGATTTCTCACGTATCGGCCAACACCGCTTGAAACTTGAACTCAAAAGCATTAAACTGGGAACCCTGCAACATAAATTAGAAGAATTAATTGACTTTCTGGATGAAAACAATAGAGTAGTATTTAATTGGCAAAAAGGCAATATTGTTTCCGCTGATATGGAAGCGGCCATACAGGTTTTCTATAACCTAATAAGCAATGCCTTAAAGTATTCTGAAAGTGGATCGATTGAATTAAGTTCCAGATGTACAGATGACAGGGTTGTGATCACAATCCTGGACCATGGAGAAGGTATTCCTGCGGAAGAGACAAATAACTTGTTTGAATCCTTTTATCGAGGGGGGAAAGCCCATCAACGGCAAATACATGGTAGTGGTCTGGGACTGGGAATTGCCAGAGGCCTTATGGAGGCGATGAGTGGACGTCTTGATTTTGTTGGAAATTGTCCTGGGGCATGCTTTGAAGTCATGTTTATTCGTAGCAGTAGGGAAATTGAGGCTTAGAAAATGACACATATTCTCATAATCGAAGATGAAGAAAATATACGTATCGGCTTGAAAGATTTGCTTGAAACTGAGCACTATCAGGTATCAGTGGCTGAAGATGGTAAAAAGGGATTATCATTAGCATTGGGTAATGTAGCAGACCTGGTAATACTGGATATTATGTTACCGTATGTTGACGGCTATGAAGTCCTCAAGGCAATGCGTGACGCCAATCTCGAAACTCCTGTCATTTTATTAAGCGCCAAGACACAGGAGCTGGACAGGGTATTGGGCTTCCGTTTAGGGGCTGATGACTATGTGACCAAACCCTTTTCCAGTTCAGAACTCTTAATGCGGATAAAGGCCCGTCTAAAAAACTTACAGCAGGAGAAGCTGAGGAGCTTTCGCAGTGGAGAGTTGATGCTGGATATGGTGGCATCCAAGCTATGTATCGGCAACAAGGAAGTTAGCGCAACTATAAAGGAGAAAGAAATATTGTCTTATTTAATCCGGCATGCCGGAAAGGCGGTAACGCGCCAGAAAATCCTACAAGATGTTTGGGGGGCTGAGGCTTCGTCCGTCACAAGCCGCACCATAGACACACATATCCTAACATTAAGAAAAAAGATTGAACCTGACCCCAAGAAACCTACATTTATAGTATCAGTCCATAATGTAGGATATCGTTTTGAAAAAGCGGATTAACCCTCTTAATACTATTTCTGAATGCCGAAAATCACTATAAACTGTTTTGCAAACGAACCTGCCGTTTTTCTTTATTCCAGTTGGAAATTAACCGTTATCTCGGTAAATGAGGTTATTGCCTTTCCCCATTTTTTAGCTGGTGTAAACAGCCATTCCTTTACTGCTCCCATAGCGGCATTGTCCAGCATATGATAACCTGAAGACGTGACAAGTTGTATTTGACCACAACGTCCGTCAGCCTTTACTTCAACGTTAAGTGTAACCTTTCCGGTATATTCCAGCTTCCTGGCTAATCTCGGGTATTCCGGAGGAGGGTTCTTGATATACCCTGGCTCAGTATGTTCTAATACACCGTTTTCCACGTCAGAGGTCTTTTCAGATTTTTGTTGATGTGGCAGGGGTTTACTTAAATCTACTACAACATTTTGGGCTCTTTCTGTATGTGGCAGAACTACTTTCTGTTGAATCCCTGAAGGGTTTGCAATGTTTTGTGTCAACATTTGGCCTGAAACGGTTTTCAATTCCGGCTCACTCTTATAAATAATCTCTTCCTGTGGAATCTCTGGAACAGATTCTCCGTCCGGCATTAGAACATAAGAATCCTCTTTTACCAGTTTTAAGCTCTCTCTGGTTTCCTGTTTATCAGGAAGAGATTGATTCCCGTCCCCTGGTCTGGTTTCGACTTCCTTAAATTTTGTAACGTTTTTGGCTCTTTCGGTCTCTTCAGAATATGGTTGAGGATTCTCAAATACAATATGAATAGCAAGTTCACTATTTAAATTCCCGGATTTAAGAGGGATTTGAGCAGAAGAAAAATGCAGGTGTTGGATACCTATCGCAAGTGATGCGTGAACAGCAATAGAAACTATTATACTGGCTAAAAAGAGAACATTTCCATTCATCATACTGTATAAAAGTATAGGAATCACAAAGTTCTGTCAACTTTGATTATTGTTTAAGATTACAAATTATAAAGAACATTTAAGTTAAAATCTATTATTTTCTCAGCATCATCCGGTTAGAAATAGTTCAAGCAAATGAAAACAAAAATATGCTCCTCTCTTTCGAGAGGAATCCAATACTGGAATCCTCTCGAAAGAGAGGACTGTCCGCAATCAATAATCAAATAGTACGAATCTTTCATTTGCGCGAGTAACCGTTTTCTCCTGTGATCTTAAAAGCTTTGCGTGAAATCACCTCTTTTTTTTCCTCTTGATTTTAAATACTCATCTTTATTATAATCCGTAAGTTATTACCCTATTAATTTTTACACATTTGAACTTGAATATTATGGTTAAAAAAATGAAGAAATCTGGCAAGAATAAAACATCAAATCAAAGAGCACATATGGTCTCAGGTTTCACATTGATTGAACTTCTGATAGTAATGGTAATCATCGGGTTGCTTGCCGCGTTTATTGCCCCAAAGCTTATTGGACGGGTGGGCGAATCAAAACAGACAGCCGCAAAAGCACAAATTGAATTAATCTCAACTGCAATTGAAATATACAAGCTGGACACAGGAAAGTACCCTTCGCAGGAAACAGGTCTGCAATCGTTAAATACCAAACCTGGTGATGTGCAAAACTGGAAAGGGCCTTATATGAAAAAAGATAAAGCCCCTAAAGATCCATGGGGTGCTGACTATATATACAAATTCCCTGGTACACATGGAGATTACGACCTCATTTCTTATGGAGCGGATGGAACTGAGGGTGGATCAGGTGATAATCAGGACATAGTCAGTTGGGAATAAGTAGATCTTATCACTCCCACATGCGCCTGAACAAATATTTAACTCTATTTTTTAACGTCTGATAATTAATAACAGTGGCAAACCATGTCAAGATTAGAAGACAAAAACAGTAGACTGCTGGAAGTTCTGTTAGAAGTGGGCAAGATAACAAGGGATGACGTAGAGAAGATTATTCAGCTGCAGGAAAAAACTCACGAAAAAGCGGACAGGATATTATTAAATCTTGGTATTATCTCTGAAGAGGACTTGCGGGATGCGCTGGGTAATATATTCAATCTAAAAATCTGGCAAAGGAAGAAGGAAGAGAAGCTTCCCGTAATTGATTATCTACCACAAAGCTTTCTGCATTCCAACAGAATTCTACCCATAAAGCAATATAACGGTAACCTTGATATTGCCATCACAGATCCTTCTGACGAATCACTTCTGGAAGTTATAGAATCAACCACGAATAAACGGGTAAATATCTTTGTCGGCTGCGAAAAAGACATTATCGCGTCAATAAATGAGACGTATGAAGATCTTACAGAAGAAGACCAATCTGCCTATTCGATAGATCTTGATGTCGTTGACGATATAGAGAAGCTTAAAGATCTTGCATTGGAAGCACCTGTTGTAAGGCTGGTTAATAACACTCTTAATAAAGCGTTAGAAATTGGAGCAAGCGACGTACACATTGAGATGTTTGAGAACAAACCAAAGCTCAGATATAGAATTGACGGAGTTCTCATAGACTATCCAGCCCCCGCACGCGACGTATATTTCGCAACGATCAACAGGATCAAAATAATGTCAAACCTGAACATTGCCGAAAAACGGCTGCCTCAGGACGGCAGAATACGTCTGAAGGTTGGTGGCAAGGAGATAGACATCAGGGTATCCGTTATACCAATGTTATATGGAGAGTGTATAGTGATGCGTATCCTGGACAAGTCAAACATAACTCTTGATCTTTCCACGTTTGGTTTCAGTGAGGATGTTCTGGAGAACCTCAGAAAACTTATAAAAAAATCTGAAGGTATGATACTGGCCACAGGACCTACCGGCAGCGGCAAGACCACTACACTCTATGCTTCACTAAAGGAGATAATATCACCTTCTTTAAAGATAATAACAGTTGAAGACCCGGTTGAGTACAGCCTTGACGGAGTGAACCAGATACAGGTTAACAGTAAAGTAGGTTTGGACTTTGCTTCCGGGCTTCGTTCAATATTAAGGCATGATCCGGATGTAATACTCGTAGGAGAGATCAGGGACAAGAGTACTGCCGGCATATGTATACAATCATCACTGACCGGTCATCTTGTCCTGTCGACACTTCACACGAACGATGCGGCCTCCACCTTTAATCGCCTTCTTGATATGGGTATGGAAGATTACCTGGTTTCTACCTGCGTGATAGCAGTTCTGGCACAAAGGCTGGTAAGAAAACTTTGTGAATGCAAGGAAGAGTACCGCCTCGATGAAGAGACTAAGGCGAGGATTGGTATAGACAGTGACAAACCATTGTACCGCCCGAAAGGCTGCATCGAATGCAGCAATACCGGATACAGAGGTAGAGTTGCTATTTCAGAACTGCTCATAGTGAATGACAATATCAGGCAAATGATAGTCAACCGTGAACGCTCAAATGTAATACAGCAGGAGGCCATGAAACACGGAATGAGGACACTCTGGCAGGACGGGCTTAAAAAAGTGGAAGAGGGATTTACCTCACTGAGCGAACTTGAAAGAGTTACGGACGATACATCAGTTAATGCTTGAAAAAAACTTCAGATGAAACTGAATAAACGAACTACAGAGGACCAACACTAATGCTATTAAGTAAAAAATCTACGCAAATATTACTATGTCTTTGCATTATACTCCTTTCAACTCACTTCTGCTCAGCGACTGAATATAGCAGGCATCAAGAGATACGCTCCAATATTAATAAAGGTATTTCCCTGTACAATGAGGGTCGTAAAAAAGAGGCCCTCACCTATCTGGAGGAAATAACAGGCAGCGGAATTGTGTATCCAGATGTTTATTACGTATTGGGAGAGATTTACTACGCCGGAAACGAACTACAGAAAGCTATTGAGAACTGGGAGATTGCACAGAGTCAATCACCCAGGGATGCAATCCTCTCTAAGATTACAAAGGCAAAAAAGGAACTTAAACTGGATGAAAAACTAAGCGATAAGATCAGCTGCAACTTTGTGCTCAAATACGACCAGGTCGATGCATATTCATCCGAATTGATCCTTCACTCACTCGTAAACGCATATAATACACTTGCATACGATTTCGGATGGTATGAGAACAGCGAGTTTACCGTCATCCTCTATTCGAATGACGATTTTACCGATATAATGAACGTGCCTTCCTGGGCGGCAGCTATATACGATGGAAAGATACGAATACCATTCCAGTACGCATCGTTAAATATTGATGAACTGGAAGCGATAATCCGGCACGAGCTGACACACGCCCTTATACATCGTATGGCCGGCAACAATGTCCCCGCATGGCTGCATGAGGGAATAGCACAATACAAGGACGAGGTAGATGATACAGCCGCAAAGGAAGTGCTGAAACAAGCCGTTGCCGGCAATTCCCTGATACCATTCAAAAAACTTAAGGGAGGTTTTGTTAGTTTTAAGGAAGACAGTACAAAGGTAAAAATCGCTTACGCTCAAAGCCTTAGCTTTATTGAATACCTCATAGACAACTACGGCTTCTATACAATACTCGGCATATTAAATGATTTTAACAACTACTCATCCCTTGACGAACTGTTTACGTCAGTCTACCGCCTCAATCTTAACCAGTTAGAAAATGGCTGGCTGGAACAACTGAGGTTGGAATAAGAACGACATGGGATCAAACGTTCTAAAATGAAACTTCGTTAATGCTGAATATGGCGCTTAGCATGGAGATGACGATTATGCCGATTGCGCATCCCATTACCAGGATTAAGGCCGGCTCCACCATGGATATCAGCCTCTTAATTCTCTGCTCTATGTCCGTATCCATAGTGTCAGACACCTTTACGAGCATTTCATCCAATTTACCCGTCTCCTCACCTACCATAAGCAGGTGTTGAGCGATTCCAGGGAAAAATGCTTTTTCTCCTAACGGAACGGTAAAACCTTTACCGGCCTTTATACCAGGCTTAACAGACTCTATTTTGTCCGACAAGAAAGTATTTGATAGAACACCCTTTGAAATATCTATAGAAGTTAGCAGAGAGACGCCGTTCTCAAGCAACGTGCCTAACGTTCTTGCAAAACGTGATATTTCGATTCTCCATAATATATCTCCGAGGATGGGTATACCAAGTTTCTTCCTGTCAATACTCGCCTGCACACCGGGCTTTCTCTTCAGTGATTTAAACAGGTAGTAAACGCCTATTAAGGTGATAACCAGAATCCATCCGTAGCTTGTCAGGACATCGCAGAGTTTGATCAATATCTGTGTGGAAAGCGGCAAGGCGATACCAACTTCATCGAACACTTTTGTAAATCTTGGCATTACTATCAAAACCAAAGCGCCAACAGACAGGATACCTGACATAACCAGAAACAGGGGATAGATGAGTGATGATGTTATTTCAGACTTAATCTTCTGTACTCTTTCCATAAAAGAACCCAGGCGCTCAAGAACCTTTGGCAATACCCCACTCTCCTCACCGGCACGAACCATATTCACGTAAACGCCTGTAAAAACGTCAGGAAACATAGATAATGCATCGCCGAGTGATTTGCCTCCTTTTACCTCCTCCAGAATATCCAGTATCAGCCCTTTAAATTTTTTATTATCCTGTGCTTCTGAAAGTATCCTCAGGCTTTTGTCTAGTGAAATACCACTATTCAGTAATATACCAAGTTCCTGGGTAAAAAAAACAGTAGCTCTCTTTACCGAGCGATTTGAGAAAAGCTTACCTGTTTTTTCGCCACCGACCTCTTCCACTTTCAGGACAATGTGACCGGCCTTTTTCAGGTAATCTAACAACTCCGCCTTGCTAACGGAAGTTCTCTTGCCTTCCAGAACACCGCTACCTCTGGTCATAACGCGATATTTAAACGTACTCATTAATCCTCATTTTTCTTAGTCTGGACAGGAGCTATATCGACACCAAATTACAAGAGAGGAAATTTGACAATCATCTCCCTGCCATGCCAGTCAAGCCTTACCCTGTCTGGTTCGATACTTGTAACCTTATATCCCTCATATATATCCCCCTCCTCTACATACAAAGTTTTTTCCTTACGAAAAGAAGACATCGGAATATTTATCAATGCTTTCTTAATGCCTCTTGCTGCCACTATTACTATTCCTTGCAGGAGAATTTCTGACGGTTTTCCTGATAAAGACTTTTGCTTTATTTCTTCCTCTGTCACCAAATCAACCGATTTTGGCATTTCAGTTATTACAGCTTCACGTTTATCCTCAGAAAAAGCTACGTCTTTAAATTTATTGTCAGGGTACATTTCAGCAACCTCCTGCATTTCAATCGCTTTAGGTAACTGTGCATCGACAAATGCAGGCATAGAAAAATATTCAGGTTCCTTATACAAAAGATTAAGTGACGTTTTATCATGGATATCTGCATGTGCTATTTTATTAACTTCCGCATCGTCCACATCGAAACTCTCATCTGTTTGAGCATCCCCAACTATTTTAACTTTATATTCTAATTTTGTGAGGCCCCCTGTCTTTACTCTTCCGGAAATATCGCCCTGCTCAAAATCCTTTAATCCGGAATAGAGCATTATAACGATCTCCTCTCCATGCCAGTCAAGCCTTATCCGGTCTTTTTCAATACTTGTGACCTTATATCCCTCTAATTCATCTCCCTCTTCAATATAAAGTGTTTTCATTTTACTAACCCCTTTTGACGGGTTATTAATCAGAGCTTTTTTCAGATCTCCGGCTATCACAACTCCTTGCAATACAATTTTTTTCGGTTTTCCTGCAAGCGCTTTTTTCTTAGCCAGGGCTTTCTTTGCCAGATCATCCCTTACCATTTTTTTATTCTTCAATTCAGATGATTTTGGTATTAAAGCCTTTACTACCCATTCTTTCCGCTCATGTGAAAACACATTCCTTTCGGCAATAATGCCAAAGGCTTCAACTTCTATCACATCATCTTTCTTTGAATCAACACCAACCAATTTAGTACCTGGAGATTCAGTGTCGCGTTCGGTTTCTGTCTCCTGAACATCTATCATTTTAGACAACTCGGTAACATCTGTTATGGGCAACAAGTAATATATTAACGCACTGGCTGTTATCAGTATTATGACAACCCCGAAGAGGGCTAAATTTGCCACATGCAATATACACCTTGTACCATGTACGGTGGTCACAGAAACATCCGCTTCAGGTTTATGGCGCTTAAACAGCTTTTTGATGTTAAGTATTTTCAGTAACATTTTATACTCTATCCCGGGCAAACCAAAATTTCTGCGAGACCGGCATGCGGATACTATCAAGATTCCCTGCATCAACAAACACGATAGCCCTCCTATAATTCCCGATAGTAGATTGAAGACCGACCTTCTTCCCTAATGCCTTTGCCTCAATCTTCGCTATTGCAGACAGCTTAATAATCGCAGATACTCCCTTCGTAGTAGTATAGCCAGTACTCTCTATCTTAAGATCATCTACGAAGACGAACGTTTCACCATCATATTCGATATTATAAAGGAATTTCTGAAGTTTCTTTATCTTATCTATATCATTTATTTCAACACTTGCATATACAAGCATTAAGTTCGGTTTGTCATGTATGATTTCAACTTTTTGTGCAGAACTTCTTGAGATTATAAGCCCGCTCTTTCTTGCAGCACTTTTTACAATATCTTGCAGTTCTGCCTGAGCCAAATCCCCTGTCTTAGATTGAATAAATTTCTTCTCATAGGAATTGTAGGTATCTTTTAATTTGATTAATTGCGCTTCATATGCATCCTTCCTGCTAATTACTGCATTATATTTTGTAAATAATTTCTTCTTTAAAGCCAACTCATCATTCAGGTTTCCAGACGTATTATTAAATGGATTAAATGACAGTCGGTCACATATTATGACAATGAGTAAAACTACTGCGATGGATGAGAAAATCAGAGTCCGGTTGTTGAGTTTATTCAGTTGTTGCCTCATTATTGCTTTATATTCCCTTTAATCTTAAATTTCTCATTACCGGTTTTATCCTTTACTACAGAAGAGGTAAAACTTACGCCGTCAAAGCGAGGAGAGTTTTCCAGTAGCGTTAACACCTTTGCACCTGACAAACCCACGCCTTCTATTTCAAATCCATCATTTTTAACGAATAATTGCCTTACCCATGTATCATCCGGAACTACCTTTGTAAGTTCAGCAACCAGAGCTATCCGCCGTGAATTTTTCTGTATAACCCCAATTATTTTATCATTAATTTCCGAAATGCTGTCAATTTCTTCTTTTAATCTGCTCGATACCATTACACTGGGATGCAGTTGCTTTAGCTTTGCGTCAATAATTTGTAAACTCTGCTCTTTTTTGTTTTTGAATATTCCCGGTAATATAAAAACAAAAGCAAGTACCAGTATTGAAAGTACACCCATTGCTGCAAGTTCCGGTATCTCCCTCTTAGCTTTTACCTTTAATACATTAAATCTACCCAAACACTCTGATAGTCCGTTTAGCGCAACACCAAGTGATTGTTTACCTGCATCCCAATATTCAACATTCAAATCATCTTTAATATGTAAATCGTTTATTTCGTCCTGTCCACATCCCAGGAAGTTTATATTATCCGGTATGTTCTCAAGAATCTTGCTCTTTAACGAATCTTTGTTTCTAGCCAGTGACGTGCCTACAAGTATTTTGTCTATATATAAATTGAAAGTATATCTATCATGATATTTTTCAACTACTGCAACTCTGCCGTCGGCAACAAGCGGGATGTAAGAAAGTGGAGAAATGATTACTCGATCAGGCTTGAGATTTGAGGATTCCAGTTTTAATATAATGCCGTCCAGTTCTTCCTTTTTTATCGCAAAGATAAATACCTTTTCACCATACTCAGCGGAATAAAAGGGATGGATGTCATAGTATACTTCATCTTCAGGGAATAGAATAAAGCTGTCCAGCTGGTAGGAAAGAGACTCCTTCAGCTCCTTGATATTCGACGCAGGTAGCTCAATTTCTCTTACAATAGTGCTCTCTCTGGGCCACGACAAAATAACATTCTTTGCATGAAAGTCGTTAGTATCCTGTATTAATTGGAGTTCCAGAGGTTCCTTTAACAGAAAGTCCTTAACCACTGTACTCTCAGAACTGGATTTCAAGAATTTTTGGGATGCTTTCGAAACAATCAGATCGTTCCCATTAATTGATAACCCGATACTTTTTGGAAAAAACATTTGTTGCAACTACCTCCATTATCTGAAAGTTTTATCCATGCTATCGGCTCCGCTGATAACCTTCTATGATAATAATCTAATTCAAATCATATTTTGCCAATCCTGATATCAGATCTACATATACAGTTGCTTTTCTTTCATTGCTGCCCATAAACTCTACCCTCGGACCTGTACCTCTTCCATTATTGTAAAATGTAAACTTCACAATCTGGTTATCTTCAATTACTAAAGGGTTTAGTATTATGTCAGGTGGTATACTAAACAACTGATCATCATTTCTTTTCAGGACGTTTTCTTCATAATCGATAGAAACAATGATATCTTTTTTTTCTAAAATTGCATCCAGATGTGTATTCCTCAAGTAAGTTACAACTTCAGAGACAGCATTTCTGAACTTTGACGCATCGATACCTGTTGTTATCCTGGGCACGGAGATAACGGCACCAATCGTTATGATAACGAGAACAACTAATAATTCTATCAGCGTAAACGCTCTGGAATTACTATACTTATTTATCATTACTTTTCTATCTTCTTTAAAGATAAATATCCCTTATTTGTCCATACCCCGCCAAAGATTAGACCAGTAGAATTAACCTCAGCCCAACCATCTTTTAACACAGTATCAAGCTCTTCTGAGAGGTTGAGAGTCTTCATCTCCTTGGCACCCAATCTTACTACAACAGGCTCTAAATATCTTTCGCTATTTTCGTAAAACTGGACTTTCACGTAATTTAAGTCTTCCGTTGGATTAATAATGCTCAATTGCATATCACCAGAGAAATATGGAAGGATATAGTGAATTAAGTTTCTTATGGCAACATCTATCTGAGACGAAACCACACCGTCAGTAACTGTCACAGCGCTATTTCCCTGCTGCTTACCAAGTAGGTAAAAACTTATGTAACCTGACTGATCTGAAACTGATTTGTTGATATTAGTGTATACTATTTGACTGTCTTGTGGAATAATTTGAACCTTGCGCCCTTCAATCGGATTTCCATCTTCGTCCAGAATAAATACATTCACAGATACCGTGTCACTTACATCAAGCATTGCACTCATTGGAGAAACAACTATTTGATCTCCTCCGGTTGCCGTAGATGTGTTAATATCCTCATCAGCAAGGGTAAACCCACACCAGGATATCATCAAAAAGAATAAATAATGTATTTTAAATTTTATCAGCATAGGAAGTTCCCGATTTTCAATGTTTATGTCTGTAAATAGTACCACTATGGATATTTAAGTCAAGTTAATCTTGAAACTGAGCCGTCCGTATTATAATACAAATATTTTTATTTTGCATTAGCGCAATTACTCCATAAACCGTAAAGATCATAACCGACATTCAAAGATCTTTTACTGAGGATAAGCAGCGTATATTTTATACCCATTATCATCCTTTCCGACAATCAATTTATAATCATACCTGAGATGCGTGCTTGATTCGTTTGACTGTTTTTGCATACCCGATCCATTGGGAAATGCACTTATTGTTATAAAGTCTGAGTTGTCCAGAGTTAAATAACGTTTCACATCTTCAAAATTGTCACCAATCACCCCAAGTTCCCAGAAAATTTCCTTTAATTCCTCTTTGTCATTAATAGTACCATTTTCCTCTATATGGAGAGACAATCCATCTACAATGTTATCAGATAAACCTGGTATAGAACTAAGTATTTCCTTTGATGCGAGATTTACATTAACACTGATTTCCTTATCACCGTAAACGGTTATAAAATCTTTTATATTCTCAAATATCTCAGGAGTTACCCCTTGCACCAGAGTCATCTCCTCAATAGAATAGAAAGGAGCATCTTTCGACTTATAAGGATCAGGCAGAGATCCGTAATACTCATCTTCAGCACCATTAATGTGTGTCAGATCATTAGCGTCTATCCAATCCAGTATTGAATCTGTAATAATATCTGCATCAGAAGCCTCAACTTCTCTCTTCTTAAGAAAGTTTACAAGAAACTCTCTATTTTTATCATTTAAGCCATTTATGTTAATTTTTGCATTTTCAGAGGAGAGATAAACATCACAATCTCTATCTCCTATAGTGACGGAATATGGATTCTTACCAGGATTCCACTTATCATCGTTGTGTTTATTGCTTTCGTCTGAGTCACTGTCCTCACTATCAGTTTTTACTCCAATTGGTGCAGCTCCTCCTTTTGGAAGATCCCCGGGTACAATTAAACCAGCGGCACCCTGAGTACTATCTTCAGCATTTGGAACACTATCGTCAATTGACATCTTGGCGAAAGCGTAAAGAGAGGCACCCCTCGCGGCGTATAAATCCTTCAGCCTTTCAGTACGAATAGATTTGAGTAAAATGGCCATCCTGGTATCTTTAGAAAATCCGAGTGCTACCATGCCAAGTATCACAATTGCCCACAATACAAATATTAATACATAACCATTACAGGAGCTATCAATTCCTGGCTTTGCTCCGCTTTTGTTAATACAACCTTTACGGCTTTTGGTAAACTGTTTTCTAACCATTCATCCTTCCATTCGAGAACAGGCTTACTGGAAGTTGCAGCCGCTTCCTCCTGCAACCCAAGATATCGAAATGATATCTCGTCATACCCATTAACAATCTCCACCATTTCACTGTCATCAAATATTAAAGCATTTTGATCTTGAAATGTATCCAGATCTTTACCCGGAACAAATCGTTTTTCCTTATAATTCAGACTGGTACCATCTTTGCCTTCCTCAATATAATAAGAAACCAACATCAATCCTAACCCGTAACTTCTTTCCAGAGAAATAGGGGTAATGAATACAATTCTATCAGAATTACCATCAAAAATAATATCTTCATTGATTAATTCAGATCTCATTGATGTAACCTGTTGGTAAAAAAAGAATAATGCACTGTTGTCTCTGTATCCTTCCTCAAGCCACTTGCTTCCTCTCTCCATCTGAAAAAAACCCAGCCTTATCGCAAAAGAGATGAGAAGTATTAATACCGTACCGATAGAAATGGCAATTATGAGTTCTAATAAAGTGAATGCGCTGACGCATGATTGTTTCTTAAACTCATCTCGGAATAGCACAACTTCGTCTGCCTTGTTATCCCTTTTGTTTATATAAGTGTCTACCCGTTCTTCTGGTAAGGAGCGGTTACTCTCTCTCATCTAAGACCTAAACTTGAAATATCAACACCGTCAACAGACACCGTATATACATAAACATCTCTGCCGTATCCACTAAAGCCATCAACGCTTTCATCTTCTATACGCCAGTTGATATCCCTGCCCTCAATCGTACCCTGCACAATATTCTTGTTATTGTCCAGATCAAAACCAGTCTCTATCAACCCCAGGAAAGACTGCTCACTCTTTGTGACAGCAATTTCCAATCTTTCATCGTAATTGTTAATTTTTCCTCTAAGCATCGCGGAATTACCCAATAGTCTTACAAACATTGTTATTGTTACCCCTACAATGACAAGCGCCACGACAACCTCGATAATAGTGAAACCACAGTTATTTTGTTTTTGCATAATTACATTTTTCCCGTTACCCGATATATCAACATAGCTTCAGCATATCTTTCAATGACTAGCACACTCGCCCAAGAGTAATTTACCTGTCCTTTTTCTGCATCTTTGTTATTGCATGTAATTTATCCCTGAATTCATTGGATAATCTGTCCGCATCATCATCACTATTAATAATAAAAGGCGTGATCAGTATCATCAACTCTGTTTTAGTTTTGCTTAGGTCTGTTGACTTGAAAATGTTTCCAATATAGGGTATGCTACTCAAGAGTGGAATCTTTTTTTCGGTTAGCTCATCTTTTATGTCAATAATTCCTCCCAGGTAAATTGCATGGCCGCTCTTGACGACCAGAGATGTCACTGTTTTCCTGATAGTAAAAGCCGGTGTATTTGGAACAGTTACATTAGTCGTTCTAATCTCACTTATCTCCTGTGAAACATCCAGTGTTATCAAATTATTTTCACCGATTCGTGGAGTAATCGTCAGTATTTTACCAATGTCGCGATATTCTATTTGAGCTGTTGTAACGCCTCCGCTTCCCGTTGTACTGCCCGATTGTACAGGTTCTGATGAACCTACCTGAATACTTGCCGTCTGTTCATCACGAACAAGTAAATGTGGAGTAGAAAGTATCTCGGTCTCACCCTGAGAGGCAACCATACTAAATATCGCATCTATGTCTCTGTTGAAAGTAAATGCTTTGATCCCGCCAGGCAAAGTACCTGTATCACCTGAAACCAAGCCTTCCGTTGATGGCAGAAGTGATCCAACTGCTCCTTTTGGTTTGCCGCTTGCACTGGGGCCACCATACCTGAAAAACACCTCCACTCCCAGGTCCAGAGAGTTTGTTAATGTCACCTCCGCGACTATGGCCTCTATGAGCACCTGTTGTGGAGTTGCATCAATCGTCTGTATGATAGCCTTGATACTCTGGTAATCGGATGCTAATGCCTTTATAATAACAGAGTTTGTATTCTTATCAGCAATGATCTTCATGGGTTCTGCTTCAGCTTTAAGGTCCTTTGCCGGTGGCGTAATCTTCTCTTTAAACATTTCTGTTAAAATCGCAACAGTAGTTTCTGCCTGCTCATGCTGCATTTTGTAGATATACATTTTCGGCTTATTCACCCCTACATGTATATCTATATTTGAAATCCATGACTCAACCGAATCTAAAAGCTTAGGAATTGAAGTTGCGACCAATATTTTATTTGTATCCTGAAATGGTATGAATGATATATCCATTGCAGGCGCTTTTGTACTTGCACCTAGTGTTTGTGCAACCAGTTCCAGATCTTTGGACAGAGTAACAGGATCCGCATACTTTATCTCGTAAAATCTCATTGCCTTACCGGCAAAAAACGGAACATCATATGTGTCTATTACCTTTAACAACCTGTCCATGTTTGTAACATTATCTGAAATGACAATTGCGTGTGTATCGTTTGGCGCGATAACAAACCCGGCCTTGGTTAAGAGTCCCCTCAGTGTCGGGATGATGGCTTGAGGCGACACATGTTTCAATGGCACTAACTGAGTAATTACTTCCCGGCTTCCCGGCTTAACGTTGCTGTCAAGCTGCACAATTCTCGCCTCACCCCTGGCTTCCTGTATAGGCAGCACCTGGAAGATATTGCCATCATTTACGATAGCAAATCCGTTTATATTTAGTGTTGCCTGCACGATATCCATTAGCTCGTTATTATAAAATTTTCCTTCTGTCCTGAGCGTAATCACTCCTGTAACTCTCTTATCAATAGTATAGTTCAACCCCATTATGTCCCCAAGGATAACCTTCAATACCTCTTTTATATCTGCATTTTGAAAGTTAAATGTTATATCAATCTTCTTACCTTCGGGCAACTCTTCATAGATGGTTCCCGCTTCGACCGTTTTTTGTGGATAACTAATCTCACGGGGAACACTCTTCTCTTCTTCCTCCATGTCGATCTTTCCTGGAGGAGATATTTCCCATTCCCATTGCCTGCTCACTGATTCATCAGTTTTATCTTTTCCTTCGACAGTAGCAATTTTTTTACCTTCCTTGTTCTTGCCGGGAAGCATCTTGCAGCCGACTTCAATCGACAGCATTAGTAAAAGTAAAATTAACAGGATATTTCTTGTCATAAATCTAATCGCACAAAAAAGTTAATAGTGTTTCATTATATTATAATAACGTATCCGGCAAAACAATCTGGAGCTAGAGACACAAAATACACATATCTTACCTGATAATATTACTTTAGAAAAAAAATACTATCCTATTACCATTTAAAAATCAAGACAGAAAGACTCATCATTTTAATTGTACTTTTTAACTATGGATAGTAATACAAATTCTCACCAATAATTTCACACCGTCAGACGAATTATATCTATTTAGACAAATACTTACTCAACAATTCTATAGTATCTTTGTCGTGCAACCTATCCTTGCCATATCCTGGTACGGCTCCTATTTCTACTGCTTTATCCATTTGATCTTTATAGTTGGTAACCATCATCAAAGGTACCTTGAAGCGTCCATCCTCTTTTATTTTCTTAATCAATTCCAGACCACTTTCCTGATCAAACGCCCCTATCCTGTTAATAATGACTAAATCATAATCCTGTTTTCCCAAGTACTCTAAAGTCTTCTTTGACTGTTTCAGCCTTGTTACATTTGCGGAAAAGTTTTTCTCTATCAATGAAGTAATTTGTGGGTTATCCAGGTCACAATGACCGACTACTAATACATTTTTCATAAAAACCTTACTCCTTTACTATTTATTTCAGCAGATATCTATATTTATTGTAATACTGCAAACCATATCGTGTCACTCTATCGAACAAGAACTAGAATGTCAATACTTGTACCGTTTTTATAACATAACACTTGAAAACTTTAAACTGTAAATAATGCATGATTGTTGATAATATAATCACGTTGTTTTAAAAATACGCAAATATACAACAATGTATTATAAAGGCGAGTCGAGTGGTACAACAAGAAGACGAACAGAAGAAAGATAATGAAGCAGGCAAACCGCCTTCAGTGGATTTCATCAGGACAATTGTTGCGGAAGACAATCGGACAAAAAAGTGGAACGGTGAGGTAATCACAAGATTTCCTCCTGAACCAAACGGTTTTCTGCATATTGGGCATGCCAAGTCATTCTGTCTTAATTTTGGGATTGCTGCTGAAAATGAGGGTGGACGTTGTCACCTGAGGTTTGATGACACCAACCCTGTTAAGGAAGAAGCCAGATACGTAGAATCTATCCAGGAGGACGTTCGCTGGATGGGTTGGGACTGGAACGAGCATCTCTACTATGCTTCGGATTATTTCGATCAAATGTACGGTTATGCCGTCCAGTTAATCAATAAGGGCCTTGCCTATGTCTGCGATCTGAACGCAGAAATGATGCGAGAATATCGGGGGACTCTGACTGCACCAGGCAAAGACAGCCCATACCGCAACCGAAGTATTGAAGAGAGCCTGGATCTGTTCAGTCGTATGAAGGAAGGTGAATTCAAAGATGGCCATTGCGTACTTCGTGGCAGAATAGATATGTCGTCTCCAAATTTGAATATGCGGGACCCGGTTATGTATCGAATTCTACACGCAGAACACCACCGTACTGGTAATAAATGGTGTATTTATCCCACATACGATTGGGCCCATGGACTGGAAGATTCTATCGAGGGTGTTACCCACTCCATTTGCACACTGGAATTTGAGAATCACCGGCCGCTCTATGACTGGTATCTTGACAAACTGGAAGTGCATCACCCACAGCAGATTGAGTTTGCGCGATTAGAACTTACTTATACCGTTATGAGCAAACGTAAGCTTTTGCAGTTGGTTGAGGAGGAACTTGTTAAAGGATGGGACGATCCCCGTCTTCCAACTATCAGCGGAATGCGCAGGCGCGGATACAGCCCGGAATCAATTCGCGAATTCTGCAGGCGCATAGGCGTAAACAAGTTTAACAGCACAATTGATATTGCATTACTGGAACATTGTGTACGTGAAGATCTTAATAAAACATCAAATCGTGTTATGGCAGTACTGAGGCCATTAAGAGTAGTTATAGATAATTATCCTGAAGAACAGGAAGAGTGGATGGATGCGGTAAACAATCCGGAAGAACCTGAGGCAGGCACCAGGAAGGTACCTTTTTCAAAAGTATTTTATATTGAACAGGAAGATTTCATGGAAGACCCTCCCAAAAAGTTTTTCCGCCTGGCACCGGGCAGAGAGGTCAGACTGCGTTATGCTTATTTTGTAACCTGTACGGATGTCGTCAAAGATGATAACGGGCAAATTGTAGAATTGCACTGCAGCTATGATCCTGATACACGTGGAGGGAACTCACCTGACGGGCGCAAGGTCAAGTCCACCATCCATTGGGTGTCTGAAGCCCACGCGTTACGTGCGGAAGTCAGGCTGTATGACCATCTCTTTACTAAGGAACATCCGGAAGACACGGCAGAAGGAGAAGACTTCAAGGTTAATCTGAGTCCCGAGTCACTCAAGACACTTTCAGACTGCATGATTGAACCATGCCTCAAAGACGCCAGACCACTCGATAGATTTCAGTTTGAACGGCTTGGTTACTTCTGTGTGGATGCGGATACCACAAAAGAAAAAATAGTCTTTAACAGAACCGTAACCCTGCGCGATACCTGGGCTAAAATCCAAAAGACGGGGCAGAAAAAATAATGAGCAACCTCTCTACTCCCTTTCGAAGGTTCCGCTCTTACCGCCAGTTTTTTTGGCAAGATAAATGTCACTTATAAGCATTGATTTGTCTGCAGATTTACACATGTCATAAATTGTAAGCGCACACACTGAAACTGCAGTGAGTGCTTCCATCTCAACACCAGTCTTAGCAGTAATTTTAACTTCTGCTGTGATTTCAATAGTATCATTACTATTATCAGAATAATCTATCTTAACAGAATTTATATTTAACGGATGGCACATCGGGATTAGTTCACTTGTTTTTTTAGCGGCCATTATGCCGGCTACACGAGCGACTTCGAGTACATCTCCCTTTGCCACCTGTTTATCCATTATCAAGCTGAAAGTTTGAGCGTTCATGGTTACCGCAGCATGAGCCAATGCGATACGTTCGGTAATCTCCTTATTACTAACGTCTACCATTCGAGAAGCGCCATTTTTATCAATATGTGTTAATGTTGCTTTATTCATCATTCTAATGTTGAAACAAAATTATGTGGACCAGATTATTCGAGAAGTCTCACGTCTATTCTATCATACATCCCTTCTGGCGTTTAAAACAAGCTTGCGGCTATCCACCAATCTGATTCATTACCGCCTTGTTCTCTCCTGAATGAACGATAGGCTTCATAGTTGTTACCTTTATAAATGCCTCAGTCAATCTATTAGCTAATCCATCCTCATCAAGATTAGAAGTGCGGAGTATGTTTTTCACATCAACATCTCCGCCACTCAGCAGGCACGAACGCAATTTACCATCAGACGTAAGTCTCAGACGGTTACAGGTGCTGCAAAAAGGTTTGGAGACCGCCGAAATAAATCCAATTGATCCCAGCGCCCCTTTTATTTTGTAAATCGTGGCAGGCCCTCCCCCTACTCTCTCTTTGATGGGAACCAGTTCCCCAATTTCCTGCACTTTTTCCATTATCTCAGAGGATGGCATAAACCTGTCAGCATCAACCATATTCTTCCACCCGGAGGCCATCAGCTCGATAAATCTCAACTCTATGTCCCTCTCCAGTATATAGCGAGCGAAATCCAGTATTTCATCATCATTTTGACCTCGCATTATTACTGCATTCATCTTTGTACCTTTAAAGCCAACCTTCAAGACCTCTTCCACACCATCAAATACATCCTGAATATTACCACCTCTTGTTATGTCAGAAAACCGGTCTGCGCGCAGAGTATCCAGGCTGATATTCAACCGTGAGAGACCACTCTTTTTCAAGGCACCCGCGTACTCCTTCAGGTTAACTCCATTTGTTGTCAATGCAATGTCATTTATACCCACTATTTCAGAAATTTGCTTAATTAGAGAAGTAATATCTCTCCTGACGAGAGGCTCTCCTCCGGTGAGTCTTATCTTGTTTACACCAAGGCTTACCCCGTGTTTTATAATTTTCAAGATCTCTTCAAAACTGAGAATTTCATCCCTGTCACTCAACTCCGATCCGCCGGGCGGCATGCAGTATACACACCTTAAGTTACACAAATCAGTAACAGAAACTCTCAGGTAACTAATTTTTCTGGAATGTTTATCTATCATTTTATACAAATTCTCTTAATTGTTTACACAGCCTGAAGCATAAAAAATACGGCTTCACTATTGGCTATAGTAATATTATAGCCTATTAATTGTGGGTGCACATTACTACAAGTCAGAGTGCCGCTATTTTTTTTGCAATATCAATAAATGCTGCAGAATTTTTAGACCCGTCACCGCTAGCCGCAATAGCTTTCCCATCATCACAACTGGAAGTTATCGCAGGATCAAGAGGTATCCTCCCAAGGAATGGAACCTTCATCTTCTCCGCGATCTTCTCCCCTCCGCCGGATTTGAATACATCTATTTCACCGCTGCAATGAGGACAAGTCAACGTACTCATATTTTCAACTATCCCGATAACAGGCACACCACTGTCCTTTGCAAAGAGTATGGCCTTTTGCGCATCCAACAGGGATACATCCTGTGGCGTAGTAACTATAACGGTCCCATCTACTTTACCCATCAACTCTATCATACTGATCGCCTCATGACCCGTACCGGGCGGAAGGTCTGCCAATAAGAAATCTAGCTCTCCCCAGTTTATGCTACCTACCAGCTCTCTGAGATAATCCCATTTTGCGGTATCCCTCCACGCAACCGGCTGATCTGGATTCTCTACGAGGAACGCCATTGAGACAACCTTAAGACAATCATTAACAGACAACGGATCGATGCCATTTTCATTGTCCTTAAGCCGTCCCCCCTCCACACCAAGCATCTTTGGAATATTGGGCCCGTGTATGTCCACATCAGCAATTCCAACCTTGTGACCCATCTCAGCTAAAGCAACTCCAAGATTGGCGGTTACCGTACTCTTGCCGACACCACCCTTATTAGACATGATCATAATCTTTCTCTTTATCTTGGCCATTCTATTACTTAAGGCCCACTCATTATGCTTAAGCCCTTTTTCAGGCTTCTTACAGGTTTCAAACTCTCGACAAAATTCACATGTTGACTGCTTCTTACATTCATTCATTTATATACCTTTATGTAATCTTCTATTAGTTAATTTTAGTGTGAATTTGCTTCGCTTAAACTATCGCACTTTACTCAAATAATCAGTCCCACAATCCACTACTGCAAAGGAGAAACTCTAATGGCTATTGGCTGATTTACGGTTTTACATATATTTTCGCAAATACCACAACCCACACATTTTTCCTTTACAACAACAGGCCTGTTATCTTCAAGGTAGATTGCGCCTGGCACAGGACAACTCCTCACGCATTGCTCACAAAATTGCGCACCATATGCCATGCAATTATCTTCGTTTATAGATGCCTTCCCCATCGCAACTTCACCCACAACCTTCACCTCTAGCAACGCGCCATCCTTACATGCCTTTATACAGGCGTAATCTTCACAAAGATAACATGGTGTTTCTTCAGGTATAATAATAGGTGTTCCGTCTGCAATATCAAAATCTTTGTTCAGTTTCCTTATACTTTCATGTGGACAAACCTTTATACATTCATCACACTTAGTACACAATGCTATGAATTCCTCTTCACGCACTGCTCCAGGCGGCCTGATATAGCGTCTTATTTTAGAACCAGAGCTACGACCAGGACTATTCTTCGTAATAGTTTCCACCTTGGTTTTTACAATCTCAGTGACTGCATTTCCGAAATAGGAAAATGTCTCCTTAAAGAAAGCCCTTCTTCCGTGATCTATTATTTCGTCACTCATTTATATAATCTCGCTTTGTGTAACACTCAGGACAGATTCAACAGTTCCATCAGGACAATTGTCCAAATACAACAACCCATCTGACATTGAAAAGTTGTAAGGAAATATGGGAAGCCTTTTGTCTATTTCTGACCGTACATACTCATAAACCTTACCCGACTCTTCAGGTGTCATTCCCCTGTCTGTCTCATAAAAATAACCCAGACTCAGATCGTCATGTTTTGGATGCCCTATTTTAGTCAACCCATACTTACCGGGATCTCGCAAAATGGGAGCATGTTTTTCAAGCTCAAAAAGACAAGCAAGGCAAGATGCACCTTTTGCTTTCAGGAATTTCTCATTAGATATTACAAAATCAAGCGTTTCCAGCGCCTCCTCCCTGGTCTCTGATGGAAAACCTATTATTACATACATATGGATCGCAATACCCGTTTTGTCACAATCATCTATAATCTTCTTCGTTATTTCTGTTTCTATTCCTTTATCCATTAATGAAAGAATTCTTTTATTAGAAGACTCAAGTCCAAATACCATCTTAAGGCACCCTGCTTCTCGTGCTTTACTTAATATATCTTTTGTGAGACCTTTATCAAATCTTACACCAGCCATCCATTTAACGTCATTACCATTCTCGATTAATTTTGAACTCAAACTATCCAACTGTTTAACCGGCATACACTCATCACTGAAAAACATGTATTCCGCACCATACTTTGCTTTCAGCCTATCCATATCTTCAAGCACCAGATCAAGATTCCTTAATCGAAATTTCAAATTATCTACATGAAGATTACAGAAAGTACACTTTCTCCAGTAGCAACCTCTCGACCCCTGTAAGGGTAAAACCCTTTTTGGCGACAGATACAGATCCAGGGGAAAACCATCATAATCCGGAGTAGGAAGTGAATTTATATCTTCTATATGAAACGGCTGATTGACACGAATTCTGCTGCCCACCTTATACACAAGATTGGGCACCTTACCGAAATCTTTTTTCCCTTCAAGCTGTTCAATAAGTCCCAGAAGCGCATGTTCTCCCTCAAATACAATAAAACTATCAACAAGTTCAAAAAGTAAGTGATTCTGCTGAAGATTATCAATCAGCTTTGTGAATACACTACCACCCATTGTTATATGAAGATCTCTATTCTTCTCCTTTAACTTCCTGGCCAGTGTAAACGCGGGCATTACCTGCGAAGTCGCGGTTACAGATATTCCAACAAGATCCGGGTCCTCTTGCATCATAGAATCGATAATATGTTCATTAAAGAGGTCATGATACGGATTTTCGTGTCTATTATTAACAGCCTTTAATACATCTTCTGATGAATAAACACTGTATCTCATGGAATTATCAGCAATTGATATCTCAGACGGATAGTACAACATTCCAAATGCCTGCAACCACCGGTCAATTATTTGCCAGCTCTCTATATAATCATCAATTTCATAAAAACTCTGAGATTTCAATGTCGACTTTGCCCATTCCACATTCTCAACCATATTTTCTTTTTCTATAACTTCTCTGGCCCAGCTAAGTCTTGAATGTACTTCTTCGGGGTTTTCTTCAGAATCAATAGATTCTGTTCCTTTATTCAGTCTTTCAACTATTGTAGCATGGGTGTTTTTTACTTTTCCAGAAGAGAGTAAAGCATCCATAGTCTCAATATTCAAATCACGTATTGAAACATTCTCTACTCCCATATTCTTTAAAAAGCCCTGTAACGACGGAAGGCTTAAGAAAGGTTGAGATGGTATCCAGGAAGGCGGAAAGACTAACGAAACCTGCAAAGTTACTCCTCAATTACTAAAGATTACGAAACTGATAAACTACATTTACCAGTCTATAAATACACTAAATAACCTATTATACAACCCTATATTACACTTTTTATTAAGATCTCAAATAAATTCAATAGATCTATTATAAGTGCTATTTTCTGTACTTCAAATTAAAAAAGCCCCTGAGTTTTAGTCAGGGGCTTTTTTGAACTACAATGAATCTTTAAAGTATTACATTCTGCTCTCAAACGCAAAACTACTTATTTGAAATTATTCAACTGACGTAGTACCGCCTTGAAGATACAGTTTCATAAATTTACTTTCATTTGCAGGAGTGAAACCTGTTCTCGCCGGTTCCCAAACTCCTTTAGCGCCTAATCCACCATCCTCAGCCTTTGTAATCCTGACAAGGGTTTCTTTAGGTACCGTATTTACAACATGGTTATCCGCTTCACCACCATGCATGAATCCCATGAAAACTTTCTTCTTGTGGAAGAGAGTATCTGTCTGATGCATCGGCATTAACCACGATCTGGTTATCGATTGCTGAGAACCATATCTGAAGTTAGAAAGATATCCATCTTTAGACATCGCCATGCCATCCTTCCTATTCTCATGGGCCTTAACACTCTTTTCTGTGGCTACATTGGTTGAATGCTTCATCATCGTTGTATGATAAGGATACGATGGATTATACTTTGCCCTTACCATAAGTCTTGCCACTTTATAGAATGGATCATTTGGTTTCCATCCCCTGTATGGCCTGTCAACGGGATTCGCATCAACATAAATATAATCACCATCATTGATAGCAAGATCTTTAGCCGCAGCTGGATTTATGTGCAACTGATGCTCTCCTGCACCCGGGCTTCGTTTGTCCATTCTATATGGATCACCAAAGTTATTATTCCAGATAAGGTTCCAGTCCACGGTACTCCATTGTGAGTGAACCCTGTGTCTCGTTTTAGGTGTTACACAATAGAACCTGTATCCCTTTTCCCACAGAGGGTTCTTCGTCTTCTTAACTTCGCTCCATGGCATCTTAATGTTCCTGATATGTCGCTCATCAGCTCCCATGTGACTCTGTGGAATTCCGTAATCTTCAGGCCGTATATAAGGATTCGTACTGACAATTACGTTAGGAAGATAAGGAGTTGCTTCAATGGCTTCCCTGTGACATACGAAATTTTCACCGTATTCAATAGCTTCTGGAATATCACAATATGAGTGAAGTCTTCCATCATCAGTATGGAACGGACGATCATAGACCACCTGCTCATACATAGGTGTCCTTGGATACGTACCGAAATTCAATAGTGCGCCACCAGGAACACCATACTTACCGGCAATCATATCGTTAACGTTATAGCCCCTGGTAGGTACACTACCGTCAAAGAGTCTCTGCATATACACCTCAGGTCTATCTTCCAGAGCAAATTTCCAGTAATCCGCGAATCTTCTATCGCCAAGGAGTTCACCCATCCTCTTAGAAACCAGCGCCGGAACCATAACGTCATCCTTAGTATCATGGAGCGGTTTAATTCCACCCTTCCATACCTGAAGGAATGGGTTAGAACACGAACATGTAACTTCATAGTGTTCAAATTCCATCCATGAATTTACCGGAAATCCAACGTCGGCATATTGTATGGATGATGTCATCATAATGTCACTGGATATGATAAGGTCAATCCTCGGATTAACATTCTTCATCATCTCATAGACCCATTTAGCATTATTTATCAGGTTTACGTTATTAAACCACAGAACTTTAGTTGGTGTATTATAGTGTGTCTCACCAGTAAAACTCTTTCTACCAAACTTAGGAGTATTTACGATAAGAGGTGTATCGCCATGATTCCAGTATGCGACCTCTTCGTCCATTGCGTAACTATGAGCGTGAATATTCTTTCCATCCGCATGCGGATCGAGATTCATATCAAAAGGATCCTCTGCTATTATACCCTTAAATCCTGGTCCGGACCATTTTGAACCCTGGAAGTTACCAGCTTTATAATTACCTGCCCATGTATGCGACCCTGAACCATGATAACCAATATTACCTGTCAGCATTAATGGCAAATATGTCGCCCTGTTATGTAGTGTTGCATGGAAATAATGGTTGATACCTTCTCCGTAATGGATAGCAACCGGTTTTATGGTTGCACAATCCTTAGCCAATCTTTCGATCATATGAGCAGGCGCACCTGTGATATCTGCTGTAGTCTTAACATCGAAATCCCTGAGATGGATTTTGTAAAGATCAAATAGAGTCATAACCTCAACGGTTTTACCATCTACCGTTTTGACCTGGAATGTTCCTTCCAAAGAAGGATCTATTCCCTTGGCCATCATTTTCTTTCCAACATCCTCTCTTGTTATCGCCTTAAAATCCTTTGTTTTTGAATCATATACAACAAAATCGCCTAACTGTCCTCTCTGATCCTTCGTCAAACCCTGAACACTGTGGCTATAATCCAACTCAGGCTGTTTATAGTCTTTGATAATTTCATGAGGTTGCAATCTCTTTAGCGTATCCGTTCTGACAAGAAGCGGGAAGTCAGTAAACTTCTTAACAAAATCCGTATCATACCACTTGTTATCCATTATGATCTTTGTCATAGTAAGGAATATCGTGGTATCAGATATACCTGTTCGGCAAGGTATCCAGTAATCGGCCTTTGTCGCTGAAGGGCTATACTCCGGCGTAATGACTACCAGTTTCCCGCCCCTCTCTATGACCTCTGTCAGCCAGTGTGCTTCAGGCATTTTATTCTCAATAAGATTTTTTCCAACCTGTATTACCAGCTTTGAGTACCTGAGATCTGCAAAGTCAACGTCAGATGCCTGTAGACCATGAACAAAAGGATGTCCAGGTGCCTGGTCACCATGCCACGTATAATTTGAAAATCTTCTACCGCCCATCGCCTTATCAGCGCCAACACCTCTAACGTTAGCATCAAGCAGTGCAAGCATATTGGAAAAACGGTACATACCCATATACTTTCCAATAACTCCCAGCAGTCCCATACCACCACGATTCTTAAAGCACCTCGTACCAGCGCCATTCCAGTGAGTAAGGGTCTCAGGTGCATACTTATCTCTTTCAAGCAGTCTCTTCTTTCCCTCTTCACCACTATAAGCCCTGGCAATAGCAATCATCCCTTTGGCAACATAATCAATTATGTCATCCCAAGACATCTTTAACTGCTCATCAGTACCTCTAGTTGTAAATTTATATTTCTCTCTGGCATTCCAGTCCAACTCCGGAAAGCCGTCATCAGCCCACTGTTTCCAGCCCTTTCTAAGAAGAGGAAATCTTAATCTATGAGGCCCATATACTCTTCTGAAAAATGTAAATCCCTTCAGACACATCCTGGGGTTCCATGATCTTTGTGGTTTTCTTCCCTCGAGATCACCGTAATCCTGATGCTCATAATCCTGCTCTACCCTTATTACAACACCGTTTCTTACAAATGCCCTTACACGACATTGATGCGTATCATTCGGCGAGCAGACAAAGGGAAATGAACGGTCATATTTGTACTGATTTCTGTACACGTCTTCCCAGTTTCTGTCGGGATAAGAATCGAGGGGGTTATCAACCTCTACTGCCGGTTTTAAAGATTTAAAGGCCAGCGCATTTCTCATAGGTATTGAGACGGCGGCTGTTACCCCTCCTGCAACCTTCATAAACGTCCTTCGCGTAAGCTTCATACAAATCCTCCTATATTTTTTATATAAAAAATACTTATTCGCACTTTTAAACTACCACTTTCCTGCTTTAATCTTGTAATATTCCGCACATCTTTCGCACACACCATCCTGTGGTTTCCAATCAGGAAACTCTTCATTTATTATTTTGACAATGTCCTTGTCCTGGGCCACTTCCTCTATCCAATCAAATGACGGAAATCCACAAAGTGGACACGTAGTTCCGGGAACAGGGCCAAGGGCTTTTGATTCTTCTACCAGTACTTCAGCAGAACGGCTTCCTGCGGCTAACGCAAGAACCTTGTTTGTGTCTTTAGACAATTCAACCAACCTGGTATGCGTAAAAGTTTCATCCGCATTCCACATCTTATCAAATATCAGCTCCCTTGTCTCTTCCGGGATTTTACTGAAGAAAGAATCAAACTCTTTTTTTCTTTCTTCTCTGGATGCGGTAGTCTCCAGCCCTTTGTTAGCTAAACGTCCATCAATAGAAATATCCCAGAAAAGTCTATATCTGTCTGTGATTATTCGTTCTTCCATTGGAGAGGTCGCAAACTCCTCATGTACATTATATTCGAACGCACTATTGATCATGTCAGAAACGTGCATAAGTTCATGCCTGATAACTCTGCGTATTTCTTTACTGCCCTCAACAAAAAGCTCAGGGTATAACCTGATGATGACCTTAGTACCCTCATCTACAAGATTAGACCCCTCGTTCTTTCGTGTCGTAGCCCTCCTGACATGCACCTCCTTTATCTCTGCTTCAATATCAGGATACTCATCGAATGCATCCCTCAGGAAGGCGCCATAACCTAGTCGATTAAAAAACTCTTCATCAAGCTCCCTGAACCTCCTTGGCCTTTTCTCTTCCTCCATCTCGTAGATCGCATCTCTTTTCTCATGATACTCATTGTATAAAGTAGAGTCTCCGGATGCTTCCTGCTGCACCAAACCCTTACACACTATATCATCAACCAACTGATGATCGTATTCAATTTCAAGAGTTTCAGCTTGTTCTTCCTGTAGATTAGTCATACTTCTCCTCATCCATACATGAATCACAGGCACTGGCGCTCTTACCTTCCAGACGCTGCAGGTAATCAGGTTCGTTGCCCATATATTCATCAATCTCTTCCGCGTCTACAGACAATTTTACCATCTCAATATGAATAAACAGGCTCGCCAACGTTGCCGCCTGACGATAAAATTCCTCGGGTGTTTTCTTAACAACAGACATTGAAAATGCCTTTATCCACCTGCCAATATGAGCATACAAAAACTTCTTTTTGCCGGAAATACAGGATTCCTGCTCCTCTTCACTGTGGTTTTCGATTGCATAAGCCAGTTTGTAAGTGAGGAAATGCAGGAACTCCAATTCAACCGCTACGTGATCCCACCTGCTAGTGGTCGAATCCTCTTCCATCTCAATTCCGTATGCCTTATAAATTCCGGATATATCCGCAAGATCCTGAGTCTGCTGCCATATTTGCGAACCACTGTAATACATCTCAAATGGAGGACAATCCATCGCAACAGTTGCGCCTCCGAAAGTGGCACGATAACACCACTCTAAATTGTCAACGTCATTGCCTTCCAGCGCTTTCTGCAGCAGTTCGAATGCCTCCAGCATTGCGCTGTTGTCGCTGATCGATATACAACTTTTCACTTCTGACATATAGTCTTTATTATTGAGCATCTCCAGAGCCTCTTTGGTAGGCTCAAGAAGACATGTTGAAAGGAACTGATAGATTTGACTTGCAGCAAGCAAATCTTCAACACTTTCACTGATTTTAATTACCATAATTATCCTTTTATATACCCACCCCTTCCCATGCAGTGCATAGGAACGGGAGAAAAAAATTCGAAAGCAAGCAATCAGAAGATTGCCACTACTGCCTGAATCTATTACTTTACGTTTCTAAAGTAGTCCCGAACTCTTGGTGACTTATTAAAGCCGATAACATATTCATCTGTAGTTGACGCAGCCAAACTGCCTCCAAAATACTTTCCTGTCCTGAGCTCATAACACTCATAGCAATTACGACAGACACCGTCTGCCTTATCCCAGCCAGGAAAGTCACCTTTTATAAAGCGCTCAACATCACTATCCAGATCATCAGCACTTAGCCAGAAATACGTAGGACATTCACATAACGGACACGGGCTATGGTATTTTGAATCCACTACTTTTGCAGGAGTCAGGTGCTTCAACTGAGAAGTACTCTCCGCATCCTTAATTCTTTCATTCCACGCCGCATCTCCATTTGACTCTGATGAATCCTGGAACAGATGCCATTCAATATTACCACTATGTCTCTGATGGTATGCAGGGTCATCCGCCGATTTAAACGCCTCAAAGCTTGCAACCCACTCCTCAGCACCTACGTGTTTTATCCCGGTAACACCAATGCCCATAAAGGCAAATATACTCAAAATACACAGTATTCTCGGATATCTCATATTATAAATTTCCTCCCTTTATCAACTTTCAAGTTAATAGTGTAATTAGGTTTTAGTATGTGACCATGCGCTTTTCATCACTTTCCCATGTCGGCTCTTCGATTTTTACCCTGACAATTTCCGTACCGTCTGAAGCAAAGCCAATAGCCGTGTCGTTATACACCTCGACCTTCTTCCCCATCACCTCTGATTCATAAATCTTTGGACCGTCTTCCACTTCAAATCTGGCTATCATAGTCTGGCTCGCTCTGAAAAGCGCCAAAACAGCCATCAACGTTCTGGAAGGCGAAGCGTATTTATCAAGTGCCTCGTCTACTCCGGGGCCAAACATCTGCCTTAAATAACTTCTAGGAGCCCACCTTGGCGGTATGTAGTATACATTAGGTTCTGTACCAAACTGCGGGTAAAGAGGCAATGCGACTTTGTGCACATGAACCAACCAGTCCAATGGGTTCTTAGGATCCGGCTTCTTGTAATCACCGGTCAAAAGTCCATTCATTCTAATCTTGCCCACACAGGCGGCCATACAACGAGCCTCCATTCTCCTACCCTTTGTCACAGGGTCCTTGCCTTCTACCCTTGGGTAGCAGGCAATACATTTTTCAGACATTCTTGTTTCGCCACGGTACATAGGCTTCTTATAAGGACACTGCTCAACACACTTCCTGTATCCCCTGCAACGCTTCTGATCTATTAAAACTATACCGTCTTCTTTACGTTTATATATAGCTTTCCTCGGGCAAGCAGCCAGACATGCCGGATAGGTACAGTGGTTACAAATTCTCTGTAGATAGAAAAACCATCTCTTGTGCACAGGCAGTTCAGAAGACTCCGCGGCAGCTTTCGTCTCATAGTTTGTCTTTTCACTTGCGGCGGTATCTTCGTAAATATTAGGGAATCTCCACTCCTTGTCATCCGGAATATAACCAACCGCCACCTGGTTAAGACCCTTATTTTGAGCTAACTCGAAAATAGTATCACCGTTATAAAGCCCGTAAGGCGCCGTAGTTTCATCCTTATCTTCCGCACCGGTATACCACTCCATTGGGTTATTGCCGTTGTCCCACAGCATCTGCAATATCTTCTGATCCCAATGCTGAGGATACCCACCGTAAGGCTTTGTTTCGACATTATTCCACCACATATACTCCTGGCCTTTACTGTATGTCCATGTGCTCTTATGAGCCATCGTACAGGTCTGACAGGCAATACACCTGTTTATATTGAAGACCGCAGCAAACTGATGTTCCGGTCTTGACTCGAAGTACGGGTACTCCATTGTTCTCCCAAGGTGCCAATTGTGAACAAGCGTCATAATATTCCTCCTTAATATCTATTTAATATTGTCTGTAGTATCACTAAAAATCTATTCAATTCTATTTCTATTTATTCTGCTGCCTCTAAAGTTATCGGTCTCCATCTTATACTGACAGATTTAAGACCATTCCTGTCGCCATCTTCTCCATTCCAGACAGCCATATTAAAGAATGTTGATTTGCCTGGAACAAACTGAACATCATTTGCATCCGGAGTTGATAAAGGCCTGTAAACTATAACCTCCCACCGACCATCAACCCAGGCACCTGCACCATCGACATCCTGATGTTCCTGCGCTGTAAGCGTACCAAAACCAACGGCATTCAGATCTTCCACAGAACGACCCCTTGCCTGAGACAGCAATGATCCTGCAGCATATCCGCCAGACATAAGATCGGCACCTTCGTGTGCCTTCTTATTGATAAGAACAGGATTAGGATCAAAATCAAAATCAGTAAACATATCAGGATACTGATCTTCCATATGCTCATATCCACCGTCTGCGCGTAAATCACGTTCCCAGTCGGCTTTCCAATGCCAGATATTTACAATCTTGCCCCTGTCACCCATTCTAGGGCTAAAAGGAGTTTCCGGAGATATTTTTACAATTTCAATAGGGAACATCAAACCAACTGCATCCCTAAACTGCTCATGCTTAATAGCTCTATCATTCTCTGTTGCATCACTCCAATTGATACCAAAGAAAATTGTTTCTCCATTATGGACACCCCTGACCTCAACTTCAGATACAGAGCCACCTCCGTTTGGGAATGACCTATCCTGCATCTGCAAATTAACTGTGTATGATGGTGCATGCGCAAGGGCATCAGCAGCCCCTTCCAAATCGGTATTTACAAACTTGACGGTCAGTCCTTCTTCAGTGGGTATGTTCTCTTCCACTGTTGCTTCCTGCTCAAGGCTTTGCGAAAAAACCTCACCACTACATAAAAAGAACATTGCGACAAAGGCGCTTCCCAGGAAAATTGACTTTCGTTTAAGGCCTCTCAACATGACTATAACCTCCACTAAAATTATAAAATGAATCTTAAAGATGTACTAAAGAAAAAGTCAGAAAATCATTATATGTTATATCAATAAAAACTCAACATCAAAAATGAGAAAATTTAAAATTCCCACAAAACTATCAATGAAATTAAATGACCTCCCAAAGCTACAAGATTTTTCTAAGCACAAATACCAGAGACGGTTAACATATCCTACTGATAGCTCCGTGATCTTTCTCTGGCAACTTGTATATGCAAGCTATGATGTGCGGTTGGAATGATTTCTCAGAAATTATTGTTGTCATTTACCACTTTAACACAAACCACTTAATGGTCCATACCTTTCAATCGCCCTCTCCGGTAGAAAACCCTGCAGCCATTAATAATCAAAAGCAAGACTGTGGAATGTAGCAATACATGTGCCACACTATGTTATTACAAAAGCATGCATTAATATTGTAATATAACATGCACGATTACAAAGATATATGACAATGATATCGAATGCTTCAGCCACCAAACAGAACCCTTCAGTCACCAAATCACTTGACATTGTGTCATATTTCTTTCATACAGAATAAAAACAGAGACATAATGTCAAATACACCAAACACATAAACAATGGTGGCCTTGACACTTAGCCTATTCAAAAAAACATCAGCTATTTGTGTTATCATCATCTTCCTCCTCCTGCCTCCTCTCCTCTTTTTTTAATTCTTCCTTCTCAGCCTCTTCTTCCAGTAAATTCATTTTTCTATAGATAGTCCTGGGAGTAATGCCAAGTAATTTCGCGGTAACTTCCTTGTCGCCATTTGATCTCTTTAGCGTTTCAATAATTATTTTCTCCTCAATTTCACGCAATGGCATACCAAATGGTATAGAAAATTTCCTATCTTCAGTATTGTCACCTGCAATATTCCCTGCAATATTCCCAGGAAGATCCTTTTGCGTGATGATCCGATCTTGAGTTAAAACGACAGCCCTCTCAATTACATTTTTTATTTCACGTACATTACCAGGCCACTGATATTCCGTCATAATATCCTGAGCTTCCTCAGAAATTCCGTCTACTCTCTTATTATTTTTTTTCTGATAAATCTTAAGGAAATGACTTATCAGCAGAGGAATATCCTCCCTTCTTTCTCTCAGCGGAGGTATATCTATGGTAATCACATTCAACCGGTAAAACAAATCTTCTCTAAATCTTTTCTGTTTTATTGCATTTGCAAGATCAACGTTAGTCGCTGAAATTATCCGGACGTTACTTTTTATAACGCGAGTACCTCCTAAACGTTCAAATTCACCCTCCTGTAAAACCCGAAGTAGTTTAACCTGTATGGATGGAGTTATTTCTCCTATTTCATCAAGAAACAATGTCCCATTATGAGCCAATTCAAAACGACCTTCTTTCTGGTTAACGGCACCCGTAAACGCCCCCTTTTCATAACCGAACAGTTCAGATTCGAGAAGTGTATCCGGTAACGCCGCACAACTTATTTTTACAAATGGCTTGCCCGTTCCCGCCCCTATACTGTGTATAAGTGACGCTATGGCCTCTTTTCCGGTACCACTTTCACCTTGAATCAATACTGACGCCTGGCTTGGTGCAACTTGTTCAGCTAATTTTATAACATCACACATTACGGCACTTTGCCCGATAATGTCAGCATGCCTATCGTGTTCGGAATGCGCAAGCTGCTCATGCAAATATTTATTCTCTACAACGAGAGCCTGTTTCTCAACCGCCTTTCTGATCATATTGGTAATCACTATTTTCTTGAAAGGCTTTGTAATGAAATCATAAGCGCCATCCTTCATGGCACCAACAGCCTTCTCGATTGTACCGTGAGCTGTAATTAATATGACCTCTACTTCTGGCTTGATTAACTTTGAAGCCTTAAGCAGTTGAAGACCATCCATTTTATGCATTTTCAGATCTGAAAGCATTACATTGATTTTTTTTTCACGCAAAATTTCCAGTGCGCTTTCACCGCTTTCTGCTAAAAAGACTTCATAGCCCTCTTTAGAAAGCATCTTTGACAGTGCGACCCTGATACTTTCCTGATCATCAACAATCAAAACTGTCTGCTTTGTTGAATTATTCAATTATATCCTTTCCACAACTTTCAAGAGGAAAACTAACAACCATGGTTGTACCCTTGTCAATTGTACTCTTACAAATAATTTCGCCATGATGCCCTTCCACTGTCTTCATCGTCAAGGCAAGGCCCAAACCGGTGCCGTCAGCTTTTGCACTATAAAACGGATCAAAAACCCGTTGTATGTCATCTTTACTGATACCTGATCCGGTATCAGTAATACAAACTTCAATACAGTTATCCTTAAGCCTTGTAGATATGCTTAATTTGCCGCCGTCAGGCATTGCCTCAAAAGAGTTCTTCAATATATTAAGAAATGCCTGTTTTATCTGATTTACATCGAGCAATATTAACGGCAGATCAGAAGCATAATTCTCTTTTAGAGTAATACCTCTTTGCACCCTCTCCTTATTAAAGAATTTTGAAAGTTCAATTAATATATTATTGACAGAAGCCGGTTTTGTATCCAACCTTGGAAATCTTGCAAACCGTAAATACACGTCACTCATTTCAGTTAAAGTATCTACCTCATTAAGAATGGATTGAATCAGGTTCTCCGCATCACTCTTTTTCTCTCCATTATCCTTGCTGATTTCGTCATACAATAACTCTGTATTTAAACTAATCGAACTTAATGGGTTTCTTATTTCATGGGCAACCTTTGCAGACATTTCTCCAATAGTTGCGAGACGTTCCGAATGCAATAATTGTTGTTCAAGTTTTTTTCTTTCTGTAATATCGTGGCTTGTCAACACCGTACCCCAATATTTACCACTGGGATCAATTATTGCGGAATATGTGTTATAGAGAAAACCGTTCTTTGTCTTTATCTCCTGATGCTGTGACGTTTCTATTCCATTTCTGAAACTTTCAGTTATATTTGATGCTATCCCTCCTATATAAGGAACCTGGCCATCTTTAACTGATTTATTTAATAGTTCTTCGCTTTTTACTTTCCATGTTTTTTCAATTTCCTTATTGCACATTGTCACCTTATCATTAGGATCTATAAAGACAACCCCTTCTGCCATATTTTCTAATGTTGATTTTATCTCAAACAGCACATCATCTCTGCTTTTTCTTAATTTATCCATTAGTGATGTCACAAAATATACCGAAATAAATATTGTGCTGGCAAGCGCAAAGAAAATACACAGTATGTAAGCTTCAGAATGCCAAAGCTCGTCACTATATTTAAACGCAGAAAACATTTGTAAAGGCTGATGGGGTATTATAGAATAATACTCCAGTAATAAAAGCAACGCAAAAAGGCTTGCCGCAAACAACGCTTGCAGATAACTATACTTTTTTTCTAAAAATATTCCACCTATTATGGCGTGAAACAAAAAATAAAATATAAAGGGATTTTCAATACCACCTGCAAAGTACAAAAGGCATATAAGGAAGAAATGATCAGTCATGATTTGTATACCCGCATGCATCTGCACAGATACAAATGTTTTTGCCCGGATAGCTTCTGTGTAGAATAAGAAACCCGCATTGGTTAATCCAATGATTACGCCTATGGCATATAATGGAATAACCTGCTCTAAAACGCTAAAAACACTGCTGAAGATATATGTCGTAATAAACAAGCCTGATATTGCAATCCAGCGCAGAAGGATCAGCCAGCGCATACGTTCTACTAATTCCGTTTTTTTTAAATTTTCCTTGAACACCGATGCCAGCTCCTGTTTCGGTAAGTTATTGTCAACATTGCGTGTAAAAATCCAATTATCATAACTGCTATAGCGATATCTTTTCGTCACTGTAAAGTCAATAAAAAAATGGAAAATACTATATTAAAAAGTGTACACATTGAAAAAGGTCAGATAAATTATTTTTTCTACAACAGACTATTGACAACAAATTCACCATTTGTATAATCAGCTTTTACTTTTACAAACAACATTAATAACCCATTATTTAAGTACCTTTTTAAAAAAAACTATTAAATAACAATGCAAAAAGAATTTGAGATGCCCGATATCGGAATTGAAACTGATGATGAAATTACTGTTTCTTTCTGGCACATTGAAGAAGACGAAGAGTTTGAAAAAGATGACGATCTTCTGGAAGTTTCTACGAATAAAGTAAATTTTAGTATTGCGGCACCAAGAACCGGCAGGTTAGTTGAAATTTTTGCTCAGGAAGGTGATGTGGTAACCGTTGGTGATGTTATCGCCTTAATTGAGACAATAAATGATTAAGCATAGCCACGTTTGACTGAAAACTGTATTTACTTTACACAGATTTCAGTTCAAAGCGGTTTTTTAGTACATCTCATTATGCCATTTTCCGATATTCTTGCACAAGATCATATTATTGACCACTTCAAAAAGGCAATTAAAGCTGATCAGCTCTCTCACGCATATATCTTTACCGGACAAGAAGGCATTGGGAAGACTTTATTCGCGAAGGAATTTGCAAAAGCACTTAATTGTAAGAGCGATGGAAACGATTCCTGTAATTTGTGCCAGAACTGCATTCGTATAGAAAAGCACAACCATCCTGATATTTTCTGGACAGAGAGAGAAGAAAAAGCAAAATTTATCAAGATTGAAAATATCAGAAATTTACAGAACTCTGTAAGGCTGAGCCCACTCGAATCTGACTTCAAAATATTCATCATCAAAGAAGCAGACAGGATGAATGAGGAGGCTTCAAACTGCCTGTTGAAAACACTTGAAGAACCCTCACCAAACACCATTATTATACTCATCACCAACTCAATTACTTCTATTAAGGATACTATCAGATCAAGATGTCAGATTATCAGATTCCATCCAATACCAATCCACATAATAGAAAACCAGTTAAAAGATAAATTTGATGCTGATAATAACAAGATTAGATGGATATCAAGGTTTTGTAACGGAAGCCTGGGAAATGCGCTGCATCTGCTGAGTGACAATCATTACGAAATAAACAATGAGATTGTCACTCGTATGACCGAACCAGACATGGATAATCTTGTTTTTGCCGAAGAAGTGATCGATTCCTATTTAAGCGCTGGAGATTCTTTAGAAGAAAAAAGGCAAATCCTTAAGAGCATCTTACATTGCATTTTACAATTATACCGGGATCTTTTAATAATTAAAGTTATGAACGTGCATGATATTCAACAAAAGAAGCTCTCTCTTTTCAATACAGATCGTGAGGATATCCTGCAGAAACACGCTAATTATTTGACTCAGGAACAGATAATGTACGTAATTGATGAGATTTTAGAGTCTATCCAATACATTGATTTCAACCTGAATATAAATTTACTGATCGAAAACATAATTACAAGAATTACCGTTTTGAATTCTAAGGCGAGATCATAGTATTATCTTTTACAGTAAATTAAGAGTATTCACATCACTTTCTCAACAATAATTATATATGGAAGACAAAGAACGCCAAAGACACACGAATAGGGACAATATTTGGAGTAATAAAAGTTGGCCAGATGCAAGTAGAGTGTAACGGTTGTGGTAAGAAAGTATATACAACAAGAAAGCTATTTGTGACTGATGGAGATAGTGCAATATTGAGAGGCCAACGACACAAATCAGTTCTCAAGTCAAATTGATCAGGTAAATGAAGTGTTAGGCAAAGCGTGTAAGATTGCTTACCTGACAGCCGGGGGGTTTACCTTTATCTAAAACTCTCATATTTTATTCATGCATTATCCTGCGATAATGTTTTGCAAATGGAGAGTTGCATTCTTCAAGATGCGCTATATTGCGCAATTCCAATACTAAAACCGCGCCATGTCCAAAATAAGGATGGCGGATACTCTCTCGGTATACCTTATAACCTAAACGTAAGTAAAAAGGTACCATTTTATGTGTACAATCGATAAAATTAAATTGTATATTATCATTTAATCCTTTAATAAATGTTGCGAGAGCAAGACGAAAAGCAAGATTTTTAGATCTAAAATCTTTTCTAACCATTAACTTTGTAGAAATTGAAGAATCATTATAATATGTGCCATAAGCCAACTCTTTCATTTTATATAACTCTGAATAGTATCCTAAATTAGAGTGTTTGGCATAATTAGTCAAAACGGTTCCAATTGCTTCATTATTTTTAAATATACCAAATAAATTCCCTGTGCTATCTAACGAATCTTTGAGCATCTTGGATTTATGGTCTGCACAAGGCTGGTGATATTTAAGATCCTTCACATAGACCGAGTATCTTAGTTTATAAATCTCGTTTCGCTCTTGTGTTGTTAGATCTAGCTTTACACAAGACATATTGTTGACAGAAACCGTTCCAATTTGAGGTTTCATCTGTTCCGAATCCGTTAACTCATCTGTTAGTGCCGGCGAACCACACTTCTCAATATTATCTTCTGAATCAAACGAAATATTTCTTATTCGACAAGTATTGTGTCTCGTGCTTTGTTCTTCTAGAACAGGATACATCACATTTGCCTCCTTTAATGTCATAAAGTCAGTACCACCGGCACAGCCGGCGGCTTGAGTAGCTCTTACTAGCCCACCCCCTTAAGGGGGTAATTAGTATTCCACCTTTAATATTGGAATGCTATCAATATGCTTGGTTATAGTAATTATTACATCTGACTCATTCGCTAATTACACTAGCTTCCATAAAAGGGATTACTCAAGTCTGAATCGTCTTTGTCCTCTATTTCCTCTTTTACTTTACCATACATTATCTTGCATCGATTATTGGGAGCCCAAACAATATGATACTTGCAGCCCCATACTGTACGTGATAAATTTTTCTTCATCTCTCCATCCTCCTGTTTTATATTGCAAATTATCAAGCATTCCAAATACGCGATATATTATAAAAATATTTGCCGGCTGTCAATTTCCGTTTCAATCCATATATCTCAATACAGATGAATAGTGACATTCATATTAATACCGCCAAAACAAATGAGAAACGCAATAATCATGCCATACAATGTACTATTCAATTATCTACCGAATTTTAAAGGGTTTGAATCATTTACATGACATTGACCAGGAAACACTATTGTGAAGGACTTATCATACATTCACAGAGAAGAATAGATCTGCAACGGAACATAACCTCCTTTACATATTATATTTAGCAGCGCATGAAATTTCCTACATCCTCAATACAGGTTAAAATTACATTATATATTTGATCCGTATTTAGTAGACATATCACAAATATCATTTAGTGAATACTACTTATATAATGAGAAAATAGGGTAACTATCACGTTTCTACGTATTTGCAGTCATAAGATATCCGTACTCCTGCCCATACCTGATTTACCTTTTGACATTACAGGCAATAGCGGAAAATATTAAATGCAATATTGCTCTAGCCCTTTGTGGTTAATAGCCTCGAAAAAACTACTCTTTTTGATACCGTCAGGAGGTGCAATCTCGTTTCTGGCAAAGATCATCTTCTTCGAGAACCTGAATAAGGTGGCTCTCGGATGAGTATTCTTTAAGGTGGTAGAAGATTAAGGTTTTGAGCTGATGTTCAAATTCCATCTGTAATGGTCTATCTCCTTTTGCTTCAAGGGGCGGTGAAAGCACTGACTTTACTGAGAGTTAATACTTTTATTTGCAATAGCAATCAGTATATGGTATTTTTTTAGCTTGTTTACATAGCACAAGAGGCAGTTATAGTGGAAATCGCAGGAAACAGAAATTATAAAATCTGTGGTTAAAGGTTTAAATATGGATAGTAGTAAAATCGAACGTGCTGTGTTTGCCGGTGGTTGTTTCTGGTGTATGCAACACCCCTTTGACGAACTAAATGGCGTAGTTTCGACTGTCGTTGGGTATACCGGCGGGCACAAGGAAAACCCAACGTATAAAGACATCTGTTCTGGTGAAACCGGTCACACAGAAGCGATTGAGATACAATTTGATCCTGCACAGATTACTTATTCTCAATTACTTGATGCCTTCTGGATGAATATAGATCCTACAACTCCTAACAGACAATTTGCAGATGTAGGCTCCCAGTACAGAACAGTTATTTTTTATCATGATGAAGAGCAGAAACAGATAGCCGAATCATCTAAAGAAGAAATGGCCAGGTCTGGCATACATGGTAAGCCAATCGTTACTGAAATTGCCCCGGCATCACTCTTTTACAAGGCTGAAGAATACCATCAAAAGTATTACGAGAAATGCCCTGCCAGATACGAGAGATATAAATCAGGATCAGGAAGAGAAAGATACATGAAAAAGATATGGGGCAAATGAACCGAAGTAAGAGTATTGTATACTTGAGAGTTGCTGTGACTACCTCTACCAGCGACAAGAGATTACGACAGGAATTGGGTATTCAAGATAAGAATATGCTTTCTTACATGTAAACGTTTTTAATTTCATATTTTTATCATTTTACTACACGAAATTTATTCTATTAAAAGGAGTGACGATTGAAAGTCCTTGTCTCAGATAAAATGTCTCAAAACGGCATTGACGTGCTTAATGCCGTTGATGGAATAAATCTAATTTATAAAACTGGTATGAATCCTGATGACCTGAAAAAAGAGATCCAGGATGCTGATGCGCTCATCATCCGCTCTTCAACTAAAGTGACTAAGGATGTCCTTGCCGCGGCAAAAAACTTAAAGATTATTGGAAGAGCCGGAATTGGGGTAGACAATATTGATTGCACTACGGCCACGGAACGCGGCGTTATCGTTATCAATACACCCAGCGGTAATGCCACAACTACCGCCGAACACGCTATAGCCATGCTCATGGCTCTGTCACGCCATATTCCACAAGCAGATAAAAGCATGCATCAGGGAGCGTGGGAAAAATCTAAATTCAACGGAACGGAAATTACAGGGAAGACCCTGGGTGTTTTTGGATATGGCAATATTGGTAAGATTGTAGCTGACCGTGCACAGGGTCTCAAAATGAAAGTAATTGTATTTGATCCATTCTTAAATGCTGAAATTGCAGCTAAAAACAGAATAGAATTGGTAACCAGGGACATGCTTTTTGAGCGCTCTGATTATATTACGGTCCACGTACCGTTAAATGATTCAACTCGCAACCTGATTAACAAGAAGACAATCGCGGCAATGAAAACCGGAGTTCGTATTATAAATTGTGCCCGTGGCGGAATTGTTAATGAATCTGATCTTATTGATGGATTAAATTCCGATAAAATTGCCGGTGCGGCTATTGACGTTTTTGAACAGGAACCGCCTCCAATAGACAGTCCTCTTTTAAAACATGAACGTGTTATTTGCACACCACATTTAGGCGCATCTACAGAAGAGGCACAGGTAAACGTCGCTGTTCAAGTTGCCGAGCAGATCAGGGACTATCTTTTTACCGGAGAAATACGTAACGGAGTAAATTGTCCGTCTATCAGTTCAGAAATGGTTAAGGTGCTTAGTCCATACTTGAAACTTTGTGACAAATTAGGATCTTTCCAGGGGCAAATTCATCGTGAAAAGCATGCTGATATAAAAAAATTAACTATTAGTTATTCAGGTACTGTAACCGATTACGACACAGGGGCACTTACTTCTGCATTGGTACATGGTTTTTTAAATACCATTTCTGACGGATCCGTTAATTATGTAAATGCTCTCAGTATGGCTGAATCCCGGGGAATAGTAGTGGAGGAAAATATAGTTCATCATGTACAGGAATTTGCCAATAAGATCACACTTTCGGTTACCGGCGAAAAGAAGACAAACCTGATTGCAGGTACGGTATTTGGCAAGAAAAATTATAGATTTGTGCGATTTAATGATTTCTATCTGGAGGTTATACCGGATGGCTATCTCCTGGTTCTTCATAATTATGACAGACCGGGAGTAATCGGAAAAGCCACATCTATACTAGGTAATCATAAAATTAATGTTTCACGCATGCAATTGACTCTGGATAAAACGTTTATACCGGGATCGAGCGAATCTTGTTTGCAGGAAGCAGTGTCATTTATTAACATTGATCAGCCGGTCAATGAAACAATACTGGAAGAGTTGATGAAGTTAGAAAATGTTATTACAGTTCACCAAATTGACTTGAATTAGATAAGCCAGATTACGGTTCATGACTGTTTGTTGACGTCTCGACAAGAACCATCCTTCGACTCCGCTCAGGATGACGTCACTCTTGAGTGTTCTGAACGATGTCACACTGAGCGGAGTCGAAGCTCTTTAATATAAAAAGTCCACAAGAGTTAACTTACATAAACCATATATAATATCTCAAACATATGACCGATAACATTAAAGAAAAAGATACTGACAACAGGCCGTCATGGGATGACTATTTTATGGAGGTTGCTAATGCTATTTCCAAGAGGGCAACCTGCGATCGTGGAAAGAGTGGTTGCGTTATCGCAAAGGACAGGCAGTTCATAGTATCCGGATATGTTGGCTCCCCATCTGGCTTTCCACATTGTGACGAGGCAGGACACCATATGAAAAAGGTAACCCATGAAGATGGCAGCATCACAGAACACTGCATGCGAACCGTCCATGCCGAACAAAATGCTATCTGCCAGGCAGCAAAGATAGGTGTGTCAATATCAGGTGCTACTATCTACACCAGAATGACACCGTGCAGAACGTGTGCAATGCTTCTCATCAATTGTGGTATTAAAAGAGTTGTTTGTGAAAGAAAATATCATCAGGGAGAAGAGTCTGAAAGGCTGTTTAGGGAAGCCGGTGTTGAGTTAGTATATAAATACAACGAACACCAACAATACACTAACAATAACGAATAGCCAGAACGACATTTAAAACCTTCCGGTTTTATAACATAGCGGAAGGGCTTGCAGATTAACAATACAAATAAGGAGGAATATTCATGAAAAAATCATTAGGAGTAAAGACGCTGGCATGCCCTACACCTCTCTGGGTAGTGGGCACATATGATAGTGAAGGAAAACCTAATGTGATGACGATTGCCTGGGGCGGCATTTGCTGTTCAAAACCGCAGAGTGTTAATATATCGTTGAGAAAAGCCACATATTCATATAATAATATTATTGAGAAGAGAGCATTTACCATAAATATTCCTTCTGAACGATATGCTAAAGAGGCGGATTATTTCGGGATTGCAACGGGAAGCAAGGTAGACAAATTTGCTGATACCGGACTGACTCCTGTAAAGAGTGATCTGGTTGATGCCCCTTATGTCAAAGAATTCCCCTTAATACTGGAATGCAAAATGACACATAATACAGAAATAGGAACACACACCCTATTTGTTGGTGAAATTGTTGACGTTAAGGCCGATGAATCTGTACTTGGAGAAGAAGGATTGCCTGATATTAATAAAGTGTTACCTGTTCTTTTTGCTCCGGAAGTCCGCACATATCATGGGATCGGCAAGACGCTTGGAAAAGCATTTTCTATAGGGAAGGAGATACAAGGCTTTAATAATAAATCTTGAGAATTCAGAGATTGAGGAATTTCTGAACTATATCTGGAATCCTCCAGAAATGGAGGATAAATTATCATGCTTTATAACATATCATGCCCGAGTCGGGTCCGTATGGACGGAGAATCCGGATCAAAATTAAAATGTTAAAAAATATCAATCACGTTAACATAGTTGTCAGCAATCTCGATGAAACAAAAGCATTTTTTATTCTGCTAGGTTTTGAAGTTGGAGATGAAGCCGAGTTGTCAGGAGAGTGGATATCTTCAATAGTTGGTCTGCCTGATGTCGAGGCAAGATATGTAACTCTATCACTACCCAATACAGAAACAAATCTGGAATTAATAGAGTATGCATCTCCACCATCCGGAAAAGATCCATATATGGACAGAGCAAACCAGATTGGATTTCGTCATATTGCATTTGAGGTCGATAACATTGATGACGAAGTTTCCCGCCTGAAAGACAAAGGAATTAAATTCCTAAGCGCAGTTCACACCTACCCCAATACCGGGAAACAGTTGGTTTACTTATGGGGGCCGGACAGGATTTTATTAGAATTAGCACAGTATTAAGCAGAAGAAAATGGATATCAGGAGCATATTCTCAGGCATACAGAAACAGGTTCCTGATGAAATTTTAGAGACTATCCTCCAGGCAGATCAATTCAAAATTGAGAGAATTATTTCCCGTGGTCATGCTACCGCTGAAGGAGAGTGGTATGATCAAGACAAAAACGAATGGGTTATCGTGCTAAAAGGAAATGCCGGTCTGCTGTTTGAAGGTAATGACAAAGCAATTATCATGAAAACCGGTGATTATGTCAACATACCTGCACACCGGAAACATCGGGTGGAATGGACGGAACCAGAAGAAGATACTATCTGGCTTGCTATTCACTATTAGAATTACACTTATAATTGAAAACCAGCAGAAGATCATATCCTCTAAGATACATGTTGAGCCAATAGATGAATATGAACTGGCGCCATTAAACGGAGTTTAAGGATATCGACAATAATTAGATAAAGAGATCAATTATAACACAATTTCACTCAACAAATATTTTGACAAACCACTCAAGAAGATAGGCTAGATATTCTATATCTATATATGCATCCGCACTTCGGTCAACATACAGCTTACAACTCGCAGAGTACTCATCATCCGCTTCCCAGAAGCATAAATACATTGGTACGCGCGGCAGAAGATTAAATCCACAAACGTAATCTGCCTTCAATTTTCCACTAGTCTCTATACCTTCCAGATCATTGCATCGCGATACCAGTCCACTCAGATCACTGTTGAACTTTTCTGAGATCTTATCTTCCGCGTTTTTTTGAAAGGCTTTTGAATGTGACGCAGCACCTGGAAAGTGTCCCAGTGAAACCCAATCACCGGTTAAAGAGATTTCCCCTTTCCTGCGAACATAATCATAGATAATTATTTTTGACCAGGAGTCCTCACAATAACTACCGTTTTCGAATAAGCCTTCGTTGCTGACCTCATACTCTTTATTCATCATTTTGAGTCTTATAACTTCTCCGTTGTCACTATTCTCGTAATTTCCGCCTATGGCAGCAGCAGCCTCTTGGAGGTTGACTTGTTTAATCTCTTCTTCTAATTCCCTACTTACCCGTTTATAATTATTCTCCATCGTAACAACAGGCCCTTGATCAACCAATTCATCATCCACCTGATTAACATAAGGGCATTCCGATATCTTCCGCTTTGCGCTTTTTACCCTCAGCGCAAACGCCATGCACGTAGATTCGCCGCATTCACCACAGTTTGTTCCAGGTAATTTTTTATAAGTTTCTATCATTTAACTACGTTTATTTTCCACTCTCGTGACAGTCCGAATATATTTTTTAAAAAGACAACCAGGAAAATCGTTGTTCCAAGCATCTCAAGAAACTCCTCAAGTGTTTTTGAAAGATGTTCTATGCGATACTCTTCTGTAGAGAAGAAAGCGGCTATGCCCTCATACTGATCACTGTCCAGGCCCTCTACATAATCAAGTCCAATTGCCACTGCATAAAGGCTCATACCTACCAGGAACCAATACCAGAGACTGCGCGGATCAAGTGCTTTCCTCAAGAACCAGACTATAAAAATACCGATAACCATTAAAAATGGCCCGAAGACCATCTGCCATGTATAACTCGGAAAGAAATCGTAAAGAGAACCTAACACCCCTTCGTTAGAGGAATCATCATCAAAAAGAAGCACATGATAAGCCGTTCCCATTCGTTCATGAAACTTTATTGCATCATCAATACCCAGATAAATGAAAAAAGTTCCTATGCCTGCCCAACAATAAAATTTCCGCATGTAATGATCATCCCGCATCTGTTTTCTCACGCAAATAGCAGTTAACCAGATTACCGCTCCCACTGTAATTGCCTGAATACTTGAAAACCAGTTAGAAAGACTATCTTCGCGAGTAATGTTCACCATCCTCCTGATGGCTCCTACGGAAGACCATTCATAGTGATTAATAAAGACGTCCAGAAAAACAATGAAAAATTCAAATCCCAGTAAACACCAGAAAATTTTTCTCGTTATTTCATCTGATTTAAGGCAGAAGTTGAGTGGCTGTTTTTGGCCCATGAAAAATATTTCTATCGAGAAAAATTATGTATAAAACAACGGGAGCTGCCTTCCTGTTAAGCCAGCTCCCGTTGTCAAAGAATCACTGTTATCAATGGTTGTCATGATCGTGGCCGCTGTGGTCATCATGACTGCCATGTCTATCTTTCTTCTTGCCATGACCGCTGCTACCCTCACTGCTCTCGTCATCGCTACTTCCTTCACTACTTCCTTCGCTACTTCCTTCATCATGACTGCCATGCTTCTTCTTGCCATGATCGTGACTGCTGTGATCATTTTTAGCAAAAACGACACTAGCCGAATTAGAATACAATACACACATTGACAACGATAAAACTGACATAATAATGATTCGACCAAATTTACTCCACATTTCCATATCTCCTTAAATCTATTTGTTAGAAATATAACTACATGTAGTTAACAAAGACGGTGCAGATCCTTATACATGACAGATAGGATAGTGTTGCAGTAACATTAATGTCAAGATAAAAAGGTTGGAAAAGACGGCAGAATCCCCCCATACCGCCTGTTTAAACCAGTCTTGCAACATATATTAACTGAAATCGGCACATACATGTGCCTTAACAACTAATTTAAAAATACTTGACAACAATTTGATTTGATAATGTGCTGTTCCTAACTATAATTTTCGTTTTATAGACGTAGTAAAACAAGATTGAAAAGGAAGGCGTGAGCAGGAATACATACTGATAAAATATTTGAGAAAGGATGTAATACTATGCTTACTGAAAGAGGAAAAACTTCAAACACTGTGTTTCAAATTTCATTACTGTGCTTTGCTGTTTTTGTACTGATAATACCCGCACAAGCAGCAAAAATGGAACAGGAGAATGAGCCAGCAGTCATAGAAACAGCAAAAGAAATAGAAAATGCTACCGCCAAACCTGAGAAGCGATTAACCCCCGCAGGTATAACACGTCTTGATGAGATTACCGTTACTGCCAAGCGTCATGAAGAAAAAATCTTTGATGTTCCATATACCGCCCATGTTGTCAATTCGGATGATATTCTCTTTCAAAAGAGTATTAAGACCATTCCGGAAGTCTTTAGAGAAGAAACCGGCGTGATGATCCAGAAGACCAGTCATGGACAGGGATCTCCATTTATTCGAGGGTTTACAGGCTTTCATAACGTTCTGCTTATTGACGGGATCAGGCTTAACAACTCCACTTTTCGCGAAGGACCAAATCAGTACTGGAACACCATTGATCCATATAGCATCCGGAAGGTTGAACTTATAAAAGGTCCTGGTTCAGTGATGTATGGCAGTGACTCAATTGGCGGTACAGTAAACGCTATAACAAAAAGCCCTCAAAGATACGGGAAAGGTTTATTGTATAACGCAAACATTTATAATCGTTATGCAACCGGCGAAAAATCCTATATTGGCAGAATGGAATTAAGCGCGAGTTATGATAATAAAGTAGGGATTATAACAGGGTACACATTTAAAGATTTTGGAGATTTTGTTTCAGGTGACGGACTACTCAGGAATACAGGATACGATGAAAGTGATGGTGACTTTAAGTTAGAGTATTTTCTGGACAAGGACAAGAAATTTATTTTCGCCTTTCAGAACGTAAATCAAGAAGACGTTCCACGCACATCCAAGACTACACAGTCTAAAAGCTTCCGTGGCACAAAAATCGGTTCTGATATTAAAAGAGACCTGGATCAGGAAAGGACCCTGTCATACATTCAATTTCATTGGGACAAGGTCAGCAATGTTATTGAAAGGGCAAAAATTAGCCTCTCCTATCATAACCAGAGAGAGTGTCGAGATAGAATCAAGGGTAGCGGTTCAGGTGAAGAAGTCGGATTTAATGTCGATACTTACGGTATATGGACTCAGTTTGAATCTACCAGCCCTGTCGGACATCTTACCTATGGGATCGATTATTATCATGACAATGTTACCAGTTTTAAAAGGAACTTTAATTCAGCAGGCATGCTTACTTCAGTTGGCATACAGGGCACTGTGGCTGATGACGCGGCCTATGACCTTTTTGGAGTATACATACAGGATGAAATTTCACTGGGAAATTTTGAATTTATCGTGAGTGCCAGGTACATATACGCAGCCCTGGACGCAGACAAAGTCGAAGACCCTGATACAGGCAAGGAGATATGTATAAATGAAAATTGGACCGGGTTAATTGGAAGTGTGAGAATGATGTATTACGCAAATCAACACTGGAATATTTTTGGGGGCATTTCACAAGGGTTCAGAGCCCCAAACCTCAGTGACATGACAATGTTCCAGGCTGACAGTTCCTTTGAAACACCGACAACTAATCTTGATTCAGAAAAATTTATAACCATGGAAATAGGTACAAAAGCGGATTTTGCAAATTGGTCTGCACAATTATCTTATTATTATACATATTTGGACGGTATGATAGTACGCTCTCCCACAGGCGCTATTATAGACGGCTCCCCTGAGGTACAGAAGGCCAATATAGGATACGGCAATATCGATGGAGTAGAAGCGGAAGCATCTTATTCTCCCTGTAAGAACTGGACTTTATTTGGAAACTTCACCTGGGTTGAGGGACGATCGAAACAAGTTGAAGGAGGAAAAAAGAATTACAAACCTTTTGACCGAATGATGCCTACCACCGGCAGAGCGGGAGCCAGATGGGAGTCAGATGATTCTCGCCTCTGGGCAGAGGCGCAAACAACTATCGTGGACAACCAGGACGACCTTTCACTAAGGGACAGGGCAGATTCAAGCAGAATTCCTGCAGGTGGTACCCCAGGATATACAATTTACTCACTAAGGGGTGGTATAAAAGTAAACAAAAATCTTAACGTATCTATTGCTGCAGAAAATTTATCTAATAAAAATTACCGGGTACACGGCTCCGGTCAGAACGAACCGGGTCTGAATTTCATCTTCAGTACAGGGCTATCTTTCTGAACTTCACAAATAGCTAAACAATGTCCAGAAGTGAAAGTACTAATTACTTAATCATATTTCTATACTTACTTAATGCCAGAAGCGGGAAGTAGCTTCTGTACATATGGTATCTGAGGTAAAAAATCTTGGGGAATCCTGTACCTGTAAATTCTTCCTCATCCCATGTACCATCTTCTTTCTGTGTCTTTAACAAATACTCAATACCATTCTTTACTGCTTCAGAGTCTCTTTCCTCAGTACATAAAAGCCCCAGGACTGCCCATGATGTTTGAGAGGCGGTACTCCTCCCAATGGCGCTGAGAGATGTATCCCAATATGATTTGCACGTTTCACCCCAACCACCATCTTCATTCTGAAAATCTTTTAACCATGATGTTGCTTTTCTAACATAATCTTTTGTCATATCTTCTTTTATTGAGAAAAGACCTGTTAATACCGACCATGTTCCATAGACGTAATTTGTGCCCCAACGTCCAAACCAGGAACCGTTTTTTTCCTGTTCTTTTTTTAGAAATTCAATGGCTTTTTTTGCAGGAGGAAAGCTTAAGTCGTATCCTAATTTACCCATCAAATCCAGTACTCGTGCAGTGAGATCACTTGTACTCGGATCCAGAAGTGCATTCCAGTCAGCAAAGGGAATATTATTCAGTATTTTTTTATTATTATTTTTATCAAAAGAGCCCCAGCCTCCATCATTGCACTGCATCCCCATAAGCCACTTAAAACCTCTCAGGATTGCCTGTTTCTTGCGATCCTTATCAGGCAGATCTAATAGCTGCAAAGACATCATCACGACAGCGGCATCGTCATTGTCCGGATAGAACTCATTCGCGTGTTGAAAATACCATCCGCTTGGCTCCCTGACAGGATTCTTCATGCTCCAATCACCAAAACTTTTTACTTCTTTTTGCAACATCCACTCCCCTGCCTTAATTAATGCCGGATCGTCATTAGGTAAACCGGACTTTAAGAGTGCCATAATCGCCCATGGAGTATCCCATACAGGCGATACACAGGGTTGTAGAAACATAGTATCTTCGTCATGCACTGCCAATGCCTCTATATCCTCTATTGCCTTCTCCACGATGGGGTTTCCATCTTTATACCCAAGACATCTCATTGCCATTAAAGAATTAACCATTGACGGCCATATTGCACCCAATCCTCCTGATTTTTCAAGACGTTCCAGCATCCATTTTTCTGACTTTTCAATGGCCATCTTTCTTAAAGAGTAAATAGGCTGATTTTCGTATCTCCTAAGGAGAGTGTCGAAATTAATAAACATATTTTTTATTGTTAACTTGTTTTGGTCTCTTTTCAGCCGATAACTGACATATTTCCTGGGTATCACATATAAGTTATCCAATACTGCTTTATCACCAATCAAACTACTTGGCCTTTTCGCCATAATTATACCTAAAGGAACGATAATGCACCTGGACCAATAGGACATCTCGTAAATGTTAAAATAAAAAAACTTGGGCAGATGGATTATTTCTACCGGTAATGCAGGTATACCTTTCCAGTCAAATTGTCCAAAAATAGCAAGGTATATTTTCGTGAATGTATTACACTTCATTATACCTCCCAGTTTCAGAATACGACTTCTGGCCTTTTGCATATAAGGCATATCATCTGAATGACCTGCTAATTTTAAAGCGAAATAACATTTTACCGAGATACTGACATCACTAAAACCATCATGGTAAATACTCCAGCCACCGTCTTTCTCCTGTTTTTTAATTATATACCTGATAGCCTTTTCCTGCTTTCTGGTATCAATTCTTTTTAAAAAATGCATTAACATTAAATATTCCGCTGTTAACGCGACGTCACCTTCCAGTATCCCCGCCCAATACCCCTCTTCCTCCTGCTCACTCAGAAGATGAGATTGTGATTTCTTAATGGCCAAATTGAGATCACAATCGGGAGAAACTTCACCCGTAGCAGCCTGAAGTTCCCTTTCAAAGCGAAGTTGGTCTGAAGTGATCTTAGGCAGGTAATAGCCGTTCTTACCTTTAATAATTTTATGGCTGATTTTGTCAACCGTATCTATAAAATTTATCAGAAGTTTAGTCATTGATAATACTTAATAATATATTAATAAATTGTCTAAATTTAATGTACTCTTATATATTAGATTATTATATCTTTTACAAGGAAAATATAGTTAAAATGCTGATATACTATTTGACTTAATTATTCTATTCTAAAGGACATAAGAAGATTTATCATGGGCAGGATTAAAGTAAAAGATTTCAATTTAGAATATACGCTGGAATGCGGACAAATATTTAGAATTAACAGGGTAGATGGCTGGTATTATATTAATGCACGGGATAAATTTTTTAAAATTTGCCAGGTTAAAAATGAGATAGAATTTCACGGTGTTGACAAAGAATTTATCATCCATTTTTTTTCTTTAAACGAAAACCTCCCAAAAATACTTAAGGGAATAAATAAAGATAAGTACATAAAGAAATCTATTGACAAATACCGGGGTTTAAGGATTATTAAACAGGATCCATGGGAATGCCTAATATCATTTATATGTTCCTCTGCATCAAATATTCCCAGAATAAAGTCAAATCTAAAAGCGCTCTCCGAACGTTTTGGAAATAAAGTTTCACTGGACGGAGTTGACAATTACGCATTTCCGGTACCCGGCAACATTAATAACTACAACGATATTTTGAATGCAAAAACAGGTTTTCGTGCAAGGTATATTTTTGAAGCCAACAATTCCGTAAACATTAAAGATCTTAATTTGCTGAGAACATTACCTTATAAAAGAGCAAAAAATGAATTAAAGAAGATAAATGGTGTTGGAGATAAAGTAGCTGATTGTGTTTTATTTTTTTCTCTTGGTTTCAACCAGGCATTTCCGGTAGACACCTGGATAAAGAAAACAATGCAATTGTTATACTTTGACAATAATACTGTTTCTAACGAAAAGATCAGAGAATTCGGATTAGAGTATTTCGGTATTTATGCCGGTTACGCACAACAGTATTTATTCATGTTCTCAAGGAATGATCTGGGCACATCAAACAAATTGCAACTCTGGAAAAATGGAATGCTTGAAGAGTGATCTATAAAAATGAATTTTACAAATGGTGCAAGTCAGGAACTGCAGTAGTTCACCTTAATATATTCCATGAGACCCCCCGCCTTGATTATATCCTTCATCTCATCAGCAAATGGTGTAAATGAATACTCTTTGTTTGTTGTTAAATTAGTGATTATATTCGAATTTATGTCTACTTTAACGCTGTCACCATCACTTATCTCTATGCCCGCCTTTTCACTCTCAAAAATTGGTAATCCGATATTGATAGCATTCCTGAAGAATATCCTCGCGAAACTCTTTGCTATTACACAAGAAATCCCAAGCGCTTTAATAGATATCGGAGCATGTTCCCTGGAAGAACCACAGCCAAAGTTGTCTCCAGCTACAATTATGTCACCCTCCACCGCTTTATTAACAAATTCAGGGTCAATATCCTCCATGCAATGAGCAGCCAGCTCTTTTTCGTTAGTTGTATTTAAATATCTGGCAGGAATAATTTCGTCAGTGTTAACATTATCCCCATATTTCCAACTTTTACCATTTATCATAAATCGATTAACGCCTTTCTTCTTGCTTTATGGGAATCAATTCACCATAGCATATTTATTTCTACTATTCTGCCTGCTTTCCATCTTTTGATACGCCTGATGCATAAAGGCTTCGAGACGAGTCTCCTCATTTGTCTCTTCCTGGCCATCAAATGTCAACTTTAATAATGGAATATTCTTATGATCTCTCTGTAATTTTTCCAAAACGGCATTCACAGCTGTTCCGGGCATACAATGAAATGGGATAATGTTTATAATACCGTCACAATCCGCCTCTATATATTCTACCGCTCTTCCCATGCTGAGAACAGGATCACCTCTGTATGAATCATGGATATACGATTTACCTTTCGAAATTATTTTCTTTATAGAATTTTCTTTAAAGAGCTTCTTTCCGCTTTTCTTAAAAGGACTTGACATCTTATGTTCCTGATACTTCTGTATTACCCCGGTTAGCATTTCCACTGAAAAGGCATTAAAGTCTTTTTCCCTTATACTATCTTCCCGCCTGATATGGGCAATATAGTCCAACCATTCACTAAACGGTGTCACTATTACAGTACCACCAAGTTTCTCAATTGTCCTCACGATGAAATTATTTGAAAATTCATTGCCGCGAACATAAGTTTCACCGATGATGCCGATTTTTGGTTTTCTCACGCTTCTGTCGACTGCGACCCTGTTCAATGCGTCACATGCGTCTTTAGCAACTTGCAAAAGATCATGCCCGTATTCTATCGCATGTTCCGCTTTTCTGAGATGCTGTTTATATACAATATCAGAATCGCCTTTATGTATTTCGTAAGGTCTTATTTCGTGTAATAACTTTTGCAGATAGTCGACAAATACTACGCCATTCCAAGTAAGTTTACGGAAATTTACACCTAATTTACTTGTATCTTCCTGGTAGTCATCTCCCTGATCCAGTGTATATATCGGTACATGTGGCATGCCTATGTCATCCAGGATCATTCTATGCATTGTATTGTACTGGCCAAACCGGCATGGGCCTGACGCGGTTGCCATAAAAAAGACACTTTTATCCGGATCAAAATCGGGACTTTTTGCCTTTTTTACGATATCGCCTGTCGTCAGTATTGCGGGGTAACACTCTTTCCCGGACGTATGTTTTCTCCCTAATTCCAAACTTGTCTTATCTGGCATTGGCATTGCAACCGCATCAACTCCATTTGCCCTCATGGCCGCCGCAGCCATGAAACAGCAATCATTCATATAAGGAATGTACATCGTCCTGCTCTTATTTACAGCGTGTTTACGTTTATCGTTAGTGTCTTTCTCATATTTTTTAATTCTCGCATTTTTCAGACTATCCAGGAATGCCTCGCAACGGGTCATTACACCTGCATCGGCACTATGCTCATCTATATCAATCATTAAAAATGGTTTGCCTCCAACCTCTTTAGGGAAAAACTTGGAGATAAAAGAGTCCGGCCCGCACCCAAAATTTGTAATATATAAAGCATGTAGCCTCTTATCCTTTGCTATAAACCTCGCTGCTGCGAGTATCTTCTGTCCGTATTTCCAATACATATTTGGATAATCCTTTGATATATCTTCTAAATCCAAAGGTATACAATCCATTGGAATTGCCATGATTCCCATATCTCTCAGTTTTTCAGGAAGGTCTAAATTAACACCGGAATCACAACCGTTATAAGGACGACTGACGATTACCAATGCAGTTTCATCTTCACCTAAATTATCTAATACCTCTTTACCCCTCTCCTGCAAATGTTTATAGAAGTTTTTTTGTGTTTCCTGAGCTTTTCTTATTGCAGTTATTACTTTCTTTCCCCTTACACCAATCTCTCCGGCAATCTTACGGAATGTTTTTTCTACGTGAGCTTCTCCATACTCAAAGTGAATTATAGGCTGCAGCAGCTTGAATTGTCGGGATTCCAGATCAACTGCTGATCCAATAATATAGGGAAGGCACTGAATATAAGGGCACGCATAAGAATGAGTCATATTAGAAGATTCATGAGTCATATTGATCACACTGGGCAGGAACAAATAATCTATCTCCTTGTCAAGCATGTCTACAACGTGCCCATGTGACACCTTTATAGGAAAACACGTCTCTGTGTTTACATATTCTATCCCTCTATTAATAATGCTTCGATTCGTATTCTTTGAAATAACTATCTCAAATCCTAATTCTGTGAAAAACGTCCTCCACATTGGAAACAATTCAAAAAACGTAGAAGCCTGTGGAATACCAATGCGTCCTCGTGATTTTGTTTTGCTGTCACTTATCTTTATTGTATTTTTGGTATTTCGATCTGTATAGTAGGGACCATACAAGAGTCTGCTTCTTTCATTAAACAACCTGGGCAGATTTCTTGATTTTTTTACCTTCTTTTCATCATCAAACTTGCCACATCGGCTTCCATAATGAAGTGGAGACTCTCCTGTTATTGAAACTCTTCTTATCTCACATATGTTTGAACAATCCTTGCATACGAATGAAGTCGTCTCATACTTTCTCCCCCTTAAATCAAATCCCTTAAACCTTGACTCATCCCACGTTTTTTCTTCCATGGAGATTATTGCAGAGCCTATCGCCCCCATAACGTCATGATGAGGTGGTACAATAATAGGTCTGCCGGTCACTTTCTCAAAAGCGGCTTTAACACCCCGGTTTGCGGCTACGCCACCTTGCAAAAAAATAGTATTTCCTATTTTTCTTTTTTCAACAACACGATTAATATAATTTAACACAATGGAGTAACTCAACCCCGCCAACAAATCATCCTTAGGTACGCCCAACTGCTGATGGTGGTTGAGGTCTGATTCCATAAATACGGTACACCTCTCTCCGAGCTGAGAAGGGCAACACGAATCTAATGCCCGCTTACCAAACTCCTGTTTAATATTAACATCCAGCTTTTCAGATTGTTCTTCAAGAAAGGACCCTGTTCCGGCAGCGCATACTTTATTCATAGTAAAATCAACTATTGCACCGTTTTCCAGACTTATATATTTTGAATCCTGTCCCCCTATTTCAAAGATTGTATCTACATCCTTATCAACCCATGCAGATGCTGTCGCATGGGCGGTTATCTCATTCTTGACTATATCCGCACCGATAAACTCTCCAGTTAGATACCTTCCCGAACCGGTAACACCCACTCCCTTTATTATGACATTCTTACCAACCTCTTCTCCTACCTCGAGCAATCCCTGCCTCACGGCCTCAAGAGGTTTGCCTGCTGTCATAAGGTAACGCCTGGCTAATACATCTCTGTTCTTAGCAATAACCACAACATTTGTACTGATTGAACCAACGTCAACACCGACATAAGCTTCAACCTTTTTACCGTTTTTTAAAATATGTCTATTAACATTAATGTCATAGTTGTTGCAGCTCAGTTTTTTCAGGTTTGAGTCTTTTCCTTTACGATTTTTCAGATAAGCATCAATTCCATTAAAACCTTTAAATGGAGAATGTATACCCTTCTCAATTAATGCCAGTGCACACCCTATTGCTCCCATAGTATTAAAGTGTTTAGGGATTATGAGTTCTCCTTCGCCCAAATCCAGTATATCTTCAAACGCTCTGACTATTCCTACGTTTGCCGCAACGCCACCTTGAAAGGCGATAGGCTTTACAAATTCCTTACCTTTTCCGATGTTACTCTTGAAATTCCTTGTAAGCGCATAGCATAGACCGGAAACAATATCATGGATCTCAGTTCCCACCTGTTGAAGATGAATCATGTCAGATTTTGCAAACACACTGCATCTTCCAGCTATCCTTGGTGGAGTTTTTGATTTTAAGGACATTTTGCCAAATTCATCTTCTATGGACACTCCGATTCTCGTTGACTGCTGATCTAAAAATGATCCCGTTCCAGCCGCACACATTGTATTCATAGAGAAATCAGATACCTTCAGATTACCACCCGCCTCATCAGGCTCCAGCATTATCAGTTTAGAATCTTCACCTCCGATTTCGATTACCGTCCTCACTTCAGGATGCAATACCGATGTCGCCGTACTTTGTGCAACTATTTCGTTAATAAAACTTATACCTATTATGTCAGCCAAAAGCTTACCGCCAGATCCGGTAGCAGCGATCCCCTCTATATCATCAATTTCAATTCTATTGAAAATTTCTTTCAAAACAATCAGCACTGTTTCTAACGGTTGACCATGTGACCTTACATAGTGGTTCTCCAAAACCTCTCGATCTCCGTTAATTAATACTACCTTTACACTCACAGAGCCTATATCGATACCAACGTATTTTTTCTGTGGGTCTTTTTCTATACTTCTGATCATTTTAACCGTCTCCTTTTACAACGTAACGCCAAAGACTTAAAATATTATTTAATACTTACTGCATTTAAAATTATGTATCAGTCTCTAATTAATTTTTTCAGGATGAGTTATTTTACCCGTTACGGCAGAAGCAGCAGCTACTGCCGGATTACTAAGGTATACTTCAGATCTTGGATGGCCCATCCTACCCGCAAAATTTCTATTCGTAGTAGATAATGCACGTTCTCCTTCCGCCAGAATACCCATATGACCACCAAGGCAAGGACCGCAGGTCGGTGTTGACACAACACCTTCAGCTTTAATAAAGACCTCTATTAAGCCCTCTTTTAATGCCTCCAGATAAACATCCTGTGTTCCCGGTATTACGATTAAACGGATTGACGGGTGTATTTTCTTGTCTTTAAGAATCTGAGCGGCAATTCTTAAGTCAGAAATCCTTCCATTAGTACATGAACCTATTACAACCTGGTCAATTGTGATGTCAGATAATTCTTCTACCGGACGCACATTTTCAGGTAGATTAGGTAATGCTACCTGAGGAGAAAGGGCGCTTACGTCATACTCATGAATTTCATGATATTCACAATCGGCATCACTTGAGTAAAATTTATATTCTCTTTGCGCTCTACCATTTACATAATTTTCCGTACAATCATCCGGCTCAATTATCCCATTTTTTGCACCGGCTTCTATCGCCATATTGCACATCGCAAGCCTGTCATCCATTGATAGATCTGTTATTACAGACCCTGAAAACTCCATCGCCTTATACCTTGCACCATCAACGCCAATATCACCTATAACATGAAGAATCAAATCTTTACCAGACACCCATTCATTTAATTTACCATTAAATATGAATTTTATGGTCTCAGGTACTTTTAACCATACTTTTCCAGTCGCATAACATGCAGCTAAGTCGGTGCTCCCAACGCCAGTAGAAAAAATACCCATCGCACCATAAGTGCATGTGTGTGAATCAGCCCCAATTACCAAATCACCAGGCACTACTATTCCCTGCTCAGGCAGCAAGACGTGTTCGATCCCCACCCTTCCGACTTCAAAATAATTTTTTATTTGATGTTTGAGTGCAAATTCTCTGAGAAGCTTGGAGTTCTGAGCTGATTTAATATCCTTATTTGGTGTAAAGTGGTCGGGAACTAAAACAATACTATCCGGATTAAATACCTTTTCCACTCCAAGCGTTTCGAATTGTTCAATAGCAATTGGCGCAGTAATATCATTACCCAGACAGATGTCCACGTCTGCGTAAACAAACTGTCCGGCACTTATCTCCTGATGCCCGGAATGTGCTGCAATTATTTTCTCTGTAATTGTCATTCCCATGGTTTGGATTAAATACTAGTAATTATTGATTTTTAAATTAGTCTAATCTGTCGTTCTAAACCAAATGGATTATTTTAACTAACGTTTTGAGGAGTTTAATGATACATTGATACGAAAACATACCATCCTTAGAAATGAAATACAGATTTTTGTCAATTGCTACATTAGTCGCAACCAATAATGCTTTCTAGTTTTAGATCGGTTTGTTAAACAACTTTTAACAAAAACCATTATCCAATAAATAAAGAAGTGGGCATAAACCTTAAAGCTTTATTTCATTTAAAATCAAAATGTTATTAAAAATCCAAAAGGATTTAATTTTCAGAAAAACGGCCTCTTCTAATTGATTTAATCGAGAGAGGGTCCTGTAAATACTTACTATGACATTTACTACATAAATCATAACGAAACGTTTTATATTCAAGACTTTCCATCTCGTCTGAATCAAGATTTTCCATTTCTTCATCGTCATCCTCTTCAAAATCATTTATAAACTCTTCATCTTCACAATCAGAGTCCATAGAGTCACATGCAGCATAAACTTCAATTTTAACGACATATCTATCATCTTCATCAGGAACTAGTGACCGTCCACACATATCACAGCTATAACGAATCATTTCAGAATCCCTCCATTAGCTTGAATTCATTTTCAAAAATAAGACCTGAAGAAATAGTTGTATTCAACGAATTATTCTTTTTACCGGCACATATGTTCAAATAGCATAATGCGGTTTATCTCCTCATTTTTACAACTGTAAAATTATACGAAAATGGATATTTTTGTCAAGTAGATTGAGTTTGAACCGAAAGATCTATATAATATCAACAACTACGAATACAGATGTATTACATTTGTACACCGTCAGTTACGACTTTCCGCAAATACTATAATAATATTTTGTTCTTCACATAGAATATTCGTTAACACCTTTAAAGATTAAATCTTATGACAATCAACAACTTAAACAACAATAATTATTATTTACTCTCAGAGATAACCATCGTTTTGCCCGACTTTATCAATAAGATACAGTGGTGAACACTTTAATTTAAAGTAAGAACTAACTAAAATCAGCTATTTTATCTAGAATAGCTCCCTTCACTTTATCATATTCAGGAGGAAGTTCAACAGGTGCATTTGCATACTTTGATTCGACTTCTTCCAGTTGATTTTCATGATATTTTACTTTGAAATCTGTAAATTTCAAACCATGTGCGGTAGAAATAACCACGATTCTTTCGTCTTTTTTAATTTCATTTCTTTTTAAAAGTTTAAATAGTACCGCTAATGCAACCCCGGTATGAGGACAACTAAAAAGGCCTGTTCTATCAGCTAAAGCCGCAGCGTTAGCGAGTTCATCTTCTGTCGCCTGCTCTACAACACCGTTAAACAACTTCAGCATCTTGATTGCCTTGTTAATGCTGACAGGATTTCCTATCTGAATCGCACTCGCCAGTGTCCTTTGAGCCTGAATCGGCTTGAACTCTTTAAAGCCACTTAAATAACTTTGATATAACGGGTTTGCCTTCTCAGCCTGAACACATACGATTCTTGGGAGTTTGTTAACCATGCCGAGTTCTTTCATCAGGAGAAAACCCTTCCCCAGAGCAGTAACATTTCCTAAATTACCACCCGGTATTATAATTACATCTGGTACTTCCCAATCAAGCTGCTGTACCATTTCAATGCTCATGGTCTTCTGACCTTCAATCCTCAAGGAATTCATTGAATTAGCAAGATAAATGTTATTCTCTTTACAAATTTTTTGAACTATTTCCATACATCCGTCAAAATCGGTATCGAGTGAAAGTGTTAATGCTCCATTGGCAATTGGCTGAATTAATTGAGCGGTAGAAACTTTGTTTTTCGGTAAAAACACAATCGCAGGGATTCCTGCAGCAGCACAGTATGCAGAGAGAGCGGCAGAGGTATCACCCGTTGAAGCACATGCAACACCCATTATATCCTTCCCCTCTGAGATCATCTGCTTAACCATAGAAACTAACACAGTCATGCCCAGATCTTTAAACGAACCGGTATGAGCATTACCGCACTGTTTGATCCATAGATCTTCTGCACCAATAATATTACCAAGGCGTTCGGCCCAGAATAAATTACTTCCGCCCTCATAAAGAGAGACTACGTTATCGTTGTCCACATTTGGGCAAACCATTTCTTTCTTTCCCCAAACGGAGCTTCCGAAAGGCCACTTAGTCCTTCTATAGCGGTCGTCAAGAAGCCTCATCCACGATCCGGGACTACGTCGTTTCAATTTTGCAATATCGTGTTGTACCTCCAACAGGTCACCGCACTTTTTGCAATTGTATATTATCTCATTTAGTTCATAAAGTTCATCACAACCTGCAGAACACTGAAACCATGCTTTATAACTCATATTTTCCCTTTTCCATTGCTTGTACTGCTAATCGTGAAGTAACGCCGATTTAGTTAAATAGATAAATCAAATAAACTAACTCGTTCCCATCTGTATTGTTTCATTTAACGGAGATTCTCTGAAGAACCTGAGTAATTATAAAATCGCTAAATATTTATTACAAGGAAAATATAACATTCTATAGCTTCATTCATCTTGACAACTTAAAGTCTGCTCAGTATCCTGATAAAGATGAAAAACGTATGTATTTTTGAAGATGACTCATATAAAAATTTCCTACCATTGGCGTACAACCGACCTGTTTATGAACTACGTTGCGGTATTTACAGTTTTCTTGAAAGAATTGTCCTCCAGTATCCTGATACAGAGATTAATCTGTTTTGCAGAGATTATCTTAAAAGCCTTGTCGCCGAAAACTATCCTTACAGTGTAAATAAAATTAATAATATCAACAAAGACTGTTTATTTATAAACGGCAGGCACTTATTGTCTACGCCTATTGCTATCGACGGGAAAGAGGAGATTGGAATTAATGATAATACAATTGTTTATGCGAGGTTAAACAAAAAAAACTGTCTTTCAATAACACCTGATAAATTCCTAGATAAAGATTTCATTTCTGAATTAAAAAAGAGAATTAACGTTAAAAGGGTTGATGCCAGCTTGTTACAATATCCATGGAAGTTGATTCATACCAACAAAGAACAGATTGCATCTGACTTCATGTCATACATTAAAGACGGATACGTAAGTGAAAACGATTATAAGGGAGTACACTTTATCATGGGCTCTCAAATATACATAGGCAAGAACACAGTAATTAAACCGGGATGTGTTCTTGACGCAGAAAATGGTCCAATTTACATAGGTAATAACGTTAAAATATCTCCAAACTCTGTAATCGAAGGCCCGGCGTTCATTGACGATAACGTTGTAATCCAAGCTCTTTCTCGAATTCATGCCGGTTCAAATATAGGAAAGGTCTGTAAGATTGGTGGAGAAATTTCCAATACAATAATTCAAGACTATACTAATAAGCAGCATGACGGATTTCTTGGCGATTCTTATATTGGTGCATGGGTTAACCTGGGAGCGGGTACCGTAAACAGTAATCTTACAAATTTATATGGATCAATTAAAGTACAATTGTTCGATAAAATGATAGATACCGGCCAAACATTTCTTGGAATGATAATGGGAGATCATACAAAAACTGCAATAAATACAAAATTCACAACCGGTAGTATTATAGGATTTGCTTGTAACATACTACTGACAAGTACGCCTCCCAAATTCACACCTTCATTCTCGTGGTACTCTGATAATATTACAAGGGCCTACGACATTAGAAGAGAGCTGTTGGTCGCAAAACGAATGATGGCCAGGCGTAATAAAAAAATGACTCGTAACGGAGAAAAAGTATTCAGGTCAATTTTCACTTTAACAGAAACAGAAAGAAAGATACACGACAACTAACAAAAAACTTCCGAAAGAAGTGAAGTGGAAAATGGTTATTCCACTGTAACACTTTTAGCAAGGTTGCGAGGTTTGTCAACATCACAACCCCTCATCACAGCCATATGATATGCTAGCAGCTGGAGTGGTATTACAGACAGAATTGGTACTAATGCATCTATTGTCTCCGGTATATATAAAACATGATCTACCAGCTTTGCGATTTCATTGTTTTGCTCACTCGCTATAGCTATTACCTTGCCGCCTCGAGCTCGGACTTCTTCAATACTACTTAATATTTTAGAATACACTTTGTCCGTTGTCGCAACAACAACTACAGGCATATTTTTATCAATAAGAGCTATTGGGCCATGTTTCATTTCTGCGGCGGGATATCCTTCAGCATGGATATAGGATATCTCCTTCAGTTTAAGTGCACCCTCCAGAGCTACAGGGTAATTATAACCTCTGCCTAAATACAAGCAATTATTACTATCCTTAAAAAGTTCCGCGATTTCGATAATTTTGTCTTCGTTCTCCAGAATTGTCTGAACTTGTACCGGTATCTCTTTTAATTTATTTGCAAGTTCATTATTTAACACATTTTCTTTTCCTCTAATTTTGGCCAGGAAAAGGGTTAGTAGGGATAGTACAGCAATTTGAGATGTAAATGCCTTCGTGGAGGCAACACCAATTTCAGGGCCCGCGTGAAGAAAAATACCACAGTCTGCCTCTCTTGCGATACTGCTGCCAACGACATTACAGATCGAAAGAATAATAGCGCCCTTCTTTCTGGCCTCATGGATTGCAGCAAGCGTATCTGCCGTTTCACCAGATTGACTTATTGCTATTACCATAGTGTCCGCTTCAATAATTGGGTTTCTATACCTGAACTCTGAAGCATATTCTACCTCAACCGGTATTCCCAGATGCTCTTCAATCATATACTCCCCTATGAGCCCTGCATTCCAGGATGTGCCACAAGCCACAATTATGATACGTCTGGTGTTACGAAAATCATTCTCCTTGTCAATTAAACCCCCAAGGTGTACATGATTACTATCCTTCTCAAATCTGCCTAACATCGCATCACGTAAAGACTGAGGCTGTTCGTAGATTTCTTTAAGCATAAAGTGCTCGTATCCGCATTTTTCTATCTTATCAAGGTTCCATTGCACCTCATCGACTCTTTTGGTTATCTGGACATTATTTATATCAGTAGTCTTCATATTATCCCTTGTTAAAACCACAATCTCATTATCGTCCAGATAAACAACTTCTTTGGTATACTCCAAAATCGCAGCAACATCTGAAGTTACATAATGCTCTCTCTCGCCTATACCTACTATCAATGGGCTTCCACGTCTGGCGGCAATCAACTTTCCTGGATCGTCCAAACTGATTATTGCTACTCCATAGGCACCCTCAACATCCTTTAGCGCCAACCTGACGGCATCTTCCAGCGTGCCTTCAAAGTAACTTTCAATAAGGTGGGCAATAACTTCAGAGTCTGTTTCGCTTTTAAAAGAATGCCCTTCTTTTTTCAGTTTTGCCTTCAGATAGTTATAATTTTCAATAATACCGTTATGAACTACCGAAATCTTTCCTGTACAATCAATATGTGGATGTGCGTTATCAATCGTTGGCGCTCCGTGAGTAGCCCATCGAGTATGAACGATTCCCAAGGTGCCTTCTCTGAATTTGCCGTCTATCTTCTTCTCCAATTCACTAATGAAACCTACAGATTTTTCAGAAAATATTTTGTTGCCTTCAATAATAGATATTCCAGAAGAATCGTACCCCCGGTATTCAAGTCTCCTGATTCCATTAATTAGTATAGGAGCAGCTTTGTTATCTCCAATATAACCTACAATTCCACACATATATAATTCCTCTATATTCCTCTATAATTCCTCATGTAAAGAAAAGGAAACTTTCTTTACTATTCAAGTAAAAGTAATCCAAAATATTTAACATATTCAGTTTTGTGCTCGAGGAATTTTATTTCAAAACCATTGCTACGAACTGTCTCGAAAACGTCTATTCCACAGGCCTCCATTGACGGTCTTGCATTTTCAGGCATGGGGCAAGCACCTTCCACATCGCATTCTGCACAAAGTGGACACGGACCGGCATTTAGTGAAAAAGCCTTATAAAATCCGGACAGATTGGCTTTATGCTCTAGTTGAAGAAGCATCCCTTCAAATTGTTTTGCAGGCGGCTGACCTTCTATCAGGATGGCACTCTCATAGCAACTCATCAATTCCCGAGTCTCTTTATACGTTGGTGTATATGGGGGGCAGGTTTTATATTTCCCAAATTTCGAACACCCAAATCTACACTTCAATTGGACCCATGGCTCTACTACAATACTTTTCGTAGAAATTAACTTTGTAATCGTTGCTCCTGATTTGATAGCTTCGTCACACAACAATGTAATTTTATCTTTATCTATACAAACAACAGCCTCAGATCTAATCATAGCAATATTTAATTTTCCTAATATAAATGTCGATCAAAATGCAATCGCAACCTATGTACAGCAAATAAATAACTGATACTAGTCGTAGAATACTATTTCTATCCTTGACTTTTGTCAACATGAAAGTTCAATTTGACAGTATCATACACCTGTGATATAAGTTAGCACAATTCTCTTGCCTTTTTTTGTTAATAATTAAGTGTCAGAAAGTAACTAATTTATATGGAATACACCATTAAACAGATCAGTAATATTATTGGTGGTAAAATATCAGGCGATGAAAACTTATGCATTACGGGCGTATCAAGTATTGAAAATGCTGTAGAAGGTGATATAACCTTTATAAAGAATGAAAATTTTGTAACCAAGGTTTTAGATACAAAGGCTTCTGCTGTTGTATCACATCGGCCAATTGATGAAACAAAAAAGACATTAATTATTGTCGATAAGCCGTTTTTCTCATTCATCAAACTGCTCAAGGTTATTTCAGACAAGAAACAGCAGCGGCCACGAGATATTCATCCATCTGCAGTAATCTCAAAAGACTCTTCCATTGGAGATAATATATCAGTAGGGGCAAATGTCGTAATTGATGGAAATACACAAATAGGTCAAAATGTAACCATATACCCTAATGTTTATATAGGAACAAACTGTAAGATAGGCGACGACTCTACAATATACGCGAACGCTACAATCAGAGAAGAGGTGACAATCGGTAAACGCGCTGTAATCCAATCAGGCGCATCTATTGGCGATGACGGGTTCGGTTTTCTACAAATAGAAGGCAAACACGTAAAGATCCCTCAGGTAGGCACTATTGAAATAGGTGATGACGTCTCCATCGGTTCAAACGTAACTATTGCAAGAGCGGCCCTGGACAAAACGATTATAGCCTCTGGTGTCAAAATTGATAATCACTCCCATATAGCCCATAATTGCACTATTGGAGAGAACTCTATGCTGATCGCCTATGCGAAACTCGCAGGAGGCGTAAAAATAGGTAAAAATGTAATGATTGCGGAAGACGTCGGTGTTACTGATCACGTGGAAATCGGAGATAATTGTATGGTAGGCGCAGCTTCTAATGTTTATAAAAACCTAGAACCGGGATCCGTTGTATGGGGATCTCCTGCAAAACCACTTACTTTTGAAAAAAGAATACAGGTATTAATAAAAAAACTGCCTGATCTTTATAAAAAAGTTAAGGATTTGTAATGTTTCCCACTCTTTTCGGTATCTTGTCACCACGAATGTAGTGATAACAAGATACCGATGATCAGATGCAAAATACTTTGAAACATAGTCTACAGCATTATCTTGATCTCTGCTTTATCATGCAATTCCTTCAAAAGACTTTCGGTTTTTATTTGCATATATACAAAGTCGACCATGTCTGACACATCTGCATAACTAACATCTTTTCCCTCTTCTTTTTCTGTTACCTTAATTATGTGATACCCAAATTGTGTTTTCACAGGTTCGCTTATTTCTCCAACTTTCATCGCAAAAGCAACTTGAGCAAATTCTTCTACAATCGAACCCTTCCTTTGAAAGAAACCAATGTCACCCCCATTTTCCGCAGAAGGACAATTTGAGTATTTTTTCGCCATTTTGGCAAAATCTGTTCCTTTATCTATTTCGATCTTTACAATCTCAATCATCTTTTTTGCTTCTTCTTTTTCCGCATCAGTTTTCAGGTTTCTTGTGTCAATTAAGATATGACTTGCCTTTACCTTAGCACCATTAAATGCGTCTATGTTTGCATCAAAATAACTTTTTTTATCAGCATCAGTAACTGAATTTTCCAGGTATTTACTTAAAGCAAGTGCCCTGCTTACTTCTTCTTTCAATTCAGAAATGCTTGAACCCTGAGTTTCCAATATTTCATCCATCGGTTTGTCTTTATTACTAGGATTGTTTTGTAAAAAAAACTTTATTTTTTCAATCTCTCCTTGAATATCATCGCCACTTACACTTACATCCTGTTTATCAACAAATTGCTTCAACAACATTTTTTTTATTAACTGGTCAACTACTTGCATTTTAATTGCATCTGTCACTTCCTGGTCCATACGTCTAAATACATTCAATCTTTTATCAAAAGTTATACGTAAGATCTTTTCGCCATTTACCATAGCAATAACATCATTTTCTTTTTCTTCAACAGCGACTACCGGAGTAACTTTATTGGCTGTTGCTTCAGCTCCTTTCTCTACCACTGCTTCGGCACTTTCGCTAATCTCAGATACAGTCGCTGTGCTCTCATCCGTATTAACTTCTGCGGCATCGATACCTACTTCTGTCTCTGCCTCTGCATCTTCATTCGCAAACAGAAAATAATTTGCCTGCATTGCGAATAAGAATAACACTACTGGTATAACAATCATTCTACGCATTTCTCTCTCCTAAATCACATTTCGAAATTTATAATTTACATCCAATAATTAATCCTGAATCCATACCCAAATCAATTCTTTTTAAACCTTTAAATCCTGCCCTTTTTAACCACTCCTTTATCTCAATTGCAGAAAACGAAGAACCATTGTGCGTACCCATCAACATGTTCAGACTGAAGAGTGTTCCAAAGAGAGGCATTGTCTTCGAAGGATTCAAAATAAATTCCTGGATAACGACTATACCGTCTTTCATCAATGAATCCCAACACTTTTTTAAGATTTTCTGATTCTCTGACGCGTCGTAAGCATGTAACAGATGTGACACTAAGACAATGTCATACAACTCTTTACCTAAACTATCCTCAAGGCAGTTACCAGCCTTTGCAGTAATTTGTCCGGTCATTCCGGACTCCTTAATATGCTCTCTGGTAATCTTAATAACATCAGGAAGGTCAAAGACAACAGCTTTAAGATTTCGGTTTTTCTCCGCAAACTTTACTGCATATGTTCCCTGTCCCCCTGCCAGATCCAGAAGTCTGCTATATTTCTTAATCTGCAATTTTATGTACAATTCATCGGCCTGTACCGAAGCATTGTTGTGCATGGCCTTGATAAACTCTCTTAATCTCTGCTTATCAACCCCCCGCTTTGCATTATCATATGCCGTTGGCTTACCGGTCTTGACAGCAGTACTCAATTTAGACCAGTAGTCCCACATATTATGAAAATGCTGAATCCTGTCCCCCTGATAAGCAGGGCTATCTTTCATCAAACAACGCCTGGAAACTGCTGTATTGTTGAATATGTCCCTACTCTTTGTCAAGAGTTTGAGCGAGACGAGCGCGTTTAAGAGCATTTCTGTCGCCCTGAGATGAGTTCCGAGCTTTTTAGCAATGACCTTACCGCTTTTTCCTCGCACTCCAATCAAGGTAAACAGATCCAACTCAGAAGCCACAAAAAGAGCCTGAGATTTCCAGTAGCCATAACTTAGATCATTAAGATATTGAACATCTTTATTATTCATTTGACATATTATAGATAAAAAGAATTATTTAGCCACAGATTTACACAGATTATCACAGATGTTAAAAACAAAGAAAAATGGATTCACTGCAAGATGCGAAGAGCGCAAAGAGTAAAAACTATTTTTAGACAGGATAACAGGATAAAGACCGATCCATTCCTAACTCGGAACTCGAAACTTGCAACCCGTAACCCGCAACGCGGTAAACTCGCATCTCGTTTTCCCCTTGCTTTTACTATTTACTAAAGTATTATACCGCTATAGTAACTTACGACCTGTCAAATTGATATACCATTAGATGATGGATATGCTTATCATAAATTAAGTTGATTCTGCAAGGACACAGGGACAGCTATCCCTAATACGGGGGTTGTCTTCGGATTCCATATAACTTATCAATTACCAGTTAGCTCTAATAAAAAAAGGAACTAAGTGTCATTATGAGTGTTGATGAGGATTGAGACCGTTTATCGCAAACTAAGATGCTGAAGCGGTTGCAATGTAATCTGAAAATGACAGATATGCTCACTGTATATCTGTCAGATACTAAAGATCTTCACAGCTACTATATCTATTGTGCGCTAATTCCATCAGATCAAATAGAACGATCCCTTTCTAACCCATCATGGGATTTCTTGCACGGTGGGGGCATACCTGGTGCTGTTGAGTACTACGAAGGCGGGAAGAAGCGCGTTAAATACCTGCGCTATGGTGATGATAATGGGATCGAACCTTTGCTAATTGACCGTGAGTTCTCTGGCATGCGTGATAGTTACAAGGAAATATGTGAAGAGTTTCGACTTTTCCACTGTCTATATCATGACAGAAAGCTGGACAAGTACATCAAGATTGATAATGAAGGTAACGAGCATCTGATAGCTATCGTTTCTACGAAGCATATACAGATAAGGCTCAAGGAAATTTGTCAGTTTCTGGCAATAAAGGAAATGTACCTATCAATTCAATTCGACTGCCGAGAACGCTCGGAGTACTCGTTGGAAGAACTTGAACCTAAGCAGGATGATGATCAGTGCAAAGATCTTATGTGTTGGCGGCATAACTACGGAGCGGATTCTGGCATTGGTAATCATCAATCGTTTAGTCGGTTGCATGGGAAACGACTCGTTGCCCCATTACCGAAATCTAAGAGCGTCTTCTGGGGATTTGCGAAAGAACCGGAAAAGAAGTATGTTGCATTTATCATTGGTGTTGATAAGGACGGAGAAGAAATTACAAACACATCGAACCCGTGTGTTCTGGCTAACAATTTTGGAGCGAATCCGAATGCACCCAATTACTTAACCCCTGTGCACTTCCACAAGCAAGTATTAGACAAGTACTACCAACAGCCCAGTAAGTACTCAGTAGAGGAGTCGATTCTGCATTGTGGCTACTTGTGGAGTATTTATATCGACAACCATCACGAGGATAAAGTCTGCGCATGGTTAGGCGATCTCGGACGAGATCTTTCTTACGAAGATCAACTACACTGGCGGACACACAATATTCTTCCAGAAGGTGGTATGAGTGAAACCTATTTTAAGAACCAGATCATGGCCCAGTTCGCTGATTCAAATAGGCCAGAACACTTGTTTAGACAACGCTATCATGATTTGCAAAAGGTGTGTGACGAATGTCTTGATTGGCAGTTGTTGCTGCCATTAGGTGCTGACGACGCGTACCACTTACAGTGCTTGAGAATACCTGCTACTGATGAGCAGCGCGATTTTGACGAGTTGGTTTTGAGCCTCACAAAGATACTGATAGATTCACTAAACGAAAAACATTTGAATAAGTTGATTTCTGAGAAGCAAAATGACAGATTTAAGGGTAGCATTGCACGTCTAGAAGCTGCTCTTAGCACCTGTGGTGTTGAAGGTGTCGTTAATCCGGTTCCATTTCTGCGTAAACTCCAAAATCTACGATCTAGCAGTGCTACACACCGTAAGGGCAGCAACTATAGAAAAATCGCCAATGACTTCGGTGTTGAGAGTAAGAACTTGCGATCGGTGTTTTCTGGAATTCTCTGGCAAGCAGTAACTGTGCTTGACAATTTCATTTCTGTGGTGCGTAGTGGAAAAATCAAATGAAAAACATGTTTAACAAATATTCGAAAAATATTGTAGTCACTATTTTGTCATCACCTATTTTTGCGAGAAAAAAGAAAGGGGTCACCATTAACTGCATGTTAAATCCGTGGCCAGGTTAATCATTTGTCATCAGTTAATAGTAACTCAAAGTATCTTTCCTTGGTGTTCTTAGCGTCCTCGCAGTGAATAGTCATTTGCCTTTTTTTCTGAGTTTCATGCTTTCCTCAGCTAAATTTTTGCCTCTTTTTGTCTTTTACATCAGTGTCTATCCGTGTAAATCTGTGGTCAAAATTTTCCCTCCTTATCCTCGGCCCCTTTTCATTTTTTATTTCTACCAACTGTCACTTCTCATTAGTCTTTTCACTCCTTATTAATCTTCAAAATCTGCGTTAATCTGCGTTCAACTTTTCCTTATTTGCTTTTTCATGACAAACTAGTAAAATTCACTCTATGAAATTACAATCGACTACAGGGCAGGATAAAAACCGATCAGACTCCTCTGCCAGAAGGCAGGATGAAGGGTTACCGGGATTATGGTATCTGTTTTTTGGACGTCGGAAGGGAATGCGGCGGCATGAAGATAATCAGGAAAGCTATTTCCTTGATCATTACAGCTTGAGAGTTTTCGGCATAATTATTAGCATAATTTTATTGAGTTTGACAGACGCCATGCTCACCCTCTATTTAATTCGTAATGGCGCGGCTGAAGTCAATCCAATAATGGAACACTTCCTGAGATATGGAACGTTACCATTTCTCGCGGCTAAGTACCTGTTGACCACCGCTTCCATAGTCCTGCTGCTCATATATAAAAATGTCCACATCTTCGGAACAAAGATTCGTGCGAAATATCTGTTTGTCATTATACTACTTATTTTCGCTTCTGTTGTATTATGGGAGCTGTATTTGATCTTATTTGTTTTAAAGTAAAAACCAAAATGTCAAATCGATGTTTTAAGCCCTTAATTCCTCACAGTAGAGTAATCGCGGGGGGTTTAATCCCGAGGTCCTCGTCGAACCGTAGAAAGAGATTTCCACTAATACGGCTCACGCGATATTCTCGTCACAAGGCATTACACAGGTGAACCCGATTCTGCCATTATCAGAGAGGTACATAGCCAAATCTGCGCAATCCTGCATAGAGGCTTTCTCCATCTCTGAGAGGTCGGCTTCGTCGTTGGCTCCGGTGATTTATAACCGATTTGAAGCGTTCAAGTACAAACAAATTTATATCTCTGAAGCATTTCCCTGGATAACCCTTGCGAAAATAACTCTTCCAGCCAATCAGTTATGCGTCTGCCAATATAGCGAACCATTACGACAGAGTCATCCGCATGACGGATCAGACGCGCATTTGCAAAGTATAGCGGTGAATCAGGTGGACAGTGAAAAGCCTTGTCCATCTCATTGAGAAAAATGTTGGCGAGCAGTGGAAAAATCACGCCACCCTGCGGCGTTCCGCATATTGGCTTTGTGAGTTTAAAGACCCCTCTGCTCCCATTACAGATAGCGCAGTGTTTCGCGTGTTTCATCACTTTCACACGCCAATGCGCAGCTAATTGGAGAATAAACAATTACCAATCTCAATACGTTTCAATTGAATAGAACAATCCAGCATAGCTGGGTGTAAACCAGAGATCACCGAGAAAATTAAATTAATAATAAAACAAAAAATAATTGTACTTCTTGCTTCTTGAACCGTTCAAACGGTTTTAGCTGTTTAAACAGTTTTCCCCGTCCATCTTTTCTTTGTCTTTACTGTCAGTGCTATTCCGTGTGTTTCAGTGGTTAAAATTATCTGCTGTCTTCCCTTTGCGCTCTCACGCCTCAGAGGTGAATATTATTTTGTTTTTGTTCTGTGAAAGTCTGTGGCTAAATCCTTCTGTTTTTTAAAGCCCGCGGTGGGAATCGAACCCACAATCTCATCATTACGAGTGACGTGCTCTACCATTGAGCCACGCGGGCTAAGCTTAATTGATTGAATTATTTACGATTTTTGGCGAGAAGGCATGGTTTGCCGATGTGCTTATATTGTGCTTGTCCACATCCTCCATTTGTCTCTCAAGAGCCTTAACAGCGTTCATTTTCCCCTCAGTAGTTGGATGTGCATAACGCATCGTCATCTCGATGCTGGAGTGCCCTAATATCTCTTTTACCGTTACTAAATCAACCCCACTCATCACCATCATAGTCGCTGCCGTATGTCTCAAATCGCGAAAGCGCACATCGACTAATCCAGCCCTTATCAATGCTTTGCCAAATGTAGTTTTGATAGAATGAAAAGGTTCTCCAGTCTTAGTATCGCAAAAGAGATATTCAGAATTTCTTTTTATATTATCTATAGTTTTAATGACAAAACCATTCATTGGTATATTTCTATTCTCATTGCTTTTAGTTTGAGTAACAATAATTATATTTCTATTAAAATCGATACGACTCCATTTTAAATATAAAACCTCTCTCAGCCTCATGCCGGTATTCAATGCTAATATGACAATAGGCTTTAAGTGGTCGTTACACTCAGCCAGTAGTCTTTGTATTTCTTCAGATGATAGAATCCTCTCCTTCTTGTTATCCTCTTTGAAAAACTTCACTGCCTTAACCGGATTAGAATCTGCCTCACCATCTCTTATAGCCATGTTAAACATTGCTTTCAAAACAGCCAGTTCTCTATTGATAGTAGCCTTGGCAATCGGCTTCTTTGACATCCTTGCTACCTTTTTACCTCTCTCAATCTTATATTTCTCAATTAGACACGGTGTGATCTTTGATAGTTTATATCCTTAAAGAAAGCAGACAAAGCCTTGAACATGGTCACGTCTGTCTCATAAGAACGCTTATTAGCCTTTGAGTACTCCAAATATACATTTGCATAGTCCTCAAATTTTGGACTCTTTGTGTCATGTCTAAGACCGTATTTACCCTGGACAATTTCTCCCGTTACCGCTTTATATGCTTCCTCTGCAACCCGCTTATTAGAACTAACTGCCTCTCTTATTTGTTTGCCTTCAAAATAGTAGCTGATATGCAATTTTTCAGACTCAACAATCTTACCTGATTTCCTATCACGATATTTTCTTTTGTATACACTCATAACTTAAGAAAGTACAATATTTCAAGATTCATTTCAAGTCAATTAACCGCTTCAACACTGTTATTTTCGATATACTTGTCAATAATTTTTAAATCAAATTCAGTAAGCCGCCCTATCTTGACATAATCAATTTTTTCCTGAGATACCCATGAGTACAATGTGTTAACACTAATCCCTAAATATTCACTTGCTTTTTATTGTTATAAGCCGTTTTTGTATATTATCATCTTGATAAATACGTACTAAAAAGAGAATTTAAAAGTGTCAGGTGTCGAAATGCGATGCCTTGGTCAAAATCCAATTAGACGGTTATTTCAATTCTAAATCATTAATAACCTTGCTTAATGGAATATTTTCTTCATGCTTTGAACTTTCTTTTGCTTTGAAATGAAAGTAATAATTCCATGAAAAGACTTGAACCGGATGAATGGCCTACCCAACTTGTCGTTCAGGCAGACTGGTGCGGGTTAGTTATATCCGAGACTTATACGACTAAAATCAAAAGGTGCGGTGAGATCGGACGTCCTAGTCCTTTCCCCATGTCTTAAATAATTTTATGCAAATGCAAGCCTATGACCTTTGGGTTCAGGGATAGAATCTCCAAATTCTTTGGCAGTTCTTATCCAAAGTTTCATTGCCGATTTCAGGTTTGTCAAGGCTTTTGAGTGTGTATCACCATGGGCAATACACCCAGGCAATTCTGGTGCTTCTGCAACAAAAGCGTTATCTTCTTTACTCCAGTAAATAATAACATCATACTTATCCATTAGACTTAACTCCTGACTTATATTTTAAAATAACATTTCTAACTTGCCGAACTTGATAAGGTGACCTTGTTGCCTTCTTTTTGCAAATTGATCTTTTCCAATACTCCTTCTTTCCTAAAAGATATGATGACTTCCACTTACTCTTTTGTCGAAACCAAATCTTTTCATTAACCCTACTAAATCCTGGAAATTGATATTAGCATCTGATTGGCCTTTCAGTATTTGCATTAAAAGTTTTTCTTGCTTCCCCATTGTTTGCTTACTCTTTAATCGTATTTGATCACCATCAACTCTTGTCAAACTTTAATTGACAGCTATTATAGTAGCAAATCTAAATATATCTCAACTCAAAAATATGCCTGCCACCAAACAGAACTTCATCTCTTATAGACTCTGTACATAGCTGATCTCAGCTTCCCCATGATAGCTATTCAATAACGTGACAAATATCTCTTATGTTTATCTTTGCTATTATGCAAGTCTCTCAAAAGAATACAGATAGGTTGATTCTCTCTAATATAAAAGTTCTTTAAAAATTGTGGAGTTTCTCTTTTGTCGACTTTGATATAAATTTACTATTAAGAACTTTATTGAAATGATGTGGTATATTGCACATTGGATAACCAACATGGCGGAGTAGCTATGTAGAAAAATATGAAAGTGGTAATTTCAGAAAAGAACTTTAACCGGATGAATGACTGATAAGGCTTGGTCTTGTTACCTTCTTTTGGGAGCATTCCCGTTTTATTGTATATAAAAGAGGTGGGTTAAGGCCGGAGACCGAATCCACGTATTCAGATGAGCATCATATCTGATTTACAAAAAACAGGGATTACGAGTTGCAGGTTGCGAGTTGTTTAACTCTTAAAATAATTTTAGTTGTTTTGTATCCATCTCTTTTTTTATTCTATATCTTTTGCCTTGTGGAGTTTCCGTTGTAGTATCTTCATCATGTTTTCGCAGGACGGTCATTACCGTATATCCTGAATTTTGAATTTCACTCAAATTACTCTTCTTTCTTGAAATCTCTAAAACACAATCAATACATGTGCCATTTTTAAATTGGATATCACGGTTAATTACCTGCTGTTTAAAGTCCTTATCTCTCAAAGAGAAAGGAATTATCTCTCCCTTATAAATACCCTTCCAACTGTATTTTCCCTTTTTTAATACAGGAGATATGATTTCTATAGTAGCATTTTCATCCATCTCCGGTGGTAATTCGTCTGTTGTTATAATAAATTTGCCAAAGTCTTCTCTCTCTATAACTATAGGATCAATTATCGGTTGGTTGTCATGTGATAACAGGACGGTAGTTACTTGTGTAACTTTAGCATATTCATTGAGGTTTTGATAAAAAATTGATTTGTGTTTTATTATTTTATTATTACCGTTAAAAGCTGTGATTGAATCTGCAGGGTTGATATCCGGTTTTTCGCCTTTACTCTCCTTCAGTCCTTTCTTTAATTTCTCAATCTTTAATCTTAATTCTTTTTTTTGCAGATCAGATAATTCACAATCTTTTGTCAAGCATCCTGATAAAACAGTTATCAGAATGCCGATTATAACACCTGTCACATATCTGTTTTCTGAGACAAGTGTCCATAACTCACTGAGACCACCATTACTAGAGACTTCCGTTTCAATAGTTATATCTACTTCTAATAATGAAGCTATTTCATTTACAATAGCCAGCAACTCTCTCTCACAACTGTTCCTGATGATCGCATCCATTGTGTGATCGTCGTCAGTAAAACGGTAATGAAGCTCAAGCTTATTGGGAATGTTTGAATAGTCTGTTTGCATATTGGAATAATATGAATCTTAAATATTTCCTGGAAAACCAGAGTCAGCTACCTTTTATGGTAACTTATCTTTAGCAGTACGAATTACGATTGAAATGCGGCATTTAGTGTAGAGCTTGGACGCATGGCTTTCGCTACTTTTTCAGGATCAGGATGGTAGTAACCGCCCAGATCAACTTTCTGCCCCTGTGCATTATTCAACTCTTTTATAATTTGTTCTTCTCCTGAAGCCAGTGCTTTTGCAAGCGGAATAAAGTATTCCTGAAGTTCAGAATCTTCTTCCTGTGCCGCAAGCGCCTGTGCCCAGTATAGCGTGAGATAGAACTGGCTTCCCCTGTTGTCCAACTCGCCTACCTTGCTTGATGGTGACTGGTTTTTATCCAGAAGTTTTGCTGTTGCCTGATCCAACGCTTTGGCCACAATACCCGCTTTCACATTTTGGCGTGCATCACAGAGGTACTGCAAAGACGCGGCAATAGCTGCAAACTCGCCAAGTGAATCCCACCGTAAATGCCCTTCTTCTATAAACTGTTGAACATGTTTGGGTGCTGAGCCTCCAGCGCCAGTTTCAAACATTCCGCCTCCGTTCAACAGGCCAACGATTGAGAGCATTTTTGCGCTGGTGTTAAGCTCAAGTATGGGAAACAAATCAGTCAAATAATCACGCAAAATATTTCCGGTAATTGAGATCGTATCCATGCCCTCTTTAACACGCCGCAGCGTGTAGCGGATGGCTTCAACCGGGGACATAATTTGAATCTTCAGATGACCTTCCGGATCAAGAACACCCAGGTAGTGATTTACTTTTTTAATAAGCTGCGCGTCATGCGCCCTGTTTTTGTCTAACCAGAAAACAGCCGGTGAGCCGGTTGCCCTGGCTCTTTCAACTGCCAGTTCAACCCAGTTTTTTACCGGTGCATCTTTAACCAGGCACATGCGCCAGATATCACCCTCTTCGACGCGATGTTCGTGCAGTGCTTTGCCCGCCGCATCAATAACCCTGATCGTGCCATTTCCGGGCGCTTTAAACGTATTATCATGGGAGCCGTACTCCTCGGCTTTTCCTGCCATAAGACCGACATTGGCAACACTGCCCATTGTCGCAGGGTCAAACGCGCCATTTTCTATGCAGAATTTTACGGTTTCGTCATAGATACCGGCATAGCTGGTATCCGGAATAACAGCTTTAACATCATGTGCTTTTCCATCAGGCCCCCATGCTTTTCCACCGTCACGAATGATCGGCGGCAGAGATGCGTCAATAATCACATTACTTGGAACATGTAAATTCGTTATGCCCTTATCTGAGTTTACCATGTAGAGATCGGCCTGTGCATCAAGGCACGTCTCTATATCGGTTTCAATTTCCTCTCTTTGTGATTCAGGCAAGCTCTTGATTTTGGTATAGACATCACCCAGACCGTTGTCAGGATTAACACACAATTCTTCGAAAACAGCTGAATGTTTATCAAAAACATCTGAGAAAAACACTTCAACTGCCTGGCCAAAGATAATCGGATCAGAAACCTTCATCATCGTGGCTTTAAGATGTAGAGAGAACAGGACACCCTTTCTCTTAGCATCTGCAATCTGTTCAGAAAGGAATGCGCGTAAGGCTTTGCGACTCATGAACGTCGCATCAACAACTTCGCCTTCCTGAAAGGATAATTTGTCTTTCAGGATTGTAACCTGTCCATCTTCGCCAACAAACTCAATTCTGGCACTGCCCGCAGACGAACTTGAGATAGTAACTGACTTTTCATTGGAAAAGAAATCCCCTCCGTTCATATGGGTTACGTGAGTTTTTGAATCAGGATTCCACTTACCCATTTTGTGTGGATGTTTCCTGGCGTACTCTTTCACCGCTGCCGGCGGCCTGCGGTCTGAATTACCGTCTCTTAATACCGGGTTTACCGCACTTCCCAAAACGGTTTTATATCTTGCCTGAATATTTTTTTGTTCTTCTGTCTGAGGGTCTTCAGGATAATCCGGTATGTTATATCCATGTTCCTGCAATTCAGCGATAGCAGCTTTGAGTTGTGGTATAGACGCGCTGATATTTGGCAGTTTGATCACATTGGCAGCCGGACTTTTAACAAGCTTGCCGAGTTCGGCCAGGGCATCAGGTTGTCTCTGCGCTGCGTCCAGATTGTCAGGGAAATTAGCAATGATGCGTCCAGCCAGAGAGATATCCCTGGTACCTATTGTTATTCCTGCAGCTTTTGCAAAATGCTTTACAATAGGCAGAAATGAAGAGGTAGCCAGTGCAGGCGCTTCATCTGTAATAGTATAAATAATATCCGGTTGCTGTTCTTGTTCTGACATGTTTTTATTACGCATTCTCTCTAATAATTTTTAACTATTTTTCATTGTATTATACGATTCTGAGTTCAATGTTCAATAGAGATAACTATTTTTTTATCTCGTCCAACTATGCGCAAAAGATTAAAGAAGGAACCGCCAGAAGATAGGGATTGTTATACACGAAAGAGGGAATAATACCTGTAAACACTACTTGGAGAAATACAATGAAAGTCGATCAAATCAGGTTAGTTCAAAAAACCTTTGAGAAAGTACGTCCTGTTTCTCAAGTGACCGCAGAGTTGTTTTACAATCGTCTTTTTGAGTTAGCTCCCTCGTTGAAATTACTTTTTAAGGGAGATATGAAGACTCAAGGTAGAATGCTTATGCAGATGTTAGATTATGCGGTTTCCGGTCTTAATAAACCTGATTCAATAATGCCCGTGATTCAGGATTTGGGGAGACGCCATGTTCGGTATGGAGTGAAAGAAGAGTATTACGAAACTGTCGGAGAAGCGCTTCTCTGGACTTTAGAACAAAGCCTGGGTAAAGACTATACACCAGACGTCAGGGACGCCTGGGCTGAAGCGTATAAACTTTTGTCAGACACCATGAAAAGCGCTCACTAATCGTTCCTCTTTGCGCTCTTAAAGGCTTCTTGTCCATATACTTGTCAGTGGAAGAGCAATAGTGCATGATAACGTTCACAGCGTTAGCGTTTTGTTCTACGACCCCTTCGCTTTGGTCTGGAAGTGCCATCTATTAAAGCATTTTCCTCTTCATGCGTAAGGAACCTCCACTGGGATGAGGGTATATCAAGTTTAACAGGACCTATCTGTATTCGTTTTAGATCCAGCACCTTTAAAGGCGTATGAGATTGCGTGTCTTGAAGAGCGCCAAAAACACGTCGAATGTGTCGGTTCTTTCCTTCTGTCAGTTCTACCATCAACCGGGTTTTTGGGCCTGCATATCCTAAAGTTTTCACCCCTTTAAACTTCAACATATCTATTGGCGTTTTAACACCCTGCAGTGTCTGTTGGAGTTGCTCTTCAGTGATTCGTCCGCGAATAGATACTTCATAAAATTTTGAGAATTTACCCGGCTGTGTCAGAAGATCACTCAATCCGCCTTCACGAGTAAAAAGTAACAGGCCTCTCGAATCCCTATCCAGCCGGCCTACAGGTATCCACCTGTCTTCAAGCATAAACCTGGGCAGAATGTCATAAACCGTCTTACGGTTTTTTTCATCAGACAGAGTGACAATCGTCCCTTTCGGTTTGTGGAACATTATGAACCTGCGTGGTTTTGACGTAATATTGGTTTTCATCGTATTTTAATCAGTGGAAAATCAGGCTGTTCTTATTTCACTTAATCCCCAAAGTCAGGATATAGTCTCTTAATACATACCGGACAGATACTGTGACTAAACTCTACTTCAGAATGATCACAAATGTATTCTTCGATTTGGTTCCAATAACCGTTGTCGTCTCTGATTTTCTTGCAGGAAGCGCATATTGGAAGAAAACCACTTAAAACTTTTACTTTTTCAAGAGCAACCTTCAGTTCGGAAATTAATTTTTCGCGTTCACTCTCCGCATTCTTACGATCGGTAATATCCAGTATGGCTCCGATTAAGCCACGAACTTCTCCGTTACTATCATAGAATGTCGCTTTATGAAAAATCACTTTCCTTATACAGTCTGATTTGTTTTTGACCTCAAACTCATAAATTTGAGTTCCGGGGTTATTAAATAGTTCCATATCCTTTTCATGGTAACCGTCTGCAAGTTCTTCAGGAGCAACATCATAAACCGATTCCCCGATAATCTCTCCCTTACTTATACCTAAAAAACCCTCAAACTCTTTATTGCATCCTAAATATATCCCTTCTCTGTTTTTATAGAAAACAGGTACCGGAATAGCATTTAACAGCTCCTGCCAGAATGCCAGGGAATCCACCAGCTTGTTTTCAGAACCCATTATTTCATGAATCGGAATTTCTGACTTATTATTCCCTGTTTCCCGTTCTGAAACTCCTGGAATCCATTTCTGGAATCCGATTGCAAGAAGAGCAAACCCGAAAAGGTATCCAACTACTTTTTCAAGAAGTGATTGATATACATTGTCTCCGATAACGATGTATTTATTTAATGAAGGGAAATTATCGGTGATATCAATAATGGCGCCAAAAAGGATCAGGACAAATCCATAAAGAATGAATTTATTTCTATTTTTCTTTTTGTCATTCAACAACAGAAAATAGAACGTTGTCCCTACTATAATTACCAGCAAACTTTCTACTATAATATCAGCCATTTAAGGAGTGTTTTTTCTTATATATATTATTCGGAGCTTATTTCACGAAGCATACCTCTGCTGAAACACCAGTACGAAAGGCACAAACAGACGGCAACCGAACCTATCGAAAATAAAGCAAGCACGAACATCCATGTAAATTAGAAACTATAGAATACAATGAAGACTCTAATCAAAATCAAATCTGTTTTCTATCGCTCTATCATACATCTCCTCTATCATGTCAAAGAAAAGATCATAACATTTCTGCATAACATATCTTGCTGTTTCCGCTTCTTCGACGGTTAATGACTGACTCTCAAACTTATCAGGATCACAGCCGTGTAAGTTACCGGGCTCATATCCCAGGTGGACATCGCCGAAGTAATTACTCTCGATTACGCCTACTGTGCATTTATGTGAAATAAGAAAAAAGGTGTTACCCAACTCTTCGATGACACGGATAAGACAGTACCGCACCAAAGGGTTTGAAGCCATCTGCGTAAGATTTGCGATCCCATAGGCAACCAGTCTGCTATTTTTAATATTATCATTCCACAGAAATTCCAGGCAATCGGCAAAGGTAAAATCTTTGAGTTTGTCCTGTAAATTCCGCATATCCTTATTAATCAGAGAATTATGCTCCGCATCAGTTGCGGCGTGACTGTTAATCTGCTCTTCAAATTCATCAGCAGGTTCTTCATAAGGAAGGATATAGTTGTTGATGTCAGAAAATGAATTGGCAAAGTACGTAAAATATGGCAGCCAGTTCAACCTCTTTGAGGCGGGAACGCTCTCATCCTCCATATACTTAATAAGCCGACTTTGTTTAAAATCTTCCTTCATCTGAAAAACAGGAAAAACAACGTCTTTCACAAGTACTCTATCTTTTTCCATTTTACTCACCTCCATTCCTTAAACAGGATCGTTTAACTTCTCTATCTGTACTAAATTAGTATTATAGGTAGATCCCCCTCCCATATCCGCCAGTCTATCCGGCGTTGTCTGGTTGCTGTTGCATCCTCCGGGGCTCAGATTATTCCACCATATACCTTTATTTATTGCAACACCTTCTTTAAGGTAATCTCCTACAGATGCCCAGAGGGCACACTCACCTCGCTCGTTAAACACCCTGACCTTGTCACCGGTTTTTACCCCGCGTCTCCCGGCATCCAGTGAGTTTAATTCCAGGATCGGCTTCTCTTCTTCACTCCCCGGATTACGGATATTTGCAAAATTTGAATTCAGAAATGATTTTGCTGATGGAGTAAGGAGATAAATCGGATGTTTTTTATACAGATCCGGAGAGGTTAAAGGACCTTCTGCGATAGATATATGAACCGGCAGAGGATCATAACCATCCCGTTTCATTTTTTCAGAATAAAATTCTATCTTTCCGGAAGGAGTATAAAATTTAAGGTTTTTATATGGCATATGATATTCACCTGGCATATTCAGGCGCGTCACACCATCATTTCGCAAACGCTCTAATGTTATGCCTTCTAAATAACTGCTGTCAATTCCTAACGCACTGTTAATTATATCAAGTGCCGAATCATCAAAACATCTGTCCTGAAAACCCATTGATTTTGCCAATGTATTAAATGTATCAATATTTGGTCTGCTTTCTCCCAGCGGTTTTATTACCGGTTCATTTAACTGAAGTGATAAATGGAAATATGAGTAGTGAAGGTCCGTATGCTCAAACTCGGTCGTGGCAGGCAAAACAATATCCGCGTAACGCGCTGTATCGGTAAGTAACTGCTCATGGACCACAGTAAACAGATCTTCTCTCTGCAGGCCCGCGATAACCTTACGTTGATTAAAGAGTACGGCAGCAGGATTTGAGTTGTAGACAAACAGGCCATAAATGCCCGGATCCTCGTGCAAGAGTGTCTGTCCCAACCGATTCATATTAATTGATCTTGGAGTACCGGGACAGAGATCCTTTCCTTCAAGGATGTCCCACTGGACCGGAAACGCTTCACTGGTAGGATAAAACATTCCACCGCCGGGATGCTTCCATGCCCCGACCAGACCGGGAAGACAGGCGATTGTACGTATCATCATGCCTCCATTTGTGTGATGCTGCATACCGGATCCAGCATATATGAACGATGGTTTACTGCCTGCATAGATAGCAGCAAACTTCCTTATGACCTTTTCGTCTACTCCGGTGACCGCTTCAACCTTTTCCGGTGAGTACTCTTGAACCCGCTCTGACAATGCGGCGAAACCCTCTGTATAATTTTCAACAAAATCACTATCATACAGAGATTCATTAATAATTACGTTCATTACGCCTAACGCGAGTGCAGCGTCACTTCCCGGTGTTGGCTGAATATAGAGGTCTGCCATTTCAACAGACTTGATTTTGTCCGGATTTATGACGACATGCAGAGCGCCATTATTTTTTGCTTCCTTTATCAGAGGTATCTGATGAATGTTAGTATAATACGGGTTTGTACCCCATGAAATTACCAGTTTTGATTGTGGTATGGCTAATGGGTCGGCGCCAAATGACGCGCCTAATGTATATTTATAACCAATTCTTCCACCCTTGGAGCATATAGTCCTGTCAAGACCTGAAGCGCCCAAGCGGTTAAAGAAACGCTTACCCGCAACATTACCATTAACCAGTCCCAATGTACCCGAACCGCTGAATGGCAGGATTGATTCTGCACCGTGTCGGTTTATGATATCGTTAAACCGCGATGCGATTGTATCAGTTGCTTCATCCCATGATATTCTCTCAAACTTACCGGCCCCTTTCTCACCGACTCTTTTAAGAGGATAGAGAACTCTGTCAGGACTATAAACTCTTTCCGGATAGTTCATTACCTTCTTACAGAGAAAACCCCTGGTGACAAAATGATCTGGATCGCCCTTGACCTTAATCAGCTTACCCTCTTTTACGTATGAAATTATTCCACAGGTATCGGGGCAATCATGTGGACATACACTTCTCAGCTCTTTATTCATTTTCAGCTCTAAATTTTAATGTTCTATCTTTAAAAAAATATAGTTTTTCAATCATAGCAATTCGTTGACAACAAGTAAATAGACCATGTTTATTTAATTATTATTTTGTTGAAAATCTGACATTTTTAATGATAATCAGTCAATGGATACCATTCAATACGACAAACTTATTCTTACTACTATTCTTGCCGCAAAACGTGCGGGAGAAGCAATTCTTGATGTTTACGACTCAGATTTTGAGGTTGAGCAGAAAGATGACAAATCACCACTGACATTAGCAGACAAAAGATCACACGAAATCATTGAGAATGTTCTGAAACAAACTATAAGCGTTACTAACTCCACAGTACCCATTTTAAGTGAAGAAGGAAGAGAGACCCCATATGATGAAAGGAAAAAATGGGAATATTTCTGGCTCGTTGACCCCCTTGACGGGACAAAGGAGTTTGTTAAAAAAAATGGGGAGTTCACCGTAAATATTGCACTCATACACAAACACAAACCGGTTCTCGGTATTATCTACATACCCGTTAAGGATGTGTTCTATTTTGCGGCCATGAACATCGGTGCATACAAGCTGGAAAACAGCGAAATCTTAACCGATGATTTATCAATAGAAGAATTGATAGATAAATCACAAAGGCTACCACTGAGCAAAAACAATAAAACTTCTCTTACCGTTATTGGCAGTCGATCACATACCTCAGAGGAGTTTTCGGAATTTGTAAAACGATTAAATGAAAAGTATGGAAATGTTGAGTTTGTCTCTTCCGGCAGTTCATTGAAGCTCTGCCTCGTCGCTGAAGGTAAAGCCGATGTCTATCCGCGATTTGGCCCCACAATGGAGTGGGACACAGCGGCAGGCCAGGCAATTGCCGAACAGGCCAAATGCACGGTAATAAACATGCAAACCAATGAACCGCTAAACTATAATAAAAGCAATCTGTTAAATCCTTTTTTTATAGTAAGCAGGCAAGGTTTCAGCATTGATTAATGATGAATAACCAAAATAGCAAAACCATAGTAATCAAGATTATACTATCTATGATTTTGGCAGCTTTTGTATTAGTAACCGGCTGTGCGAGTACTAACACCGGCCCACCAATCTCTCAAAACGAGTTGAAGAAGCTGGAGGAAGAAATTGAAACTCTGGCGACAGAAATTTATATCAATGATCTGGTCAGTGTATGGAAGGTGGGACTTAATGTCCTGAGCATTATACCGGAAGGAACATTTGAAAAGCATGCGATGATAGGCGCACTCATCGTGGATAACACCGAAGATATTGCCAGGTATTATAAGCTGCCGGCAGAAGATGGATGTGTTGTCGTTGGTGTAATAGACGATTATATAGCTGACCTTGCAGGCATTAGAGAGGGCGATATTATAAAAGAGATTGAAGGTAAAGAGATCAAGGATAGTAACCATGTTACTTTTAAGGCAGACGTGGTTTCCACAGTGGTAGTAGAGAGAAATAATGCAAGACTTTCCTTTGACGTAAAGCCTGAAGAAAAACCATACGTACGTATTAGTCTTAAGGAAACGGGGAAGATTAATGCGTATGCAAAATTTTCAGGTATACAATTTACGACAGGGATGGTCCACTTTGTAGAAGATGATGATGAGCTTGCCGTCATAATGGGACATGAACTTGCACATCTTACTGCCAGGCATCTACCAAAGAATATCCGCATGGTCGCATTATGCGGGGCATTAGGTGGCCTTACTGGGCCGCTTGCACCTCTCACAACTCAGGCACTGTACGCACCATACAGCAGAAAAAATGAACGGGAAGCAGATTATCTGGGTCTTATCTACGCACATAATGCCGGCTATGATGTAGAAAAGGGAGCAGCTCTCTGGAAACGTTTCGCTCTGGAGATTCCCAGAACTCGATCAAAAAGCTTTCTTCGCAGCCATCCGGCAAGTCCGGAAAGAATTCTGAGGGTCAAGAATGTAGTAGAGTTAATAAAGTCAGGCAAAATTCCGATGGAAAATTTAATTCCCGATTAGTTCCTATTTTGGTGACCAGACTTCAATCCGATGTCCTTCAGGATCAAAGAAGTAGAAAACATCAGCACCCCATGGATGTTCCCTGACCGGATCTATTTCCAGTCCACTGTCACACAGATATTGCCAGGTTCCGGCAATGTCTTCAACCTGAAGTGCCAACGTTATACCCGCCCCGCCGCAGCTCTTGACGGACGCCCTCTGCTCATCCGCAATACTGATATGTGCAGTCTCTGTCAATTTAAACTCTATAAACCAATCCGAGTCATGGGTAATTGGCAACTTTAAATGATGTTTATAGAAATCAACAGTTTCCTGCCATTTCTTACAATACAGGATAGTATTGGCAGTTTTAAGTGAGAAAGTATTTGTCATAATTCATAAATCCTATCCAGGCGACGTTGTGATTTGCTAAACGAGATAGACATATTGCTTAATAACTTTGTAAAACGATGTTACGAACATTAAAACAAAATAACTCAGGATTTCAACTATTTTTCTCTGCCTTTTCCCCGGATTTCTTAAAACTCCAATATCCGGCAAGAAATGATCCTGACAAATTATGCCATATACTGAATATTGCACCCGGAATTGCCTGTGAAGGCATGAGTATCGCTAATGGAACAATACTCCGCAACCCGATAAAGTTTACTAGATACGATTACCACCAATCATCTCCAAGGCAGATATAACCGGCTTTTATCAAAATAAATATTAATATATATTTTTGCCCTTGATAAAAGAATTTAACCGTTTATACTCTGTTTAAAGAAGAAGTAAGTCGGTCTCTGCAGTAAGACAGGATTATACTACACCGCCACCAAATGCTTAAAGCCTGATTTCCGTTATCAGAAGGGTAATTCACGACGATATGTTACAGGCCAGCCAGCTTACGATGTGCAGGAATATGTAAATTAGTTAAAACTTCAGCAGTTAAACTTTGTGACCAGGACGAATTATATATATCGCCTGATTTCAAACGAGTAAGACAATAAAAACAAGTCCCCGAAGCCTTCTTTCTGTTTTTACCACCTTCAGGATTGCTCTTGAAATGAGAAGCCGTGGTCTTTCCGGTTATGAAAACCCTGTATTGTATTTTATATAGGAAATATAGCCCTTGAGGCTCCTCATGTCCACATTGACATTTGTCATTAATGGACTCGCTGTCTCTGCAAAGATGATCACTGATAATTCCTTAAGGTGGTAGAAATATACATTGAAAATAGAATTCACCTGTTATACAAACGTCACTCAGAGTACCAAGGAGTGATGATGCACGTATTCAGGAACTTAGATACTATAGATTAACAACAAACACCATAAACACTCTAACAGGAGACGTAACAAAAAGATGAAGACTATAATGATTATAGAGAACAATGAGACTTACCACAACATCTACAAGGCGATGCTGAAAAGCCATAATTATAAATTTATCCAGACATATGACGGCTACGAAGCGATGGAGAAAATGGATGAAACAACTCCGGACCTGATAATCCTGGACATGCTTATGGACATGATCACCGGAGACACATTTTTCATGTATCTGAGGAATATCCCTGAATACGCAAGCATTCCGGTTATCATAATCAGTTCAGCACCCGAGAGGCTATACAATCATCTCAGAATAACCGACCCTAATCTCGCCTTTATCGAAAAGAGATTTCTGGACAGGGAAATACTGATTGGAGAAATAGATAAAAAGATCTCTTTCCACGAGAATAACAAAGGCATTGTATCCAGACTGCCTGATATAACAGCCTCAGGCGCAAAGAACGCATGTGTGATCGGCAGCTCTAATAATTGAAAATTAAATGCAATACAAACGTTGCCGGTTTTGCGCTATAATCTGGCAAGTCCACGCGTAGGTAATATACTTGTTGACTCCAGTTAATACGTATTCCGGTTTTTATTAAGAGCTGCTTCTTCAAGGTTACAACACGTGCCAGACCACCCTGGGTCCCGCCGCTAACGGGGTCAATTTCGTAGACATGTTGAGATGAAGCAGCGTAATCTTAACAACAGGACCGGCTGAGAGCATGGAAGTTGCAACAAAAGCCAATTACAAAAAACAGACAACCGTTGTGGCAAGTAGCTCTTTAATATTTTTGTTTTTCACCATTGGACACCCATTCATTTTCTTAGGCTCAACTATCTTTTTGTTTTGCATAATTTTTCTGAATTCCCATACTATCAGGACACATGAGTAAGTGCCATACAGACAGTTTATAGTATTTCAGCAACCTGTTCCTAAGCCCTTCTTTTTGAAATAGCGTTATCAGGTTTCCTAAAATGTTCAGTATAAGGTTTATGGAAATCTTCCACGGTTTCAGAATACGAAGTGTCAGGTAAGATACCGGGGTTCTGTTTTTTCTGAAAAACATGTACAGAGATTTGTAATATTCAATCTGTGATCTCCAGGGATTCTTTTTTTTACTGTGACCTGAAAGGTGAAAGACTTCAGCATCAGGAACGTGATAGACCTTCCATCCTTTATTGTACATCCTGAAACACCAATCAGTCTCTTCAAGGAAAATAAAATAATCTTCATCTAATACACCTACCTCATCCATTGCCTCTTTTCTGACCATCATACATGCACCTATCACAGAATCCACTTCAGTCGGCCATTGATAACTACTGTTCTTACTCGGGTATTTTCCCGGAAAAAGGAGGCGAAGAATACTTTTGTTAAATATCTCTGTCTCTATGGATGGAAAATTGTCTATTGAATTTTGCCTGGAACCATCCTCATTTAAGAGCTGAACACCAGCTATTCCTGCACTGTGAGTACTGGTCATAAAGGCAAGCAGCTTATCTATCGCACCCTCCTTCAGAACAGCGTCAGAGTTGAGGAGCACTGCGAATCTTCCCTGCATTATTCTGAGGGCCTGATTATTAGCATGTGCAAATCCGGTATTTGCCGGATTCTCTATGAGCTTTACATCTGGGAATCCCTTTTTTACTGCCGCCTGGCTCCCATCAGTTGAATTATTATCAACAACATATACTTCCACGTCAATATCCGTAACGGTCTTATAAATTGAGTGCAGGCAATCCATAAGGATATCACGGGTATTCCAGTTTACGATTATGAAGGATATATCTACCAATCTTCAGTCACATCTCCTTGCAATGATACGTAGAGTATTTTCTCTTCCTTGCTGAGATTTACTACGGCCCTTACTATATCACACTTTTTGTCCATTAGATTACAACGTGTCAGGTATTCTTTCAGAAATCTGATTCTATCCGCTACATTAAACCGCCTCGGTGTAGACAGATTTATCTGTGTCAGGTTTTTCACCCTCATCCTGACAGTTATCTTTTCACTAAATGAAACCTTATCAAAATCCAGAAATGTAAAATTGCAAGACCCATCATTCTCTTTCACCATAATATTACATGTCTTTAAATCGTGATGAAAGATGTTATGGCTGTGCATCTTTCCCAATGTCGTCGCGAAACTGTTTATAAATGCCTTTTTCTTTTTAAAATCTAAGAGTGAAGGCTTACTATCCAATGAGCTTATTTTCTCCTCTCCTTGCGAAGGAGAGGCTGTGAGGTGTTCTTCTTCTTCTTCTTCTTCTTCTTCTTCTTCTTCTTCTTCTTCTTTACATTGACTGGTTTCCAATCGATTATTAAAATTCTTCAATATATATCTGTCCATTTCCAGGCTATCTTTGACCTCTTCCATTATGAGATAACTACTGGTGGGTATTCCTAACACTTTTTTCTCTATTAAAGCCAGTGGCAATGGAGTGGCAAATCCATATACCCTTAGCCCATTACCAGCAACCCAAGCCTTCCTTCCTGCAGAACCACGGAAAATATTTTTAATGAGGCATCCTGGACATCCGACCCTATATTGCTTCACTACAACATTTTGAACTGTTTTATCTTTAAAAGTGTGACGTGTTAATACCGTTTTGGAATCACGTTTCATGATTACCGCACTGTCATAATTAACCAATATATTACTATGCTTCTCAATCAGTTTCAACAAGCTGTCAGTATCATAACCCTTTCTGAAAAACAACTTCATACCCGCAACTTTTTTCTTTGAAAAGGCACTGCTCTCCTTCAGGCATCTTTTCAGCCTGCTTCTGTAATGTGTGTTCCTCATTCCTGAAGAGTGTACATCTATCTGCCTGACGAGTTCATTGACATCCGTAATGTTACCAAAAGCGTTGCTTCCATATGAGTTAACAAAATCCAATTTATCAGACTGTGTCATTACTGATGATAATGAGTTAAAAATCTGCGCAAGATTAAAAATCCTCTTTCTGATGGTTATGCTCTTAAATATTTTCACGCTGTGAAGATCCATTAAGTATAAATCGTAATCTGAAGCAGCTCGATCTTTTTTGAATCTTATCAATATGTTGCCTGCATGAAGATCGTAATGACAGAATCCTTTTTCATGAATATCCCTTATAAAAACCGCCAATTTGTCCAACAACACCCTCTTTTCAGATTCCTTGTCCTCTGCCAGATTACCTTCAAAATTTACCTTGCAGAACTCCATGAGATCTTCACTCCTTGTAACGGTCTCTGTAATCAAAAGAAGAGACATCTTCCCCTCTGATAACGCAAGAGGCAGTGCAGTATTTATATCATTATTTAAAAGGGCATTTGCCACCTCCCACTCTGTCCTGGCCTTGGTTGGTACAAACAGATGCTTTATATAATCTTTATAACCACCTCTCTTGAAATGTTTTATGTGTATTCCACTGTCACTTATTTCCGATGCAGGCATTGAGGCCACAGACCGCACTCTGTTCTCCTTTACTAATGTGTAGTTCCTACCATTTAAGCCAGAAAGGAAATTATCAGGGCCAAACCTGTCAGGAACCTTTTCGTACCCTTCCCGTACTGTCCACTCCATTCCATTCTTTGTAGTTTTTGTTGGCATAGTTTTTTCTCGAACCCTTAAGTACTTTTAACTCCATATGAGACTTAAACGCAAAATAAGGATAACTTTAAGAAATGTCTAAATCAAGAAAAAACAACACGTTATCAGAAAACTAAAAAAAACATGCCTCTAATCCTCTCCTTACGAAGTCAATGTCATTGAATTAAGGGGGAAATATAATATGGAGTGCATCATCCGCGATGATGCGTTTTAAAGCAGCGACACGGTCACTGCACTCCAAAAAAGAAGATTTATTTTTGCATTTGAAAACAAATCTCCCTTCAAGGATGGGGAACATTGTGGTTAATAATTTATTAAGTATTCCTCAGCTTTCTGAAATTTTCACTTGAAAATTGCTATGAAGTAATATAAATCATATACTTTGTTGGATAACTATAATACTCTAAGGCAGAAACTAAATGTCAAAGCTTACGATACGTCAAATCGATAAATATGATCTGGAAAGAATTGACAGTACGTTCAAGAGTGAGTTTGGGCGTACTCATGCTGATGATCTCCAGGATCAATCGTTGTCCGAGATTTCATTTTTTGTTGCCTGGCTGAATGGTAATCCAGTCGGACATGCGCTAGTCAGATGGTTGGGCCCCAGAGAAGAGATAGTGAGTAAAGATTACCCGGATTGCCCTGAAATTTACCGTTTGAAGGTGTTAAAAGAATTCCGGTCACAGGGGATCGCCACGGTAATCATCAGGAAATGTGAAAACGAGGCGCTCAAAAGAGACTGTTTGTTCATTGGTCTCGGAACAGATCCGGATATTTCCGCAAAAGATAATTTATACAGACAATCAGGCTACAAACCATCAACAGTCGATAGCTACACCGATACGTATAAAACCAGATTGGATGACGGAACGATTGTCACAATCCGTAGTAATAAACAGTTTCTTATAAAAAGAATAGGAAAATGAGATGAATCTACTACTTCAGTTTAGGGTTCACGAAAAAAATAACACATTTAATACCTTCTTTGTACTTTCTAATACGTCTTTTTCCGCTTTGCCTTCTGCGTGAATTATCTTAATTTTACCTTTCCCATAAGGATGCCACTTCCGTGAAAATTTCTCTGAAGGGTAACCATTAAATACAACAAGTTCCGGTATTTCCAAAGCGGCAGCAACATGCTGGCCCATAGAATCATATCCTACGTAAAACTGACTTTGAGATATCAGGGCAGCAAATTGACCTATGCCGCCCTTGTAAGTAATCAAATCAGGTTCAGCCCCTGCAATAAACGCTAAATCTTCATTAATCCTCATTATGGTCTTACCACATGCCTTCAGTCGATCAATTATCCTGTCAGTTTTCCCTATTTCGTCCTCCCCAAATCCTTCATCCAGTGTAACCTTAGCACCCTGTTCTATTAAATGTAAAACTACTTCAAATTCAAAATCTTCACTTATCCTCTTATCATCATTTCCACCAACACCAAAATTGACGGTTACGGTAGATCCATTGTTTTTAACCAGCTTCTGATAAAATTCTTTTGCGTTTTCATTATATCTGGCCGGAACATTTAATCTGGGGTATGTGAAATCTTTTATAGCACATCCAAATGCCTTGTTTAACCACTCATTTACATCTTCTCCCAATTTCCTCGTCTCTTCACCAGCATGTGCCAAAGGTTCGAAAAGAAAATAACCGGTATCTTTACTGACTAACGGCAATAAGCCCAATTGTGTAATTCTGGAGTTCGAATCAATTATTACATATTCACAAGGCTCCATATCCTTTGTCTCTCTGTTTATGTTTTTCAGTGCTTCCAGCCAGCTTTCCAGCCGTGAAATCAATCCGCCCCTTCTCTGGTAATCCAATGGTATTATTTGTATGGTTTCATCACCACCGAACAGTTCGTAGTTTTTCCTGTTTGCCAGGAATAAAATTCTTGCATTTGGAAATATTATTTTTGATCTCTCAATTATTATACTGGTTATGGCCACATCTGCACCGATAGTAACTCGTGATATAATAAAAACCTTCTTAGCATTGTGAATTTGTGCTTGACCAACTTTGTCAGAAAGAATCAAATCCCTCACCCTGTCCAGTAAATCCTGTTGCGTAAACAAGCCGAATGTTTTTAGTGTTCGATCTATATGAACTGCCTCAGGCAAACCTCTTATCAGCTGTATAACATAACTGAATATTTCATAATAAACATCCCTGTCGACAGCATTAAAAGAATCGTTTAATGGTTCAATAATAGCTTTAAAAGTTGCATCAATCCCTGATTTAGCCAGCAGCTCATCTTTGTGTATTGCGATATCGAACAGGTCCTTGACTCTCTGCTTGTCAATTCCTATTCCCAGGCAGTGTTCTTCCATTATTTTCTTTGCAATTACATTTGCCCTCTTAGTCATATCTGCCCCACTTTGACTTGAAAATGTATATTAATATTTCCTCCATTTCAGGATGATTCCAGTTTCGGACTCCATGCGATAACAAGGTCTATTTTACTATACCTCAATTCTTATTAAGTCCATACACGTCTGCACCACTTCTTCCGGTGATATTCTCGTCATACAACGGTGATCAGTAGGACAAGTCTTTATATGGCAGGGAGAGCAATCAACGTCTTCCCTGATTACTTTGCCAATTTCATACTCTGTTTCTGTATACCTTGGATCAGTTGGGCCCATGAGTACAACAACCGGCTTCTTAAACGCTACCGCAAAATGTCTTGGTCCGGAATCTACGGTTACCAGCAGACTACATCTTTTCACAAGTGCCTTAAGGACGTCAAGAGATACTGATTCCTTTGAAAGATTGATCAGGTTTTTTTTCGAAATACCCTCAATATCATTCACAAGCTTGGTTTCACCAGGCCCGCACACCAACACAATATTACAATCACTGGCATCTCTTAATAGATCTGCTGTACTGGCAAATCCCTCGGCAGTCCAACACTTTGAGGATCCGTAAGACGCACCCGGGTTTATCAGAATATATGGTTTCTTGTCGATATCGTATTTTTTTAACAATCCATTTGCGTTGTCTTCACCTTCTCTGGAAACAAACAACTCCAACTGCTTCGATCCTGTCTTACATCCAGGTTGAGCACATAATCGCAAATAATAATCAGCCATATAAGTTGGCTGAAACTTTCCACCTTCGCTTAGTCTTTCTATACCGTCCGTTAAGAGGAAAGAGCGGGCATCACGCTTATAGCCAATTCGTTTCTTTACTCCACCCGCCCACATCACAAATGCTGAGCTGAATGAATTCGGGAATAAGAACCCCAAATCATATTTTCCCTCTCTTATGTTCCGGATCAAACACGAGGACTCCTTCATATCATCGCTCAATACTTCCAGCGAAGAGAAGAATCCTTTTTTGCTTTTTTTCACTTTGGGTTTTAATTCTACAACCTCATCAAACCAGGAAGAACCGTCTATTATGCATCTTAAATTCTTTTTTATCAGCAGTGTTATCCGGGAATCCGCAAAATTTTCCCTGATATATCTGAACGCGGGAGTTGCCATTACAACATCACCAACCCAATTAGGCGCTCTGACAATGATTTTTTTTGCCATGATCAGTTGTTCCATTTTGAATTGACTGCGGTGAAAGCATTATACTTTATTGCATAATGCTCGACATTGGCCTGCTTTAACTGTTTTGAGATCTCTTTGTCATATGGCATTACAAAATCCTTGATCTCTTCCCATACTGGAGAAGGAATCTTCTCCATCATATTTACTAATATTGAAAACAACTCCTTTGATGATTCATTACAATACATGTTTACATACCAGGGAAAGGTACGTTGTAACCTTGAAATGAAAAGATTATGCTCCTCTCCAAAGTCCAGACATGTATCATCAGTGAAGTTATCCAGGGCCTTCATCTTATCATAATTTATGAAGTTACCCTTCTTGCTGATATCGTAAGCCACGGTCCTGGGAAATGGATAGAAAATTGACCATCTGAACCTACCGGGTTTTATTATGCCGAGAAGTTTTACTGTTTCAAGAATATCTTCTCTGGTTTCATGTGGAAGCCCGAACATTACAAATGCTGATGAGTGAAGGTTGTACTTGTGGGCACTTTCAAATGCACGTATTATATCTTTATTTGTCATTGGACGTTGTAGTACGTCTCTCCGTATCCTTTCGCTTCCGCTCTCCAGCCCGAACTTAATAATCATACACCCGGCATTTTTCAATAATTTTGCTCTGTCATCATCAAATGCCCTTATATGCGCATTGGCGACAAATGGTACTTTTACCGCCTTCTTATACTTTTCACAAAATTCCTTAAGATATGTCTTGTTGGAAGTAAATATATCATCATCAAATATAAATGTTGTAATATGTTTATAGTTATCAAGTATATAGATTATTTCATCTATTATCTCATCAACATCATGCCTTCTTATATAATTAAGGTCTTTTGTACTGCTACCTGTCTCCTCTTTATAACGTTCTACAATGGAGTGATTAAAACAATAGGTACACTTGAATGGACATCCTCTCGATGTCATCAATCTGACCCAGCCACCTTCTGCATCAATCATACCTTGAAAATCAAAAAGTTCGTAGTCCTTACGTGGCAAATCAGCCAACTTCGGTAATGCCCTGACACTATTGAAAACTACTTTTCCATTATCCTTAGACCATATGTTAGCGATGCGCCTGGTATCAGCACCTTTCTCAATATTGTCAGCTAACTCCAATACCGCCTCTTCACCCTCGCCCACACAGACATAGTCAAAACACTCTTCTTCTACAACCTCTTCTGGAACCATGGTGGCATGAATCCCGCCACACACAATAGGCGTTTCACAAAAACTCTTAATGAATTTCGCAATCTTTAAAGCATACTGATACTGAGGAGTAACAGTGGAGAAACCTATTAATCCCGGTTTATATTTTTCAATTATCCCCTGTATTTCATTATCATCCGGCAGTTTAGCCAATTTTTCGTTCAGGTTTATTAATTTCGTATCATGCCCATGTTTCTTTAATACGGCAGAAATATAGACAATTCCAAAATTAAAACCGACTTGTGAGTTTATGTTAGGATATATTAAGAGGACTTTCATTCATGTAAATTATATATATTCATTCAGTAAATAAAATCTATTTTTTTATATTATAAAAAGCCGATGTCAAGTCAGGATGAAAGAAAGATTAAGAAATGTTAATTTTACATATTTTTTTTGTCTGAAATCATGACAAAAAGCTAATTATAGTTGATAAAAATTATTACTTATGATATCAAAGAAGGCATGAAAACTTTATTCTTAAATCCTCCATCTTTTGAAGATTTTGATGGCGGTGCAGGTTCCAGATACCAAGCGACACGCGAGGTAACATCATTCTGGTATCCTACGTGGTTATGTTATCCGGCAGGTCTTATAAAAGGTAGCCGCCTGGTAGATGCGCCGGCAGAACACCTTGGAATTGACGAAGTGCTGGCGATAGCAAAAGATTTCGAATTAATTGTAATTTACACGAGCACACCATCTATTAACAACGATATTTCTGTTGCTGAGAAGATAAAAGATTTCAATAAGGATACTAAAATCATTTTTGTCGGACCACACCCAAGCGCATTACCGGAGGAGACGTTAAAGGCATCCAACGCTATAGACATAGTCGCAAAAAGAGAATTTGATTATTCTATTATGGAAATAGCGCAAGGAAAGAAATTAGATGAAATTGATGGTATCAGTTACAAAAGCAATGGGGACATCGTTCACAATCAGAATAGAAAATACATAGAAGACTTGGACAGTCTCCCATATGTCGTAGATATATATAAGAGAGATCTGAATATAAATAATTACATCATCCCTTACCTGCTTAAACCATATGTATCAATATATACAGGAAGAGGTTGTTCCAGTAAATGCGTCTATTGCCTATGGCCTCAAACCTTTTCCGGCAATTACTATCGCGTAAGAAGCGTTGGCAATGTTATAGAAGAGGTGAAGCGCACCTTAGAACTATATCCTGAAGTAAAGGAGATATTCTTTGATGACGATACATTCACGGCAAATAAGAAAAGAGCAAGAGAGTTATCGAGAGGCTTAAAAGAACTGAACATAACGTGGTCTACTACATCTCGTGCCAATACTGATTACGAAACCCTGAAGATGATGAAAGATTCCGGCTTGAGGCTGCTTGTAGTTGGTTACGAATCCGGTAATCAAGAGATACTTGACAATATCAGAAAAGGGATAACGCTGGATGAAGCAAGAGAGTTTACCAAAATATGTAAGAAATTAGGAATAATGATACACGGTGCCTTCATTCTTGGGCTGCCGGAAGAAACACCTGAATCTATTAATGACTCGATAAAATTTGCGTGTGAACTGGATATTGATACTATCCAGGTGTCTCTGGCTTCTCCTTACCCGGGAACGCAGTTATATGATCTTTGTATAGAAAAAAACTATCTTGTAAAGACAGACATGGTAAATGAAAGAGGTTGGCAAACGTGTTCTGTACAATATCCTGGAATATCCAGTGTTGAAATTTTCAAGTCCGTAGAGAGATTTTATAAGAAATTTTACTACAGGCCAAGATTCATCCTGAGAATACTAAAAAAGATCATATTTAATGGTGAAGAAAGAAGGAAGATTCTGCGGGAAGGTTCAGAATTTAAGAAATTTATAGCAAACAGAAAAAAGGTTTTAAAAGGTATTAGCTAAGAATAATATTACCGCCATCTCGTCCAGGCAATGACACCTTGTAATCATTAAAGCGTACCTGCGCTTTTCAGCTTCCGATCCGGATACCACTACAATATTTCGTTATTCTGTAAACCCTTTTATGAAAATGGATATTTTATACTCATGAAACTATTATCTAAAAGTTTTGAAATGGTGAAGGGCGTTCTCCATGACGGAGGACCCAGCTTTGCCAATTTTGCCATTACCAATGCATGTAATGCCGAGTGTACTTTCTGTACCTTTCCCGGGATTGCGACAAAAGACAGAATATTCCTGGAGACGCCTAAGATATTGAGGGCGATAGATATTCTCTACGACAAAGGAATAAGATACCTGGTATTTGTTGGAGGTGAACCACTTTTGCATCCCGGTCTTTCAGAAATGATTAGACACGCATCAGAAAAAGATATAGATACCATGATTTCAACAAATGCCGCTTTACTCAATGAAAAGATAATTTCAAAACTCGGTGCAGGCGGGTTAAAAACCATCTTTATCTCCATCGACGCAACAACAATTAAAGAACACGAACAGAATCGAGGACTACCGGGTGTATGTGAGAAAATTAAGAAGTTCACAGAGATGATTAAAGGACAAGGTATCAATCTGATTGCATCAGTTACAATAAATCGATTAATCACTGACTATTCAAAATTGCCGGCCTTCTTAAAAGAGCTAGGACTTGACAAGATATCCTTTTCTAATCCTATGGTTAATTATTCTACATCATACGCCGGGGATTGCAGTTCTGATCTAATTAACTACAATAAAGGTGAATTAGTAGAAATATTTGAGGAAATCAAAGCGTTAAAAAAACAATTCAGGGTGTTGAACCCTACAGCCTCTCTGAACGATATGATACGGCTATTTAAAGATAAAGAGGTAAAATTCACATGCCTTGGTGGATATAAGTCTTTTTATGTGGATTGGAATCTCAATGTTTTTCCGTGCCAGACGTTAGAGGAAAAGATATGTCATATTGACGAGTTTAACAGCACTGTTCCGGTAAACAATGAATGTAATATATGTATAAACGAGTGTTATAGAGAACCGAGCCTGATGCAGTTCGTTGCGATATCAATAAGTGATTCCTTTCACCATTTCAGGGGAGGACGATTAATTAAGGCGTCACGCTCACTATTTAACATTAAAAACGTTATATCGCTAAAAGCCTCCCTTGGTGAAGTACTTGCCGGAGGCAGGGTATAAAATGAGAGCCGTAATTATAAACGCCGATGACTTCGGGGCGTCCAAAAGCATAAACAACGCGATTATCAAGGCATACAGAGAAGGCGTCTTAACGAGTGCAAGCTTAATGGTAAATGGGGAAGCATTCGAAGATGCAGTAGAACAGGCAAGGAATAATCCAAATCTCAGTGTGGGAATACATTTAGTACTTGTCCAGGGAAGATCGACAAAGATACCTGATGAAATACCTGGTTTGGTTAATGCAGATGGGAACTTCCCTGATAATGCGGTATTGGCAGGGTTTAGATTTTTTTTCTTTAAATCGCTAAGGGTACAGATTGAAAATGAATTAAGAACTCAGATGCAAAAGTTTACGTCGACAAAACTAAAACTTTCTCATATTAATAGCCACCTGAATATACATATGCACCCTTCCGTACTTGATATAGTTTTGAAATTGGCAGATGAATTTGGTGTTAAAAACCTAAGACTTACGAAAGACTATCTTTTTATCAATCTCAAATTGGATAGAAGCGCACTGATTTATAAGTTTTCCCATTTCTTAATATTTGGTATTCTAACTAAAATATACAGAAAGAGATTATTAAAACATGGCTTTAGATTTACGGATGTGGTTTACGGTCTGTTACAATCCGGGGACATGAATGAGACATATGTGAGCGGCCTATTGAACAATTTAAATGAAGGAATCAGCGAGATATATTTCCATCCGGATTCTTTGCCAAGCAAGGATTGGTATGGGAAACCTGCGAATTATAAATTTTTAGAGGAGTTTCACACATTATTAAGTCAGAAAATAAAAAAGATCGTAAAGAAAAATTCAATAAGACTGGTGGATTATACATTTTTAAAACCCAATAAAGCACAATTATTGTGCCAATTGCCATGAGCGGGTTCGGTGAGAATAGTATTTTAAAATATTATTCTCCATGGAATTTTATTTAACGATTTGTTTGTTTTCAATAGAGGCATCATCAATTGAAATAGTTTTATCACTAAGCCCTTCACCTACATGGTAAATGGAAGAACTTAGCATTGTCTTTTGTAACATATCATCTATACGTCCTTCCTCCTCCTTAATGAAAGATTCAACAATAGGAATTCTGAGGACTAACTCTCTCGTTACTTCTTCACTTGCTCTTGCGGAAAACACATCCTTTAGTCTCATATAGTTCTGAAACGAAGCTATAGCAACATCAATAGGATTTGTTGCGACAAGCAGACTATTATCGTTTCTTTTCTGCTCTCCTTCGAAAAGAATGCTACCGTCTTCCGCAGAAATACACTCTATATGTAATCCAATCTTGATCTGGGAAAAAAGCGCATAATACGAATTCTTATAGTCCGTTATTTTACCATAGATCAGTGCGTCCGCACCAAGTATCCTGCCAAGTTCTTGAGGTGAAAAGGCTTTTAGATCATTAGGAGTAACAATATTAAGTTTTTGCAATACTCTATCTATATACATCAACTCTATATCTTGAAATTCCCTGATTGCGAGATGGCCAAAGAAAAAACGCCTCAACCTGTTTGCGTAAGTCCAGTTCCATTCATCATTTTTCTTTTTGCTAAATCTTGGAAGACGAACCTCATTCAAGATATAATTACCGCCTATTAAATTGTCAAATGGTAATACCGCGATTTTTCTGGGAGGGTTAGTCTTGAATTTGTCTGAAACCACAAATTCTTTACTTCCAGGATCAAGTTGATATATTCTGTCTATTGTCGTTTTTTTACCATATCCCGTCAACTCATTTTCATGTAAAAAAAATTGTTCGTCCCCGGTAGTTTTTCTTCCATTAGAGAAACATCCTGTCATCAATACCGAAATGGCAATTAAAGCCACTATACACACATTCATCCCCGAATAAGTCATAAAAATCTCCTCCTGTTACGATTTAATTGACCCTCAGCATGCAGCTTTATTCATTTAGGTACAGGCGTGGCCATTGTCCATTCCAGTTTTGAAAGAACAATCAAACCAGCAGCAATCCATATCAGTTCCCTTAATCTTCTTAATATGCCAAACGTTAATGCCGCACTTGCACTAAGATTTAATATCATGAAAATCCCGATCAGACCGCCCTCCTGTCCACCTATGCTGCCAGGAATAAATGATGTTATTGCCCTTGAAACTGTTGAAAGAGATTCAACAATATAGGCAGAAAGGATATCTATCGGTATATCTAAAAAATATAGAATTAAGAACACCTCTGCCATACCTACTATCCAGCCAAGAAAATAGAAAACAAAAGAGATAATGAAGCTTTTTGGTTTCTCGATGTAAAATTGTCGTATACTAATATCAAGTTCTTTTAATCGATGCTCTCTTTCATTTAAATATTGAATATTTAATCTAAATTTTTGTAATATTTTTAAAACGATAGAGAAAAATCCACGTTTCTGAATAAAAATAATAAATACAATAATAGGAATACCTAACAAGGTGATACCCATTGAACCAATTAGCTGAATACTTGACAAATTCAATTTTAAAATCAAAAATTGAACACCCATAATTACAAAGAGTATTTCAGCTATTGTCATGATAGTTCTGGATATAACTACCGAGGCCATGCCATCTACCATTGAAATATTATGTCTCTTGAGGAAATAAGCCTTTACTGGTTCGCCCGCAAAATATGCTGAAGGTACTATCATATTAACGGTCTCTCCGGCAAGTCTTATAGTTAAAAGATTTTTAAAGCTTATCTTTTTTTCTCTAAACGAATAATGCCATCCTAAAGTATCAAAAACAAAAACAAGTGTATACGGTATCAGCAATAGGAGCATTTTCCATTTCAGAATGCAAAAATGCCGATAAATTTTTGCTGGACCGACTACATAAACCAGAACAAGAAACACCGAGAATCCTACGGCTAGTAATAATATCTTAAGTTTCTGCTTATTCATTCTAACTTAAAAACCCTCTAAATATTTTTCAACATCTTTGCCTGGTAACGGTTAGATCTCCTCGATCATCCCACCTTTTTTGAGTAAAAATCTACTTCCTCTCCAGGTTATCTTGTTTCCTAAAAAACTTGTACACCATATTATAAAGCTTATAATATCGCTGATTGGCAACAACAAAAGCATTATTTTCCTGTCTTTTGTAAATTTGTAACTTATTATTGATGCAGATATTATACGAACACTTAGGAATGTGATGAACAGAGTAACTGACAATGCCTGCGCTGAACTTGTTCCGGTAGGGAAACAAAAACATATTAAAAGGTATACCAGAGAAGATACTATTCCATATTTAAAGAATGCAGAGAAGAAATATCCCATTGGTCTACACGCTTTAATGGTCTTCGACCATCTGAGTTGGTGTTTGAAGTAATCCGTAAAACCCATTTTCTCTGATATCACATCGACAATATAATCAGACAAAAACAGTTTATGCCCAGCCTCAAATACTTTTTTTCCAAGATGGAAATCCTCTGCCAGATAATCAGCTAACTCTGCGAATCCGCCAATTTTATCCATTATTCCTCTTCTTGTAGCGATAGTGACACCGAAAGCATAGCTTAGTTCCTCGAATTTCCGAGCCAACATAATCGAAGGCAGAAAATCATGATTGATAAAAATCGATTCCAACCTGGATACTATATTATTTAGAACATTCTCCCTATACGCACAAGTAACCAATCCAACACTTTTATCACGAAAAGGTGAAACGATTTTCTTCAAATAGTTACCGTTTACCCTCGTATCACAATCATTCGTCAGTATTATGTCGTATTTCGCCTTCTTGTACATATTATTCAGATTATTGATTTTTGGATTAATCCCTACAACATCATTACAGATTACCAACTCTATATCTTTTTGTGGAAATGCATCAATAACCTTCTTTACTACATCAATTGCCGGATCTTTACTGTCTTTAACGCCAAAGACAATTTGGTAGACAGGATAATCTTGTTTACAGTAACTTGTAAAATTCTCGTAGATTCCATCCTCAATACCATTCAATGGTTTTAAGATAGAGATCGGTGGCAAATAATTGTCATCTATTTCTGTCTGTTTATTGAAAAACGAAATTGTGCAATAAATGGAAAATAGATAATACGCTATCGAAATTACTATACAGGTTATTAGGAATATTTCGAGAATCGTCATAAGCGCTTTCTTAGATGATAGCCATATATACTGGTATACGCTGGAGATGCCTACTATAGTATTGAGTCATGATGAAAATTCCCAATTACTTAAATAAATATTATCAAATGGAACTTGCAACCAATCCACTTCTTCCGGCAATAAACTCATATTTTACATCCTTTATAGGGGCATCATGAAAAGACTTTGCTATTACGTTCAATGGAGCATATTCGTAGCCCATGGAAATAGTTTTCCTAAGGAATTGATCAAATTCATCCTTATAGATATTTCCCTCTACCTCAGCGTGAATGGTGATTATGTTTGGAGCCTCTTCTCTCAGATATTCAATCTGGTAATCTACCAGATTATTGCTATCTATAAGGTCGAGCCCAATCAGTTCCTCGATGCAAGGTTGGTTTGTTGGTATCTGGAGTGTTTTGAACTCGTCACCATTAATTCTCGGATAAAACGGTAATCTGCCTCTTGTATCGCTTGAATATTCCAGATTCAATGAATCCTGTATTTTGAGACTCGTCAGATTACAAAACCAGGCTGGGGCAGCAGTCGCTTTAGGCTCCGCACCAAGGATACTTCTGAAGGCGTCAAAGGATTTTTCAAACTCTTCTTTAATCCTTCCCGCCGAGAGTTTGCCCAGGTTATCCTGCCACAACCTGTGGTCCCATGCGTGTACACCTATTTCATGACCACCTTTTCTTACTGAATCAACGACCTGATGCATAGCCGCAGCAATTAGTGGTGCCGGAAGCAGAGTGCCATAGAGCATGGTTTTTATACCATACATGCGTGGGGCTCCGGTCCTCAACATCTTTGAAAGAAAACCCCTCCTTCTGAATATATTCCATACGGCCTTCCCGGAGTTATCTGGGCCAAAAGAGAGAAAGAATGTCGCCTTTATGCCATACTTTTTGAGAATTTCCAGTAAAACAGGGACTCCCTTTTCCATCCCCTGGTATGTATCCACATCAATCTTCAAAGATATTACACGGCTACTCAAGCGCATAACAGACCCTTAACTCTGCTCTCTTCTATAAAAAAATCAAGAGTCTTTTCAAGGGCAGACTCCAAGCCTACCACGGGCTCCCAACCTAACAGATCCTGTGCCTTTTTGATTGAAGGTTTTCTCGCAGAGATGTCCTGATAGCCTTCACCATAAAATTCGTTAGACAACACATCAGTGATCTCAGTGGTACTTGCACTATACGCTTCAGTCTCAGGATGTCTCCTGTACAAAGCAAGCAGCCTTTCAGCAAGCTCCCTCATACTGCACTCATTATCAGGGTTACCGATATTAAATATCTCACCATGACATAAGCCATTTTTATTTTCAATAATCTTCATCAGGCAATCTATTCCATCCTCAATATAGGTAAAACATCTTTTCTGCATTCCTCCGTCCACAAGTTTGATAGGTTCGTTCATCACGATATTTATGATGAATTGTGTAACCACCCTTGAACTACCCTCTTTCGCGGCATCAATGTCGTCAAGTTTTGGACCTATCCAGTTAAATGGTCTGAAAATGGTAAAATCAAGCTTCCCTTCAGTCCCGTATGCCCATATGACTCTATCGAGAAGCTGCTTAGCGCACGCATAAATCCATCGCTGTTTCCTTATAGGACCGAGGACAAAATTACTTTTATCTTCAGAGAATTCAGGATCACTGTTCATACCATAAACTTCAGACGTTGATGGAAACAGGATCCTCTTCCCGTATTTCACACACAGTCTGACAATGCGAAGATTTTCTTCAAATCCAAGCTCAAAAACCTGAAGAGGTTTTTTGATATAATGCGCGGGTGTTGCTATAGCAACAAGAGGGAGTATCACATCACACTTCTTTACGTGGTAATCTACCCACTCCTTGTGTATCGTAATATCACCTTCTATAAAGTGAAACCCTGGATTGTCGATAGAATGCGACAATTTTGAACATGACAGGTCCATCCCATACACTTCCCAATCTGTCGATTGCATTATTTTCTTAACAAGTTTGTTACCGATAAAACCGTTTACTCCTAAAATCAGAATTTTCATTTTTTTCTCCTTTTCTAAGTAAAAATTTCTCCATCATGGAGTGAATACATTGTGGCATATTCATACCCGTCTAATTCTTCATTTCCATTAATCTGACACCTCTTTATTAACAATGTCCCGTCTCCGGCAGCTACTACAATGCCAGCCCGGTCAAACGATACAAGGCTACCTGGCTCAAAATTATTTTTCGCGGGCACAGGTTCGCACTCCCATATAGATATTTTCTGATTCCTGAAAGTACAGAAAGCACCCGGCCAGGGATGGGTTACCGCGCGAACAAGGTTGTAAATTACAAGGCTACCTTGATTCCAGTCTATCTTTCCGTCATCCGGTCTCCTTCCTCCATAATACGATCCGACAGACAAGTCCTGAGGTACTCTCTCATTTTTTCCATCCTTTATCAGACCCCATGCCTTACCGAGAACAACCACGGCTTCTTTCTCCATCTTCTTGTGAAGAGTGTATGCTGTATCAGTGAAGAGTATAGGGATTATCCCCTGGGCAACAATATCTCCCGCATCAGGTTTATCAACCATGTAGTGCAAAGTTACCCCAGTCTCCTCTTCTCCGTTTATGAGTGCCCAGTTAACCGGGCAACGCCCCCTGTATTTCGGCAGCAGTGAACCATGCAGGTTAATGGCCCCCAGTCTTGGAATGCCGAGTATTTCTCTCGAAATCATATTCCTGTAGTAAAATGAGAAGATAATGTCAGGAGCAAGTTTCTTAATTAAGGAGACCCATTCAGGACTGTTAATGTTTTCCGGTGTGTAACAGCGTATGCCACCTGATACGGCAACATCTGCCATCGAATCAAAGAACAGATTCTCGTCACGATTGTCCTTGTGAGTAAAAACAGCGGCTACGTTTTCTTTCTGATCTATCAGGTATTCAAGGCATCTGCAGCCTATATTGTGATATCCCAACACTATGATCTTAATAATTTGTAACCCCCTCACGAGAATATATCTTCTCGATCACAAACCTCGGCCGCTTTCTTACCTCGGCATAAATCCTTCCGATATACTCTCCCAGAAGTCCAAATGCGAGAAATTGCGTACCCACAAAGAAAAAGAGCACAGCAAACAGCGTAAACACGCCGTTAACCGCCCACTCAGCGCCCATAATTATTCTCATTGCAAAGAGAAATATTCCAAACCCAACTCCTGACAGAGAAACTGCAAGTCCTAAAAACATGAGCATCCTCAACGGCCAGACGGAGAAGCTGGTCATGAGATCAAACTGAAGTGATATAAGACGCATAAGACTGTATTTTGACTCTCCCTCACTACGCACATCATGTTTTACCTGAATTTCGGCTGTTTTCTTGGCGTATGAAGTAGCAAGAACCGGAATAAATGTTGATATTTCCTTTGACGCGCACATCAGTTTCACAATATTTTTCCTGTAGACTCTCAGCATACATCCATAGTCTCTGAGATTAACTCCTGTAATCTTAGCGGTGATCCTGTTTATTATATAAGAAGCACATCTTCTGAATATTGAGTCTTGGCGCTTCATGCGAACCGTTGCGACTACCTCGAATCCCTCCTCTGCTTTGCTTATTAACTTTGGAATCTCCTCCGGAGGGTTCTGAAGATCAGCATCCAGAGTTACTACTATTTCACCTGAACTTCTTTCAAAACCTGCAAAAATAGCGGCATGTTGTCCGTAGTTCCGGTTGAATTCAATTATCGTTATTCCAGATGTCACCGCCTGAAACTGTTTAAGGATGTTCAAGGAATTGTCCATGCTTCCGTCATCAATGAAGATAATTTCATACGTATGGCCCATTTCAGTCATGACTTTATTAAGACGTCCTGAAAGCTCACTGATATTATCTTCCTCATTAAATATCGGAATTACCACTGATAGATAAGGTTTCCCGGTTTCCATTAATAGCGTATCCTCATTTTTTGAATCTTTTCAATATGTCCTGTATTGCAAACACCACGTCCTGTACATCAGTCTCCTTCATCAGGGAATAAAGAGGAAGGGACACTATTCTTTCTGATATATATTCGGTTTCCGGCAGGGAACCGTCAGGCAGAGGATAATGCCTCTTGTAAAATGACAGCTGGTGAACTGCAAGAAAGTGAAGACCTGTCCCTATATTCAGCTTTTTCATTTCCTGCATAAATTCATCACGCGTTATTCCCGCCTTGTCTTTGTCAACTATCAATGTATAGAGATGGCATGCATGCCTTATGGAGTATGGGACATTAGCAGGAAGCGTTAGTCCCTTTACATCGCGGAGGAGACTGTCATACAGCGCTACAAGTTTCTCGCGCCTTTCTGTCATCTCGTCAAGTCTCTTCAGTTGCACGACACCTATAGCCGCCTGCATATCTGTCATATTATACTTCCAACCGGGAATAAGTAAGTCATACCCCTCCTTCTCGGCCTTGCCATAGCGCCGCCAGGCATCTTTATCAACCCCGTGGAATCGTAGGAGGCGAAGTTTATCGTAGGTTTCTTTATCATGAGTTGTAATCATGCCCCCTTCCCCGGTAGTCATATTCTTAATAGGGTGAAAACTGAATATGGCGATATTGTCACTTGATCCTATTCGCTTTCCTTTGTATTCACTACCGACTGCATGTGCAGCGTCTTCGATAATTTCAATACCACGTCTTTTGCAAATATCTCTCAGCCCGTCAAGATCGCAGGCCTGTCCGGCAAAATGAACCGGGATAATTGCCCTGGTCCGCTCCGTAATTGCCTCTTCAACACGCGACACATCAAGATTGATGGTATTTCGTTCCACGTCGACAAATACTGGTTTTCCACCACACAAGTGTATCATGTTAACGGTCGCCGGCCATGTCAGAGAAGTTGTAATTACTTCATCACCGGGCTTCAGATCCAGCAGATTCATAGCAAGATGCAGACCTGCCGTGCATGAGGATAGGGACAACGCGTATGGGCTGCAGACATATTCCGCAAACGCTTGTTCAAAGTCCTGCACCTTTGGACCTGAGGTTATCCATCCGGAAGAGAGGACATCAACAACTGCATTAGTCTCGTCCTGCCCAATGTCCGGTCTCGAAAATGGTAGGAAGGTGTTTCTTCTCATTTTTTATCCTTTCCTGCTCTAATTACTCAATAATTTAAAATTTCTTCGTTTCCCAACTACTTCGGACAATATAACGTCAGGAAAGAGAGTCTTAAGGCTGTTAAAGTTTCGCATGTCCTTATGCTTATCCAGAACAAGCATAAGGACATTATTCTCCCTCGGCAAAGATTTCGCCGCTTCCAGGTCGTATACAGGTATCAGCTTACGGCCGGTATAGAATGGTACAACAGCCCTGGTGGTCTCTTCAGGTTGGAAGGCATAAAGGGTACTCTCTTTTGCTGCCACTATTTCACCCAGTCTACCACAAAAGGGTCTGAAGCTATTTGTCTTGTTTATGTATGGAACAAATACCAGAACACTCAGTATATAAATCAGACTTATTATTACCGGCAGGCCGCACAATTTAATAACTCTATTATTAACAAATGAGCGAAAGGCAAAGACATAACCAATTGTAACCACCGGCATTAACAAAACAAAAGGCACCGTTTTGTACAGCGCCGACTTAAAGACAACACCGGCTAATGCTAAGACCAAAACACCGCAAACACACAGGATAAACCATTGACTTACCCTCGCAAATCTGCCGTTAATCAGCCGTGATTCTACATCGTTTAACCATGAACCCGTAAGTATCGAAATGGCAGGAATTAGTGGCACTATATAAATAGTTCGTTTTGTCCCTGCAAGTGAGAGCATGAGCAGACCGGACACAAACCACAAACAAAGAAAAAGCCTGTTTTTATCCTGAAATCCTTTGCGGCATGCATAGAAGAATACGGCAGGTACCAGGATGCTCCACGGAGCAAACGCACGCCAGAATTTAAATAGATAAAAATAAAATGGCTTTACATGCCCTCCTGAATATTCAGAACCAACGCCCGGTATAATGCGCTGAAAATTGTTGTGAATCAGGAATGTACTGATATACTCCCAGGAGCCCTCTTTCCAGAGAAACCAGAACCACAGGCTGATACAGGATCCAACTATAATAAGACCAACCCGCAGCCTTGCTCGTCTTATCTCCTGCCAATCCCTTCTCCATAAAATCCAACATGCGAAAAGTAAGACGGGAAATGCAAGACCGATAAACCCTTTAGCGAAGAATGCACCGGTAGCAAAGATATAACATAGTCTATAATAGCGATCCTTTTTCTCTGTATCCGCTGTTAACGACAGATAGAGCCAATAAACGGTCCCGGTTACAAAGAAAACCAGCGATGTATCAACAAGTGATTTGTGATGGATATAAAAGAATTCGGCGCTTAAGGCTAGGACCATGCAGGACCATTCTGCAGTTTTTCTATCGTACATCTTTCCTGCAAGGAGATATGTAAATATCAGCGTTCCAAGCCCGAACAAGACTGAAGGTATCCTGGCAGCACTGGCCGAAGGAGCTCCAAAGATTTTATAGGAAAGAGCCACGCACCAGAAATAGAGAGGAGGTTTTTCCATAAACGCTTCACCATTTAACTGTGGAACCGCAAGTGAAACACCCTCATCAAAAAACTCCCGACCTATTTCAGCCACACGGGGCTCATCGGCAGTCCAGAGGTCATGATCAAATATCCCAACAAATGATAAAACGAGGATAATGGCCACAAACCAGTACCTGGAAAAGCATAATATTAGTTTAGTTTTCTGCACAATTAATTACCTGCTCAATGGATGTCTGATACGAATTCGGAATATACTAAAACGTTGATATTACATTACAGAACATTAAGGGATCGTGAAGTATTTATTAAATAATGTTAATGTTGCAGTTTCCGGGTACGCCAAAGACTTGTTTTTTGTAAGCTTAAAACAAAAAATTATTAACATTTCTTAATCATTCCTTAATCCATCCTTAATGTATTTTAGTATATAAACTGTAATACTTACAGAACTTGCTGATGGCAAATCTCTTATTGCACTGCAGATCGTGCAGAAGTGACGTATGGAAAAGTTCTCATTTGCCCTCATCTTAATTTAGTGAATTATTAGAGGAGATATTTTATGAACTGGTTTTATTCTCTTGGACCATTAGCGCTACTCGTTCCATACTTATTGTCTGTCATTCTTGTTTTTACTGTATTTCGAATTATACTTATCCTTGTTCATTTCAAAAGAGTTAAAGAGGAAGAGAAACTCTATAACTGCTTCGTTCAGGGCCTGAGAATGGATTGCATGGTCTCTTCTTATTTTTGCGTAGTCCCTCTTTTGTTACTCTTAATACTCCCATCACCGTTTCATTTAGCTGTTACTTTTATACTCAAATTTTATTTTTGTGCCACTTTTGCATTTGCACTATTTATGGAAATTGCAACATTTCCTTTTATCGAAGAATATGATCTTCGACCTGACAGTATTTTTATAGAATATCTAAAGCATCCTCGCGAAGTGATGAAAACGGTTTGGGCGGAAAGCAAAATTGTTTTATTACTACAAGGCCCCTGTATGATTGTAGTTTTCATGATCCTCTGGAAGTTATTTGGCTCTCTTTTTGATAACTATCAGCCGTGGAAATGGTGGGTTTCAATCTGCAGTTTTCCATTATTTGCAGGTATACTTATTATGGGAACCCGTTCAAGTATTGGGCATCGTCCCGCTAATATCAGTAGCTTCTCATTTTCAAATAACCACCTTGTCAATGAGTTGACACTCAATTCCACTTACACCCTGTTTTATGCTATATACCGACGATATAAACACGAGAAGAACCCTTCCCGGATTTATGGATCAATGGCAGAAGAGGAGGTTTTCGACCGTGTTCAGAGGCATTCCGGAATTGATGAAGCAAGTATAGTAAACTCGTCCACTCCCTTCTCTCACCTCCAAACCAGCCCTTATCAGAGAGAGCGTCCAATGAACATAGTTGTTATCGTGGAAGAGAGTCTTGGCGCTGAATATGTTGGCGTACTCGGCGGCCTTCCTCTTACTCCCTGTTTTGATGAATTGTCGAAGGAAGGAATGTTATTGACTGGATTATACTCAACCGGTACTCGCACGGTTAGTGCACTTGAAGCGCTTGTTTCTGGATTCCTTCCAACTTGCGGCAAAAGCATCGTCAAGCTGGAAAATTCTAAAAGAGGGTTTTTTAACGTGGGAGCGCTCCTGGCGAAACATGGATACATACCGGATTTCATTTATGGAGGGATGAGCAATTTCGATGAAATGCGTTCTTTTTTTCTGGGTAATGGCTTCCATAATATATACGATGAACCGACATTTGAAAACCCTGCCTTCCATGGTGTATGGGGAGTTTCAGATGAGGATCTGCTGCTTAAGGCACATGAAATATTTCTTTCTCATGGTGACCAGCCTTTTGTCAGTATCCTGCTCTCCACCTCTAACCATTCGCCATTCGATTTCCCGGAAGGGCGCATTGAATTGTATGAGAAGCCCGCCAAGACAAGACATAATGCAATGAAGTATGCTGATTATGCATTAGGTGAGTTCTTCAAAGTTGCCAGAAACGCGCCATATTATAAAAATACAATTTTTCTGATTGTTGCAGATCATGATACCAGGGTGCGTGGCGATCAGCTTGTTCCACTTGATCGTTTCAGAATTCCAGGACTTATCATTGGCCCTGATGTGCCTGTCTGCAAATATGAAAAAGTTGCAAGTCAACTGGATCTATTACCCACTGTTCTACATTTCTCCGGAGTCGATACCATACATCCCATGATTGGCAGGAACCTGATGGAAACGGGTGACGAGGATCCCGGACACGCATTTATGCAATACGGACTTCACAATGCATATCGAGTGGGCAATGATGTTATTATCAGATTACCTGAATCGAAACCCAGGCAATTCAGTTGCAAAAATGATAAACTGGTCCCAAAGAAGCTGGACGAAGAGATGGCAAAGGATTCCCTTGCACATTGCCTTCTTCCTTGGATTTTGTACAACAAAAAACTCTATAAAGTCCCTGATCCATACACGATTCCCAGCAGTTAAATAAAGGTGGATTCGCTTCGCTTAATCCACCCTTACAGCTCCTGATGGTATCAACATTAAACGGAAGAAGAGCCTGGGGGCACTCACCTGATCATTCCCAAACTTTTATTTACTATATTTTCTTTAGTAGCATGATTAATATGTCAAGCATTAATAGACCGCGAACAAGAATTCATTCCATACTATTTGGTATGACGGCACAGGCCAGGGTTGACCGGCCCTGTCTCTTGTGGATTCCTTTATAATAACCGCTACCTGCCGGTTGCCACGTTCGTTCAGCAGTTTCTCGAGGCCAGCCATTTCAATATGTCGCCAGGAGCTGTCGGGATATGATAAGCCGTAACCGAGTTCACCGTCACGCATAAACAGATACGCGTCATCACGCTTGTACACATAACAGGCCGTATGTACCGTTCTGGAATCAGCTACCAGGATGGTATCCGTTGTTATGTGATCCTGCTGAGAGCGCAGAAAAGTGGACATTCCCGTTTTAACGGAATGCTCAATCGACACCGTAAATGGAAACGCCAGCATTATAATGATCACGGGCAGGCCGTGCATAAAAGTCTTTCGCAGTCCGTTTTGCATGCGCAGGGTTATTAACAAGACCACAAAACACACTACCGCCGCACAAACGCAGTACCATAGTTTATAGCCCTCTCCGGAACCATAAATCTTCCTGTGCAAAGCTGGTGTAAAAACGATAGAGAGCAGAGCTACAACCATAAGGCCCGTTAACACGTTCAATAAGAGAGAACAATATTTGAACACTCCTTCCATTCCCTTCCTGAAATATTCAGTAAGTCCAATCCCAAGAAGCATAGCCAGCGGAGGGAAACAGGGAAGGACATAGGTAATCGTCTTTCCAGACGAGATCGAAAAGAACACAAGAGGCAGAATCATCCAGCATATGCAGAAACGAATTAGCGGCTTACGGAGGAGTTCACTGTTCCGTCGAACCAGGACCACCGGAATAAACAGTAACCAGGGCAACGAACCGTCAAGGAAAAACGGAATCAGAAACCAGAATGGTTTCTCATGCATTCCGGAGTCGGCCGAGAAAAAGCGTTGGATATGTTCCTTCCAGAAAAAACAGTGCCAATAGTCCGGTTCACGCAATGCAATTATGAGGCACCAGGGTAATGAAACTACCACCGCTGTCAGCAACGGAAGCCATGGTAGAGTAAAAATCTCACGCCAGCGCCTCTCCCACAATAAAAATGGGACTATTATCACTGTCGGTACAATAATAACAAGAAAGCCTTTTGTCAGGAACGCAGAGCCGCAGAAAACCCCGCAGAGCAACAACCACCGGTTTCGTTTCCTCCCGGTGTCGTTGGCGCCAGCCACGAAGAAACAACTCAGCATGGCGGTCAGGAAAAAAGTCAGCAGGTTATCCAGCACACAGAAAGTACCCACACCGTAGACTCCGACAAAAGTCATATAGATAAAGGCCGCCAGCAGCGCCGCCCTTTCGCACCGGTGAAATCTCCGGACCATTAAGAAGATCGTCAGGGCCGTCAGCCCGACAGCAAAAGCGGATGGGAAACGGATGGCGAAACCATTATCTCCGAACAGAGCCATGGATGCGGCATTCAGCCAGTACCCGAGCACAGGTTTCTCAAAATAGCGCAACCCGTTCAACCTGGGAACGATAAAATCTTTAGTATCCAGCATTTCCCGGGATATTTCACCGTATCGCGCTTCATCAGGGACAGCCACAGGACGCACATTCATTGGCGCTATGTACAACAGAAGAAACAGAATTGATAAACCGATCACTCCTTTTTTTGTCATGGCAAATGCTTTCCCGTTTTTTTAGACATCATGGTTAAGAATGCGTAATAACATTAATGTTTTCCTCTTGATACGTTTCGTATCAGGGACAATCTTTGGCCCGCTCTTCCATTCCACTTTCACGTAAGATGGGTTGGGTTGCTCCTCAAGAATGAGTTCATAATTGAGACTTGAAAGAAGATAAAGATTTCTCTTCTCTAATAAAACAAAATCACCAGGAACAGTTTCTTTGGTAAGTTGTCTCACTGACTCTTCCTTAGATGCATTTACATCAGAAGGAATACATGGATAAGGTGGGTTCTCCAGTCCATATATAAGCTTTGCGTTACCTACCATAAAAAGAACAACTCTTTTGTTACCGGTTTTTTCATTTACTGTTTTGGTAAATTCTCTGAAAGTAGAATTGTTTCCAATATTTGGAAGGCTTAAGTTTACGGTAATAATAAGAAAAATTAAAAAAGCGGTGAAAACATTTATTATCGCAGAGAACCTCTTTTTTGTGGCAACAACTAAAAGCACTCCTCCAATAACAAAAGCAACCACGCCGGACGGATACAAATAGGCGGAATTGAGTCTTTCCGGAACAGAACCGGAAACAAAAATAATCAAAGCTCCCAGAATGAAAACCAGACATGTAAGTAAAAGTCCGTATATAAACACACCTCTTTTTCTTGAGTTGACGGATATTTCCGCGGTTTCACCGCATCTGATCAGTAGATGGATATGATTGGCAATAAGTACTGCGGCAGCAGGTATGGCCGGTAAAAGATAATATTCCCTCCTTGAAGACATTAAAGAGAAAAAGATGAGCAGAGAAAAAAACCATATTCCGAATGGTTCTCTTTTATGCTTTATCTTTATATCCCGCCACCATGTAATCAAAGCTCCTGGCAAGAAGATAGACCAGGGAAAGAGAAACGTGAATGGAGCTTCCAGGTAAATCCATGGAGGATTCTTATGGTCTAAAGGAACGGCAACTCTCTTTAGATTTTCCTGTATAACCATACGCAGAGGCAATGGTAGACCGTTATCAGAACCGGTTACCAGATAGATATATATTCCATTTATCGTATTAAGTATGTCCCCCAGTATCCAGAACCACAGCCCAAAATAAGTGGCTCCTGCCATAGCGGCGCCGGCAGTGATATGAAATAAGAATCTCCAGGACAGAGATTTCAACCCAATGCTGAAAACCCTGTGGCACAGGATGACAAGAAGGGGAAGCCCTCCAATCAGTCCTTTGATATGACAATTGATACCAATAGTGAAGCCCACCAGCAACCACCAGAATACCTGATTTTCATGAGCGTTCTTAAAATATATCCAAAGTATTATCAGGAAAAGAAGCAGGCTCAACATATCCGATGAAGCAACACGTCCAATATGATACATTTGAAAGGATGTTAAGGTTACCAAAGCGCTGGTTAGCCCTATCCCGCAATCTAAGAAGAGTGAGACAAGTTTATAAATAAGGAAAGGAATGAGGAAGCTGGCCAGAACGGTCGGAAAACGAATTATCCATTCGTTAAGCTGCTGGCTTCCGATAATCCTTTTAACGCCAAGGATCGCCCAATAGGACAAGACGGGTTTGTCCCAATAAATCTGTCCGTTTATCGTTGGCGTTATCCAATTATCTGCAAGTTCCATTTCCCTTGCTATTTCACCCCAGCGCCCTTCGGAATGAGATAAGGGAAGAGTACCAATATTCACAAAATATACCAGTAAACCCACTATGAGCAGAATAACGATGTCTCTGCCTCTTTTATCAGGACAGATTGATTTAAGTTTTACTATATAATTGGTTTCCATAGAAATGAAGAGTTATGCCTGATATTATGAATAGCAAAAAATGATTTGCTGCTCATTCTTTATTTACCTTCGCTACTCACGAGTTTAATGTACCTCTTATTTACATGCTCCGAAAGAAGAACATTGGGGAACACCTCACTGATGCTTTTATATAATGGCGCACTACCATGCCTGTCCACTACGAGCATAAGCACACTATAGTTCCTGCCTAAAGATTCTATGTTGTCTAACCCATGGATAGGCATGATGTAACGGTTCGTATAAAATGGAACAATAGCCCTGGTGATCTCATCAGGTTGAAATGCGTAAAGGGGCCCTTCTCTTGCTGTCAGTATTTTACCCAGCTTCTCGCAAAATGGTCTGAAACTCTTGTGTTCATTTATATACGGATAAAAAGTGAGCACACCGGAGAGATAAATCAGGCCCAATAATATTGAAACACTACGGAGTTTAATAATCTTGTTTTTAATAAATGAGCGAAAGGCCGCAATAAAACAAATTGCCAACACCGGTATTGACAAAATAAACGGAGCAGTCGCAAATAGATCGTGCTTGAAAGCCTTGATGATAAATACAACAATACCAATACCGAAAAAGCAGAGGAGAGACCACTGGCTTAGCCTGTCAACCCGGCTATTAACCTTACGGGTTTCCACATCATGAAACCATAGACCGGTAAGTATAGCGATGGGAGGAAAGATGGGTACAAGGTAAATACCGCGCTTGGTCCCCGCAAGTGAGAGCATGAGAAGACCTGACATAAACCATAAGAGGAGAAAGAGTCTTCTTTTTTCAGGAACCCCTTTGCGGCAGACAGAGAAGAGTACGGCAGGCGTCAATATACTCCACGGCAAAAAAAGTTGCCAATAGTTAACTAAATAAGTGTAGACGACATCTTTGTGTCCGCCCGTATATCCGCTCCCCGGAACAAAACGTTGAAGGTTGTTATGGATCAGAAAAGTATTGATATACTCCCAGGAACCCTCTTTCCAGAGGAACCACAACCAGGGAGCGATACAGACACTGACGATAACAATACCGATCCAGGGCCTGGCTCTTTTTATCTCTCGCCACTCCTTTATCCATACTATCCAGCACAAGAACAGCAGGGCGGGAAACACGATGCCTACAAATCCTTTGGCAAAAAATCCCCCCGTAGTAAAGATGTAGCAGATTGTATAATAAATCCATTTTTTCTCTACCTCTGCAGTTAAAGCCAGATAAAGCCAGTAGACGGTACCGGTTACAAAGAAGACAAGAGAGGGATCCACGAGTGATTTGTGATTGATATAAAAGAACTCGGTGCTTAAGGCAAGAACCATGCAAGACCACATGGCAGCATTCCGTCCGAACATCCTTCTACTCAAAAGATATGTAAACACCAGTGTTCCCAATCCGAAAAAGAGAGATGGAATTCTGGCCGCGCTTGCCGAAGGACCTCCAAATATTTTGTAGGAGAGAGCCACACACCAGAAATAGAGAGGCGGTTTTTCGAGAAACGGTTCACCATTAAGCCGCGGCACAGCGAGGGAAACGTTGTCATCAAGGAACTCACGGCCAATTTCAGCAACACGAGGCTCATCAGATGTCCATAGATCATGGTCAAATATCCCCACAAACGATACCGCGAGGATAATGGCCACAAACCAGTATCGGGAAACCAATTCTTTAAATATCACCTTCTGCTTAACATTCTAAAATCCCAATGGAAAAATTATGCATATTCGATAAAGTTAATAGAGAAACTAACATTTATAATATACAAAGCCAACATTAAGAGATGGTGAAGGGAAGATTAAAAAATGGTAACGATGTGTATTTTCTCACAGGTAAACAAGGGGCTTGTTGTTAGTGAACTATGGTTACATCAGATGTGCTTCATTTGAAAGAATTCTGATCTAAATCGGATGATTTGAAGTATGCCAGCATTCTCGATAATCAAAAAATGAGATTCAAGAGAGACAGAGTTTAGAATAAATAGTTGGAGGAGAGATACAGTGAAGTCACTTTAGAACTTTCACGCTATTGAATCAGAGCACTACATGGGACATTTTTCTGGCTTTCTTCCTGTAACTGAGGTTTGTCCCGATGCGGTAAACAATGCCTCGTGGACTACGCAAACTTCTCCTGAGTATATTTTTCATTTCATAGGTTTTATGAAAAATCCACCAGTACCCCTCCTGCAGTTCTCTGACAGTCATTTTTGCAGGCTTAAAGACTACCTCACCGGTATGGTATTTAGACCAGTCACTGTCACTAATTCTTCCATCCTTAACCATGTCATCGTACAGTTTAGTTCCGGGGAATGGTGTCAGTATATGGAACTGGGCAGCATCAATCTTGTTTTCCATAATAAAATTAAAGGTCCTTTCAAAGACATCAGGTCCATCTCCATCGAGTCCGAAGATAAAACTGCCAACGATATTAATCCCGACACCATGAATTCTTTTAATAGCTTCTCTGTAGCCATCGGGTGAGTTCCACGATTTACTGATCTTTCTTAGATTTTCGTCTGATAATGTTTCAAACCCTATAAACGCATACCTGCCGCCGCTTCTGGCATATAATGAAAGCAGCTCCTCGTCTTTAGCAAAATTCAGTGTTGTCTGGCCGCCCCATTTAAGATTTAAAGGAATCAGCTTCTTAAAAAGGCTTTTGGCAAAACCAGCCCGCCCTGTAATGTTATCATCTATAAAAAAGAACTCTTTCGAGTTGAGCCCTTTGATCTCTTCGATAACGTCTTCTACAGGCCTTACCCTGAACTCCTGTCCAAAAAAAGCGGTAACGGTACAAAACTCACAGTTAAATGGACATCCACGTGTAGCCTGAACAGAGTAAAACGATGAATACATACTGCTGTCCAACAGGTCTCTGCGGGGAATAGCCATACCAGACATCTCTATTAATGTATCCGCTTTATAGATTTTCTTTAATTCACCTTTTTCACAATCACGAAGCAGCCTCTTCCACACGGCCTCTGCCTCACCAACTACAACTGAGTCAGCATGTTGCAGTGCTTCATCCGGAAGCGCGGACACATGGACCCCTCCCATAACGACCTTCACGCCCCTGCTTCTGAACCCGTCAGCTATCTTACAGGCGTTTGTAATATCTGCCGTATAGGAAGTAATGCCAACGAGATCAACTTTTTTGCCATAATCTACAGGAGTGGTACGTGCATCATGGATCTCAACATCCCAGTCGGAGGGAGTCAGTGCGGCAATAGTCGGAAGCGCCATGCGTACAAATCCGGCCTTCCCGCTATTAGAGAGCTTCCCCCAATAACCTCGTTGACTGTCAGGGAGTATTAAAAGTAATTTTTTATTCATACGGTTAAAAATAAAGTTACATCTACAGATTTATTATGGAATGAGCATATTTAAACGGATCACTGCTCGAACTCTCCTGCTATTAATAGCGCATTTGGTTCGCCTTTTTATAACGATTTAAATAATTCTTAATTGTCTCATCATCAAGCAAGAGCACTTCTACAACTGCCAGGATTGTCCATACCGTGCCAGGAAGTATAACCGATTTTATACGATCTGCTTCTCGTTTTTCCTTGGCCTCTTTATGCCCAGTATTTCTTCTTGTGATAGTGTAAAAGTCGTCATATAAGCATTATGACATATTCAAACTCGTTTGTATCGAGAATTCATAATTATTTTTCGTGACTGGTACATCATCCTAAACCTGATGATTGAGATATACCCCTGACTTATGAGTATTACGATAAACATTTTTTAATATAAACAAAATACAAATCATGGAACCCCATATAATAAAACCAGTCACTAACTGACTACTATTACCAAAAAAACATACATACTTCTCTCGAATCCGTACAAGGAAGAGCCCGTCAGCCTTCATCATAAATACCCCTCCCGAGTGTAAACCGATAGAAAGATATAGTGGTAAAACCGATAGATTCCTGTCTGTCCGTTCAGGCGGGTGAAAACAGTGATACGCTCCTCTCTTTCGAGAGGATTCAAGTCTTGGATTCCTCTCGAAAGAGAGGGCTGCTGTCTCAGAATGTCATTCTAACACAGCCAGTTTGCCGGTGGTTTATTGTGCAGATTAATTAAAACTGCTGAAGGCTCAGGTGGATAGTTTCCCCGTTTTCTTCAAATAACGTGTTACGCAGTAAAATATAACAATTGGTATCAGGCATAAAGAGAGCACCTGTATAACGCTTTTATTTGCATCATATCCGGAATGTACGATTTTCTCCCACATCGCTAAAACAACGACACTGCTGACCCATATGCACATCATGTTGTACTCTTTCCTTATGAAACGCAGCCAGTCGAAACTTCCACTACTCAGCGTATTTCTGATACCGGAAAATCGCGGAATAAATCGAGGCACCGTATTACAATATTTCTCGTATTCCTCACCAAACTTTCTTCCCAGAAAATCTTCCTCCGCCATCACAATGGCTAAATATCCAAAGATGAAGAAGCTATACGAAAGAATATATCCCCACGTTGAATTATAGATAATACCCATACCGATGATAATCAAGATATTTCCAAAGTAGAGGGGATTGCGGGAATGGGAAAAAATGCCCCCCTGTACAAACCTGTCCGCCGTTATCTTCTTATCTCTTCCGCCCCTTTTGATGTAGTCTTTGCCTATCACCAATGCCCTCAAAACCTGCCCGGATATTGCTATAGCAAAGCCCACACCATCCATACAATTATCATAAAACGCACTATCAAAGATAAATCCTGGCTTTGTACTGAATACCAAAATGATCCCAACCACGAAAAACATCATATTTCGATACCGAAACAGAAAGTTACCGGCACTTATCATAAACTGTCTGAAAATGCCCGTACGGTTACGATGTAATATTTTATTTTCTACCATACTATTATTTTTCATATCAGATAACATTACTCTATTTTCATCTGGAAACAGAGATATTATCTTGCGATTGTTAACTGCTTTTTAATGCTACCACACCACAAAAATTGTACCACTTGAAGAAGGTATCGTAGTGGACAAACCCGGATTTTTTTAAGAGGGCTTTATTCTCATCTAATCGGTATGGTACGAGAATATTTTCTAACGCCTCTCTCTTTTGTGCTATTTCCAATTCCGTATACCCATTTTTTTTCTTCATCTCATAGTAGTATTTAATGAACATCCTGTTAAAATCTGAGTTATTGCCCAGTACTTTCTCCAGAAGAATCAAACAACCGTTTGCATTTAGTCCATTAAAGATACTTTTTATCACTTGTTCCCGATGCAATGGACGTACGAATTGCAGGGTCAGATTCATAACAACAACAGATGCATTTGTGATATTAACCCCATTATTCAGGTCTGCGCATATGAGTGAATAATCTTTGGTCAATTTGTTTTCTGCAAACCGTTCCCCGCACTTGTCCAGCATATTCTGAGAATAGTCAATACCAATATATTTTACATCCATTTTTGCAGCCGTTGTTACAGCATCACATATGTTAGAAAGAGTAATACCGGTCGAGCATCCCAGATCATAAATATTCGTACCGTCCACCGCAAAGTCTACGGCTATTTCGCACATCATCCTTTGCAATTCTTTATAGAAAGGGACTGACCGTTCAAGCATGTCATCGAAGACTGCAGCCGTCTCCTTTCCGAAATTAAAGTCAGACACCTTGTCCTTCTTATCGACAAATATTTTGTCTTTACTCATTGTTCTTGATATACTGCGACGCTTATGGCAAATTAACAAGGTTCTGTTATCATATATTACACGACTAACACTATAGCAAAATAAACATTAAGGAACAGTGAACAGAACATTAATAAATATTAATATTCTGTCTATTAAAAAAGCAATTCTGTTGAGTTCGCTCCGCTTGACACAACCTATGTGCGTTGCTTCCTCTGAACCGTTCTACCTTTGATTCCTGCCAGTACCATAAGGAGCACCGGAAGTACTATCAGTACAAGAGGCATCTGCACCACAAGGCCGGAGATGATGGCAATCGCCAGAGGTTGAAGCATTTCAGCGCCCTCACCGATACCCCATGCAAGGGGAGCAAGGGCGAGGATTGCCGCAAGAGTGGTCATGGTAATGGGCCTCATTCGGTTCTTGCCTGCCAGGATCAGTCGTTGGTCGAGAGCAACTCCGTGCGGCAGATCACGATATTCCGAATAGTAGAATATCGCCACCTCGGTAACAATGCCCACGATCATTGTCAAACCCATCATGGCAGTAATGGTCAAATCGGTATGGGTGATCCACAACCCGATAAATACCACCACTAATGAGAATAGGGTTGTCAGCACCATTGCTATGGCTGCCTGGAAACTCTCGAAGAGAAATAAGAGCAGGACGAATACCAGGAGGACTGCAGCTACGAAAACAGTAATAAGGTCTCGAAATGCACCCTGTTGCTGTTCGTATAAGCCTCCAATTTTGTAGTAAACGTCTTTCGGCAGGAATCCGGGTTGATCCAGTACCCTGATGACGTCGTGAACGGTGGAACCCATGTCCCTTCCGCTGACCCTTCCGGTGACGGCAATCATTCGTTTCAGGTTATCCCGCGCGATCTGTGACTGGCCTGCAATCGGTTCTATATTGGCGATTCGTTTGAGAGGGAAGAGGTGCCCGTCCAATGACCGAAGTCTCAGGTTTCTAACGTCTTCCGTTGAAAAGCGGTTCTCGTGCGGTATCCACACACGCAGTCCAACCATTTTCTGACCGGATTGCATACTGGTGGAGACGTTGCCCCTCAAAGAGTTTTCCAGCGTCTGTGTCACCTCTGCAGGTGTCATGCCTTCCAGCGCCGCCTTTACCCGGTCCACATGAATTTCAATGGCGTCTCCTGCCAGCACGATTCCGTCCCGGACGTCTACAACTCCCGGTATTTCTTTTATCGCCCGGGACGTTTTCCTCGCCATGCGTTGCAGCAGGAGGCCGTTGTCTGAAAATAACTTAATTTCGATTGGTTGAGGAACGGCCGTCAGATCTCCGATAAGGTCCTCCATGAGTTTAGCCATCTCAATCTCTATACCGGGAACATCATGTACAACCCGCTGCCTGATTTCAGCCATAATATCGTCAAGAGCGCGTCTTGGCATAGGTATTAGCTTGATGAAGAAATCTCCACCATTAGCTTCGATAAAGCCTTCGCTCAGTCTTAATCCGGTTCGGCGTGAGTATGTCTGTACCTCCGGAGTTGCCCGCAGGATCTCTTCCACCTGCCGCAGCAGGCGATCTGTTTCGGATAATGATGTTCCCGGTTTTGTGAGATAGTCCAGGACAAACCCCCCTTCATCCATAGAGGGTAAAAACCCGGACCCTGTATGCTGATATGCATAAAACCCCAGCGCAAAGAGAGGTATGATTGCAAGTAATATTATCAACGGTTTCCGTAATACAATCCGCATCAGAGCATCATAACGGTTGTGCGCGGCGTCGGTCATGGGTCCTCCATCCGTCTGTTCCGTGTCCTTTTGTTTCAGCAAATGCCGCCCGAACAGCGGTACAGCCAGCCAGGCAATTAAGAAAGAGACGGCAAGGCACATGGCCATCGTCAGAGAGAGCGCCTTGAAGAACGCCCCGGTGACGCTATTGAGAAATGCCAGTGGTGCAAAGATAATAATTGTTGAGGCGGAAGAACCTGCCAACGGAAGGGTAAATTCGGCAGCCGCCTCATGAATGCGTTCCGCATAATTACCGCTGCTTCCACGCAAACGTCTGATAATGTGCTCAATCATAACGATGATGTCGTCAATGATCAGACCCACGGCCGCCGCCATGCCGCCAAGGGTCATGATATTGAAACTCATGCCCAGCCATGCGAGAATCAGGACAGTGGCAGCCAGCGACATCGGAACCGTTATCAACGCTATCAGGGTCAATTTCAGATTGCGAAGAAATACGAGGAGAACCAGCACTGCCAGTCCAATACCAATTCCAAACGCATCACGTACACCGCGTTCGGATGCCAGGATCAACTCGCTCTGATCATACCAGTTTGCGACACTGACATCCGGCGGCATAATCTTTTGTAACTCCTTGAGTTTTACCCTGCATTCATCGGCTATGCGTACCGTGTTTCCGCCTGGTTGTTGATAAACCTGGAACAGGACCGCTTCGTGTCCGTCCGCGTTCACACGAATCCACTGTGGCGCTGTGCCCCGGTTCACATCGGCTACATCTTCGAGGTAGACCACTTTATCTTTGTTGGAGCGCAGTATCGTCTGTTCAATTTGACTGATGTCCTCAAACTGCGTATCGGAAAGTACCAGATACAGTTTATAGTTTTCTTCCATACGGCCCACGGCCTTAATGACGTTTGACCCGGAAACCGCTTTAGCCACATCATTAATATTTAACCCGTATGAATTCAGTTTTTCCGGATTAACAACGATCTGATACTCCTCGACAGCCCCTCCCAATACACCGACACGAGCGACTCCCGTAACAGTTGACAAAACTGGCCGAATACGGAACAGGGCAATATCACGTAATTCCACAAGAGAACGTGTATCCGAAATTAAGCTGTACCCCAATACGGGAAATACCGTAGGGTCCATTCTTCTCACCAGAAAGTTTGTTCCGGTCGGAAGCAAACCGCGTATCTGATTGATGGCAGATTCCACCTGAAGCATGGCCGATATCATATCCACATTCCAGTCGAAATCAACGGACACATCCGCGCTGCCGCGGCTTGTGTTTGACCGCACGTTACGCACGCCTGGCACAGAGCGAACAGCTTCCTCAACCGGCCGTGTGATCTCTACTGCCATGCGTTCAACCGGGCGATCTCCAGCATTTATGCCCACTACAACTCTGGGAAATATCATTTGTGGGAAAAGGCTTATGGGCATTCCTAGACCGGCGAACATACCTGAAGCGGCAAAAACAGCCAGTGCAAAGAGGATGGATCTGTGATGACGCTGCGCCCATTGTGGAATTGTCATAATTTGCGATCCTCCACGACCGGCATACCATCAGATAACTCATAATTTCCCAACACGACTACAGGATCACCTTCCTTCAGCTCTTTTGAGATTATTTCCATTTCTCCGGAAGTTTCCAATCCGATTTCCACCAAATGTCTCACGGCATGACCTCCCCGGACTGTAAAGAGACTATGTCCGCCGCTATCAGGCAGAATGGCCTCGCGCGGAGCCAATAAGGCGTTACGGGAACTTACGATAATCTTTCCTTCGATGTAGTCATTGAGCAGCAATTTACCTTCGGACATTGGCTTAACCATCACACTGACGAGACGTGTAATGGGATCGACCCGACGGGTAATTGTCTGGATGGCCCCTTCAATAGATTTAGAGCCTGGTGCAAGAATGGGTTTCAATCTTACCAATTGACCTTTCTCAAGTCGGTTAAAGTCCTCGGACTCAATCCCGAGGCGGACAATGATCTGGTCCTCATGCGCCAGTTGCAGGAGATTTGTGCCCGCCGGCACCGTCTGACCCAGCTGCGCGCCGATGAAATACACAATGCCTGCTGAAGCGGATCTGATCTCCTTCATTGATGCAACACCGCGCTCCTTTAAACTACTGAATTTCTTTTCAGCCAGACGAATCCTGAGTTGTACCGGTACCATGTCCTGCTTTGTGGATAGCTGTAACTTGATGCGGTCGTTCAGAAGTCCCTCTTCCAGACGAGCGGATTCAAGTTCGTCCTGTGCCTGTTTGAATATTAACTGTGTATCAGGGCTGGGATTGACTATGAGTAATAAATCACCGGGGCTAACAACCTGTCCTCCCGTTACCATCACCCTGGTGATAATACACTCAAAGGTAACATTGTATATTTCAATAGTACTAGGAAGCAGTTCCACTATTCCATGCGCCGTAAGTGTTTCGTTAATACGGCCATAGCTCAACGGAACCGTTTTAACTTTTGCCACAGGTGAACTATCCTCTATGATTGTCTGGCCGGTGCCGCCAGGACCAGCGGTTACTGCGGTTAACGGTTCAGGCTGTCTACGCCACCAGTATAAAGATAACGACACGATAACCACGGTTACCGCTATTCCAATTGCCACTTTTACCAGAATTCTTTGAGTCATTGCAGCATTCCTTCCATACTGTATATTCCGACGGCAAGTTCAAATGCGAAACGTGAATCCGCCAGTTGTTGTTTCAGGAGGATCAGGTCAATACGTTTTTGCGCCAGGCTGCCCCATGTATTGTAATAGATAACTACATCTGAATAACCTTCTTCCAACGCCTGCCGATAGGTTTGAAGGAGCTTCTCCAATACCTGAACGGCCTCTTTAGAGATTGTAATCCTGTTGTTGAGAGAAAGCATGATTTTTAAAAGTTTAGCGGCAGTTAATCGTGCCGCAAAAACACTGTTAACATATTGATCAAATAGTTGTTTTCTGGTAGAGCGCTCGAAAGCTATCATTCCCTGATTGCGGTTAAAGATTGGCAATCCTATGGTAATACCCGGACCGGCGTTATAGAAACTGCCAAAGTCACGCGATTGATTGGCGCCCGGGTTTATGATCGGAAATTGTGTAAGAATCGCCGCCCTCACCGACGCTTCCTGACTATTGTAACCTTGACGTAATGCTAACAGGTCCAGCCTGCGTGTTTCAAGACTTGCGGCAAACTGTTCGAGTTGTGAAATATCAATGTTATCCATCAATTCGATGTTGTCCTGCAATTTTATCTCATAATCGGGGGGAAGGCCGAGAAGCTGTTTCAGCGTCAGGAGCTGCTGACCTGATTCCTGTGTGATTTGTAACAATGCAACTTGCGCCTGATTATAGGCAGCCTCGGCTGCGGCCAGGTCCAGTTTTGTAAGAAGGCCATTCAGAACCGCCTGACGAACACGGTGGACATTTTCAGATAATCGCTGCTCCATCTCATTTCTGATCTGAGCCTGTTTATTGAGGGCCACAAGTTGGTAAACGGCCATCCGCGCCCCCTGCGCCACCTGCATCTCCTTCCAGGCAACAACTAGATCTACTTCCGCTTGTTTTGCGGATGCCGCATCCACCCTGGCAGACCGGCTTATCAGGGATTTAATATTCCAGTTGAGATTGGTTGAGAAATTGTTGATGAGACCCTCTGTGGGCCCCCCGGTGGGAAAATTTATATTATAGGAGAATTGTGGATTCGGCAATAACCCGGCCTGCAGCAATTGCGCCCCTGCAAGGAGGCGGCGGTCTCTCTCCACCGTCAATGAGGGATCCAGCAAGACGGCCAAAACTGCCGCTTCATCCGGGGAAAATCCGTCACGATCGTCAAAAACTATAGGTTTCAGAACAGGGTGATCAAGAGATCCGGCCATAATACAAATATCCTCTGTAGAAGGAACTGCAAGTTTCTCCTCTATGGCCTCCGGTGTCAAGTATCTTGGATGATACGAAGCACATCCTGAGAAAACCGTTGCCAGAAGAAATAGCCAGAGAATCGACTCCAAACCCTTACGCCTGGAATTCTCAAGTAATGAGAAAAATAAATAGAAAAAATTTTTAAAGTATTTTAACACGATTATTTACGATGTTATAAATAGGATTGATAAATATAATGCAGGATTATACAAATGAAATGATTAACAGAAGATGAATGCTGGATTAAAAAATACTAATGTTGTATATTTTTTTTGTGGGGTTCTTTGGGAGAATTACATCAAATGTGCTTCCAACACCTAAATCACTTTTCACCTCTATTCTCCCTTTATGAAGTTCAACAATAGCCTTACTGATATTAAGACCTAAACCGGAACCTCCTGCCTCTCTGGACCGTGAGGTGTCTACACGGAAACAACGGTCAAAAATCTTTCCAAGATTCTCTTCAGCAATACCGACCCCTGTATCCGTTATGCTGACAACAACGTCATCGTTCCTATCCTCCAGAGAAATGTATACGCGACCACCGGGCGGAGTATATTTGATGGCGTTATCCAGTAGATTTGAAAACACACGCCGCAGCATAATCTCATCTCCGCAGATTTGAACATTTGGAATTTCATTAATTGGTGATAGTATATTTTTTGAATCTGATACCGGCCTGAAAGTTTTCCGGAGTTCATTCAGCATATTGCCCAGCTTGAATGGTTTCAGATGTAAAATATTTTGACCTGAATCTGACCTTGAGAGTTCGAGTAAATCACTGATTATCTTGACCATTCTTTCTAACGTAATTAAATTGTGTTCGAGCAAATCACGATACTCTCCCGCAGTCCTTTGCCTTGACAGCATGACTTCAGTTCCTGTTTTGAGAGCAGCAACCGGTGTCCTGAGTTCATGAGATACGTCCGATGTAAACTGAATAATCCTTGAGAAAGAGGTTTCAATCCTGTCCAGCATCATATTTATGGTATTTGCCAGTTCATCCAGTTCATCTCCCGTGTGGGAATAAAGAATCCTTCTTTTCAAGTCTGATCCGGTTATTTGTCGTGCGGTTTCAGTCATTCTTGCGATTGGAGTCAAACTCTTCCTGGATAAGAACCAACCACCGGCAATACTCAATATAACGAGGAACGGCGTTAACATTAAAAAATTTTCTTCCATGTTTTCTACTGTTTTATATGTGAGTTTCATATAAATAGCCACCTGAAGAATATACTTACAAGAATTATCGATATTTACAGATCTTGTTATCAAGCGGTATGGAGAGCTGCTACCCTTCACCCATATCTTTTTTAAGGTGTATTCTCCTTTTACCGTTTTTGCAATATCATCATCAGAAAGCTTCAGGTATGGAGCAATGAAATTCTCTGAACCAATGAAAGAACGTTGTTCTGTGTCATACAATCTTACTGATTTTCTAAGGTATTTCATAGCGGCGGTCTCTCTCTTTATCAATCTTAGTAAATCATCTTTGGTGTAATTGTTGTCTTGTATTCTTTGCAGGATCTCTTCGCATTCATCGAATAATATGTGATCCGTTTCCTTATTAAGTGTATGTCTTAATCTGAAATACAAAAAAGGACCTAAAACAATCAGCATTAACAGGACTGACAGTGTATACCATAAAGTAATCTTGAAACCAATGGTCTTTAAGAACCTGACCCTACTCTTCGATGACATATCCGGCACCCCTTTTTGTATGTATGAGTTTTAAATCAAAGTCCCTATCAATTTTACTTCTCAATTTGGCTATATGGACATCCACTACATTACTGAAACTCTCGAAATTTGAGTCCCACACATGCTCTGAAATCATCGTCCGGGTAACTACCTGACCTGCATTGTTCATTAAATATTCCAGGAGGGAAAATTCAATCGGAGACAGCTCAATTTTTTTCTTTCCCCTGAATACCTTTCTGGTCATTGGATCCAGAGTCAGATCAGCCACTGTTAATTCCGATGTCGCCTTGTGGCTACTCCTTCGCAGACAGGCACGAATACGGGCCAGCAACTCATGAAATGAAAAAGGTTTGACGATGTAGTCATCAGCCCCGATATTTAACCCATCAACCCTGTCTGCAATTGAATCCTTTGCTGTCAGGAAGATAACCGGTGTTTTGATACCTGCATTTCTAACGTCTTTAAGTATCGACAATCCATCGTATTCAGGTAACATAATATCCAATATTATGAGATCATACGCTTCATGAGTCGCCAGGTGAAGGCCGTCCATACCATTAAGTGCAATGTCTACTACGTAAGAACTCTCTTCCAGCCCCTTTTTGAGGTATTTTGTCAACTTCTCTTCATCTTCAGCAATCAGAATTCTCATATTTATATAAATGGTTCAAAAGTAACAGATCTGCTCTAATACCAAACGGATAGCTAACTGATTTTTGTTATCAAGTAACGGAACTAGTAACTGTATCATATATAAACAAACATTAAGATAAGATGAATGAAAGATTAAAAAATGTTAATGAAATGATTTTGTGGTTGCGTTGCCATGTTCATTTTTCTGAAGACTTAAAACTTCGATACATGTCTTTACCACTTTCTCCGGTGTTATCATTGTCATGCAGCGGCGGTCTGCAGGACATGTCTTGAGTTGGCATGGTGAACATTCGATATCCTCTCTTATTACCTTACCTGTCTCATATCCTGATTCCGTATACATGGGATTGTTAGGACCCATCAGCACGACAACCGGCCGATTCAGTGCTACCGCATAATGCCTTGGCCCTGAGTCCAACGCTATTAAAAGCATGCATCTTTCTACTATCACCTTAAAAATATCCAGAGAGATTGAGGCTCTTGAAAGGTTGATCAGGCCTGACTTGGAATGTTTCTCAATCTCGTCAGCAAGATCGGTTTCTCCAGGCCCGGAAGTGAGGACGATATTACAGTCAATAACTCCTTTTAGCAAATCTGCTGTCCTTGCAAATCCCTCAGCCGTCCAGAGTTTCGACGAACCGTAAGATGCGCCGGGATTCATCAGTATGTAGGGCTTCTTATCGATATTGTATCTCTTTAATAGCTCTTTTGCCGTCCATTCACATTCTTCGGAAATAAAAAGTTCCGGTTTCCCGGACGCTATCCTGCATCCGAGTTGAGAACATAATTTTAAATAATAATCACCCATATAGGTTGGCAGGAATTTTCCATTTCCACTCACTCTCTCTATGCTATCGGTCAACAGGAAGGAACGAGCATCTCTCTTATACCCAACGCGCCTTTTCACCCCTCCTAGCCATATCATAAGAGATGAGCTGAATGAATTAGGGAATAAAAACCCCAGATCGAACTTTTCTATTCTGATCTTGTGGATCAAACTAAGGTATGCCTTCGTATCGCCGCTGCAAACCTTCCACGGAAAAACAAATCCGTTTTTACTCTTTCCTGCCTCAGGTTCCAGTTCGATAACCTCATCAAACCATGGAGAGCCGTCTATTATTCCTCTTAAATTTCTTTTAATCAGTAACGTTATGTGCGAATCTGCAAAGTTTTCCCTGATACACCTGAATGCGGGAGTTGCCATCACAACATCACCGACCCAATTTGGCGCCCTGACGAGTATTTTCTTAGCCCTATTTAACTGTTCCATTTTGAATTAACTGTTGAAATATATTCAGCATTATTGGAGCATTTGCTTTAAGTGAATAATGTCCAATAACTCTCTCTCTCCCTGCCATTCCCATTTTCTTCCGAAGTTCATGGTCGTTTATCAGAATTTCAAGCTTTTCTATCCATTCCTCATGAGTATCTGCCCAGAAGCCATGTACACCGTCCTCAACGATTTCCCTGTTGATTCCTGCGCGACTGCAGACTACCGGAACGCCTGTAGCAAGGCATTGCAGTATCTTCAAACCGCATTTCCCATGCGACCAGGGATCGTCCATGAGCGGCATCAGGCCGATATCAAAACTTTGAATGTCTGCAACTTCATCCTTCTCATTCCATTGCTTTTTATCCACAACCATGTTTTCACAATCGAAAAACGTATCACATATAATCTTTAGTCTTAATTTATCATTACTTTTGCCAAGAGTTTCAAATATGGGTTTCATCTTTTTCAGATAATGAATACTTCCATGTGCACCAATCCAGCCCAGGGTAATGTTATCATTATTCTCCGAATATTTTTTTTGCGGATAAAAAGAGATATCTATGGGTGATGGTATAATTGTCACATTGTGAGTGTACGGTGCAGTCTTTTTCTGTAAAAAATCATTTCCCGCTATTACGTGATCGGAGGCATTGATCATATTTCTGAACATTTTAACCCGTGTTTTTGATTCATGTTTAATATATTTTGAATTACGGAACATGACTGAGTCATCGAAATCGTAAACAATCTTTTTCGCATTTTTCCTGATTAGCTTAAGCCAGAGTACGGGGAATCTTTTTCGCTGTATAAACAGAATATCGTATTGTTTTACACCCTTGAATACTTTCAGCTTAGCAAAGAAACTTTTCGGAAAAGGCAGGACTGATACCTGAATTCCTTGTTCCTTGAGATATGGCAGATATTGGAGCACCCTGTATCTGCTTGCCGCCACATCGAGGCCTTGAACTAAGAATAGTATCTTCATGTAATTATGCTACCACTTCGTTATATATTTTTATAATATCTTCACAGTTTTTATCTGCCGGATATTGTTCCGCTTTTTCCCGTGCTGCAATGGATGCCTTTTGTCTGAATTCATCATTAAAAAAACAGCTTATCTTTTCTGCCAATGCCCTGTGGTCCCTTGGATCTCTCATAACAAAGCCATCCCTGCCATCTTCCATTATGCCGCTTGCACCATCAAAAACAGTAGTTATCACCGGCAACCCGCTTGCCAACGATTCAGTAACCACGAGAGAGCATGAATCGTAAAATGTGGGATGAACATATATATCTGATGCTGCATAATATTTTTCAATCTCACCTACATGTCCTAAGAATATCAGATTTTCCAGACAACCCAGTTTTTTTGCCAGTTTACGGTATGGAGCATCATTGCCTCTCCCTATTATCAAAACTTTATAAACTTTTCCAGCTTTACTCAGCTCCCCCATGGACTTAATCAGTGTGATAAGGCCCTTCAGCCGGAAGTTATTACTTATATACAAAATAACAAATTCCTCGCCCAGAGACAGTCTCTCTCTCATAACTTTTCTGTATATATTTTTGTTATCCGGCTTGAATTTTTTGAGGTCAACACCATTATAGACTACGTCTATTTTTTGAGGCTCTATTTTATGGTATTTGATAATGTCATTCTTTATCATATCGGATATGGCGATAATCCTGGAAACACCTTTACTCGTATACTGTTTTCTATCCAACCACAAAATAAAATTCTGTCTGAGACTGAAAAAACTGACTATCTGTTTTAAAGCCCTGGAACCGGGACAATTTATTGATAGGAAATTCTGTTTGAGCCATGCCTTCTCAACTCCACAGTGCGGATTAAAAACATTCATTCCAAGAGCTCTGCCGACAACGTGTACAATATCAAAATCATGTTTGGCAATCTCCCTCCGGCTATTTATAACAAATGAAATATCTTTAAGAAATTTAGGAAATCTTATTGATGGAATTGTATGATAATGTATCTCGTTATTGTTACTCTCCCATTTACTGGCATATATATGTACTTCATGACCTCGCTCTACAAGCTGATTTGCAAAATTAGCAAGATAACCTTCACCGCCTCCCTTTGTTGGTAAATACTTATAGATAATTAATGCAATTTTCATAGGTTATACATATTTGCAAAAGATTAATGGAGTGATTAAGTCTTGAAGATCAGGTTGCCGGTAAGTCGTTTGTAAAATGGTAAATAGTTATTCGCTTCTTTTTGATATTGCTTTGACTCTTCCAGTTTGCCTTGACGATAAAGACCTTCCGCCACTTTCATACTGTACCCGGCAATCCTCTTCCTTAATATTTTTTTCTCTTCTCCGTCAAGGTCAGTAAAATTATTGTAAATCTTCTTATAAACGCCAAGGTTCTCATTATCAAAAAGAAAATCGTCATTAGACGCGTTGGTATCATGCACCCTGTACCTCGTAAGCCCTTTATCAACAAATCCGCATTGGAATTTATTTGATATTCGTAAGAACATATCATACTCGTCTCCGAGAGAAAATGATTCATCGTACGGCCCGACAGCATCCAGGCATTCTCTTTTTACGATTACGGTAGAAGTCTGAATAAAACTTTTGGAAAGAAGCTCTTTAAATATCCATCCGCTGTATCCTTTCTCAGGTTTTGTTCTCAGATCCTTGCCATCCCTGAAACTGGTATATTTAGCATAAACCAGTCCCACTTGAGGGTTTTCGTTAAAACATTCCATCTGTAGCCGGAGTTTATCAGGAGCCCATAAATCATCGTGGTCAAGGAACGCTATAAACTCTGCCTGGGATAAGCTTATACCCGCATTCTTGGCGCTTGCAATTCCGCCATTCTCCTTGTAATGATATCTTATTCCATGCATATATGGCAGCAGCGCATCACGGGTAGCGTCTACGGAACCATCATCAACAACGATAATTTCATAGTCCTTATATGTTTGATTCAGGACAGACTCTACAGTCTCTGCTATAAATTTTTCGTTATTATAAGTATGTATTATTACGCTTACGGTTGGCATTTATATTTTATTTAGTTGCCATGATCCAAAGATTCATAAAAATCTCAAATGAACCGAAACACATATTTTTTTTTTGAAATCCTACACTATTAAGTAAAGTAGCAACTTTTTCGTGAGTATAAACATCTTGATGTTCATCAAATAAATCAGAGTTTATCAGCTTAAACTTTGACATTATTTTTAGTATCGTATCACCAAAAGGTGCAGGTGTTGTTAAAATATATTTTCCACCCGGTTTTAAGATTCTGTATATTTCACTTAAAACTTGTGATAATTTGTTTGTTGTAATATGCTCGAAAACTGCAAGCATTGTCAATACATCAAAATAATTATCGTCGTATGGTATTATCCTTTCTTTTTCTATATCATAGTTTTTTATGTATATTTCCTGTTTATGTAATTGATTAACTTTCTGTGTAGTAATTCTTTCGATTCCATGTTTCGTAGCGAATTCAGTATTGAGAAGAAAAAAAGGATATGCACCGCATCCAATATCTAATATTTTTCCAGAACGATGTGATACAGGTATAAGCTTGTTAACGGTATTTGCTCTTTTTTTAGATAGAAAGTTTTCAAGGATGCCATGTGTTTTTCCCATATTCCAACTCCTAATGTCAGTTTTTAATTATTGATGTAATACACAATTCAAAGTTACCTATGGATTATTCAAAAGGCTACAACTCATCAGATAAACTAAAATTTAATAATAAGGTACTCTTCAGTAGAATTGATTATTTCATAGTTATTTTTTAAATAATCCAGTACACTCCTGTCAATTACATCCTGTTTGGTTGTAACAAAAAAATCTGCTCCACTCTGTCTTAAATTCTCTATGCTCGCGATGGAACATGCATTTGCATTCATAGCCCATCCTCTTCTATTGCAATAATATATGAGCTCCGGCCCACCCCATATACAGCCTATCACCAAGTCATTTTCACGCGCTGTTTCATCTACTATCTTGCCGGCAACTTGAACAGGGTAATCCTTTTCAAGCCTTTTGGATTTGTATCTCCCGGTAATTTTGTGAAAACTGATGAGAGGAAGAGACACAACCATAATTACAAATAATGACTGTAAAACTATTTTTCTTATTCCGGTTATCTTGTATGCGGTAATTAATTTGAGAGAGTTACTGATTGCATATCCGATATATACAGATGCCGGAACTATAATTGGTATAGTATAGTAAGTGTGCCACTCAACCTCTTTAGCCGCTAGAAAAAAGTATATGATTATCGCAAGCAACCAGTAATGAATATATCTGAACTCTTTTTTCTTAAGCGTGAAAATTATACCTAAAACGAAAAACAGACCTCCAACATATATCAAATCCTTCTCGAATACTTCAGCATAGAATACCTTCTGATAAAAATGCAGATTTGTTAAAAAGTAGACTGAGTACTTCATATAATAACTAAAGCTTAAGGAGTTCATTGTAATTCCGCCGTCTATTGTCTTTATATAATTGGAATGTCTGTACCACAGAAATGTAAACAAGAGGCTCAGAATAGCAAATAACCATAACTTCCATTGAACAATAAAATTGAGTTTATATTTTTTCAGACAAAGGTATAACAACGGTAAACCCAGGCAGATTGTGGGAAGTTTTGTAAGGAATGCAAGTGTCGCACACAAAGTCATGAGAGTAAATCGCCACCAGTTTTCTTTCTCTATCCACTCTGAGAAAAAATAAAGCATGGTGATAGAGAAAAACAACATAGTTGATTCAGGTTGAAAAGACCTGGAGTAAAAAAATATATAAGGATTAAATGTGTAGAAGAGTAGTGTTATCAGTGCTGATGTACCGCCAGCATATTTCCTTGTCAATTTATACAAGAAATATGCACTTCCACAGAAAGCGATTATAGAAACCAGTCTACCCAGGGACTCATGAACACCAAATAATTTGTACAAAAAAGCAACCGTAAATGGATATAAATTGAATTCTGTTCCGCCGATGTATCCTTCAATATTGCCACCATATTGAACCCGGGGATAGAAGATATTCATCCCATGGTAATAAAATTCACGTGCTATAGATGCGGTTATACATTGCCTCCACCCGGCAACCTCAAGTATGGGTTGTGTTATATTTATCAGCCTTGCAAGGAAACCTGCAAATATAATCAGGATTGCGTATATGGTATTTTTATTTAACATGATATATTCAATTAGTTTAAAATAATTTTATTCAATCGACCGTTAAAGAAGATATCAGATATGTAGGTACTAATATTATACCTTATCGAAATATGCTAACCACATTCAGTATCATTCAGGCGAAGAAGCTGCTGGCACAGTCTCCGGATTGACAATTTTCATTTAAAAAGGGCAAAAACCTATCGATTTAGAGCCGAAACTTAGCCTCCGGTTTTTTCTGGTAAAATGATTGAAAAAACTGGTTTTTATCATTATGATTCAGATTAGAAAAATTTCAAGCTATTTATTGGAAATTCTTTGAGAGAAAAGAGTTAATTACTTATCAATGACTGGAATTTACTTGACAAAATTCAATATTGCAGGTTATTTAACTCATAATTAAAAACGCCCTATGCGGGTGGTTTATACCACTAAGCGCATATACAAAAGAGTTCTATGGATTATTTCAAAAACAAAAAGATATTAATAACCGGTGGGCTGGGTTTTATCGGCAGTACACTGGCTCAACGGCTTGTGACGATGGAAGCAGACATATGTCTTGTAGACTCTCTGATACCGGATTATGGAGGAAATAACTTTAATATCGACGGTATTGTGGACAAGGTAAAGGTAAACATTGCTGACGTAAGGGACAAGCATAGTATGGACTATCTGGTAAAAGGAATGGACATCATCTTTAATCTTGCCGGTACGTTAAGCCACATAGACAGCATGAAAGATCCGTTTACCGATCTGGATATTAATTGCAGGAGTCAATTATCAATCCTGGAATCCTGCCGCATAAACAACAGAGATGTCAAAATCATTTTTGCCGGTACGAGAGGACAATACGGTAGAGCTGACCAGCTGCCTGTAGACGAAAAACACCGGATGCACCCTACGGACGTTAATGGTATTAATAATATTGCGGGAGAGTCATATCACATTCTCTATAACAATATTTATGGAATAAGAGCTGTTTCTCTCAGGCTAACAAATACATATGGGCCGAGGCATCAGATGAAGCATCACAAGCAGGGAATAATTAACTGGTTTATCAGGCAACTTATAGAAGGCCAGACGATAAAGTTATATGGTGATGGTAAACAGATTAGAGACATTAATTATGTTGACGATGTTGTAGATGCCCTATTGCTGGTAGCTTCTAGTGAAAAAACCAACGGTGAAGTCTATAACCTTGGGGGAATTCCAAAAAACCTGATAGATCTGGTAGAAACGATGATAGGTGTTTATAATAAGGGCAGTTATGAATTGATCCCATTTGACGAAGACCTTAAAAGAATAGAAATAGGCGATTACATTGCAAATTTTGAAAAGATCAAGAGTACCGTCGGGTGGAAACCAAAGGTTTCACTGGAAGAAGGACTACAATCGTCTTTTGATTACTATGAGAAATATAAAGAACATTATTGGTAAAGATTAAGATAATATGAAAATTCCTGTTTTTGATCTTAAAAGGCAGTATGAGTATCTGAAGACGGAGCTGGACAGCGCCTTTACGAACGTTTTCGAAAGTGGCAATTTTGTCCTGGGTGAAAACGTCAGATTGTTTGAAGAAGAATTTGCAAACTATCTTGGCGCCGGATTTGCCGTAGGAGTAGGTTCCGGTACGGAAGCGTTGCATCTTGCCTTAAAGGCCTGTAACATCGGGCTTGGAGATGAAGTAATTACCGTTCCAAATACAGCAGTCCCTACTATTTCTGCCATATCAAGTGCGGGTGCCAGAGCGGTGCTTGTAGATGTCACGCCGGATACCTACACAATAGACACAAAAAAAATAGAAAAAAAAATTACAAATAAAACAAAGGCATTAATGCCTGTGCACTTTTATGGCCACCCTGCTGAGATGGAACAGATAATGAAATTGGCAGAAGCGCATAACTTAAGAATTGTTGAAGACGCATGCCAGGCCCATGGCGCACAATATAACGGCAAAAATGCGGGCACTTTTGGTGATATGGGCTGTTTTAGTTTTTATCCCACAAAAAATCTTGGAGCTTACGGCGATGGAGGGATAGTAGTTACTAACAATGAGGAATTATATAACAGACTCATTATGCTCAGAAATTACGGTGAAGTAAAAAAATTTACTTCAAAGATTGAGGGATTCAATTCCCGGCTGGATGAAATCCAGGCCGCTGCACTCAGGGTCAAATTAAAACATTTAGATACATGGACAAACAGACGCAGGGAAATTGCCACACTGTATCAGCAACTACTCTTTAATTCAAATGTACAGCTCCCCTGTGAAAGGCAATGGGCAAAACATGTGTACCATCTTTTTGTAATTAGGACAAATAGAAGAGATGCCCTCAAGGATTACCTCCAGGGACGTGGTGTCGGCACACATATACATTATCCAATCCCGATCCATTTTCAGGAAGCGTATGAAAGACTTGGGTATAAGGCTGGAGATTTCCCCATAAGTGAGAGGAACGCCGGAGAAATACTGTCTTTACCTATTTACCCGGAACTTACAACAGAGGAAATCGAGACGGTTGCCGGTTTCATCACGGAATTCCAGAACACCGATTTATAATTGCAGTTATAATTAACACCAGGGAGTAACATTAATGACTAAAGCCAGGGTTTCGGCATGTGTAATGACTTTTAACAATGCTGACGTGATTAAGGAGTGTATGGAGAATGTAAAGTGGGCCGATGAAATTATCGTTGTCGACTCCTTCAGCACTGATAACACGGTTGAAATATGCCGAAAATACACAGACAAGATTTCTCAGAGAAAATGGCCAGGTTTCAAAGATCAGTCTAACCATATTGCAAGTCTTGCCAACTATGAATGGATCCTCTTTATGGATGCCGACGAAATAATCTCTCCTGAACTTTACCTGGAAATTCAGTCGCATCTGAATAACGATTCAAATAAGTGGGATGGGTTTTATTTCCCCCGCAGAACGCGTTATCTTGGAAGCTGGATTAATCATGGAGAGTGGTATCCCGCATACGATCTCCTTCTCTATAAAAAAGATAAGGGTAAGTGGGTGAAAGAGCCGCATGCAACTCTTGAGTTGGACGGCAAGGCGAAATATTTAAAGAGCGATTGTCTTCACTATACGTATAGAAATCTTTCACATCAGCTTGGTACCATCGACAAATATACAGATTTGAGTGCGGCAGAAATGGAGAAAGAAGGTGTAAAATTCCTCACTTTTCAACTTCTATTCAGACCATTTTTCAGATTTATCAAAGGATATTTCTTCAAACGTGGATTCATGGATGGAGTGCCGGGACTGGTATCAGCGATAACGACGTCATTTTATGTATTCATGAAATATGCAAAACTATGGGAATTGCGCATAAAGAATCAACCGCAAATCGGTACGGACAAAAACGCATACAGATGAAAATGTCTCCCCTGCCCCATCGAGACAAATTTGAAACTCACTAAATTAAGGATCTGCTCAACTTCTTTGTACTCACATACGGAAAGGAACACATTTTGAAAATACTCCATCTCTTCAGTGATTGGAAATGGACGGGCCCGGCAGAACCCGCGCTCAACCTCTGTGTTGAATTAAAAAAACGAGGACATGACGTTACACTTGCGTGCGGCAAGGCAATGGACGATTACCCGTTTCCACCGGATTCAGAGTCCATTGAAAAATACGCATACGAACGTGATCTGGTACCGGTTACCAGGTTTAATCTAAGTAAACATTTCAGTCTTTTTAAGTACATCTCTGACATTAGGAATCTTTCTGTTTTCATGAACGATGAGAAGTTTGACATAGTCCACGTTCATCGAAATCAGGACCACCTGGTAGGCGGAATAGCCGCCAGACGTACCGGAAGGCGCTTGCCTGTAATACGTACAAATCACGACGGAGTTGCACTGAAAAAAAACCTGAGAAACAAAATATGCTTAACCAGACTCACGGATAAATTGATTGCCGTTTCAGAAGAGGCAAGGGTGGCAGACATGAACAGCTTTGGATTAGACGAAGATAAGACAATCATGATTAACGCCTCTATTGATTGCCAACGTTTCAACCCGGGAAGCGGACCGCTCACACACAGAAAACAGTTTGGAATGAAAGACGACGACATAGTCGTCGGTATTATAGCCAGGATCCAGACCCACCGAAGATTTCACATACTTCTGCAGGCTATCAAGATCGCGTCTAAAGAAGTTCCAAAGTTAAAGTTACTCGTTATAGGCAGAGGCACTAAGGAGAAACAGCTTTTGACGGAACCTGCCAAAACTATGGGACTGGAAGACGTCGTAGTCCATCCGGGTTACCGCACAAGGGATTATGTGGAAGCGGTCTCATGCATGGATTTCAATATTTTCCTGATGCCAGGTACAGACGGTTCCTGCCGTGCGGTGAGGGAAGTAATGGCGATGGGGAAACCGGTAATTGCCGCCAATCGGGGAATGTTGTCCTCAATAGTGGATGATAACATTACAGGATTTGTCATTGATGATACACCTGAAAATCTGGCAAAGGCTACTATAAAATTAGCTAATGATATTGAACTGAGAAAGAAAATGGCTAACGCATCACTTAAAAAAGCACTGAACGTATTCTCCCAGGAATCTATGGCAGAAAAAGTTGAAAAAGTTTATGAATGTCTATTAAAGTAATAGTTTGAATTAAAGGAAAGACAAAATGGAAATTAAATTCATGGGAACAAGAGCGGGAAAATTAATGTGGATATTAATTAAGATCGCCATAATGGGGCTGGTTATGGCAGGCATTATAATAATTAATAGAAAATATTTTATGGAAGGAAGCGAATGTGCGGGAATATGTTCTCTGCCGCTTGATATCTCAGTATATACTCTGATGGTGATTATTATTACTTCAACAGTTCAATCGGTTTTTGGTGTTGGGGTTTTACTGTTTGGCACACCTCTACTCCTTTTGCAATATGAAAAGCTCACCCTTGTACTTCCAATCGTCCTACCGATATCAATCGCTATCAATATTTTTCAGGTTGTCAAACACTACAAATACATAGATACCGACTTCTACAAAAAAATACTCTTCATAACCATACCGTTTGTTATTGTATTCCTCGCTCTGGTTCTGTTTCTGGAGGCTAAATTTAATAACGTCGGCATTGGGATTTTCGTAGGCATGTTCATGTTATTTGTAGCCGTCAAAAGCTATTCCAGGAAAATAGAACAGATACTGAAGGCATTTGTGAAATATGAAAAAACATATTTTGTGGTTATGGGGATCATCCACGGACTGACAAACCTTGGCGGCTCACTGCTGACGGCAATCGTACACGAAAAAAATTATCCAAAGAACACCACCAGGGTCACTGTAGGGGTATCTTATGGGGCATTCGCATTTTTTCAGATATTGACCCTTTTATTAGCGATCATCGGTATTATCAGCATCCCCGGTTTTGCTGCTGAAAACATGAATATATCCCTCAGCAATGTTATCTATCTGATTGTAGGCGTGGTTATTTTCCTGTTAACGGAAAGGTTTATTTATACAAACATAGACAATGAAAAATACAGTAAAATTTTCGCAGTATTCCTGTTTGTTTCCGGAATACTGCTCATCGTGAAATCGCTGTAGTTCTCTTGGTATTCTTAATGTCTTGGCAAGAGGAAAAAAGAAATTTTTCTCACGCAGAGCCGCAGAGAACGTCAAAAACTAATGTATCAGTTTGTGCGTCTTTTCAGGGACTTTTTATGTTTTGCTGCATATAGATCAAGAATCCTTCGAATCATTGCCTGATATGATGTATGGTGCCTCCTGGCATCTTTCCTAAAAAACTCAACACTTGATTTGCTCAAAGACATAGTGACCTTTACATTTTCCTCCTTAAACACCAAATCTTCCGGTGCCGGTAGAAAATCATCAATCACTTTCAACTTGCCAAGTGGCTCATCTGTATATTTAATTTTGTTCTTCATAAATCTTTTTACCCCTCCTCCAATATCCTGCGCCTATTACTCGAATTATATCATTTCGGTAAGTAAATCTGACGGTGATGATCGGCAAAGGCGTATTAAGCTAATTCAAATGGTACACCGTGCTTTTCCCCGTTCTCACGGTTTTTGAGCTCATTCCATTCGAAGTATTTACCATAAAAAACTATGTTAGAACACATACAATATGCCACATAAATCTACATATAATTGCATGGGCTTATAATATTCCTGATTTTAAATCCTTTTTTATTTATCGTCTACGAGGATAATTTATTAGAGTTGATTTTAATTTCAACAATAATAACACATCTACGATATTCCCTCTATTCAGATCCTAATTCGTTATTCGGAGTTCGATATTCTCCATTCACCTTACTTCTTTTTTTCTGTTAACGGTATTTATTTCTTTGTGTCTCTGTGCCTTTGTGCGATTACCTTCTTCAATGTTATTTCTTTCACAACTTTAGCTCACTTCAAACCTTAGACACTTTTAACTCCTTATCTCTCCGATGATAGCCGGTCTCTTTAACCAGCCGCTCTGCCTCTTTGAAATGCTCCTGAAACTTTGTCTGCATCTCCTCTTTAGTTAAGGTTAGGGTCTCACCATTCTCAATTATCTGAAAATCTTTATTTGTCAACTGTTCTCTTATATTCCGGCACGCCTCCAGGTGATAGTCGGTAAGATGTAATCTCATCTGCCCATATTCTGCAATTTCCCTGGCCTCATCAAGATCGTCCCAGGATTTGTAAAAATCTTTTTTATGCCTGGAAAGAGTTGCACGGGCAAATAAAGCACGAGGTAATTCATCCCGATAACCAGCTTCTCGGAACTATTAATTGACTGATTTAAGTAATCATCACTTTCTATAAAATCAGATGAATTATTATCAATAACTTGCATCATTAAGGCTTTGCCTATTGAGAGATTATTAAATCCAAAATCGGCAACTGGGGTTGTTGTCTGTATTTTAATAACGCATCGTACCATCTCCAGCACAGGCTGATATTTTCCCATAGAAAGTACCAAGTCACAAAATCTAAAACCCGGCAAAGAACAGAGCCAAGGGTATTCAGGTTGATTCTTTTTTTGAATATTCTCAGCTTCAATAAACAGTTTTTCCGCAACTTTGATTTTGCCTTCTTGGTGTAAAGCATCTGCAAAAGTAGTACGATTTATCATTTTCTGTACCCACTCCCATCTGCTATCTGCAATGATCACACACTGCTCACAATATTTTTGTGCGGATGCCACGTCACCAAGCGTAAGATACAGTTCGCTGAGGTTGGAGGCAATTCTTGCTACTTCTAAATAATTACTTTGTTCGATACGCATTTCAAGTGCTGTTTTCGTTGGCTGAATTGCTCTAGAAAGTTCTCCAACTGCACGGAGAGCAAATCCTGACCAGCTTAAAACTGCGGCCTTAACGTCATCATTTAATCCATAAAATGGTTTGCTCCAAGGTTTTTCAAAAAAAAAGAATAAACAAGAAAGTATAACACCAAATGCTCCAAGTTTATGTTCCAAATATGCTTCTCCTCGCCTTCTTATTTTTTTAGAATATATATCATCCATTGCCTCCTGATGTTTCCCTGCCAGACATCCATGCATCACTGCCGCAAAGAGCGGTTCCATCTCTTCAAGCGTATCTGGCAATTCTTTTTTAGGCAGGTCCCTGTAATATTCATACAATCGTGCATGCACCTGTTTCCAACCATCGGGATTCCGTTGTTTCAGTTTTCCACCAAAGTGTTCTCGGATTAAGGGGTGGCAGTCAATGGTGTCTGGACGGTGTTCGCTCTTTTCAAAAAGAAGTTTGTGTCTCCTGAGTTTTTCTAATGTTGTTAACCAATCGCTACCGCTAGTATCAATAATTTTATCAAATAAACCGGAAATAGTATTATCACGAATGATTGCATCAATCGCATCAATAGGAACCGGGCGGTCAAAAAACCCCAGTATTGAAAGAAGCTGGTATTCAGCAGACGCGCTGCCAAAGTGGTTTGCAAATGCTTCAATGATGCGGCAAGCATGCTTACCCTGCTTATCAGGAATATCTAAATCGGAAATACTGTCTGCTTTTTCCAGTGGGTGATTTTCGAACATACGGAGATATTCTGCCAGTAAGTTAATGGCTAAAGCGTGGTTGCCAAATTGTTGCACCATACGTTCCAGCTCTTTTTCAGAACCGAAAATTCTTCGCATCTCCAGTAGTTTTCTGCCAGCCACATCAGAAATATGTTCAAGGTTCTCCTGTTTTGCCTTCTTTGTATAGCGGTCAAGTTCCGGCACATGTTCACGGGTTGTTATAACGCAGAGCCCTTTACTTTTTTTCACAAGCTCTTTAATGAGTGTCTCCAGGGCAGGATCCTTTATTTTTCCTTTTTCAACTTTATCAGCAGCCTGCAAAGGCTCCAGCCCATCGAGTATCAGTAGAGTTTTGTGGTTATTTATGAGCCTAGACAACCGTTTCCCTTTATCCCACGGCGACCCCAGACTTGGATCTGCATCTCCGAACCATTCCAGAGCATTACTGATAAACATATCAGCAGAAATCACCTGTTCTTTTGTTCCTTGGGAATAAAATGACCATGCATATATTTTTTCTGCATCACGGTAATTATCCCAGCGCATTTTCTCTACCCATTTATTGATGAGCGTGGATTTCCCGACGCCGCCGTACGCCACAAAACTGATAATGTTGGTGGCATCTGATTCCCACGCTTCATTTAGAAGTGTTAATTCTTCCTGCCTGCCAAAGAGTTCGAACCCTGTTTGTGGAAGTCTGGTTATGTCGACATGCTGAGCTTCCAGAGTAGGATACGTTTTCTTTTCAGGATCTGTACTCTCAAAATCTTTATTGACCTGCTTTATCACCCTCTCAAGTCGCATATCCCATTCCGCTTTATCCGTGAAATTAGCATAATTAAAAATCTTCAACCTTTTGGGATATCACATTTTTCAAGCATTAATGGAAAAATCTTTTTATTAAGATTGAGTGGAGAATCAGTCTGTAACATAACACCCTCAAATTGAGTAAATTCACTATTTACCCAATTGGGAGTATATACAAGAATTGTTTTCGTGCAGGTTTCGGTAGCTTCTTCCATACATAATAAAGAAAGCTTCCCAATCTCAAAATCCCGATAATCAATGTGACAGGAGATTCCATTCTTTTCGAGATTTGTAAGCAGATAGTCTTTTACCCACTTTTGGTCTTTATGGCTGTAGCTGATAAATACGGAAGGCTTATCCATTTATCCATCCTGAATATAATTTTTTTCCTAATTTCCTATTCGATAATTTTTGTCGAGACCCGGTTACAACATAAGTACGAGCCTTTTGTTTATCCTCTACGTGGATAATTTATGGGAATTTTTTTATTTCTACAATAATTGAACATCTACAATGTTTTGCTGATACAGTTGTTATCTTCTAATTTTCACAATAAATAACCTCTTAGAAGTTACTGCTAACATGTCATGATTTCAAATGTTTAGAACGATTAAAAACACCTGCAATGTTTCTGGTGATATGATCTATTTCCATATGCCTTTAGCAAACCTCGTAGAGGTTGCATTATTGTAGAAACAGAAACCCACCTGTTTTAAATCCTTGTAGAGGATTCATAATATTATTCAAAAAAATTAAACAGATATTTCTTATCATATTCAATATCAAATCGTTTTAGTAATTCAATATATTCTTCGCGAAAGGTGCCCTTTTTATGGTGTATATCCTGATTTTTTACATAATTATAAACATTATCCAATTGGGATTTTCCATAGGAAAATGCACCATAACCGTCTTGCCAATGAAATTTGCCTCGAAACCAGCCCTTCTCATTGATAAATGTGGATGAACATTTTTTTATTGTTCCGACCAGATCTGAGATCTTATCGTCTGGGTTTAATCCGATTAAAACATGAATGTGGTCAGGCATTCCATTAATTATTATAGATTTATGTTTTCTGTTTGTAATGATACCGCTGATATAGCTGAAAACTTCGGGTTGTATCTCCTTTTTCAATAACCGTTCTCGATATTTTGGTGCAAAGACCAATTGTGTGTATAATTGTGTGAATACACCCGGTTTCATATTATACCTGCCTTTTTTATATATCCTCTACGAGGATATTTTCTGGCGTTGATTTTGGTTTCTACAATAATTAAACGTCTACGACGTTTTTGATGTTATGTTTAGCTAAGGCATTACGTATAAATTAAATGGCCTGGATAAATCCTAAAGAGGGTATCCATTTTACTAGCCTTGAAATACAGTAACTTAAAGTTGATGCTTTCCCTTCGATTTTTCTTCAAGAGCTTCCTTAATCAGGAAATCCAGCGTTCCTGCTTCTGAATCCGCTAAAATCTGCTTATCCCATTTTTCCCAGTCTTTTTCCGAAAACCACTGCCTCAATTGGACATAATCATTCTCTGGAAGGGTTTCTATCGCTTCTTTGATTTCGCTTACTGTTGACATTCTGCTCTCCCCTCAAATTCAAGGTTATTGTTTTTAGTAGCATAGCACGTCACATGAATAATAGAAGTATCGTTTTTTTGGCTAACAACATTTATGTGCATGTCTTGATCTCGCATCAAGTTTCATTATAATCACTTCCACACCAGATAGTCTTCAATCGCCAGATAATCGAGACCACATCCGAAGAAGGTCATTATTGCATCGCGGGGTGTACAGACAATCGGTTGACCGGCTACGTTGAAACTGGTGTTGAGAAGCGCCGGAACTCCCGTTATCTTTTTGAATTCGTTGATCAATTCCCAGTACCTGGGGGCAACCTCTTTCCTGACAGACTGCACCCTTACCGTATTGTCTACATGCGCGGCGGAAACGATATCAGAAACTTTTTCCTCAATAGCCTGGAACGCAATTATCATGAATGGGGAATTGTAAGGCTGTTTTACGTAATCAGCATAATCCTCAGCAAGGAATGACGGAGCGAAGGGTCTCCATGGTTCTCTTCCCTTGATACTCTTATTTACAATATCCTTCATATCCTTATTTTTCGGATTACCCAGTATGCTTCTGCCTCCGAGCGCCCTCGGGCCGAATTCCATCCTGCCCTGAAACCAGCCGACTGTTTTATTGTCCGCAATCAGTGCGGCAGCCTCTTTAGCAATATCATTAGACCGCTTGAAATTGTTCAGTTTATATCTCTTTAATTCGTATTCAACTTCCTCATTAGTGTAGTCCGGGCCATAATAAGGGTGTTCTAAAACAATGTCAGGCCTATGCCCCACGACATCTTTGTAGACACTTACGGCAGCGCCTAATGCCGTACCGATATCATGAGCAGCAGGCTGGATAAATATATTTTCAACGTGATCTGATCTCAAGAGTACGCCATTCATTGAGCAGTTCAAGGCGCACCCGCCTGACACACAGAGGTTTTCAGACCCGGATAAATTACGAAGATATAAGCTCATCCGGAGCGCAGCTCTCTCAAGTGTGTGCTGTACGGTTGCGGCAAGGTCTTTGTGATGCTGGTTTAACTCTTCACCCTGTTTCCTTTGTGTAACACCCGCAAGGTATTTCTTAAAACCCTTCTTATCGATTACCGGTATGTCTCTGTCCCAGTCAATGAAGGTAAATTCATTTTCATCATGTTGCCCATAGGCCGCCAGCCCCATGATCTTCCCTTCATCGCTATGAGATTTAAAACCCAACATACTCGTAATCTCACCGTACAAGTGTCCCCAGCTGTTTCTGTTGGGTATTGACTTGATCACCCTGAGTTCATCGCCCTCTCCAATCGCAAGGATGCCGGATTCACTGCCGCCATAACCATCCAGTGATACGATATTTGAACGGTCAAATCCGGATACATAATACGAGCTTAATGCGTGAGCAACGTGATGGTTCACGAATCTCATTTTGTCATCCATATGTCTGAATGGCAACTGCCTGAGCAGAAACTCCCAGGGATATCGTTTCTTCTTTTTCTGTCGTTCCGCAGATTCCCACCCGATGGCAATATAATCAACCTCATCCAATGTTACCCCCGCCCTTTTGAGACAAAACTCAATAGACATATCTGCAGATGCCCTTGGTGAATGTTTAAACCTGTTAAACCTCTCTTCCTCAACCATGGCAATCAATTTGCCATCTACAAGGATGCATGCCCCATTATTCCACGATATAGGGTGTGTTACTCCCAGAATTATCATATAAATTTCTCCTATCTTTAACCGTCACTTATGTATATATATTTTCCCGGAGTTTACTTCCATACCAGGTAATCTTCTATCGCCAGATAATCGAGCCCACAACCAAAGAAAGTCATTATTGCATCTCTTGGTGAACACACAATAGGCTGACCTGCCACATTAAAGCTGGTATTGAGAAGCGCCGGTACGCCAGTTATCTTTTTGAATTCGTTGATTAATTCCCAGTACCTGGGGGCAATTTCTTTCCTGACCGACTGCACCCTTACCGTATGGTCTACATGCGCGGCTGAAACTATTTCAGAGACTTTCTCTTCAATCGCATGAAAGGCAATTATCATAAACGGAGAATTGTAAGGCTCCTTCACATAACCGGCATAATCCTCTGACAGAAATGATGGGGCGAAAGGTCTCCACGACTCTCTCCCCTTTATACTCTTGTTTACAATATCCTTCATATCCTTATTCTTCGGATTGCCAAGTATGCTTCTGCCGCCAAGCGCCCTCGGACCAAATTCCATCCTTCCCTGAAACCAGCCCACCGTCTTGTTCTCTGCAATCAATGTCGCTGTTTCTTTAGCAATATCACCACAACGCTTGTAATTACTAATTTTGTATCTCTTCAGTTCGTATTCAACCTCCTCATTGGTATAATCCGGACCATAATATGGATGTTCAAGGACAATCTCAGGTCTGTGCCCCGTAACATCTTTATAGACACTTAAGGCTGCCCCTAACGCCGTACCCATATCATGAGCAGCAGGTTGAACAAATATATTATCAACATGGCCTGACCTTAGAAGCACGCCATTCATTGAGCAGTTTAAAGCACATCCACCTGCCAGGCACAGGTTCTTAGAGCCGGTTATGTTATGTAGATATAAACTCATCTGTAAGGCCGCTCTCTCAAGTGCCTGCTGTGCGGTTGCGGCCAGGTCTTTATGGTACTGGTTCAGGTCTTCTCCATTTTTCCGTTGCGCCAGATCAGCAAAATATTTCTTAAAACCCTTTTTGTCCATAATTGGAATATCGTGGTCCCAATCAATAAACTTAAATTCATTCTCAATTGGCTCTCCATAAGCCGCAAGACCCATTACCTTACCTTCTTCGCTATGATATCTAAAACCTAACGCTTTCGTAATCAGACTGTAAATATGTCCCCAACTACTTCTGTTTGGTATGGCCTTTACGATCCTGAAATCATCTTTTTCTCCAGCCATCAGGAGGCCTGATTCTCCGCCGCCAGAACCATCAAATGACAATATGTTTGAATGGTCAAATCCCGATACATAATAAGAGCTTAATGCATGGGCGATATGATGTCGAACAAACCTAATTCTTTTATCCTCGTGGCTAAAAGGTAACTGTTTCAGTTTGTATTCCCATATATGCTGCTCTCTTTTTTTATGCCCTTTCATAGACTCCCAGCCTACGGCAAAATAATCGACATCATCCAATGTTACCCCGGCCCTGTTAAGGCAGAATTCTATGGAACGCTCGGCAGGCATATCAACAGCGTGCTTGAGCCTGTTTAATCTTTCCTCCTCAACCATAGCGATCAGTTTACCATCTACAAGGATGCATGCCCCGTTGTTCCACAAAACGGGGTGTGTTACTCCCAGAATTATCATTTATATTTCTCCAATCTGAATTTGAGGTTGTTATGCAACCAATATCAATTTTTGCTCTTCTGCAATAGTCTTCCTCTGTACTGCAGCGCAGGTTAAACAAAGAAGCCATAATAGAATTTTATTATAAGAACTCAAGCTTTTTCTCACTTCACCGACGGTGTTTAGCACGAATCACAATAGTCTGCTTTCAGAAGAAATTGACAGGAGATCCAGCCATTCATTACAACGATTGATATTAATGGTAATTTATACTATAATCACTAATCATCATTTTGAGTACCGGTAATTGAACGCCAATCATCAACAGTGGCAATACCTTATTAATCAAACCATAACATAATCTGAAATATAATGTTAAAAGATTTACGGAGACATCTCCGCATCTACAGCATGAGAAAACTCTACAACCTGATTATGGGTAAGGTTCAGTTCTCAATAGGCTCTGCACACCTCTATTATTATCCCGCCAAGATTTCGATAGAATCAGGTAATATCTGCAACCTTCGCTGTCCACTTTGCCCAAGCGGCCAGAAAGACAGTTCTGCCAGGAAAGGCTTACTGTCATTTTCCGATTTTAAAAGGATTGTAGATGAAATTGGAAAGAATCTGCTCCTGATCAGGCTGTATAACTGGGGAGAACCCCTTCTCAATAAAGAACTTACGAAAATGGCAGAATATGCTGATCAAAACAGAATAGCGGTGAAAATAAGTACAAATCTGAGTCTTCCTATTGACGATGATCAGGCCGAAGCAATAATCAAAGCCAACCTACAAAAAATATATATTTCCTGTGATGGTACGAGCAGTTCAACCTACTCAATCTATCATATTGACGGTGATTTTAACAAAGTCATGTCAAATATGAAACTTTTACTCAAGAAAAAGAAGCAATTAGGAAATAGCTATACTGAGTTAATATGGCTGTTTCATGTCTTCAGTCACAATGAACACGAAATTGAAACGGCGAAGGAGATAGCAAAAGAGTTAGGCATTAAGCTGTCCATAAATAAGATACGCACTGATATGGGCAAGGAGATATTTGAAACTGCCGAAAAATCTCTTGAGCGAGATTCAAAATGGCTGCCGGTAAATCCGGAATATAACACGTTTAATATGATAGAAAAGAAACCAAAAAAAAAATTCAACTGTCATCTGTTATGGACCGAAACCGTAATCAACTGGGATGGCAACGTTTTGCCATGCTGTTCTGTATATAGCGAAACACACTCTTTTGGCAATGTTAAAGAAGAATCTTTCAAAAAAGTCTGGAATAACAAGAAATATATATCGGCACGAAAAGAGGTCCTCGGGCGTAAAAACAACACAAAAACAGTTTGCCATATTTGCAAGGCAAATGATTATCTATATATATGACTCTGAAGTTAAAAATTAAACTATGACATTAATCGAAATTGTAGCGTTAGTAGGCTTCATTCTTGGTTCAATTCTTCATACAATCCTCTCAATTCTCATTATTCAGAGGAAGAATAAGAAAGGAAGTGAACTTGTCTTCTTGTTCCTTGTGATCAGTGTGGCGATGTGGCATTATGGTAATGTCATCTCTCTTTTCAGTTTAATGCTATTTGGAAAAAATGTTCCTATTATTAATCAATCTTCAAATGCTGTTGCATGCATGGGAATGGGTGTAACGCCAAGCCTGCTTTTGCATACTGCTCTATTGTTTCTTTTGGAAAGCGGCAGGAAAATTAAGAAAAAAATTATGATAACCATGGTTACCATAATTTATCTTCCCATCATACCGCTCTTATTTACGGCAGGGCGGATAGTGTTTTTTGAAGAGTCCGATGTGCTGATGGACGGCTCACCGCTTGTAAAACCTTTTATTATATGGCTTCTGTTTTCAATATTTACCGCTGCCATTATCTCACGCATTCTCTCCACCAAGGTGGAAGAAGTCGAGGAACAGAGATTTCACTTCTCTATCTTCTGGATTCTCATATTTATCATAATACTGGTTACCTGTACTGTCCTTCTTAAAGGAAGAGATATCCCATATATTGGTGATTATATGGTCCTGGCTACTATGCTTTCATCTATCTTTCCCAGTATCATATTTTCTTATTATGTTTATCGTTACAATTATATGGAATTTGTTCTCAGGAGAAGTATATTTTATTCATTTCTCGCCGTTCTGGTTATCTGTTTCTATTATTTCGGAATAAGGCAATTAAGTAAATATCTTGAACTCAATTATTCAATTAATGCGAAGGTATTAGAAGCGGTACTGATTATAGCTCTCGTATACTGGTTTCCAAAATTAAAAGAGAACATTCAAGGGTTAATAAGAAAGTTGTCCTTTAAGATGATTACAGACACTGAGTATCTTTTAAATGATTTGAGTCACCAGATCAGTGCGGATCTGCTTATTGACCTGTCGCTTTTGTTGGAAAACATTGTAGAATCAATAAAAAAAGCAACTGCAATTAAAAACGTTAACCTGATCCTGCTCAAAGGAGGAAGTACACAAGTCATCAGACATGTGGAGAATATGGTTATAGTCAAAGACGACATAATAAATACAATCAAGTATTTTGATAAAGGTGAGATTACAGTGCTGGACAGACACGAAGTCACAGACGCATCTATCATAAATGAAATGAAACGGTTGGAAATGTTCTTTGTATTTCCGATTTTTAAAGACAGAAAACTAACAGGGTTGCTGACTCTTGGTAAATCTCGAAGGGGAATGCGGTTGCGTGCAGAAAACCTTGAACAGTTGATGCTTATTGCAAATCAGATAAGTTCCGCAATGGCCAAGGCAGAGCTTATACAGGAAAAGCTGCAGATGGAAAGGAAAATGTATGAGAACGAAAAGCTATCCAGTCTGGGCAGGTTATCTACCAGTGTCGCGCATGAGGTAAAGAATCCTCTGAGTTCAATAAAGGCAATCGTCCAGGTCTTAAAAGAAGATTCCGGAAATGAATCGAAAACACAGCAAAGTCTTTCAATAATTGTGGAAGAGATAGATCGTTTGACAAAAGTTGTAAACCAGCTTCTGGTCTTTGCTAAACCGCAAACGGACAGCAAATCTACTGTCAATATAAATGAGGTAATCAGTAAAATATCAGTCGTTTTAAGGCATGAGGCAAAAATTAATAATGTTATTATACACCAGGATGTCTCAAATGATGTACCGGTTATCACGGTAGACGAGGGATCATTGAATGAAGTATTTTTTAATATTATTTATAATGCTATTCAAGCCATGTCAGAAGGTGGAAAATTGACAATATCAATGAGCTATGATCAAAAAGATGATTATATTACTGTTGTTTTTGAAAATACCGGACCCAGGATCTCTGAGGAAGATATGGACAAGATTTTTGAACCATTTTATACAACCAAACAGATGGGTACCGGTTTAGGATTGGCTATTGTTAAAAAGAAACTGGAAGAAATTAGAGGTATGGTCCATGTACAAAGTGAAGATTCATTCACAAGGTTTACCGTTAAAATTCCATCGTCAGAAGGCGTATTGGTAAGTAACATCTAAATTATGAAAAAGACAATATTAATAATAGATGACGAGAAAGCAGCAAGATTCGGAATGAAACTGGCCTTAGAAAAAGACGGTTACAATGTCATGGAAGCCAGTGATGGTATTGGCGCTTTTGACGTAATAAAGACAAAGAGCCCATCTCTTATTTTCCTTGATATTAACATGCCAAAGATGAATGGCATTCAGGTATTAAAAGAGATAAACCGTATGGAAAAACCTCCTATGATAGTCATGGTAACTGCTTACGGATCTGAAAGAGTAGCAGTAGATGCCATGAAAAAAGGCGCTTACGATTATATAGCCAAACCATACGAAATAGATGAACTCAGATTTATTGCCAAACACGCTTTCGAAAAACTTACACTGGAAGACGAAAACTCCAGATTGCGTTCAGAAATTGATAGGTTGGGCTCAAGGGCTAAAATAGTAGGAGAAAGTCGGGAAATGAATCACGTATTTAATAAAATAGAAAAGGTTGGCCCATCTGATGTGACAGTATTAATTCTGGGTGAAAGCGGAAGTGGAAAAGAGCTGGTGGCCAGAGAGATCCACAAAAAAAGTTCCCGCAGAAATAATCCGATGATAATAATGAATTGTGCGGCGCTACCTGAAACACTAATCGAGAGTGAATTATTCGGGTATGAAAAAGGTGCCTTCACAGGTGCGACAGAAAGACGCCTGGGCAAATTTGAACTGGCGGATAAAGGTACAATATTTCTTGACGAAATTGGAGATATGAGTCCTAAAACTCAGGCAAAAGTCCTGAGGATCCTTCAGGAACAGAGTTTTGAGCGATTAGGAGGGACAGAAACTCTTTATGTTGATGTCAGACTGATAAGCGCGACACATAAAGATCTGCTTAAAGAGATCAAAGAAGGTAATTTCAGAGAAGACCTGTACTACAGACTGAAAGTTATTGAAATTCTACTTCCACCATTGAGAAATCGTAGAGAAGACATTATAATACTGGCGGAAAGATTTATACAGTATTTCTCTGAAAAGCACAAAAAAAACGTAAAATCAATATCAAAAGAAGCAGTGAAAGCTTTTACCAAGTATTCGTGGCCTGGTAATGTAAGGGAGTTGCAGAACGTTATAGAAAGCGCAGTCGTAATGGCAAATGCTGAAACTCTCGAAATCAACGATTTCCCGGAAGAGATTAGTAATTCTGATAGTAATCGTAGTTTCGATTATAATTTGCCTTTCAGAGACGCGAAGAAAATAGTCGTGGAGGCATTCGAAAGGGACTTTGTCAGCAGGAAGTTAGCAGAAAACAATGGCAACATAAGCAAAGCTGCCGAAGCACTCGGTATGCACAGGCAAAGCCTGCAACATAAGATTAAAGAACTTAATATGAAAGAGATATGAAAAATAATTTTGTCCATTTACACGTTCATAGTGATTACAGCCTGTTAGACGGTGCTTGCCGGATTAATGACCTGGTTGACAAAACCAAATCTTTAAACATGAAAAGCGTGGCGTTGACTGACCATGGCAACATGTTTGGAGCAATCGGATTTTACGAATATGCCAGACAGAATGATATAAAACCCATCCTGGGATTTGAATCGTATGTCGCTCCGGGCAGTAGATTATCAAAAGAAGGAGGCAAGCAGAAGGCATACCATTTGACACTTTTAGCTGAAAATCTCGATGGATACAGAAACCTGCTGAAACTGTCCTCGTCTTCATACCTGGAAGGTTTTTATTATAAACCCAGAATCGACAAAGAGTTGTTAAATAAACATTCAAAGGGAGTTATCTGCCTGAGCGGATGTATGCAGTCGGAAATAAATCAAAACTTGTTGAATAATGATTATGAAAAGGCAGTAGACGCCGCATCTCAATACAGAGATATTTTTGGTGCTGATAATTTCTATCTGGAACTGCAGAATAATAGAATTGAACGCCAGGACGAATTAGTGAAGGAAGCGTTTAAAATCAGTCAGAATCTGGGATTAAAAACCGTTGCTACTAATGACATACACTATATGGAAGCTGACGATTATTATGCCCATGATGCCCTTTTGTGCATAAACACGGGAAAATCCATACATGATGTCAAAAGGATGCGCTTAAGCACTAATGAATTCTACTTTAAAACACAGGAGCAGATGGAAAAAACATTTGGAGATTTACCGGAAGCGATAATGAATACATCATTGATCGCTGACAGATGCAATGTTGAGCTTAATTTAAATACAATGCACCTGCCCAGGTTTCACCCGCGAGAAGATTCTCTCTGTTACAAACCGGGTATGACAAATAAACAGCACCTGAGAAGGCTCTGCGAACACGGAGCTATAGAGTTATACGAAAACATTGATAAGGTAGTTACCGATAGATTAGATCACGAACTTAGTGTAATAGAAGAAACAAATTTTGTTGACTATTTTCTTATTGTATGGGACTTCATTGATTATGCGATAAAAGAACAGATACCAGCCATAGCTCGTGGTTCAGGTGCGGGCAGTTTAGTCGCCTATCTGCTCGGAATCTCAAACATCGATCCTATAAAATACGATCTACTGTTTGAAAGATTTCTGAACGCCGAAAGACTATCCATGCCTGATCTTGATATTGATTTCTGTGCCGAGGGTAGAGATAAGGTAATTCAATATGTGAGAAAACGATATGGTGGAGATAACAATGTCGCACAGATTATCACCTTTGGGACTATGAAGGCTAAAGCGGTAATCAGGGATGTTGGCAGGGCCATGGACATACCGTTACCTATAGTCGATAAAATCGCAAAATTAATCCCACCCACTCTGGGCATTACATTAAAAAACGCCCTTGAAGAGGAACCGGAATTGAAAGCCATGCGTGACGGTGACCCACAGATACTAGAGCTGTTCAATATTTCTGCAAAACTCGAAGGACTGCGAAGACATGCATCTACACACGCTGCCGGTGTGGTTATTTCCGACGAACCGCTAACCAACTACATCCCACTGGCAAAGAACAAGGATACCGTGATAACACAATTTGATGGTGAAACTCTTGTTGAGAAGATCGGCCTGTTAAAGGCTGATTTTCTTGGCGTAAGGAAGTTCACTGTCATTGATAAGGCAAGGCTGCTTATAAAGGCGACAACCGGAACCGTTGTTAATATCAATAAGCTGCCGATAGATGACAAGAAAACATATGATTTGTTGTCACGGGGTGACGTTAAGGGTGTTTTCCAGGTAGAGACAAGCAGAGGTTTCAAAGACTTGCTGATGAAACTTAAACCTGATAAATTTGAGGACGTACTACCTCTGGTTGCGTTATATCGACCCGGACCATTAGGAAGTGGAATGGTTGATACTTTTATAAATTGCAGACATGGCAGAGAAGCAGTGAAATATCTCCATCCTAAACTCGAACCGTTACTCAAAGAGACGTATGGGCTGATTGTTTACCAGGAACAGGTAATGCGCATCGCGAACAGGCTGGGAGGCTTTACCCTTAATGAAGCCGACAATTTAAGAAAGGCAATGGGTAAAAAGAAACCGGAGGTTATGGAAAAGTTCAAGGCACAATTTATAAACGGAGCCATAAAGAACGAAATACCGAAAAGCAGTGCAGAGAAAATCTTCGAACTGATGGAATACTTTGCGGGTTACGGGTTTAACAAATCACACTCTGCAGCCTATGCCATGGTCTGCTACCAGACTGCTTATCTAAAGGCTAACTACCCAACGCAATACATGACAGCCCAGATGACATGCGAAAAACAGAATAACCTGAAAATTGTAGACTATATGCATGAGTGCAACCGAATGGGCATTGAATTATTACCGCCATGTGTAAATGAAAGCTATTCGGATTTCACAATAGTGTCAGATCAACAGGTCAGGTTCGGTCTCGGGGCAATTAAAAACGTTGGTGAAAAGGCGATAGAATCAATCATTATGGCAAGAAAAGAGGATGGTGAATTTACCACAATATTTGATTTCTGCGAACGTGTAGACCTGAGACTGGTAAACAAACAGGTAATGGAAAGCCTTATCAAATCAGGATGTTTTGATTCGCTGCCGGGATACAGATCTCAATTCTTTGAAGGAATAGATACACTGTTGAAAGTTGGAACAAAATCAAACAAAGACCGCCGTATGGGACAGATGAATCTATTTGGCGCACAGGAAAATACAATAGACTTAAATGCTTTCCATAGTCTGCCTGAAACAGAGAAGTGGTCTGAGAAGCAACTGCTTAAAGCGGAAAAAGAGGCATTGGGGCTTTATGTCAGTTCGCATCCGTTAAAAAGGTATAAAGATGCAATAGAGCATTATTCCGATACCACAACAGGAGAACTTTCGGAAAGGCAGGAAGATGCCGAGGTCTTGATAGGTGGAATAGTTGACAGCGTTAACCGTACGTCCACTAAAAAAGGCAAGCCGATTGCGTATTTTACCATTGAAGATATGGAAGGAATAGCGAAATGCGTAATTTTCTCGACAAAACTGGCATCTCTCAATGATCGACTCCATCCCGATGAAGTGGTTTTTATTAAAGGGAAAGTAGGCTTCAGAGATACCGAAGCTTCAATCAGAGTTACTGAAATAATAATTCCGGAAGAAATTGAAAAAAAAATAGAGAACAAACCGCCAAAGAATGCTATAATACGCCTCAAATATGCACAAATAAGTGATGATATTCTCTCAGGCTTGAAAGAAATCCTCTCGGCAAATAAAGGGCCATGTCCTGTATTCATAAAATTAGAGATTCCAGACAATAAATTAGTAATAATTAAGACATCTGACGTTTATTCTGTTTCATTAAACGAAAATGTTTTTAACGGGATAAGAGACTTGGTTGGAGAAGGATGCCTGGTCTCAAAAAGCGCGTGAATCTAAATGGCCTACTAGCTCAGAGAATGTAACTCAAGACTCTGAGGGTTTGGATTTTATAGGTGGACTCTACCCGCCATGTTATTTTCAAATAAACTAATTACCAAGTTACAATTTAAATTAAGGAAGGTATTGAGGAAATGAAAAAAGAATTAACCTACGCACTGATAACTCCGTATAGCTTATTAAAAAGCAGAACCGGCGGCATAATATGCAGACTTTTATCTTTGTCTGATCTGGAACTTGTGGGCGCCAGGATGTACACTCCCAGCGACAAGTTCCTGGATGAATATATAAAGACTATCGAGGCGCAGAAGATGAAGGCAGTATGGAAAAAAGCGATGATAGATTATGTAAACAACATGCTGAGAAAGAGTAGTAAGCTTGGTATGCAGAACCGTGCAATGCTTCTTCTCTTTGAAGGAAAGAACGCTGTTGATGTTCTCCATAATAAAGTGATTGGGTCAGCATCTGATCCTTTAAGAGGAGATACCATCAGGGGTACCTTCGGTGACACTATAATGTCCGAGGATGGAAAGGTTGATTACTTCGAGCCTGCAGTTCTTACGTCAGCTGACAAGGCTACAAATATTAAGCAGCTTAAGTTATTCGCTAAATATTCATTGAGCGATGGCGGCATAATGGAAGATATTATAGATTTTGGCAAAAACAAAAAACCGGAAACTTCTCTCATAATCCTTAAACCATTTGAAAAACACGATCCACGTGCAGGAAACATAATAGCCATGATGTCAAGGACAGGTTTTTATATAGTCGGTATTAAACTCCTTGACATGAACATGAAGCAGGCAGAAGAGTTTTACGGTCCTGTTAAAGATTACTTTAATAGTAGTTTCGATGATAAATTTAAACCTGATCTGGTTGGACAATTAAAAACATCATTAAAACAGAAAGACTTCTCTTTTGAACTGACGGATGAGCTTTTAAACAATATGGCAACTCAGATGAAAAAACCAAAAGTAGATACTGAATTCAATAGCATACTACAATACATGACAGGCACTGAACCCTCTGCCTTTGCTGAAACCAAGGAAACTTCGGATGGAAAGCACACTCTCTGTATCGCAATACTGTACAGGGGAATCAATACAATCAAGACTATCCGGGATCTATTGGGAGCCACTGACCCAAAGAAGGCAAAGTATTCCAGCATAAGACGTTTTTATGCATTAGATATAAGAAAAAATGCAGTTCACGCATCTGATTCACCGGAAAGCGTGATAAGGGAAAGAAAAATCATAGGCTTCAACAAAGATGAAAAAACCTGTGATATTAAGCAGATAATTAATCGATATGTAAAAAAGAGTTAATCATTACTCAAATATTGTTGTACAGAAACTCCCGTAACGTAACTTTTGGTTTAGACAGATTATGTTGGATATAGAAAAATTAGAAGTTGGACCTTTGGATGCTTGTTGTTACATAGTTTCGTCAGAGTGTTCTGAGGCTATGATTATAGACCCGGGCGGAGATGCGGAAAGAATACTGGACTACCTGGAGAAGAATAAACTTCACCCTGTTATTCTCGTCAATACCCATGGACATGGGGACCACATTGGAGCAAACAAAGAATTAAAGGAGAGATTTCCGGATATTCAAATCTGTATACATACCGATGATGCTGAGATGCTTGAGGACCCCTTCAAGAACCTCTCGCTCCTGGGTGGAAAAAGATATTCATCTCCACCGGCATGCCGAACCTTAAATCACGATGATAAGATTAAGCTTGATGGTTATGAATTCAGAGTTTTGCACCTTCCCGGTCATACACCCGGTGGAATAGGAATATATACTGATTCTGCGAACAATGGCGAGGCCCCAATACTTTTTTCAGGAGATACTCTTTTTGCGGGAGGATATGGCAGGACAGATTTACCGGGAGGCAGCCATAACCATCTTCTCCAATCGATTAAAGAATGTATATTTAAGCTGGATGAGAATACAGTTATTTATCCCGGACACGGATCCTCTACAACAGTAAAAGCTGAAAAGGAAAGGTTTAAATGATAGAAGAAAAAGGAAATATAAAGGATATCCTCATTGAAGAGGAAATGAAAGAGTCGTACCTGACCTTCGCGATGAGTGTAATCATGAGCCGCGCATTACCTGATGTGCGGGATGGTCTTAAACCGTCACAGAGAAGAATACTCGTTGCCATGAACGACCTCAACCTTGGCCCTGCAGCCAAGTTCAGAAAATGTGCGAAAATCTGTGGCGACACAACAGGAAATTACCATCCACATGGTGAACAGGTTGTATATCCCACACTTGTGCGTATGGCCCAGGACTGGAGTTTGAGATACCCACTGGTAAAAGGACAGGGTAATTTTGGATCAATTGATGGTGACCCGCCTGCGGCTATGAGATATACGGAAGCTAAACTGACCCATGCTTCTGCTGAAATGATGGAGGATCTTAAGCAGGACACCGTAGATTATGTCCCGAATTACGATGAAACCCGTTTGGAACCATCAGTGCTTCCTGCAAAATTTCCAAATATTTTATGCAATGGAGGTTCTGGTATTGCGGTTGGTATGGCGACAAGCATACCTCCACATAATGTTAATGAGGTGTGCAATGGAATAATAAGAATCATTGACAATCCGGATGTGACCATAGATGAACTTTTGACAACCATAAAGGGTCCGGATTTCCCGACAGGAGCTTTAATATGCGGTACAAGAGGAATAGTGGATGGATACAGAACAGGCCGAGGCATAATAACAGTAAGGGCAAAGTATCATACAGAAACAGCAAAAAACAACAAACAAAGCATAGTTGTAACTGAAATCCCATATCAACTTAACAGGGACAGGATAATAGAAAGAATTGCTGAATTAGTTAGAAGTGAAGTGCTAAAGGGTATAACAGACGTTCGGAATGAAAGCGACAGAGAGGGAAGCAGAATAGTTATCGTTTTAAAAAGGAATGAGGAAGTAGATGTTGTTATAAACCAGTTATATAAACACACATCACTACAGAGCTCTTTCAGTATTATTATGATAGCACTGGTAGATGGCCGCCCTGAAACATTAAACCTGAAGCAGTTACTTAATGCTTATATCATACATAGGAAAGAAATAATCAGGCGTCGAACACGCTTCCTGCTGGACCGTGCGGAAGAGAGAGCTCATATCCTGGAAGGATTAAGGATTGCTCTTGAAAATATTGATGAAGTTATTAAGCTGATAAAGGCATCAAAAACTGTCGAGGATGCAAGGGCGTCACTGGTGTCAAGATTCTCTCTCTCAGAGAGACAGGCGAACGCTATCCTTGAAATGAGACTGCAGAGACTTACTAATCTGGAGCAATCCAAGATTGAAGAGGAATATAAGAAAGTCTGCGAAAATATCAGAGAATACAAAAATATCCTGGCAAATGAAAACCTGGTTTTAGATATTATCAGGGAAGACCTTCACGAAATAAAAGAGAAATACGGGGATGAAAGAAAGACGGAAATTATCGATGATATTGCCGAATTTAATATGGAAGACCTCATTTCCGAGGAAGATGTTACCGTTATAATTACCCATGAGGGATACATAAAACGATTACCTCTTACCACGTATCGCAAACAACACCGGGGAGGAAAGGGTGTTACCGGCGCGGGTATGAAAGAAGGAGATTTTGTTGAAGATCTCTTTATCGCATCAACACACGACTACATTCTATTCTTTACGGATATGGGTAAGGTATACTGGCAAAAGGTATACGATATCCCTAATGCCAGCCGTATAGCGAGAGGACGGGCAATAGTTAATCTCCTTGAATTGGGTAAAGACGAGAATGTCACATCCACGATTCCTGTTCGCAAATTTGACGACAGGCAATTGGTTATGGCAACTAAGAATGGAATAATAAAAAAGACTGTACTCAGCGCCTTCGGACGCCCTAAGAAAGGCGGAATAATCTCAATCCTCCTCGACAGCGGTGACAAACTGATAGGTGTTAAGCTGACACAAGGTGGACAGGAAATTGTGCTTGGTACGGAAAACGGGAAGGCCATACGTTTTTCAGAGGACGACGTACGATGCATGGGACGCGCGACACGCGGCGTCAAGGGAATAGAATTAAAGGGTGACGACAAGGTTAAAGGCATTGTTGTCGTTGATAAAAACGCTACACTCTTAACCGTCTGTGAAAATGGCTTCGGAAAAAGAACGGACTACAGTGAATATTCGGTTCAGCACAGAGGCGGTCAGGGAGTCATTAACATTAAGACCTCTGAGAGAAATGGCAAGGTTGTCGCTCTGATGAATGTAAGTGATGAAAACGAACTCATGATGATGACGGCAAAGGGTATGATAATTCGTGCCGCTACGAATACCATAAGATCCATTGGCCGTAATACTCAAGGTGTAACACTTATTTCACTGAAAGCAGGAGACAAAGTGGTATCTGTCGCACCGGTTATAGGTGTGGAGGAAGGAGAGGCAGAAGGAACCGAAACAGATGAAGCCGAACCGGAACAAACTGAATAACGTTACTTCGGCAAAGCCGTAAATATGGAGTGCATCATCCATGATGATGCGTATGTAAAAGCAGTGACACGGTCACTGCACTCCAAAGCAAACAACGCGGCACAACAATCTGGGAATACTCTCAGTTGAAGTAAAAAACAATGTTTTAGTTGAAACTCCCTTGGTTCCCACGCTCTGCGTGGGAACCATTACAGTGCCCTATGAACTCATACAATTTAAAACATAGGCACTTATCACCAATATAAAGACTACACACATTGCACTGTGGATAAGTTATCCTTAATAAAGTTTGTTTTCTCATGAACTTTCTTACCATAAAAACCGTTTTCCAAAAAAAAATTAACATAAAAAAATAATCATCACGGCTATGATAATCGGAATATACGATATCTGTATATTTAAAGATATTCTGGTAAATAAAGAAGAATACAAATATAAAAAATACCGTAGAATTCTTAGGTATTTGGGAAAAAATTTACAATCCTGATTTTAATTCCCCCGAATTCGAGGGAATTAAAAACCAGGCAGGATTAAACCGTTTTATTCTATCGGTAAAGCAGTGGGTAGAAAAAACTAACTCGATGGGTATTATTGCCAAAGCAGGAAGATATGGTGGTACTTATGCTCACAAAGACATTGCTTTTGAATTTGCTTCCTGGATTTCACCAAAATTCAAAATCTACCTTATCAAAGAATTTCAGCGCTTAAAGGAGGCCGAACAAAAACAGCTTGGCTGGGATATCAAAAGAAATCTAGTAAAAATAAATTACCATATCCATACTGAGAAATCACGGCACTGGATTTTTGTTATTTGAATATATCCGAACTCATATTACAATGATTGTATGACATTAGAAGATAATACAAAATTAGAAGAAGCTAAGGATGAGACCAAAGAGACTTCAGACTTCACATTATGGAACGCATTTTTCTGGAAACTCATCAAGCGATTACTGATTATAGGGGCAGGTACAACGGCAATTGTTTACATCTGCAGATGGTTAATATATTAAAAATAACAGCGTTTAACCATTTGCCTATCAGTAATAATGGTAATACCCCCCCCCCCACACACATTTTTCAATCTCTATCGTCAATAACATCAATCGTATGTTACAATCTGGAGCGATAATGTTATTATGATATCTAAAAATCGTAAGAGTAAAATATATGGATAGCTTTTTAGAAGCTGCAATTGAAGACGCTAAGACGGCTTTAGCAGAAGGAGGGATTCCAATTGGATCTGTCCTGGTCTACAAAGACAAAATTATAGGAAGGGGTCATAACCGGCGTGTTCAGAAAGAAAGTACGATCTTACATGCAGAGATTGACGCGATAGAAAATTCAGGTAGAGAATATGTACCCGTCTTTAAAGAGAGCAGACTTTATACAACCTTATCGCCCTGCAGCATGTGTACCGGAGCTATTTTACTATATAAGATACCTCATGTTATTATTGGCGAAAACCGGAATTTCAGGGGTGAGGAAGAGCTGTTAGGCGCCAGAGGGGTAAAAGTTGATGTTGTCAATGATATTGAATGTATCAACTTAATGAAAGATTTCATTTTGAATAATCCAGAACTATGGAATGAAGATATCGGAGAGAAATAATGAGACCGTCAGTGATGATGATGGCCACCCCCGCTTTCCAGTGGCCCGCCAACTTTTTCAAGCGCTTCGGAAAGTGATTTACCGGCCTTCTCCATATCACTGATAGCCTTATCCAGTAATTTGGCAACTTCCTCACCTGACTCTTTTCTCGCCTCACCTTCCCATTTTCTGAACTCTGCTATATGGCTGATATTATGTTCAATCCAGTGCGGCAACAATACCCGGAGCTTTTTTATTGTGTCTTGTTCTGCCATGTGTTCTTTCTGTTATTTGCGTGAGTTTTCCATAAACCCACCAATGTTATGGGAATCGCCCGTCTGGGCGGGCGGCTACTATATACGATACAATTTTTAAAACGAGAATATATGAACCTTATTTTTTCTGAAGCATTGCTTTACCGGAAAGGAAATCAATAGTTTTTATCACTACGCCTGGAATAAGTTTTGGCTCTTCAAATAACGTACTGATCCTGATCCCCTCTTCAATCACTTCAAGATGTGCAACATCTTCCATTACTAATTCCTGCTGACCTTCTTTATCCATCATTATTTTCATCTGACACATAGTTTTTCCCTTTGAACGAAAATGTTATTTATCCTTTAGCGGATTATTTAACAAAAATTTTTACTTCTTCTTTCTGCCTGATAAATAACGTCGTGTAACCTGCCCGACATTGAATTTCCTATGCATTCAATTTAAACAGAACACTTTAAAATAGCAACTATTTTTTCAAATCTACCATGCGAGCAGCAAGATAAAACCTCACCTCAAAAAAGTTATTTGACAAAGAGGACGATTTAACTCAAAATACTCCAAAAATAACTTACAATAAAATACGCTGGGCAAAAAGCTCTAAAAGCAAATTACAATTCTGTTAATAGCAGATTGCAAACGGCAAGGCAATTAAAATGGATAATAAAATAATTAAAATCCTCTATGTTGAGGACGAAATCGACCACGCAATTCTTATCGGTGAATTTATCAAAGAGATCAAGGATGTGCATTATGAAATGACACATGTACAGCAACTCGAAGAAGCATTATTGGAACTTGATAATGACCGTTATGATATTGTCATGCTCGACATGTCACTGCCAGACAAACAGGGGTTGGACACTGTCACTGCGGTTTGCGAGAGAGCGCCTGAGATACCGGTTGTTGTAATGACGAGTATGGATGATGAATCGATGGCCATTAAGGCGCTGCAAAGAGGTGCCGAAGAGTATCTGGTTAAGGGGGATATGAACAGCCATGCTCTTTCACGTATTTTGCGATATTCCATCATGCGGCACAAAGGCAGGGTAGAGCTGCAATCACTCTCACTTATTGATGATTTGACAAGTTTGTACAACCGGAGAGGCTTTATGCTTTTCTCTCAACAGCAGTTAAGTATTGCAATACGGACTAAACGAGGAATGATACTCTTTTTTATCCACATTCCAGATCTTAATGAGATCATTGAAAAATTTGGCCATCAATATGAAGGTCTGGCTAAAATCGAAACTGCCAACATCCTCAAAGAAGCCTTTCGTGAATCTGATATTATCGCTCGTCATGGCAGAGATGAGTTTACTGCTATGGCAATAGAATCGTTCGATGCAAACAATGAAATTATAATAACACGTTTGCAGGATGAATTAGAAATCCGTAATAAACAGGAAAACCGCCAATATAAACTTTCGCTGTGTATAGGAACTGCATATTATGACACAGAGGAATTATGCACTATAGATGAATTAATAAATCGTGCAAAAATGTCAATGATTGAACAGAAGGAGAATAAATTGAAATCCTGATTCATAGTTTAAAGAATTCTGATAAAACTATTATGCGTAGAATTAATACAGAACAGATAAGAGACACCGTTGAAAAACTTTGTATAGATGCAAATTATAACCTGGGAGATGATCTCATAACTTCATTAAGGAGTGCCCTGGAAAAAGAGGAATCTCCTCTGGGTAAGGAAGTAATTACGCAGCTATTGGACAATGCAGAAATTGGTAGAAAGGAACAAGTTCCCGTTTGCCAGGACACCGGCTTTGCCATTATATTCATTGAACTTGGCCAGGAAGTCGTACTCACAGGAGGTGATTTGCGGGAGGCTATTAACGAAGGAATAAAACGCGGATACAAGAACGGCTTACTGCGCAAGTCAATTGTAAAAAACCCCTTAGACCGTATCAACACAGGAGACAACACCCCGGCAGTAATCCATACAGATATAGTACCCGGTGACAAATTAAAAATTACATTTGATGCAAAAGGTGGCGGATGCGAAAACATGAGCCGTTCTGCTATGCTGACACCGGCACAAGGTAGAGAAGGTGTGATAAATTTTGTAGTAGAAACGGTTAAGTCAGCAGGTGCAAATCCGTGTCCACCGATAATTGTGGGAGTAGGCATCGGAGGAACATTTGATTATTCTACCCTTTTAGCAAAGAAAGCAATATTACGTCCGGTAGGTAGTAACAATAATGATAAAACCATTGCCGACCTGGAAATTGAGCTTTTGGAAAAGATCAACAGGCTGGGAATAGGCCCGCAAGGACTTGGAGGAAGAATAACGGCTTTAGCCGTGCAGGTAGAAGCATTTCCCTGTCATATTGCCAGCTTACCGGTAGCCGTAAATATAGAGTGTCACTCACACAGGACAAAGACCGTTGTAATTTAATTATCTATGACTGAATATATTGATCTGAAAACACCATTAAACGATTCTACCATTGAGAAACTGAAAGCAGGAGATAAGGTCAGGATCAGCGGAGTGCTATACACAGCCAGAGATGCCGCTCATAAACGACTCATAGAGATGATCGAGTCAGGAAAAGATTTACCTTTTGACGTAAAAGGGCAATTGCTTTACTACGTTGGACCTACTCCTGCCAAACCGGGACAGGTAATAGGATCTGCCGGACCTACAACAAGTTACAGAATGGACACGTATACTCCTACTCTTATTAAAATGGGTTTAAAGGGAACGATAGGGAAAGGTGGTAGATCAAACGAAGTACTGGAAGCAATGAAAAGATACAAGGCCGTCTATTTTGCCGCAGTCGGTGGAGCTGCAGCCCTGATAGCAAAGACAATTAAGAGAGTTGAAATCATTGCTTTTGAAGACCTTGGGACAGAAGCCATCCGCAAGATGGAAGTAGAAAGCTTTCCGGCAATTGTCGTAAATGATACAAAAGGTGGTGACTTATATAATATCGGCAGAGAAAAATACAAGATGCCTTATTAAATCTGCAAATGTATAAAATTACAACATGGAAGAGTACAACCTCAATATCAAAAGAGACAAGGCACGGTAATTCGGAATTAAGAAAGATCACAGAAAACAGATTCCTAATCATACTACTATCTGCATACCTGGCTATCTTTACACCCGGCCTTAATAATATTTCTTTAGCTGCTGAGCTCACAAATCAACAGGAGGGATATAACGTTATAGAAAACCTCGTTGTTAACAACAGGAATAAATTCAAGACCGTAATTTTCGAAAGCGAAGCAGAAGGAATATCAGAAATGAGGAAACTCATAGCAAACTCACAAATTGAGGAATCCTGGGTATATTTACCCCACCTGAAAAAATGGATTGAAATCGGCCACAACGAAGAAGTAGAAAAGAAGATGGACAACCGCTATATAACAAAAGCAAAACTCGATGTTCAGTTGTTGGACGAATTAATGAGTGAAAACAACAACATGGCTTTATACCATTTCCATCCGTCCCGCTCTCTTTCTTTAGAGGATAAAATCAGAAAACGAGAGGAAAGTGGTTCACCCATGAATGACAAGGACATTGAGAGTGAAAAAATAAAATTATTAATCAAAAGTGCTTACCCCTCCAGATCAGACCTGTTAAATATGATCGGTAACTCAATGGAATTCTTTGAGAGAAACACTGAAGGGAATATCACATTTAAAGTGTGTTCACATTATGGCATTACGGAATATCATCTGACTGATGAGGGAATGGCACACCTGAGTGCTGATTATTCATTTAAGCAGATTTTATGGATCAAAGGAGTAAGTTTATCAGCAAATATCGAGGTAAACGTTAAAGGAGAAATTCTGGAAATGAACCCCATGGAAACAAGAAGTCCGCTAAAGAGGATCAAGATGAGTCCCAAACTAAAAAGGAAACCAGTGTCCAGATATGTAATAATTGATCCGCTGACCAGGATTCAGAAAGCTATTGAATCAATGAATTCCGAGCATATAAGAGTAACATTTACACCGTATCAATAAGTGTTTGGAAAAACCTTCTTTTTGTATTATAAAAAGTTAAAAGCGAACTAGAGTTGTGGAAACAATTTCCATTTTCCGGTAACACTATTGAATAATTCTTAAACAGTACCATCTATCAAATACATATTTTCATAACACAATTTATTTAGTTATTGATACTTACCGGTAAACATCAGGTACTTACAGAAAACCAAACAGTCACCTTGCCAAAACCTCTCTACGGCGGCACAGTTTTTGCGGCTTAATACTGCATACAAACCCCGTTAATTTTACCTATTGCATAATTTTGGAGGAGAACAGTGATGAAAAACTACTTCACGAAGCGCAGGAAATATGATGATAATTATGATGACATCTATCCATCAATTTTAAAACAGCAACCATCAAATTTCAAAAGCGTATTTTTATGTTTACGCTTTTGTTTTGTAAGAATTTGGAATAGGATATGTAATTCAAAGAAACCACGAAGCTGCTCGTAAAAATGGAATTTTAACTGACTGAGTCAAAATTAGAATAGTATAAGCACAGCTTTAAACATTCAATTATACCGTCAAGCCGGATAATTATTTTTCATTCCAATGCGTACAGGGTGTTAAATACATAATTGATTAATGTCTGGCTGATTATTCCACTCTATTATATTTTGTAGTTGGCCCGTCAGGTTCTCCTTTTTTCTTCGGCTCGTCCGTTAATGAAAATGCATTTTCAGATATCGAAAGTTTAAAGTATCTTGGAGGCATCTGGCTCGCCATAGAATCGCCTCTAAAATCCAGCTTAATACGGTCTGCCTCAACAATCTTATAATTGCCATGTAACGTCCGAGTCATCCCTCTCTGTCCTGAGACGACAATTGACACCGTGCCATCATCAAGAAAATCATAAGATTCTGTCTCTAATTTATTTATCCACTTTCCATACAATTGTTTCTCCATTTCGATATATGGCCTGTCCCCAGTATCGACAGGTTTTACGGCTTTTTTCTTACCAGAAGGCGTTGCTCCTCCATGCCCACTCAATTTACTAAGAAAGTTAGTTTCAAACTTTTTAATTTGTGCTGTCTCTTTCATGGCCTTTGTACTGGTGTCATCTGTTATCACTGCTGAAGTGACAGATGCTTCCTTCTCTACCGTACTGGAGCGGGACACAACATGTTCTGCATCAGATTGTGTTTTGCCAGAAGTTGGCTCCGCAACCGATGGTTCTGAAGTAACAGTGTTATTAGTGGTCTGACATCCATAAACCACAAACAACAGTAATATCGCGAAAAAAGACTTATATAATAATCTCTGCGTGGCCATCATTTTTAAATTCTCCATATAGTATTTGTTAATAAATTGGATTTATCTAGAAAAGCATATTACTACTATTAATAAAGACTGTAAAGAAATAACTCGATTAGCAGGACATTAAGTTGACATGTAAATGGTTATATGCTAGAAAATAGCCGTACTTTACTGGCAGGAATCAGTGTGCATACCGCACGACCGGCAATCCACGATCTGCTATTCTGGTCCATTTTAGCTTTTACTATAATGTGAAGTAACAATTTTATATTACACAATATGTCAGGAGCATTGTTTCTATGAGATTCCCTTTTGCTGAATATGGTTCCAGAGAACTTTCTTTTTTTGGAATGTTTTTGTTTGTAATGATAGTATTGAGCCTCTTTTTTTACCCGTTGGCCAGCATACCTTTTATTATATTCCTCTCTTTTGTTTTATATTTCTTCAGGGATCCTGACAGAAATATCCCTGATGGAGAAAATAATCTAGTGTCCCCTGCTGACGGTAACATAATTGCAATATCGCACGTACAGGAGGATAATTATTTAAAATGTAAGGCGTTAAAAATTGCAATATTCATGTCTGTGTTCAGCGTCCACGTCAATAGAATTTCATTTGGTGGAAAAGTAGAGTTTGTAAAACACGTGCCTGGGAAGTTTCTGGATGCACGTTCTCCTGATTGTTCTGAAGTGAACGAACATAATCTGATGGGAATTTTGGCAGTTGATGGAAAAACAAAAATAATGATAAAACAGGTTGCCGGGAAGGTAGCCAGGAGAATTGTATGTGACTGTACAGTTGGTCAAAATGTTGAGCGAGGTAAGAGATTCGGTATGATTAAGTTCGGTTCCAGACTGGAAGTCTACATTCCTGAGGAAGCAGATTTTGAAATAGCTGTCAAAGAAGGACAAATGGTATCTGCAGGATCTACTATACTGGGCACGCTGAAAATATAATGTATTGTTAACTGCTTTGTAAACAGAGACTGAAAATGGTAAAATCAAGGTGCAGAAGATACTATAATACGTTTTTTTAAAGATAAAAATGTTTACGGGTATAATTGAGCATTTAGGTAAAGTAAAACAGGTAAGACTACAGGCAAATTCAGCAGTTATTGCCGTTGACATAGGGCCATTAAAAGATGGTGTTATTCCAGGTGATAGCATCGCTATAAACGGAGCCTGCCTGACAGTAACACAGATAAAAGGTACAGTAATACATTTTGATGTTTCCGGAGAAACATTAAGCAAAACTACTATCGGTGATTTAAGCATTTCTGATCATGTAAATATAGAAAGATCACTGAAAATAGGCGACAAACTCGGTGGACATTTTGTAACGGGGCATGTCGATTGTGTTGGCACAATTAATAAAATAGAAAACGAACCCGGCCAATGTACCGTGTGGTTTTCTGTAAGTAACGAGATCGCAAACATGATGGTAAAAAAAGGTTCTGTCTCCATAGACGGTATTAGCTTGACAATTGTAGATCTCAAGGAAAAACTGTTTTCTGTTGCCCTTATTCCATTTACGCTTGATGCAACTACATTAGGGTTGAAGAAAACAGGACAAAAGGTAAACATAGAGACAGATATGTTAGGTAAATGGGTGAAAAGGATATTAACAACTAATGACAATACCACATCAGGAGTAACTGAAGAGATGTTAACGGCAAAAGGATTCATGTGAAACCAGACTACTACATATTTGAACAATTCCACCAGAGAAAGACTGTACAATGAGATCTGAGAACAGAGAAAAAAGCTTAATCGGAATAACAATGGGAGATCCTGGCGGTATAGGCCCGGAAGTTATTCTTAAAGCATTGACATCGCCCGAAATAAGGACTGCGGCAAATTATGTCGTAATTGGTTCTGAAAAGGTCTTAAGTGAAATTGCGGACAATCAGGATATAGGAACAAGGCTTCAACTGTCACGGATTTATAATACATCATCAAATTTAAAGAGAAGCCTGACAGGCAATATAAGCGTTTTAGACATTGATAACGTCTCTGTCAATACTGCACTGATGTACAAACCCATACGAGAAAGTGGTAAGGCATCTGTAGAATATATAATGAAAGGACTCGATCTGGCACTTGACGAAGAAATAGACGCGCTTGTAACGGCACCCATAAGTAAAGAAGCAATCAAGCTGGCTGGTTTTGATTTTGCGGGACATACAGAGTTACTGAAGGAGAAGGCTTCCGTAAAAAATGTCGTAATGCTCATGATTGGAAAAGGGCTTAGAGTCTCGTTTGTTACTACTCACCTTGCAGTAAATGAAATATCCAAAGGCATAAACCAGGAAAATGTATTTTCCACCATACAAATAACCGCAACAGGGCTTAAAACTTTTTTTGGTATAGACCGACCGAAGATTGCGGTTTGCGGTTTAAACCCGCATTGCGGTGACGGTGACCGCTTTGGTACGGAAGAGAGGGATGTTATCATACCGGCAATAGAGCGTGCACAGGAAATGGGGATTGATTGCCACGGGCCGTTATCATCTGACACGGTTTTTAATAAGGCATTAAATGGAGAGTTTGATATTGTTGTAGTTCAATTTCACGATCAAGGGACCATCCCGATAAAAATGCACGCGTTCGATTCCGGAGTAAATATTACGCTTGGCATACCTGTTATCAGAACTTCACCCACACACGGTACTGCCTTTGATATAGCAGGCAAAGGCATTGCAAATCCGGGGTCAATGATCGAGGCAATAAAAACAGCAGTTATGATGGCGAAAACACGAAAACATTTATTTGTATAACATACTAAACTGAAAAAGGAGCGAAGAATATGGGCAAGGTATTAATTGCATATTACAGCAGAACAGGTAAAACAGAGAAAATGGCCGAGTATATTGCCGAAGGTGTCCGTTTCAGCGGCCATAGCGCTGATATCAAAAGACTTTCTGAAATCAAAAATGAACAGGAATTAGAAGGATACGACGGTTATGCATTCGGTTGTCCTACCTACCATAGAGATATGACCGCCAACATGAAGACATTTCTATTTGTGGTAGATAAAGCGAAACTGAATGGAAAGGCAGGAGGCGCTTTTGGCTCGTACACCCACAGCGGTGATGCACCAAAGTATATCTTTGATACAATGGAAAACGTGTTTAAGATGAATATGACGTCCCTGGGATCTTTCAACCTGCTGGAACATTTAGTGGAAGGTACAGAGGGCATGAGGGCTTGTCAGGATTACGGAAAGAGCATTAGCGAAAAGCTGTGATCATAATAATATTACAACAATTACAAATCAGATTTTTAAAAATTCTAAAAATTCCATAAAGAGAAGAGGAAAAAAATATGTCAACGCAAGATAATTTACAGGAGGCATTCGCCGGCGAATCGCAGGCAAACAGGAAATATCTGGCCTTTGCTGAAAAGGCTGAAGATGAGGGTTTTAATCGGATAGCAAAACTCTTTCGTGCCGCAGCTGCGGCAGAAACAGTACATGCCCACAAACATCTCAATGTAATGGGTGGTATCAAAAGTACAAAAGAAAACCTTGAGGAGGCCATAGAAGGAGAGACTCAAGAGTATACAAAGATGTATCCACAGATGATTTTAGAAGCCGAAAAAGAAGGAGGCAACGAGAAAGCTATACAGAGCTTTGATTTTGCAAATAAGGTAGAGAGCATCCATGCAAACCTTTACCGTAATGCGTTGGAAAATATGGACAACAATGAATCAGTTGATTATTATGTATGTCAGGTGTGTGGAAACACCGTAGAGAATGAAGCTCCCGACAAATGTCATATCTGTGGCGCTCTTTCATCCATGTTTACAAAGATTGATTGACCTTTGTATTTTTTTTGTAAAACTGAAAGATTCAACCTGCAGTTTTACAACCTGATGTGTAAATTTAACAGTCTTTGAAACTACCCAACCTTTCAGCACACTCAGGGCAGGCTCTGAAGGTTGCCGCTACTTCATCAATCCGGGGTACATAAATCATGTTCTTTGAAGATATAATTACATTAGACGCTCCTCACACAAAATCAATGTTGAAAGCACTTTTAGAGGAACGAGGTGTTCGTGTCAAGAAACAGTGGGGACAAAATTTTTTAATAGACCAGAATTTATTACAATTTATCGTTAAGGCTGCAGAGCTGAGTCATAATGATGTAGTTCTCGAAATAGGTACTGGTACGGGATCTCTGACAAGACTGCTTGCACAGAATGCCAGACACGTCTTCGCTGTAGAACTGGATCGCAGGCTGTTTGAAATCATGGAGGAGACATTAAAGAATTACAATAATGTAACTACATTTAACAAGGATATCCTTAAGTCAAAACATCATATCCACCCGAAAATAGTGGAGGCAGTGTCTGATTACATTCAAGCGGTTCCTTCTTCAGAAAACTTAACCGTCAAAGTAGTATCCAATTTGCCATATTATATCAGCACTCCCGTAATTATTGATTTGTTACAGGAAGTATTGCCCATCAAAACTATGATCCTGATGCTTCAACGGGATACTACAGACAGGATGAAGGCACAACCGGGAACCAGGAATTATGGTGTACTGTCTATTATGACAAACCTTTTTGCTGATGCAAAAGTATTGAAAAAACTCCCACCCGACGTATTCTGGCCTGTCCCGCTCGTTGATTCTGCGATCGTCAAGATGACAGTTAATCGGCACAGATATGTTGACAGAATCCATGATTACCAGGACTTTCAGAATGTAATCCATGCTATATATGTCTCAAGAAGAAAGACCCTTTTGAACAGTCTGTCATCGCTTTGCTCAGGACTGGGCATGAAAGATGAGTCCAAAAAGATACGTAAAGATTTAGTAGCGATTTTAGAGCGCGTTGGCATAAGTCCTGAGAGCAGAGGAGAAGAATTAGACATAGAAGCATTGATTAACCTGTCCAATGGAATTTCAGAATATCTACTTTCCAAAAAACAATCAGTTTCGACATAGAAAGATTATCAGTATCAAGTATAATATTACATAACTTTAGAGGTAACAATTACCGGAGGTTCTATGAAGCATTCATTATTACTACATATCTTAATCATATCATTTGTGCTTCTTTCACCAATCTCCATACATTCGGCAGAAAATAAGGAACAAAAAATAAACCTGCGCCCGTACTGTAAAATAGTGACTCTTTCTGAGGCTGAAGAAATCACTGACATCATAATACGTGAAAAAAAATTTAATCAGGGGTTTTTTGGGCATAGTACAATAAAACACAACTACGAAGAGGACATAATAGAAGATGATAAAGTCATTATAGATCATGCGACAGGGCTGATGTGGCATCAATCCGGCTCATCTGTGAATATGAGTTGGAAGAGAGCGAAAAAATGGGTAATAGAGTTGAATGAAAAGGGGTATGCAGGATTTGCGAACTGGAGATTACCCACTCTGGAAGAAGCAGTTTCATTGTTGGAACCAGGCGCGAAAAACGGTAATCAATTTATAGACCCTGCATTTGATACAACACAATCGAGTGTCTGGACATGTGACAGTAATATTTCGAGTTCCAGTCTCTCTCTGGATAGGGCATGGAGCGTAAATTTCATATACAGCTTAGTAAGCAGAAACGACATAATGACCGAAAGGAAAAAAATTCGTCCGGTACGTGTATATTCATCAAAATGATATACAGATAATACATTTTTCCGGAGTGCAGTGAACACCTGTCCGCCAGTCTGTTGGGCGGGTGTCGCTGCTTTAAAACGAATCATCGCGGTTGATGCACTCCATATTATTTCCCACTTAGTTCAATGACATTGCAATACTATACGTGATTCCGGATGGGAAGTCGTTCAGTTCGATAAAATTATCTCGATTCAGCAGCCATAATCTTATCGATCCGTCTGGCATGCCTGCCGCCTTCAAACTCTGTCTCTACAAATAATCTTAACATTTCTGCGAGCAAGTCATGATCTACCACATCCACACCTAAGCACAACACGTTTGCATCATTGTGCCTTCTACTCATCTCCACGGTAAATGGATTATGACATACCGTTGCCCGTATTCCGTTAACTTTGTTTGCTATAAGTGACATCCCCAATCCTGTCCCGCATATCAGGATAGCACGTTCGCATTCTCCACTTGAAACGGCCTTTGCAGCCTTAAGTCCGTAGTCAGGATAGTCTACAGAGTCACTGCAATTCTCAGTTCCAAAATCAACGGGTTCGTGACCCATATCTGAAAGATGTCTGGCAATTACATTTTTAAAGTCAAATCCTCTATGATCTGATGCTAAAGCAATCTTCATTTAAACACCTGTTAATCCTTTCTTTTCCGATAACACCATAACGAATTATATTAAAAGTATCATCCCAGACTTTCACTATAGTTGATGGGTTGCCTGCTTCTGCGGGTCCGTCATCAAGAATAACATCAATTTTATCTGAGAAGTTGACTATTACCTGTTGAGCGTCTATCGCGGGAGACCCTCCTGAGATATTTACGCTTGTAGAAGCAATTGGTATTTCTACTGCATTGATGAGGTCTCTTATAACACGATTGTCCGGATTTCTCAGTCCCACGGTACTATTATCCTCAAGTTCCAGAATGATAGTTAATGGGCCGGGCCAGAATGTACGAATCAGTTTTTCGGCAATTGGTGGTATATGTTTTACGTATTTAGTTATATCCTCCGGCTTTGAAATCATTATAGATAATTTTTTATCTCTGTGTCTCCGTTTAACATTGTATAAATTATCTATTGCGATATCATTATCAGCACATACACCCAATCCATAAACGGTTTCAGTTGGAAATGCGACTATCTTGCCGGAGAGCAATGCATCTGCAGCGATCTTAATGCTTTCCCTGTATGTATCCGGGTTCTTCAGATTGAGAATTTTAGCCGTCATAAATTATTTTACAGTAAGTATAAATATTATATTTTTTAGCTTCTTTGCCAGTTAGAAGTAGTCCTGGCAAGTAAATACAAAAACACGTTCCTCTCTTTCGAGAGGATTCCAGTATTGGAGTGTTCTACAATGCCTGCCTGTCCGCCAGGCGGGAATTCATCAATCCCTCAATGGAAAATTACTTTTTTTAATCTCATAAAATATATCACCTTCAAATTACAATATCAATATTTATTATGTCCGACTAACAGAAGCTTAAACGTGAAATATGGATGCGTGACAAGAATCCTTTTCACCTTGACAAGAAAATAACAAGCTGATAGATTCGGTTCAAAAAAACCTCAGTTATTTACAAAAAAAAATGAGAGATATAAAAAAGATACTATTTTTCTGTTGTCTAGTACTGATATTTTCATCGCATTTGGCTCTTGCGTGGGAAACTATGGATACGGACGAGATCACGTCTGGAATGAAGGGCTATGGGAGAACGGTATTCTCCGGGAAACATATTGAATCATTTGATGTAGAAGTACTGGGGATATTAAAAAACTGGGAAGCAAGAAATGATATGATTCTCATAAAGATGACAGGGGGCCCTTTAGAAAAAACCGGCATTATTGCCGGTATGAGCGGCAGTCCGGTATATATAGATGACAAGCTGATAGGAGCCGTGTCTCACGGATGGAGCTATTCAAAAGATGCAATTGCAGGTGTAACGCCCATAAGAGCGATGATGGACGTACTGGAAATTGACTCACGAAACAGAAAGAGCATTCCCGCAGGTAAAGACAATACATGGAGCACATCATTGAATACACAAGATTCCAATGTAGTCGCCAAATTAAGATCATATGGATTGTTATATGAAGACGAATGGTTTGAAAATAGCAATTCCCGACAACCATTTATACTTGATCTTGTACCCATTCAAACACCTCTAATTGTCTCTGGATTTGATTATAAAAGTCTGACCAGAATAAGCCCCCTATTCGGTAAAATTGGCAGGTTTTCTCTTCATAGCAGCAGCGGTGAAAACGGTGAACCTGCAGATCTACAGAACTTTATGCCCGGCTCCGCTGTTGCCGTTGAAATAATCAGGGGCGATTTGAGCGCTTCCGCAATCGGAACAGTAACATACAGAGACGGTAATGACATTCTTGCTTTCGGTCATCCAATAATCCAAATCGGAAACACAGACCTGCCAATGGCAACGGCAGAGGTCCATACTATACTTGCAAGTCAAGCCACCTCAACTAAAATGGCATCACCCGGTAAGGTCATTGGACGGATCACACAAGACAGGAGATCTGCGATTGCCGGAAAGATTGGAGAATTTACCAAAATGATACCTTGCCGGACGGAAATACAAGGATCATTAAACGTTACATACAACTTTGAAGTAGTTCACGACAGGATATTGACGCCGCTTCTTGTACAAATGGCGGTTGAGAATGCACTACTCGCTACTGAAAAAACTGTTGGGAACAAGTCCATATCATTATCTCTCGATATTGATGTTTCCGGGAGAAAAGAGCCTGTCAGGATAGTCAATGAATTTTTTGATTCAGGGCCTTCCTGGTTTCCCATTTACAACGTTATTGAGCCAATTACCATGTTACTCAATAATGAATTCCAAGCCGCTGAAATAGAATCTATTAAATTAGTTGCCAGAATTTCAGAACAGAATAATATCGCTTTTATTGATAATATCAGGGTTAGTAATAAATGGGTTTCACCGGGAGAAGAGGTACTCATAGATATCAGATTAAAGCCATATACCCGAGACTATGCCTTTATACCGGTAAAAATTAATGTACCCGATGATGTCACTCCCGGGAGCAGTATACAGGTAATAGTATGTGATGCTATGAATAGTAAAATGCTGGAAATGACAAGTGCTCCCGGGCATTTTTCACCGTCCAGCTTTGAACAGTTAATACATCATTTTGAAGATGGCGAACGAAACAATAGCATAGTCGTTAAAATTCGATCAGACAGAAAAGGCCTGACGTATATGGGTGAAGATTTTCCATCACTGCCAAATTCCTTCTTAAGCATAATGTCCCTGTCAAACCAAAGTGGCGCCACCCCATTGCAAAGTGAAATGGTTAAACGAATCCCGACGGAATGGCTTATCAATGGCAAACAAACTATCAATTTGTTTGTAAATAATGATAATTAAATTTACTGATTAATGATAAAATTCTTTAAAAATTGCAAATTGCTCATCATCTTGATGGGTCTTACTTTCTTCGCATTAAACACACAATCCACCCATGCGGTTACGACCAAAATGTGGACCAACACTGATTTGACAGATATTTCAAAAGGGAAGCTGCAGAATGTGTCGGTAAATAGTCTTGGAAAATTCACATTATCACCCGGCAAAAGCAAAATAAATAAAATACCGGCTGCTTATGTCTGGTGCCTGGTGGCAGATGGCACTGATTCACTATTTGCCGGTACCGGCAACCCGGGTTCGATATTCAAGGTCAGCCACGATGGAAATGTTGTAGAATATTTTAAAACTCCTGAGTTGCACGTCCAAACCCTTGTTATAGATTCTGCAGGAAATATTTATGCCGGCACTTTACCTAACGGCAGGATTTACCGGATTACATCGAAGGGCGAAGGTGAGTTGTTCTGTGAACTTCCTGTTCCATATATATGGGACATGATTTCTGATAAAAGTGGTAACTTATATGCGGCGACAGGCGACAGTGGAATTATCTATAAAATCTCAGATAAAGGTATTCCAACGGTCTTTTTTGATTCACCGTTTTCAAATATACTCGATCTTGTTATTGATAATGATGGTAATATCTATGCCTCCTGTGAGCCGGAGGGTCTTATCTATAAGATAACTCCGAATGGCCATGCCTCAGTCCTTTATGATGCGGAAGAAGATGAAATCCATTGCCTGGCCATAGATAAAAATGGTGTTTTGTATGCAGGAACATCATCCGGCACACCTCCTATGCTTCGAGCTCCCGCGCCACCTGCGTTACCGGAAGCCCTGTTACCGCTACTTATGGAAAGTTTTTCGGGTGAACCAAGTGATGTCTGGCTGAATAGTTTTATGTCTGAAAATGATATACAAACAACCGCCCCGCCTCTAATGAAAGATGCCTATGCTGAAAACGGAATGAGAGAAATGCCGGTGATTCCAAAAATGAATGCAGTATACCGGATTGATAAAGATGGAAGAGTAAGAAAAATATTTGCTGTAGAAGGCTTTGTGCTTTGTATGACCATTGTCGATAACAATGAAATCCTTGTAGGTACGGGGAATAAGGCTGCGCTGTTTAAGATTGATAGCGACAATGAAGCCAGCTTGCTTTACGATTTCAGAGAATCTCAGATTTTAGATATTCTCTCATGTAAAGACGGAATCAATTACATGGCGACCGGTAACAATGCAAATGTGTATCAATTCTCAAACTCGTACTCTCATGAAGGCGCCTATGAATCCATTGTTCACGACACAAAATATGTCTCCTCGTGGGGATGTATATCATGGAAAGGGAAAACACCATCTCAAACAAATATCACATTGTCCACAAGATCCGGGAATAATAGAAAACCGGATATTACGTGGAGTGACTGGTCACGGGAATTACAATCAAATGGTGAAAAAATAAAAAGCCCCTCTGCCCGTTTCATACAATATCGTGCTACCCTTACGACCGATGATTCCGGAATTACACCATCCATTGACAATGTCAGCATAGCTTACTTGCCACAAAACCAACCACCGGTAATAAGAAGAGTTCAGGTCACTACGCCGAGACATTTTCCCGATGATGCGTCTGGTACTGACAATACATTAAATATAAAGGAAACGATCCCTTCCTCACCGGATGATCTATATCTGGATAGCAGCCGGAAAAATCATAAAACCGCCCCAAACGATACCAGGAAACTAATAACCTGGGAAGCGGAAGATCCTAATAATGATAGATTGGAATTCCATCTTGAATATAAGAGCGTTGAAGAAAGCAAATGGCAAAATTTGAAAAGAAATGTTAAAGAAGCAAATGAATTTTATTGGAATGTAAATAGAATACCTGACGGATACTATGAGGCAAAAGTCATAGCGTGTGATGCCCTTGATAATCCACAGGAATTTGCACTGAAAGAAGAAGTAGAGAGTGATAGCTTTCTCATTGACAATACGAGGCCGGTAGTATTAGATCTTAAAACGGTAATTGAGTCTGACGCAATAGACAGTAACGGCAGTCACGGTTATGCCATAATTGTCTCCGGCACCGCAAAGGATGAAATGTGTAATATAACCGACATTCAATATTCTATTGATTCAGGAGATTGGCAGACAGCTTTCCCTGAAGACAAGATTTTTGATTCAACGGAAGAAAAATTCCTTCTTAAAATACCCTACATTTCTTCTGATGAACATACCATCGTAATCAACGCATTAGATTATGAGGGTAACATAGGCAGCAGCAGAATAGTCTTTAATCCCTGATTGAAAACTTCTATCGTACTTAACAGATATACAGAAGGATTAAAATAGAGGAACCAGACTATGGTTGAAATAAAAAAAATTATTGACGGATTTAGACATGCATTTGCAACTGATAGCGCGAAGCTTGAGGATTGTGACACTGAGTTAATCGGAAAGCTGGCAGACTTTGTCTTCAGGAGGAACATGTCCGTACCAGCAGTTATGTTTCTGGAATCTGTCCGGCCCTTAAACTTTGTTGGCAGTCAGGCCGTGGTCTTTTTCAAGCCGATCCTTTCACGTTTTTTTACAAAAGTAGAATATGACAAACTGGTCACTATGTTAGAAAAAAGGGAAATCATAGATCTGCTTATTAAAGAGATTGAACAACGAGTAACGTAATATGACTGAAAACCTTAACGTAATTATTGCCACAGATTGTGGCAGTACGACAACTAAAGCGATACTTATAGAAAAAAAAGGGGACGAGTATCGGCAAACTTTCAGAGGTGAGGCGCCGACAACCGTCGAAACCCCCTTCGAAGATGTAACAAAAGGTGTGCTCAATGCCTTTGCCGAACTTGAAGAGTTGTCAGGAAGAAAGATACTGGATGGTGAGAAAATTATCACGCCTGCACAAGGTAATACCGGCGTTGATATTTACATATCAACCAGCAGCGCCGGGGGAGGTCTTCAAATGATGGTGGCCGGCGTAGTGAAGACAATGTCAGCACAAAGCGCACAAAAGGCTGCTTTAGGCGCTGGTGCGATAGTCATGGACGTAATAGCATCGAATGATAAACGTCTGCCTCATGAAAAAATTGAGAGAATAAGAGATCTGCGTCCGGACATGATACTGCTATCGGGTGGAACTGACGGCGGTACCGTATCGCATGTTGTCGAGCTGGCAGAGTTTATAGGTGCTGCTAATCCCAGACCACGACTTGGTATGACGTTTCAACTCCCGGTTATATATGCCGGTAACAAAGACGCGCGAGACAGGGTTAATGATGTCTTAAAAGATAAGACGGCATTAAGAATAACAGATAACCTGCGACCAACGCTGGAGAGAGAAAATCTTGGTCCGGCAAGACAGGAGATTCAGAATCTGTTTTTAGAGCACGTAATGGCACATGCTCCGGGATATAAGAAGCTGATATCATGGACAGAGGTGCCCATAATGCCAACCCCTAGTGCTGTTGGTGAGATGATGCAGGCAATTGCCAGGAAAGCAAACATCAATGTAGTCGGTGTCGACATCGGCGGTGCGACTACAGATGTATTCTCGGTCTTTGATGGAGTCTTCAGTCGCACTGTGAGTGCAAACTTTGGCATGAGTTACAGCGTATCAAATGTTATTGCGGAAACCGGCATCGAAAACATTATGAAATGGCTCCCTTTTGAAATAGAGGAATCGGATATTCGCAACAGAATAAAAAACAAGATGATACGCCCTACCACCATACCTCAACTACTTGAAGATCTGATACTTGAACACGCCATAGCAAGAGAAGCGTTGAGACTCTCATTCATGCAACATAAAGCTCTTGCAGTCGGATTAAAGGGTGTTCAGAAACTGAAGGATATGTCTGAATCATTTGACAGGGTAGCAGAGGATGAAACATTGATAAAGATGAACAGGTTAGATCTTATTGTGGGTAGCGGTGGTGTCTTATCACATGCACCCAGAAGATCGCAGGCGATGATGATGATGATTGACTCCTTTCAGCCTCAAGGTGTTACTATGATAGCAGTAGACAGTATATTTATGATGCCTCATCTTGGTGTACTTTCAACGATTAACGAAAAAGCCGCGACAGAGGTATTTGAGAAAGATTGTCTAATCTATCTCGGACCATGCATTTCTGTTGCAAATTCCGGAAAGTATGGATCGCATTGCCTGGACTGTATAATTACATATTCTGATGGAAAGATACGGGAAGAATCACTTTTGTTTGGAGAGCTTAAGGTTTTTGAATTGGGAGAGGGTGAAAAGGCGGAAGTTGAGATTACACCAGCCAAACAATTTGATTTGGGAGAAGGAAAAGGCCAGAAAATAACAAAAAAGGTTACGGGCGGTGTCGTTGGTCTCGTTATCGATGCGCGCGGCAGGCCACTTGATCTTAACAGTAGCAAAGGAAAGGAACCGATAGAGGATGTGCTTTCAAAATGGAATACGGCCTTCGATGCATATCCTGAGTGAATCATAAATATGACACACGCATATACACCAGGCTTAAGACTGGCTGAAAAATTACAAATAAGAAAGAGTAGAAACCTTCCACTTCCAGGCGATGTGATAGTGAAAAAAGGGGATACGGTAAAATCCGGAGATATTGTGGCCATGACAAAGCTACCGGGCAAAGTCCACGCTGTAAATGTAATTAACCGCCTTGCTATCCTGCCGAGCGATTTACGTAAGTATATGTTAAAGAAAGAAGGAGATAGTGTCGTTAAAGATGAACCAATTGCGGAGACCAGGCCATTTATAAAAATGTTCAAATCTATCTGCCTCTCCCCTATTTCCGGCAATATTGAAAGCATTTCAGACATTACCGGACAGGTTTTATTAAGGGAGCCTCCTAAGCCTGTCCAGATAAACGCATATGTAGATGGTAAGGTTGTGGAAACCATGGAGAATGAAGGTGTTGTAATAGAGACAACTGCCACTTTTATTCAGGGCATTTTCGGTATCGGAGGTGAGACTACCGGTGAATTACAGGTCGTAGTTAATTCCCCTGATGACGTTCTAAAACCTGAGGACATAAATGAAGCCCACAGAGGCAAGATAATAGCCGGCGGATCTATTATCTATTCTGATGCTATCAGGAAGGCACTGGATACCGGTGTAAAAGGAATTGTCGTAGGTGGAATTCGTGATAAAGAGATTAATGAACTTCTTGGTTATGACTTAGGTGTTGCAATTACAGGATCAGAAGATATTAATATAACAATTATTATTACTGAAGGTTTTGGTCAAATTGGGATGGCACAGAAGACATTTGATCTGCTTAAACAGAGAGAAGGTTCTGTTACATCTATAAACGGTGCTACACAAATAAGAGCTGGAGTGGTAAGACCCGAAATCATAATACCCTACAACGAAGAAGACACTTCCGAGATGTCTTCTGAAAGCGGATCATCTACAGGTGAGCAATCTGCAGGACTTTCAATTGGCGATCAGATTCGCATAATCAGGAACCCAAATTTTGGAATGCTTGGTAAGGTCAAAGCCTTGCCAAGTGAATTGCAGACAATAGAAACAGAAGCCATGGCCAGAGTTTTAGAAGTTGAATTCCCAGATGGCCAAACTGCAATTGTACCACGGGCAAATATTGAGGCGATTGAGGGGTAAAGAAAAGCACGAGTTACGGGTTGCGGGTTGCGAGTTTACAAGGAGAGAAAATGAAAAGTTATAGAGATTTGGAAATATATACTTTATCGTATGATTTGGCGGTTAAAGTCCATAAAATTTCTTTAAAACTTCCAAAGTACGAATTATATGAGGAAGGTAGTCAAATAAGAAGATCATCAAAAGGAATTACTTCCTGTATCGTAGAGGGCTATGGTCGGAAGAAATATAAAGCAGATTTCACTAAGTTTATTATTTATGCACATGCTTCTTGTGATGAAACAATTCTGCACTTGAATTTTCTAAAAGACACACATGATTTTATTGCAAAAGAGATAGAAGTCTTATTTGATGATTACAATAAATTAGGCAGCAAAATAAACAAATTTCTTCAATACATAGAGACAGAGTGGAACTAAAACTCGCAACCCGTAATCCGTAACTAATGCACAAAACATTATCTACATTCATATTATCTATCTTAATACTGTCATACACCCCCACTGCATTTGCCGTGGAAGGGAACAGGCTCTTTGTGCCAAAGGATTTTCAGGCCTTTGACACTCCGAATGACAGCGGCAAGAGTATAACACTCAGGTGGCCCTCTTCTCCCAGTGAATCAGATGATGTTGAATATGTAGTATATATGTCCACCACAATAAAAGGCCCTTTTGAAACAGAAGCCCTGCGTATCCGCTCTAATACCAGGTATGAGGAAGGTTCAAATTACAGTTATCATCTTATAGACATAGAGCCTGATAAGCTCTTCAACAAAAAATCTTCTGATAAGGATGTGAAAACAACCTACTTTTTCAAACTCGTTATGATGTCAAATCTGACAACCAGAACCGTTAAGAAAATTGCCTCGGCAACTCCTGAGGGAAACTGGTTTAACTGGTCGAGATCGAATAATTTTATAATAATGATCATCTTTTCAGTTCTTATATTATGCTGCATCAACCATGCGAAAAGAGTCCCAGGACTTTTTATAAGAAAAATCAAGGGATTAGATGCCATAGACGATGCGCTGGGAAGAGCGACAGAGATGGGTAAGCCGGCGCTGTTTGTCCATGGCCTTAACGATATGGACAGCATCTCTACAATTGCTGCCATAAATATACTTGGAAGGATTGCGTTAAGGGTAGCGGAATATGACACCCCACTCAAGGTATCAAACATTTATCCAATAGTTTTGACTGTAAGCCAGGAAGTAGTTAAAGAGGCATATTTAGAGGCCGGAAGACCTGACGCATATGTGGAAGATAATGTGTTTTTAGCGGCTTCAGAACAGTTCCCATATGTGGTAGCATTGAGTGGTATAATGACACGTGAAAAACCTGCGGCAAACTTTTTTGTAGGATATTTTTATGCAGAATCCTTGATCCTCTCTGAAACCGGTGCCGCCACAGGGGCTATTCAGATAGCGGCAACAGACGCCTTTACCCAATTGCCGTTCTTTATAACAACGTGCGATTATACCCTTATGGGAGAAGAGCTGTACGCGGCAAGCGCATATTTGTCAAGGGAGCCACTGCTCCTGGGTAGTTTACGTGCACAGGACATAGCCAAGGAAATTATTATAAGTGTGATAGTATTCGGGGCATTGCTTGCAACATGTGGAATTGACTGGATCAGTTTTATCTTCAAGCCCGGCTGATTTTTCCGTTTTGTAGTTTGTATTTTGTAAATTATAAAATTGTTTTACTTTGCGTTCTTTGCGGCTTTGCGGTGAAGGATTTTGTTGTTTATGAAAGGAACACCGACTGAATGAACTTTCTTAAGAGAACAGTGCCAATGATAATTGCATTTGTTATGGGAGTATTGATGGCGTTTCAATACTATGTACCTCATGAAGCATCACAGAATCTGCTGAAAGTGGTAACTAGATGGGGAATGATAATCTCAGGATTTGCCATGTTCATAGGGGCTTACAGTCTGTTCCACATGCACTGGAACAGAATTAAGCACAAGGTGTCTGGATGGGGTTACAGCATATTCATGTTCTTCGGAGCTGGAATAGCAATTATTTCTGGTCTGTATAACGGAGGTGAACTATTCTGGAATGACAAGCAGTCAGGTACTATGTTCGACTGGATATTCGATTATGTACAGGTACCCGCCGGTGCCACAATTTTTTCTATCCTTGCTTTCTTTATGGCGTCTGCTGCATACAGGACCTTCAGGGCCAGAAACAAAGAGGCTACAATCCTGCTGATATCTGCCATAATCGTAATGCTCGGACGTGTTCCTGTCGGCACCATGATATCACAATATATCCCGATCGCCGCTGACTGGATAATGACAGTGCCAAACCTGGCTGCAAAAAGGGCCATATTAATAGGCGTGTCTATAGGCGTTATTGCAACCTCAATAAAGATAATCTTCGGGATTGAAAAAGCTTATCTTGGGGGTGGTGATTGATGGAGAAACTGCTCAAGATTGATAGACGTATACTTTTTGTACTCGTTGCACTTGCAGTGACAATCCCCCTGCTCTTCAGGTTTAAGATGCCCGTACCTCCAACAAGACACGTTAAAAGCATGTATAACAAGATTGATTCTCTTTCTGAAGATTCTCACGTACTCATATCATTTGATTATGACCCTTCGTCAAAAGAGGAACTTCAACCTATGGCACATGCCCTGCTACACCACTGTTTTAAGAAGAACATCAAGGTTATAGGGATGACACTTTATCCTGCCGGAACCGGTCTGGCAGAAAAGGCAATTAAGGAAATCGGTAAGGAGTATGGGAAGAAGAGTGGAAAAGACTATGTCTTTCTGGGCTTTAAGGCAGGAAGTTCTCTGGTAATAATGAATATGGGTGAAGATATCTACACAGCATTTCAAGAAGATTTTTATGGTAAGAAAACAGTCGGTATGCAGGCCCTCAAGGGAGTCCGTTCATTACGGGACATTGATTACGCTGTTAATCTTACTGCCAGTGGAATCTATGAGGCCTGGATCGTGTATGGTAAAGAAAAATATAATTTCGATCTGGGTGTGGGCTGTACCGCAGTAATGGGGCCTGAGATGTATCCATTTATTCAATCTAGTCAACTGACCGGATTTATGGGCGGATTAAAAGGCGCTGCAGAATACGAGACACTAGTCGGGCACAAAGATAGAGCTTCTGCCGGTATGGCGCCACAAAGTGTTGTGCATGTACTGGTTGTCTGCTTTATATTATTCGGGAACTTTATATATTTTGCATCCGGTAGAAAAAAATAAAACTTAGTTCTTAATAAATGGAGGAAGACCACCCCTTAATCCCCTCCTTTCGAAGGAGGGGAAATGGGGTGGTTAAATATTTGAATGTATTCCTCAACTTATTGAGAACTGATAAATTAAATTATGATAAAAAAAACAGATGTTTCAATAACGACCTGGATACTCATTGCATTTGGTACCGTAAACATTGCTTTCCTGGCTACCGGGAAATTGGGTTTTAACGGAAAAGGTCTCGGCATAATTACAGCCGTAGCAATAACACTTGCCATGTATAGCTTTCTTTATAAGGATAATCCTGTATTTAAGATAGCTGAAAACATCTTCGTAGGAGTAGCCATGGGATATTCAATCATCATTGTCTGGTTTAATATCCTCAAACCAGATGTCTTTGAGGCCCTGATAGTACCAATGTTTAAAGATACGGGTAATGCCCCTCAGTATTTGGTCATTGTCCCCACGTTACTTGGTCTATTTATGTTCCTAAGATTTTCATCTAAACTATCATGGCTCAGCAGATGGTCATTCGCATTTATAGTTGGAATGGGGTCGGGAATTGCTATTCCAAATTTTATAAATGCCATATTGCTGAGACAACTTGAACCTATGTTGGCGCCATTATATACAGGAAGTTTCTGGGGGACAATAGACACACTATTGGTTCTTATTGGAGTCGTATCAGTACTTTTCTATTTCTTCTTTTCCATGGAGCACAAAGGCGTAATTGGAGGAGTTTCGGTGATAGGTATCTGGTTTCTTATGATCGCCTTTGGTGCTTCTTTCGGCTATACAGTAATGGCCAGAATGTCACTCCTGATAGGACGAATACAATTCCTGTTAAAAGATTGGCTTGGAATAATACAATAGAAAGCGTAAGAATTGTATATTGAAGATTGAAAAGAATAAGAACATTGATTTGAGCTTTGAGCTTTTCATTTGATCTGTTTTGACTTAAATCATAAATCTTAATTCTTTTCTTTGCGTTCTCGGCGACTTTGCGGTGAATTTTGTTTTTCTAAATCGTAAATCCATTCAGCTCACTTCTTCCTCTTCAATCCAGATAGCACGCCCATCCTCAGCAGTGGCAGCATTATCTCATGGTGGCCTGTGATGGAGTAACCATGTGTGGTTGGACGTTTTACTACGTTTGTTTGAGGACGGTAATGCTGGATCATATCCATATTTACTGTTGTGAAATTTTGGACCTTTCTGCCGATATTCCTTGCGACCGTTATCGCTTTTAAGAATACCTCTGGCATTATGACTGCGGAGCCTACATTCAACCATATCCCCCCCTCAAGTTCGGAAACCACCGAGCACAGAATCTTAAAATCGATATGGCTTGATTCTCCCATATCACTCCCTGATACACACGGATGCATGTGGATTATGTCTGTACCTATCGCGACGTGTACCGTCACCGGGATGTTCAACCTGGCACCCTCTGCGAGGATACTGTGTTGTTTATATTTATTCTTATCTTTTATTATTTTATCTCCAAGTGCCCTGCCCAATCCCCGCCCAGGCACTGATGCCGCCACCTGAATTGCTTCCGCAGTTTCCTTCGCCATGCCGAAAGTTCCATCCTTCAGGCTGTGCGATACGTCTTCAGATGTCTCCCCTATTAATGAAATTTCGTAATCATGTATTGCACCGGACCCGTTCATTGCAACCGCGGTTACAATGCCTCGCTTCATTAAATCTATGACAATAGGTGACAGCCCGCATTTTATTACGTGAGCCCCTAATGCCAGAACTACCTGACGATTCTTATTGTGTGCCTTAACAATATTGTCAATTACATTTCTCAGACCATCGGCTGCCAGGACCTTTGGCAGTGAATCAATAAATTTATCGAAATTTTTAAACTCAGTGGGTTTGCCGAATTGTCCTATATTGACAAGGTTCTTTCTCTTTTTTATTGAGTATGTCTTGACCTTTTTCAGGTCTATCGGTTTAATTTCTTTTTTCTGTTTTTTCAAAACGTAATCCTCTCTATATTCAATATTACATCCTCTATGCTGACTACTCTTCATTATTTCTAACATGAAATGTCGGGTAAGAAACCCGACCTACTCCCGCTCCAGACCTCTCTTTCGAGGGGAGCATTCCCATTTTATTGTATATAAAAGAGGTGGATTCACTTCGTTTAATCCACCCTACCTCGCACCATACGTTTGCTTATTTGTTGGGTGGATTAAGGCCGGAGGCCGAATCCACGTATTCATGGGTATAATACCTGATTTACAAAAAATTGGGAATGCTCCCCTTTCGAGAGGACTCCAGAGTTAGATCAAGATTTAAATACGCTATCTATTGCCGTTTTATAGAGATCAACTCCTTTTGTAATCTCTATTTCAATTTTCAAAGATAGTATGTTAGCATCTTTTATATTCATTTTCCTTATTTTTACCATATCTTTTTGTGTAACCACAATTGCATCTGCACCAAGTGATTGCGCATCAGAAACAACATCATCTATCTCTTCCTTAGTATAGACATGATGGTCCTGGAACCTCTTGTGCTTTACCAAATCTGCATCAAGCCCCTCTAAGGTAAAGGCGAAAGATTTGGGATTTCCTATTGCAGAGATGGCATAAATCCTTTTCCCCTTTAACCACTCAAGCTCCAGAATTGAACTATTCATTACATTATCAATATGTACAGGAGCGTGTATCGATTCACAAATAGGCGCGTTGGTATTAATCCGGTTTAATATTGTATATATTGATTTAATGGTTTGTTCATTGCTCTGATTGCAGTGAGATATGATAAACAGATCTGCACGTTTAAGGTTTTTCAGTGGTTCTCTAAGGCTTCCTCTCGGTATAAGATTACCGCCTCCAAACGGATTAAGGGCATCTATTACAACTATATCAAGATCGCGCTTCAGCTTTAAATGTTGAAAACCGTCATCAAGTATTACGCAATCCACTCCAAAGTCACTGATTGCTTTTTTCCCGTTTTTTACCCTGTCCCTGCCAGCTAAAACAGGTACATCCTGAAGATTTTCCTTTAAGGCGAGACACTCGTCATTAACTATTTCATCGCTTTCCCGTGAAGAATTGTTACCGCCATAACCCCTGCTCAAAATGGCAACCTTCTTACCGATTTCACGAAGGTACTTTACAGAGAATTCGACAAGAGGTGTTTTTCCCGTACCTCCGGTGGTAATGTTTCCTATACTGATAACCTTTACCGGCAATCTTGTGCTTCTGACAATACCCTTTTTGTAAAGAGTATTTCTTGTATTAAGTATCGCTAAATATGGTAAAGTAAATGTGGAAAGGGCAGATTTGACTATGGCGGCAATAAAACCTCTTTGCTGCCCGGACAGGATTGATATGTAATATTCCTTCACCATAAGAGTGATAAGCAGAAAGCCTGGGTGGCATGGGCAACCCCGGTCCTGAACTCGATTCAGGATCTCTTTGTCCATGCATATTAATCGATTTTATTCCAGAGGAACAGACCAGTAAGCATTGTTCAGAAATTGTTTCCAGGAATTATATTTATTTGAACCCAGCTTTAATTGAATAACTGGACAATGTCTCGGTTTAACCGGCTTACAAATCAACTTCATTCCGGCTTCTTCCGGCCTTCTGCCGCCCTTGTGTTTATTACAATTTGTACAGGCACAGACTATATTCTCCCAATGGTTTGTGCCGCCCTGAGTTCTGGGTATAACATGATCCAGGCTCAGCTCTGATGTAGGAACCTTTTTACCGCAATACTGGCATTTATTATTATCTCTCGCAAAGAGGTTCTTTCTATTAAATTTGACATTTGCTTTAGGCAGCTTATCGTAAACAACTAACCTGATAATCCTTGGTACTCTGACTTCCAGTGAAAAAGTCTTGATGCTTTCGTACTGGTCATTATCTGACAACCCGCATTCTAACTTGAATGCGGAAACATCAATCCAGCTTGAAAAATCGTAAGAATTATACTGCCCGTCATCTACAGATACAACCTCGGCACTCTCTTTACACAGCATCGTAAATGCCCTCTTTGCATTTACGATATGTACAGCCGCAAAAAATTTGTTCAAAACCAAAACACTGGATTCCAACGCACTAGTACTCTGCATAAAGACTCCCATATACTTCTTTAATTCTGTTTTTGTTTGTCTCTTATTTTAAGCCATTTATCAAGAGAATTTTGGCTTTCTCCTGAACATCTGCCAGCCAATATACCTTCAACGCTAATATCTTCATTCAGGTCAGGCAGATGTTACGCAATACTCTCTGCTATAAGGTCGCCCACTTCAGAAGTGGAATAACCCATCTTACCGGCATTTACACCCTTAAGTTTGTTGCCTACAACATCAATTACCGCTCTTTCAATAGATGCAGCCGCTTCGTCCTCGCCTAACTGTTCAAGAAGCATTGTACATGCAAGTATGGCAGCAACCGGATTAATAACATTCTTGTTAGTGTATTTCGGGGCTGATCCTCCGATCGGTTCAAACATGGAAACACCTTCGGGATTTAAGTTACCGCCCGCAGCGATTCCCATTCCACCCTGAATCATTGCACCCAGGTCGGTGATAATATCACCAAACATATTACAGGTTACAATAACGTCAAACCATTCAGGATTTTTCACCATCCACATACAGGTAGCGTCAACATGTGCATACTCACGTTTTATATCACTGTACTCTTCACCTACTTCATTAAACACACGCCACCACAGATCATGAGCATACGTCAAAACATTTGTCTTTGCGCACAATAGCAGTTGTTTTCTCTTGCCTCGTTTTCTTGTATATTCAAATGCATAACGAATACAGCGCTCTACCCCCTGCCTGGTATTAATCATCTCCTGAATCGCAACTTCCTCAGATGTTCCTTTCCTTAAGAACCCTCCTATACCCGCATACAGACCTTCGTTATTTTCACGCACCACAACAAAATCAATATCATCAGGTCCTTTATCCTTGAGCGGACAATCTACGCCCGGATACAGTTTTACAGGGCGCAGGTTTATGTACTGCTGTAACGCAAATCTTGCTTTCAGAAGCAAGCCCTTTTCGAGGATGCCCGGCTGCACATCCGGATGTCCAATCGCGCCCAGAAAAATTGCACTACATTGCCTAAGCTCCTCAATTACAGAATCAGGTAAAATTTCACCTGTCTTTAAATACCGTTCACCACCAAGATCATAATTAACCAGTTCATACTTAATGCCGTACTTTTTACCAACTACTTCAAGCACCTTCAATCCTTCTCGAACTACCTCAGGCCCGGTTCCGTCACCGGGTATAGTTGCTATTTTATACATTGTTATAAGTCCATTCCTTTATTTGAATTAGAAAACTATTTGAAAAAGAGATACTAAGCAATTATTGATACTTTATCAAGAGAAAATGTTTAAATTTGTATGATATCAGACTGAAGCTGAATGGCTTCAGCCTTCCATATTATACACTGAGACATGGCATTGGAAACCTGAAGGTTTCCGCTACGTCTTTAATAAAATACTACTCACCGGTTTGATATGTAAAATCAGCTAACCTGTTACCTTTTCCAGGCATTGATGATTCTTTTATTGTTTTTGTTATAAATTTCCTTGCAACGATAATTGAACTTATCATGTCATTTCCTTTTGCCAGCCCAGTCGCTATTGCGGCGGAATACATACACCCTGTTCCGTGAACATTGTCAGTATTTATCCGTTTTTCCCTGAAATATTGGAACTCTTTTCCATCATAAAAGAGATCAATAATCTCTCCGTTTGTTTCATCGTCTTTACCGTCGCCATGATCCATGATATGTCCACCCTTAATCAATACATTTGATGCCCCCTGTTCAAACAGGGCACTGGCCGCGTCTTTAGTATCGGAAAGACTCTTTATCTTACGCCCTGTCAGGATTTCAGCCTCCGGAATGTTTGGAGTTACCAGGCATGATAATGGGATCAAGTCAGAGACTAGTATCATGACACCTTCTTCAGACAAAAGCCTTCGACCCATGTGGGAAGTGATGACCGGATCTACTACCAGATTTTTCAGGCTATACTTCCTTAACATATCGCATACAACCGCAACAACATTCTCACTAACAAGCATCCCAGTTTTCAGAGAATCAGCTCCTATGTCTGAAACGACCGCATCTATCTGTTGACCTACAACTGATGCCGGCACGTTGAAAACAGAACTCACGCCAAGAGTGTTTTGCGCTGTTATTGCAGTAATTGCACATGTACCGTAAGCGCCAAGTGCACTTATCACTTTGAGGTCAGCCTGCACACCCGCACCGCAACAAGAATCGGAACCGGCTATTGTAAGTACTTTATACATTGAGACATTATACCAGAAGAAAAATCGAGAGTAACCTTAATACGTTTCTTAATTGAAAGTTTTTTTTACCATTTATGACTAAATATTTATTAATAGAGTTTTTTAAGGACACTTAATAACCCATGTATGGTTCTGGTTCATCCAGGTTGGGTTTTACATTTAGGTTGACAACTATAAACAAAAGCGTTATATATTTTGTGTAAGTATTTGATTCTTATTCGATTATGCAGGCCAATTCAAACATGTCTTTAACAAAAAAAATAATCACTACATGCATTCTAATATCCGTCGCAATGACTCTGCAGTCATGCGGAGACAGACGCTCTCCAATTGAACAGCTATCTGCTAAACTGAAGGATGTTCCGGAATATTCAATAATTCTGGAAGATATGCAGTCGACTGGCAGCATATTTAAACATTATCATCATAAGTACAAAGTTATCATAAAGGAAGATATTCAGTATACCGGTTTTGTGAAAGTATCAGAACAATATTACCGCAAAAATGAGAACTATCTTGGGATGGCTTTACTGTCAAAGACTGCAGATGGTTACATGAAGACACCTTCTCCCCCGGGCTATCAATATGTCGGAAACTCAAAATATGGTGAGTGGAAGCAGGATAGCTCCGGTAATTCAATCTGGGCATTTTACGGTCAGTACATGTTCATGTCTCATATGTTCGGGATGGTTAGCAGGCCTGTGTACCGCAGTGATTACGGCGCTTACACTGATTACCGGAAGAATAACAGACCGTATTATGGTAGTAACAACCAGTATGGCACAAACGGATCGGCAACAAAACAGACACACAAGAGCTTCTTCGATAGGAAGATGGCCAGGCAGAGAATGGCTAAACAGAGCTTCGCGCAAAAAGTGAAGTCAAGAGCTGGAAGAAGCCAGAGTCCATTCCGCAGTAGAGGAGGAGGGTTCGGGAAATAATGAATTTTGATAATCTAATCTCAGCTATTATATACCTGGTATGTTGCTATTTCCTGTTCTGGTTAGGAAAACTTGTTTATGACCTGATCCACAGAGACATCAACGTAAATGAAGAGTTGGTCAAAAAGGATAATTGTGCATTCGCGCTCTCTCTGGTTGGCTATTATTTTGGTTTAGTGTTTGCCATCGGCGGAGTTATAGTAGGTGATTCAGCCGGTCTGATAGCTGATCTGATAGACATATTTATATATGGACCAATTGCTATTATATTGTTGAACATCTCTACACTCACTAATGACAAGGTAATCCTGTATAAGTTCAACAATAAAAAAGAGATAATAAAAGATCAGAATGCCGGAACAGGTGTTGTTGAGTTGGCTATTTATTTAGCAACAGGTATGATAATCTTCGGCGCTATCTCCGGAGAAGGCGGAGGGATAATCACACTTCTGGCTTTCTGGGCTATCGGCCAGGTATCTTTCATTATTACCGGTTATGTTTATAATCTGATCACACCCTATTGCTTACATGACGAAATTGAGAAAGACAATGTTGCCGCAGGTATCTGTTATGCCGGTGCTATTATTGGAGTTGCAAACATCGTCAGACATGCTATAGGTGAAGACTTTACCAGCTGGGGTGATAGTCTACTTACTCTTGGATGTTTCTTTGGCTTTGGTATCATCCTGTTACCTCTGATTCGTCTGTTTACCGATAAGGTCCTCCTGCCTGGAGCAAAACTGACTGATGAAATTGTTAATCAGGAAAAACCGAATCTTGGCGCTGCCTTTATTGACGCTTTTTCTTACATAGGATCATCACTCCTCATTACCTGGTGTTTATAATGCGTTGCGAGTTTCGTGTTACGCGTTACTGCTACTGCAAGCAGGAACAACACACATCCAAAGAACATCATTTTCTATGGGATCGCTCGATTCGAAAATAGCCGAAAAGAACCCTGTCATTCCCGCAGTCTGTTGAGCGGGCATCTAGCCTGTCTGATTTCTGGATTCCCATTTTCCCGTCAGAGCGGATTCATCCGGGCGGGCATGGGAATGACAAAGTTGCTTAATAATCGCTCAAATTAGGTTGAATCAAGTTGCTTGTTCTAAATAATTCCTTTAATAAATCCCCTTATCCTGCTATTCTGTCTAATAAGTTAAATTATCTATTATAATTATCAACTCGTAACCTGTAACTTGAAACTCGTAACCCGAACAATGCCAAATTCACTTTTAGCATCGCAAAGCAGACTACTCAAGATATGTATTTTTGCTACGGGTTGTGCAGGCATCGTTGCCGAATTTGTACTCTCCACTCTTGCGAGTTATCTTCTCGGGAATCCCATACTTCAATGGACGATATTAATGTCTCTGATGCTTTTTGCAATGGGGCTGGGATGCAGGATCAGCAAATACTTCATACATAATCTGCTGGATAAATTTATATTCTTAGAATTCACTCTCTCCATCCTTTGTGGTATTTCAGTAGCGCTCTGTTATTGGGCCTCTACATTCAGTAAAAGTACCGGCCTGCTTATATACTCATTCAGTATACTAATCGGCCTGCTGATCGGTGCGGAGATACCTTTGGTAACCAGGATGAATGAATCGTATGAAGAGCTAAGGGTTAACATCTCATCCGTTATGGAAAAAGACTATTATGGCGCTCTGGTCGGAGGTATCCTTTTTGCATTTTTTGCTCTGCCGTATTTAGGACTTACTTATACACCTATCGCCCTTGGGATAATAAATTTTCTGGTAGCATCAATACTATTCTGGAAATTCAAACACCTGCTGCACTACAAAAAGGCCATACAGATTTCATTCTGGTCAATTACTGCATTCTTCCTGATTTTTATTTTCGCAGTTAAGCCGGTAATCCTGTACAGCGAACAGAGAAAATATAAAGACCGAATAATATTTGAGCAGCAGACGTCATACCAGAAGATAGTCATAACACAGTGGAAGGATAAGTACTGGCTCTTTATAAATGGAAATGAACAGTTTTCAACATTTGATGAAGAAAAATATCATGAACCGCTTATACACCCTGCACTGTCTATTTCAGGGCAGCTAAAAAATATTCTTGTACTGGGTGGCGGAGAGGGGCTGGCGGTAAGGGAGATTCTGAAATATAAGGATGTAGAGAAGATTACGGTTGTTGACCTCGATCCGGTAATGACAGACCTGGCAAAACATAATCCCATCATCACAAAGATTAATCAAAACGCCATGATAGACTTAAAAGTAGATGTCAAAAACCAGGACGCCTTTACCTTTATAGAAAGCAGTGAAGAGTTTTATGATATTATTTTCATCGACCTGCCGGATCCCAATTCTGTATCTCTATCCAGACTCTATTCCAGAGAATTTTATTCACTCTGTCGACGTCGTCTCAATAAATATGGCATAATTGTTACACAGGCATCCAGTCCGGTACACTCCCCGGACTCATTTGTCTGTATAATCAAGACAATGGAATCTGCTGATTTTACCGTACTGCCCTATCACAACAATATCCCGACACTCGGCGAATGGGGATGGTGCCTGGGAATGAAAAAAGAAGTCGTGTCAGCTGATATATTGAAGGAAAAGGTAATGGGAATTAAGCTGCCGCCCCCCCCTACTAAATTCCTGAACAGAGACGCCATCATTTCGATGGTACATTTTGGCAAAGGAGTTCTGGAGAAAAAAGAGAAAGTGAAAGTAAATACCATCCTGGATCCCATTTTAGTGAAATACTACAAAAAAGGGGCATGGGATGTTTATTGATTGTATATTCACAAAATAAAAGAAATTATTAAAGATTACGCATCTTCCTCAACGGGATAAAAAATGAAAGGGGTCGTAATATGATAAACTTAAAAAAAATACTTTGTCCTATTGATTATTCAGAATATTCAAAAGAGGCATTAAAATACGCTGTGTCGCTTGCAATAAAAGATAAGGCAAAGCTGTACTTGTTGCATGTTATCGATTTGCGTGCTTTTGAGGATAATTTTAATGTAATAAGGCCCACGCAAATAACTAACGAAATAATTAAACACCATAAATCAAGACTCCTTGATTTCATTCCGGAAAAAATCAGAAACGAATTAAAAGTAGAAGTCTTGGTGGTTCAAGGAATACCTTTTGCTGGAATTATAGAAATCTCAAAGAAAAAAAAGATAGATATGATAGTAATGGGTTCACACGGCAGAACTGGTATTACACACATACTGCTTGGTAGTGTGGCAGAAAAGGTAACAAGAAAAGCACCTTGCCCGGTCTTAATAGTTAAACAACACTGATTTACACAGATTGAAATATAAGAGAGATAAAAGCTACTCCTTCTGTGGATGAAAAGAGCGATGAATATAACACGATCTTACAGGTATTGGAAAAAACCAAATTGAATAAGACCAATGCCGCTAAATTAATGGGTATATCCCGGAGCACCATCTACAACAAAATAAAAGAGTATAATATCAGTTCTGAATAACCCTCCAAGTAACTGTGCATTTCACACTTTGTGCATTTCACGCTCTGTGCAAATTGCACATTATTTCAATCAGAAGTAAGTATCATTTAATCCCGTCATCTGTTTCACTTATCCATATACTAAAGTAAAGCGCATAAGGAGAAACGTCTATATTTAGTTCTAACCTGTTTACCTCCCCTATTCTCTCTTTCCACAAAGAAGATAATAACGTTATACGACAAAAACTACAAAACAATCGGGTTAACGTCTTAATTGCATAATATTGGCACGTCTTTTGTTATATCAATCTATCATAAGAGTTCAAGACAAGAATATTACGAATAACCGGCAGGTATAATATCAAAAGAAAGGGGCACATTATAATGGCCAATATTCTTCTTGTAGAGGATAATAAAAATCAGTGCTTGCTTTATGAACAAGAATTGAGACATGAAGGTTATGATATCGTAACTGCTAACGATGGGAAAGAGGCTTTAGAGAAAATTAAAGGGCAACAACCAGACATGATCATAATGGATATATGTTTGCCAAAGATGGACGGGGTTGAGGCAATGCGGCATATTCTATCTAAAAGCAAAAGCAGAGATATTCCTATTATAATTAATACTGGCTATAGCAATTATAAGGATAACTTTATGACATGGGCTGCCGATGCGTATATTGTAAAATCCTCAGACTTAACAGAACTAAAGAATAAAATCGAAGAGTTGCTCACAAATAAATATATAGATGTCTAAAGGAGTGATAGTAAATGACAAAAGCGAAGAAAAAGAATTCAAGAGTTTTAAAACCTGAATCTACAATAAAAAAAACCGGTAAAAAGAATATCAAGCAGAAATCATCAACTTTGAAAACAATAGCAGCAAATGGAGGTATACAGAAAGGAGATCTTAAGTCTAAAAATGTATGTAGAATAACCTTTAAATTGCCCAGGACAGCGGTGCCTGATGCAGAGAGAGTGTGTGTCGTTGGGGATTTTAATAATTGGAACCGTAGTGCAAATCCGATGAAGAAATCAAAAAATGGAGATTACACTACCAGACTTGATCTTGAGAGAGGAAGAGAATACCAGTTTCGTTACTTAATTGATGAATCTAAATGGGAAAATGACTGGAATGCTGATAGATACGTACAGAATCCGTTTGGAAACGGTGACAACTCAGTAGTTGTCACCTGAAAACAGTTTCACTTGGTTGAACTTGCGAAGAAATATAAGAGGACAATATATCGGCGTCCTATAAACAAATAATATTAAAAAAAGAGAGGTGAAGGATGAAAGAAAAAATACTTGTAATTGATGACATCGAGAATATTGCATTTATAGTTAAAACAATTCTTTCACGAGAAGGATACGATGTAACTACGGCTTATGGCTATTATGACGCCAGAGAAAAGATGGCCGGGACAGATTTTGATTTAGTGTTTACCGACTTAGATTTTGGAGAAGACAAAACAGGGATCGATGTTTTAAAAGAAGTAAAAAAAACAGACCCAACCTGTCCGGTAATCATAAACACTGGGAATACAGATTATATGATAGCATCTGATGCCAAACTATTTGGTGCTTATGATTATATGTCTAAACCTGTAGAACAAAAAAGATTAGTACATACTGTTCGCATGGCGCTAAGCCATAGGGCAATGTCAGGTGATAATGCTAATACCGATGTATATCGGGAAAGATACAAGACTGGAGCCTTAATAACGTAATAGTTTAATAATCGAAAGAAGGTACACGGGAAATGGACAAAATCAAAATTGCAATCGTTGGGGTAGGTAACTGTGCCAGTGCCTTGATTCATGGCATACACTACTATCGGGACAAGAAGTTTGGAGACGCCACCGGCCTTTTGAGTTGGGAGATAGGGGGATATAGGCCTGGAGAGATTGAGGTCGTTGCCGCTTTTGACATTGATGAACTAAAGGTTGGCAAGGATCTGAATGAAGCAATTTTTTCCAGATCCAATTGCACTGATGTATTTCACACATATTTACCTGATGCCGGGATATCAGTACAAATGGGTAAAATCCTGGACGGAGATTCAGATGTATTGAAGGATGATGCAGGCATAGAAACATTCTTTTTAGATGATTATGAGAACTCAACCAGAGAGAAGATTGTTCATATATTAAAAGAAACCGGTGCAGAAATAATGATGAATTATCTTCCGGTTGGTTTAGATGATGCGTCCAGGTATTATGCTTATTGCGCGTTAGATGCAGGAGTAGCTTTTGTAAATAATACATCTGTATTTATAGCAAGCAATCCATTCTGGGCGTTAAAATTTGATAAAAGAAATATTCCCATAATTGGAGATATTTTAAATAATAAATTTGAAATTTTTGCCACCATTAATTCAGCATGTTTTGCTATAGACGCTATACGTTGTGCGAAATTAGCACTTAACCGTGGCGTGGGAGGAGTGCTTTTAGCGCCATCAGCATATTTTTGCATATATACTTTAGGCAGGTATACTTACGATGAATCATTTAACATGATTGAACAATTTATCAATAATGAGGAAGATTCCTGTGTGAGTAAAATACTTGTTTAGCGGCTTACCAGAAGATAAGAACTATTATTAATTTAGAAAATAACCAGATATAGACAGGATATATATGCGGGATTATATCCGTCTGGTTTTAATAACGAATCCCGTAAGATTAAGGAGGTTTATATATGTCATTAGTAAAGTGGAATCCATGGCGTGAGATGGAGGATATGTTCGGGCGTTACGACAGAGCTGTTGGATTGCCCCGAAGCGGAAGTCGTGAAATAATGACTGCCGATGACTGGTGTCCCCGTGTTGACATTGTTGAAAATGATAACGAGTTTGTCATAAAGGCAGAGATCCCCGAAGTTAAAAAGGAGGATATCAAGGTTTCAGTCGACAATGGAGTTCTGACCTTAAAAGGAGAGAGGAAGCAGGAGAAGGAGGAAAAGGGTAAAAAATTCCATAGAGTTGAAAGATGCTTTGGGTCCTTTACCCGCAGCTTCACCCTTCCAGAAAACGTGGATGAGTCCAAAGTCAAGGCTACCTTCAAGGACGGAATGCTGAATCTTCAAGTTCCAAAGACCGAAGAGACCAAACCAAAAGCTATTGACGTCAAAATCGAATAGGGCTCATTGTATCAACAAATGCAAACACAGCCAATCGAGTACCGTGTTTACACCTTGCTCACGCGGCTGGGTTTGCGTTATCTTTGTTCCTGATATTCGTAAGAATATAGAACCTTTTTAATCCTCCTGCTTTTATGTTTTAATGAAAATGGAATCAACTTTTATAACAAGATTTAGATTTGTTTACCAGAAGATAAGAACTATTATTGCACGAATGGCAAATGAATTATCGGATTATGTATCATCGTCAGAGAAGAAAAAAGAAATGAACCATGGAATAGAAAAAGAGTTTCTTGGTGATATCTGCAGAGTAACCTTCAGACTTCCAGAATCCGCTGCGCCTGATGCAGACAGTGTGTGTGTTGTTGGTGACTTTAATGATTGGGACAGAAGTGAAAATCCTATGAAAAAAACAGGGAATGGAGACTACACTGTCCGCCTTGATCTTGAGAGAGGAAAGGAGTACCAGTTTCGTTACTTAATTGACGGAACGAAATGGGAAAATGACTGGAATGCTGATAAATACATACAAAACACCTATGGAGACAGTGACAACTCACTAGTCATAACTTAAAACCTGTCTGCTTAGATGAAATCATACGAATGACAAGTTAGCAAAGCTGTTAATAATAAGGCTGGTTAACCAAATAATTACCATTAGTTAAGATTTAGTGAGAGAAAAACAATAAAAAGTAAGGTGGATATCATGAGCAAGGAAAGGAAAGAAATTATAAAATCTGAAAATATCGTAGGAACAAATTTAAAACTGAGGTTGTATAAAAAAGGTAGATAGAAATTTTTATTACAATTAAAAATGCATCAGATTAATTAGTATCCGTGAACAATCCAGTGAGATAGACAGCAAAATTTTTGTAACAAGATATTACAGGAGAATATAATGAAAACAAATACAGCTATGCGGCTATCAATCCTGGTAATTCCGGAACGGTGATCGTGCAGGTGGACCGCAAGCCAGTGAAGAACGCTGCTGAGTTTAAACGTGCTGTCGAGAAGAGTAGCGGTGACAGGAGTGTACGGTTACTTCTTAAGAGTGGCAATATGCACCAATATATGGTATTGAACTGGTAAACCTTGAAAATCAATTTCTGCTAAGAGTGAAAAAAACAGAAAAAAGTACAAAGGATTGAAGTAAAGGTTCTTACTATGAGGGTTCTTTATAATTACCCTCATAGTATTGCAGAATAAAGGAAGTAAAAAGAGGGATGGAAAAAACAATAAAACATGGTCATGGTATATGAGGGGACCACAAATAATTTTTCTAATTAAAAGGAGATAGAAGATGTTTAATAAAAAAAATTTACTATTTAGCATAATAATCTTTATCTTTGTTATTAGTGTTGCTGGGAAGCCTGCTATGTCTAGAGAAATTCTTTATGGCAAGGTTAATATCAATACTGCCGACAGGCACGAATTAGTTACGCTTGGCGGTGTAGATTTTGCTAAAGCAGACGCTGTTATAAAGTACCGTGAGACTATTAGAAAATTTGAAACGGTAGAAGAATTTTTGAATGTTCCAGGAATTAATGAGGATATTTTTAACATAAATAAAGACTTTATTTGTGTTAAACCTGGTAAAAAGTAACGCTTGGAGATTAAAAAAACTGTATATTATTGTTCCCTCATATACCATGTCTATGTCAATTGAATATTCTAATCGATTCATACTATCAGTTCTAACATCTGAAAGAGAGAGTACTAACATGTAGATTGAAGTAAAAGGTGAATGAACTTGAATATGCGCTCATGTTTCCATACATTTGATAGTACCATAAGAACTATGGTAATTATTTATTATATTTCATGCAAGCTATAGTAACTTGTTTTGTACAAAATGGACGTGTGATGTATGCAAAAGGCAAAATATATAAATAGGCCAAGGTAACTTTTTGGTTATTCACCGTTTATTATATCTAAAATTGGAATTGGACAGGTTACTTAAAAAAAAGGAGAAAAAATGAGATACATAATAACGTTTATATTAATTATTTTTGTTTCGAATCTTATTTTAACAGTTGACTCTTTTGCTCAACGAGGAATGGGATGGGGACGTGGGAATCCGTATTGTAAAATATATAACCAGGAAGCTGCAGAAAAAATTAGTGGAGAGGTTGTTAGCGTAGACAAAATTGTTCGAGGGAAAGAAGGGTTTTACGGAGTACATTTAACGGTGAAAACTGACAAGGAAACCGTGACCGTTCACTTAGGACCGGGATGGTACATTGAAAATCAGGACACGAAGATTGAGACGAAGGATAAGGTTGAAATTACCGGTTCAAAGATTTTTTATGAAGACAAACCAGCCATCATTGCTTATGAAGTAAAAAAGGGAGATGATATATTAGTACTAAGGGACTCAACCGGATTTCCTGCCTGGAGTGGTTGGAGACGACTCTCTGATAATCAACCTCCAAAAAGTCAGGGAATGAAATGGAAAGGCAGCGGCGGGTGGGGACCTAAGGCCAACTATGGAAGGATGTATAACCCTGAAACAGTAGAAACCATTAATGGAGAAATATCTAATGTAGACAAGATTACACCTGGTAAGGGTATGTCTTATGGTATCCATGTGGTATTAAAGACTGACGGAACTACCTTACCTATTCATTTAGGACCGGGATGGTACATTGAAAACCAGGATACAAAAATTGAACAGAATGACAAAGTTGAAGTAACAGGTTCAAGGATCACTTTCGAAGGAAAACCGGCCATTATTGCCGCTAAAATAAAAAAAGGAGACGAAGTATTAATACTCAGAGATGAAAATGGTATTCCTGCCTGGAGCGGTTGGAGACGACGCTAGTTTAACAAAAGCCCATGGAGGGTTTAAAACGTGAGATAAAGATCTATGTTAAGGTCGAGAACGGAGGAATTATTCTCGGCGGTACCGGTATATGTAATGGAATTTTAGCAAATTAGCATATACGTAAAATCTTCCCCTTGACATTCCATCCCCAAAAGATAACAATAAACACACATTCATGTTATACAGACGGGGATAGTCGGGGTTCTTGATTTTTGATTCCTATGATTATCCCTGTGGTCTTATTCACAGAGATAACAACCCCAGGACATGCAAGGTAAAAAAATGCAAAATGTTTTGACTCAGACCTTGAATATGGAATACACTTGAAGCAAAAGGATATACTATAAAATTCGTTACTATACAGAAACTGTAGAAGATCTCGTCAGGCAAATATCATGGACTGGAAGACATTCATAGCAAACATAATAGAGAGCCTGGCATAGCCCATATTTCCCATTTGACCCCGAATTCCCGACAAATTCACGAATTTTCCTATTGGATATGAAAATAGTTCGTATAAACCTGATAGTTATCGTTTTTTTCACATGTTGCCTCAGTGAATTAGAAAGTGCCGGGCATGGTCATAGTCTATACACATCTGTTACTGGTATTCGATTGCGAACAACTGAAAATTTTGATGTCGTTAATTTATACAAACCTATACATCCTGAAATACATGATTCTCCTGGGTTTGATATATACATGGCCCCTTTGATCATTCAGGAGATACCATCTGGTGGAGCAGGAGATATGACTGATCGGTTTGGTTTTGTTACTGCGGATTCTTCCGGACGCCTTCATATTGATTCGACGCGCCCGGTTGTATATTATTTTCAGTCTTACATTGATTTGGGTGGAAGCGTACATCAACAGATTTCTTACCTTTGGTGTTATGATAGGGGCAACACAGAATACTTTGGGGAGAATATAGGAATTGCCGTTCAAGGTATTCGTATGACGATGGATAGCGACGGATTCCCCGCGATAATTGAACTCCTTGGTGATACGAGCAATTACCGTATCCTTTATGTCTCCAAGACTCTAGAAGAGACTACAGTGGATATATTTGGCAAACCCCTGCCAGGTAGAAAATATTCCATTGAACGTAATCAAGAGGACTTACCGGATATTGTTGTTGCTCGAGTTGTAGAAAGAGGCCCAGAACCTTCCGGACCGTTTGTATATATTCAATCCTGTAGTCATGATATCACTACTCTACTTTGTCGTTGCGAAAATACCCAATTTCGGGATATAGAAGAAGATGTACTTTACGAGCTTTTACCGATCGAGGAACTCTATATTGTTGGAATTAATGATACGTCCTGGTCGCAGGAAATCCTGAACAACAAGTATCCACGGTCGAAGGGGGAAAAGAACTGGTTATTGAGGAACCTGCGGTTACCGCCAGAATTTTGAAGAGGAAGTTAAGCCTTTCGTTGATCTACGTTGTTTTCTGTCAGCACATCTGGTCATGCTGCAGGAATTCAGAGATCAAATTTTATACCTAACCCGTTCATCGCCGATATTGTGTATTTTGATTTTCATCTCTTATCAGAACAGCTTTATATGTTTTAGTTTCTTCTGTTTCTTCATAAGCGTGTGGTACACAACATACGCTGTAGAAATATCCTGGACGGCTAAACCGGTTGAATCAAATAAAGTGATTTCATCGTCTGCTGTTCTACCTTTTTTCTTACCGGAAACAATCTCTCCAAGTTCCGCATGAATATCTTTCTTCTTTAGTTTGCCTCTGGAAATCGGGACATTAACTTCTCCGGAGTGAGAAGCCTGCTGCCATTCATCGATAACAATCTTGCAGGATTTTGTCAGTGCTGTTTCCAGCTCCTGTTTTCCTGCCGCGTCAGCGCCAATACCATTAATGTGCGTACCCGGATCGATCCATGATTTCCTGATAATTGGTTTTCTGACAGGTGTGGTTGTGGTAACAATATCGGCTCCACAGCAGGCTTTCCTGCAGTCAGGCTCCGGAAAGAAAATGACTTCGGGATAGACATTAGACATCTCCCTGCAGAATTTAATCATGGACTTTTCGGGACGTGCGTATACACGGACTTCTTTGAGCCTTCTGGTAAGCATGATATGGTGTAATTGAGTGTAGGCTTGCGCACCTGCCCCAATCAAAGCCATAACTTTGCTGTTCTTTCTCGACAAGTACTTCGTTGCCACACCACCTGCTGCACCGGTACGCATATTTGTAATATGCGTACCGTCCAATACGGCAATATTAATCCCGTTCTTCGGGTCTGTCAGCAGAATAGTTGCCATAACTGTTGGCAGGCCGTATTTCTTATGATTATCAGGATGGACTGTAACCGATTTGATTCCGGCAACATTCATACCCCGATCATTAATGTAAGCGGGCATCGATCGCAAGTCACCAAATTTGAATGTCAAGTATGACTTTGGGGGTTGATAAGCCTTGCCCTTGCCGAAAGCCTTAAATGCGGCCTCAACTGTTTTCAGAGAAAGCGGATATGTCAGCACAGATTGTACATCTTTTGCTGTAATTAATAATGTCATATCAAAATTAGATGAGAAGTAACTGTTCTTTTATCAATACTAGTATTAGAACAAAACACCTCACAAGGATTCAACAATTTTTCAAGTTTTTCGTAAATAATGCGGAAGTTACTCATCAATTTCAAATGGATCATCTACAGTCGACCCATTAAACTTCTTTGCATGGGTTTGTGCATGTTGTCTCTGTTGAAAAGCATGAATACGATTGTTATTAGTCTTATTTGTAATTAAGTCACTTACCACAAAATACGCCATATAAGAATCGATCTTCTTTCCCCTGATCTCATCAGTTACTATCACATGGTCAACAAGTTGTATATTTTTTTTGAACCATTGCGTTGCACAGTATATGGAACAGAACTTTTTAACCGAGCTGTCCTTCAGAACAATATCAACCTCGTAAATTGCAGTGACAGCACAACCATCGTAGGCGCAGTGATGAGTGCTTAGATATTTCTGGTAGCATACCCCCATTACCGAAACTATCAATACGATAATTATCCCTATCCAGAATGTTTTTGTCATTTTATTAAATTAGAATCAAATGTATGGTTACCATCATAATGAAGGCCAATAAGCAAAACAGGCTTAGACCGTTAACCTTCCTTAGAAGTTTTTCTGTTACAACCTGTGTTTCCCCATTCCTGCAAATCAGGTGCAGGATAACCATCCAGCCAATTGCAAATGTTCCAATAGCAAATAATCCAAGTATAACCGGCGCGTCTGGAACGATGCCTTTTCCCATAAAGCAGTAAATGCAGTGGTGAAGAGGTAGCTGCATCAGCGTGGGACCAATGTTCTCAAAAAATGAAATAATTACGATAGGAATATTGACTACAGCTATCACAACCTGACTATAAAGCATAACATTTTTGGGTAATGATGCTAATGATTGCCATTTCCTGGAGAGACTTGTAAATAATAAAATAATGAGAATTATGTTTGTCGCATAGAAAACAATAAATAGCGCCTGTTGGAAATCGCTTCCGAAGAGAGCTTGTGGAATCATTGCGGAAGGTCTTAAAGGTGTATCAAAGAAGGTTGCGCAACAGGAGACTGACATCAATGGCTTCATGTGGATAACATAATAGATATCTCCTATACTATCAGTTAAAAGCACACCACATATCGGGAGAAGCAATAACAAATTCTTTCTTGCCAGGGGCGATGTCGGAATGGATTTATCAACGTAATAGCATAACAACCAACCGCCCATTATAAAAAACGAAATTGGCTTAATTATCTGTAAAAAAGTCACCGTATCCGGAAGAACTCGCGTAACTCCGAAAATGCACATCGCCCCCGGTACTTCAGATACGAAGCTCTGGAGCATGAAGTAAAACCATGGCCAGGCAAACATTCGGACTGACAGCGCCACACATGCTAACAAAAATATCAGATACCCTCTCTCTTCAAATTTACTTTTGGCCTCTAACGGCACAATTTTTTTGAAGTGAAAGAGTGTCTTAAACGTAGCATAAAACAGATACCCACCCAGTACACAACTTAATACAGCAATAAATAACATAATAAGAGTAAAGATGTTTACAATCATTCCAGCCTCCCATTTTTTATTTTATAGATTTCATCAGCAATTTTTTCAAAACCGGCATCGTGCGTAGCCACCAATATTGTCACTCCGTCGGTTTGTAATTCCTTTAAGAGTTCCAGTAAATGTTCGCTGGTCTCGTCATCAATGTTAGACGTTGGTTCGTCTGCAATAATAATTTCAGGATTATTTACAAGCGCCCTTGCTATAGCTACCCGCTGTTGCTGTCCTCCGCTGAGTTCTTCGGGTGCATGGTCTAACCTGTCACCAAGCCCCACCTTTTCTAAAAGTAATTTTGCCATTTGAAAACGCTCTCTGAAACTGATACCCAAGGGTATGAGTGGATATGACACATTCTCCCAACTGGAAAGTCTGGGAATGAGATGAAAATTCTGAAAGATAAAACCTATCTTTTCACGACGTAACCTCGAAAGACCAATGTCTGAAAATGAAGTAATCTCTTCATCATAAATGAACACTTTTCCTTCAGTCGGTCTGTCCAGAGCGCCAATAATATTTAACAGGGTAGTCTTCCCTGAACCGGATGGACCGTTAAATACGACAAATGTGTTCTTTGATATATTCAGATTAATGTCTCTTATAGCATGTACTTCGTGCCGTGAATGTATACTGTAATATTTACAGAGCTTTTCCGTTCGTATCATTATTTTAATGCCGCAACCGGAGATTCGGTTGACGCCCTCCATGAAGAATAGATACTACCAACCATGGTCAATATTATTGCAAAGAAAAAACTCAGTAGACACGGTAAAGGTAAAAATTTTGCGGGAACAGCAAATTCAGGTAACAAATTTATCTCCCCAATAAAAAATTGTGCGATAAAAGCTCCATTGAAGCACTTCATCCATATAATCGACAACAAAATGGCAGTGGTTGCTCCAAACAAACTGATTAGTAACTGTTCAAAGGAAATAAGTTCCAAAACCTCCAGTGTCTGCCATCCAGTGGCCTTCATAATACCGATCTCCTTTCTACGTTCTGATAGTCCAAAGCCAGAGGCCACCAGGATCGCGGGAATACCTAAAGCAAATGCAACGGTATATAAAGCAGTGAAAATTCCCTCTTTAAGCATAAATCCTTTTTTTACATACAATTCTATCATACCTTTATCCTGCAATCTGTATGGTTCATTCTCAAATATATAGTACAATTCAGTAGCAATTTCCCCGTTATGTCCCGGAACGCTGTATATCTGTATATCAGTGGCAAATTCACGTTTACCGAATAGATCACCGGCATCTTCGAAAGGCATAAAAATGGTAGACGCACTCCAGATGTTCGAAGCAGAAGAGAAAAAACCCACGATGGTGAACAGCTTACGATTTTGCCCTCGCATGCTGAATTGATCACCAATATTTAAATTAAAATATTCTGCCAATTCATTACCAATTACCACCTCATTCGCATTCTCAAAAATTCTGCCTGTAACACAGGTGGTTGATTCCGGCAGGTACTCTTTGTCGATACCCACAATAACAGCAAGTTTATCTTGCAGATAACATCTGCCAATAATTCGTGGAACAACCTTTTTTACCCCGAAGACCTCCTTTACCTCGTCCAGATATTTCAATGGAATAGCCGCATTCCTGCCAAATTCATCAAATGTTAAATATAGATCAGCGCTTTCCTCAACAGAACCAAGCGATTGCAACCTGACGCCCTCTGAAATAGCTATTGCAGTTATAAATGGCAAAAGAATGGCAATAATACAAAGAGAGACAACAATAGACTTTGTCTTATGTCTTAACAAATTTTCTGTCGCTAAAAGTAATAGATTAGTATGTTTTTTCAAGAGATAATGCCCATATTTGGTTTGAATTTAGAAATTAATCCAACCTGGCCAAGCCAGAATTAAAAAGCGCCGGAGACTTTAAGCTACCAGTTATCAGATGTTGAGGAAAACAGGAAATTCAGAAAAAACCTTAGAATAGAAAACAAATTTTTTGCTTTTCCTCTCTCACGTAAAGCCGCCAAGAGCGCCAATAAAACGACATATAAATAAAAAAAAATAATAGTTTTTTCTCTGCGCTCTTTGCGGCTCTGCGTGATTATTTCTTCTCTCCTTTCCTGACTATTTCAATCGACGCTCCCATTTCCACTTTACTTGATATATAGGAGACGGTGCCGGTATGGTCAGGGCAATAGCTATAACCACCGGGGATAGGCCATTCGAAACATGAACACCTTGGGTCAATCCTTTGGTCAAAATTGATATAACACCAGGTAGGCTTTGTCGTGGCTCCCAGGCCAACACCATGCACTAACTGTTGAAAGTTATTATCAACGCCTACATACATCTTGCTTCGGCATAAATAAATTACAACTGATATTATCATGCATAATAAAATGCTTAAAAGCAAAAAAGGTGTTTTTCTCATTTTGTAGTGTTGTCAAGTTGTTTCGATTGTTTTCTATATTCAGTGTACAGGTTGAATAGTTGAACGTCAGAAAAAATCTGTGAACACTTATTTGCGTTTTTTTAATTGGAAATCCACGCTTGTCGTTTTACCCGCTTCTACCGTTACGTCTTTAGTCAGCGTTTTAAGCGTCTCATGCCATGCACTTAGTTTGTAAGTACCTGCCGATACATTCTCTATTTTGAAAACACCGTCCTTTTCAGTAAGAGAAAAATATGGATTTTCCAGTACAAGCACAAAAGCTGACATCTCCGCGTGAACATTACACAAAAGTGGTATCTCTCCAGCTTTATCAAATGTTACGTGTTTTACAACGCCAACATCATAAGTGCCCAAATTAAACTGCATAATGCAGTCTGGAGGGGACAGAACATTGTGGCGAACACTATCACTATTAGGAAAATCTATCGTTGTCCCCTTCTGTATCGCTATCACATGAGGGACAAAAGTTAAATTAAACTGGTCCACCACACCATGCTCCTCAGGGGCAGGGAATTTGTTGTCACCCACTTTTTCAATATAAACAACTACATTTTCCGGATATCTAACTCTCTTGCATGTAACATTTCCCGTAATAGTACCGCCATTCTCAACTTTAACCTCTGTTTTTATCTCCCGTTTTAAAGCCAGCATGGATTCCTTTAACTTCTCCTGCATTATTTTAGCCTCTTCTGCTGTCATGTTCTTTTCATCTTCCTGGGCATTAGCAAGAGAAGCAAATAAAATTAATGCTAAAATAACGAGCGTTGCTAAAAAATATTTCTTCATAACATTAAACCTCCTTTTTTTATAATTCCATATTAACAGATAAATAATTATAAACTTAGTTCTACTTAAAAATATTCATCCCTTTTTTGATTCTGACCAGGTCAGGTTATAAGTACCTGATATTCAATGCTTCTCCTTATACCCCAGTATGACCCGGCGAACATCATCCATTGTGAATCCGTAAGTCTTTCTTAGATCTCCCAGACACTCTTCTTTCTCTGTATCGTGTGGAAGCTTGAGTTTTTCGATTATATATCTGGCAGGAACATCTGTAGTCTTTTCCGCCTCAAGTAAAGTCATTGATCCCCAGACCTGCACATTACCATGCCGTACTGAAGACAAGTCGCGACCACTACGGCTCTCCAGAGTTGTTTCTATCGGACTTAACAAAGGAGCAGTAGACAGCGCCAAAAGAGCTATTACCCCCACAATACCCAAACCTGCACGGAATCCCGATCCCTCACGGGGCTTTCCGGTAATCAGGTTTATAATCCATCGCCAGTGAAGTAACAAGTGCATCGCCAGAAGACCCAGAAAGAAAACAGAAATCCAGAAATGAATATCGCCCCACTCATGCCTGTCTAAACCCCAGATTGTCTTGAATCGTTTACTGCCTGGTGGAAGAACATAACGCATCAATACGCCGGTAGTAGTCAGGAAAATAAATCCGGCAAATGCGGCAGCATCAAATATAAAATTTAATTTAGAACGCTTCATTTTTGCTCCTTCTAAATCTATCGTTTGTTTCAAATGAGCATTTTTTCAAATTTCTCATGCAAACGTCTTGTGATGAACATTTGATAATAGTTCTTCTTTTGTTATAAAGAAAAAAATATAACTCGAATAGTAACTATTGACCGTAACCGGCGCAAAGTTGATATTTGTAAGTTATAGATGGGTCCGCTCCGCTTGACCAATCCTACAAAAAGCAAATGGTAGGTTGGGTCAAGCGGAACGGACCCAACGTTTACGTCTATCTTGCCTTTGTTTTTCCTCGCGTTCTTCGCGGCTTTGCGTGAGAAATAAATTATGCTGAATAGTTACCTCCACTATACGCTTCATTAGATACCGTTTCAACAACATAAATAGTTAATCAATCGAAATAACCCACCTGTTATCTGTGCGATTCATCAGATGATGGTTTTTTTGAATCTTTTCGATGCCAGCCATAACGTAGCCAGGCCCATTGCGGCAAGGGCAATCATTTGCGGCCAGAGGATATCCAGGCCCACGCCCTTGAGAAATATTCCACGGATGATTACGAGAAAGTACCGTAGTGGATTCAGGTAGGTAAACCATTGGACTACAACCGGCATATTAGTGATGGGAAACATGAATCCTGAAAGGAGTACTGCAGGAAAATAAAAAAAGAAGGTGCTCATCATAGCCTCCTGTTGAGTATGGCTTATCGTTGAAATAAGAAGCCCCACACCCAGTGTTGTCATCAGGTATAGTATTGTTGCAACAAAGAGTAGTAATAGGCTGCCCCGTATAGGGACCTCGAACCAGAACACTCCCAACAAGGTAATCATGACCACATCGGCAATACCGATCAGGGCAAAAGGGACGGTCTTGCCGAGGATGAACTCTGTCTGTGTAATCGGAGTAACCATAATCTGTTCCATAGTTCCGATTTCCTTCTCTCTTACAACTGCCATACTCGTAAGCATCAGGGTAATAAGCATCACAATGATAGCGATTGTGCCTGGAACGTAAAAGTTACGGCTCTCAAGATTTTCATTGAACCATGCACGCGTCTGCATTTCCACGCGACCAGGTTTCATAGCATGGCCTTTTAGCCGTGTAAATCGTGTAATGAGAATTTTTTGTGAAAACTGACCAACTATCCTGGCGCTATAATCCAGCACGATCCCTGCCGTATTGGAATCGGTTCCATCTACAATTACCTGAAGCTGGGCGGTTCTTCCAGCCCGCAGGTCTTCTCCGAAACCCTTATTCATGCGCAGAACGGCCCTGACTTTACCACGGTCTATTAAATATTGGTCACGGCCTTCGCTCCCAATATACTCCACGATGTTAAAATATCCGGAATTCACAAACCTGCCCACCAACTCCCGGCTCACAACGCTGTTGTCAAGATCATAGACTGCAGTGGCAATGTGTTTGACATCGGTGGTTACCGCATATCCAAATATCAGCACCTGGATAATTGGGGTCAGGAAGATCATCCCCTTCATCTTCGGGTCTCGGAATATCTGAATGAATTCCTTGATGAGTATATGTTTAATTCGTTCAAGCATGGCTCACTCCAGTTTCTTTTTGAATTTTATATTGGCCAGTACCACCATGACCACACCAAAAATTGTCAAAAGTCCGGCCTCTACAGCCAGTATCTCAAGACCTACACCCTTCAGGTAGATGCCTTTGAGCATGATCACGAAATATCTCGCTGGAATAACATAAGTGATAAGCTGAATCGCCTTCGGCATGTTACTGATTGCATACATAAAATCAGAAAGCAGAAATGATGGTAGAAACGTCAACACCATAGCTAACTGACTGGCCAGAAGTTGACTTTTAGTAAGTATGCTTATCACCATGCCCATTGAAAGTGCACCTGCCAGAAAGATCGCTGCCATGCCAAAGAGTAATGCCACATTGCCGCGCAGCGGTACATGAAAAAGATACTCACCCATAAGTACTGCGAGAAATACATCAAACATACCGATGGCAAAATAAGGCAGAAGTTTGCCAAGGATTAACTCACGTGGTTTTACGGGTGTAGAGATGAGTTGCTCCATGGTACCTCGTTCCCACTCGCGGGCTATTGTCAGTGAGGTAAGGAGGGCAGCAATGACCATCATAATCACGGCAATGAGCCCGGGTATGATGTAATTTTTAGATTCCATATCTGCATTGAACCAGACACGTGTCTGCATATCTACGGGAAGATGTAGGGTGCGTCCACCGATACGCTGAATATCACGAACAGCAATATCCCAGGAGTAGGTCTGGGCAACCATATCTACATATCCAATTGCGATAGTCGCGGTGTTGGAATCGCTCCCGTCTACAATCAATTGAACCGGGGCTGAGCGACCTGACTCGATAAGACCCGCAAAGTCCGTTGGGATAATGAGGGCTACAAACGCGTCGCCTGAATCAATAGCCCTTTCTATTTCCCTGTAGTTGCGAACATAGCCATGAAGCGAGAAGTAACGAGAGCCTTCAAAACGACTGACAAACTCCCTGCTTATCTGGGATTCACTCTGATCCCAGACTGCCATAGGCACATTCTCGACATCAAGCTTCAATGCATAACCAAACAATACCAGCAGCATCATGGGAATGACTACGGCCATGCCCAGGCTCCTTGGATCGCGGAAGATATGTATAAATTCTTTACGGGCGATTGCCCGAACACGAAATAATTTCATCGTTATACAGAATTTTTAATGAAATAAATTAATGTTTAGGAATTTCAAAAGTGTTTTTCTGTCATTTCCATGAAAATGGGAATCTAGATTCCCGCTCAACAGATTGCGGGAATGACAGAAAAAAGCAACCGAAGGCTTAATTATTATCGCGTACCTCATGTTAAGGTTGTTCGACCCTGTCACGGGCCTCTATGAGCGATACAAACACATCCTCCATCGAAGGGACTATCTTTTCGACACGTGAAACCTGATAACCTTGTTTATTGAGGAAATTTCGTATTGTACCTGTTGCAGTTTCTGCATCTTCAACGACAACATGCAACCCCTTGCCAAACAACGCCACCTCCTTAATTCCAGTAAGTTTTTCAAGCTTATCAATTACATCCTGGGGACGTTCACACAGGACATCAAGGACATCATCCTGCATGAGTTCTGTCTTAAGCACAGCCGGTGTGCCTATGGCGGTTAACTCCCCACGATAGATAAGCCCTATCCGGTCACAATATTCCGCCTCGTCCATATAATGGGTGGTAACAAATATTGTTACACCTCTTCCAGAGAGTTCGTAGATCAGGTCCCAGAACTGACGTCTGCTGAGGGGGTCAACACCAGAAGTCGGTTCATCAAGAAATAGTATGGGTGGTTCGTGGAGAACGGCACAACCCAGCGCCAACCTCTGCTTCCAACCACCCGACAGGATGGCCGTCTGTGACTGCCGGTGCTCCCTGAGACCGGCCATCTCAATAACCCACTCCTTACGTTCCTTCTTCTTTTCCGGGTCGATGCGATAAATGCCACTGTAAAAATCAATATTTTCTTCAACCGTTAAATCTTCATACAGTGAAAACTTCTGGCTCATGTAACCGATATGATTTTTAATCCGTTCTGCTTCAGTTTTGATGTCGTACCCGGCCACGGTTCCCGTACCACCAGTTGGTGTAAGAAGACCACAGAGCATCCTTATAGTCGTGGATTTACCGGCTCCATTGGGGCCCAGGAAACCAAATATCTCACCCCTGGCAACCTCAAAACTAATGTGATTCACCGCAATAAAACTGCCAAATCGCCTTTCCAGTCCCTTTGCAATAACGGCTTTCTCGTTATCAGTGGCGTTCAGGATAATTACCTCCTTCTCTCCCGGCAATGACTGAAATGAAGACGTCTTCAAGTGAAGGATCGATAGCCTTGATGCTGTCAAGTTTGAGACCTGCCCTCATAAGCGCTTCTTTCGATTGAGTTATTGTCTTGTCCGGTTCATGGGTGACAACATGTACACAGTCACCAAAAAGTCCCACAGAATCGGCCTGGAGTTGTTCGCGAAGTACGGCCATTGCCCTGCGAGGTTCTGAAGAACGAATCTCCATGATCGTACCGCTCATAAGCTTCTTCACCTCTTCCGGTGTTCCACAGGCGAGCAGTCTGCCTTTATTTATGAGCCCTAACCTGTTGCACCGCTCGGCCTCATCGAGATAGGCAGTCGACACAAAGATTGTGACCTTCTCGTGGAGTAAATGATACAGAATACGCCAGAAATCACGGCGAGCTACGGGATCCACACCATTCGTAGGTTCATCCAGGAAGAGCACCTTTGGTGTATGGATTAAAGCACAGACAAGACCGAGTTTCTGTTTCATTCCGCCTGAGAGATTCCTGGCCAGACGTTTCCTGAAAGATGTCAGATTGCTGAATGCCAGGAGACGGTCTGTTTTTGCTCTGCGGCCTTTACGCGGCACTCTGTAAATGTCTGCATAAAAGTCTATATTTTCCTCCACTGTGAGATCTGCATAGAGGCCAAATCTCTGGCTCATATAGCCGATTTCCTCCTTGATTGCCTCTGCTTCATTCACAATATGTAGCCCCCCCACCCAGGCATCACCTGATGTGGGTTCCATAATAGAGGTCAGGAGGCGCATTGTTGTTGTCTTGCCCGCGCCGTCGGGCCCTACAATGCCGAATATCTCACCCTTAGCAGCAGTAAAAGTAAGACCGTCGACTGCGCATAACCCTCCGAATGATTTTGTCAAAGTTTCAGCTATGATGGCTTCCATCATTTGCCTCCTTGAACCTGGTCCATCAGTATGTCCGCGTCAGCAGGCATACCGGGTTTGAGTTCCATGTGGGGATTCGGGATTTCTACCTTTATCCGATAAACAAGTTTGACCCGTTGTTTCGCGGTTTGAACGGTCTTCGGGGTAAATTCAGCTTGAGGGGAGATGAATGAGATATGCCCCTTGTATATCTTGTCAGGATATGTGTCGGTTAAGACATTCACCTGCTGTCCCACCTTTACACGTCCCAGGTCAGTCTCGTTTATATAAGCGCGCAGCCATACATTCTCAAGCTCACCAACTGTAACGACTGGAGTTCCGGGGGCAGCGTATTCTCCCGGCTCAACATTCTTTGACAGTACAATGCCGGAGAGTGGAGAAAAAAGTTTAGCATAGCCCAATCGAGTCCGGGCAAGTTTAAGAGATCCTATGGCTTGCCTGACCCTGGCCCTTGCCTGCTCTATGGTTTCCTTGCGTGGGCCCAGCTTGACCAGCTTGAACCGTTCCTCAGCCTCCCGCAATCTGTTTAAGGCAACCTCATAATCTCCCTCCGCGTGTGTATATTCTTCATCTGAGATCACCTTCTTTCTAAACAGGTCCTCTGCCTTATGAAAATCCCTTTCCTTGTGTTCTTTATCTGCCTTTGCCGCCGCCATTTTTGCCCTGGATGCAGAAATTTCTTCAGGACGTGAACCGGCCTCAAGTTCAGCCAGATCAGCCTGTGCCAGTTGCAGTTCCGCCTGCCTGATCGCGACTTCGTCTTCCAGGTCAGAGCTGCCCAGAATAGCCACGATATCATCTTTTCTGATCAGTTCGCCTTCATCTACATACCGCTCTTCCACACGCCCCGAAATCTTAAAGCTTACCTCTGCATCAGTAATCTCAATATTACCGGAAACACGAACAATATTCAAATCATCTGGTGACCCACCTTGAAAGTACAGGTAAACCAGCACTGACGCTGTTAATACTATGGGAATCAAAACGAATAATACTTTCATTTTTTTTATCATCTCATTTACTCCTCACGTGAATCTATATTCAATAGTCCTTAATGCCTTCTTTAATATGTTTTTCCCGCGCGCAGCGAGTTAAAAATACGGCTCCTCCGCTTGTCAGCTTGTGCATGAGCTGTTTCGTACGCAACATACTGTTTTGATGACAATTATCAAGACTAAGATTAATCCAATGATGCACATACCTGCAGATGGAATTGCCATGAATGACAACGCCTCTTTTGCTGCTCCTGTACTACCAAGTCCCGGAGCCTTTAGAGCAGCAAACATCCAAAAAAGGGAATACCCTAAAGAGCCTAAACCTAAAAATATTGCGGTGACCTCTTTGAGAATCCATGTGGTTTCCATAAACATAAGAAGCAAAATTACAGCTAGTGAAATTGCTCCCAGTCCACTTGCGTGAAGGTGAGCACGTTTAAAGTAAGCCCAGGATTTATCTGTAATTATTTTCATTTTTGCAGAGTCACCTTCATAAACAGTATCAAAGACAGCCTGTGCCTCCTCCTTCAAATGGCCTTTGATTTTGCCTTCGATAGCCCCAAACAGGCCTCCCAGGAGAAAGCCAAGCAACAATGTAAGAAGTGATAAGATAACGCCAATTCTTACAACTTTAATTTTTTCAATAATTTCTTTTTCCATCTGTTTCTCCTTTAAAGCAAGATGTTTATTTTATGGCTACATTTAATTTAGAATACTCCAACTTTTTATTTGTTAGTACTCCTTTAATTTTGTTTTTAAATTACCCTCTCTTTTTTGAATCGTTTTATTCAGGATTCTTTCTCTCAGTAACGATCCTGATTATACCTTCAATAAGGACAGGTGTGCCATCCTTATCCCTAATCAAATGAGTAGTACGCTCGGTATGAAAACGATCACCGTTTTTCTTTTTACAGAAAGAGAGAAAATTCTTCCAGACTCCGTATTTTTCAAGCCTCTCAACATGACGCCATTTCTCTTCCGGGTCTAAGTAAATATCTTCAACCTTTGTTCCAATCATCTCTTTAGGAGAATTATACCCAAACATTTCAGCACATGCCTGATTTACCCAGGTAAACACCCCTTCAGATCCTGGCTCACATTGATATACACCTTCTTTGAGAGCATCAAACAGTTCTCTGTAACGTTCCAGGGTTTCCTCTAGTTTCTCCTCAATTCGCCTTCTTCCCGTGATGTCCCTGATCATACCTTCAATAAGGACTGGATCACCTTCTTCGTTCCTAACCAAATTTGAAGTACATTCTATATATATAGGCTCTCCGTCTCTCTTCTTACAAAAAGAGGCAAAGTTTCTACAGATCTCATACTTTTCCAATTTTTCTGAAAGCCGCCACGTATCTTCTGGATTCATGTAGATGCTCTTAACCTTTGTTCCAATCATCTCTTCCGGAGTATTGTACCCAAACATTTCAGCACAGGCCTGATTTACCCAGGTAAATACCCCTTCTACTCCGGGTTCACATTGATATACACCTTCCTTGAGAGTATCAAGCATTTCCCTATACCTTTTTTCTGATTTTGTTGTCTCCTTCGTCTTCTCATAAAGAGTCCTTGTCATGGTATTGAAGGACGTTACCAATGCTCCGATTTCATTATTACTCTTTATCTCTACCTTTTTGGTTAAATCCCCTTCGGTTATCCCTTCAGTTATTTCCTTAATATGAATAATAGAACTGGATATTTTTTCTCCAAAGACATAAGCCACGAACATGCAGGGAAATACAACAATCAACATCAATGCCATGACAATATATTTAAGATTGTAAGCGGCACCATAAGCTTCAGCTTTATCTATTTCGGTAATAACTCCCCAATTAAATTCAGGTAGCCAGTCCCATACTCCCAAAACAGATATGCCCGTGTAATCATTATATCCTTTCGAGTTAGAACCCCCATTACCCGCCAGACATTGCTTAACACTATGGGTTAGTTCTCCGGTTTCCGGTTCAATTATTTTTAATTCCAAAGCGGTCCCTTTTTTTACTAACCCGATTTTTTTCAGGTGTTTTGTGAACCTGGATTCAGTAAGCATGTAGGCATCCTTATTAACAAGATAGGTCTTACCGGTTTTCCCATATATTTGACCGTGTATTAAATTACTCAGTATGTCCGCATGAACCATTAAGGTAATAACACCAATTACTGCCTCGTCCTCATCCTTCAGAGGTGATGCGATAAACATGGTGGGTAATCCAAAATCATCCTTATCAAACTCATTTATGAGCGGAAATTTTGAGGGTATGATGATTGGTACAAAAGACTTTCCCTGAATTGCCTGTTTGAAAAAATCTATTTTTGATATATTTGTACCAACACGATTTTCAGACGTAGCAAGAGTAACCACCCCTTTATTATTGCATACAAAGGCTCCCTTGTAACCGCACTCAGCCACAAGTCTATCCAGATATCGAACAGTTTTTTGATACTCGTTATCCTTTAACGTGGCATTTACACTATTTACCATATAGGGATTGTCTGTAATTAATTTCAATCCCAAAGCGCTCCTTTTTCCCACCATCTCTATTTTTCCCAGCATTTTTATAAACCTGGATTCATCAAGCATGTATGCGTCCTTACCAACAAGATAGGTCTCACCGGTTTCCCCATACGTTTTACCTTGCATTAAATTACTTAGCATGTCCACATCAACCCTTAAGGTAACAACACCAATTATCTCCTTCTTCTCATTCTTCAGAGGCGATGCGACAAATATGTGAGACAATTCCAATTCTTCTTTGTCAAATCCGTTTATAAGCGAAACTTTTGACGGTATGATGCGTGATACAAAGGTCTTCCCCTGAATTGCCTGTTTAAAAAAATCCATATTTGATATATTTACACCAACTCGTTCTTCAGACGTAGCAAGTGTGACCACCCCTTTATTATTGCATACAAAGGCCCCCTTGTAACCGTACTCTTCCACAATTTTTTCCAGATACCAGACGGTTTTTTGATACTCACTATCCTTTAACGTAAAATTTACACTATTTACTATATAGGGATTGCTGGAAACCAGAATGAGATCCTTCTGTCTTTCATGCATCCAGGTATTTACCAGGTCCGTCTGCTTGTGACCGATTACTTTGAGGTTATCCATAGCCATAGTTTTGAAATCAGATTGTATTAATGGATACATAAAACCCCTGAGTAAGGCAACGGGGAGTAATGTAGCAAAAAGTAATAACACAATGACATAGGTCTTTATGGAAATAAACATAGTGTTTCTCCTTGATTGAAATAATATCAGGGAAATTTCTCTTTCTCCCTGATATTATGATTCAGGATCTTTTTGTTAATGAAACTCTCAAACAGGCAGTATGGATACCATAACCATAAAGCAAACCTTTGAACAAAAAAGTGCGGAGCTGAATGGATATATAATTATTTCGTTTGTCCTGATTTGATATTATATTTTTTCAGTATACGTTGTAAATATTGACGTTCTATTTCGATCTCCTTTGCCGCGTTCGTTACATTGCCGTTATTTTTATTCAAGACATTCTTTACATATTTAATATTAAAGGCATCAAGAGATTTTTTGCGTGCTTCCTTATAGGGCAGAGAAAGCAATTCATCCCAGAACATATCATGTCCGCCTGCTTTTTTTACAAATGGCAAAATAACATGTAAAGGAATGATAGCTTCATTCGTAAGGGTAATCGCCCGCTCTATTACATTTTCAAGTTCACGAATGTTTCCCGGCCAGTGGTACTGATAAAATCCGTCTTCCACATCAGGAGAAATTCCTTTTATGCGCTTATTTTCTCGTTCATTATACTTTTTAATAAAATATTTTGTAAGTAATGGAATATCTTCTTTTCTGTCTCTCAACGGCGGCATTGTTATATTAATAACATTCAAGCGATAATATAAATCCTCACGGAAGTTTTTTTCCTGTACTTTTTTTATCAGGTTCTGGTTTGTAGCCGCAATAATTCGTACATCTACATGCCGTGCAAGAGTATCTCCAAGAGGAATAAATTCTCCTTCCTGTAGTACGCGCAATATTTTTGCCTGAACCGATACGGGAATATCCCCAATCTCGTCCATAAAGAGGGTGCCGCCATCCGCTTCCTCAAAAAGTCCCTTTTTTGTTAGTATAGCGCCGGTAAATGCCCCCTTCTTATGACCAAACAATTCACTTTCCAGCAGATTTTCAGACAATGTGGCGCAATTGATTACCACAAATTTTTTATTTTGCCTGTTACCGGTAAAATGAATTGCCCTGGCCACCAGATCCTTCCCCGTTCCGCTCTCACCGGTAATTAATACCGTGGCAGCACTGTGTGCCACCCGGGAAATCATATCTAATACCTTCTGGATTTCTCTGGAATTTCCTATAATAGTTTTCAGCCCGAAGGTCTTTTCCAACTCGGAATGAAGGTGTTTATTCTCCTCAATGATATTGTGCTGCGCAATCATACGGTCTACATTGAGAATGATTTCATCTAAATTAAATGGCTTTGTGATGTAATTAAATGCGCCCCGTTTCATGGCCTCTACTGCTGTTTCGATACCGCCGTAAGCGGTCATTATTAAAACAGAGGTATTATATTGTTCTTTCACCGTCTGAAGTAATTCAAGTCCGTCAATACCTCCAGGAAGTTTCATGTCAAGAATGATAACAGGAAATTCCTGATTATTGAGTACCTCCAGCGCATCTTCACCGGAGCCGGCTGTTTTGACATAAAATCCACGTTCAGTTAATGCGTTCTTCAACACAGTTCTGTATCCGATCTCATCATCTACAACCAGTATATTGGTTTCTTTCTTATTCATGACTCTTTCCTGTCCTTACCGGTAATAATATCCTGAATGTTGTACCCTTTCCTTCCTCGCTCTCCACCTCAATATTACCTTCATGCATTTTTATAATCCCATAACTGATACTAAGACCAAGCCCGGTACCTTTACCATCTTTTCTTGCAGTAAAAAATGGATCAAATATTTTACCCAAATTATATTTATTAATACCTTTACCGGTATCGCTGATAAATATTTCTACCAATTTCTTGTCGGCGTGAAATTTCGTGCCCATTGTCAGCACTCTTTTTCTATAAACACCTTTATGCTCTAAATCTCCAGCAGCCTCTTGCATCGCAAAAACAGCATTATTTGCAATGTTAATTATAACCTGATCTATCTGATGGCTATCCATCATACAATCTGGAATGTTGGAATCAGGTTTTCTGATAACATCAATCTTTTCTTTATGGTACTGTTTTTCTACAATATTCAGTACGTTATCTATCAGATTATTTACATTTGACAATTCCATTTTTGGCTCTTTCTGCCTTGAAAAATCCAGCAGACCACTTATTAACTCTTTACATCTGATGGACTCCCTGACAGAACCCTCCAGATATTCATGCAAAAAAGATCTGTTCTTACTGATAATAATGTATGTTTCTCTCAATCCAGCATGATATTTTCCTAAATCATCCCTAATGTGCATCAATTCTTTTTTAAAAAAACCCATCTCCTGTCTAACGTCTGCATCACTATCCATGTTCGCGATAATCCTATCCAAATGTCGTGTATATTCAGAAATGGAAACAGAACTGATCTCCTTAACGGCATTGGTAACCTTTTCAAAAATTTTCAAACTTTCCGTACTATAGAGATAAATTACTCCTATAGGGTTATTAATTTCATGAGCAATTCCTGCGATCAGTTGACCGATAGAGGCCAGTCTATCAGATTGTACAAGTTTCTGTTCCAGTTTTCTTAATTCGGTGATGTCACTGGCAATTCCCAATATACTTATTAATTCATTTTCTTTATTTTTTATCGGTGAAGTACTGAGCAACACATTTCTGACATTTTTCTGTTTATCCAGAATTTCAACTTCAAATCTACGGGGAAAATCGCTATGTATAATGCGATCATCGCTCTCCAGTTTATTGTCATAAAAAATGGAGACCAATGGAATGCCTATTAAATCCTCTTCGTCATAGCCCCAGTCTGTAATCTTCGGGTTAACAAAAGTAACATTTCCCCGCGCGTCCAGGGTAAACATCAATTCATTTGCGAACCGCAAAACACTCTCTAAATACTCCTTTCTCTCTTCGAGTGTGCCCTTTAACATAAGGAGTTTTTCGCGTGAATCCTTGATATCACGGGTCATCTGATTAAAAGATCCGGTAAGTTCTCCCAATTCATCTTTCAAACTGGTTTCAACCTGAAAATCCAGGTCACCTTCTGCCACTTTCTTCATACCCTTAACAAGCATGAGAATGGGATTAATAATACCCCTTGAAACAAATAATGAAACAAATAACACACCGACGATGCATATAACAACTATCGTAATTACCCGGTTTTTAAATGTGTAAATCGTAGAATACGCCTCTGATTCATCTGTTTCCACCACTAAGACCCAATCCGTTTTCTTCAAATACAACGCTGCACCAATAACGTTTACCCCCCGGTAATCCTTGTAAACCCCTACAAACTCTTTCCTATTTGAATGTACAGAAACCACAGGTTCTGATTGAACGAGCTGCCTTAAGACCGCGTTATCCGCAAATCTGGATTCAGTAATCATAAAGCCGTCTTTATTTACAATATAAACCTCACTGGGTAGTCCTCTTCTGTGAAAGGTATCCATCTCAATTTTTGTATCTACCTTTTTTACAACCGTTATTTCATTTAACTTCGCGGCATTAAAACGGATTACGAGTACCCCTAACAGTTTTTCTTCACTTTTTTTTAGTATCGGTGCGGCAAAGGCCATCGAATACTCTCCTGCATTTCTGTCTCTGTAGACATCCTTGACGTAAGGTCCCTCTTTACCATATTTAAAATAATCTACATTAACTTCATTTCTTCCAATACTGTTTTCATTGCTGGAGGTAACCACAATACCTGATGGGTTTAAAATAAAGGTCTCATAGAATCCCCGGTTCAAATTTGTTTTATATACCATATAGTCATTAAATTCCCTGACAGCCTGTTTGTCGCCGGGATTATTATTTAATTTCTCCAGATTCATTCGAATAAATTCATCTGATGCAAAAAATTGAGATGAATATTCACCGGAATCAAGGATGGTGAGTAAGTGGTTCTTGATTCCTCCGGCAATAAATGACTGTTCTTTAAGGAGTTCGTTCTTGATAGATTCCTGAGCATATTGATAGGTGAGAATCGCAACAACAATGATGGGCAGGATAGATAGCAATAAAAACCAGCAAAACAGTTTTCTGCCGATACCACTAAAGAGATTTACACCTTTTATCATAAGTAAATCCACACAATTTTAAAATAGATCTTCGGCAACTTAAAAACAAATAGGACACAGATTTTCGCAGATAAATACAGTTTAATCCTGGTAATCTGCGCTTATCTGCGTCCACTTTGAAATTCCTGTATAATCAAGTCAGGTCGCTATCATGACAAAGGACTATCCTTCGACTCCGCTCAGGCCGCCAGAGGCGCCCCTATTAACTTGCCTCAGGTCCGACTTAGTCGGGATGACGTCACACTGAGCACGTTCGCACTCTCAGTGTAAACTCGGTAGAAGTGTTATCAACATTGAATTTCCTATGCATTAGATCATGTCCTCTCTTTCGAGAGGAATCCATATTCTGGAATCCTCTCGAAAGAGAGGACATGATTATCAGGCAGACGGAGTACTGAGCAACATTATGTCTTAAGAGGGTATGTAAAATTAAAAAAAGTCAGATATCGAGACATTATTTGCTTCTTGATTACCGAAGGGTATTCATTGCCTAAAACTTCTAAAAATATCAGAAAGCGTTTGATCAGAGGAATTTGATATCATCCCTAGTGCCAGCGGAAAAATTGGCTTAGCCTGATCCTTTGGAACTTTAAAATGAAACATGGCGCTTTCTGTTTCAAACTTAAACATTGATACCAGGACGGTTCCTAACATGTTGTCAGTGGCAACTAATTTGAAATTAGAGGATTTTCCATTTATAGTAACATGAGTTTTAATAATAATATTTAATGGAGCGAAGGAAATAATTATTTTAGAGAATATTTCATCACCTTCATCACTCGTTCCTAAAAGTAAAACAGAATTATTTGGCCTTACAGAGATCTCATACGTCATCATTTTTCCGGCGACCGTTACCAGCTTGGATAATTTAGTTTTTGATACAGGTACTTTATTTGAATCTAGCAATTGTTTAAAGCGATCAATAAGAGGTTTTGATAGTGCCAGCCCAATGATAGCTGGTTTGTCTGACTTCTTAAGTGTAGTTAAAACCATGTTTGCATGGATCATTGCTAATTCCGCAAAATCTTCCTCTGGATTTATACTTAAAAAGTTTCTCTTAAAATAATCTTCCGCATCATTAAAATGAGTCTTAATAAGCGCCACAGATAACTTATCATCTAAGGAAACAGCTTCAGATTCCCCAAAGCTGCTCTCTGCAATGAAAAGCCATATAACAGGTAACATAATAGTAATAAATATTTTTTGCAATTTCCGCTTCCTTTTATGTTAATGGTCCTCTATTCATTGATGTCGAATCCAACTCTAGTCGATTATGATGAAAATTATTCATTTTTAGTCGACTTGTATAATATATAATTATAGATCCTGAATCAAGTACAGGATAATGTTCGGACTACCTATTTCATGCTTAAATTATAGCAAATGTAGTGTAAATTGTTCTTATGAAATTCGTATGGTTGCGTTAATCTACGGTAAATTTTGTTTACCAGTAGGGAATGAAACAGTAACTGTCGTACCTTTTCCTATTTCACTCCGGACGTCTATATCACCCCCGTACTGTTTGATCAGATTCTTGACTATAGACAGTCCTAATCCTGTACCACGCTGTTCGACAGTCTTTGCATTTTTGGATCTATAAAATTCGTTAAAGATCTTATTAAGGTCATCTTTTATGATACCGATTCCGGTATCGGAGATCTCTAACTTAATTTCTTTATTCGTTATTATGCTGTTTATACTTATTGTGCCTCCTTGTTCAGTGTACTTTACTGAGTTATCAATTAAATTTGTCAGTATAATGTCAAGATCATCCGGAACTATCTTTAGATAAGAAGGCTCGGGCATGGCTTTAATTATGATTTTCAGATTCTTCGCTTTCGTTTTTTCCTGCATTAGATGTAATGTGTTTTTAACTGCAACATTTATATCAATTGATTTTTTATCACCTTCTTTGGGCTTTCCTATCTTACCTGCAATCAGATCAAGAAGGCCGTTAACAAGTGTTATAAGGAAACTCGTTCTCTTCTCAGACCTGGTAATTAGATCCATGGCTTTCGGGGAAATATCTCCGGCATAACCTTCTTCAATTGATTTTAAAAGACTTTGTATTGCACTTAAGGGGGATCTGAGTTCGTGGGTAACCTTGTATGTGAATTCACTTTTTTCTCTGTCAATTGCTTCAAGCTTCTTATACGCATCGGCGATATCGTTTTTAAGGGCGAGAATTTCATTCTCTCTCTTCCTGAGGCGGCTATTAACAGATGTGACAAGGTATGCGGAGATGAATAAAGACGTAATGATAAAGAATATTATTGACAGAAAATAAAGGCCGTTGTCATAAACCGGAATTGGGAACAGCTCTTGAATATGAACATGATGTATAAAAGAGAAATATTCCAGGCTTGACAGAGTGATTATTAATAACGCTGCAAATCCCGTCTGAAGATAGCAATCCCTTTTCGACAAAAGGATTGCCGCTATAATCACATGAAATACAAAGTAGAAGATTACGGGGCTTTCTGTACCTCCTGTGTAATGTACAAGAAATACCAGGGCTATCCAGTCGACAGAAATCTGAAGATTAGCAAAGCCTTCATATGATTTTACGTTTTTCTGAAAATATATACAGACAACGTTAAATATCAATATACAAAATGTAATAAAGAGTATTGGCGTAAGAGGTAGACTGATTTTTAAAACTAATCCGGCAAATATAGATGTGATGCATATACCAACGACTATAATCCATCGAAGATTTATAAACCTTGAAAGGCTTTCAATCAGCTCTTTTTCCAGTGAGGATTTTTCCGGTGTATGAGTATTATATGGCATAGGAATTTGTGATACTATTACTCTTTTTTTGCCAGAAGCTCTGCCGTTTTTTCTAACAGATCTTTTGGTTGAACGGGTTTTTCGATAAAACCATCAACCGGCAGAAAAGTATCATCTTTTTCAGGAGAAAAATTCATACCCTTTTTTTGCGATATAGCGGTAATCATAAGTATAGGGATGTTTCTGCAATCCTTGTACTCGGAATCCGGTTCTTCACTCCTCAATTCGTAGGCCACATGAAATCCAGCAGTATCTGTCTCCATCATTACGTCAAGTATTATTAAATCAGGGATTTCCTCTTTTGCTCTTTGCAGTCCCTCTTCACCGTTACCTGCAGTAATGACGTGATAGCTGTTTGCCTCAAGGGGCATCCTCATCGCTTCAACTATATCGGGGTCATCGTCAATGATTAGTATTTTCTGGTTTGTCATATAAATTAGCACCTTCCTCTCTTTCGAGAGGAATCCATATTCTGGAATCCTCTCGAAAGAGAGGATAATTATCAGGCGGACGGAGTACTACAAACTTCTTCAATTCTCATTAGTACTGTATTTATTATATTTGACATTGAATCTGCTAACTCTTTAGAAAGAGTCGTGCCGTAATTAATTATCTTTGGTTGTATACCCACAATATCAATCTCTGGTGGATTATCAAGCAGTTCAGCCATTTTAATTATTTCCATGAGATCGGTGTCATGTAATGAATACTTCTTCTTGTTGTAGATTGAATGGACGTCTTCTGAACTAAATGTTGTAACAGTGCCTGGCGCTTTACCGGTTTCAACCGCATCAATAAAAATTACTCTTGCGGCCCCTTGCATGAGATCGATTAGCTTAAACCCGCCGGTACCACCATCATATATCTCTATACTTTCCGGAAGATCATGCTTCTCAAGCTCATTGATTGTGTGGACGCCAATTCCTTCATCCATGAGCAGTAGATTACCAATTCCAATAACTACTACCTTGCTATTCATTTATAAATTTTACCTTCATTAAATGTGTTGAACATGATATGCAAGGATCATAAGCCCTTACAAGCATTTCTATATTAAGGATTATGTCATCTCTTGGTTGATCGAGTATATTTGGCACAAGAGTTCTCAAGTCATTTTCAATGTTTGCCAGGTTCTGGCCGGTTGGGATAATATAGTTAGCATAGGTGATCTTGCCATTATCATCTATTTTATGCTCATGATATAGCGTCCCCCTTGGGGCTTCTGTGGCCCCTACTCCATGTCCGGCCTTAGGAATCAGTTCTATTTTTTCGTCCTTCAAATCACCTGAAATCAGGTCATCAATAAGCCTGATACTATCTTCAAAGCAGTGTACTGTTTCTACTACCTGAGCAACATTATTCATGTACGAATTGTAACAGGGTTGCCTTAATCCCAGTTCCTCGGCAACCTCTTTTGCTTTAGGGTGCAATTGGTCGTAATTGTTATTAAACCTTGCCAGTGCTCCTACCATATAAGAATCTCTATTTGATCTTGCATGTTTTGCTGTCGAGTGAGTTACCATAAACTCCTTTACCTTGTCCAGGTAGTCGGAAGGTTCAACTTCACCATTGTCACTCGATTTGATATTGCCGTCATAAAGGGCGTATTCTTCAGGGTTAGTCAGGGATATATATTCCGTCTCCCTCTCAAATTCAGGAGTTTTCAGGGCCTTGAAAAATTTTACCGTTTCTTCTATATCCGGCCATAAATCCTCAATCCTCTTCTTAAATGCAGCCAGATCTTTTGATTCAGGATTTTTTGAAAAACAGCCTATTTTCAATGTAATGGGGTGAATGTGTCTGCCTCCCACCAATGCGCATAATTCGTTAGCGATGGTTTTAATTCGCATGCCTCTTAAGACAACCTCTTTGTTGTCTTTTACCATACCAAACACACTGCCCACTCTGAAGAAATCCGGTGCTGTCAAAAAATAAACATGGAGAATATGGCTCTGAATAAATTCGGCGTTGAGTAATAGTTTCCGTAATCTTATTGTCTGTGCCGAAGGTTCAAATCCGAGTGCGGCTTCAATGGCTTTTATTGATGTTGTGGTATGGGTAACAGCGCATATGCCACATATGCGTGACGTTATATGTGCAACCTCTTTATACGACCTCCCAAGTGCCATCGCCTCGAAAAACCGCGGAGATTCCACTATATCCATTCGCAGTTCACGAATCTTTCCTTCCTTGACGTCGATTATTATGTTTCCGTGTCCTTCGACTCGTGTTATATGTTCAATACCTACGTGAAAATCATGCATTCAATTTTTCCTGAAAAAATATATGTAAGTTTGCTGTTTGCATACTGTCAATTATTTACTGCTTACTGTTTTGACTACTCATACTTCTCTTTACTATTTCCCCCAAACAGCATGTATTGTGAAATGGCTTCGTCAACAGTCAATCCATGCTCGTTTAACAGATTCTTATGCGAAGACAAATTTGGATCATCAATTAAACCGCGGCAGCCAGTACATCCATCATTATAGGTAGGGCAGATTGCCTTACAACCTGCCCTTGTAACCGGGCCCATGCAGACAAGGCCTTTTTCGAATAGACAGACATTCTCCCTCATCTGACATTCAACACACACCGGATAATCAGGAATACGGGGCTTTTTCCCAAGTAATATTGCCTTGGTTACTTCAATGAATTCATCTTTGTCTATAGGACATCCGTGTATCCAGTAATCGACCTTGATTACTGACTCAATAGGTCTTGCAGGGATAGTATCATAATTACTTGCCATTTTACCATAAACAATGTCTTGCACCTTTTCCATTTCAAACTGGTTTTTCAGGCAATTAACACCACCTATGGTAGCGCATGCACCTAACGCTATTATGATGCCAGCTGTATCTCGTATTTTCTTAATACTTTCTATTTCAGACGTCCTCGTGATACTGCCTTCGACAAATGCAATGTCATAGTCCTCGCTTTTCTCACTCATCGCTTCTCTGAAAGAGACAATGTCAATTAAATTGACGAGTTCAAGAAGCTGCTCCTCTATGGTGAGTACCACCAATTGGCAGCCTTCACAGCTTGAAAACGAGAAAAAAGCAACTCTGGGTTTTGTCATATGGCCTCCGAAAGATGTTTTAATTTATGGTAGCTGAATTCAGGTCCTTCCAGGCAGACATATACTCCGTTTATCTGACAGTGACCGCATTTTCCTACACCACACTTCATACGTCTCTCCAATGACATGATGATATGATCTTCAGGTATCATTTTTGATTGTAGTTCGAGAAGGACGTATTTATACATTACCGGCGGTCCTACAACGATCGCATAGGTATTAGATGGATCCAGATCTAAATGGGGAATGAGCCTTGTGATAACACCTGATTTGCCGGACCAGCTATCATCGGGCTTATCAACCGTAATACCTATTTCTAAATCTTTTCTTTTTTTCCATATTTCAATTTCATCTGAAAACAAGATCTCTCCGGGATTCTTCGCGCCGTAAAGAATAGTTATCTCTGCAAAGTCATCTCTTGTCTCAAGGACATAATTAATCAGTGACCGCAACGGCGCCAGACCTAATCCGCCGGCTATAAATAAAATGTTCTTCCCCTTCATTTTTTCTACCGGGAAACCATTCCCCAGCGGACCTCTAATACCGATGTATGAACCGGCTTCTAATTTATGAAGAGCAGATGTAACGTCTCCAACTTTTCTAACACATAAACCAATTTTATCTTTGTTAAAAGGAGAAGATGATATTGATATAGGAGCTTCTCCAATACCAAAGATAGAAATCTGAATAAATTGACCAGGGATAAAATCGAAATCCCGTGGCTTCTTTAGCTTAAGCTCAATATATTTTTCCGTGTCAGTAAGCTGTCGCGTGCTTACGACCTCGGCTACTTCAGGAAGATAAATAGAACTGTTTATTTCTTTGTTTTTCAACATGGGAAAATAGATAGTCAGGTTTTGTATTCAAGAAATATTATCATCTGAATCTGAAATTATTTAAACTTACATTGTGTTTAAAAGGTTTTACAGAGGCTCTTTATCCTATATGATAAGTTAAAGTGAAATGTTGTCAATATCTATTGTCAAAGATTTATTGAATGCCTGCACTTATTTGCAAATATCCTGTAGCCTGCAATACATGTTGAGACGTTCCATGTTGCTGACGGATGAACAGTCTGTTTCTACAAGCCTTGGATCTCCAACAATAATGGCAAGTGACTGCGCCCTCGAAATCGCTACATTTAACCTGTTCATGTCAAGTACGAACGCCATGCCGCGGCTGCCGAATTCACCCGGGCTTGCACACATGGAGATGATCACGATAGGCGCCTCCTGTCCCTGGAACTTGTCAACGGATGCGGCCCTGACTCCTTCAGGCAGTGAATGGATAAGCTTGCGTACCTGTAAATTATAAGGAGTTACAAATAGAATATCACGGCCTATAGTCACTTGTCTGCAGGTATTACCGTTTTTATCTGTTATATCTCGACCAATCAATTCGTCAACTATCTGCCGTATTATGGCAGCCTCTTCATCGCTACCCTGCACGTTACCTTCATGCTTAACAGGAACAAAAAGAATTCCAGCTTCAACAGTAACTATACTGCCGCCATTCTCAGGAAGCCTAATAATTCTATTCTTTGTATGCGGTTCCGGCAGAAGCCTGCCTTCATAGAACGTATCTGATATAAATTCACAGATATCAGGGTGCATCCGCCATGTGGTTTCCAGAAAGATTCCCTGTTCGGGAGGAATGGTTGCATGTCCTTTGAGATAATATTCCAGGACAGACTGACCGCTTTCACCGGGGTGTGTTCCCTGAATCGGCTGTCCTAATTGCATCTGGTCGCCCAGCAAAATAAGATTTTTTGTTGATCGTGCCATACCGATAAGTTTTGCAACAGATACTTGCCCTGCTTCATCTATAAATAAATAGTCAAGGCTTTCTACCATATCTTCACGTGCAAAAAACCAGGCAGACCCACCGATCAACCCACCTCTATAAGCGGCAGCGGCAGAACTTGAAGCGCTAATGTATTTAATACCAGTAAATTCACTGAAAAACGAATAATCCTCTTCTCCGCCTACTTTGATGCCCGAAGCAGTACCATTTGTCTCTTTGCAAACGGCTCTCATCAGATTCATGATTGCTTTATGACTGTTTGAAGTAATGCCGATTTTCTTGCCTTCAGACAGAAGTTGGACAATAACGTGAGCAGAAGTATATGTCTTTCCTGTACCGGGAGGGCCCTGTATACAGAGACAACTGCTCTCCATATCTCTTGCTGATCGAATTGCTGCTTTAATATTGTTCTCTCCAGCACGGACAAGGGGCCCCTTATGCCCTGATTTAAATCGTGGATGCCTGCGGTATAAAAAGTCATTTAAAGCCCCCGGAAGATGCCCTGTTTCATGATAATCTTTTATCACCGCATAAATAGAATCATCGATAACACCGGTACTGACAAAATTGTATGGAATAAGCGACATGCGTTCAGGAAGGCATTCCAGTTGGTTCTTTTTTAGTGTCCTCTGGCCGATCTTGATCGTTAGTTCACCTTCAGGATTGAAATCTGATATTCTGGTAGTGATACCAATATCCGGTACAACCTTTACCGTTGATCCTTCGGCTATCTTTGTTTCCTGGTCCGGGTCAAATTTGTAGTGAAATAGCAAAGATTGTTTCTCCTGTCCAGGGTGGCCGACTTGCTCAAGGCCAGCCAGGCAATCCATATCATCTGACAACTCATGCTCTGCCTTTTCAAGGCGTTCAAACATTTCCCACCACATCGGTTTGTCACAGCGCCGGTGAAACTCAAGGGTCCATGCCAGAAGCTCCTGTATGCGCCAACGTTCCGCATCTTTTTCACGTTCCGCTGGTTCGTCTGGTATTTCGGCTAAAAGTAAATCAGCAAGTTGCTGACGTAAAACTACAGCATCACTGACGGAGGGTCGTTCGTCCTCTTCCTTATGCTCATTCCGTGTGGTTCCTGTCCAGGAAATACCGCTCTCTGTTTGTCGCTCTCTCAGCCAGTTTGCAAGAAGCCAGGTTGAACGGCAGTCGTCCTCGTTATAATCACGTATTTTCTTCAGTAAATCAGACTCCTTCCAGTTTTTAGACTGGCCGCTTTCAATCCACGCATCGTAATAAACAATTGATGCCCCTGCATCAGTGACTTCTCCTTCACGTGATTCCATGTAAAGGTGTTCAAGGTTCTTTATTGAATAGCGAGGCTCACCAACACGCACACCGTGACGGACAACCTCGTAAAGGTCTACAAAGACACCGTCTCTCAGCAGGTCGTCAACGTGCTGTTCCCTGGTCCCGTATTTTCCCATCAGTCGTTTTAATGCTGTTTTCTCATATGCGGCATAGTGGTAAACATGCATGGTCGGATCTGCATGCCGGCGCTCTACAACCCAATCAATAAACGCCTCAAATCCTGCCTTCTCTTCCGGTTCATTATGTGCCCACCAATCTCGAAACTCTGGTTTCCCATTTTCTATATAAACCGCCCCGAACAGATATTCCAGCAAGTCGTCCCCGAGCGGATACCCCTCCATATCGAAAAAGAGATCCATTGAAGACCCTGGTGGTAATGCGGCCAGGCCAAGGGAATGATTATCCGGTGGAGGCTGCAGCACCTTATAGTCTGGATACTCCTGATTAGCTGAACTTACCTGCAAATCAGCCTGCTCCTTCAGACGGGTAAAGACATCGTCATTAATCCCCTTAATATGTTTAGCCTTAGAGGTAGACAGTTTCTCCATCGTATCAATCCCTGCAGCATTAAGCTTTACTATTTGCTTTTTAGATATATTTGCGACACGGGAAAGATGATCCATCTCCTCAAGAATCTGTTTTGCATGTGATGACCAGACTCCATGGTCTGCTGCAGGGTCAGGTTGTGGAGGGTTGTCAGGAGAGAAACTATCCATGAACGTGAAGAAAGCAGATTTTATTCGTTTATAGTAATAGAAAACATCATTTGTTCGGAAACAACACTCCTCACCATTCCCGAGTACTATTCCAATAATTTCAGACCGCTGCCCTGTCATTACCTCCAGCATATCAGCATAGCAGCACAGTTGGATCATGAAATAGGGTTTTACATGTCGAGACAGCTTCGTGTCTATGATGGTGTATCTGTTGTTCTCTGAGCTTTCCAGTCGAAGAAAGTCCGCATTCCCGGCCATACCGGCACCTTCCAGTCTGGCCTGGAAGATGATCTGGCGGCCTTCATTTATGGCCTTCAGAGTCTGCTGTAGTTTATTGCCGGAAGAGATCTCACAAATATCGAACTCTGCTTCACGTAACTTCTCAAGATATGCTTTCTCATGCAAATCACCTTTATTCTGGAGAACCTTCAGTTGCGGGTCCTCTTCGTCAGGTTGCACAGAATCAGGTTCTTCAAATAATTTGCGTTGCATCCAGCACGCAAACGGTGAATTCACAAATTGGACTATGTCAGAGGGTGAAAAAATGAGCTTATTTTTGTTGTAATGCATTTTTGTAAAGAATCGTGTATTTTAAGCAAAATAACTATCTTATTATTTTTGAAATCTATTGTTAGATTTGATATCTATACAGGGTGAATTTTAACAATATAAGATATAGAATGCATCTCAATAAAATTATCTAATCTTAAGAGGAAACGGGGTGAAATCTATCACTGGGCATTTATTTGTCTTTTTGCTTTTTCCTCTATGCATAGAGCCTCTTTTTATCAGATGGGTTTCTTGACGGGTGTAGTAAACAATATTTTGTATTGCAAAACAAACCTACTCACTTATAATATTCACTCAGTAAAGCAGTTACAGCACTCTTTTACCATAATTTAGATATCTTCAAAAAGATAGTTTTATTTGTTTATACGGGTAAGAATTTCACATAAATTTATATTCAAGGGCGTTACCTACCAAACGTTTTTTTGACGAGTCTACTTATATTGCAATCTATACACTGACATAATAAATGAACATCACCAACTACCACGCTAAATACTATGCTCATGATTTGCTGAAATCTTCCACTGAAGATGGGATTGAGAAGATATTAATCAAGAAATTGAACTGCTTGATAGATTTATTGAAGATGCTAAGTATATCAAAGTTGATTCAAAGACAAAGAAACTTAAAGATGGCATCAAACGTGGTTTTATAGAAGCAGAGAAAATGGGAGCCCGGCAAAAAGCTGTTGTATTTACCGAATCACGACGAACACAGCAATACTTAAAGGATTATCTGGATGTAAACGGTTATTCAGGAAGAGTTGTTACGTTTAATGGAACAAATACAGATCAGGAATCTAAAAAAATATATGAAAATTGGCTTGATTGCAACAGGGAAACTGGTCGTATCAGTGGATCGAAAAGCTCAGATAAACGGATTGCCATACTGGAGCATTTTAGAGATAGATCGAGTATCCTTATCGCAACCGAAGCTGCTGCAGAGGGTATAAATCTGCAATTTTGTTCACTGGTTATCAATTATGATCTGCCATGGAACCCACAGCGAATAGAACAACGAATAGGCAGATGTCATCGTTATGGACAGAAATATGATGTTGTCGTTATTAATTTCTTGAATGAACGTAATGATGTTGACCGACAAGTATATGACCTTCTGGAATACAAATTTAAACTCTTCAGTGGTGTTTTTGGTGCATCTGATGAAGTGCTTGGTTCGCTTGAATCAGGTGTTGATTTCGAGAAAGAGGTGTTGCGAATATACCAGCAATGCCGAAAACCTGAGGAGATCCAGAATGCCTTCGCAGAATTGCAGCAAAAGATGGACGAACAGATTCAGTCAAAGATTAAAGAGAGTAAGCAAATTCTTCTTGAACATTTTGATGAAGATGTACATGGACGTCTTAAGCTTCATCTGGATCAAACAAAAGATTTTCTTGATAAGATGGAGTTTAGGTTTTGGAGGATTACAGAGCACATCCTTAATAATATGGCAGAATTTAATTCAGAAGAATTATCATTTTATCTAAGAAAAACTCCAGACAACACAATCCACCCTGGCGAATACCATTTAATATCAAAAAGAAAAGAAAATGTTGAAAGTACTTATTTATACCGAATGTCGCATCCTCTTGGGGAGTTTGTATTGTCTGAATCGAGAAGATGCGATACTCCGTATGCAGAGCTTATCTTTGACATCAGCAATCATCCGGTTAAGATATCCGTGGTTGAGTCATTCAAAGGAAAATCAGGGCATATGATATTGTCCAAACTTATTATTAAAAGTTTTGGACAGGACGAATTTTTACTTTTTAATGCGTTTGATGATTCAGGTGCTGTAGTTCATCCTGAAATCTGTGAGAAAATGTTTGATTGTGGCGCTACATCTCAAAGTGATATTAGTTTGCCAGATGGTATACAAAAACAATTACAGGATGATACTCAATGTCATATTGACGCTACGATTGATAAGACAATGGAACGGAACAATTCCTATTATCAGGATGAATGTGATCGTCTGTTTCGTTGGACAGATGACTTGGTCTCATCTGCTGAGAAAGAATTAAAGGATACCAAAAATAAACTCCGTGCTTTGAACCGCCAGTTACGACAATCAACATCCTTGCGGGAAAAGCACGATATTGAGGTAAAAATCAAAGAAACTGAAAAACTTCAACGCAGGCAACGGCAGCGTATCTTTGATGTGGAGGATGAAATTGAAGAAAAACGTGATATACTTATCGACAAGCTCAAAAAGAAGATGGAGCAGAAAACAGATTCGGAAATATTATTCATGATTTGCTGGAAAGTTGTTTGATAAAAATTGCGGAAGGTGAGTATGCGTAAAAGGAAGCAGAATACAATCAAGACCGACATGAAAAATATACACGGCTATACTACACTCCTCGTAAAGGTTAAAAAGCAGATACAACAGGCTCAAATTAAGGCATCTATATCCGTAAATCATGAGTTAATAAAACTTTATTCGAATATTGGCAAAGAAATTGTTTCCAGACAGAAAAAGGATGGTTGGGGAAAGTCCATTGTAGAGAAACTTTCGAAGGATTTGCACAGCGAATTCCCTGACTTGCGGGGTTTTTCTCCTCGTAATCTCTGGAATATGCGCCAATTTTACGCCGCATATCAGGATCACAAAAATCTGCAACAACTTGTTGCAGAAATTCCCTGGGGACATAATCTTGTTTTGCTTGCGTCTATAAAAAATATTCAGGAACGTACATGGTATATTCAGAAAACGATTGAGAATGGCTGGAGTAGAAATGTGCTTATACACCAGATAGAAAGCGGTCAGTTCAAGCGTACGGGAAAAGCCATAACAAATTTTAAAAAAACCCTCCCATCTCCACAATCTGACCTGGCTCAGCAAATATTGAAAGATCCATACCATTTTAATTTTCTTACTATTGAACAGCAAGTAAGGGAAAAAGAATTAGAGGACAATCTGATAATGCACCTGCAATCCTTTCTGCTTGAGCTTGGTGTTGGTTTTGCTTTTGTTGCCCGTCAAAAGCATATAGAAATAGGCGGCCATGATTATTATATTGATCTTCTCTTTTATCATACCAGGCTGCATGCTTATATTGTGGTTGAATTAAAAACAGGAGAGTTTAAGCCTGAATATGCCAGTAAGATGAATTTTTACCTGAGCACGGTTGATGATCTTATAAAGGATCCGAATGATAATCCGACAATCGGGCTGATGCTGTGTAAAAAAAAGAATAGAATAATCGTTGAGTATGCGCTGAAAGATGTTAAAAAACCTATAGGTGTTTCAGAATATCATTTAACTAAAAAATTACCACGACAGCTAAAAGGAAGTCTGCCGACTATTCAGGAAATTGAAGCAGAGGTATCCCTGATTTCAAAGAAAAGAGGGAAGGAATAAATATATGGAAACACAATATGTAAAACTGAAAAAGATATTAAGACAGATGTTTCAAATGGATCAAGCTGATCTTGATTTTGGCATCTATCGTATCATGAATCAGAAGCGGGAAGAAATTGAGCAATTTCTCGATGAAGAACTGCTACCGATATCCTTGGACTGGAAAACGACGAGGACTTTACTCGCCTGCCCGCCGTGCTGTTTGGTGAGGGCAAAATTGTTTTTGGATTATTGCCGAAAATAATTTTGAGATGAGTATAGCGTCTGTGAAAAGGCATCAAAAGTGGCAATCTAAACTTGATAAAAATAAGTTTTTAGATGATCTATTCCGAAGTAAGTAAGAAATTATAAAGGGATTTACAATACTAAAGGAAAGATGCAGTCAAGGGGAGACTTGACCCGTCATTCTACTGCAACAGAAGAGGATAAAATCTGTGAAAAGCCATCAAAAGTGGCAATCCGAACTTGATAAAAATAAGTGTTTAGATGATTTATTCGGAGGTAAGTAGGAATATAAAAGGGTTTTACCGTGCTAAAAGAAAGATGCAGTCAAGGGGAGAGGTGACCCCCAGCTTTTCTTCCGATATACTATAAAATCTGTTACTTTAAAGAAACCGTAGAAGAATTTGTCATCATACTTATGGATTACACAGCTTACACTGACGAAAGTTATATAAATGGAGAACGTTACAGAAGTATATGTTCTTTTTCTTTTGTAACAGGAGCGGCAGAAGACATCAATTGCAATTTATTAGAAATATTAAAGGAGTCGAGTGTAAAAGAGTTTAAATGGCAAAAGGTTAAAGATGCAAAATACCGTTTCTGTGCTAACAAATTAGTAAATTTTACTATCAATTCCATACATAAGTATGACATCAGAATAGATGTCGTGATTTGGGATACATTTGATAGTCGCCATAGTATTTCTAGCCGTGACGATAATGCCAATTTTGAACGAATGTTTTTTCATATATTATCAAATTCAATGAAACGCAGGATGCCAAAATCAAATTGGAGTATTTATCCTGATAAGAGAATGGGAATTGATTGGAAAAAAGTTCATAATTGTTTAAAGTCTGTCGGACGCTGGCAGGAGTACACACCTTCTCCTTTGTTTGGAGACTTTTTTAAAGAACCTTATTACAATATTGATAAATTTAGAGAGATTGATTCTCTATATTTCCCCTGTTGTCATGTTTCAGATCTTTTCGCAGGAATAAGTGTATATTCAAAAAATAACTTTGATAAGTATTCACAATGGAAGGCAAATCAATTGCCGAGCTTATTTAAACAAGAAATTCCACAATTAACTAATCGTGAAGAATTTAGATTTGAAGTTATGGACAATTTAAATATTCAATGCAAGAAAAGAAAACTTGGCGTAAGCCTAGAAAGAAGAAAATGTTTCTCAACGCCAAATCCTATTAATCCTATAAACTTTTGGTATTATAAACCTCAGCATGAAATGGATAATGCACCGACAAAAAAATGATTAACATTGTAACACCTGATAAAGAAGTCATAGAATCATATTTAGAGAAATTGATATTTATTTATGGTTAGCAGGAAAAGAATATTTTCCAAATAAATAATGACTAGTATCAAACTACTAACCTCTTGCGCCAGGATGTTTTATGTTGCAAAACAAACCTACCCTTTTATAATGACAAACTATAGGTAGCAGTGACAGATCACCTTTACCACATATTAAAATATCTTTAAAAATATAATCTTATTTATTTTCGCTAGAGTTAGATTATGGAATTTATGGAAAACCAAGACCTTAACAAAAAACAAAGCGATGACATTTGGGAAATTGCAAATTTATTGCGTGGCCCATATCGTCCTCCTCAGTACCGTAGAGTAATGATTCCACTAACGGTATTACGCCGTCTTGATTGCGTGCTTGAGGAAACAAAGAATGATGTATTGAAGGAATACAATAAGCTCAAAGCATCAGAAAAACATGATGAAGAAACCATCGAGAAAATAATCAATAATAAATTCGGCTTGACCTTTCATAATACCAGTAAGTTTACTTTTAAAAAAATGCTGGGTGATGCCGACGGCCTGGCTAAAAACCTAAGTAACTATATTGCTGGTTTCTCCAGCCGAGCACGAAATATCATTGAAAAATTCAAGTTCGAAGAAGAAATTGAAAAGCTTGATGAAGCGAATCGCCTATTTGATGTCTTCAAAAAAGTAGTTTCACAAGACCTACACCCCGATAGATTCGACAATATGGGAATGGGCTATATTTTCGAAGATCTTGTCAGGCGTTTTAATGAGCAAGCCAATGAAGAAGCAGGGGATCACTTTACTCCCCGTGAAGTAATCAAGCTCATGGTAAATATCCTCTTCAGCGGTGAAGAACAAATCTATAAAGCAGGCAAACTGACTAAAATCTATGACCCCACCTGTGGTACTGGCGGTATCTTATCCGTCTCGGAAAACACCATACTCGAACAAAACGATAAAGCGGAAGTCCGTCTATTCGGCCAGGAGTATAATCCCGAGTCCTATGCCATTTGCGGTTCTGATCTTATGATTAAAGGCGAAGATGTCAGCAATATTGCCTTTGGCGATACACTGGGCACGGGTAAAGTTGTGCAAGGTCGCGTCGATGGTGATGGTCATCCCAATGAACATTTTCATTACATGGCAGCCAATCCACCCTTTGGTGTAGAATGGAAACCTGAGCAAGACTACGTAACCAAAGAGCACGAAAAAGACAGTTTCAGTGGCCGCTTTGGCCCTGGCTTGCCACGCATAAACGACGGGGCATTGCTTTTCCTGCTGCACATGATCTCAAAAATGCAGGCCCCACCTGAGCACTACACCCTCGGCCCCATAAAGGGAGTAAAAGACGGCGAAGGTTCACGTATCGCTATCGTCTTTAATGGCTCTCCGCTGTTTACCGGTGATGCAGGTAGTGGTGAAAGTAATATCCGTCGTTATGTTATTGAAAACGATATGCTGGAAGCCGTTATCGGGCTACCAAACCAAATGTTTTATAATACCGGTATCTACACTTATATCTGGATAGTTACTAACCGCAAGAATCCTCAACGCCAGGGCAAGGTGCAACTCATCAACGGCACTGACTTCGCCTGGAAGATGAAAAAAAGCCTGGGCAACAAGCGTAAAAAACTCGGCGAGGGCGACAAACCTGAACATCCTGGCGAGCCGGATCATATTGCGGAACTTACCAAAATCTATGCCGACTTCAAACATGACGACAAGCGCACCCTGGCTAAAATAAAAACCAATGTGGAACTACCCAAAAAAGCAGCACGGGATCAGGACAAAATTCATTTTGTCAGTAAGATATTTATAAATCAGGAATTTGCCTACCTGAAGATAACCGTAGAGCGGCCACTACGATTAAATTTTGCCGTCACTGATGAGCGAATTACCAATTTCACCGAGAGCACCTACTTTACAAACCTCGCCGTCAGCAAAAAGCGCAAAAATAAAGCCGCCATGGAAAAAGAGGTTGCTGAAGGTAAGGCACAACAACGAGCCATCTTAGATGTGTTGGAAGATCTTAAGCCAGATTTTGCGAATGGCGAGTTGATAAAAAAACGAGATACCTTTGAAACACAGCTCAAAGACACTTTCACTGCTAATGAACAATTTGATGAACTATATAAATGGGATGCCGCGCTGAAAAAAGCCCTGCTTGCTCCCGGTGCCTTTGCAGAGCGCGACCAAAGTGCCGATATTTGCGTCGACAGCAAAGGCAATCCAGAACCTGATCCGGAATTGCGGGATACAGAAAATGTTCCACTACCATTAGAACTGCAGTTACCCTTGCCCATTGACTATGAAAACAAAAAACGTAACAAAGGCAAGGTTGATAAAGATGAACTGCTGGCGCTGGTGCAAGACCACTGCGAAGACTATTTGAAAAGAGAAGTCTTACCCTACCGCCCTGATGCCTGGATAGACCACAGCAAAATCAAACTTGGTTATGAAATTCCGTTTAACCGCCATTTTTATCAATACGAACCTCCGCGCGATTTGGCAAAAATCGAAGCGGATATTAAAGGTTTGGAAAAGGAAATTATTGATATGCTAGCGGAGGTGGTCTAGTGCGCTACGGTACATATGATAAATACAAGAAAGGTACCTTATTCGATGTGCTGCCAGCACATTGGCCAGAAGAGAGAATTCATGATATTGCGAAAATAAAAACGAGCAACGTCGACAAAAAAAGCAAAGAAGATGAAGACGTAGTCAAGCTTTGTAATTATTTGGATGTTTACAACAACTCAAAAATTGACTCATCTCTAGATTTTATGGTGGCTACTGCAAGCAAGTCCGATATTAAACGCTTTACACTAAAGCGTGGCGACGTGGTTATTACAAAAGACTCTGAAGATCCATTTGATATTGGAATACCTGCATTAATAAATGAAGATATAGATGGTTTAGTGTGTGGATATCATCTGACGATAATACAATCCGACCAAGAAAGATTGCTTGGCAATTATCTCTATTATGCACTTGAAGCAGATAGAAGTAAGCATCAATTTACATTGGCTTCAAATGGGGTTACACGTTTTGGTTTGACACAGCAAGGCACAAAGAATCTAAAAATTTGTGTACCTAGTTTAGATGAGCAAAAAAAAATAGCAGACTTCCTCGATTACAAAACCCAACAAATCGATCAGCTCATCGAAAAGAAAAAAGCCTTAATCGAAAAACTCAACGAACAGCGTATTGCTGTCATAACCCAAGCCGTTACCAAAGGTCTGGATAAAAACGCCAAAATGAAACCCTCCGGCGTGGATTGGCTGGGTGATGTACCAGAGCATTGGGAAGTAAAGCGTTTACGCTTCTGTATTGTGACCAATCCAGTTAAATCAGAGACTAAAAGTGTTGAAGACGATGATTTGGTTTCCTTTGTCCCAATGGATGCGGTTGAAGAATATGGTGGTATGGATGTAGGCCAAACTAAAATGTTAGAAGAAGTCTATAACGGGTATACCTACTTTAAAGAAAACGATGTGGTAGTGGCGAAAATTACACCATGTTTTGAAAATGGCAAAGGCTCAATAGCACTAGGACTGACTAATGGGATAGGATTCGGAACCACCGAATTTCATGTTCTTAGAGGTGGAAATAAAACAAACAAAAATTTTCTATTCTATATGACAATTTCTCATTCTTTTCGAGATATTGGTGCGTCAGAGATGTTAGGTGCTGGCGGTCAAAAGCGTATACCAGAAAACTTTATTAAAGATTTTCGGCAAGGCATACCTGATATTAATGAGCAAGAAGAAATAGTAACTCACATCGAAAAAAAATTGAATCGTTTAGATAATATGGTTCGAATTAACAAGGAGGCTATAGACGCATATGCTGAATATCGGAATTCTTTAATTACAGCTGCTGTTACAGGTAAAATTGATGTTCGTGATTTTGATGTAGAAAAGGATGTTGCTTAATGGCGTTAGATGCACAAGGCTATTTTCAATGCCTAAAGTCATATTTGAACCTGGCTTATTATGCAATATCTACAAATATGCATAATGAGTTAAAGTTAATAGAAAAAATATTTACACCTGATGGAGACAAAATAATAACTATTACACTGAATGTCGAAAGAGATGCATTCGCTTTCAAGTTGGATAAGCTAAATGATCAAAAAGGACATCCACCGACCGTTGAGACAATAGGTTAGGGAATATCAATGAAAAAACACACCGAAGATCGCCTTGAAGACGCCATTGAGTATCAGTTTATTGAAAAAGACTGTTATAAAGAAGGGGTGTCTGGAGGTTTTGATACCGAACGTGCTTTAGAGCCTGCCCGTGTAATTGCCTTTATCGAGAAAACTCAAACCAAACTCTGGCAGTCTTTAAAAGCGATTCACGGCAGTGATACGGTAAAGGTAGTGCTGGATGACCTGTGTAAAACCCTGGAAACGCAGGGTATGCTCAATGTACTACGACATGGTTTTAAATCCTATGGTAAAAAACTGAAAGTCGCCTATTTTGTCCCGAGTACCAAGCTAAATCCCGACACCTTGGCCTTATACAAAGCCAATACACTAAGTATTACCCGCCAGCTTCATTATTCCAGTCAGAACGAAAAATCTTTAGATATGGTGTTGTTTCTTAATGGTTTGCCAGTGGTCACCATAGAATTAAAAAATCCTTTGTCTGGGCAAACAGTAGAAAACGCTAAGCATCAGTATAAAAATGATAGAGATCCCAAAGAAAAGATTTTTGAATTTAAGAAGCGTGCATTGGTACATTTTGCTGTCGATCAAGACCTGGTGTTTATGACTACACGTTTAAGCGGCAATAAAACGTTTTTTCTACCTTTTAATTTGGGTTGTGATGGTGGTGCAGGTAACCCGCCCGCAACAGATGGCGGATATCGCACAGCTTATCTATGGCAAAAAGTGCTTCAAAGCGATAGTTTGCTGGATATATTAGGCCGCTTTATGCATTTACAGGTGGAAGATAAAAAGGTGGTGACGGATAAAGGCATTAAAAAGATCCGTAAAGAGAGCATGATCTTCCCCCGTTATCACCAGTTAGATTCGGTCAGAAAATTAGTAAGCCATAGCGAAGAAAACGGACCAGGTCGAAACTATCTGGTGCAACACTCGGCGGGTTCGGGCAAATCCAATTCCATTGCCTGGCTGGCGCATCGTTTATCCAGCTTGCATGATGCCGACGATAATAAAATATTTAATTCTGTTGTAGTGATTACCGACAGGCGAGTTCTTGACCAACAATTGCAGGACACGATCTATCAATTTGAGCACAAGCAAGGTGTGGTACAGAAAATCGATGAGGATACCCGCCAACTAGTTGATGCTTTGTCGACCGGAACACCAATCATTATTTCAACCGTACAAAAGTTTCCTTTCGTCACTGAGACTATCGAAAAGCTGAATAAGGAGCAAGGCGAAGGCAGTGTATCTATTAGTACAAAAGGTAAACGCTTTGCGGTTATTGTAGATGAAGCCCATAGCTCACAATCGGGTGAGACAGCGATGGAACTGAAGTATGTTCTCAATAAAGAGGGCATTGAAGAACAAGCGGCACAACATATTGCAGAAAATGACGAGGAGGAAGAAGACGCTATCATCAGAAATATGATGAAGCGTGGCCGTCAACCAAATATCAGTTTCTTTGCCTTCACAGCCACCCCGAAATACAAAACCAAACATGTCTTTAATGAGCCGGGCCCTGATGGTAAGGCCCCTTTTCACAAATACACCATGCGCCAGGCCATTGAAGAGCGGTTTATTCTAGATGTATTAAAAAATTATATTACCTATGAGACGTATTTTCACATTACTCAATTAGCAGAAGATGATCCCAATGTTGAACGAAAAAAAGCCGCTAGAGCTTTGGCTCGCTTTTTAACTTTGCATCCACACAATATCGCTCAAAAAACAGAAGTAATGGTGGAGCACTTTCGCGCGTCGGTACGGCACAAGATTGGTGAGCGTGCCAAGGCAATGGTTGTGACAGATTCACGCCTACATGCTGTGCGGTACAAATTGGCTTTTGATGAATATCTCAAAGATAAAGGATATACTGATATAAAAACACTTGTTGCCTTTTCGGGTACCGTAGTAGACCCAGAATGCCCAAGTAAAAAATATACAGAAGTAGGAATGAATGGCGGCATTAGCGAAAGGGAGTTACCGGAGAAATTTGATACGGAAGAATACCGTGTTCTGCTGGTGGCAGAGAAGTATCAAACTGGATTTGATCAACCCTATTTACATACCATGTATGTTGATAAAATATTATCGGGTGTCCAAGCCGTACAGACCCTTTCTCGTCTAAATCGTATGGCGGTAGGTAAAGAAGATACCTTTGTTTTGGATTTTAGGAATACGCGTGAAGATATTTATAAGGCGTTTAAGCCTTTTTACGAGGTGACAGAGGCAGAAGAATTGACCGATCCTCATCATATGTATCGTCTGCAAGGTCAGATTAATGAAAAACAGGTTGTTTTTGAAAGTGAAGTAAATGATTTCTGTACAATTTATTTTGCGCCCAAGCGTAAAGAGACTGTACACGATCATGCAAAAATGAATGGTATTCTTGATTTGGCCGTTGAACGCTATAAAGCCATAGATGAGAACGAGCAGGAAGAACTAAAAGGGTTGGTTGTTAACTTCCGAAATATGTATGCCTTTTTATCTCAGGTGATCCCATACCAAGACTCTGACTTAGAAAAATTTTATACCTATTTACGTTTTTTACTGACTAAATTACCACGACGAGCCTCAGGCCCTGCGTATCATTTGGAAGATGAAGTCGGGCTTGAATATTACCGTTTACAAAGAATTAGTGAGGGCGGGATTGGTTTAGGTAGAGGTAAGGCAAAACCACTAAAAGGCCCTGGTGATGTGGGCACCGGAAAGGAAGATTATGAGATCCCACTTTCTGAGTTGATTGATATTTTGAATGAGCGCTTTGGTACTGACTTCACTGAGGCGGATCAATTGTTCTTTGACCAGATAGAAGCAGAAGCCAAAGATGATGAGAATTTGCGCCAGGCTGCGAAAGTCAATTCAATGAAGGATTTTCTTGACATATTTAAGAAGATGTTCGAGGGTTTGGTTATTGATCGAATGGAGGGGAATGAAGATATATTTGGACGTTTGATGAGCGATCCGGAGTTTAGAGACTTAGCGCAAGATAACCTGGGACAGAAACTATATAAAGTATTGGTAAAAGAAAATTTGAGTGAAGGTTAAAGGGGTCAGTCCTCGCAATCAAGCAAAAGTTCTTAATTAGCACATACAACTAAACCAATAAAAATTAAAATATGCTTAAACGGAATACTCTTAATCTTCTCGCCTTCACCTATTATCATTGAACGATACATTCCAAAGATCTTTTGATCTTGTTTTATTCTTTTTTTCTTAAAGCATTCATCGTCTGAATAAAACTTATAGGTAAAACTCTTGCCTGTTGAAAAGGATAGATGGGAATGGTATAAAGAAAGATTTAAAAAAGGAATGAAATAATGACAAAAAAAGAGTATGTAGAAAGAAACATTGGGTGGTATTTGACTTTATAAAACAGATAATCGACCATCCTGATATCACTAACTCCATACCAGCAGGTGCTGAGCTTGATTTTATTGATAAAGATGTACCTGTTAAAGTAAAAGAACGTGGGAAAAGAAATAAGACTGTACAGTATAAAGTTAACCGAGTATTTGAGCCAATTAAATAACCCGGTTGTTCTCCTTCTCTAACTTTTCCGGTTCAAGTTCTTCCAACTACACCTCGTAGGTGTAGTTGGAAGAACTGTAATACCATTTCACCCAACAAACACTTTGACAAACCACTCAAGAAGATATGCAAGATATTTTGTAAATCGGGGGGCACCATACCTATTTAAATGACTTATAAAAAACGAGGTCATAAAAACTATAATTTTTCGATTTTTATATCATCATTAATATTTTTTTTATTTGTTTTAGTGGCTCTCACTTTTTTAAATCCTTTAGGAGTCTCTTCATCTATCAAGACATCTTTGATCCCAATATCAACAGCATAACTTATAACGGCTTGTTCGCCTTTTCCAAAATAAGTAGGTAATGTATCTATTGTGTTAACATCTACTTTTGTGACATTTGGACTCTTCAAGAATTTCATAATTAAGGAAGCATCTTTATGATGCTTTTTATAACCTTTTAATATTTCCTCTTCAACCTGACGTGGAACAATAATCTTATAGCAAGACAACAAATCCAATCTTTTTATCTTGGAGAGAAAAATCAAGGGGGAAGTATCTGTTATAACATCCGTCATACAGAAGTGTCCTCTTGTAATTCTTCCAAGCTATAGTCAAGATGACAATCTGACTTTCTTATCTTTTCTATCATTTCCCACAAATCAATAGAAAGTAATTCTGCACACTTCGCGAGAGTTGCTCTGCCATCTCGGTATAGCTCTAAGACATATCTCTCTTTTACAGAAGTAACCCCTTCATATAATATCCCTTCTAATAACTTTTCCATCTCTACTTTCTGTAATGATGCCAGTTCCTGAAGTTCTTTGTACAAATTGTCTTCTATTTCTAATGTCTTCATTTTTAAATCCTCTTTAAGTTATTTGCAAAATAATTTTAAACCCTTTGAATGTATTTAATTATTGGGTCTTTTTCTATTATTATTGACTTATAACAAAAGCCTTTTGATATATCCAGTTTTTAATAGCAATAACGCTGTTCCTTACAACAACTTCTCAATCTCCAATTCTCCTTTGTGGATTACGTATCCCATTATCATTCCTTTTTCCTCTGTAAGGTTCCATTTGTTGCCTGCTTTGAAGAAAACAAAATCGGTGGACACCATACATATTTTGTATGCGACAAATTCTGGGGACACCTTACTTAATGGGGTCAATAGGGGACTTCGCATTTTAAACGACAGCAACGGATATCAACAGAGACCAGAGAATTTTATCCTGGATTTCAACAATATATAGGTTTATGAGAGCATGGTGTCGCGTCTTGAATGGTGAATTAGTTTTTCGTGCATTTCTTTTAATTGAGATAATTTTAACAAATACTATTTACTGTATTCGTGTCTGCCTCCTTTCACTTTCAGTGAAGAATACTAAAGTAAAATATATTGTAGAGCGAGGAGGTTTGTCGAATTTGAGGCAAGATTCATCATGGGGGATGAGTTGATCCTCTGTGAATACGAAGAAAAGAAGTGTAATAAAAAAACTGGCTTACATGATGTAAGTGTGTACAATAATGATCATAAACTTATATGCGAATTAGCTGAAAAACAGGAAATATTTATTGACATAGAAAAGTATTTATCCAAAGATATCATAAAGTTAACTTTGAAATTTCTATGGACAAATTTAAAGCGAAAGCGAATCCTTTACTTATCTGAATATAGCAAATTATTTCCGGAGAAGGAGAAGTTATATGCATAACTACACAGCTGTAATAGAAAAATGCAATGATACAGGTTTATATGTAGGGTATGTTCCCGGGTTTCCTGGTGCCCATTCACAAGGCGAAACACTTGAAGAGATCAACAAGAATCTTTACGAAGTAATTGAAATGATTCTTGAGGATGGAGGACCAGAATTTGAAAGTAAATTTGTTGGAACACAAAACATATCAGTGGAATAGCAATGGGAAATATACCTGTTTTAAAACCATCAGAGGTAATCGCAATTCTTAAGAATCTTGGATTTGCTGAAGTTCGACAAAAAGGTTCACATAAACAGTTTCGTCACCAAGATGGCAGGGGAATAAGTGTACCTTTTTGTGTAATAGAGACAGCGCCTATTTTAGATGTAAACGAGGTCACCTCGCCACTTGACATATTCAAAAATTTTAAAAACTATAATTTTCGATTTTTATCTGATCTCCAATTTTTTTATTATCTGACAGTAGCGTCCGGTTAGGTTTTTGCACGTACGGCTTTTGTCATACCCGAACGTTTTTTTTCGGGTATCTAAAGACCGGTTTATCCTGGATTCCCGCTAAAAGAATGCGGGAATGACAGCTTTTGGACAATAAATGGAACACTTGCAAAAACCTGGTCAATGAGTTGATTGAAAAGGGAGAAGCGAGTATGAATGAAGTAGAAGTTAAGATTGAGAAGATTGTAAAGAGTGTTACAGAGAAATTGGATTTCCCTACCCGTAAGGAACTCAATGAAATTAAATCTGAGATTGAACTATTAAAAGAAAAGTTGAATAAGTAAATCAAAACAGGAGTTTCAATTTGTTTCTGGGAGTTATCACACAAAAGATTCAGAACATAGACAGGCTGCGTCAGATAATTCAAGTTCTTGTTAAATACGGCTTTGGCTATATTATTGATCGTTTAAAAATCGACCACAAGATCATAAGAAAAAATCTTATCGTGTTTGGTCCGGTAAAGAGGCTTGATATATACGATATGTCTATGCCTGTTAGAGCACGTAAAGTATTAGAGGAGCTTGAACCTGCATTCATCAAGTTAGGCCAGATATTAAGTACCCGCCCAGACATTATCCCATTGGAATTTTGTAAAGAATTTGAGAAACTGCAGGATGATGTTCCACCTTTTGAATACAAAAAGGTGGAAGAAGTGAGACTTTTATATCAATGGGCATGGTAGATGGAGTGGATATCAGGAAACTGAATTTAGCTCTTGCAGACCTTATGGATATCTATCACGGCGTTCCTTTAAGTGAATTAAGGATTGGGCCGCTTCTGGTGGATATTGTAAAACTTGTTTCTCAGTACAAGGTAAAAATACCATCGGATCCGTTTCTTCTGGCAAAAACGATGAGCATTCAGCGTGATTATTGCGGCTTTGGTTATCGGTTCGTCAATAATAATGCAGACAGATAAAGGCCCTCTGTTTTTGGGTTTTCCTGTGCCGGGCATTATCGGTTTTCTTGTAGCCAGTGTATTGGGATTTGGATTAGCCATAGCAATATTACGCTCAGGCAGGTTGTAAATAGTCAAAAAGATTTTATTATCGTGTTTAGAGTTCTGAGGGGAGCATTCCCAATTTTTTGTAAATCAGGTATGATGCCCATGAATACGTGGATTCGGCCTCCGGCCTTAATCCACCCTTATATGTTTTACTATCAAAAGATTAATTATATAATTGCATAAGGAATGGTATGGCTAACGTAAGGAGCCCGTAGGGCGACTGGAGTTAGCCATACCATTCCACAAAGAAAAAA
>SMSL01000002.1 GCA_007859995.1 Candidatus Brocadiaceae bacterium S225
CAAAGAGAGCTGTCATTAACCAAAATATAACAATATATAATTAACAGACAAATTTACAATTCTATAACAAAAACCTTGTCAACCAAATTCTAAGATATTTTCAGAATATTTTCGATGAATAGTTACAGAGAATTTTTCTTAATTCCATATCATTTGCTGACAGGCTATAGAGTTTCTCCCTCTCCTCCATCTTTTCCACCACCTGGGTCACAGGCATTACCTCCATTTTGCTAAGCGCTTTTTCTTTTTGAAGAGCGACTTGAGTAATGGGCATTTCCTTCAAGCCTAAGAGTTCAGGCACCTTGCACCCTGCAAGAAATAAGATGGCTATGGATAAAATAAAAGTTTTTCTCATTTTTTCTCCTTGATAGAATGGTAACTATAGAGCGATCCCCATAATAAGGTATACATGTTGTTCTATTTCGCGGTCATCGTACTATATATGCCTAAATAGTCAAGTATATTATTCCCCCGTATTTAGTTATATTAATAGTAAAATTATCTTTACAGTGCATACAGAATTTACCAATAAAAAAAGGAGGGGACTATTTATAAGCCCCCTCCTTTTATTTCATCCTCGTAATTAAAGGATTACTTACCACTACTTCTTAACGCTAATTGTGACGTTTCTTGTGATGTTTCTTGTGACTTTTATTATCACAATTTTTATGGCTTCTCTTGGAATCTTTCGAGTGGCTTTTCTTGTATTTGCGTTTATGATGACCACTGCCGCTGTCATCATCATCACTACTGCCATCATCACTACTGCCATCATCACTGCTGCCATCATCACTGCTGTCATCATCACCGAGTTCATCTACCGGGCAAAGCACGCCACCTTTCAAGCTGGCCCCTTCAAGCACGGTGAAGTTTCCAAACACTGAACCAATACCAATTGGTTTTGAACAACTGGTATGGATCCTGGTTTCAACGCCACTACTATCAGTGATGGTGATCTCGGTGCCAAGAGTTTCATTATCAGTGCCTATAAATGAGAACGCACCAAGATGATCAACATTTTCAGCAAATACTACATCTTCATTCTTCTGCGTCACCAGAATAAAGCCACTAGCGCCACCGTTCTCCAGTTTAAGACTGGTAACCTTTCCTTCACAACAGTCATCGTCACTGCTACTGCTGTCATCATCAACACCGTCATCAATGATTTCGTCAACCGGGCAGAGCGCGCCGCCTTTCAAGCTGGCCCCTTCAAGCACGGTGAAGTTTCCAAACATTGAACCGATACCAATTGGTTTTGAACAACTGGTATGGATCCTGGTGTTAAGACAACCATTCACAAAGATACTGATCTCGGTGCCCAGAGTTTCTTTATCAGTACCGACAAACGAAAATGCACCAAGATGATCAACATTCTCAGCAAATACTACATCACCATTCTTCTGTTTTACCGTAATAAAACCGGTATCACCACCGTTCTGCAATGTAAGATTGGCAACCTTTCCTTCACAACAGTCTTTGCCGCCATCGCCGTTCTGCGGTGAGCAGAGAATACCGCCGTTCCGGCTCTCCCCGCCAATGACCTCGAAAGAGCCACTGACAAGACCAGGCCCGATAGGTTTCGAGCAACTTGTATGGATCTTGGCGTTAAGACGACAACCCAAATAGAGGCTGATCTCGGTATTCTTCAAGTTGCCATCGTTGTCATTCACTATTTCAATATCAAACTGATCACCACTGTTGAGTGGGGCTCCGCTATCAAAAATCACCTGGCATGGTTTCTTTTGCTTTACCTTAACTACTGCCGGGTTTATTCCGTTATACTGAAGTGTGAGCCTGGTTACCTTTCCATCGCAATCACCGCATATCAATTTAAAGCAGAAGTCAGCATTGAGAAAACTCTCTCCTGCTGCCAGATCAACATTGACAGTTGTTGCACAGCTACCGGGTTCTTTACCGGCAGGGGCTGTTGTCACATCCACCGTAACATCGCAGACGCCAGCTGGTACATCCGTAAACAGGTACGCACCAACATCGTTTGTAATCTGCATGTCAGTATAAACAGTCCCATCAGGAGCGGTACAAGTCAGGTTTACCGCTACTCCCTCTATACCTGGTTCACCAGGATCCTGTACACCATCGTCATTGAGGTCACACCAGACGAAATCACCTACTTCACTTAAAATTGTCTTGAAGCAGAAATCTGCGTCCAGGTAACTCTGTCCTGCACCAAGCTCAATAATATTCGAGATTGGACAATTAGAGCCTTTTTCTTTACCAACAGGTACAGTTGCCAAATCCACTTCAACAACGCATTCTCCGGGAGGTACGCCTGTGAACAGGTACTCGCCGTCGGCATCTGTAGTCTGCATATCAGTATAAACAGTCCCATCAGGTTCAGTACAAGTCAGGTTTACTACTACTCCCTCTATACCAGGTTCACCAAAGTCTGCCACACCATCATCATTAGTGTCACACCATACCAGATCGCCAATCACACCTGACTTAATCCTGAAGCAGAAGTCTGCATCGAGATAAATCTGGCCGGGTTGAAGCTGGACACTCACTATTTGCGGACATATACCCGGTTCTTTGTCAGCTGGTGCAGTATCCACCTCCACTGTGACCGTGCAGGAACCAGCCGGTACGCCGGTAAACAGGTACATTCCATTTGCATCAGTCGTCTGTATGCCTTCAAAAAGTACCGTACCATCTGTGCCCAGGCACTTCAGGACAACGTCCACACCCGCGATACCAGGTTCGTCAGGGATCTGCTGTACGCCATCGTTATTAACATCATAGAAGACCGTGTCTCCTATCTCGCCTAGTTCCCTGAAGCAGAAGTCCACATCGTTGTAAATCTGTCCTGCCGCCAACTCGACATTAACAGTTGTTGGGCAGTTACCGGGTTCTTTATCAAAAGGTGCGGTTGAAACATCCACCGTAACATCGCAGCTACCAGCTGGTACATCCGTAAACAGGTACAAACCATTTATTGCTGTAATCTGCGTGTCAATATAAACAACCCCATCAGGGTCAGTACAAGTTAGTTCTACCGTCACCCCCGTGATACCAGGCTCACCAACATCCTGCACACCATTGTCATTAAGGTCACAGAAGACCGTGCCGTCAATTTCACCTGTTTCACTGTCAATTTCCCCAGATGAGTCAGCTGTGGAAATGGCCAGCGCGAGCCATGAATGTCCAGCTGCAGTTCCTATGAGCTCAACCCGGGCGTCATTATTAGGGCCGAGGCTGGGAACATCGTTCTGGTCTATATGGTATATTCCACCATCCAGTGAAAGGCCATATAACTCACCATCGATAGTCGACCTGTCCATTCCATTTATCTTCGGTCTTGGAAGGAATGGTAGCGCACTTGGATCATCGTCTAAAAAACCTATGTGCGTCATATTAGCGTCCGGGGGATATATGTCGGTGTCAATTGACTGGAAATCCATACTGGGGAAATTGTCGTTTGCCAACCACACGTCTTTTGTTGTATCAGCGGCCATCGTTCGTACTACACCTCCGCCAATCCCCGGGCTAACTGTCTGGACAGGAGTTGCAGAAATTGGATTACCTATTGGATCAGTAGTATCAAAATTATTAATTTTGTAAATTGTGGGAGTATAGCTGTCGAAATCCGTGACCCAAAGTTCAGTTCCATTGAAGTTGAAGTCCGCCGCCTCAATCTCTGTTTTGTCCGGAACGACGATACCCATATTACCTAAAGGCGTTTCTATTCCGGTTGCAATTTCTATTCTATAGAGATTTCCATTTTGATCTGTTCCATAAAGGTTTTTACCAGCCAGATCAATGGCTAAGCCCTTGAACGGAACTGAGAAAGTAAAAGAATCAAATGGTGATGGTTCAATTTGGCCAGTTTCTAAATTGATCAAGCGAATTTCATTTGCATCATTGCTTCCATATCCAACAATAGTTGTTTGTGCATTCACGGATCTTGTCAATCCTGACAAAGCAACTAACAATCCGGTGATTAATAATAATTTTTTCATTGTTTATCCTTGCTTTAAGTATCTTCCTGAAAAATAAAGTCTTATTATTCTTTCTGCTATACCTCTATTTATTTATTCATTTTTTTTTATTTTCTCCGATAGATTAGAAAAATATTTACGATTATTTTAGTGTATATTTATTTGTAGATGATGGTATTTATCTTATGTGTTCAACTTATCTGATTAATAGTATTTTGTCCGACTTTATTGATGCCTTTTCTTCCTTGATATTCATAACCATAAACGATTTCAAACCAAACTTTGTTTTCCGGTTACTGAAGATAAAAGTCTCATACTTTCCCTTCAGAAAAAAAGACCCGGATCAGAAAAATATTTCCGACATGGGCCTTCTTATGCCTTCTATTAATGCACCAGGTAAGCTACAATCGGTTAAGACTGGTAACCTGGCATTCTTTCTATGGAAGACCCATGGCTTTGCGTCCCAACTTCACAGTTGGTTTGCCTTTTTCAGAAATAAGAAAGTTCAGCTATAACACTTATCAGATACGAAATGATAAGCTATATTTTTTTGTTAATCTGCCTTGTTTAAATTAATAAACATACTTGATAACTCCAAGTTCATCTTCAGCTCCTCGTAATGAGAGATTCCGTTTCTCATTTTCTTTTCCTAATAAAACTACATTTTCCGTTTCTATCTCCATTACCTGTTCTTCACCTACCCAATCCCCTTCCTTAACCCATACACCGTTGATATTTGCCCTGACTATATTACCGCCTTGAAAAATACCGTTTACACTGCTTGCCACAACTCCCTCTTTCCATTCTGCATATTCGGAATATGAGCCTACCGTCTCTGCCTTTTCCTCAAATCTTACACCTGAAGGCAGCGAAAATGGGTTACGATATGCAGTTACTTTTTCCATGGAGTTATCATCGGTTTTTACCTCTTCACCGTTTAAGGTAGTGAGGCAGGCACCAAGAGTTCCAGAGATGATAACGGCCGGTATAAGGAGGAATTTAGCCCTGATTTGCGATGTAAATTGGTATGATATAAACTTTCTTAATATTGGATTTTCTGACAGTAATCCACTATCGGGATTCATAAAAACGCTGATGGTACCATTCAGCCTGGCATATAGGTTATTTAATTTCCGGAATACTGAGTCACTTGACAATCGCATTATTGACATCTCCTTTCTTACTATACATGTTTATTTTCATATTTGATGTTAACCTGGGATATTTCTTTTCACCACCGCTTATATCCAATCTTTCAACAACAAGGAAGGTTTCCAGATGCTGAATAGTCTCCATGAAGGCTTCCAGTTTGTCATATTTACCTCGCAGGCTGAGGTCCAGCACAGTTCTGGTAAAGGCGGGCGCTTGAACTTCAGATGGTTTTTCCGCTTCTTTTCCAGTACCACTAATTTCAGCCGGTGGTGGTTCATGGACAGTAGAATACATATTGATAACTTTTAAATCCAACCTTTTAGCCTCGTCCTCAATTGTTTTTACCAGTGAAATTATCTCTCCGCTTGTAGCTAATTTTGCTTTGAGGCTATCAAGCTGTTCCTCCAGCTTTGCAACTTGTTCCTTCAGCGGCTTGAAGATGGCAACCTGTATTTTGGCATTTCTTATCTCACTATCCTTTGCTTCTATGTCTTTACGTATTTCAATTATTTTTTTCTGTGTGGGTTCGTAATAAAGCATATAAAACCCTGCTGACAAGGCTATTGCTCCGATAATTCCCATCATAATACGTTGTTTTTTGTCCAGCTTTGAAATCATAAGATTTCACCTCCTATATAATTATATCGACAGCTAAGCTGGAATCTTAAGCCGTCTATTGTATAACTCTTTTCCTCCACTACGGAAATCATACGTACGTCATCAAATAGTGGAGAACCTTTCAGGGCTGCCATAAAATCGGACAGAGCAGGCCCTCTTTCATCCAGGAAGAATGTAGTGCCATATATCTGGATAAATTTTTTCCCCTCCTGTTCATTAACACTGAGTTGTTCCAAACGTGTATTGTCAGGGGCGCAACGCCTCACCTCTTCTAATATCCAGGCTGGATCCGCACTCTCTCTGAGGAGCGTCAGCGGTAAGGAACCTAGTTCTGTCTGCAGCTGCCCCTTTTTTACGCTTAAAGCTTGTGCCGCAATACTTATAGAATCTAGAGACGAGAACTCTTTTGTTTTTCTATCCAATTCCGCGCTGCTACCGGCCAGCTTAGCCGATACACTCCAGTAAATAACAAGCATAATTAAAACCGCCACACAGCTCGGAGCAACTAAAGGCTTGATAAAGCCGCGATTCTTCTTTGCCGCCTTCTTCTTCAAACGAAGGAAACTCAGATCTTTGTTTTCCCATGCGGCTAACCCGAGAGGCATAACGAATGCAGATGCAACGTCCGCAATATCGTCTTTAGATATTCTTCCTGCAAAATCTACGGATTGAAATGGATCTGACAACTCTATCTCTATTTCCAAATCACCGGCCAGGAATTCCCCCAAACCTTTCAATCCAGCGCCACCGCCGGACATAATAATCTGTTCTACCTTAGGTATCTGAAATTCTGTCGTGTAAAAATCGAAACTGGTTCTGATCTCACTTAATAGCCTCTCCAGAAAAGGCCTCATGAGCCTTGGTATCTGATTGGGCGACACACCTTCCTTTGTCGTCGTGCCGGTCGCTGTGGATGGTGGTAAGCCGTATTCGAATTTAATACCCTCAGCCTCTTCATAAGTAAGCGTACGCGAACTTCCCTCCCCGGTTGCCAGGGGCTCTGTCATCAGGGAACTTGTAACCTCATCGCCACCCAGATTGATGGTCCTCGTAAATTCCAATATCCCGTTATTTAATAAACTAATGGTTGTCCTCTCATGACCGATATCCAGCAAGGCTATTACTCTGTCTTCACATGTTTTATTGCTGAGCTGGAATGCTTTCCATAAAACCATGGGGGCAACAGTCACCGCTACAATCCTCAGACCTGCCGCACGGATAATAGATTTTTGCTGTTCTACTACCTCTTTGGGAGTTGCCGCAAGGAGGATATCCTGGTTTTTTACACCACCTACATCTTTCTCTCCAACAATTATATAATCCACTTCCAACTGTTCTACAGAAAAGGAGACCTGCTTTGTCGCCTCAAATGGAATAACTTCGTCAAGCTCATCCTGAGGCATTGGGGGCATGGTAATACGCCTTACAAATACCTGAGATCCGGACACCATAACAACTACATCTCTGGCGGAAATACCACCTTCGGCCAGACACTCTTTTATCAACTTTGCCACTGCTTCCGGGTCCCTTTCGGCAGTCCTCATTCCCGGGGGTAATTTCTTCTTTGCAAGACCTCTTACCTCAGGGCATTTACCGGTAAGGCTGAACTCCAGTACTTTTATCCAGTAACTGCCAATATCAATACCCAGCGTTGTGCGTCCACTACTTTTTTCCATTTTGAATGATGAAAATTTCTGACCTAACATAGCGCTGTTCACTCCGTTAATTATTATGTTGTATTAGGATTAAATTGTAAGAATATAGGTTTGTAATAAACCGTTACAACTACTTTAGTTTGCAGACACCGCCTCCTGCCAGGACTGTATCGTTATAGAGGGTATTGTCGCATTCATAGCGTTAAAAAAAATATCATTTATCTGGATAATTGAAGGATTTCCAGCTGCCCACAATTCATTTCCATTGCCATACTGAATTATACCTCCATCCATATTTGGGTCCGCTACACTCCCTCCCCCATTCATCTTAACATCTCCCTCACAGATTATTATACCGTTTACCTGCCAGTTGCCACCCAGAGATATATCTCCTTTTACCCAATAAATTCCATAAATTGTTTTGTTATTACATGGGCTGAGATCACCACTTATATATGTTATATTAGGCATTGTATTCGTTGGTGTATCGTAATAATAGCTACCGTTAGGGTAATTGTCGACGACAGTAGGATTATAATGCCCCTGATCTGCGGCTATGATCTTAAAAAACTCTTCATCTAAAGTGGGTACGGAATCAGCGGGAGTCTGGTATATCGTCTGTACCGGAAGTGTCCTACTCCCATCGGATGGGGCGGCAGAGGAGTCAGCATATGTGCCACTGGCAAATTCAACAGTAGAATCGACGGCGGTAATATCCACGCCATCCTGCCAGACATTAAAAGCTCCGCTTCCACTTCCTCTGATACTACCTTCTGTATGTATACCTGGTTCTACTGCAGAAGCGCTGTTATCCGTAACGTTCGCCTTGATCTTAATTTGTCGTTTTGCCACAGTAGTACCGTCTCTAAGGATTTTGCCGGTTGCTATTATGGTGTAAAGAGTGTTATTAGCAACACTATCATCCAAATCATCATCGTACACGTCATCATCCGAACCGCTATCATCATCATCGTTATTACCACGATCAGTACCGGCAGGATATTCATCAACAATGGTATTCGCAGAGGGGTATGGTCTTTCAACCCAGAACTCAGCAGTTTCGGTACCGAAGGACGATTCGACATTCGATACAACGAACGGAGCGCTCCTTGTGCCAGATCCGCAAGCTGGAAAATCAGGACAACTACTGGTATCCTTAGATAGGAATCTGTACTTCGCATCCTGTAGTGCGAACATCGCAGCCGACTCAGCCAGAAAAAATGCCTTGTTAGAATTTACGGTCAAAGGTGCGGACACTTTCCAGCTTCCCATAATAGAGGTAAAAACTCCTCCCATTACTGACATAATCACCATTATTACTATGATGGGAGCGATTGAAATCCCTTCACTTCTATTTAACAATTCCGCAAATCTTTTTAGGGATTTAGTTGTCATAGCTTTTCTCAGTTTTATTTCTTCCTTCAGAATACTTCGCAAAACAGTTGCCAGTTTTGATGATACTGGGATATAGGATACTTTACCGGTCTTTTTTCCGGCTCAGTTGGTATTTTAAACAGTGTGTAGGGTATTTAAACATTTTTACAAATGCGATATCAGCTGTGAGCGAATAACTATTGTAAGGGTGGATTCGCTTCGCCTAATCCACCCACAATACTAAACATCAGGGTTATAGATTTCTGGGTAAGACATATGTTACCCATTCAGAACCATCGTTTGCTCCTGGAGCACTCTCAAATTCCATTTGTATAGTATACCTACTACCAACACCCCACGTAGCGCTAAACAGTTTCATATTCGTTGCTATAACATTACCTATAGTAGGATTAAATGGCCACGGAAACCCCGTAACATCAGCATCGCTCTGCCGCCTCAATGTGTGTGTCGCTGGATTCCGAATATACAATACAAATAAATTAGGATCTGTACTTGAGGTAATACTCTTTTTAAAAAATAGTTGATTAGGCTGCGCAGAATAGACGACAGATGCCTCTCTTAACTCTCTATTGACTTTGTCCATAGACCGTACCGCGTCATCACTCATCTCTTTCCTCACCTGCATATCCCTTTGCGCGACTATACATTTGGTAAGGACCCCGAATACAAAAATTCCGAGAATAGAGGCAAGTACAATCACCATAACCATCTCCATCAGAGTGAAGCCGGCCTCTCCTTTTTGAGGAGATTTATTTCTATATTTTTTATTGATAGGCATTTTTATTTGATAAATTAATTGTAAAAGTCATCTGTTAGAAGTTCCCACATAGAAAAACTCGATATACCAGGGTTGGCTATGGTTACAGTAACCCTGATTAATTCTGTAGGTGTAGCGGAATTGTTAAAACTACCAGCAGATTGAGTGACATATTCAGTAACTCTCTCTTTATCATAAGTGCGGCCTTTCTTTGTAACTTGAGTATTAGCGGTTCCAATGAGAGTCTTCATGCCATTGTAACCATCACTTCTTACCTTTTCTAACTCTCCCACAGCAATATACGTGGCCGTGTTATATATCTCCGGCCGGGTTGCCTGCTTTAAGTTTGAAATAAATGGCAGGATAAGTGAAGAGGAAAGAGTGCCGATTATTACCATGACAAAAATGAGCTCCAGTAACGTAAAACCTTTCTCTGACTTAACTTTCTCCATTTTAATATTACAAAACTTAATCCGCATTCTTGCTACCTAACCTGGACAATCCAGAGTCAAACAGAATTTGTAAATTACAAAATTCAAATCACAAACAACAAACAAATATCAAATTACAAGGTTCGAATGACCAAGATCAGTTTTTTTGTTATTTCTTGTCCGCCCGTGCCGGTTCTGACGGGAGGCTGTTCAGACACAATATAAGAATTTAATAATGAATGTTTTGCTAAAAATGGTCAAAAAATTTCATTATGGGACTAATGTAACTTCTCAGTAGGATGAGGCGATCAACTTGTTATATAATTACGTCAGGGAATACTGACCGTTCCTGTTATGTTCGACACCGTAACCTGTTCATTGGATCCTCCGGAGGAGATTGCAAGAGTCCCACCCCCTCCCGTAATAGGTTCACCAGCGGCATTGAATGTAAAGACACTGTCGGCAGAGCCTGCATTAAAGATTGCTTTTGAACGTGGCGGTAACTCTCTTGGCTGAGTTATCCCTGAAATAGTGTAAGTATTTGAATCTGCGACAAAAGTAATGGTCGTTTGTCTATACTTGCACATTGCCAACTCCTGTGTGTAGCGAATATCAGATTTCGCCTGCCTGGCGGCGTTATAGACATCGATATTGCTAACATTATCAAATTTGGGCAGGGCTACAGCTGCCATTATCCCCATAATCACTATAGCAATTATCAGTTCAATCATGGTAAAACCTTCTGCATTGCTATTCACTGCTTCCCGAAATTTTCTTTTTACCGTTTTTTTCATCTTCACACACATTAAATATAAGGATTGAGGAATTTAGGTATTAAAGCATTAAAACATGTGATCCATCGTCCATGGTTTTAATGTATGGACATTTTTCTCTACTCCGAAATCCTGATAATCCCTCAATTCCTCAATCCTTTAGTTTCCCAAACATCAAGGTGGGCAAAGGAATTCTCCAAGAACTCGTTTGCCCACCTGAACAAGGTAAAATAATTTATTCAGGAAATTTATTTGCTGTCTCAGTTAGCAAAGCAGGGGTATCGTCAACTTTAGCTGTCCAATCCCAGTGGAACTGGCTATTCTTATAATCCAAAATAATTTCGTCACCTGCGACATTAGATGCAATCTCTCCTGATGCAGGGTCATCGGTTGCAACAGCTTGTAAGGCTATGCCAGAAGTAAATGCAGTGGCGGACAATACGCTGGCTAGAGTATAATTATTTCCATTAATAAGGTAATCAGAATGTGCTGCGGATATAGAGGAACTAAGGGCGCCTCCAACTCCCCTGGCAGCGCTGAGTTTTGCGGAATCGGACAGACTCAGAAACTTAGGTATGGCAACTGCTGAAATGATACCCAGAATAACAATTACCATGATAAGTTCGATAAGGGTAAAACCCTTCTCATTATTTTTACGTTTTGACTTCATTTTTTTCTCCTGTTTAAAGATTATAAAATTACTTAATTTGCAACGTACACACGTCTTTAACAGCATATATGTTGGCAATGCTGTTCGATTTAGAATGCTTTTCTATGCCATCCTCCTCCTTTCTGAACTTCTAAAAATAGAGCCATTTATTAATTTTGAAAAAATCATTCAACAGAAACAGATTTTTAGCTGATTTATCCACCTCTCTCGGCCAGCTTGACAAGATCCCACATAGGCAGGAATATAGCCAACATAAGGAAGAGCACCGCCGCGCCAAGAAAGGCCAGAAGTATAGGCTCGATAAGGCTGGCTATATTTTTGATAGAGTAATCAACTTCCATATCATAGTACTCTGAAACCTTCACCAGCATATTGTCTAACTCTCCGGATTCCTCTCCTGCGGACATCATCTGTATTACCATTGGCGTAAAGAAACTGGATTTTTTCATAGTTGCAGCAACGCTCTCGCCCCGTTGCACACCTTCTCTGAGATCAACAATAACCTCGGATATCGGGATATTTTCCACTACTTCCGAGCATATCTTCAGGTTCTCCAGGATTGATAATCCGCTTCGATTGAGCGTAGACATAGTCCTGGTGAAAACAGACATTGCAATCTTGAGAAAAATAGGCCCAAAGACAGGGACCTTCAGCTTAATCAGATCCAATTGACGGCGCCCTCTATAGGTCTTAGTATATGCTTTAAAGGCGAAAAACAGACATCCTGTCCCACCAAAAAGAACGTACCAGTAGTTGGTAAAAATGTGATTAGCCGTGATCAACATCCTTGTTGCCAGGGGAAGTTCAAGGTCAACTTGCGTAAAGATACTCATAAAGTTGGGAACTACGAATTTCATAAGTATAAGTATCGCTATTAACATAGCGCTTACAACTATCTTCGGATATCGTGTAGCCGCCTTTATCTTCGCCTTGGTTTCTGCCGCGTGTTCTGCCAGGGAGGCAAGCCTCTCAAGGATATTATCGAGTGTACCGGAAGCCTCACCTGCTTTTATCATGTTTATGTAAAGGCCCGAAAACACTTTGGGGTGCTTTGCAAGTGCATCAGAGAAAGATGCTCCGGTCTGGATTTCTGCCGCTACTTTAACGAGTATTCCCTTGAAGGTCTTGTTTTGCATCTGTTCTGCAAGGCCCTGGATTCCTGAGAGCAAAGGTATCCCGGCGGAAAAGAGGGTGGCAAGCTGACGGTTAAAAACGATGATGTCCTTGTCAGTTACCTTCTGCTTTAAGAAGCTTATAGAAAGGCCCTTCTCCCTGACCTTGCCTTCTTCCACTCTAACCGGTATATATCCCATTTCGCCCAGACGAATCCTGGCGATACCCACCTCTGGTGCGTCTAAAACACCCGCAACAGCCTTACCAAACCTGTCTCTTGCCTCGTATTTAAACACAGACATTAGTCACCTCTTTTTCTGAACTATCAAGATATTTTTCAACCGTATCTATGAGCATGTTCAAGTCGTAAGGCTTTGCTATGTACTCATTCCCACCGCATGCAAGGCCCAATTCCCTGTCTGTATCCTGAATTTTTGAACTTACAAAAATAACAGGAATATGTTTAAACCTGGCATCAAACTTAATCAGTCTGCAGAAATGATAGCCGTCCATTTTTGGCATCATAACGTCCAGTATAATGAGTTGCGGTTGCTTGCCGTTTACCATTGTCAATGCGTCTTTTCCATTTGTTGCCATAGCGACTTTGTGGCCTTTTGCCTCCAGGGCAAACTTTAATGTTTCGGCGCTATAAAGGTCATCTTCTACCAATAGTAATTGTTTATTCTCTTTCATTTATATAAAGGCAGGGTAAAAACAAAGTTACTGCCATCTCTCTCTTTACTTTCTACCCATATCCTTCCTCCCTGTGCTTCTACAATATCTTTACAAATGCTTAATCCCAGCCCTATGCCATAGTGTTTTTTTGTTGCGGCATTCTCTACCTGATAGAATTTTTCAAATATCTTAACCTGCTCCTCAAGGAATATGCCTGGCCCATTATCCTTAACGCTGATTTCTACCTCACCTCCCGTAGATTTAGCGCTTACTGATATTTCTCCGCCATCATGGATAAACTTAAAAGCATTGTCTAGAAGGTTTAATAACACCTGTCTTATCCTGTTTGTATCTGCAAGGACCGGAGGAGTATTTCCATTATTATTGACAAAGGAGATTTTTTTTTCATCAGCTTTGAACCATTGGCTTTCCATTGCACTCTTTATAACTTTACTGAGATCCACCTTCTCACGCTTTAATGGTACTTTTCGTATTTCTGACATGGCTATATCCATAAGTGTAGTACTCAGGTTTGATAGATATTCAATACCGTCGTTTATTATATGCAAGAACTTCTTCTGGGAGTCAGTGTTTGGTCCTGGTATTTCCTGGAGTAAGAGATTTATTGAATTTTTCATAGATGTTATAGGTGACAGCAATTCGTGGGACGCTACAGTTATGAATTCTGACTTGATCTGTTGAAACTCTTTATCTCTTGTAATATCTTTGAACACGACCAGGCAGCCTCTCTTCTTCTTATGGTTAAACTCCCCATTTATTTCGGTGCAGTCTACCCTTATTACCCTGGTTTCCGGTGTCTGAATGGTTATCTCTTGAGAAGTAAGCGTGTCCGCCTCTCCTTTCAACCATGCTGGTATATCCTTCAGCCCTGTTCTATTCAACAATGCTATCGTATTTTGCTTATCAATCGCTTTGTTGATATTCCAGTCCAGCATCCATTTGACGGCAGGATTAACTACTACTGAGTCGTCGTCTTGAGTGATTATTATCACCCCTTCAGATAGATTTTCCACGGCAAGGTTAAGCATTTTCAGGTTTTCAGTGAATCTGACCTCCTGAGTAACATCCTTGTTACTGTTAATCATAGAGATCGCATTCGACGCAAAGATGGCAAAGGATTTGAGTAACCATTCATCATGTGGCGTAAACCGGCCTTTTCCTTTTTTATTTACAACCTGAAGTGCTCCAATCACCTTATTATCTTTTTGTTTTACCGGAATGCACAAGACTGTCTCTGTTTTGTATTCCAGCATATTATCAATTTGAGGATCAAACAGAGGGCTTTGGTAAGCATCTTCAAGGTTGATAGATTCTGACGCCTTTGATACATAGCCGGCTAAACCAACGTTACGTGGCAGGCGTATTTCTCTGGTTTCTTCATTGTGGATAAAAAAACATTTGAATTCATTGGCGTCTTCATCAACCAGGAACAGGTTGCACATATCTGACTCTAATATTCGTTCGGCTTCAGCCATTATAAAATTGAGCAGGGATGTCTGTTCACTACATTGAAGTATACCAATAGATGCGTTAAAAAGGCGTGCCAGCTTCTGTTCCGTCTTCCGCGTAATGTTGAGAACGCTCATAATTAAATCGCTTGTTGTATGGCCTAAGTCGATTAGTATATTTCCCAATGCCTTACCATTTGCCTTCTGTACCTCCAGCGCTTCTTCTATCTGGCATTCATTTACCATCTTCTTTTCCATTAATAACTGCCCGAACATCTGTCTTTTCTCTTCTTTAATCATCATAACTTGTTACTGCCTGATTTTTTTTCGGTTACTTGAGATAAGAATTCTATTTTTCTTTTCCAATAAAAAAGACCCAATACCAGAATATCTATTCTGACTTGGGTCTTCTTGTGTGCCCGATGCTGAACACTGAATATTTAAGTATTCAATCGTACCAAATGACGAACGTAAAACTGCCAGCTCCACCGGGACAATTTAGCTTTGCTATACGCCGCTTGAATGTCTCTATTTAACCTGCACTTCAATATGTCCAGTGGGTGCTGTAATATCATTCGAATATTTGGTAACCCGGCTTTCTTTTTATTGAAGACCCCTGGTTTTGCGCCCCAACTTCACATTTGTTACTAGAGCACTTAATGTTCCAAAACCTTTTAATCCTGAAAATTAATTTTATTATGAATTTAAGTACCAGTGATTAAATATGTTATAAAAGAAAATGTTATAATTTTTAAAATAGATGTGAGGATGGAATAGTAAAAAACGCGGCAACGGTGTGTAATAATGAAACACACAGGGTTTAAAATGGGAATGCATTTATTTTTCAGGTATGTTCCGCGTTATTATCATTTTGATCTAAATTTGCATCTTTACTTCACACCCACACCCTTTAATCGAATACATCAGAAATTTCAAATTTCTAAGTCTGATGGAGCATACTCATTTTTACCATACCATATAAGGGTCGTTTATTGTAGGGAGCATTCCCATTTTATTGTATATAAAAGAGGTGGATTCACTTCGTTTAATCCACCCTACCTCGTGCACCATACGTTTGCTTACTTGTAAGGGTGGATTAAGGACGAAGGACGAATCCACCAATAATAGATCACGATTGAAGGTGGATTCGCTATCGCTTCCCCGGACAAAAGCGCCGAGGACTTTAATCCACCCTTATACGCTAATATCAAAAGTCGTTGGGTTTTTGCTTTTTAAAACCCAACCTAATTTTAGAGGAAGTTTCAAGAAAATAGTTCTAATTCTGCATGCCTTATCTACCGCCAATTGTCACATCTTTGATCCTGATATGTGGTCTGCCATCGCTTACATGCAGGTGAGACTGTCCGCCCTTACCGCAACCACCGAGCCCTCCGAACAGGACAAAATCGTTGCCAATTGCGTCAATATTCATTAATGTTTCAAACACATCACCTGTCGGTTTTTCATTCATTTTAGCTGCCGTTTCTCTTGAGTGTACCCGGTTGGTCAGGATTCCACCTTTACGATAAAACTGCCTTCCAGATTCGCGAAGTAGAGCGTACTGTGGGAATCCACATATCTTACACAGGAAGTCTGAAACTTCTTTGAAGATGAGATTATGACAAACTAAATTATTTTTATTGACAAAAGCACTCCTTATGCTATTTTCGAATGTCATAGTTTTATATTTTAAATCACTGTAACCCATAAAATATGTTCAGCAAAACAATCAAGAAGAGAAGCTATGTGCTCCTGATATTGTTCGCATTTTGTTTATCAAGCGCGACTTTAGGCAGTTCCCTGCTATTTGGATCTGATGCACATTTTCATCAAAACAATGTGCATGTTCACCGCACTGATAAGGATCATGGTCTTGGAGAGTCAGACCATAAAGATGCAGACATAATCTTGTATCTTGATTATGTTATGGCTAATTCCGTTAATCAGGTTAACAACATACTTTCCGGCCTCAATCCTTATCTACATACTCATAAATTGCCTGATTACTGTTATAATTTGTCTAACAGTTTTTCGGGAATTCTGCATTATTCAAACAAGTGTAGTTTCTGTACTCATGATCTGTATCAACTCAAATCATCATATCTGATTTAGGCAATTCATTCTGCCATTCTCTGCTTACTCAAATTTAATTATTACGATCCATTTAATTGATGGTATCTGACCATCTATTCTTACTCCATACTGAAGATGTTTTGCAGTAAGGGTATCAGGTCTATTTGTGATGATGACCACAAGCGGAGGCGGCAAATCAACGACATATACACAGCTTTTATACACACTTTTTTCTATTATTAACAAGAGGTAATTGCCATGACCATGCAGAAATTATTATGCTTATCCATACTTACGCTCTCGGTATGTTATGTTGCGATATGTTCCGATAAGGCCCTGTTATTGTCTTATGCACTGGAATCAGATACAAAAACAGAATATCTAACGCTGGAAGATGCTGTAGAGATTGCCATGAATAATAATCCACTAATAAAGTCCAAGATACATAATATGGGTTCTTATGAAGGAAGAGTAAAACAGGCAGGGCTGTTGCCAAACCCGGCGATTGAATTCCTCACACAGGAAACGCCAACTAATAATATAGGTTTAGATCAGAGTCAGAACTCTATTGCCTTATTCCAGAAACTGGAGACCGGAGGAAAGAGGAAACTGAGAGTTAAAGCAGCCGAAAAGGAGAAGAAGGTAGTGGAAATGGACCTTCAGACTACAATAGCTGATATTACGGCACAGGTTAAAACGTCTTTCTTTAACGTCCTTACGACACAGGAGGAATTAAAATTTGCAGAAGAAACCTTAGAGATTGCTAAGAGCCTGATGTCTATTTCAGGCCAGAGATTCGAAATCGGAGATATTGCCAGGATTGATGTGCTGAAAGCGGAAATTGAATTGTCCAATGCTAAAATGATGGTACAAAATACTGAAAGAAAATATCTTAATTCGACTAAAATGCTGCAGACCGTCATGGGCGTATCAGATATTGACGTGAATAAACTGTTTCCGATTTCTACTGCTGATACACCGTCACTAAATCTGGATGACCTGAATAATTTACTTTTAAACAACCATCCCGCACTGAAAGCCCGGAAGAGAGTTGTCGATCTTTCAGTAATAAAGATTACCGAGGCGAAGAGAATGGCTATCCCTGATATTAACGCGACTATCGGATACAAGAGGCTCTCTGCATCTGATGTCAATACTGTTCAGGCAGGAATAGAGTTCCCTTTACCAATTTTCAACAGGAACCAGGGTAAGATTATTGAAGCCAGGGCGTTATCCCACATGGCTAAAGATGACGTAGAGGTTGTTAGAAATCAATTACTACTTCAGTTGAGCAATGCATTTTCTTTATATACCTCTACCCGTGAACAAGTCCGTTTCTTCACCTATTCCATAATACCACAGTCGGAAGAATCCTTAAAGATTGCAAGGCAGGGATATAAGCAAGGTGAATTCGATTATCTTGAGGTGCTGGATGCTCAGAGAACATTGGCGAATACAAGAATTTCTTATTTGAAGATTTTAAACAAACTTTTTTCTTCAATAACGGAAATAGAAAAGTTTGTTGGAGTTAAGATATCTGATATTAAATAATTTATATTTACCACGGAAAGTCACTATAAAATTAAAAACAATTTTTACACGAGGATATGTACATGATAAGAGCATCTATTTTTTATCAGCTTTGCAGCGTGCAGTATTTGCATATTTATAAGCAACCTTTTTATCATTTAAAATCATTCACTATGAATAAAGCAATTATTTCAATCATCATCGTTGCCGGCTTATTAGCAAGTTGCAATAATGACATTCACGAACACGCTAATGCCGAATACGGACATCTACACGGAGATGAAACAGATGCAGGCGTTGCGCCCGAACCGCTTGCTTATACACTCTACACAGATAAAACGGAACTATTTGTAGAGTTTAAACCCTTGATAGCAGGGAAGGTCTCAAAAGTTGCCGCCCACTTTACCCAATTAGGTGAAAAATTCAAAGCAATTACGGATGGTTCTGTAACTGTTAGTCTAATCGGGAACGAGAAACAATTCACTGATAAAGCTGAAAAACCATCGTCTCCAGGTATATTTCGACTGGCTTTGAAACCTGAAGACTCTGGTACATATCAGTTGGTCTTTGACATTCAGACTAAGGAGTTATCTGACAAAATAACAATATCAAACATTGCTGTTTATCCTGACACGAAAACCGCGCTAGAAAATCAGCAAGAACAAACAATCGGTGAAGAGATTGTTTATTTAAAAGAGCAGGCATGGAAGATAGATTTCGCTAATAGGGAAGTAAAAAGAGGGCCTTTTACCGAAATAATCAAAACCACAGGACAGATATTGCCTGCACATGGAGACGAGACAACCATAACCGCAAAAAGCAGTGGTATCATAACATTCGGAAACAATAAAAAACTGGTTGGTTCTGCTGTTAAACCGGACGAAACCATATTTATAATTTCAGGGGCCGGTTTAACAGAAGGCAATGTACACACGAAATACAAAGAAGCAAAAAACAACTATGAGAAAAGCAAAATAGATTTTGAAAGAGCCAAAGGTTTGGTAAAAAACAATATCATTTCACAAAAACGTTTTCAGGAAACACAACTCCTGCACAAAAATGCTCAAACTACTTTTAACACTATTGAGAAAAACTATACTGCTGGTGGACACAAAATCACGTCGCCAATACACGGGTTTATAAAAGGTGTGATGATAAGAGAAGGGGAGTATGTTGAAATAGGTCAGTCCATCGCCACTGTTTCCCAAAACCGCAAGCTCATCTTAAAAGCCGAAGTGCCTCAAAAGTATTTTTCAAAACTCAATAGCATTTCATCAGCGAATTTCATAACCGCTTACGACAGTAAAATATACAGTACTGACAGTTTAAATGGCAAGCTCATCTCATATGGAAAAAGCGCTGACAATAACGCTTATTATATCCCAGTAAATTTTGAGATTAATAATAATGGAGAAATCATTCCCGGTTCTTTTGTAGAAGTTTTATTAAAAACAGATGTGATTAAAGAAGCGTTGGTAATACCATACTCAGCGCTTATAGAAGAACAGGGCAATTATTTTGCTTATGTGCAGACATCAGGCGAAGGATACCAAAAGCGTGAATTAAAACTCGGCGACAATGACGGTATGAATGTACACGTGTTGTCAGGCATAAAGGAAGGTGAAAGAGTAGTTACCAAAGGGAGCTATCAAATTAAATTAGCAACAATGTCAGGTAAAATGCCTGCTCATGGACATGAACACTAGTGAAATTTTGAATTATGAATGTTAAATTTTGAATTTTAAATGGTAAAGGAGAAGATATAAAAATGAAAAAGGGAAATATAATTCTTGATAAATCATTTGATTTCGCTTTAAGCATTATCGAGCTGTATAAAAAAATGATTGAACAGAAAGAATATATTCTTTCGAAACAAATTCTCCGAAGCGGAACAAGCATTGGAGCTAATGTTGAGGAATCAACTGCTGCTATATCTAAAAAGGATTTTACTGCAAAAATGTCTATTGCATCCAAAGAAGCAAGAGAGACAAGATACTGGATAAGATTGCTTGACAAAAGCAAACTGGTGAATATTGATTTCAATACCCATCTTAATGATATAGAACAACTCATCAACATTCTCACTGCAATTGTTAAAACCTCTCAATTGAAATGACGAACTTAAATGAAATGTGAAATGTTCTAAAGCAAAAAACCGTATCCTCACGCAAAGCCGCTAAGATCGCAAAGAATAAAATTGCCGAGAAAATATACGAATATTTATGAACCATGACTCACTTTTTCTCTCTTAGCGTTCTTTGCGGCTTTGCGTGAGGATGTTTTTACTAAAAACCCGCCCGTAGGGCGCTAATTCAACATTTAAAATCCAAAATTTAAAATTTCTACCATGTTAAATAAAATAATACAATACGCCTTACATAATCGCCTAATGATTATCGTGGCATCAGCGCTGCTTTTGATAGCGGGTATTTACACGGCTTCTAAAATGGAGGTTGATGTATTTCCTGACCTTACTGCGCCAACGGTAGTAGTGTTAACCGAAGCGCACGGAATGGCTCCGGAAGAAGTTGAAAAATTAGTAACTTTCCAGATTGAAACGGCAGTCAATGGCGCCACCAATGTGCGTCGTGTAAGGTCATCATCTGCGGCAGGAATATCAATTGTCTGGATAGAGTTTGAGTGGGGAACAGATATTTTTAAGGCCCGGCAAATAGTTAGCGAAAAGCTGACAACCATTGCTGAAAAGCTACCACTGGGAGTTGGAGACCCTACACTTGCACCTCAATCATCCATTATGGGTGAAATCATGCTTATTGGTTTATCATCAGATAGCACAACCCCAATGGATTTAAGAACAATTGCCGACTGGAATATCCGGCCAAGGTTATTGGCGACAGGAGGAGTATCGCAGGTCATTGTAATTGGCGGAGAATACAAGCAATACCAAATACTTGCGTCACCTCAAAAAATGAAATATTACAACATCTCATTAAACGAACTGCTGAAAGCAAGTAAAGAAAGTAATCTTAATGCCTCAGGTGGTTTCATGAACGAATTTGGTAATGAATACATCATAAGAGGTCTTGGAAGAACAAACAAAGTGGAAGAGATAGGCAATACCGTAATCAAGGTTGTCAATAATGTTCCGATAAAAATAGAGGATGTTGCAGAGGTTAACATTGGTGGAGCAATCCCTAAAATCGGAGACGGTTCACTTAAAGCAAGTCCGGCAATTATTATGACCGTAGCAAAACAGCCGGGAACTAACACATTGGAACTCACAAAAAAAATTGATAATGCTATTATAGAGATTGCCAAAACCCTGTCTTCCGACATTAAAATCAACACCAGAATATTTCGTCAGGCTGATTTTATTCAGGCTTCTATAAGCAATATTCAAAAAGCGCTGATAGAGGGTTCTATCTTTGTAGTTATCATTATGTTCCTGTTCTTAATGAATTTCAGAACTACCATCATTTCTATTGTTGCTATTCCCCTTTCACTTATAGTTACAATCATTATCCTTAAATTATTAGGCTTAACCATCAATACCATGTCTCTCGGCGGAATGGCAATAGCCATTGGCTCTCTGGTAGATGATGCAGTTATTGATGTGGAAAACGTCTTTAAACGTCTAAGGGAAAATGCACAAAAAAGTATTGAAGTACGAAAAAACACACTTGTTGTCGTTTATGATGCATCAAAAGAGATTCGATCTTCAATTTTTAAGGCAACTCTTATTATCATCGTTGCATTTATTCCTTTGTTTTTTCTTAGCGGAATGGAGGGAAGAATGTTGCGGCCTCTGGGTATCTCCTTTATCGTTTCTCTGTTTGCATCCTTAATGGTTGCGGTAACACTTACCCCTGTGCTTTGCAGCTTTATGCTTACCAATGATAAAATGCTTTTAAACCAGGCAAAAGGAAGTTGGCTGGAGAGATGGCTTAACCGATATTATCATTTCGCGTTAGAAAAAGTAATGAAAATTAAAAAGACAGTGCTTGGATTATCCATAGTGTTTTTCATTATAGCGGGTTTTCTCATGTTTGGTTTGGGTAGAAGTTTTTTGCCGGAATTTAACGAAGGCACGTTAACGGTAAGCGCTGTCAGTATGCCGGGCATATCACTCAAAGAATCAAATAAAATTGGAAACAGGATTGAAAATATTCTGCTGTCGATCCCGGAGATCTCAATTACTTCACGCAGAACAGGAAGGGCTGAATTAGACGAACATGCACAAGGGGTAAATGCCGCTGAAATTGATGCTCCCTTTGTTCTGACAGAAAGAAGCAAGGATGATTTTATGAAGGAAGTTCGAGGGAAATTAAGCGCTGTTACTGAAGCGAACATCACTATCGGGCAACCTATAGGGCACCGTATTGACCATATGCTTTCAGGTACAAGAGCCAACATAGCCATTAAACTTTTTGGTACAGACCTGTCCAAAATGTTTTCTCTCGCCAATCAGATAAAGCGCAACATTGAAGGCATAGAAGGGCTTGTGGATATCAGTGTGGAGCAGCAAATAGAAATTCCGCAAGTACAGATAAAAGCAAAAAGGAATATGCTTGCCAAATATGGTATTTCTATAGGACAATTTACCGAATTTATTGATGTTGCCTTTGCAGGCGAAAAGGTTTCTCAGGTTTTTGAAGACAACAAAAGTTTTGATTTGATATTGCGGTTTAATGATGAAAACAGGGGAAAAATAGAAAATATCCGTAACGTTTTAATCGATACCAATATCAAATCAGGTAAACAATCCAGAATTCAAAATTCAAAACTTAAAATTCCTTTACATTATGTAGCTGATATTATTTCAACAACAGGCCCCAACACCATTAACCGGGAAAATGTACAGCGAAAAATTGTGGTTTCAGCCAATGTAGCCGGGCGTGATTTAAAAAGCGTAGTAAACCAGATCAAAGGAAATATAGATGATAATGTTCAGTTACCGGAAAACTACCGGATTCAATACGGCGGACAATTTGAAAGTGAAGCAAAGGCATCGAAAGTATTATTCTTCACCTCTTTAATGTCTTTACTCATTATATTCCTTTTGCTTTATCAGGAATTTAAAAACATCAAATTTGCAGGAATTGTTTTTCTCAATTTACCCCTGGCGCTGATAGGTGGAGTCTTAAGCATTTGGTTTACATCGGGAATCATGAGTATTCCTTCTATCATTGGATTTATTACTCTGTTTGGAATAGCAACACGTAACGGGATATTATTGGTTTCACGCTATCAGGTATTGCAGGGTCAAGGTGTTGCTTTGTATGAAACTATCATTAAAGGCTCTTTAGATAGGCTCAACCCAATTCTAATGACTGCCTTAACGACTGCTTTGGCACTAATTCCATTAGCAATGACAGGCGACTTGCCTGGAAACGAAATACAGAGTCCAATGGCAAAAGTGATTTTAGGAGGCTTACTCAGTTCAACCCTTTTAAATATATTTATCGTTCCTGTTGTTTTCTACATTTCAAATGTTAAAAAAGAAGAATAATTCCATGTTCTGCAGAGAGATTATTAATAGTCTCCTGCCTGGGTTGATTAAGGTGTCGTATCATGAATCCATTTGTAAGAGTAGCTATGAAGCACGGCTTTTCTTTCCGATAGTAACATACAATGCCGGAAGTACAAACAAGGTTAGCAAAGTGCAAGTCGTTACACCACCAATTACAACGGTAGCAAGCGGACGCTGAACTTCGGCGCCAACACCAGTTGAAATAGCCATTGGTATAAACCCAACCGCATCAGTGATTGCGGTTGCCATTACAGGAAGTAAACGTTGATTGGCTGCTGCCTTAACAGCTTCACCAAAGACAAGACCTTCCTTCTTTAACACTCTGATAGTGGATACCAAAATTTGACCATTAAGAACGGCAATACCACTGAGGGCTATAAACCCAATAGCGGCGCTTACACTGAAAGGCATGCCTCGTCCCCATAGAGCAAAAACACCTCCAATAATAGCAAAAGGAATACCTGTATAAATAATTAATACATCAACAAGATTTTTAAGGCTGAAGTACAGCATCAGAAATATTAGTAATAGTGCAACAGGCACGACAATCATAAAACGTATTCTGGAACGTTCAAGGTGTTCAAATTGACCTCCCCACTCGATTACATATCCATCAGGTAGGCTCAATTCGTTCTCAATACGAGATCTGGCCTCCTGCACAAACGAGGCTATATCTCTCTCCCTGACATTGCATTGTACCTTTATTAAACGACGTCCCCATTCCCGATTTATGGTTGAATAACCTTCCGTTTCTCTGACTTCAGCTAAATTACGAAGCGGTAAGATTAGTCCTGATTCAGTGGGGATGAGTGTGTTAGCCAGGGCATCTACATCTGTACGTTGTTTTTCGGGCAACCTGACTACAAGCGGAAATCTCCTCTGTCCTTCAAAGATATCACCTGCCCGATAAGCGCCAACCGTTTTAACGAGATCAAGCACGCTGCTTGCCGGGATTCCGTATCTTGCAATCTGATCCTGGTTTACAATCACTTGAAGGGTAGGTTGTCCGGTAATCTGTTCCCCGGCAACATCTGAAACACCTTTAACGTCCTTGAGGATTTCCTGCACTCTATTGCTGAGACGAACCAGTTCTTCAAAGTTGTCCCCATAAATCTTAACACCCACGTCTGATCTGATGCCGCTAACCATCTCGTTCAAGCGCATTTCAATGGGTTGGGTAAAGATCATGTTTACGCCAGGCAAGTCTTCAAGCTCCTCTTCCATTTGCCTGATTAGATCAGTCTGAGTTCTCGCGCTTTTCCATTTGTTTCTGGAATTAAGCGTGATAAAAATGTCTGTAAGTTCTATACCCATTGGATCTGTCGCAACTTCAGCCGTTCCGACACGGCTCCAGATATGTCTGACCTCATCAGGAAAAGCCTCCAACAACAATCTTTCAATTTTCGAATTGTAGGCAACTGCCTCTTCTATAGATACTCCGGCCAGGCGTATAGTGTTAATGACGATAGAGCCTTCTCTAAGTTTTGGTATGAATTCTCCTCCCAATCTGGTTCCGATAAAGGCAGTACCTATCAGTAAAATAAACACCGTACCAAATAGTACATATTTCCATCGGAGTATCATTGCAAGTGCAGTTGTGTATCCTCTTTTTAAGGTGCGTTCTATAAAACTCTCTTGTTCTCTTATTTTTCTTGGTAAAAAATAATAAGACAATATGGGTGAGAGTAATATGGCAATTGCCAGCGCTCCGGTCATGGCAAAGATAAATGTCCATGCCATTGGCTTGAACATCTTTCCTTCAATATCTTCCAGTGCCAGGATAGGGAGAAAGACAATTATGATAATACCCATGCCGAATATAATGGGACGTATAACCTCTTTACCGGATTGAGATATGCTTTGAAGGCGTTCGATATTTGTCAATGGTCTTCCTAAATGCTGTTGCTTCTCGTTTAGTTTCCGCATATTTATTTCTGTCATTACCACAGAACCATCTACAATAATACCAAAGTCAATAGCCCCCATGCTTAACAGGCTGGCAGCTATGGAAAATTCATACATGCCAAAAATAGCAAAAAGCATTGAAATTGGAATTGCGATTGCGACAAGTAAACCGACTCGAAAATTACCCAATATCAGGAATAATACGAGAATTACCAGTATTGCCCCGTAAACCAGATTATGCTTTACGGTATTGATTACCTTGGATATAAGATCAGTGCGGTCGTAAACAATCTCCACCTTTACATCTTCCGGCAGGGATTTACTGACAATATCAAGACTCTTTTTTAATCCTTCAGTTACCTTTTTGCTATTTTCACCCATTAAGGCAAAACCAAGTCCCAGGACTACCTCTCCTTGACCACCTGCAGTTACCGCTCCTCGACGGATTTCGTGTCCTATTGCCACTTCTGCGACATCCTTGATATAGACCGGAGCGCCTTTGTGGGCCTTCAGCACAATGTTTTCTATCTGTTCGATTGTGCTGACCCGGCCCAGTCCATGCACAAGCAGAGATTGTCCTGCTGATACGACTCGTCCACCGCCTACATTATGATTATTTTGAGCAAGCGTTTCAAATACCTTGTTTAGCGTAAAATTGTATTTTACCAGAGACTCAGGTGAGACGATTACCTGGTATTGCCGTTCAAAACCTCCCCATGAATTAACTTCAGCCACCCCAGGCACCTTTCTGAGTTCTGGTTTTATAATCCAGTCATGAATGGTCCTGAGTTCATCCAGCGTCCGATCAGGATTTGAAGATCGTAGAATATAATGGAAAACCTCTCCAAGACCGGTGGAGATAGGGCCCAATTGCGGACGGTCTATACCTTCAGGCAGATCAACACTTATAAGCCGTTCAATAATGAATTGACGGGCATCATAAATGTTCGTGTTGTCATCAAATGTTGCAACAACCTGAGACAGACCGAACTTTGATATAGAGCGTACATTAATAAGACCTGAAAAACCGGATATGGATAGTTCAATTGGCAGTGTTATTTGCTGTTCAATTTCCGATGGATTAAGATTAGACGCAACGGTATTAATCTGAACCTGTACAGGAGTAGTGTCCGGGAATGCGTCTATAGGTGTGTGAATAAGAGCACGAATGCTGATACCAATAAATACGGCAAATAGTATCAGGATAAATATCCTGTTTTTCAGAGAGAATTCTATAATTTTATTCATGTACACAACCTGCTCCCAGACGAGACTTGAGGAATTCTGACTTTAATGTAAAGCTCCCTTCTACAACTACCTTTTCATGAATCGAGACTCCATCAAGAATCTCAATTTTATCGCCGTTTCTACTACCAGGCACAATACTGCGAATTTCGTAAAGATCGTCCGATAGCTTGACAAACAGGAAAGACCTATTATTGAATCGCTGTATAGACTCAACAGGTACGTACAACACTTTGTTAAATTGCTCGGATAAAAGTGAAACCTGTCCAAACATCCTATGTTTTAACAGGAACTCAGGGTTTTTTACCATTGCGCGAGCCTTTAACATCCGGCTTTCTTCTTCTATATGAGAAGCCACCCAGATTAAGTCTCCACGCAGCCTGGTTCCGGGAAAGCTATCAAAGCTTGCTTCGACCGTATCACCGACCTTGAAAGAGGATAACATGTATTCAGGGATAGAAAGTTCAAGCCACATTGTAGATAGATCTGCCAGTGAAAAAAGGGTGTCACCCCGCCCGACAGCCTCACCAATAACGGCATTTCTTTCAATAATCGTTCCTGAAAATGGGGAACGGAGGGGAATAGTTGAAGAGCTTGATCGGGTGTCAATAATCTCCTGAAGTTCCGCTTCTGTGAGTCCGTAATTTAGAAGTTGTTGGCGACTTGTATTCGTGGTGTTTGTAGCCACCTGGTATTCTGTCAACGCTTGTTGGTACTCATGTTGTGAACATATCTTCTTTTCAAATAACCCTTTTTCCCGGTTATAAACAAGCTCCTTTAGTGTTTGATTTGCAATGGCAGTCAGGTAATCTACCTTTGCGCCTGCAATTTCAGATGAAACAATCTCGACAAGGACATCACCTTTAGACACATATGCACCCACATTTACAAGGACCCTTCGAATAACTCCTGATGTTAACGGCGTTATACGTGCAAGGTAATTCATGTTGTAGGTAACCTGACACAAAACACTATGGGTGGCAGCAGGCTCACCTTCATCCGGGGCAGTAGCAATCACACCTGCTTTTACTGCGGACTCCGGTGATTTTAGTCTTACCTTTAAGCCTTCGCCAGGTATTAGTGAGGCCGTTAATTCCGGGTGACATATCCCACACTCTTGCTCAGGCATCCTATGCTCTTCACAATAAAGCTCTGCTGATGGTACTTCACTGTTATTTAGTTTTAACTCAGGATGGCAGATAAAACATTCGTCTTCATAGACACTATGTCCATTGCACCACAGTCTTTTTGGATTTTGACTGGATTTTTCTGCTTTGGCGCCTGACTCCGGGCGACAAATAAGACATTCGTCCTCATAAACACCGTGTTCCTTACACCACAAACGATTTGAGTCTCGGATAACACCTTCCGTTTGCTTATTATGAACTTCATTTGCGTAACAGTTCATATCCCCAGATAATAGATTCGGGGACAAGTATTGAACCTGTAGACAAAGTAATGCCGCAAAAATAATTCCTGAGAAACAAAATACCCGGTTTATCATATGTTGTTTATTTTTCATTTTATTAATACCTGTATGAATAAATTTAAATGTATTTCCTTTTTAAGTCTTCAGCTTAAAATATGTTATAACAAAAACAAAAAACCGTATCCTCACGCAAAGCCGCCAGAACGCTAAGAGAGAAAAAGTGAGTCATGGCTCATAAATATTCGTATATTTTCTCGGCAGTTTTATTCTTTGCGATCTTTGCGGCTTTGCGTGAGGATGTTTTTACTAAAAGCCCGCCCGTAGGGCGCTAATTCAACCTTTCTTAGTTATTTCATTATTACGTGAATTTTCTATCTCTAATGGAACAGAGAACCATTTGAAAAGTGCCGGGATAACCAGGAGTGTCAAGGCTGTAGAAGTGACCAGTCCACCGACAACAACTGTAGCAAGCGGCCTTTGTACATCGCTGCCCGTACCGGTTGCAAGGAGTAAAGGGATAAGTCCCAGTGCAGTGGTTACCGCCGTCATCAGAACCGGGCGCAATCGAAGACATGCACCCTTAATTGAAGCTTCGTCTATTGAATGCCCGTCACGAATGAGCTGTTTTAAATAAGTCAGCAATACCATGCCATTTTCAAGTGCAATCCCAAATAACGCAATGAAACCAACTGAAGCCGGTACGGATAGGTTTTGGCCTGTTATCCACAAGGCAATTATTCCTCCTACCAGTGCCAGAGGAATATTGAGAAGAATAAGAAGAGTGTTCTTGAGTGAACCAAAATTGCTGAATAATAACAGGCTTACGATAAGGATTGTGGCCGGAATCACCACGGCAAACCGTTTGTTCGCCTCCTGCTGAAGCCGAAATTGCCCACCCCATGTTACGATATAACCGGGTGGAAGATTCACCATATTATCAATTGCCTGCTGCGCCTCTTCCACAAATGATCCGATATCCCTGCCCACGACATTACACTGTACCGTAATAAATCGTTGTGTATCTTCCCGCATAATCTGACGGGGACCTACTATCTCCTGTATCTCCGCCAATTCCGCCAGAGGCACGACTTTACCATCAGGAGACTCAATCAACAGGTTTTCAATATCTTCACGTGTGCGTCGTGCATCCGGTTCGTAACGTACCAGTATATCAAAGCGACGGATCCCTTCGAATATCTGGCCGGCGATTTCACCACCCACAGCAGCCTTTATCACCTTCTGTACATCTACCAGGTTAATACCATAACGGGCAATGGCTTCCCTGATCGGACGAATGAGAAGCTGTGGTTTACCACTGACCTGGTCTGCCTGGACATCAGCGGCGCCACGAACATTTCGTACTACGCCGGCTATTTCATCGGCCTTGCTCTTCAATGTATCCAGATCACGCCCGAATAGTTTAATCGCCAGTTCAGCTCTTACACCTTCCAACAACTCATCTACTGTCATTTCGATCGGCTGAGTCAGGTTACTCAGAATACCCGGCATTACCCCTAGTTCTTCCCTGATGAGTTCCTCGATATATTCCTGATCTCCTTTTCTACGCCACTCTTTTTCTGGCTTCAGGAGCACATAGATTTCTGCGGAATTGATCGGATCTGAATGTGCTCCAACCTCACCCCGTCCAATTCGGGTGACAACCTCCCTGATCTCCGGTATGTTGAGCAGTTTACGTTCCACTACCATGGTCATACGCTTACTCTCTGTTAAAGCGATTGACGGGGCCATAGTTAGACGTACGACTATCGTCCCTTCCTTCAGTTTGGGGGTAAATTCTGAACCGAGTCTGGGGTAAACCAGACCACCGAGCACAAGGAGCACTACTGCCAGAATAATAGCATAGATGCGTCTTTGAACAAAAAACACGACAAGTGGTCGATAAGGAATCAGTAATATCTTTACAACTAATGATTCGCTTCCCTCCTTTTTACCTTTCTTTGATCGAGGCCTACGCATTAAATAACTGCTCAATAGCGGAGCCATCAGTATGGCAAAAACCAGCGAACCCAGCATTGCCAGGGAGACAGTATAGGCCAGTGGCTTGAAAGTCTTACCCTCAACTCCCTGGAGAGTGAATAATGGCAAAAAGACTATAACAATAATAAATATGGCAAATGTGATAGGGCGGGCAACTTCTTTACACGCCCGGGCTACCACGTGTATCCTCGGTTCATTTGGATCTGCTTCCCGGAGAAGACGATCCACATTTTCCACCATAACAATGGTGCCATCTACCATCATGCCAATAGCAATTGCCAGCCCTCCCAGAGACATTAAATTTGCTGAAAGATTGTAGTAATACATGGCAATACATGCAAACATGACAGAAAAAGGAATGGCTAAGGCAACCACGAGACTGGGGCGAAAACCACCCATGAAAACAAGTAAGACCAGGGCTACCAGTACAACACCCTGAATCAAGGCATTTCTCACGGTACTGACGGATGCCTCCACTATATCTTTCTGTTGGTAATAAGGAACAATTCGAATACCATCAGGCAGGATTTTATTTATCTCCTTTATCTTCTCTTCCACACGTTTGATTACCGTCGAGGCATTTGTTCCGAATAGTTTGATAACCATACCTGCTATCACTTCTCCTTGCCCGTTTCTCGTCTCCAAACCGCGTCGAACCGCTCCTCCAATCTGTATATCGGCAATACTATTAAGATATACAGGGCGGCCATCTACCGTTTTAATAATAATTTTTTGAAGATCATCAATACCGTTTGCCAGTCCTACTGATCTCACAATGAACTCTTCGCGGTTTTTCTCTATAAATTGTGCACCGACGTTAAGATTATTAGCATTTACACGTTCTATAATTTCCTGGAGGGTAACATCATAACGCAGCAAGCTTTCAGGCAGGACAACGACATGATACTGTTTTTCATAGCCACCAATACCCAACACCTCCGTTACGCCCGGCACGGTCTGCAGGTTTAATTTGATTACCCAATCCTGGATGGTTCGCAGTTCCTCAAGTGAATATTTTTCAGCTGTATCTTCCAGATAATAAAACAGGATCAGACCCATGCCTGTAGATATGGGGCCCATTCCAGGTTCACCAAAGCCTTCAGGGATCTGGTCACGGGCTTCCTGTAATCGTTCGTTGACAACCTGACGACAGAAATAGATGTCCATACCATCCTTAAAATAGATGTTTATCACGGAAAGGCCAAAGTTAGAGACACTTCTAATTTTTTCCAGCCCGGGCAGCCCGGTCATAGCCATCTCAATAGGAAAGGTGACGTATTTCTCTACTTCCTGCGGGGCTAATCCTTCGGTGGTTGTAAATACCTGCACCAGGTTCGGAGAAACATCCGGAAAAGCGTCAACTGGAAGCTTCCTGTAACTGTAATAACCACCGGCGATGACTATTACGGTGAAAACTATCATCAGCACTTGATTTTTAAGTGAAAAATCAACTAATCTTTCCATGTTAATCTCCCAAATGTTTTAATGTGCATGTCCGCCTCCTTCAAGGCCGCTTCTTTCAAGCTCAGATTTAAGCGTAAACCCGCCTCTGCTAATGTACTGTTCACCTCTGTCCAGACCTGATAATATCTCTATACTCTCTCCATCCTTTCTACCTGTCTTTACCGGACGTGGTTCAAACCCGTCTTCGGTCTTGACAAAAATAACATTTTTTTCCTGAACGACTAACAATGCGGTACGAGGCACTGCAATTTCCACTTCAAATTCATCGACAATAACCTCACCCGTTACGAAGGCGCCTGGACGCCAATCACCTTCAGAATTATTCAAAATTATTCGAGCGGTTGAGGTACGTGTGGACTCTTCCACAAAGGGAGTGACATAATCAATCCTGGATTTAGCACTGTGTTGGCCTTGTTGCTCTTGTATGGTAACAGGTTGACCAACACGAACTGATTTCAGATCTTTCTGATAGACCGTTAAATAAACCCAGACAGTACTAATGTCTGCAACCGCAAAAACAGGTATTTCGTCATTCACCTTTTCGCCCAGCGTAATATGCTTGTTGATAACGGCTCCGCTGAAAGGTGATGTTATTTCGAAACGGCAAATGTCTTCTGTACCATGCTTGAGTTCATTTACATATTCTTTTGAAAAACCCAGAGACATGAGCTGATGTTCCGATTCATGAAGCTGGATCCTGGAACTTGCCAAATTTGTCTGAGCATTCAGATATTCGCGTTCCGAAGTAATATTCTTATCCCATAGTTTTTTTTCACGATCATAAGTCGCCTCGGCCAGGGCAACTGTTTCAATACCTGCAAGATAACTAGATTTAGCAGATGCAAATTCTTTGCTGTCAATAACTGCCATGACGTCACCTTTCAGTACCTTATCACCTGCCTTTTTGTAAACTCCACGTACAATGCCCGGAACCCGAGGTACAATATGTACAAACCTGTCCGGGTCATAAACAACCTCACCCGGCAAGTTCAAGGTAATATATAGCTTTCCGGGAAGAGCTTCTGCTGCTTCTACATCAAACTCCTCCATTTCCTGTGGAGAAATTTGTACTCTTTGTTTTTCTCCATGTCCCTCATGTTCTTCATGTTCCTCAGCCTCTGTCATTTCCGTTGTTGGCTTTTTGCATGAAAACTGAAAAAAAAGCAGCAACAATATAATCAAAACCCTAAATAATCGCATATTCATCATTTTTTTACCTCAAAAGTCTTAGTCCATCTGTTATAACAATCAATTATAGCATTAATTTCATTCCCGAAACGGTCTCAAGGTTTATAATGGCATTATTGTAATCAAGCAATGCATTTAAATATGCAGCTCTAGCCTCTAAAAGATTCTTTTGCACGGTAAGGAATCCGATAAAATCAATCTTACCTTCTTTATATGATATTTCGTTTAGCTTCAGGCTTTCGTCAACCTTCGGTATAATTTCATCAGTATAGATAGCTATACTGCCTTTTGCCGCCATAAATGTACGATATGCGGTCTCAACTTCCTTTTGAATCTCTAACTGCTTCTTTTTGATATTTATGTTTGCCGTGCTTTTAGCTGTCCGTGCTCTTTTAAGTTCGGACTGCTTTCTGTCCCATACCGGTATGGATATAGATACAGACCCGCCTACGATATCATCCATTCTTTCTTCTCTACCGAAGAAACCTGAAAGGCTTGGATTAGGAACTATTTCTGCTTTACGGAGTGATATTTCATTAGATGCTCTTTCCTTCTCAAAACTAATTGCCATCAAGTCAGGTCTTATCTTGTAGGCAGAGGCTAAAAGGTCTTCAATACTTGTCTGCAACTTCTCATAAGACAGGTTACCCTCTATATTTAATATTTCGTCCCTGGGTTTGCCCAGAAGGAGTTTCAAATTCAAGAGACTGTTTTGATAGCTACTCTCTGCAACAAGAAGCTGTTGTCTTGCCTGTCCATGGCCTATGTTTATAGAATTGAGTTCCAATACGGATATTGCACCGGCTTTGTATCGCTCCCTGGTAGCATCCCATAACTTTTCAAATATACTTTCGACATATTTGCGAAGTTTCAAAATTTCTAAGGCAGTTAACGCCTCATAAAAATTAGTTTTGACCATTGCGATAACGTTTCTTTCTATGTCAGCAATTTCAAATTTTACCCTTTCAATTAATTTGTCGGATACGTTTATCCGTTTTCGTCTCTGTCCATAAACCTGAAACTCCTGAGACAATGAAAACGAATAGTCTGTAGTTCTTTGCCCATCAGGCCCATCTCTTTCCCCAATCCTGCTGTTTAATTTAGGATTCGAAGGGAAAAGCAATGATGCCTTAATGCGGTCTGCCTCTGTCGCGCCCAACTTATTTCTTGAAGCAGCGATCTGTAAATTATTTTCAAGTGCTATGTTGATGCATTCTTCGAGATTGACAGTTGCATCTGTTGTCTCTTCCCGCCGGGTCGGTTCAGAGACCTGAGCCATTGACACATGAGAAGCCAAAAAGAGTAGAGACGCTATTAATGTTACAACAGTTACGTGTTTAATATTATGTACTGAATAATTCATTTATTACCTCTTGTTAAAAGTTGTTTACTGAAGATCTCTATAGATAGTTTTAGATACGATTTCCGCAAAATATGGAGTAATATGGGAAATACATACTCATCAGTGATATCCTGAATAAATTATTTACAATTACTTGAACCATAAAATAGCTTACTTTTTACTTAATCACGGCGTAAAAGTGTAAGTAATTGTAGATCGCTAAACGAAAACTTTTTCGTAAGTTCAGTGACAGTTTAAACAGGAAAGTACTTTAAATGAAAATGAAAGGGCTAAAGAGTTGATTGAGGAGGACGGAAAAGTGTTTTTACGAAGAGTTTCTTGTAAAGAGCATCTTCATCCATTGAAAAAGCTTGAGGAGTGTTGTCAAAATGAAAATTAATATCAGTTAATTGATTTGTAAAGAAATGTGAAATGGTGCAACAAACTGAGCAATGATGGTATGGCTCGTCAGGGAGAACGGGACAGTTATGTTCATTACAGGAATTTGTACATCCCGAAGGAGCAGAGCCTATTTCTGCTTTATTGTAGCTATCATGTGAAGAAACAACCTCCGGAAGAATTGAAAAGCAAAATACAACAACTAAAAAGGCCTTGAGTAATCGGGCTTGTTTTAACTTCATAATAACTATAGACATCATTCAGGGGCGTCTCTGCAATAATTACAATTGAAGACGAACATAATTTAAAATACAGTAACTTAAGTAATAATCACAATATTAAGTTAATGTCAAGTGCCTTTTTTAGAAAATAGAAAAAATGGACAAAACCACTGGTAAAATAATAGTTTTACAAAAGCTGCTATAATGCCCATGATTCTATACCGGTTGCCATTCTCCTTCTCTAATTTTACCATTTCAACAGGGTTTCTAATGCATTTAAAGAGGAAGTTTCCGGAAGATTCTAATTCCGCATGCCTTATCTGCCGCCAATTGTCACATCTTTGATCCTGATATGTGGTCCGCCGTCGCTTACACGCAGGGGAGACTGTCCGCCCTTACCGCAACCACCGAGCCCTCCGAACAGGACAAGATCGTTGCCGATCGCATCTATGTTCATTAATGTTTCAAACACATTACCCGTCAGTACTACATCACGAACCTGCTCACAAATCTTTCCGTCTTTTATTTTATATGCTTCCTCTGCACTGAAAGTAAACATTTCTGTATTCGTCTGGCCGCCAAGCGATCCCTTTGCGTAAATGCCGTCGTCTACACCAGCCAACATCTCTTCAAACGTTTGATCGCGGGGTTCCATATACGTATTGGTCATACGAACAATCGGTTCACAGCCATAACTGATGGCCCTTGCATTTCCTGTTGGTTTCTCATTCATTTTAGCTGCCGTTTCTCTTGAGTGCACCCGGTTGGTCAGGATTCCATCCTTTATCAGGTATGTTTTTTGAGTGGGGGTTCCCTCACTGTCATACTTATTATAACCCGCCTCTCCTACCAATGTGCCATCATCTACAATAGATAATTCATCGGAACCGAAGCGTTTTCCGATTTTCATGATCTCACAGAGTTTTTTGTTTTCATAGATAAAATCGGCTTCGCTCAGATGCCCAAATGCTTCGTGTGTAAAGACGCCGCAAAGCTTCGGATCAATAATTACGGTATATTTACCGGCATCCACGGGTTTCGCGGAGAGTAAATCTACAGCTCTCTTTGTAACCTCTTCACAACTTTCCTCGAAGTTTTCAACGTTACTATATCCCCTGAGATCTCCAATTGAATTATATGCCTGCTGCACATCCATGCCGTCCTTTGCCATCGCCATAACTGAAACACCACAGAATATATTTTCACATACGATAAAACTGCCTTCCAGATTTGCGAAGTAGAGCGTACTGTGGGAATCCACATATCTTACACAGGAAGTCTGGACCTTCTTTGAAGATAAGATTATGTTGTTGTATTTTTGACATAAATCGTGTTTGTCAATAAGCGATACGTCTGCCGGGTCAATATCAACCTGCGGTTTTACAACATCGTTAATCACACCTGTTTCTGCCAGTGAAACGTCCTTATTACCAACCCGCATTGCCTGCTCACATGCCATTTTGACGTAGCGAGGTAAATTTTCAATATCATTGAAAGCTACAAATCCCCATCCTCCATTGATGAGCGCACGTACGCATCCTCCCATCATACTGCTTTCACCTATGCTCTCCAACTCCTTGCCTACATAAGAGACTCCGGTCCCTCTTCCCTCATTGATACGTATCTCTATATGATCCGCCTTGGCGGATTTTAAAGCGTTTTTAATCAGTTTTTCCATTTTAGTTTCTCCTTAACCAACTTTTCAAATTCCTCTTCATTCAAGATTGTTGTACCAAGCTTCTCTGCCTTTTCAAGTTTTGATCCTGGTGATTCGCCGGCAATAAGGAAATCTGTCCTGCCGCTTACGGTTGACGATACCCTGCCACCAAGGTTCTTTATTATATCTTCTATCTCCTTCCGTGTATATCCATTTAGAGTTCCTGTTACGACAAAAGACTTTCCTGATATATCAGAAACCGTATTTGTTTCCTTATGTGAGGCATTAACATTAACACCTGCTGCCTTTAGTTTATTGATAACGTCTTGTGTATGGCTGTTTGAGAAGAAATCTACTATGCTTTTTGCGGTGATGCTGCCAATTTCAAAGATTTCCTCCAATTCTTCAACAGGCGCATTCATAAGTTTGTCAAGTGTGCCGAAGTGTTTTGATAATACTTCCGCCGCATGAGTACCAATATTCTGTATTCCTAAAGCACAGATCAGGCAGTGTAAATCTCTGGCCTTGCTTTCTTCAATTGCATTGAGCAGATTTTGAGCAGATTTTTTCCCCATTCTTTCCAGTGGAACAAGGTCGTCAAATTTCAGTGAATAGATATCAGCATAGTCTTTAATAACCTTTTTATCTACTAACTGTTCGATCAGGGCCGGACCAATACCCTCTATATCCATTGCGTTTCTACTTGCAAAATATATGATTCTTCTTTTCGCCTGTGCAGTACAGAGGGGATTATAGCATCTCAGATAAACCTCTTCTTTAGTAACATCGCCTCCACAGGCAGGACACCTTTCCGGCACACCAAACCGTTTCTCGTTACCGGTGCGTTTCTCTTTCATAACCTTAACTACCTGGGGGATAATCTCTCCCGCTTTCCGGACAACGACGTAATCACCTACGCGAATATCCTTTCTCTCAATTTCATCGAAATTGTGAAGTGTCGCCCTGCTTACCGTTGTGCCGCTGAGCGGAACAGGGCTTAATTCCGCTACAGGAGTTAATGTGCCTGTTTTACCAACCTGCACTGTTATCGCCTCGATTTTTGTGGTTGTTTCTTCCGGGTGGTATTTGTATGACATAACCCCGCGCGGTGCCTTACTGGTTGAGCCCAGTTTATTATGAAGTGCTAATGAATTAATCTTAATGACCATTCCGTCTACCTGGTAATCAAGATTACTCCTCTTTGTTTCCCAGGAATTGCAGTATGAGACAGCTTCGTCTATATTCTTACATAATTTATAGTGTGGGTTTACGGGAAAGCCAAATTCCTTTATAGCTTCAAGACATTCAATGTGGCTGGTATATTTGCCGTTTCCGCCATACCCAAAGGCATAGGCAAATAAGCGGAGGGGTCTTTTGGCAGTGGTATGAGGATCAAGGAGCTTAAGGGAGCCTGCGGCTGCGTTTCGGGGATTGGCAAATTGAGGTTCACCGGCTTCTTCACGTCTTTGATTCAGCATCTGAAATCCCTTGTTCGGCATATAAATTTCACCACGGATTTCAATTTCCGGTGGTATCCTGGTATGATTTGCGCATAAAAATCGTAAGGGTATGTCCTTTACCGTTCTTAAATTCGTTGTGACGTTATCTCCTCTGAAACCATTACCCCTTGTGGCGCCACGTGTGAAAACTCCATTTTCATACCACAGCGTAATTGCGACACCATCAATTTTATGTTCTACAACATATTCTATATCATCGACCTGCCCGACTACGTCATTCAGGCTGACATCTTTTAACATCCGCCTGATTCTTTTGTCAAATTCTCTTAATTCCTCGTCTGAGTACGTATTTTCAATGCTGAGCATAGGTATCCTGTGTTCAAATGGTGCAAATTCTGAAACAGGTTCGCCGCCTACGCGTTGAGTTGGAGAATCAGGTGTGATAAATTGCGGGTAGGAACTTTCAAGATTTCTCAGTTCTATCATCAGTTGATCATATTCATAATCCTCAATCTCCGGCATATTATCGACATAATATTTTCCATCGTGGTATCGTATTTTTGCGCGAAGGTTTTCAATCTTCTCAATCACGTTCTTATTCACATTTATTCTCGTCCTTAGCCGGAAAAATACGGAAACTTTGAGCCGAAATGCCGGAATATGCAACTGTGGCCTCAAATCGTACCCATTATTTTTTAAATAATACACAAGCTTTAGATGAAAGACAAAGGTATTTTATTTACTGTTGTAGATTACACAATACCATTCAAAACAAGGGTTTTTGTATATCAGGAACCCGTAGGGCACGACACCTCGTGCCCTTACAACGGAACCATTTGACAAGCCAATGTCAAAGTGATACCAACCATTGCGAGTTTAAATAGACAGTTATGTAGTGTTCTCCCCTTTCCTTATAAGCGAAAAACCTTGACAATAAAATCTGTTTTTTATAGACTCTAAGGCTTATATTTTAAAGATATTTATAAACCCATTGCGGGATGATTTTTTACCTGCCTTCACATTACTTCCCGCCAGTGCGGGCAACATAACCATTTTAGGTCAGGGACATAGATTCAGGGGCGAATTACTCATTTCTGTTTAAATAATCTTAAAATCTTTCTGTAGCCAATTTTGTTAATGAATCATTAACTTTAAATGTTAAGGGGTTGTAATGTTTGGAAAAGAAAAAGAGTCAAAAGAATTTTTTGAAGTATTCAAAAAGCCACAGAATGCTGAAGATAGATGTGACAGTAAAGTGCTTCAAAGAGATCAAGTGAATCCAACGGTTTTACCCCGACCGGATCATAGGAAAAGTGAAAATAATACAGTACCCGGCACTCACGTAAATGAAAACAGAGAGACGGAACGACTGGGTTGGATTAGGGACTCACGAAAAGAGGGAGAGGTTCCAGCCGAAACAATAAAAACGAGAAGGCCGTCTCGCAATGAAATTGTTATTAAACAGGAAACTTTGATTTTCGGCGCATTAGGTGCGGTTTTTTTATCATTAGCGTGTTTTTTTGTAGGTTATAAAATTGGCGTTAACAATGTATTAAATCCGGTGGCACTGGAGAAATCGGTTGAATATGAATATCCTGCGTCCGAGGCTGGGGTTAAGTCGATACCTGAGGGTAAGAAGATAAATGTTGTAAATTTATCAACAAAAAAACCCCCAATGGTAACCGACGAAATGGCTGGAAATATCAAATGGACTCTTCAGATTATATCCTACAGTGATACAAAACTACATATTAAGAAGGCACGTGATCTGGCAAAGGCTATCAAAAATATGACAAACTACAATACATTTGTCGCAAAGAGAGGTAAGGAAATTGTTGTATGTGTGGGTAGATTTAATTCTAAGGATAGTAACGAACTGACGACGGCTTTAAATGAAATCAGCAAGTTAGAGTACGAAGGAAGAAAGCAATTCGCAAGTAGCTATCCAATTCAGGTTCGATAAGTAAGAAAGGGAAAAAATGAGTATTGACAAAAGTCTTAAAACAATGGGTAAATTGGTCAGGCAGAGAAATGTTCTTACAAGACCGGAACGTATCAAATATTTAATGGATGAAGGTTTATGGGATGAGAAAAAATCTGTGTACGGTTTGCCCAAAGTAAAAATTATAAAGATAAAGAAGAAGGCAAAGGTGAAAAAAGCTGCCGTAGCTACAGATGGTAAGGTAAAGGCTTCCTGATGATCGCCGATCGAATGCAGGGATTTGAAGCATCCGGGATAAGAAAGGTATTCGATCTTGCACAAAAGATTAAGAATCCGGTTAACCTCAGCATCGGACAGCCGGATTTCGATGTCCCTGAAGCGGTAAAGAACGAAGCAATAGAAGCAATACAAGGAGGCTTTAACCGATATACAAGAACCCAGGGCATACCAGAGCTTAGTGAAAAGATTCTGGAAAAAGCAAGAAAAGAGCGCGGTATCAAGGGCGAAAGCATAATGATTACTTCCGGTGTGGCCGGAGCTTTAACCCTTGCGTTTATGGTTCTCATAAACCCTGGAGATGAGGTTCTTGTGCCTGATCCGTATTTTGTGTCATTTAAACATCTTGTGAATTTTTGCGGAGGTAAGACAAGGTTTATTGACACATATCCTGATTTTGAACTCACCCCTGAACGCATCTTACCACTAATAAGCCCTCGCACTAAAATCCTCATTATTAACAGTCCGTCAAATCCTACAGGTGTAGTTTACAACCCGCAACGTCTTAAGGAAATTAGCGACATCGCAAAAAAACATAACCTGATAATTATTTCAGACGAAATATACAAGAAGTTCGTTTATGACATAGAATATCAGAGTATCGGAAAATATCATGAAAATACGGTAACCTGTAACGGTTTTTCCAAATCATACGCAATGACCGGATGGCGATTAGGCAGTGCAATTGGTCCTGCAAAGATTATTGATGAAATGATGAAACTTCAGCAGTATACATATATTTGCGCTCCCTCATTTGCGCAGGTAGCCGGAGTAAAGGCCATGGATATTAATATGGATGCGTATGTAGAAGATTACAGAAAGAAACGTGATTTCGTTTGTGATGGTCTTAAAGAGAGTTACAAGTTAATCAGGCCTGACGGTGCGTTTTATGCGTTTCCTCAAGTACCATGGGGAACTGATGAGGAGTTCGTTACGGAGGCGATAAAGCATGATTTGCTGATCATACCAGGCAGTGTATTTTCAGAAAAGAAGACTCATTTCAGAATCTCTTACGCCGCAACGTTCGATACATTAGGGCGTGGAGTTGAAATACTGAACTCCATGGCATAACCTGCCAGATTTCAGATTCACATCTTTCACTCCGCATTCGGAAATAAGAAATTTATAATCCAGTACGGCTCTGTTTTGTATGTCCCCCCCCCCCCTGAATCTCCATACTGCGTCGCCCTTGGGAGCATTCCCAATTTTTTGTAAATCAGGTATTATACCTATGAATACGTGGATTCGGCCTCCGGCCTTAATCCACCCTTACAAATAAGCAAACGTATGGTGCGAGGTAGGGTGGATTAAACGAAGTGAATCCACCTCTTTTATATACAATAAAATGGGAATGCTCCCGTCGCCCTTTAGCAGGCTATTGCTAAAAGAACAATTTTATGGTGCCGGTTTCCTTCTTTATACTTTCTTTCAGTGATTGTTGGAATCTGCTCAGATCAGACACATTCCAGTCTATTCCAAACGACTGGGATAGCTTTATCGCATCACCGTAGAAAAGTTCGGTCTGAAAATAATCCCCTTCTTCATCTTCAGCCTGCATTTCGTAAACATGGGTAAGAATATCGGCGGTATGTACAATTATCGGAAAGAGAGATTTCCTGTCCGCCTCCTGTGGGCGATGATGATAGCCGACTGCGGTTAGCAGATTTTCCGGAAACATCCACTTCTTCAGTAGTTTCATTCCAACTTCATCATGAGTCATTCCAAAGACATTTTTCTCGGCTTCAAAGGACGTGTATTTTATTTTCAAAGGATTCATGATTTCTAACTGCATCATAAATTCACTGGGAAATGTGATATACATGGCCAATTTCCCTATATCGTGAACCAGGCCTGCTACAAATAATTCACTGCTTTCGATTTTCAAATCAACAGCAATATTCTTTGCAGCAAGAGCACAATAGAAGGAGTGCCTCCAGAATTTGTTAATGTCAAATTTCCCATCTCGCTTTAGATTCTTAAAACTCTCAAATGCAACGGAAGATATGACAAGATTCCTGATTTCCTTGAATCCCAATATGGTTACTGCGTGTTGCAGGGATGAAATTTCTCGTGTAAGTCCATAAAATGGAGAATTAGCTATTTTAAGTATCTTTGTAGTAAGGGATACGTCCGGACTAATAATCCCCATGAGGTCATTTGCTGAACTTTTCTGGTCAGCAGTGATTTCTATAACACGAAGAGCCACGGTTGGCAAAGTAGGTATAGATTTAATTCTGGCAATGAGTGTTGATGCTGCATGAGAGCTCATGCTGGTAAATCCTCCAATTTTCAAATAATTTTGTAAAAATTACGGTTTAATGCTTGTTTTTCTTCCTCACGCCAGGCGCCAAGAACGCTAAGAAAAAAACTACTTTACAAAAAATATATGCAGATACCTTGTTCTCTGCGACTCTGCATGAAAATACCTCATTTTTTCTCACCAACCTTTCCACGTGCCTGCTCTAAAACCTCTGCCGGCACGGAAAAAAGTTCTTGTTTCTCAATGATATCAAAAAACAAAGAAACCAGTGCCGGGTCAAACTGTGTACCGGCCTTATTTGCAAGTTCTACAACCATCTCTTCCGGAGATAGCTTCGCCTTATATAGCCGTCCGGATAGCATAGCCGTGATTGCATCAGTCATCGCAAATATTCGAGCGCCAAGTGGGATTTCATTTTCTTTAAGCCCATCGGGATAACCGGTTCCATTAAAGTTTTCATGGTGATATTGAAGTATCGACTTTTCGTTGGCAAAAAAATCGAACAAGTCGATCAGTTCTGATAACATGTACGGATGGTCTTCAATCTCAATCCTCTCCTCTTTGTTTAGCACCTTGGTTTTAGCTTTTATAGTTTTTTTCAGCAAAACTTTAAAATTATCATGAAAATTTGCTGCACGTCGAAAAGTTTCAATAATAGCGGGAGGAAGGGCAAGCCTTTCACCAATGAGTGTAATGTATCTCTTTACATCGTGATTATGTTGCTTGTGGTCCTCGCCACCTATGTCACGGGTTAAAAGCTCTAAAGATCTTATAGATGATTTTTTTGCTTTTTCTAAAATCACTGAAAGGTTTTCCTTCAGGTATCTTAAATTTTTGTCTTCACTGATTCTATTATCCTCAGATATCCAGGGAGGCTTCGTGTAAACAGTAATCCTGTTTCTTCCTTCCGCCTTAGATTGGTAAAGAGCTTTGTCTGCACATGCTATAATCTCTTTACCTTCTAATAATTGATGCTGTTTTAGAGATGCAATACCTATACTCACGGTTATCCTTGTTGAATTGAGACCATCTTCATACTTCTTTTTCTTACATGTAGCAAGAATTTTTTCAGCTACTTTTTGTGCCTCGGCGACACCTGTATTCGGGAGAAGTATCATGAACTCTTCTCCTCCATATCGAATTGGAATATCAGTTATCCTTGCGTTTTGCTTTAATCCCGTAGAAAATTCTCGTAACACAAAATCACCAAAGACATGTCCAAAGGTATCGTTTACATCTTTGAAACAATCCAAATCAAGCAGCAGGCAGGATAAATCGGTTTGGTATCTCAGCGCACGGGCAAACTCCTTTTCAAGGATGTCTACCATGTAGTGACGATTGTACAGACCCGTCAAATGATCAATGGTTGCCTGTTTTTCAAAATTGTCACGTACTGACAAAAGCTCTTTATTCAATTCAACAATACGCTTTCCAACCTTCAGGCGGGCTCTTAGTTCATTATGATTGAATGGTTTGGTAATATAGTCGTCTGCCCCCGCCTCCATTCCCTTGATATAATCATCCTGCCTGCCTTTCGATGTGAGCAGCATGATAAACGTATATGGATCTCTTGCCAGTTTTCTGACCTTACGGCATATCTCTAAACCGTCCATACCAGGAATCATCCAATCAAGTATTAGAAGATTCGGTGGGTCTTCTGACTGAATAATTTTCCAGGCATCGAGACCATTCCCGCACGATACAACTTCAAAATCCATGTCTGCCAAAAACTTTTCCAATCTGCGCCGTGTTATATTATCGTCTTCTGCAATTAATATTTTCATTCAGCAAATTCCTTTAACGAATTCACCAGGCATTCTACCTCTTTCATCAAAGTTTCATAAGCCTCTTCAACCCCGTCCAGTTTGCTTTCCCTGCCCATCATCTCCAATTGTAAAGCCGCTTCAAAAGCGGCTTTTTCTTCAAAATTAGCAACAGCGCCCTTCAGCTTGTGGGTCGATCTCTCCAGGTCATTGCTGTTGCGTTTGTCAACAGCTTTTTTAATTCCGGAAAGTTGTTCCGGGATGTCGTTTATAAATATCTCTATCAGTTCTGTTAAAAACTCTTTTTCTCCATCAAATTTATTGAGTATCTCATCCTTATCAAATACTTTATTACTTTCCATTTGCCTTCCATTAAGATCAACATTGCTACTTATGAATATGACTCCCGGGAGTTTAACAGGAGTTCGACTGTTCTTCCAGATAAATTTATGTCTGGTAATTACAATGTTAGATACACTTCGACTTCGCTCAGAGTGTGACACCATTTTCTGCCTCCATCCACCGCCTGGCAAAGGAGAGCATTCCCATTTTTTTGTATATAAAAGAGGTGGATTCACTTCGTTTAATCCACCCTACCTCACACCATACGTTTGCTTACTTGTAAGGGTGGATTAAGGCCGGAGGCCGAATCCACGTATTCATGGGTATCATTCCTGATTTACAAAAAATTGGGAATGATACCCTGGCAAAGTACTTCAAACTTCTCCAGCACTGTTGAGCAGGTCTTAATGTCCCTCGCTCCTGTCGCTTCTTCCAGTATTTTTGCGGTTTCAGTCAATATTGGATATCCATAGCTGCCTCCTGAACCTTTCATCTGGTGTGCAAGGCGGCGCAGGCCGTCATAGTCACAACCATCCAACACCTTGTGCATGGTCTTTATATCATCTTCCAACCCCGCAACAAATTCATCTATAAAGTTTCACCAGGTCTGCATCATCCGCAAGTTCAGAATAGACCGCCTATGGTACCGCGTGTTCCGTTTCCTTAGATATTGTTTCTTCCTGATCTGATGCAGATGATAACCGTGGTTTTATTCCGTTACTCAGGCTCCCGTCTATTGCGTCGGCAAGTTTCTTTACGTTGATCGGTTTGGAAATATAGTCGTCCATACCGGAGTCAAGGCATTTTTCACGATCTCCTTTCATGGCATTGGCAGTCATGGCTATTATCGGGATGTTATGATTCCGAACGGCTGAATTCTCATCACGTATGATACTGGTCGCTTTGTAACCGTCCATTTTAGGCATCTGGCAGTCCATCAATATCAGATCATAATCAAATTTTTCCAGCGATTCAATGGCCTCCATGCCATTAGTAACAACGTCCGCATGATATCCAAGCTTCTTTTCCAATATACGCAAGGCAATCTTCTGATTGACAATATTGTCCTCTGCCAGAAGTATTCGGACACGTTGTTTAAGATCCTTTGCCGGAACTATGCGGACGCGTTGTTTATGATCCTCTGCGATTGAATATTGGGTAACTATTTTACCGGTTGTATCCTTCTCAATACTTGCAGATTTCCCGGAAACAATTCTGAGACAGTCAAATAACTGCAACTTTTTTACAGGCTTTATCAGATATGCTGCAAAGCCAAGCTCTTGAAAACGGTCCGCATCTCCACGTCTGCCAACGGAAGTCAGCATCACGAGAATTAGATCATGCAATTGTGACTCTGCCTTGATCTCCCTGCAAAGCGATCCTCCATCCACATCCGGCATACAATAGTCCAGCAGGGCAATCTTAAATGGATCACTCTCATTAACAGCACTGCGCAGTCTCTTCATGGCTTCCTTCGCCGAGGCAGCCACCTCAACCCGACAGTGCCAGGATTCGAGATATTTTCTAAAAATATAGCGATTTGTATCGTTGTCATCCACAACCAGTACTCGCTTATTCTCTATATCTCCCAGATCGACTGGCGCCTGTTGATTAGCCAAAGGTTGTTTTTCCAACACTGCCGTAAACCAGAAGGTTGATCCCTTACTCTCTTCGCTTTCTACACCGATCTGGCCTCCCATTAACTCAGTAATCTGTTTTGAAATTGCCAATCCCAGTCCGGTACCGCCATACTTCCTGGTAGTAGATGCATCTGCCTGAGAAAATGATTTGAACAGACGATCCATACTGTCTGCAGGTATGCCGATGCCGGTATCTTTGACATTAAACTGTACGGTAATATGCGATTCTGTTTCTTCAACCATAATCACGCTGATTCCGACTTCTCCTCTGTCTGTAAATTTGATGGCATTGCCGGTAAGGTTAATCAAAACCTGTCGCAACCGCCCCGGATCACCACGCAATAAGGGAAGAACTTTCGGACTGATAAAGCAGGATAATTCCATGCCCTTCTCATGTGCCTCGACGGCGAGGACATTAGCGACACTCTCCACGGCAACACGCAGGTCAAAATTTATGTTCTCCATCTGAAGCTTCCCGGACTCTATTTTTGAGAAATCAAGGATGTCATTGATGATAGTAAGTAAAGAGTCTGCGCTGCCGTATACGGTAGCTGCATATTCATACTGTTCGGGAGTCAACTTTGTGTCCAGTAAAAGACTGGTCATACCAATTATACCGTTCATTGGAGTGCGTATCTCATGACTCATGTTGGCCAGAAATTCACTCTTGGTTGTGTTTGCCGCTTCGGCTGCCTCTTTGGCAATACGTAGTTGTTCTTCTGCCCGTTTCCTTTCTGATACCCTGCCCAGTTGAGTAGCAAGGGTTGATATTGCCTGCAATAATGACTCATCAGGTTCTAACACTTCGGTGGAAAAGAACTCAAACACTGCTACAACCGTTTTTTGTTCCAAAACAGGAAAAGCAAACCCGCTTTTAACTATGAGGTTTTCTGCCAATTTTGCTCTGGGGAAATTAGAATCCATTATTAAATTTTTAATCCATGCGGGTCTCCCACTTTCCCATACCCGCCCAGGCAAGCCAATACCCTTTTCAAATGTAGTTGCTTCGGTAACATTCTTAAATGTTGCAAACCTCTCAACTTGATCAAAATACCATATATTTGAGGAAACCAGAACTTCTTTTGAATCCGGAACACATATATGCCCAACCTGAAATCCTGTAAACTCACACACCTTACCAAGGCATATCCGTCTGGCTTCTTCTACAGAATGCGCTTCATTGGCTGTAATCGTTATTTCCTGCAATAAACGAACAAGCTTTGTTTCCTTATGTAATGCCGTTTCCGCGTTGTTCCGTGCACTCTCAGTATACTTTTGTAAAATACCTATGCTCAACACAGATGAGAGTTTACTCAGAAATATTTCCTCACTCACCAGCCGCTTGTGACCTTCCCGCAGATACAGTACCACAACTCCGAGTACATTACTGCCCTGCATTATGGGCACGTTGTAGTGCCCATGCGGCTTCATACCTTCAAAGCGAATATCATGGCGCTCGTCTATGCAATCAGAGAATTGAATGTCACGTGTCGCTGCAGCGCGGCCGCACATGCATTTCCCGAATGAGACCTGTGCGCATAACGTCTGCAGTTCAGGTTCAAGACGATGCTTTGTGACGAGATTCAGGGTCTCTTCCTGTCCTGTTTTGTCAGTTAGAAAGATACCTCCGTAGAGAGGAATATCCAGCCATGGTATAGAACTCAGTATCAAATCCAATGCCTGATTGAGAAATTCATGAATTGACAGAGGTTGATACGTCAGGCGCAGGAGTTTGCCGAGAATTTCCTCTGTAATCGCAATTTTCTCCGCTATTTTTTGAGCTTCGAATGCTTCCTTCATTTTGATCAAAGCGACTTTTTCACTCTTTTGAAAAGCTAAAGACATCTCTATCGGCACTTCAATCCCTTCTTTCGTTATTCCGGAAACTTCCATTATTCTGCCAATAGTTTCGGAGTTACCCGTCTTTACAGGCTTCTGCAGTCCCTCTTGGTGCTGCTTCTCAGATCTTTCAGGAATAATGACGGTAATAGGTTGTCCAATGATTTCATGTCTTGAATACCCGAACATCTTTGTTGCTGCTTTATTCCAGACACTAACTATCCCTTTTTCGTTAATGATGACAATGGCATCCTCTGCCTTTTCTATAAAACTACAATAATTTTGTTCTGATTCCTTCAGCGCATTCTCTGACAATCTACGCTCTATTGCGATAGCCAGGATGTTTGCCACGGTCTGAATAAAGTTGACATCATCTCTGGTGAACATAGTGGGCTTGCTTGTATGAGTGCCCAATACACCCCATGGGCCTCTCTTTCCGCGAATGACTACGCTCATCCCACTGACTACGTTATGGTCGTGTAAAAGTGGTGGGTCTGAAAAACGTGTTTCCGCCTTCAGGTCTTTTACGATTACGGGTTCGTTAGATTTCAATGTGTAACCCGCCTGTGTATCTAACCCGGCGTTTACTGTGATAGCTCCCACAATGCCTTCCTTCCAACCTACACCTGCCCGAAGTATCATGGCCTTGCCATCAGGCAGTAGTTCAAGTACTTTACAGTATTCGTTGCCCAGCGTATCAGCAATGGTGCTCACCGCTTTGTTCATTATTGAAATTAAATCATCACCCAGGAGAGCCTCATGTGACAGGCGGGCTATGGCGTCCTGTTGCCTGGCATATATTTGTAATGTTTTTCTGCTCTCCTTGTCTTCCATCATTTTACTCATGGGTTCTGTTGGCGGATTCGCTTCGCTTATTTTATGGAGTGTAGTGACCGTGTCACTGCTTTAAAACGCATCATCACGGATGATGCACTCCATATTTCCCACTTAATTCAATATAGACAACATAACACTCTATTAATTTTTCTGTCGCACTGTTGCCATCACCCGTAAACGCTCTTACGATACCATTATCATTATTCGATATTGAGGTTTTTATACATAGCATCGTTTGAAAAGCAAAATAGCTGCCAACTTCGACTATCAAGAGTGTTTAATATCTGAACATTGTTACTTTGTTCTATCCATTAGGTAAACTCTTCGCGTCTTATTCGTTGAATGAAAAATTATTGGAATGGTTTATGGAGGTTTTTATTGCATAACTATTTGTTTTGCAGATGTTTATAGCTATGAGTGAACAGGGGGGGGATTCCATGTTTAATGTAAATTGAAAAAAATATCATTTATGGAATGATTTTTTAAGATGGTGTAAATTTTAAAATAGTTTGTCAATAATCAGATAGATTGAAAACAGGTATGGGTGAATATGGCAATTTTTGTTGTTATTTTAAACAGAATGCTTGCTTTTAAAGTGATTGTGTATCATTTCAATAGCACGAAGGGAATCAATTCCCAGAATAACATTTATGGGAAAATCGAGAATACTCTTGTATAATAATGTTCATTAATTAATCATTTATAATCCACTGTTATCAGTTATTTAAATACCAAGGGGAATATTATGAAAAATATAAAGTTATTTATCGTAGTTAGCTTGACAGTTTTTCTGGGAGTGGTTGGAGCGTGCAAGGCCGTACCGGAATCCGGAAGCGGGCAAGCTTCCAGCATTGAAAATGCAACTCCTGATTCCGGTATTACCCGGAGTGTCAGTGTCAAAAATATTTCCAAGGACATCTTAAACGTAGAGAGTGAAGATAAGGGTTGTATGTCATGCCATGAAGGGATTGAAGTTATTAACGACAGGATGCAGCCGTACCTCCTGCTATTTGCCAAACAGAAATATGGAAAGGGCCGGGGTTATGAGTGTGCCATCTGTCACGAGGGGGTTCCGTCATCCGGCAAAAAAGAAGAGTCACATAAGGGGCTCATTCCCAATCCGTCAAGTATGTGGGTCCTTCATGAGGGGAAAGGCTGCGCAAAGTGTCACGACGGTAAAGGGAGCATTACCACCTTAATGGGGAAACCACTTGAAAAGCCTGTTGGCGGGGAGATAATGTCCGAGAATATGGCTACTCTGGATCCTTCCGGGACTCTCGGGAAAGATTACACGAACAGGCTGTCCAGATCGCTTCATTCCCTTCAGACGGGTATAGCAAGCAAAAACCTCTCATCAAACGGCGTCGTTCCGAAGGGGACATTCCCCTATGGTAACTTTGACATGGTTGACACGGACGGCCCGGTTCCAGGTGTAGGCACCGATAAATTCAAGGAGTGGACGGAAAAGGCCATTAAGTTCGGATATCTTAGACGGCTTGACAGTGTGGAGGAGATACCGGATTTCAAGGAGGGTGTATCGGTATTCGGTTCAGAGGAAAAGGCCGGTTTCTCAGATACCTATAGGAAACAGTGTGCGCGATGCCATGTATGGGGAGAGGGGAGAAATAAAAGAGGTGATTTAAGGGCGTCAGGCTGTGCCGCCTGCCACATGCTCTATGGAAACGACGGGCAGTATGAAGGGAATGATCCGAATATTAAAAACTCGGGTGAACGCCCTCATCCGTTAAAACACCGCATTACTACAGCAATTCCGGCAGCTCAGTGTACTCACTGTCACACACGGGGAAAAAGGATAGGAACTACCTTTGCGGGGATGTTTGAGTTTGATTATATAAAGGACGCCCATGCTGCTCCTTTTGATGAAAATGGGGAGGCACAGAAACCTCTCTTTACGAAAGAATATATGCATGTGCGGAAAGACGTACACTTTGAGAGGGGCATGCAGTGTGTGGACTGTCACACATCAATTGATGTACACGGTGACGGCAACATCTACCCGGCAACGTTATACCAGGTGGAGATCAGTTGTTACGATTGTCACGGGACACCGGAGAAGTATCCCTGGGAGCTGTCCGTAGGATACGGGACACCGGTAACATTGAATGGCGACAGGGGGACATATAAAAAAGACAACGTGGAATACATGCTTACCTCAAGAGGAAATGTAAAGCAAAACTGGAGAAGGGAGGGAGACACGTCATATGTCTACAGCAGATTTACCGGAAAAAAACATGAGATACCTCTTTTGAAGAAAATAAAGCAGGCCGATACCTTCAAGACAAAGCAGGGCAAGGTCGCTATGTCGACTATCCACAAACATATTGAGAAGATGGAATGTTACGCGTGTCACGCCACATGGGCTCCTCAGTGCTTTGGATGCCATATGGAATATGACAGAAGAGCAGAGGGCACCGACTGGATCACTACTTCGAAAAAGGTTGATCCTGCAACCGGCAGGCAGACTGTAACAAAAAAAGCCGGTAACCTGTCACTGGAAAACCGCTCTTTTATGAGATGGGAAAGCCCTATATTGGGAATGAATTTGAGGGAAAAGGTGTCACCGCTTGCCCCGGGCTGTCAGGTCTTCTACACCTTTATTGATGAAAATGGAGAGGTTAAGGCGCTTAATAAAACGTATACTACTTCGACGGGGCATAATTCTCCAACACTTGCCCCTTTGCAGCCTCATTCAATCTCACTGGTTGCCCGGACATGTGAGGATTGCCACACCAACCCTAAGGCTATCGGATACGGCACAGGGAATTCAAGGAGCGCCGGGAAAATTCTTGGAGACAGCCCGCTCTTCCAGGATTTGTCTAAGGGTGTATATGGCGATATTCCCGGCGCGAAGACGGGTAAGTGGCAGGTTCCGAAGATTACCGGCTTTCCCTTTGCCCTGGACCAGTTGGTTACACGGAGTGGCAAGCAGATTCAGAACATGCCGCTGCCTGAAGACAGGCCGTTAAATGAGAAGGAGAGGAATATTGTGGAGAGAGAAGGGTTGTGCATGGGATGTCATCAATACCATGGAACTCCGGAGTGGGATAACATCATAAAGAAGTACGGCAGGGCGGAAACTCCGGAGCAGCACGAAAAGATCATTGAAGAAGCGTTCAAAAGCCTTCTAGATAAGGCGAAATAGACATTATTTTTTAATACAGGAGGTCAAAATGGCTCTACTGAAATCAATCAATGTACCATTAGGGACTAAGGCAATCGATTTCTGCTTAAAGGGTATAGACGGGGAAATGCACTCACTTGCAGACTATGACGATAAGGACGTTTTAGTTATTGTAATTATGTGCAATCATTGCCCGTATGTTCAGGCGGTGGATGACAGGCTCGTTCAATTACAGGAAAAATTTGCAGAACGAAATGTCCAGCTTATCGGAATCAATCCGAATGACGGCATTAAATACCCGGAAGATAATTTTGATGGCATGATCAAGAGGGCCAAAGAGAAAGAGTATAATTTCCCCTATTTAAGAGATGAGGATCAATCCGTATCGAAAAAATATCAGGCGCAATGCACTCCCGACATATATGTTTACAACAAAGAGAGGGAGTTGTGCTATCACGGACAGATAGATGACAACTGGCAGCATCCTGAAAAAGTAACGTCGCACGATTTGCATGATGCCATCCAGGCGCTGCTGGAAGGGGAAAAACCGTCTCCCAATCAATACCCGTCAATGGGATGTTCTATCAAGTGGAAGGAGTGATTAATGAGTAAGAAACCGGAGCAAATAACAATAGAAGAGGAACTTCATATTTGTCCTGAATGTGGGTACGAGGATGGTTTTCACACTTCATTTGTACGGCAGACAAAAGAACAGTGTAAAATCATCCTGATATGCCCAGACTGCCATGCCCATTTTGATCCAAGCTGGGTCATTGATTTATAAAGCCAGTGGAAGAGACAACCAATCATGTCTTTATGTGATTCTGTCAGTTCAATCTTGTAGATTGAACTAAACATTTCGGTTCAGGCTACAAACCTGAACCTGAACCGGCATAAGGTTTACTTAAAGGGGAACAAGGGCCGTCATTTTTTCCTCCTTAATCTTTCCGGAAATCTATCTTGGACAGTATCTTTGTGTTGATACCGTATTCCCGATCGAGATGCTCCATTTCCAGTTGGAAGATCAGCCAGTTTGTTGTCTCTCCATTTTCATTACATATTTCGTAAGCTATTTCCACCCCTTTTGCGCCCATTGGGTTCTCTTTGTCAGCACGGAACAGATCCAGGATTTTGTGAGAAGACGTTTCCTCTCCTTTGAATTTGATGCCGGTATAACTGTAACCAATCATGGCCTCTTTCGCATTACTCATTTCAGGTGAATGAGCACTTATTACCTTTTTGTTACGGTCAAGTAGTAAAAGGCCTTTAATACCAAAATGTGCATGGCTTTTATCTTTAAAAAAAATCCGCATTATATCGGTGATGGCTTTTAAATCTCCGGTCGCCAGGGGCCCGGTAATGGTTTTCGTTATATTCTGAGAGTCCTCGATAATTCTGTTCTTGAACACTCCTTTTTTATAATCGAGGATCTTGCTCCCTCTGGAAAAATATGGGATGGTGAAAAAGATGGCGATTATCAACAGACAGGAAAATACGATAGCAGAGACTGACCATTTTTTGATACGTTTGTACTTCTTTTCAAGGTTTTTGCTTTCTGTCACATCACGGCTAAAAAATATATAACCTTCCACATTGTGATGGCCGTCATAGAGTACAGTGGTGCTGGTAGAAACATAGCGTTCATTTTTATCAGGATGTTTGACGACCAGTTCTTTTTCTCTTAATGAGTTTCCGGACTGTATATCCGCCATAAACTGTTCGTAATCTTGTTGATTATGATACAAATCTGCCAATGGATAACCCTTCATCTGCTCCCATGCCCGGCCGTGCAATTTCTCGGCTGCCTGGTTCCATGAGAGGATGTTTTTATACTTATCGGCCATAACAATTGCGTCAGGAAGTTGATCATTAAACTCTTTGAGCCCGTGCATTATACGTGTAGTCTCTTCGAGGCGTGCGGCAAGTTTCAAAGACATATGATACGCAATAGATGGATACTTATGCATCATTTCTTCGATCTGATCAGTGGGGACCATAATGACAGTTACATCGGTCAGTGCCTTTACTGTTGCTGTTCTTCGTGCGTTCAGTAGGTAAGACATCTCTCCTACTGTAGTACCTGGTTCTGAAATGTCGGCAATTTTTTTGTTGTCCTTAGAAACCTCAATGCGCCCATTGACAAGAAAATACATGTCTTGCGACTTGTCCCCTTGAAGGAATATGACCTTCCCGGCTGTAAATGAAACAGTATATTTTTGCATCTCCGGTATGTCGATAATATCCCGCATCTATTTTACCTTTACTTTCCTGCTAATGCCTTATGGATTGTCAAGCATATACCCTCTGACACCTCAGCCATTGCCTGGCTCATCGCTCGGGCCAGGGCCTTTGGATGTTTCTCTTCACACTTCTTTCTGGATGAAAATTTTTGTTGAAAGATGATCTTCTTGCTGACATCTGATGTTTCTACATCAAGTAAAGTTACGTTTACACTTAATACCGCTTCCCATTTATCTTTTGAATCCCACTCAAGAAACTCATCTATTAAACCTTCTACTATATGAGTGTGTGGGGTTTTACTATATGGCACATTGACCGCTTTAAAAAGACCACTTTCCCTGATATATCGAGCCAGGGAATATGATATCATGTCTGTGGGATTTGTCTTCCACTTATGATAGAAGTAGGAGGAGCGTTTAAACTCTTGATCTCTATAGACAATTCGACTGCTATTAAGGGCCGGAGCAATGCTGAAATGCTCCACCTTTAGCACTGCCGGTACAGGTTTCAGGGTAGCTTTTTCAATTAAATCCGGAGCGTCATATTCCAGGGTATAATATTCGATTTTTTTATATTGCTGTTTGAGTGTTACGCAGCCCCCTGAAACTATTGAGAACATGATCAGAATAAAAATGGCAAAACGCATAATTATAACCTTTATAAATGACAGAGTTGTTTTAGCTGGTAACAGGCAATTACTCATTAACATCACCAAGTTTTCTCTCTGGCGGTGGTTCACCGAACAGGAGTTGTGATGGATGGGCAGAGATTTGTTCCATTAAATTATCAAGGTTTCCTGTTGTTTTTTCAAGGTTTTGACCAACGACAGTCAGATGGTTACTGATGCCTGAAATTTCAGTACCTGTCTGGCCTAATATATCTGAGGTCTTTTGCATAAGCCCGTCAGCGCTGTTTATGACCTTCTCCAGAGCAATTACATTTATTTCAAGACCGGTAATAAGTTTTCCCCACCGTTTCTGATCAAAACTTTTGTTTATAATATTCAATGAAGTCTTAATATCATTTGATATCCCCTTAGCGTCAAAATCGTGTAATGATTGATCCAAACTATTCAGTGTAGTTTTTAAACTATCAGATATATTGACAATATCCAGGGTATTAAGTTTTTTTACGATATCATCTACGCTACGAAACAGTTCACTGATGTTTGATGGTCTTGACGCCAGCACACGATATTCTGTAGGGAATTTCAGGTCAGGGGAACTGGAATCAGTGGAACCATCCATAAGATCCAGCTCAATAAATTTGCTGCCGGTAATCCCCACTGCTTTTTGCTGGGCTACCATATTCTCTTCAAGTGTAATATCTGCTTCTATCTTCAGGACAACCTCAATTAATTCGGAATCCGGGGCCAGGGCTATTCGTTCAATATGGCCAATAGTGACACCTCTATATTTTACCGGAGAGTCAATCTTGAGACCTTGAACAGATTCGTTAAAATAGACAGCATAGAACCGTCCCTTCTCAAGAAAACGATTCATTCCCAATAAGATAATGGTTACCACTGCCAGGCCAATACCTGTGGCAATAAATAATCCGACAAAAAATTTAGCTTTCTGATTAATCATAATTAAAACTGTAAAATTATAGAGTTACTGATCCTCACACAATATAAATGCCAGGGGAGTTGTCAATCAATCAGTAGATCATTATCTGATTCAATTTCACGATTGAAAAATTGTCTGACAAATGGGTTCTGACTGTTGTCACGTAAATATTGCGGTTGACCTTCTGCAATTATCTTTTTAACTCTCTTATCAAGCATTATAACACGGTGTGCAACCGAAAATATACTGGGAAGCTCATGTGTTACAATAACCATAGTCGTATTGTAACTGCCGTTGAGACGAATAATCAACTGGTCAAGCTCTGCCGATGTAATAGGATCAAGGCCTGCAGAAGGTTCATCAAAGAACAAAACCTTTGGATTAAGCGCCATTGCCCGTGCGAGACCAGCCCGTTTTTTCATTCCACCGCTGATCTCTGAAGGTAGATGGTCTTCATATCCGGTCAGACTTACCTGTGCAAGTTTCATTCTTACTATGTTATCAATTGAAGATGCCGGCAAATCGGTATGTTCCTGCATTGGCAGTGCAACATTTTCAGCTACTGTCATTGAGCTGAAGAGTGCACCACTCTGAAAGAGTATACCGCACTCACGCAAAACTTGCTGAAGGTTACTTTCTCTGTTACTCGTAATATCGATACCATTAATTACTATATTTCCCGAAATCGGATGATTGAGTCCGATGAGATGTTTCAGTAAAGTGGATTTTCCACAGCCACTCCCACCCAGGATTACAAAGATTTCACCTTCATACACTTTAAAATTAATATGATTCAGTATCACATCTTCTCCGTAACCTGCCACCATGTCTATAACATTGATGGCTACTCTTTTTTCTTCTGCCGGTTTGTTAATCATTGTTGTTTTATTTGATGTATAATACTTATTGTTTTAGTATTCTCCGCGTCATCCATTCCAATATCTCAGTATGACCACAAGAAGTGAATCGGTCAGGACAATCAGGAAAATGCTAGTCACCACTGCCGACGTAGTGGCCTGGCCTACTCCGGCAGCACCGCCTTTTACCTGGAATCCCCTGAGGCATCCTGTCCACGAAATGAGAATGGCAAATATCCCACTTTTAAATACCCCCCAGAATACATCAAAAAGCGTGAGGGTATTTATCGTCTGGTTTATATAGCCACTGACGGTAAGGTCAAGCATGGTAACACCCACCAGTAAGCCCCCGGCAATAGCAAAGAGGTCAGAGAAAAGGACCAGTACGGGCATTACTAAAAAAGCGGCAAACATGCGCGGCAGTACAAGAAAAAAATTCGGGTTAATGTTCATGGTATATAAGGCATCGACCTCTTCTGAAATTTTCATGGTGCCTATTTCGGCAGCAAAGGAGGAACCGGAACGACCGGCCACAATAATGGCGGTCATGATTGGTCCCAGTTCGCGGGTCATTGAAATACCAACGAGCGAAGCCACATAAATGTTCGCCCCAAACTGTTGGAGTTGGACTGATGACATGAATGCCATTATCAAACCAAGTAGAAAACTGATTAAGCCAACAATTGGTAACGCATCAAGACCTACATGCTTCATTTTTTCTATCATATCATTAAAGCGTAGTCCTCCGGGACGTCGCAAAAACATGAGAAAGGAGAAACATGTATCACCGAGAAATGTGAGCATAAACCTTATTTCGCTGCCTATATTAAAAACAGAATCTCCCAGGTTAGCAAAAAGGCTTGATGATGTTTTATGTGTGGAGATAGGTTGTCGGCCCAAAACATCAAAGCGATGCATCGAGAGGATTTCATTAACTTTTTCAGAAATATTTGTTAACGAAAAATTACCCCGTCTGTTACCCATCGCTCTCTTCAGTTCCACAAGCACGGAAACTCCGTAGTCGTCAAGGTCATTCAATTTTTCCAGATCAATTACCAGGTTATCCGGTTTGTGGGTCCGCAGCAGGACGTTGAACTCCTTTGTAAGCGGTGCGGTGTTGCTCACATCCAATCGGTCTTGAAAATGGATAGTCAACTTACCAGCACCTTCCTGGCTGAAGCTATAGAAACGTGTAAGATTCTTACTCAAAACAGTCATTTCTCTTTATAACTCTTCCTTAAACAGTTGGATCAGCAGATTATCGAAATACAGTTTCTCACTGATTTATAAATAAACGGTGAAGGTTAAAACTATTAAATCATAATGTCAATTTAAAAATGTGGTACAATGCAGCGAGTGTGGGGATGGATAAATAATGCAACTGGTATAAATCAACGATGCAAACCTCAGTGGCACGTTTCGACGTGTATTACAGCAATATATTTTTTTATGAAGAAAATTCTTTTTTTAATTAATCCTGTTTCCGGTAAACTGGTCGGGCAGAGTCTGAAGGATTCTATTATTTCAGAGCTTGACGGAGTACTTGACCGCGGTTGTTTTGATATAGAGTATTCTGCGAGAGACATAGAAAAGCAGTGTAATAATCATCTCTCAAACTATGAGATTGTAGTGGTTGCCGGTGGTGATGGTACTATATCTCAGATTGTTAAAGTGATAGTCGGTTTAGAAAAAAAGCCGAAACTTGGCATAATCCCCATTGGCACCGGGAACGATCTTGCAAATTCACTTGGCATTCTGCATCTTTATAAATCCCAGGGATTGGGGCCATTGTTAAAGACGATACTGAGATGCAAAGTAGCAAAAATTGACATTTTGAGTCTGGATAATAAATGTATTTTCACAAACTATCTGGGAATTGGTAATGATGCAAAAATATCCTGTGACTTTAACCGGTTACGATATAAACCGTTCCTCAGATACATTTCCAGTTGCATCTCTAACAAGGGCTTTTATGGGTTACTTGCACTAAAAAATATCTGTTACAGGATACCGTTTGATATTGAAATCTGCTATCAAAATGAACTTTTAGAAACTGAGATAATTACCATCAATAAAGGATTTTGTGAGATTTTGATTACTGACACAAAAATGTATGCGGGCGGAGTGGAGATATCATCAAAGTGTAGAATGGATGACGGCAAGTTTGAAGTAACTGTTATTCGGGGTATGTGGGAATGGATACACCTGTTCTTTGCCATGTTGTGTAAAAAACCGCTTGACACTATAACCAGGAATCTCATACAGTTTCAGACTGATAGATTGGAATTGAATTTTACCGGAAATACTTTTTGCCAGGTTGATGGTGAAAAGTATGATAGTTTTGCTAACGGTGAAAAGAGATTGCTAGTTAACGTAGTCTCTTCTTGTGAAATGATTGTTCCATAGCACTGCAAAGTCAGCTTTGCAGTGCTATGGATAGTAGCTTGCTTCGTGTTTCCAGGTAACTCCTGGAAACAGTTAAAAGCATCTAATTTGAACAATAAGAGGTCACATACTCTGCCTTGAATCAACGTGCGAAGCTCTGTTCTTAAAATGCCTTTTCACCAAAAGCGTTCTCAAATCGGTTGTTAAAAGATTCAGGGGTGAAATTGAAATTCTGCGGGCCATAAACCTCCACGCAATAAGCAGCGGTGACTGCACCTATTTTTGCGGCATGGACGATGTCACAGTCTGACAAAAAGAATCCTTTTATTAATCCCGCTCTGTAGGCGTCGCCTGCCCCTGTAGGATCTTTTACAGAATCAACTTCGGCAGCAGGAATTTCAATATTTTTAGTTTGACCATGCTCTTTCATTATTACTACTGAACCGTGTTCACTCTTAGTTTGTACAAGTATCTCCGTTTTCTCCAGAATATCATCAATCGTCATGGAGGTTTTCTCCTGGGTCAGCTGCAGCTCATAATCATTGCAGATAAATATCTTTGATCCATCTATCATCTCTACTAGTTTTTCTTCATTCCAGGCGGGGAGAGACTGCCCGGGATCAAAGATATAATCTATTTTTTTCTGTTTATATATGTTGGAAAAATTATACATATCATCCAGATTTCCCGGTGAGACTATGGCAACCGTATTATCGTGTGCGATAGATTCAAAATCATAACTTGCGCCGAACTTCATCGCACCCGGATTGAATGCCGTTATCTGGTTATCCGACTGATCAGTCGTTATATACGCACCGGCGGTGAGTTCATCGTCTATGATCTTAACATTATCTGTAGGAATTTTATTCTTATTAAGCCATTCTTTATAAGACTCAAAATCGCGACCGGCAGTTGCCACTATTGTCGGGCTTTCACCAAGTTGTGCAAGGGCATACGCAATATTCCCGGCAGTACCTCCAAAGTTTTCCTTCAACTCATTTATCATAAAACATACATTTAGGATGTGTACCTTATCCGGAAGTATGTGGTCGGAAAACTTCCCGGGGAAGTTCATAATTCTGTCATAAGCCAGTGATCCAGAAACAAGAATATTCATTTCTTCTCCTAATAAAAGCGTAAATCCTCAACATGTTGAAGATTTATATCAATTTCTACAAAAAATAAGAGTTATTCAGGTATGATAACTAATAGCCTTTTGAAAATCTAGGAATATTAATGAAGTATCTTGTATGTTCGTATCATCTTTTGTCGCTCTCTAATTTGAATCGTCTCAACCTTAAAGAGTTTGTTACCACTGACACCGAGCTGAATGCCATGGCGCCTGCTGCGATCATGGGATTAAGGAAGCCAAGTGCGGCGAAGGGAATTGCAAGGACATTATAGCCGAATGCCCAGAAAAGATTCTGTTTGATTATCTTCATAGTCTGTCTGCTTAGTCTCAGTGCTTCCCACGCCTTGGTAATGTCACCCTTAACGAGCGTGATATTCGCGGCTTCCATCGCGATTTCAGTAGCCGTTCCAATCGCAAAGCTGACGTCTGCAGTGGCCAGGGCCGGCGCGTCATTTATACCGTCTCCTATCATTCCTACGATCTTGCCGTTTTGCTGAAGTCTCTTTATCTCATCGCATTTGTCCGAAGGCGTGAGGTTCGCGTGCACGGTCTTTATGTTCATCTTTTTACCGATTGCTTCTGCAACTATCTCATTATCACCGGTAAGCATAACTATTTCAACACCCATATCCTTGATCATTTGAATGGCATTTTTCGACGTTTCTCTGACCATGTCTCCAATGCCAAGGACAGCTTTTATCTCATTGTCAATGGCCATAAAGGCAACGGTTTTGCCTTCACTTTTGATTTCCGCAGCTCTCTGTTCTAATCCCGATACGTCTATATGATTTTCTTCCATTAACCTTTCACTGCCGATTAAAACAGTAGACCGGTTATAACTGGCCCATATGCCCATACCGGTAACAGCTTTGAACTCTTTTACCTCATTTATCTCTATATCAAGATCCCTGACATAGTTTACGATCGCCTTTCCTATGGGGTGCTCCGAATGCTGTTCGCAGCTTCCCATTATGTGTAAAAGATCATTTGCTTTTTCAGTTTCAATTTTTGTCATCTCTTTTTTATCATTCATTTTATGGTACAGATCTGTAACTCTTGGTTTTCCTTCGGTTATTGTGCCTGTTTTATCCAACACCAGCGTATTAATCTTATGTGCAAGTTCCAGGCTTGTCGCGTCTTTGATCAGTATTCCCGCTCCTGCTGCTCTACCGGTACCCACCATAACGGCAGTGGGTGTTGCAAGGCCCAGTGCGCATGGGCATGCAATTACCAGTACCGCGACTGCGGGAATGATTGCTTCATTAAAAGGTTTGCCTGTCAGCAACCATATACACAATGTTAACAATGCTATGACAATAACGATCTGTACAAATACTCCTGAGACCTTATCCGCTAACCGTTGTACCGGGGCTCTTGATCCCTGCGCGTCTTCTACGAGTTTTGCGATATGGGCCAGCACCGTATCCGCTCCGATCTTTTCAGCCTTCATATAAATCAGACCTGTTGTATTCACCGTACCGCCAAAGACCTTATCGTCTTCAACCTTTTTAGCGGGCATACTTTCACCGGTCAACATTGATTCATCAATGGAGGTGCTTCCTTCAGTTATTACTCCATCAACCGGTATCTTCTCTCCGGGTCTTATAATAAGCGTTTCTCCTGTCTGTACTTCAATTACCGGAACTTCTATTGTTGTGACTCCTCTAACCACACGGGCTGTCTTCGGCTGCAGATCCATCAGTTTCCTTATCGCCTCACCGGCCTTACCTTTTGCCTTTGATTCGAAAAACCTGCCCAGCAGTATTAACGTAATTATTATAGATGCAGATTCAAAGTAAAGATCACTGCCTCCATTTACAAGGGTTATCACGCTGAAACCGTAAGCAGCGCCTGCACCCAGTGCAATCAGGGAGTCCATCCCCAGCGACCAGTGCCTGACCTGTTTCAGCGCGTTCCTAAAGAAACCGATACCCGGCCAGAAAATTACGGCAGTTGTTAATATGAGTTGACAAAGGTCGGAAAATTTGAAATGAAGCATAAACATGCTTATTATGAAGACTGGTACGCTCAGTATTGCAGAAGCCAAAAACCTCTTCCACTCAGATTGTGTAATCTCTTCTTCGGATATAGAGGGAGCGCTCTCTTTAACAATGTTATAACCCAGTCCTTCAATAATTTTGTGGATCTCTTCGGCAGGGACGCTGCCGGTGACGGTAGCTTTTCTTGTTGCAAAGTTAACGACAGATTCACTCACTCCTTCGGCACTGCCAATAGCGGACTCTATCTTTTGTGCACATGAGGCACAGGACATTCCCGTTATTTCTACGGTTATATTCTTTAGTTTTAACATAGTAATGGTTTATATCACTTTAAAGTAATTTTCAAGTAAAATTATTATAAAGTAGGCTGGTATCGGCTTCTTAATCTTAACTCATTTATATAGGAAATTCAATGTTGTTGATGTCATTCCCATGTCCGACCGCCTGATAATCATATCTTCTGGCTGGGATGGGAATATGGGAATCTAGTTTCCACTTTCATTGTTCTGCTTTATAAGTTCCTTGATTTCTTTGAGTTCAAGTTCAATTTTATTGGCGCTTTTACTTGCTTTAAAAGCCATTATGATAAGTTTTACAGAAACCAGAAATACACCCGCCTCTAATAAGATATCATGAGTAAAGCCCGTAAAAAATAGGGCCAAACTAAAAAATATTATAGTCTCTGTTTCTGTCTTTGCTTCGAGTATCTTTTGAGCACTCTTAATCTTTGTTTCGTCAAGAGAGATAGTAATTTTTTCTTTTAATGGTTTGCTTCATGTATTATATCTCAATGTACGTGCGATGGAAATCATTCAATAATAGCAATTACCTTTAAACCGGTATTTCTAGCTGCTTTGATTTGTCCTCTGTCAGAAGACACGAAATGTTCTGCTTCCCACTCTAATGCACACGCAATATGTAATGCATCCATTGCCCGTAATGAATTATTTTCTAACAGGGTAATTGAACGAGCAATTACCTTTGGTGTTAAGTTAATAATTTGAGCATCTTCAACGTCTTGTAACAATTTGCTTTTTGCCAGGTTGTAATTTTGCGATGATAATATACTTTCATTTTTGTATCTTGCAAGACCAGAAATTATTTCCGGTACTAATATCACGCTTATACCCAGGGAGGTTGTTTGTTGACATATTTCTTCTACTTTTTGACTGCCTGTTTCTGCAATATACCTTTTTGCAAAAGAGGATGAATCGAATAAGACTTTCATTACGCTCCGGATCTTCTTTCTTCAATAATCGCTTGAGATAAAGAGATTCCATTTAACGAGAGTTTCAAGGCAGGTTTTTTCCACGAAGGAGAGGACAATTCTTCTGTTTGCAAGGGGGTTATCTCCGCAACCGGTTTACCATGGCGAAGGATATGTATGGTTTCCCCTTTTTCTACTTTCGTTATTAACTCAGAAGCATTTTTTCTAAACTCTGTAAAACTGACTGTTTTCATTGTCATTTCCTTGTATCAATTTAAAACTGTACATTATTGTACAGTTAGCCGTACGGTTGTCAATGAGTAAAAGATTTTGCGTAGCAAAACTACAATAAATTAGTGAAGGCGGTAAACTAATTCATTTCCAGTAGCTGTCCCAGCGTTCATCTACTTTTTTGATTATTCCATCTGTCATCACCAGTGGTGCGGGGTAACCTTTTTTCCACGTGGCATCAATTCCCATCTTGCCTTTGAACAGGGGACTAATGCCTACAAGCTTTTCCTCGGTAAACATAATATCACGTTCCGCGTCGAATCTGGTGAACATGCCCCATATGGCCTGTTCCTGATTACGAATATCAACATCAGGGCTAACGGCCGCGATAATCTTTGGCCCTACAAGCTCTCTGGATTTTGTTAGTTTGCTGACAACGTCTCTACCGTTATCCTTAACCGTAACCACCAACAGCGTCTCACCAAGAAGCTCAAAATCCAGCACTCGATTATCTATTGTCTTTGCCAACTGGCCTATTTCAGATTTTGTTGGAATCTTTATTCTATCTATGTTTCCAGATTTTGTTGCATCCATTATCATCTTGCTTCCGAGGTTCATCTTATAGCTGGTGAAATCAAGGGTATCCAACGGAACTTTCGGGATCATAATGAAATCATATGTGGGATCAAAGTTTTCACGGATTGCCTTCAGAACTGCGTTGAAGTCTCGGGGATTGACATCTTCTGAAACGGTTACAACACACTTTGTTAATGAGAGCTGCCCTTCACCCATAATGGAGATGGCCGTCTTCATTGCCTCTTTCTGGTAACGTTCTTCTACGGAAACTACCAGCAGGTTATGAAATCCTGCTTCGTAGTAAGCCCAGAGACTTTTTATTTCCGGATGGATCAGGCGAATAAGCGGGCCAAGAACCTGTTGCGTAGCGTTTCCCAGATATTTGTCTTCCATAGGGGGGCGGCCTACTACTGTTGCGGGATAGATGGCGTTTTTTCTATGTGTGACTTTGCTTATGTGAAAAACAGGAAATTTCGAAGCGTGAGAATAGTGCCCGAAATGATCACCAAACGGACCTTCCATACGTAACTCTGTGGGATGAACGGTTCCTTCAAGGATAAACTCCGCATCTGCAGGCACCTTGATAGGTACACTCCTGCCTTTTGTCATCCTTGTCCTTCTGCCACGGAGGAACCCGCTGAACATGACCTCGTCTATGCCTTCAGGTAATGCGGCGACTGTGGCCAGCAGCAGGGCTGGATCGGTTCCTAACGCCACCGCGATCTTAAAATCCTTACCCATTTTTTTTGCCTGATAAAAATGGAATCCGCCGCCTTTCTGTATCTGCCAGTGCATGCCTGTTGTCTGGTTATCGAAGACCTGCATACGATACATTCCCAGGTTTCGTTTCCCGTCATGCGGGTCATAGGTAAAAACCTGAGGCAGAGTAATGAAAGGTCCGCCGTCATCAGGCCAGCTGGTTATAACCGGGAGGTCATCAAGATTCGGCTGGCAGACTACTTCCTGAGAGGTGGGTCTGCATGTCATCCTGGGAAGGGCGCTGATAATTCGTCTGGTTGTTCCGGGGTGTTTGAAAAACACCTTCGGATTTGGCGGCATAGCATCTTCCATAAACGTAATCAACTCTTCGCCAAGCCGGTCCGGGTGTTTACCCAGCGCAAGTTCAATACGTTTGTCACTGGCAAGGACGTTCATGGCCAGCGGGAACTTAGCACCTCTAACGTTTTCAAAAAGCAGGGCAGGCATTCCCTGTTGTAAAGCCCTGACGGAAATTTCAGTAACTTCCAATCTGGCGTCCACTTCTGTTTTGATACGTATGAGTTCGCCGTTTGCGTCAAGATACTTGATAAAATCCTGTAGTGAATATATTTTCATTGGTATTAATTCTCTTGGGTTAAGATTTAATTAAATTTTATGATTTTTATAGTTATGACTTTGGTTTGTTGCTGTGGATCAACTCAAACCTAAAGGTATGAGTTACATTTTTCTTAATGTAATCAGTGGTTACTGTTTTTAATTCAAATTCGGTCAGGTTTTATAATATGAAGGGGTGTTTGGTCGAATGGTTTTAGATTACACAGTGTCAGATAATCAGACGCCACTATTCTGTAAAAATGAAATAGCTACGTTTGCGTGTGTCACGCGCGGCATCTGTTAACGACTACGTTAACCGATGCCTTTATTAATACTATTAAAAAGGCAGGGATTATTTAAGAAACTTATTTTTTCGTTGTTTTCTTTTTAACTGCCAGTTTTTTTGCTACGGGTTTTTTCTCTACTGCGATCTTAGCTGGTGCAGGTTTCTTTGTTACTTCAGACTTCTTGCCGTTCTGTGACAATATTTCTTTGATCTCATTGCCAGAGTCTGAAACACGCTTTTTCAGGGTCTCCAGTTCAATGCGAAGATTGGTATAATCTGACCGGAGTTGCTTTAGTACCTGAAGATCATCCTTCATTTCCTCAAACTGCTTAGAAATCATTTTATTAAGCTTATCTACCACAACATGTTGAAAGTATGTTTCTAATACTGCACTCATTTTACTGTCCCCCCATTTTGTATAAAAAAATATAAACCCGGATTTTCCGAGATGTTACTGTCTATATCAGTAGTGTCTGTATATAGTATTCTCAGGTAATTTTCAAGGATTTTTCGTAATTACCCAATAAGTTGTAAAAGACTTATAAATTAATGACCACCCCCTTGCTCATCCTTCTCAAGGAGGGGATTAAGACCCTCGGCACTTTTTGTCTGTGGAAGAGGAGATTTTCCTCAACCTGTTGAGTAATTACGATTTTTCTATAAAATCCAAGGCCTTATTTACGTCTTCTATAGAAAAGCACCTGTTTTCCAAATTTTCCTTTATAAGTAATAACTCGCTCTTTGGATCGGTTTCAACCGTTTTTGTATCCTGTGGATCTATTAATCTGATCCTTGGATAATCATCTTCTCTATATCCTTCAACCAACACAACATTTACATCATTAAGGTATGTTTCAATAATTTCATGCAGCGTAAGTGGCTTTGCTGTCTTCTTCATGACGACAAACTCATTTTGTGACGAAATAGCTACAGAATCCGCACCTGAGTTAGAATACTTGTATGTATCTTTTCCTTCGTGATCAATATCAAATTTTCTGATGTTGTACTTGAGGGTTCCTACTCGATATCCCTGCTCTTTTAATTTTGGGATAAGATCTTTGATCAGGGTTGTCTTGCCTGCATTCTGCTTTCCTGCGATTGATATGATTGTTACTTTCTCAGAATTCATCTGGCATCTTACTTATTTCTTCGGCAGTGAAGACCGGTCCTTCCTTACAGACATAAGTACAACCAATGTTACATCTGCCGCATTTTCCAAGACCGCATTTCATCCTGTTCTCAAGAGTGGTGTAAACTTTGTCTTGTTTGAAACCGAGTTTCTCCAGTACAGGTAACGTAAACTTAATCATAATAGGAGGACCGCATACGATAGCGATTGTATCTTTACTGTCCGGTGCCGCTTCTTCCACAACTGTTGGAACAAAGCCAACTTTACCTGTCCACTCAGGTGTTTCTCCACCTGGGTCAACAGTAGTAACCAGATTAACATCATCTCTCGCATCCCACTCCTTAAGTTCGTTTTTGTATACCAGGTCGTGAATTGTTTTTGCTCCATATATAATCGTGACATTTTTATATTTATCACGAAGGTCGAGACAATTCCAGATAACTGATCTTAATGGAGGTAATGCAATGCCGCCTGCAACAAACACCAGGTTTTTGCCTTCCCATTTTTCTATGGGAAACACATTGCCGTATGGTCCCCTGAACCCTAAAGTATCGCCAATGTTCAACTCTCTTAATGCTTTGGTAACCCGTCCCGTCTCTCTGAAGGTGCACTCAATATAGCCTTCCCTCGTCGGTGATGAAGCAATGCAGAAGGTACTTTCGCCGGCACCAAACACTGAATATAGCCCGAACTGCCCTGTCTGGAATTTAAAATTCTTACCTTCTTCTTCGTCTGAGAAGTTGAGCCGGAATGTCCTTACGCCGGGCGCTTCATCTATCATGTCGCTGATAGTCATAAGATATGGTCTGTATATATTGTCCATCTTTATTCCTTATTTCCCGGCTTCGGTTTCAATTATTTCAAGCATTTCAGATATATTCATGTCTGCAGGGCAAACACGTGAACATCTTCCACATCCAACACAGAGAGTACTGTCAAACTTTTCTACATAATACTTAAACTTATGCATAATCCTCTGTCGCCATCGCATACCCTGTGTGGATCTTGGATTGTGTCCGGATGTGTGCATGGTAAACATTTTAAACTGGCATCCGTCCCAGTTTTTGACTCTGTCTCCTTTGGTCATCGTACATTCATCGACAATATCAAAACAGTGACACGTGGGGCAAACAAAAGTACAAGCTCCACAGCCAATACATTTGTTTGAAAAATCATCCCATACATCGTGTTCAAAATTTTCATCAAGCCACGGCTTTATTTTTGAGATGTCAAATTTCTTTTCGACGGTTGCAACCTGTCGATCCGGTGTATCTGAAGGCGGGTCTGAAAAAACAGATTCCAGTTCCTTTATAAGGTTCTCACCCTTTTCGGTTACAGTTTCAACTAAATAGTCATCATTGGAGATTTTGGTAAGCAGTACATCACTGCCTTGCTTTGCATCCGGGGCGAGGCCTACCGATGTGCAGAAGCAGTAACTATCGCACTTATCACACGAAATAGTTACTATGGTAACGGCTTCCCTTCTTTCTACCCAGAATTTGTCAACGCAATCCCAGTTAAAGACCTTATCCATGACCGGCAGACTGAAAGCATCACAGGGTCTTGATCCAAAGATTACAGACTTGACTGCAAATCCCTCAGGCTCTTCTATCTCAACCTTGTTTTTATCAATTGTATAAGAAAGAATCTTTTCTGTCTTTGGAAGAAAGTATTCTTTAATGGAATTGTTGGTAATAACATGGTCAAGGGAGATTTCATTTGCATCCTGGATCTCTTCCAACGTTACAAGTCTATTATCCTTCCTGGGAGCAATAGTCTTGTAACCCTGTTTTTTTAAACCGGTTATTAAAGAATCAAAATTATTTTTATTTAAGAGTTTTTCCACAATCTATATTGAAAATATATGATTAAATTTTTAGGGTAATTGTTTTATTTGAAGAAATCCTGATCGTCATCTTCTTTGTAAGTAGACATTGCGAGTTCGTCGTCTATATTATAGCCCGGTCTGTAATTGAAACTCTTTTCCGCTTCCTTAGCGAGCTTCTTGTTCAGGAGATTGAGAGGGATGTCTACAGGACATACTCTCTGGCACTCCTCGCAATTAATACATCTACCGGCTAAATGATACGCCCTTGTAACGTTCCATGAGAGGTTGCCGCGAGGATGCGCGCTTGGGTCTATCCACTGAGGCTGGTTTTTTTCAACAATACATCTGTCACAGAAGCAGAGTGGGCAAATATTGCTGCAGGCATAGCATTTGATGCATTTTTCAAACTGTTTCTGCCAGAATTCCCATTTCTCCTTTTCTCCCAATTTTTCATATTCATCCAGTTCAGCGTATCTCTCTTCAAACGGGACTTCCTTATTTTCTCTCTTCTCGCCAACCAGGTCATCGTATATCAGTGGGGTATGGACATCACATGCCTCACATTTTGTCGCCAGAGGATCTCCTACGCCATCACATGTTACACCTATGATATATACGTCTTCACGTTTTATCTGACACTCTTTTAAGAGGACGATAATAGTCCTTGCGTCACATCCCTTAAGTATTAATGCCGGTTTTCCAAGTTTCCTGGTTTCCTGTCTCTTGAGGTAAGTTGTGAGGTTATAGACGCAGTACTTATTCCACGTTAATTTGTTTACATCTTCGGGTTTGGTAATAAATACCGGTCTTGTCCTTTCCGGTGTACTTCCCTCACCGTACCCAAAGACAACTTTTACTGTGCCATTCTTCAGGAGTTCCTCAGCTTTTTTTCTTAATTCCTCAATCATTCAGATCATCTCCATATATAAACGCAGGTTTGTAAACCTGTTATACATTACTAATTAAATCAGCCTGTTTCACTGGGAGCAGCAGCTTCGCCGGAAATCTCAGGGCCGATTGTATTAAGTTTATGATATCCTTCAAACGGACCTAATGCCCTTACAGTATCAACTATGCTGTTTATTGTTTCCACCCATTTTCCACCTTCTGCGGCGGATATCCATGAGAACTGAATACGATCCGGGTTGATACCACAGAATTCCAGCAGTGGTCTGAATACGTTCCATCTGCGTCTGGCGTGGTAATTTCCGGAATTGTAGTGACAATCTCCCGGATGACACCCTGACACCAGAATACCATCTGCTCCCCGTTCAAATGCCTTTATCAAAAACAGGGGATCTATTCCTCCGGTGCATGGGAGTTTGATTATGCGCACATTCGCCTGGTATTGCTTTCTCCCTGTACCGGCAAGGTCTGCTCCGGCATAGGTACACCAGTTACAGAGAAAGGCTATTATTTTTGGTTCAAATTTAGTTTCTGACATTATTCTATCAACTTACTTTTAGCTAAATTCTACGGAATTAATTTCAGCGTAAACTTGTTCGTCGTTAAAACCCGCCAGCTCCACGCTCTTGGATCTACATGTTGCCGCACACAAACCGCATCCCTGGCAAAGTCCTTCGTTTACTCTGGCAACAGTCTTTATTACACTGCCATCTCTGGCCTTGATATCTTCCTCTGCAATCGCGCCGTACGGACATACCCTTTTACAGTAGAAGCATCCAATACAGGTTGAAAATATTGGTGCAGGGAGTCTGTCTACTTTCGCGACAACAGGTTCCCGTTCCAACTCATCTGCTGATAGCAGCGCAAGTACCTTACTTGCCGCGGCACCGGCTTGCGCGACGGTCTCCGGTATATCTTTCGGTCCCTGACATGTTCCCGCAAGAAATATCCCGGCGCTGCTGCTCTCTACCGGTTTCAGCTTTGGATGTATCTCCGAGAAAAATTTATCTTTGTTATACTGTATGCTCAGCTTCTGCGCGAATTTCTCCGCATCGTCCTGTGCTTTCATTGCGGACGCGAGCACAACCATGTCAGCTTCAATCTCTACCACTGATCCGGTTAATGTATCTGCACCGAGTACAACAAGTTTATCGCCTTTTTTATAAATCCTTGAGACACGACCTCTCAGATAGGTGGCACCTTCTTCTTCTACTGCTCTTAACCAGAACTCTTCATAGTCTTTTCCGGCGCATCTGATATCTATATAGAAGACGTATGCGTGTCCGTCATGTACCTTATGTTTGTATAACATGGTATGCTTGGCCGTATACATACAACAGGTTTTGGAACAATATGAACATCCTTTCGCAGGGTCTCTGGATCCCACACATTGGATAAATACAATAATCTCCGGCACCTTTCCGTCAGAAGGTCTTTGAATTTCACCTTCGGTTGGGCCTGAAGCGCTTGCAAGACGTTCAAATTGTAAGCCGGTTATTACATCTTGATATTTTCCGCCGCCATATTCGCCATACATACTCGTATCATCAAGTTCCTTATAGCCTGTAGCGACAACAATGGCGCCAATCTTCTCTGTGATAATTTCATCTTCCTGAGAGTAGTCGATTGCCTTAACAGGCGCTATCGGACATACGTCTAAACACTTCCGGCATACTTTGGAATCATTTGGGGGAATGTTCTTTTTGCGCGCGTCTTTGAACAGTAAACAGTGCTCCCTGTCGATTACGGGTTTACTCGGGATTGCCTGTGGAAACGGAATATAGATAGCCGTTCTGTTTCCGAGTTTCATGTCAAATTCACTCTTGATCTTTTTGCTTGGGCACACCTGCCAGCATGAACTGCATCCCGTACACAGATCCAGGTCAACCGATCTCGCTTTTTTCCGTATCTTGACGTCAAAATTACCAAGATAACCATCAACGGCTTCTATCTCAGACCATGTGTATAACTTTATGTTTTCATTTTGTGCAAGCTCTACCATCTTCGGTGTCATGATACACTGTGAACAGTCGAGGGTAGGGAACGTTTCAGATAATTGAGCCATATGGCCGCCAATTGACGCCTCTCGCTCAACCATAACAACTTCATGTCCGGCATCAGCGATGTCCAAAGCTGCCTGTATTCCGGCAATACCGCCACCGATAACGAGAGCACGTTTTGTTACCGGCACTTTAATTGGATTCAGGGATTTATCTTTTCTGGTCTTTTCGGTCATCATTCTTACGAGATCGATAGACTTTTCCGTCCCTGTGGGTTTATCCGGGTGAACCCACGAACACTGCTCCCTGAGGTTTGATATTTCTACATGATATGGGTTCATACCTGCTTTTTTTGAAGCATTACGGAATGTATGTTCGTGCATCTTTGGAGAACATGCGGCGACGACGACACCGTCCAAACCTTCTTCCTTGATTTTGTCTCTCAAGAGTTTCTGGCCGGGGTCTGAACACATATATTTGTAGGTGGTTGTATATGAAACACCCGGGTTGTTCTTTTTGGCCTCTTCGGCAACTTTTTCGACGTCAACTGTAGCAGAGATATTCGTACCACAATGACAGACAAAAACACCGATTTTCTTACTCACTTACAAGCTCCTTATTAATTAACTCTTTCCAAATTGAACGATTTTATTCTTCTATGTTTGAAAATGCATCAACGACAAAATCAGTATCTATAAAGTGTTTATCCATGCCGAGATCTTTTGGCTTCAGACCAAGAGCAAGGCCGATAAGCTCTGAGATATACACTATAGGGATATTGAATCTGCGGCCATATTCCTTCTCTATGTTTTTCTGCCTCATATCCAGGTTCGCGTGGCACATAGGGCAGGCTACGGCTATGACATTTGCACCTGCATCAGCAGCGCCTTCCAGGATATCATGAGTCAGTTTAACTACCACGTTTGGTCTGCTGAGCGTAAAGCCACCACCACAGCAATTCGTTTTAAATTCCCAATCCACGGCTTCAGCGCCTATTGCTGCTACAATCTCGTCCATCGTTGTGGGGTTTTCAGGATCGTCAAATTTAAGTATCTTTGGAGGCCTTAACAGAAGACATCCATAATAACTGGCAACCTTTAATCCTTCAGGTTTCTTCTTTCGCTTCTCTGCAATCTCATCCATGCTGTAATTCTTGATGATTTCGAGGTAGTTAGACACCTTTACATTGCTGCTGACTGGCATCTCTATGGCATCCTCAACTTCCTCTCTCAGTTTTTTATCTTCATGTACATCGTTCTGGGAAATAATCAACCTTTGAGAACACATGGGGCATGGAGCGAGAACTTCATCATAACCGTCCTTCTCTGCCAGGCTGATATTTCTAACGGACAGGGCAGTAGACAGTTTATGATTAGTCGCGTGAGCTGAAGATGCGCCACAGCAATTCCAATCACCGATTTCTACCAGTTCAGGTCCAATAACACGTGAAACGCCCAAAACAGAGGTACCGTACTCCTCAGATGTTGAACACTTTGTGATTGCACAGCCCGGATAATAACCTATCTTTGTTTTTTTTGTTTCTTCCGTCATTATTATTATAAATTATAATACAATGCTTACTTAAACTTTTCGAAAATTCGTTTAATACTTTTCTTGCCTTTAATATCATGAGGCGTTAATGATAACTTCCCTTTGAGCATTAATTGCGGTCCGATTTCTATATCTTGTAAAGCAGTCTTAGGCCTCTTTCTTTTATACTCGCTAAGCATCCAGAATTCAGAGATCCGACCGTGTTTCTTGACAGAATTAAGAAATGCCTTGTGAAAAGTTGTAATATTCTTTTCCTTCGGATTGGCAACACCTTCTTCAAGCGCCATTTCTCTTAAAACATCCATTAACTCAGCTATTTTAACCTCTTTAGGGCACCTGGTTGAGCACGTTATACAGGAAGCGCATAGCCATATTGTCCTGGAAGTCAGTGCTTCGTGTCTTAGGCCGAGCTGTACAAATCTTATTATCTGGTTTGGCATGTAGTCCATCTCATATGCGACAGGGCAGCCTGCAGTACACTTACCACATTGATAGCATTTCTTAACATCTATTCCGCTTCTTTCTTTAACTTCCTTTGCGAAATCAGACTTTAGTTCTTTTGTTGTAATCTTAATCTTCATTTATGTTTAAAGCAAATTTAAGAATTAAAAAATTCCTTTTTTTTGTTTAAGCTCTTACAGAATTATGAAAACAAAAAGAGCGATTATACTACAAAGAGCAAATGAATGTCAAAAAATTTAATATTTTTTGACATTCATGAAATTAAATGCAGTTGCCACTATATCGAGGGGGTAGTATAAACAACTTATTATACATTAACTTGAAATTTCGTTTTTTTTTATTATATTAGTAAGTATTGTAAAATATATGCATAGGAATTTCAAAGTTGGTTAATCATGATCCCAAAGGAAATACTGAAAAAGGTAAAACAGATACAGATACGATCAAGTCGTCTTGTAAATGACGTATTGGCCGGTGAGTACGTTAGCGTCTTCAAAGGTCGTGGTATGGAATTTGACGAGGTGAGGGAATATCAGCCGGGAGACGATATCCGTACAATTGACTGGAATGTTACGGCACGTTTAGGCTATCCATACATAAAAAGATACACGGAAGAGAGGGAACTAACCATTATGTTTCTGGTTGATCTCAGTTTTTCCGGAGAGTTTGGGAGTGAGAAACAGTTTAAGAATGAGATAGCGACTGAGATCTGTGCTGTGCTTGCCTTCTCTGCGGTAAGGAACAATGATAAGGTTGGTCTGATTCTCTTTACCGATAAAATTGAAAAGTTTGTTCCTCCAAAGAAGGGAAAAACACACGTGCTTCGCGTGATCAGAGAGGTGCTTTACTACAAACCGGAAAATAAGGGTACAGATATATCAATAGCCCTTGAGTATCTTCTGAAAGTTACCAAGCGCAAGACTGTCTGCTTTCTGGTTTCGGACTTTATAACTGAGGGCTTCGAACGCGTTTTACGCATCGCAAACAAGCGTCACGATATGATTGCAGTTTCCATAACAGACCCCAGGGAATTGGAGATACCAAATGTTGGATTTGTTGAGCTGGAAGATGCCGAGACCGGTGAGATAATGCTTATTGATACATCAGACAGGAAAATAATGGAAAGGTTTAACAGGTTTAACGTAAAGAATATGGAGGAGAGGGTGAAATTATTTAGAGGTATGGGTGTCGATCTTGTTGACGTGAGGACGGACAGCTCGTATGTGGAGCCGATTATGAAATTTTTCAGGGCGAGGGAAAAGAGACTCCAGTTCTGACCTCGACTTTTTATACAAATACTTTGGCTACGTTATTTTATGGATTCTTTTGGGAACATTAAATTTGCTTTCTGGGTATAACTGGATAATGGTGTACTAATTATTGTGCTTTCGCAGATCCTGGTAAAAATCACGATTTAGAAACCAAAGGTATTAAAACCCGCCAATTAGTTCCGACCGAGTATGGCAAGTATCTCTGCCCGACAGCCTGACCAGTCCGGTATCGATTATCTGCGAAGGATGGCTGCTAAACAATTATTTAATAATTTATAGAAGTTTCGGGGGGGGTTTTACACAATCCATGTTGTTGTTTAAACGGTTTTATCAAGCATGAATAATATCATTAGATACTCAATATTTATTTTCATATTCATAGTCTTCGTGTACGCAGGAGATACGTGTCTTGCACAAGATGTATTAAAAGAAGAGGGCTCTAAAGAACCAGTTAGCGTAAGCGCTGGCGTTGACAAGGCCAGGGCTACAATTGGAGATAAAATAAATTATAAGATAACGGTAGATTTTCCTGAGAATGTAGAGGTTTTCTTCCCCGAGACAAAAGATAAGGTCGGAGGGCTTGCTGTAAAGGATTTTGCAGTTTCGGATATTGAGAGGGATAACGGCAGAATTAGAAGGGAACTTAGTTATGTCCTGGAAACATACAAAGCCAGTTCATATATAATTCCCGCATTTGATATTAAATACAAAGAGAAGCTTAAGTCTGAGGCTGAGGTGGTAAAGACACCGGAAATCTTTATTGAAGTTGTAAGCATGCTGGATGCAGATGCCAGTGATGTAAGGGGTATCAAACCTCCAGTGTCATTGGACAAAAGATATTTTAAGCTATACATCATTATTGCAATAGTTTTTGGAGTTTTAATACTGGCAGCTATTGTCTTGCATTATATATATCACAGAAAACAGGTAGAGACGGAGTCTGTACCAGAACCAATTCCCGCCCATCAGATTGCCTATAATGACCTTGAAAGTTTAAAGGACATGAACCTGATATCGAAGGGCCAGATAAAGGAATATTATTATCGTCTGTCAAATATAGTCAGGCACTATATTGAGAACAGGTTTAAACTGATGGCCCCTGAAAGAACAACAGAAGAGTTCCTGGCAGAGATGACGGTTACTGACAGGTTAACAGGAGTGCATAAAGAGCTCGTTGGAAATTTTCTGGAACACTGCGACATGGTTAAGTTTGCCGCGTATGGCCCAGACGGGCGGGAAATAGAAAATTCATTCAGCTCGGCAAAAAAACTGATTGATGAGACCAGTGAGGTTATGCAGGAAGAGGTTGTTGCGCAGGCAAACAATGTTAATGAGTAACGTTTCACGATAGTATGATAGTTTTTGTAGAGTGGATTAAGCGAATCCACCCTTACACTTGATTTAAGTTAGACCAACAGGCGAGTTGTTTATAGACAAAATATGATAATTTTAAAAGATCCACTAATTCTGTGTTTAATTATCATCCTGGTTCCGCTTATACTTGCTAATTACATTTTTAGAAAAGATAGCGGGAATTTGAGGTTTTCCTCTCTCAATTATTTTAAAAGGATAGAACAGGGAAATTCAGTTAAGTATAGACACATTCTGATTGCATTGAGGGTATTGGTAATTATTTTACTGGTATTCGCCCTTGCGAGGCCACAGTCAGGAAAGGCACATTCAAAGGTTACTACAGAGGGTATCGACATAGTTCTGGCGTTGGATGTTTCAGGCAGCATGCTTGCAGAAGATTTTAATTTGAAAAACAAAAGGAGGAACCGCCTTTACGTTGCCAAAGAAGTAGTAAAAGACTTTATAGAATGGCGTGAAAACGATCGAATAGGAATGGTGGTTTTTGCCGGACAGGCTTATACTCAATGTCCTTTGACACTTGATTATGATGTATTGCTGCAGTTTCTCGAAAAAGTAGAGATCGGAATGGTTGAGGATGGTACCGCAATCGGTTCTGCCATAGGTGTATGCGTAAACAGGCTTAAATCTTCCAAAGCGAAAAGTAAAGTCGTGATTCTTCTGACTGATGGGCGTAACAATGCAGGCAGGATTGATCCGCTAACTGCCGCCGAACTGGCAAAAACATTTGGTGTGAAGATATATACAGTTGGGGCGGGCACAAAGGGACTTGCGCCTTATCCTGTCAAAAATCTTTTCGGATTGCAGACGTACAGGTCTATACAGATTGATATTGATGAAGAGGGTTTGGCAGAAATTGCAAAGATTACCGGCGGTAAGTACTTCAGGGCAACGGACACCGCTTCCCTGAAAGAGGTTTATAAACAAATTGACAGCCTGGAGAAAACCAAAATGGAGGAGGCCAAATACACTGAGTATAGTGAACTTTTTCCTTACCTGCTAATTCCCGCGTTGGGAATATTTCTCTTTGAAGTTGTACTTGCAAATACAAGATTCAGGAGAATCCCATGACAAATTAGTTAAACACCTGGATTCCTTGCGAAAGCAAGGTTGCCTCCCTTTCGGGAAGATTTCAGAATAATCCTTGCTTTCGCAAGGAATCCAATTTAAATAATTTTTTTTTAACTGTGTCTATCAGCGAAAATCTGTGTCCTGTTTATAAGTATGAAATACGAAAATATTAATTATCTCTATCTTCTGCCAATTGTTTTTATTATGGCCTTGGTTTATATTGCGTTTTATAAAAACAGGCAAAATGCAATAAAGAAATTTGTCCAGGCCGAATTGATGGATAGCATTGTAACGTCTGTAAGCAAAAGGAAACAGAAGATAAAGGCTGTTTTTGTTATTACGGCACTACTCTTTATTATATTTTCTCTGGTGCAGCCCAAATGGGGGTACCATTGGGAAGATGTGGAGAGAAGGGGGATTGATATTGTTGTTGCCGTAGACACATCCCGTAGTATGCTGGCAGATGACATAAAGCCAAACAGATTGCAAGCGGCAAAAAGAGAGATAAGTGATCTTATAAATGTTATTGACGGTGACAGGGTTGGTTTAGTGGCGTTCGCGGGGACCGCGTTTCTTCAGTGTCCGTTGACTCTTGATTACGGTGCGTTCAATCTATTTCTGGATGATATTAATACCAGTCTGATTCCTGTTGGCGGTACATCATTCGGTGAGGCGATAAAAAAGAGCATGTCAGCGTTTAGCAGCAAACTGAAAAAGCATAAGGCAATCGTACTTATTACTGATGGAGAAGACCATCAGGGGAATGCCATGGAAATGGCAAGGGCCGCGAAGGAGCAGGGTATAGTTGTTTATACGGTCGGAGTTGGTAAGAAAGATGGCGCTTATATCAAGCTGAAAGATGCTAAAGGTAGTGAGACGTTACTAAAAGACAGGGAAGGACAGGTCGTCAAAACACGTCTTGACGAAATACTTTTAAATAAGATAGCCCTTGAAACGGGAGGCGCGTATACTCCCGCATACGGAACACAATGGGGTCTGGCTAATATTTATACAAATATAATTGGCAATATGGAGGAGAAGCAATTAGGCGAAAGGAAGATAAAATTATATGAGAACCGATTCCAGATTCCATTGTTTATAGCACTTATCCTTATCACATTGGAATCACTGATCGGAGAACGGACCAGGACACGCAAAACTTCGCTTGATAGAGGGAACTGAGGGATTTCAGATTTACATGTTATAATATTGTAAAAAATTACGGATTACGATTTTAGATGTGAGTGTATAATCCACCCTGCATCTGATCAAAATTCAATTATCATGATAAAATTCAGAAAAAAACTGAGAATATTTATAATACCGTTAGCCTGTACCTTGCTGGTAGGCTGGATAGACCCCGCTTCAGATATGAACGAAGAAGGGATACGGCTTTATAATGAAAAATCGTATGATGAGGCAATAAGTAAGTTTGCTGACGCGCAGTTACATCTACCGAAGTCAGATATATTGGATTTTAATATCGCAAATACTCATTTTCAAGAGGGCAAGCTTCCTGAGGCTGAAAAAGCGTATAAAAATGTCTTGCGTTCAAAAGATAGTACCTTGAAGGCAAAAGCCAATTATAATATGGGGAACACTCTTTACAAACAGGGTAAACTCAATGAGGCACTGGACTTTTATAAGAAGGCCATCGAGTTGGCGGGAGAAAAAGCAGGCAATAAGGATGATGAAATAAAAGGGATTAAAGAGGATGCGAAATATAATTATGAATTTGTGCAGAAAAAAATGGAAGAGATGAAGCAGGAGCAACAGGAAAGACAGGATCAGGAAGAGCAGGAGAAACAGGACAAGGAAGAAGAGGACAAACAGGAAGAACAAAAGCAGGAGGACCAACCTCCGGAGGAAAAAGATTCTGAAGATCAGGAACAGAAGCAGGATCAGCAGCAAAAACAGGACGAGAAAAAAGAAGATAAAGGTAATCAGAGTGGACAGCAAAAGGAGCAGCCGCCTGAAGAGGAAAAGAAAGAGTCGCCTCCTCAGCCTCAAGAGAAAAGGGAGATGACAAAGGAAGAAGCTGAAAGGATCCTTGACGCGCTGAAGCAATCAGAGGAATCCGCCCGGGAGATGCAGGAAAAAGAAAATGAATCTGCGCAATTTGAGACAGAGAAGAACTGGTAAAAAAATGATGAGAAAAGTTTTTTCAATTATAATTTTTGTGGTCATGCTTAATGTGATTTCAACTGCCTGCGCAAAAGAGGTAAAAGTTGTAATTAGCGTGGATAAAAACAAGGTTGAAGTTGGCGGACATATCCGTCTTACGGTTGGTGTGGAGGGGGCCTTTGATACGGATATCCCAAAGTTGTCCATGCCTGAAAGTTTTTCCTTGATGTTTGGGCCGAGTGTGTCAACTCAAACATCGATAATAAACAACGTTGTCAAGGTTTTCCGAGGTTTTATGTATGGGTTCAGTCCAAGAGAAAAGGGTGAATTTGAGATAGGTTCGGTGACTTTAGAATATAAGGGCAAAACATATACATCAAATTCAATCAGGATTGAGGTAGTAGATAGAACACCATTTGAAAGCGTTATAGATGAAAAAAGTGATACAAGTGGGCAAAGAGTAGATATAAATAAAATGGTGTTTGTTGAGCTTACAACTGACAAGGCGGAAGCCTATATTTATGAAGAGATAATACAATCCTTTAAACTATACTTCCAGAAAGGATTGCCGATAGATGACCTTGATTATGTTGCTGCTTCAACGAAGAGCTTCCTCGCGGAAAAGCTCGGTGAGGAGAGGCGCTATGAAGAGGTGCGTGATGGAATACTTTATAATGTCATAGAGCTTCGTACGGCGCTTTTCCCTCTTGTTTCCGGTAAAATAGAGATACCTCCCGCAAGTTTTAAATGTAATATTATTATCAGGCAACAAAGATCAAGGGGTTCTCTGTTTGATGAATTTATGGGTGGAAGTGGACGGAGGTATCCTGTGGAAAGGAGTACGGAACCGGTAAAGTTGATAATAAAACCACTGCCGGCTGCTGATAAGCCTGAAAATTTTACTGGTGCGGTAGGAAAGTATACCATGGACGTTCTTGCAAAACCGACAAAAGTAAAGGTTGGTGATCCGATAACATTAACGATAAATATTCGCGGAGAGGGGAATATTCAAACAATAGGCGAACCGTTACTCGCTCCTGATGGTATGAAAAAATTTAAGGCCTACGATTTCGAGGCTAAGGTGGTAATAACCGACAGGGGAGACGGCATTAAGGGAGAGAAGCTTTTCAGCAAGGTGATTGAACCGCAGAGTAAAGATAATGACGTTATACCCGGGATATCATTCAGTTACTTTGACCCTGACCTTGAGAAATATAAAACGCTTACTTACGAGCCGATTCCTATTGAGGTAGAGAGCTCTGATATAGAGATCCCCATACACTTGTCTGTTGAAGGTGCCGGAATGGTGAAGGGGCAGGTTAAAATATTAACTAAAGACATACTGCCCATCATGTCTGACTTATACTCATTTAAGAATCAGGGGTTTGCTATGTATAAGAGACCACTCCTTCTGGCCACTGTTTTTATAATACCAATACTTATTGTGGTAGCGTGTATTTATGTGCAGAGGCAAAGAGAACTACTGTATACCGATGTGGGTTATGCAAGGAAGAAACGTGCGATGGCCCATGCTCAGAAGCATCTTTCAAACGCGCGAGAGCTTTTGCAACTTGAAAATCCGTCCGAGTTTTATACCACACTGGCCAGGACTATCCTTGAGCATATCGCGGACAAGCTAAATGTAACACCGGCGGCTGTCACATCAGACAATATTTACGATATACTGGAAAAACGTGGTGTATCTAATGGTGTAATAAAGGAACTCAGGCAGTGTCTTGAGTCCTGTGATTACGGCAGGTTTTCTTCCGGCCAATTGACCAGGGAGCAGATGGAATCAACGCTGGATACCACAGAAAAAGTTATAATGCATCTGGAAAAACAATTATGAGACAAAAAAACATACTGATAATTTTTATCTTAAGTTTTGTATTTCTCTTTGAAGGGGGTTATTTAGCTGAAGCATTTGCACGTGATAATGAGGCCGATACTTTTTTCAGAGCAAACAAGGAATATAGTGCCGGACAAAAGATAATGGCTGAAGGGAAGAAGGAAGATGCTGTTGGGAATTTTGAGCAAGCGGTCAACCTGTACGAACAACTGCTTGAATCCGGTTTTATAAACGGACAGATATACTACAACCTGGGTAATTCCTGTTACCGGCTGGGTATGCCGGGGAAAGCAATCATGTATTACCGCAGGGCGGAGAAGCTGCTTCCGAGAAATGCCGACATAAAGGCAAACATAAACTTATTAAAACGTGATTTTGTTGATAGAGAAACAATTGGTCAGACACCGGAGATCATTAAGGTTGCGTGCTTCTGGTATTTCTATCTTAACCTGAACGAGATTACTGCCATTACAATATACGTCTATCTGGCGCTCATTGCATCGATACTCTCTATCATCTTTCTAAGGCAGCAATGGATTAAAAAGATAATTATTATCTTCGCATCCTGTTTTCTTGTGCTGGTCATTTCTCTTGGCTTAAAGGCATATAATCATTCGGTAGAAATGGGGGTGGTGATTGCGGACGAGAGCAATATAAGATACGGCCCGGGCGAAGAGTATGAACCCAGGTTTAAGATACATGAAGGCGCTGAGGTAAGGATAGAAGAGAAAAAAGATAAGTGGTACAAGGTTTATGTCTTCGTGGATGTAGAAGTCGTTCATGACGATAAAGGTAAGAAAGAGAGCGAGTCGAAAACGGGTTGGATACCCGAATCTGAAATAGGGAAGATATAAGAAATAAAATTTCTAAATCCAAGGGTTCGTTTATGAAGATTTACCTGATTTACATCCGTGACGAGGATTATTACAATATTCTTCCTGAAAAATTCAGGAAATCTGGGAACAGTGACCGCGTTGAGGTGATGGCTTTCCCACCGCTTGGCATTCAGACATTAGCACCGGTAATCCGCAGCCACGGACACGAGGTAACCATGTTTGATACCTGCCATCCACAGATGAAAGAAGTGCATATCGAGCAGGCCGTGAAAGATGAAAAACCTGATATAATTATCCTTTCATTCCTTTCAACGACTGCGTACCTCGTTATGAAGAGTATGGCGCAAAGGCTGAAGAAGGCGGCACCGGAAACACCCATTATTGCCGGAGGCGCTTTTGCAACGGTGAATGCTGTTAAGATACTGAAAGATGCGCCATACATCGATTGCGTTGGCAGGGGTGAAGGTGAAGAGCTCATTCCTGAGTACCTCGACAACCTGAATAATTTAAAAATAGTCGGCGGTCTTACCTGGCGATCTAATGATGAAGTGGTCCATAACCCTGACCGTCCCCTGATCAGTGACCTAGATCAGTTTCCTTATCCTGACCGTAAAAGCTTACCTGTCGAATATATCGAATCGATGCCAATGGATGCACCGGCTGTTCTTTCTCTCGATCGTTTTTGCACCATGCAAACTACACGCGGCTGCCCTTTCCAATGTATTTATTGCGATATCCCATCCCTCGCAAGGGGCAAGTGGCGGAGTCGCTCACCAGAGCATGTCCTGAAGGAAATGCAGCAGTTGAATGATGAAGGCTACAGATCAATCTACCTGACCGATGACCATTTTCTGATGCAGCGTAAACGCATAGAGACCATCTGCAACGGTATCATTGACAGAAAACTGCAGTTTCATTGGGGGTGCGAGGGCAGAGTTGATTCACTGGCTGTTGAGGAATTACCATTGATGGTAAAGGCTAACTGCACTTTTCTTGCCTTTGGCGTTGAAGCCGGAACAAAAAAAGTACTCGACCGCCTGAAAAAGAACCAGACCCTTGAACAGATAGAATATGCCGTAAAACAGGCCAAAAAAGATGGAATTGAAACTGCGCACGGTTTTTTTCTGGTTGGCTCGCCTGGTGAAACCGTTGAAGATATTCTGGAGAGTTTTCGATTTGCCGCCCGACTTAAACTCGACACATTTAGCTTTAGTCGGCTATGCGTTTATCGCGGGACCCCGCTATGGCGGGAATATATGGAAAAGGGCATTATCGATGATGACCGCGACTGGCATAAGTGGTTCAAATGTTCAGATATCGATCCGACAATTCTTCCGAGCGAAGTTGTACACCAGGCAAGAAAAAAGGGATATATGAAACTGTTTGGTTACCTGATACTCCGTCGTCCCCTGGCGACATTCAGGCTCCTTCGCAAGTTCAGCCGGTATATGACAATCTCAGATATTCTCACATTGTTATGGGGTCCGTTTAGCAAAAAGGCTAAAACCAGAAAACCCGAACTTCCTGAATGGATGATTGAACAGGGACTGGATGCACCGATCAGGACTGTCTCTTAGGTGAAATTGACCTAAATAGTGACTAAAACCAAAGTACTAATCCGTAATGATAATCGGATAATAAATACCCGAATCTGAAATATGGAAAATATAACACCCCTACCTTTTCTTCGCGATCTTTTACGCCTTCCTGCCAGGCGTGCTGCTTGAACAATCTTTTATATTGCAAAACACCTCCACTCTGGAACACTGTACCAGAGTGGCAATATGTCGTGCCGTTACACCATGTGCCCTTTGTGAACTGACAAGAAGGGATTTTGAGATAATTATCGCTGCAAATCCGAGTATCTATGATGCCGTTCACAAAACCGGTCATGAGCGAGCTTCCAAGCTGAATAAGGATAGAGATAAATCATGAGATTCAGTATTTGTTCCTGATTATTTAGATCAAATTATACTGAAAGAAGTATATGGCGGGGATTATCTCCAAGTTACTCGATTATAGAGTAGGATTTTATTTGTGAGCAAGAGCCCCGCACATTATATTATTTAATAACCGCACTAAGACACTACATGTCGTAGTGCCGTATGAGATTAATAGCGTATATAGTATAACAGATTGTAAAAGTCAAGCATAAATCCCTCTTTTTTTTCTTTGCTTTTAACCTCAGTGTTTATCAGTATTTATCTGCGTCCAAATTAGTCGTTCGAAAATCGTAATACCCCGATCTTCAATCTTTTTGTTTACCCGACGTGCATTATTGTCAATCCGTGAAATTCGTGTCTTTTGTCTTGCAAAGCAACCCTACTCTTTTATAATGACCACGCTAGGTTTTATAAATTTCAAATTCCAAAAGGCAAATAACAAATAAATCACAACACCAAATGACCAAGACCAAAAAAAAGAAGCAAAATAATATGATTTGATTATAGATATTGTAATTTTGTAATTGTATATTGTTTATTTTGCTTATCAGATTTTTGCCAAAAGCGTAGCTGCATTTCACTTTTACCACATTTAAAATATCTACAAAAAGATAGCTTTGTTTGTAAACACGGGAGTTTTTTCCCAGAAATCTTTTCTTTATTAAAAAGGGGGGAAGAATGACTATTGAAACTGTCCGTTCTTTTCTGGGATGGTGTTCCGTAATAAACATGGGACTGCTGCTCTACTGGTTTCTGTTTATTATGTTTGCTCACGATTGGGTGTATCGGGTCCATAGCAGATGGTTCAGAGTTCCGGTTGAGAAGTTCGATACTGTTCACTACGCGGGTATGATCTATTTTAAGCTTGCAGTATTTGTATTTAACATAGTGCCATATTTTGCTTTGTGTATTGTTGATTGATTATATGGCATCAAATCACCTGCCGGAGCCAATTAAATACTCGCGGCATTTCTCAATGCCGGGGAATCCTCTGGCTTACCTCTGTATGTTAACGGATAACGTGTTTTAGTTTAAAAGGACTTTTAAGTGTTTGAACAAACTATCAAAAAATTGATATGAAAGAGATTGATAATACATTCTATAGTGATATCCGCGCTATTCTGCATCAGGCAAGAACCAAAGCCTATTCTTCTGTTAATTCCGCAATGATCGAAGCTTACTGGAGTATCGGTAAAAGAATTGTAGATGAAGAGCAGAAGGGGAAGGACAGAGCTGACTATGGCGCTAGTCTTATTAAAAACCTGTCTATCGCACTTAATGCTGAGTTTGGAAAAGGTTTTTCCATTGCTAACTTGAAAAATTTTAGACAATTCTATCTTACTTTTAAGGATGATCAAAAAGGCTACACACTGTGTAGCCAATTAAACTGGTCCCACATCCGTCTGATTATGCGCATTGACAGTCCTGATATCCGTAAATATTACCTTAAGGAATCAAAGTCTCAAGAATGGAGTGTGCGACAGCTTCAAAGAAATATCAATTCCCATTACTATGAAAGACTGCTCTCATCATCAGACAAAGAAAGTAATTCACTTATTGAAAAGGAAAATACTCGTGATTTCATTAAAGATCCTTATGTCCTTGAATTTCTCAATTTACCGGAAAATATAAATCTAAAAGAATCAACGCTTGAAAAAAACATTACTAATAATCTTCAGGCATTTCTCCTTGAGATTGGTAAGGGTTTTTCATTTGTTGGAAGACAATTCAGAATAAGTACGGAAACCTCTCATTTTTATATTGATCTGGTTTTTTATAACTATATTCTTAAATGTTTTGTGGTTATTGATTTAAAAACCGGCAAATTAACTCATCAGGATATCGGACAGATGTATATGTATGTCCGCATATTTGATGATCTAAAGCGGGGTGAGGATGACAACCCGGCTATTGGAATAATCCTTTGTAGCGATAAAGAAGATACTGTTGTCAGGTATTCGGTACTAAAGGACAGTGAACAGCTTTTTGCTTCAAAATATCGGTTGATTCTTCCTACGGAGGAGGAATTAAAAGCGGAACTGGAACGAGAAATTCAACTGATTGAAGAACAACAAAGGAGCAATGGAAAATGAATATTGAAATTGTTCGTTCCGTTCTGGGATGGTGTTCCATAATAAACACGGGATTGCTGCTTTATTGGTTCCTGTTTATTATGTTTGCTTACGATTGGGTGTATCGGCTACATGGTAGATGGTTCAAAATACCGGTTGATAAATTTGATACAATTCACTATGCGGGTATGATGTACTTTAAACTTGCTGTATTTGTATTCAATATAGTGCCATATTTTGCGTTGTGTATTGTTGATTGAGCATGTGGTATCTGTTATGCTTTGATAGTTACAACGCCTTGACACTCAACTGCATAACTGATACTATCCGCTTTCAGACCTTCTGAAATCTACGTACTAGTATGAGGCAAAGTTGAAGGATAATTATAGAGAAATATTGGAAGAAATTAAATCTAATGTAAGAGATGGAAAGTATAGGTTTACCATTCATGCATTAGAAAGAAGGATTGAGAGGGACATATCAAAAAATGAGGTTGAAGATTCAATCTTAAACGGAGAAATTATTGAGGAGTATCCTCAAGACAAATATCTTCCGAGCTGTCTTATTTTAGGATATACCAGGGCGAAAAGACCATTACACATTCAGATTACGTGTAATCCAGTGTGGGTAATCACCTGTTATGATCCATCTGAAAAGCCTGGAGAATGGTCTTCAGATTTTAAACGCAGGAGGGCAATTAAATGAAATGTGCTGCATGTGAACAGGAAATGGTAGAGAGAACTGCAGAATTAGATTTAAGGGTAGACGATAAATTATACTTAGTTAACAATGTCAGGCTTGAAGAGTGCCAGAATTGTGGAGAAAAAGTTGTATCTCCGGAAATCTCAGAAGAGATTTTTAACATGATTAAATCTCACAATTATAAACTGAAAACCATGGATTTACCGGTAATAGAACTGCTTGCCAATTGATTCCTTTACAATTCAAGAACGCCAGAGATACCATTCCTGTCTACATGAAGGTGGCAGAAAACAACTAGGAGAGTAGGGTAATCAACCCCATCAACTTCTTAATTCTTCAATCATAATTTTTGTATTCTGCTCCTCGATTTTAATTTCTGTGTGCTTCTGTGAAAGTCTGTGGTTAAATTTCTCTTTTTTCTTTTCTTCGCGTTCTTTGTGCCTTTGCGTGAACAATGTCTTTTGTCTTGCAAAACACTCCCGCTCTTTTTAATAACCCTGAATAAGTAGGTTTTATAAATTTCAAATCCCAAATGGAAAATAACAAATAAATCACAACACCAAATGACCAAAAAAAAAGAAACAAGATAATATAATTTGATTATTAGGTTTAGATATTGTAATTTTGTAATTGTATATTGTTTATAATTTGAAGATTGAGTATTGTTTATTTCGCTTGACAGATTTTTGCTATAAGCGCAGCTGCATTTCACTTTTACCACATTTTAAGTATCTACAAAAAGATAGCTTTGTTTTATAAACACGGGAGTTTTTCCTAAAAGTCTTTTCTTTTTCAAAGAAAGGTATGTAGTCATGGAAAGACTTGACCTAACACTTCTTTTCTTATTTAATTGTTTTATAAAAAAACTTGCTTATCGCTGCTGTATACAAATTTTTCTAAATGTAAAAATACAAACAAAATTGCATAATAAATGAATAAAAATGATGCCTGTCATTGCGGAAGTGGTTTGAGATATGATGAATGTCATGGAAAGATACCAGATAAATATATAAGTAAAACAGTAGAGCCAAATCTTTTTTCAAGGCTCCCTGAAAATATACAAAAGAAAATCATAGAAGATGAAAAGAAGACCGCAAAACAAGGTGCAGTTAGACCCATAATTTCACTAGATGCCAAGGGTTACAAGTTCGTAGCAGTAGGAAACCAATTACACTACTCAAAAAACTGGAAAACATTCCATGATTTTCTGCATGATTATATTAAGAAAATTTTAGACCCGAAATGGGGTAACGCTGAGTTAAAAAAACCCTTCGAACAAAGACACCCTGTAATTCAATGGTACAATTCTGTATGTACTTTTCTGAAGAAGAATATCAAAAAAGAAGGAGAAATTCACTCAGCAGTATGTACTGGGATTGTTGGCGCTTACCTTTCACTTGCATATGATCTTTATTTATTGAGGAACCATGGTTTGTTGCAAAATCGTCTTATAGCACGTCTAAAAGATGCAAAACAATTTCAAGGAGCAAGATATGAAATATATGTAACAGCATCATTTATTAAGGCTGATTTTGAAATTGAATTTGAGGATGAGACAGATAGGTCAACAACTCATTGTGAATTTGTGGCTACTCATCGTAATACAGGTAAGAAATACTCTGTTGAGGCTAAAAGCCGCCATCGCTTGGGATTTTTGGGTCACCCGGGTGTTCAACCTCAGGATTTTAACACAATTAAACTGCGTATAGGTAATTTGATAAATAATGCATTAAAAAAAGAAGCTGCATATACACGAATCATTTTAATAGACGTCAATATGCCACCTGAAGAAGGTAAAGTATTTGAGAAAGATTGGTTTAAGAAACTACTACCCACCTTGGATAAGATAGAAAAAAAAGGAATTGATGGGAAGCCGTGCCCACCAGCATATGTTTTTTTTACTAATCATCCATATCATTATGTTGGTGAGGAAGTGATAGAGCCTACTAGAGATTTTCTAATGACCGCTATAAATGTCCCCGGATTTAAAGCACATTCACGTAAAAAAGGGGAACAAGATGATCCGCCAGTTATAGCTTTGTGGGATTCAATTAATCTCCACAACACAGTTCCACATGAGTTATGAATAACAACAAACATATAATAATGCCAAAAGATATGCAGGGAAAGATGGTCAAATCTTGATCAGTGATTAGTAGAAAATAATAAAACCTTCTTATTGCCTTAAGTCTCGCATATCAAACTTATTCAATTGGTAAATAAGATTTTATTCTTTCGGTTCTTCGGTAAGGAGTTCCTCAATTCTGGACTTTAACAGAGCGTAATCATCATCTCCCTTTATATATTGACCTCCCGGATGGATGTAGCGAATAACACCATTACGGTCAATTAAGAAGCTGACACCGGTCCAGCGGGATTTTCGATTTTTATCAAACCGCCATTTCCTTAACGTAATCCATCCTCTGGCTTCATTTCTCTGGAATTAGTATTCACAATTCTATATTATTACTGGATAACAATGAGATTTAGTATAATTCAGCGATAGATTTTTTGAAAATGAGAGGTGGTGGAATGACCGGTAGCGTTTATATTACACGTGGGATTCCTGAAGAGGGGATTGCAAGGTTAAAGGAATGTTGTGGAACAGTTGAAATCAACCCTGATGACAGACCGTTGACGTATGATGAGCTTGTAGAGCAGGTGAAAGGCAGGGATGCAATACTCACCATGCTTTCAGACAGGATTGACGTGCAGTTATTAAAAGAGGCAAAAAATCTGAAAGTCATTGCGAATTATGCTGTGGGATTCGATAATATTGATATTGGAGCAGCAACTTCTCACGGTATTGTTGTTGCCAACACTCCCGGTGTACTGACAGAAGCCACTGCTGATATGGCGTGGGCGTTGCTGTTTGCTATAGCCCGAAGGATTGTTGAAGGTGACAGGGTTACCCGTAAGGGAGAATTTACCGGTTGGAGCCCGCTGTTCCTGTTGGGTGGTGATCTTGTTGGTAAAACGCTGGGAATTATCGGTTCCGGCAGGATTGGAACGGCAATGGCATTGCGGTCACGAGGGTGGTGTATGAAAGTTTTATACACTTCACAGAAGAAGAATAATGCCGTGTTGGAGGAGGAGTTGAATGCTAAAAGAGTGGCGTTAGAAACGCTTTTAAAGGAGTCTGATTTCATCTCTCTCCACACACCCTTTACGGAAAAAACCAGACACCTGATTGGCAAGGATGAATTTGCCATAATGAAGCGGACTGCCTATCTCATTAATACTGCACGAGGAGCTGTTATTGATGAAGCGGCAATGGTTGACGCATTAAGGAGTAACAGGATTGCTGGTGCAGGATTGGATGTATATGAAGAGGAGCCAAAGTTAAAGCCGGGCCTTGAGGCATTGGATAATGTTGTACTTGCCCCTCACCTTGGAAGTGCTACGGTTGAAACACGCGGCAGGATGTCAATTATGGCTGCTGAGAGTATCATTGCGGTATTGAAAGGACAAAAGCCGGAAAATTGTCTGAATCCCGAGGTAATTTTGAAGCAGTAGGGGGGGCATGAAAAATCAGGGGACACCATACTTATTTAATTGAAATATCTAAAGGAGTGGTATTAGACTTTGGATATAAACTGGATAAGGTTGGATGAAGCAAAGTGAACCCAACAATACAATACAATGATGATGGGTTCACTTCCAAGCTGGATCAAATGGGCAACAAGAGCAGATTGATATATCCTTTTACTTTTTATTATACTATATACCGTGTAGGAATCGCCTAAATCGCTCAATTTGGGTAATAATTAAATCTTTGCGTTCATGACGGCTTTGCGTGATTATTTTTTTAGAAAATCTCTCGCTTTTGTGTTAGACTTGAAACCCATTATAACATAACGATCTAAACTTTTTTAATGTGTGTCAGTTTTAATGAAAAAAAATTTTAAACTATACGGAATCATAATATTTGTAGTAGCTGTTGTAATACTTTCTATAAGTGTTACTAATTTCCAGAAACAATCTACTTTATTGCGAGAGGAGGTATTCGATAAGTGCGAGATGATTGCCCTGGAACTTAAGTACGCCAGAGAATATCTGGCAGAAACAATGGCAATTACAAATATGGAGCATAGTGAAACAACCAGATTGCTCATGCCGGCAATCGCGGGGAATGAGATCGGTAAAAAGTTTTATAATGCAACCGGTTATCGATTAAAACAGGTCAGTTCACAATATGGAGACCCTGAAAACCGGCCTGATAAATTTGAGGAGAAGGCACTTGCTGAATTCGAGAGAGACAAAAATCTCTCTGAATATAGAGGTGTAGATGAGATAGAGAGTAAAAAGGTTTTGAGATATCTCATTCCCATTCATGTAGAGGAAGCATGCCTTAAATGTCACTCCGCAAAGGAGACAATGCCGGGATTTATGCAGGGCGATTATGCCGATAGCGAGGCGGCGGACTATACATTTGGAAATATGAAGGGTGCTATCTCGGTAGCTGTGCCCATAGACAGGGCAGAGGCGGAGATCAAAGGAAACCTGGTCCACATGGCCATTGTAACTACCGTAGGGATGGTATTCCTGGTGGCCTTTGTCTTCATTGCAATGAATATTACGATTAAGAGGAGAGAAGATAACAAGTAATTATTCACCAGTCGTAAAGAGCGCATAGAAATAATACCTCTTAGAAAGCAGGCCGTCCGTCGCCTGAGGACGACCCTGTGGGTAGCTCACAGATCCGACTCAGTAGGAAATTACAGGAAGAGCTCAAAATCCAAATCTTTGTTTTTTTTCTGAGTTTCCTGCATTCCTTAGCGGATAAAATTTTCTGTAAGATAAATAATTGTAGGTGGGTTTCCATGCCTGCCAATAAGGTTGAGGCGCATTAAAACCTCATTTACATATATCATGAAACCACGTATAGAAATCCTGGACAAGTTAAAAGGGCACGTCTTTGAAACAGTATCAACATATTACAAATCGTTAAGCGACTGTAAATATGTTGACGTGAGGCTTGGAATCAGCGAATTCAAATCAGCCGCTTCTGAAAACGGACAATCAAAGGATGTTGTGGATGATTATGACGCCTCGTTCGGTATAAGGGTTATTGCGGGAGAAATGTCATCCTGGGGATTCTATGGCCAATCCCTGGGGAAAAACGAATTAAGAAACGAGGAAATAACGAACTTAATTGTCTCTGGTATAAATAACGCTTATGAACGGGCAATCGCCAACGCAAAGAAAAAGCAAGAGTTTAAAAAGAGTGCCGATTCATTAACAGAAGTAAGGCTTGCAAAGATCAAGGTTTGTCAGGATACGGTACCGGCAGATTTTGAAATTGACCCGCGAAAGGTTTCTCTGCAGAAGATATTAAAAACAAGTGTGGATGTTTCCCTGCAAATGAAGGAGCTTGATCCATCGGTACATTATGCAGCTGCAGGGATAAGAACAGGCATAACCAGGGAGCTATTCTGCAGCTCCGAAGGCGCAAATATTGATCAATCATTGCCGTTGACCCAGGGTGTTGTTTATGTGTCCGCGCAGAAGGGTGAGTCCAGTCCGGAAGTTTGTTATGATTATGTTGGCGATTTAAAAGGCTGGGAAATAATTGAAGGCAAAAACTGTTATAACTTAAGCTTTCTTGATTTTGCATTAGAGAGAACAAGAGATACCATCGAACTCTCAGGCGCGGAGTTTCTTAAGACCAGCAAAGATGACGTAGTCGTTGTAACAGACCCTCACTTTAATACACTGCTCGTGCACGAAATCGTCGGGCATCCTACCGAATCTGACAGGATACTGAAGATGGAAACCGCTTATGCGGGCAGGTCATGGCTTTTTAAGAGCATGGACGAAAATCAGGTAGGAAAGCGGATAGCCTCGCCACTCGTAAATGCATTTTCAGACCCAACTACAATGGGATATGGATACTACAAATACGATGCGGAAGGGACACCGGCCAAACGTATAGACGTAATTAAAAATGGTATTCTAAAAACGTTCCTGAACGGAAGGGAAAACGCCGCGGTTCTTGGACACGAACCGAATGGTTCAATGAGGGCAACTATGTCGTCAATGGTGCCAATAGTCAGGATGACAAATACCGCTTTTGGACCAGGCAAAAAAGACCCGAAGAAAATAATAAAAGAGGTAAAGGATGGATATTACATCGTCAACCACAGAACACCTTCTATAAGTGAATCCAGAGAAAACTTCAGGATTTCAGCTACAAAGGTCTATAAGATTGAAAATGGTAGGCTCGTCAAGCTATACAGAGGCGGCGGCATAATGGCAAATTCAAAAGACTTTCTTATGAGCATTGATGCGGTGGGAAATGATTTCAAAATGTATCCCATACCGAACTGTGGAAAGGGGCAGCCGATGCAGATTATGAGGGTAGGGAATGGAGGCCCAACGCTCCGGGGTAAGGCGAGACTGGCCGGGTGTTGAACTTTACTTCTTCCTCACTTGATAAAATGAAAAATAATTCTCACGCAAAGTCGCAAAGGCCGCTAAGTTAAAGAAGCAGATTTAAGGTTTTTTTGTATGAATATTTGTGATTTAAAATTTTTATCCGTGTTTATCTGTGATAATCTGTATCCTATTAATTTACCATGATAAAAACAGAAGATCTGCGAACAGCCGTTGCCGGCGCGCTTAAATATATAAAAAAGCAAAAGGACGTTATCGATGCAGAGGTATTTGCTTCGTGGAGTGATCTGATAACAATAAGGCTTGATTATACGTCCGACATTCCCTGTAACGGGATTCATGAACCAAAATCTATCCAATCGTATGGGCTTGGAATACTGGCCACATTCAAGAGAGGGAATAGAATCGAAACAGGGTTTGGGTCAGTTACAAACGATTTGACGAAAGGGGGTGTTCTTGATGCATTGGAGAAGGCGAAAAGAAACAGGGTATACGACCCGGATTTCAAAACACTACCCGAACCGGTAGATAACCCTGCATTAACAAACTATCATGACAAACGCGTCATGGAGATCAGCGGGGAAGAGACTGTTGATTTGGGATGGAAGGCGCTTGACGGCGCTCTCAAAACTCTTCGCGATGGCGGGCACAAAAAAACAATCATTATCGGAGGAGACGTCACCATCCTGAGAGAGAGAATGGCCATTAAGACTACAAAAGAGATAGATGATTTCGACGAAACCACCAGCCTTGCGGCAAATATAACGGTAATGATTGAGAACAAAAACGTTAAGGGTACGGGGTGGAGTATGGGTACTCACCTTACAACATTTAAGCCCGAAGCTGCAGGGAGAGAAGCGGCAGAAAGCGCGATGAGGGCAATTGGCGGAAGGAAAGTTAAATCAGGAAGGCACAATGTGATTTTCGGAAATCAGCCACTTACTGATATCGTTTCAAACGTACTGATACCATCTTTAGATCTATCGTCAGTCTATGCTTCCGATACACCTTTCCTCGGAAAACTCGGGCATGGAATAGCATCAAGTAATTTAAACGTATACGATGATGGGACCATAAAGGGGGAAATCGGTAGTAAAAAGATTACGTGTGAGGGTATACCAACCGGAAGAACTGATCTGATCACGAATGGCACACTTACCGGCTTCCTGGCAAATAACTACTATGCACATAAATTCAAAAACAATCTGTACAATCCAATACCACGGAACGGCTTCAGGTACTCAGCAATCGGCAGGGATTACAAAAATAAGCCAGGCATTTCTCCGACAAATGTAATAATTGAGGGGAATAGAGGAACTACCGGGGATAGCTTGCTGAAACAGGTAGACAACGGAGTTTATATAGGTGGGATATGGTACACATATGCCATAAACGGATTGGCCATGGGTGACTTTACGAGTACTATAATCGCCGATTCTTTCGCCATTAAAGATGGGAAAATTGCCAGCCCTTTAAAACCGAACACTATCAGGATAAACACGGATATAAATCACATCCTTAACAACATAATCGGGATCACAAAGAAAAAGAGATCTACTCTGGTATGGGGATCAAGGGAGGTAGTGATAGCTCCGGAGATTGCGGTGAGCAATGTACAGTTGGAGAACGTAACAGGTTTTCTTGCCTAAGCAAAAGCTCCCTTAGGTAAGTGGGGTGGTATTGGATTTTTTATGTATATGAAGTGCTCGTAAAATATTCAAGCCCACTTGATGCCCCCCCCCTCATGCGCGGCATCATGAATATTTCTCAGGATTAAGAACCTTTGGTGAATTCAATTAAATATCTCTCAAACTCTTCCTTCTTTGCGTCATGTATTTTCACCTCAAATGTTCTGGTTGAATGCCTGTCCAGGTTCAATATATAAAAGTCGTTACTAGCTGCGATAGAACCATCTTTTTTGTAAACGGTGATTTTGAAAAGTGAGTATTGGAAATCATTGTTAGTGTTATTTGTAATTCTGCCTCTAAAAACCGTGCCATTATATTGGGTTTCATAAGTAACGTCTTCAATAGAAAAATCATCTCCAGACTGTTCAAGGCTTTCAGGGATACTTCTCGGTTGCTTCTCCGGTATAGTCATCTCCAGAAAAAGCCTTTCTTCAAGTGTTATAATTCTCTTTTCCAGAGCAAGGATTCTGAATGATAGATTGGAAATAGCCTTCTCCAGGGAATCCAGTTTTTCAAGAACAGGCTGTGGATCTGAAGCTCCCAGAGAAATGGATGAAGGTAAGAAGCTGAAAATAAGAAGTATAAGAATTCTTTTCATGGTAGCATGGTTCCTTATGTTTTATTTTTTAATAATTATTCCAAACTGAAACGCTTTATGTCCTTAACTGTCCTCGCCATATCGTCCGAGGCAAGTAATAACATTTTTTCGTCTTTATACTTAACGTTTATATCGTACATAATTTCGTTTTTCTGGATATCTTTTTCAAACTTATAATTTTGCAATTTTACAGAATTTTTCTCAAGAATACCTGTTATGTCGTCAAGGATACATGTTATGTCGTCCAGAAAATGTTCCTGACCGGCTATGAGCATCTTTATCGTCCTGTATTTATCTCTTTCCATTCTTCTTCCGATGAAAGGGATTATAACTAAGGTAGCGATTGCCATAACGGTTGCAAAAGTAGCTGGCAATATAAATCCACTGCCGACAGCAAGGCCGATACCTGCAACTAGCCATAGGGAGGCAGCGGTAGTCAGTCCCCGGATACTGGCACGAGATCTCATAATCGTACCTGCGCCCAGGAAACCAATGCCCGTTACAACCTGAGCAGCAACCCTTGCCGGGTCTATTCGTAGAATAGAATCATGTTTGTAACTCTGATAATTGACAAAAATATGTTCTGAAACCAGCATCATCAGGGTAACACCAATACAGACAAGGAGATGTGTCCTCAGGCCCGCAGGTCGTCCCCGTCTTTCTCTCTCCCATCCGATAATTCCGCCCAAGATTGCAGCAATAAATAACTTCCCAAACACAGCGCCAACATCAAACATCAAAATATCACTAAAACCAGACATTGTAAACCCTCTTTTGAAGTTGAAAACGAGACAAAAGTATCACGGTTATTATACTAACGCAAATTAGCCGTTTCAAAGTATTTTAACATTTTCATATGATTTGTCGCCTAATTAGTTTTTACTTGCATTGAATATCTTTTTTTGATAGCATTCTCCTCTTTGTTGTTCCCGAGGTGGATGTTCGTTAACTGTTTTAGGAATAAATAGTTACGCTATAGATAATAGTAAAATCAAATAGATAAAGAAGCTTGGGAACGCTGTGAGCCGATACTGCTAACAGCGTATAAATAAACGTGTGGAAGCAATAATATCAGCAAGATCACCGATTGCTTTAAGAGGTGGATGACGATTCTCGATCCGTTCTGCATTTTAATCTTAATGGAAACTAGCCTAAAAATTGGTTCTGATGCTGTTGGTTTAAACTCCTTCATGGCCGTTATTACCACTGGTTATTGCGAGAAGATACAGCGTTGTTAGTCATCCTTTAATCTCATCGTACAAATTGTGCTGGTAACGGGATGTAAAATAAGGTATATTTCAGGGCTCAATAATACGATGGACGAAAAAACCCGTATAGATACGTTAAATAATATAAAAATATTCACTGGAAACTCAAATTTAGCACTTGTAGAAAAGGTATGTGATTATCTTTCAATACCCTTAGGTAAGGCGGCAGTAGGAAGATTTCCGGATGGTGAAATAGATGTCAAGGTTGATGAGGACGTTCGTGGCGCTGATATATTCATAATACAGCCGACATGCTCACCGGTAAATGACAGCCTTGTTGAGTTGCTGATCTTGATAGATTGCTTCAAGAGAGCATCATCCGCCAGGATAACTGCTGTTTTGCCCTATTACGGATATGCTAGGAAGGATAGAAAAGATGAGGGCCGGGTGCCAATTACAGCAAAGCTGGTTGCAAATCTTATAACTAAAGCAGGGGCAGATAGAGTGCTCACTATGGATTTGCATGCTGCTCAGATACAGGGGTTTTTTGATATACCGGTAGACCATCTTCTTGCATTCCCTGTTATCGCAGAGTACTACAGGGAAAAAGATCTATCTGACTTTGTAGTCGTTTCGCCAGATGTAGGAGGCATAAAGATAGCGAGGCAATATTCAAACCATCTGAATATGAGGTTGGCCGTAGTAGATAAGAGGAGGATGGGGCCAGAAGAAATAGAAGTTGGATTTGTTATTGGTGATGTAGAAGGTAGAAATGCCATTATAATAGACGATTTGATTGCTACAGGTGGCTCGATATGTCAGGCGGCAAGGGTTTTGAAGGAGAAGGGTGCTAAAGATATTTACGTAGGAACAACTCACCCTGTCCTGTGTGGCGCTGCCATTGAAAAGTTGTCAGCTGCCCCAATCAAGGAAATAGCCGTTACAGATACTATTCCTTTGAGCGAAGAGGCGAAAAGTCTGGGTGACAAGATTAAGGTCTTATCCGTATCAAAGCTATTAGGAGAGGCGATAAAAAGGATTCACACTAACATGTCAATAAGCTCAATGTTTACAGATCATTAAGTTTTATTTTGTCATATTTTTTTTGTTTTAAAATTTAAAGTATTCGGGAACAAACCAAATGGAAACACAACCGCTACAGGCGAAAATAAGAAAAGACTCTGGATCTATCAAATCGAGAAAAAACAGAAAAGCAGGCTTAGTCCCTGCTGTTTTGTATGGGCACAAACAGGAAAGTATCATGCTTTATTTAGATAAGAAAGAGTTTTCCAAATTAATCGATGCCAGGACTAAAATGGTTAATTTGAAGATGGGCAATTCAGCAGAAACTGCAATTATAAAAGAGGTGCAATTCGACACTTTCGGCAAAGAGATATTGCATGCTGATTTTGTCAGGACAGATCTGACAGAAAAGATTATAGCACACGTGCCTATTGTTCTTTATGGTACTTCTAAGGGAGTTAAGGAGGGGGGAGTGCTGGACCATGCACTTAAAGAAGTTGAGATAGAGTGCCTTGCTACTGCAGTTCCGGATAATATCCGTGTCAATATCTCAGAACTGGCAATTGGGGACACCATTCATATTGGTGATTTAGAGCTTCCTGCAAACGTTAATGCACTGGGAAGCACGGATGCCGTTGTTGTGTCTGTCCATTTTGCTGCTGAGGAGGAGGAAGAAGAAGAAGAAGGATTAGCATCTGGGCCAGAAATAATTAGTGCTCGTAAACTGGACAAAGAGAAAGAGTCAGAAAACAAGGATTGATGAAAATTGTTGTTGGCCTTGGAAATCCGGGTGACAAATATGCGAAGACCAGGCATAACATTGGATTTGCTGTTATAGATAGATTCGTCAAGAGTTGCAATGTAGAGTTTACAAAAAAATATCGCGATTCTGTCATTAGTAAATGCATTGTTGAGGGAGAAGAGGTTCTTTTTGTAAAACCGCAATTGTTTATGAATTTGAGCGGTGATCCTGCAAAAAGAATCATAGGAAAGTACAATTGCAGTCTGAGCGAAATACTTGTAGTTCTGGATGATATTAACATTCCCTTGGGGAAAACCAGAATAAGGGAAAGAGGAAGTAGCGGTGGGCATAATGGCTTGAAGTCAATCTCAAATCATTTGAGGACCACATGCTTCCCCAGGTTAAGAATCGGCGTTGGAAACAGTCTTCCGGAAGACACAAAGGAATTTGTCTTATCACGTTTCACAAAAGAAGAGAATGATGTGATTGAAAGTACTCTTGACAAAGCGTGTAAGATAATTAATTGTTGGGTTACAACAGATATAAGCAACTGTATGAGGTTGTTTAACTAGGAGGAGAAATAGTTTTGAGATTATATGAAGGAATGTTTATAATTAGTGATACTGTAGCTGGCTCTGATTGGGAAGCGGCGGTAAAGCATGTCGAAGATCTCTTGAAAAACAGAGGTGCCGAGATTCTTAAGAGTGAAAAATGGGAAGACAGAAAGTTCGCATATAAACTGAAAGGACACAAACGTGGGGCTTATTTACTTATATATTTTAATGCGCCTACAGATTCAATTTCTCTAATTAAAAGGGACTTTGAACTTTCAGACAATGTTTTAAGAACTTTGATAGTTAAGGTAGATAAGATAAAGGAATCGAAACCGGTAGAAGAAAGCCAGGCTGATGGTGATGGCACTGATGCGGAAAACGAGGAAGCGGATTCTACGCCATCTGAACCTGTCGCATCGGAATAGATAGCATCAGTATTGCGGTTTATAAAATTTGAGGTATACCTAATCTAACGTAAACAGCATATGAAAGGGATCAAGTATGGCTAAACTTAATAAGGTCTTTTTAATCGGAAATCTTACGAGAGACCCTGAATTGAGATATACACCAAGCGGTACCGCAATTGCCAGTTTTGGAATAGCCATTAATAGAACCTGGTCGGGGCCAGATGGAGAAAAAAAAGAAGAAGTGTGTTACGTAGATATAAATATGTTTGGTAGGCGTGCGGAAGTTATTAATGAATACTTCAGCAAGGGCAACCCTATTTTTATAGAAGGTAGATTACAGTTTCAACAATGGGAAACAAAGGATGGTCAAAAGCGTAATGCCCTGCGTGTAGTAGCTGAAGATTTCCAATTTATAGGTGGCAAAACAAAAAGAGATGAAGGGCCGAGTTTTCCAGATGGCGCAGCGCCAAATGATGTTAACGAGGAAGAAATACCATTTTAATATAAATATCAATTTTAACAATTTTAAAGAACTGTATTAATGAAACGAAAATTTAAAAAGAAAAAGACAGCCGAGGCACCACACAAGAAAAAAAATTATCAAGAATTTGCTACGAAATGTCGTTTTTGCAGGTCTAAAGTAGAGTCTGTCGATTACAAAGATATGCATTATTTGCAAAAGCTAGTAGGAACCCAGGGAAAACTGCTCTCCAAAAAACGTTCGGGGAATTGTGCTAAGCATCAGCGCTCAGTGAAAATTGCCTTAAAAAGAGCCAGACACATGGCGCTGCTATCTTAAACTGCAGAATTTATCTGAAAAATTCGTTTGTATTCTATTTCTTTTCATAAAAACGACTTGTCTATATTTATTTAACTATAGGATTATTAACCCATGAAAATATTATTAAAAAAAGAGATTAAGAAATTAGGCAACGTTGGTGATGTTGTTGATGTCGCAAATGGTTATGCGAGAAATTACCTATTGCCTAAAAAGCTTGCCACAGTTGTAACCAAAGGGAATATCGAGCAAATTAACTTGCAAATGTTAAAAAATAAGCAAAAACTAAATGAAGAAATTAAGAATCTTCAGATATTAGCAGGTGAGATTGCGAATATGTCCTATACGATCACTGTTAAAACAAATAAAGAAGGAAAGCTTTTTGGTTCTGTAACTGCTAATGATATTGCAAAAGTACTGTCTGAAAAAGGCTTTCAAATAGATGAGAAGATGATAGTTCTTGAAGCTCCGATTAAAAAATGTGATATGTACAATATAAAGGTGGTGTTGCATCCTGATGTTAACGCGCAATGCAGGGTATGGATTGTAAGCGAATCTGAAAAGGCAGTAGACCCTCAGCAAGAACTATCTGAAGCTCCTTCTGGAAATAACTCCGAAACAGATAACGCTTAACCGCAAAAAAAAATCCCTTCTTAAAAACTGCTGACAGACAAAGGCTTAAACAATGACAACGGGTCTATTACAAGCAAAAACACAACCATTCAACATAGAAGCAGAAATAAGTGTTTTAGGCTCTTTGTTAATAGATAACGAAGCAATTGGCCTTGTAACAGAGAGTTTAAGCAAAAACGACTTCTACAAAACTGCACACCAACATATTTTCGAGACAATTGTAAATATCTACGACAAAAACAACGCGGTTGATCTCGTCATTTTGAAAGATGAATTAAACAGGCTATCTTTATTAGAAAAGGTAGGCGGCGCTGAATATTTAATGGAATTGGAAGAATCGGTTCCAATCGCCTCAAATGTAGAATATTACGCAAAAATTGTACGAGAGAAGACCGTAAAAAGAGATTTAATTGCGGCCACGGCAAAAATACAACATGAGGCATACAGCGACTCTTTAGAATCTGATGAACTATTAGATATAGCTGAAAAGGAAATATTCGACATAACACAACGCAAGTTTGCTAAGCCAACTACGAGCATGCACGACATACTCCAGAAGACTTGGGACTATATAGAAAGTTTGCATGAAGGAGACAGTAAATTAACCGGCATATCGACCGGTTTTACCGATTTGGATGATATAACGTGCGGGTTGCAAAGAGGCGAGTTAATAATTATTGCAGCAAGACCCAGTATGGGTAAAACAAGTATTGTGTTGAATATTGCGGAACATGTCGGTGCAAATCTAAAAAACCCAAAAGATAAAAAACCAATGTTGATTTTTTCGATGGAAATGTCAGCCCAGCAGATATCTCAAAATATGTTGTGCTCAGCTGCTAAGATTGATGCGCACTTAATGCGTACCGGCACGCTTAGCGACGACGATTGGTCAAGGCTTCCTATAGCAATGGGTGATTTATCAGAATCGGCAATATTTATTGATGATACTCCGGGACTTGGTCTCCTTGAAATACGCGCTAAAGCCAGGCGCTTTAAGTTGCAATATGATATTCAGTTGGTTATTATTGACTATCTACAACTAATGGAAGGTAGAAGTGCAGAAAACAGGCAACAGGAAATCTCCGGTATTTCTAGAGGCCTGAAAGCATTGGCCAGGGAATTAAATGTACCGGTGATTGCCGTTTCGCAGTTGAATCGCTCAGTAGAAACACGCGAAGGGCACACGCCAAGGATGTCTGACTTGCGAGAATCCGGATCGATTGAACAGGATGCTGACGTGATTATGTTATTGCACCGAGAAGATTATTACGACCCAACAAAAAATCCAGGCGCAGTTGAAATTAACATTGCAAAGCAAAGAAATGGTCCCACTGGCAAAATAAAACTTACTTTTCTTCGTAATATTCTGAGATTTGAAGACTACATAAGTGATGCTTCATTAGATTCATTTGATACATTATAGGTATATGCCATATAAACACATTAAAATATTTGCTATTGTATGCGTTTTTTTCTTCTCATTAAATGGCGTTGAGCTACTTAACGCTCAGGGAAACGAAGGTGTTTCGGCTGTCGTCAAAAAAATAGAATTTAAAGGTAATAGCAGAATAAGCAGTTCAACAATAAAAGCTGCAATAAAAACCAATCATGGAGATGTTTATGACCCAAAAACAATAAGCCAGGACGTTGATGCTATCTGGTTGCTGGGTTTTTTTGATAACATAGAAGTAGAAGTAGAGGCATATGAGGGTGGAGTTAAGGTGATTTTCCTTGTATTGGAGCGTTCTGTCGTACGAAGTATTTTTTTTGTGGGAAACGATGCGATTAAGACAAAAAAACTCAGAGAAGGCATACAGATAAGAGAAGGAGATCATTTAAAGCGTTATTTATTAAAACTGGACGAAGACAAAATTCGTGAGATGTACCAGGGCAAAGGATTTTCAAATATTGATGTCAAGAGCGAAGAGAAAAAAACAGATGGCTATGTGGATATAACATTCAAAATTCAAGAAGGTTCGAAGATCTACATAAAAGAGATAGTTTTTGAAGGAAACCAAACCTTCTCTTCTGAAAGACTTGCTAAAATCATTGCCACGAAAAGAAGAAAATTTCCTAGTTTCATCTTTTCTGGTAAATTTGATAAGAGTAAATTTGAAGAGGACATTGATAAAGTAAAGGCATTTTATGGGAGCGGAGGATGGTTAGATGCTGACATAACATGGAAGGAACAGTACGGTTCAGATAGAACAAAAATGTTTATTCATGTGTTAGTAGACGAGGGAGAAAGGTACTATGTTGACAATGTAAGTATAAAAGGAAATAAACTTTTCACTAGCGATGAAATAATTGATATGCTTGAACTAAAGGAAGGAAGCGCTTTCCTTCCGGAATCACTCCAAAAAGATTCAGAGGGTATACGCATGGCTTATGGTAAGCAAGGTTATCTTAATGCAAATGTGAAAGCGGAGTATACTTACCAACAAGTCGCACCAAAAATTGATATAACATTTGATGTTCTTGAAAATGAGAGGTTTTTCATAGAAAAAGTTATAGTATCCGGTAACGACAAGACAAAAGACAATGTCATACGCAGGAATTTAATTTTCTTTCCGGGGGAGAGAGTTGATACTCAGAAAATAAAGCAAAGTGAACAAATATTGACAGGCACGGGATATTTTGACAACCAAAGTGGTGCTGCTTCAGAGATTACTTATCTGCCCGGTACAAAGTACAATACAAAAAACGTGGTCGTTAATGTAAAAGAGGGCAGAACTGGAATGTTAAGGTTTGGCGGAGGGTTTGGTGCCAATTCCGGACTGTTTGGAGATGTCTCGTATACAGATAAGAATTTTGACATATTTGATTTGCCTAAAGACTGGAAAGACTTTATGTCAGGTAATGCATTTCGAGGTGGTGGCCAAACAATAACAATGAGATTTAGTCCGGGACTCCAAAGAACAGAAGGGGTGTTCTCGTTTAATAATCCTGCTATTTTTGATTCAGGGTATAGTCTGGGGCTTAGCGCTAATATATTCCGGCGCGCAAGGGAGGACTATGATGAGGAAAGAAAAGGCTTCAAAATGAGTGTTGGTAAGACGGTGTTCAGAGGATTGAGACTAGGTGTTACTCCAAACTTTGAGGTAATTGGAATACAAAACATTGATGATAACGCGCCTTCTATTGTGAAGGATCAGGAAGGAAGTAGTAAAAAACTAAGTTTGGAACTAACCGCGATGTTAGACAGGCGTGACAACAGAATGTCCCCTTCGAAAGGTTATAAAATAACGTCATCTCTGGAGTTCTCAGGACTTGATGTTGACATGATAAAATTTATAACAAAAGGAACAGTGTATCATACTGTTTTCAACTTTCCTGACTGGAGGGGCAAACATGTGCTCTCGTACGGCGGAACGTTAGGTGTTATTGAAGCGACTTCAGATGAGCCTATACCTATCTTTGAGAATTTCTTTGCCGGAGGCGCCAATTCTATACGTGGTTTTGCCTTCAGAGGTGTGGGGCCAATTGATGACACAACTGGTGAACAAATCGGTGGTAAGGCGCTACTCCTTGCAACAGCGGAATATACTATGCCTGTCTACGGTGATATGGTCAGAGGCGCTCTTTTTGTTGATGCAGGAAAAGCGGATAGCGATCTAAATGACATGAATTTTAACAACTTGCGTGCCACATTGGGTTTTGGTTTCAGAGCAAAGATACCATTTATGGGAAACTCTATTGTCGCTATTGACTTTGGCTTCCCATTCATAAGAAAAGACAAGGATGATGAACAAGCGATAACATTTAACTTTGGAGGGCAATAGAAGGCCATTTATTGTCTATCTTTTAATAAATCAGGAAAGGATTTAATATCATGAAATTAACATTCGTTAAAGTGTCAGTTATGTGTCTTGCTTTTACTTTATTGGCAAGTTTAATGTGCGCAAATATAAACATCGCAAATGCCGAAGCAGAAGATTTTAAGATTGGCATAGTAGATATAAGCAGTGTATTTGAAAAATATAAAAAGAGGATAGATTTGGATCAGGAGTTGAAAGAGCAGGAAAAAGGGTTTCAAAGTGAAATAAATAAAAAGAAAAAAGAGATTATAGATTTAGATGAAGAGACTCAACTACTGGATTTGGGCAGTGAAAGTAGGAGTAGTAACGAAAACTTGTTGGAAAGAAAAAGTGTGGAGCTTGAAGGTTATGCAAAATTTGCAGAAAGACAACTACTTAAAAAATATAAAGATTTCTTCGAAAATATTTATCAAGAGGTGATAAAGAAAGTTGAAGAAGTCGGAATACAGGAGGGTTTTGATCTTATTATAAAGAAAGAAGAATCCAGTTTAAAGGGTGGAGAGATTTCTGATCTTCAATTTAAAATAGGGATAAGAACCGTTTTATACCATTCCGATTCAGTTGACATTACGTTAGATGTAATAGATGCTTTAAATGCTTCATATTCTAAAGAAAAAGGAGAGTAGATAAGGTTTGGATACGCATCAAAGAACAATTTCAAGAATAGTAGAGTATTCCGGGATAGGATTATTTACTGGGGAAGAAGTAAAGCTCCGCTTTAAACCATCGCCGGCAGGCACAGGAATAATTTTTGTGCGTACTGATATTGAGGGTCATCCAAGAGTACCAGCAAACATTGAAATGCTCTATGATACAAGACGTCTGGTAACATTAGAAAAAAATGGAGTAGGAGTCAAAAGCGTTGAACATGTGATGGCTGCTTTGGCTGGGATAGGCATTGATAATATTGAAATAGAAGTTAATAGTAGCGAGGTGCCTGCAGGCGATGGTAGCTCACTTCTGTTCCTCCAACTGCTCAAAGGTACAGGGATAAAAACTCTTGCAGAGCCAAAAAACACATTTTATTTGCAGGAGGAAATAAGAGTAAGTAATGGTGATGCAAGCATGGTCGCCTTACCATATGACAAAGGACTGTCTCTCTCCTACATTCTTGATTTTAACGGATCATTTTTAAACAGGCAATGTTTTGAAATTGAAATGACAGAAAATAACTTTCGTGCCCAAATAGCACCTGCAAGAACGTTTGGTTTGTATACCGTTATTGAAGAATATAAAAAACTAGGATTGGGAAAAGGAGTTACTGATGATAATAGCCTTATATTACAAGAAGATGGCACAGTAACAAAACCATTATCCATGACCCCAGCTGAGTTAAGGTTTCCAAATGAATGTGTAAGACATAAAATATTGGACATGATAGGCGACCTTTACTTGACTAATCTTACATTGCATGCCCGTATAGTTGCAACTAAATCCGGGCACTATTTAAACACTCGTTTGGCTGAAAAAATATTTGAATGCTTTAAAAACAAAACTCATAAACAGGCTTAAGCGCACCACAGGGTTTTTTTTGTTAACAATTCGATCAACTTTTAAGCACTTACTAATATTCTTATTTTTGATCTAAACGATTGTAGTATTAGTTCTATTGAAATAAAATAAATACGTACATCGCAAATGAAAATACATTCAACAGCTGTTATTCACTCAGAAGCCATAATAGGTAAAAACGTTGAAATTGGTCCTTTTTCAGTAATAGGCGAAAACGTGAAAATTGATGAAGGGAGCATCATTCATAACAACGTTACGATTACGGGTAATACAACTATAGCTAAAAACAACGTAATATTTCCCAATTCAGTAATAGGGGCGGAACCTCAAGATTTAAAATATTGCGGCGAACAATCAACGCTCATAATTGGAAGTAACAACGTTATCAGGGAAAGCGTTACAATCAACACGGGAACAGAAGTAGGTGGCGGAGAGACACTGATAGGTGACAACAATCTTTTTATGTCGTGTTCGCATATAGCACATGATTGTATCATCGAAGATAATGTGCTTCTCGCCAATGGTGTGCTTTTAGGAGGGCATATAAAGGTGGAAAAACACGCAAAGTTGTTAGGGCTGGCAGGCGTACAGCCTTTTGTAACTATTGGCCAGCACTCTTATGTGGGTGGACTTTCACGGATTGTCCAAGATGTGCCGCCATACATGATAGTGGAAGGTAATCCTGCCAAAGTTCGAAAGGTTAATGTAATAGGGTTGGAAAGATCCGGATTTTCGCAAGACACCATCAATACCATAAAAGAGGCATTTAAACAGCTCTTTCGGTCAGAAACATTGAATAGAAACCAAATACTTTCTGAGTTAGAGAGTCAGGAAAACCTGGCACCAGAAATAAAAGTTCTCATAGACTTCTTTAGGAACATTGATAAGGGTAAGTTCGGTAGATACAGAGAATCTTTACGGTCAACATTAATAAATATAGCATAAGAGATAAAAAGCTTTGGAAAAATTAAATGTTGCAGTAATAGGAGCAGGTCATCTCGGCAAGGAACATGCACGTATCTACTCTGAGATACCGGACGTCAGCCTTGTAGGTGTCGTGGATACTGATAAAGATGCTGGTGAAGCGGTAGCACATCGTTGTAAAACCAGGTATTATAGTTCATTCGAAGAGATTTTAAATAAAGTAGATGCGGCTAGCGTTGTTGTGCCTACCAAGTCCCATTATAAAATTACCAAAGAACTACTTAATAACGGCATTCACGTACTAGTAGAAAAGCCAATGACGGGCACAGTATCCGAGGCCGAAGACTTAATAAAGTTGAGTAAAAAAAGCTCGACAATATTACAACCAGGATACATAGAAAGATTTAATCCTGCGCTGGAGGCTATCAAAAAGCTTGATGTTTCCTTGAAATTCATAGAGTGTCACAGGTTGAGCCCATTCACATTCCGTTCTGCCGATATAGGCGTCGTTTTAGACTTGATGATTCACGATATAGACATTATTTTATATCTTTCAAAGTCAAAAGTAAAAAAGATAGACGCTGTTGGTGTAAATGTAATAGCTGATAAAGAGGATATCGCAAATGCTCGCATTCAGTTTGAGAATGGTTGTGTAGCAAACATCACAGCAAGCAGAGTTTCTTTTGAGCCGATGAGAAGAATTCGTCTTTTCTCTGAAAATTCGTATATATCGCTTGATTATCATAAGCAAGAAGTTCTTATTTACAAAAAGTCTCCAAAGTTAACCCTGAAATCTATTGATCCTGAAGGTAAAGGTGTTACAACCATTACAGATCTCAAGAATTTTTCATTTGGAGATTTGTTAAAAATCGAACGAATAAAAATGGATAACCAGGAGCCTCTGAGAAAGGAGCTGGAATCATTTGTAGACTGTGTAAAAAACGGTAAACAACCGGTTGTTTCGGCTGAAGAGGGAATAAATGCTATAAAAATAGCGGCTATAATCAGAGAAGAAATTAATAAAAATTTAAAAATTGCAAATATTTAAAATGTCGAAAGATGCGGTATGACGTCTTTTCGGCTTTCTGTTCAAAAAAATAACAATTTGGAGAATGTAATAAAAGAAATAATATTGTATACGTTACTGACAAGCTGCTTGTAAGGGTATTTTATAATAATTATACTTGTACATATACTTTTAGTTGATATAATAAAACGCTTTCGAGACGAGACAGAGAATTTATATAAGGAGTTGATTTTGTCAATAGTAAATCTTCAAGAATTAGTAGATGCAGGCTTTCATTTTGGGCATAGGACCAGCCGATGGAACCCTAAGATGAAACCGTTTATTTTCGGGAAGCGTAATCTGATTCATATAATTAACCTGAGAGAGACCGTTAGGGGTCTGATTACCGCTTATAAGTTTCTGGCAAAAGTTTCCAACGACAGGAAAGAAATACTCTTTGTCGGCACAAAATGGCAGGCAAAGGATGCCATTGTTGCTGAAGCTAAACGTTCTAATATGCATTACGTTTGCGAGAGGTGGCTTGGTGGTACTTTAACAAACTTTGAGACAATTCGTAAAAGACTGAAAAGATTGGAAGAGCTTGAAGAACTTGAAGAAAACGGATCAATTCATAATTATAGTAAAAAAATAATATCTTCGCTCACACGTGAGAGGAAAAAAATTGCGAAGAATCTCGAAGGTATAAAAAATATGAATAAGTTGCCATCTGTGCTGGTTATTGTAGACCCTAAGAAAGAACACATAGCAATGAAAGAAGCCATAAAGATGGGAATACCAACGATATGTTTGACAGACACTGACTGCGATCCTGATCTGGTAGATGTATGTGTTCCTGGAAACGATGACGCTATCAGAGCAATCAGATTATTCTTAAATAAGACGGCAGATGCAATATTAGAGGGACAACCTTCAGCGAAAACGGAAGAAGGCAGCAAGGTATTACAGGAAACTACTTAAAAGTATCATCTACCGAAATAACATCTTGTAACAGTTGAAACCTCCCTTAATCATGATCTTTATTATTAATAAAACTTAAGATAAATATATGGAGTTACAGTGCAATGGCTATTGAGGCATCAAGCGTAAGAGAATTAAGAGATAGGACGAGTGCAGGAGTCTTAGACTGTAAGAATGCACTTGAAGAAGCAAATGGCGACTTTGAGAAAGCAGGAGAGATTCTTAGGGCAAAAGGGCTGGCCAAGGCCATGAAAAAGGGATCGCGCGGAACACCTGAAGGTCGGGTGGGTTCGTACATACACACTAACGGTAAAGTAGGGGTTTTAATCGAGGTCAATTGTGAAACTGATTTTGTTGCCAAGAATGACGTATTCGAAGACCTGGTAAAAGATATTTGTATGCATATAGCTGCAACTGACCCGATGGCCGTAAGTAGGGAGACTGTTCCTCAAGAAATGATTGATAGAGAAAGAAAGGCATACAATGAAGAATTTAAAGACAAGCCGAACAATGTAAGGGATAAAATAATTGACGGCAAGATGGAGAGTTTTTACAAAGAAGTTTGCCTTATTAATCAGCCTTTTGTAAAAGACAACGATCAGACGATAGAAGATTTATTAAAAAACGCAATTACAAAACTTGGCGAAAACATTAAGATTAGTCGTTTTGCAAGGTTTGCGATTGGAGAATAGAATCATTGCTACCAAAAAGTATAGGCGCGTTCTTTTAAAAATTAGTGGTGAAGGGTTCTGTTCAGAGAACTCATCAGTAATAGATATTCCAAAGTGCGATCTGATAGCAGAAGAAATAAGCAGTGCAAGGGATGCTGGGGTTGATATTGCCGTAGTCGTAGGCGGTGGTAATATTATAAGAGGTTCAAAATTAAGTCAGTCAGGTGTTGAACGCGTACGAGCTGATCAGTTAGGGATGATTGCAACGAACATTAATGCAATTGTTCTACAGAATTCACTTGAAAAACTAAAAGTGCCGACAAGGGTTTTAAGTGCGATAGAAATTCAGGGTATAGTAGAGGCTTATACCGTACATAAATGCCGGAGTTTTCTGGAAAAGGGTTTTGTTGTTATTCTTGCTGGCGGAACAGGCAGCCCTTATTTCACAACTGACACTGCGGCCGCACTGAGAGCAATAGAAATTGGCGCAGATGCATTTCTTAAAGGAACTAAGGTTTGTGGAGTATACTCTGATGATCCTATTACGAACCCGAAAGCGAAGAAGTACAACAGATTAGAATATATGGAAGCGTTAAACAATAAGCTAAATGTAATGGATGCAACAGCAATATCTCTAAGCATGGAAAATGAGCTTCCAATAATTGTGTTCAACCTCAGAAAAAAGAACAATATCAGCAAGGCTATAATAGGCGATAAAATTGGCACTTACGTAGGAAACGCCGAATGACATCAATAGAAATACAAAATGAAACGAAGAAAAAGATGGAGAAAACTCTTGATCTTTTGAAAGAAGAATTTAAGAGTATAAGAACTGGTCGGGCGACACCAGGTCTTGTTGAAAATGTCAGAGTTAGTTGTTATGGTTCTCTTACCCCAATAAAACAAATTGCAAATATTACGGCACCGGAACCACAATTGATAATCATTAGTCCTTATGATCCTTCCATTTTAAAAGACATTGACAAGGCGATATCACAATCAGATCTGGGACTAACAACAAATACTGATGGAAAGATTATTCGAGTACTCATACCTCCTTTAAGCGGAGATCGAAGAGGAAAGATTGTTTCTCAAATAAAGGACATGACAGAAGCGTCTAAGATTTCTATCAGGAATATAAGGCGTGATGCAAATAAACACATTGATAAAGAGGAAAAGGATTCAGTGTTAACTGAGGATGAAGCAAAAAAGGCAAAAGATCAGATACAGAAGTTTATTCACGAAAACGAGGCAAAAATTAATGAGCTTTTAACACAGAAAACAGGTGAAATTCTAACAATATAAATATACGGGGGGCATAGCTCAGTTGGTAGAGCACCGCCCTTTTAAGGCGATTGTCGAAGGTTCGAGTCCTTCTGCCCTCACTTATATGGTCACAGTTAATTCAGGCCCCATCGTCTAGCCTGGCCTAGGACACCGGGTTTTCATCCCGGCAACAGGGGTTCAAATCCCCTTGGGGTCAAATATTAAAAGGTTTGTACTTGTTATCTAAGTACAAACCTTTTTTACGTTCAGGGTAATTGACAAATATGAAAGTTAATTATTCATGAATGTGACAATTCATCCTTTTGAGTGGTAATAATAATTAATCTATTCAAACATTTTATTGTCTTGAGTAGATTAATTTAGCGTTCAAAGATATTATGACTGCTAAAAAAAAGCGTAAAAATATCTGCATTAACTGTTATAATCAGCATGGATGCTTGACGGATGAGCCTTTGTGCCTGCTTATGGAGCGTGAAGATGCAGAAAAATCTCTTTCTGGGAAAATACTTATGGAAAGAAAAGGTTTGCTTAAGGACTGTCAAAGATGTTCCCATTTTAGATTGTGCTGGACCGAAGATGTCTATAGAAGAGCGATGAAGGAAGATTGAAAGGAAAATAACCGAATGAGAAAATGTTTTATCACAAGTGTGTTAATAGTAGTAATAGCAATGCTGTATTGCTCAAAAACAGAAGCTACAAACTGGGAGACAGATTTTGAAAAAGCATCATCAGTGGCCAAAGCCTCTGGTAAATATATGCTGCTTGATTTCAGTGGATCTGATTGGTGTGGTTGGTGTAAAAGACTGGAAAAAGAAGTTTTTTCACAGGATGTCTTCAAGGGTTTTGCGGAAGAAAGCCTTATATGTGTATTAATGGATTTTCCTCGTGCAAAAAAGCAGACAGAGGAATTGAAGCAGCAAAACCTGGATTTGGCACGAAAGTACGAAATAAAGGGCTACCCGACTATTATCATTCTCAGCCCGGATGGAAAGCCGGTTGGTAGAACCGGATACTTACAGGGCGGACCTTGGGAATATGTACGGCACCTGAAGAAAATCATAGAAGATTACAAGGAAAAACAATAGTAATCTCAAGAAGAGGATCTGAATATCGTTTAATTAAATGGTATGATTTGTTGTACTTAGCCCGTAAGGGCGATTCGGTTTCTATTCGAAATTGCTACTGTAGTTATTCAGATACGGGTTATTCCTCCTGTTCTTCAGGATCTTTTATAATATCCTGTTCTTCCTCTTTTTTGTGTGCCCTGTAGATAAAATATATATACCCGCCGACTATTATAATGAATATGGATGCGATGATTATAAGTTTATTTTCAACTTCGTGAATTTGAGCAAACGCTTCTGCTTCATCAATCTCAACCAGGAGCGCCCAGTTAATAAAGTTGAGATTAAGCGGTGTGTACGCACTTAACACGGGAACGCCTCGATAATCATCAATAATTTTTTTGCCAACATATCCTTCAAATGCATCTCTGGTTGCTTCTGTGTTTACCTCTTTTTGAAGTATTGTCGGTGTCACAGAAAATCTTGAATTAGAACGCATAAAACCGTCCTCACCCACCAGATACATCTCACCTGTTTGTCCCAGACCGGCCCTTTGTGTCAGAATAGTATCCAGATGAGCAAAGGGGATCTCGATAACTATTACACCCAACAGGCTTTCTGCTTCGAAGACAGGAGCTCCAAAATAAGCAGTGAAATCACTTATTTTATCATTCCAGTAATAGTCCTCAAAGCTAACATCTTCCAAAGATATTTTAAATATGCTGGCAATTCTGTGCTCCTTAAATTCCCCTACAAACAAATCAGTTCCGCTAAAATCCTCCTTCAGCTCTGAATATATAACGCTTCCATCCTTATCCACAAAAAATATGTTTGCATAGCCGTAGGCAGATACATAATATTCCATTAAAGGCTGGTAAATACTTTGTATCTTCTGAAATTGCTGGTTTTCGAGACCATAGGCACGAAAGGCGCCAGAGAGTCTGGTAAACCCTTTGGCAATTACCGGATTTCTTGAGAGGACGTCTATATCACCATATCTTGCGTTAAAATAATTCCATATCTGAAGTTTCAGAAGATCTCTGGTCGTAATAAGGTGATTAAAATAATTATCTTTGATAGCCAGTTTATAAGAATTATAACTTAGGAACGGTACGATCAAAAAAAAAGTTAAAAGTGCTATTGATATTGCTATAGTTATCTTTTTCACCATAACTTGTATAATTCAAACAATTAGAAAAATTATTTTATTCTGGATTAAGAGTTAATTGATTCCGGCTACCTAAGGATTGGATCCCTTTATATTGATTGACAGATTATGTGCGTGAATGCTAATATGGAATAGGCACTAAGTATTATATATTTTTGAAAGGATGTCAAGGTTTAGTTTGCAATCTTTTTTTACCTATCCTTGATTTTCTGCTCGATTCATGATATTTTCATTAGCAAAATGTGTTTTATGGAAGTCTGACGTATGGAAAGCTATCCAAATATTTAATGATAATTCTAAGTAGTGAAAGGGGATATCTTATGAACAAGGTAGGATTTAACAAAATTTTATTTTTTAGCATGCTGTGCATCGGTCTTCTTGTTGGAGCAAAGAGTGTAACAGCTGATTCTGTCAGAGCTGATGTTAATGCGACGTACGTACCGGGATTTAACAGGTACTGTTTCCAAATAACCAATGACGACCAGAACGAACCTGACCCAAAGTACCATACTGAGCACATTGCGTCTGTAACGGTAAAATTCATTTCGAAAGATGCAACAGCGGCCGACCATCGGTTCAGGGGCAATGTTACAGGGCCTAACCTCTGGGACTCACAAGTTACCATACGCGGCAAGGAGCAACAAGTTGTCTGGACGTTTGGTGGGTACTATGGTGCAGGCAGTAAAACTAAATTTACCGTTGAAAAACCGGACGCAACAATCAAACCAGGAGACCGCTCTGATATCTTCAGTTTTATCATTAACGGAGATATTATAGTAACAGATGTTGAAACCGGCTATCAGGAATCACCGGGTTTTTTTAGAAGTCATTCCAAAATATCTTATCCGTTCGGTGAAGAACTTTTAACCAATGACAACGATACAGATTTCTTGAGAGATAAAGATGGTGACGGGATTGTAGACATGTATGATGACAATCCGGATAGTACTGAATGACACAAAAATCCTGAAACCATAAGAGATGTCCGTGTCATGTAGTGTCTCCGGACAATGGAAATTTGGTATCATTTCACTTCCCTGCCTGTGATACGAAGGTATGCAGGCAGGTTCGATTAAAAAAATTATTAAATCCTCGTTAGAATCTTCTCATCGCAAAGCTCCCTTTCGGCGTGCGCCAATTTGGAACAATGAGAAAAATTCTCCTGTGTTTATCTCTTCTAAGGGGAGGTTTTTGGATGAGATCACAATAATAGAGTGCTGAGAAAACCGATAAAAGCACCAAAGACACCTCCCCAGACGACCAGCCAGCCAAGGTGCTGGCGAATCATGTCTGCAATGATCTCCTTTACATGCTTTGGTGTCAGTTCATCCAGCCGGGCATCCACCATGTCGCCTATCTTCGACTTGAATGTTTCAAAATCAGTTTCCTGCTGCAAGAGTGAAGATATATCTATATTGTGCAATATACCGGAAATTTGCCCTTCGAATTCATTCTTAAACGGATCTCTAAGGGGTTCCAGAGTTTCAGTTCCTCCGAACATATCCAACATGCCACCGAAGGGAGAAGCCTTGACCACCGATATAAAACCATCAAACATCTTGTCTAAGTCTATCTTGTCCATAACCAGGTCGGGTTTTATTTCATGAGGCAATGCTTCCCTGGAAACTTTGGCAAAGTTCTCTTCAGTAAAAAAGTTTTCCATAATCAAAGAACGAATACCTGCTTTAAACTCCTCAAACCTCAAAGTAATAACGCCGGAACCGTAAAACCCAGGTACTTTTTCAAACAACATATGTACCGCCAGCCAGTTAGTTAGCGCACCTGAAAGAGCGAACAAACCGGCTAAAAAAAGTGTTTGCTTACCGGTAAACTCGGGGCATGCATAAGTCCCCCCGCATACGGCAGCGGCTATTAGATTGGTTAGTAGGCTTTTATTCATCAATTCCCTCAATTTATGTTAAAAATTACAGAGTAAAAGAGTTTGTAAATATACAGTCTTCGTAACAGGTTGTAAAGATACAAAAACGGATCTAGCCAAATACAAAAAACATCATTGCCAGTGGCTGCTTTTACGTATAAGATTATTAATTAGTCCTCTGCTTATGAAGGATTTACTATTATTACATTTTATTAAATTGTGACAGCTTAATTTAATATCCTTCTAGGTTTTTAAATTCTACAGGAAAAATATATATGGTTGATGTAAACATCAGGCAGGTCAATAAACGTGATGTAGATGGATGCTGCAAAACCGAATCCGCCTGCTACACATCTGACGGAGCAACAAGAGAAAAAATCCTGAAACGAATAATGTTATTTCCGGAAGGTTTTTTAATTGCCGAATCTGAAGGAGAAATTATAGGGCTTGTTAATAGCGCATCTACAGACAAAGAAGATATTACTGGCGAAGAACTCAAGGATATGGTCGGTCATGTCAAAGACGGCGGAAACATGGTTATCTTTTCATTAGCTGTCTTGCCTGAATTCCAGGGAAACGGAATTTCAAAACAATTGATGGCAAGGTTTATTGAAGTATCAAAGGCCCTGAGGAAAGAAAAAGTTCTGTTAATATGCAAGTCAGAGCTGATCCCTTACTACCAAAACTATGGTTTCTTTTACGGCGGAAAATCAAGTTCGAAACACGGTGGTTTCGAATGGCATGAAATGTATCTGCTGCTTAATGCAGTCAACGAGATATGATGGAATTTATGAACATGAGAAATATCTGTCTTGCGTCGTCATCACCAAGAAGGCGACAGATTTTGAAAGATATGGACTTGGATTTTATAGTCAGTCATCCTGTGAAATATAAAGAAAAACTTAGCGGTTTAGATCCGGAAGTGCTGGTCTGTCATAATGCTCTTGGCAAAGCAAAGAAGGTCGCCGAAAAGTATAAAAATTCAATCATAATCGGCTGTGATACCATAGTTACCTTTAATAAAGAGATTTTTGGAAAGCCATTAACTTCTGACAACGCGAAAGTTATGCTCATGCAACTTAGTGGTAATTATCATACGGTTCTTTCCGGACTGGCGGTTATCGATATGCAAAAGAACAGAGAATTAGTTGGATGTGATAAAACGGAAGTTAAATTTAAGGATTTGTCGGAAAAAGAGATAAATGATTATGTAGAATCAGGCGAACCTCTGGACAAGGCGGGCGCATATGGAATACAGGAAAGTGGAGGGGGATTTGTCGAAAGTATTGAGGGTAGTTTTTCAAATGTGGTCGGTTTGCCGAAAGAGTTGTTAACAAGATTTCTTGAGGAACTCAAAATTTAAGAACCTAAGGATTCATATCAAACTGGTCAAGGTATTTAACGATAAGCTGACACATTTATACCGTGTCCTTCCAGAAATGTTTTTGTTTTACTGCAGACAGGGGCGGAAGTTTTCAGGCTTACATATGCGTCTGGGACATGATTTTTGATTTTGTTAGCCTTTACCAGTATCCCTTCACCGTCTTTCATATTAATTCGGCTTTTACGTTGAATGACTATTTCAAATTGATTGGCACCGATCTTTTGTAATTTCGTAGAAGGAGGCAATCCATAAAGTTTTGGATCAATAAACTTGTTCATTTCAATTTTTTTGAGGTCACCAGGCGTTTGATGGTCAAACCCTGCACCAGTATGGAAAATACCACTATAATGTAAGTGACGGTTAATAACGCTTCTCTTTCAGGGCCAGCTGGAATCGAAAGTGCCAGGGCTACTGATATGCCTCCTCGCAAGCCACCCCAGGTCATAATCTTTACGACATTAGGGCTGAAATTCTTTATGCGTCTCATGAACGTGACAGGTAAGCCTACACTTATGAAACGTGCAAGCAGCACAATAGGTATCATTGCCAGGCCGGCGATTAAATAACTTCCCTTAGTAGCAATGACTAATACCTCAAGGCCAATTAGCAGGAAAAGTACGGCATTTAATATTTCGTCCATTAATTCCCAGAAGGAATCCAGGTGTCCTCTGGTTCTTTCGCTCATGGCAAAGAGACGTCCTCTGTTGCCGATAAATAGTCCTGCGACCACCATGGCAATAGGGCCGGAAGCATGGATGGCGTGTGCGAGGGCGAAACCGCCCATGACCAGTGCTAATGTGAGTAGCACTTCAACCTGATAATTGTCTACACTCTTCAGCATCAAGTAGGTAAGCAAACCAATGATAAATCCGAAAAATATTCCACCTATAGCTTCTTCTATAAACAGGAGTATTATGTGTTGTGCCGTAACGTCATTACCTCCCGCAATAATTCCCATAATAACCAGAAACACAACAACAGCTACGCCGTCATTAAACAGGCTTTCACCGGTGATCTTGGTCTCAAGACTCTTAGGAACTCCCGCTTTCTTGAGAATACCGATCACTGCGATTGGATCAGTTGGTGCTATAAGACTTCCGAATAGCAAACAGTAAATAAATGGTAATTTGATCCCTATAAGCGAGAAAACTAGCCAGGCAGAGCCGCCAACGATAAAGGTGCTTATCACTACACCAAATGTAGCCAGTATGCTGATGATCCGTTTATGTTTTGCCAGATCATCAAGATTTACGTGCAAGGCACCGGAAAACAGTAAAAAACTCAGCATGCCGTGCATCAGGGCTTTATTGAAATCGATACCTTCCAACACTGCAGTTGCTTTGTTTTGAATGCTTTCAAGACCAATGTGACCCAATACTACCAGACTGACAGAGAGAAGCATTGCGATCAGCATAACGCCAATGGTAGTCGGTAATTTGATAAACCGAAAATTGATATAACTGAAGATTGCCGCCAGGCTTAAAAGCAGGGCGGAAAGATCGAGCATTTCCATTTTTATTGTTTATTAATCAATTGGTTACAGTTTTTGATGCGGTATGGCGGGCATTGCCCACCAAAAATATTTTGCAAGTGGAAACGAAATGGTGGGCAGTGCCCATCCTACACGAATATCTTCAAAGTCCAAGGAAGGCGATAAATAAATTCTCTCCGTATTTTGTTCATAGAAGAATGATACAAGGTTATCAGGTCTCACATATTTGCTTCTTTTGGCTTCAACCACATCTCATACATCGGTATAGATATAAATGCGACAAAGCAAATGCCGAGAAGAAAATATGATGCTATTATGGATATGGAAAACAGGTCTGATGTAAATCTTACCAGCAAAGGGCCTGACAGGTTCATTATTATGCCTGTGAAGGCCGTGCCATAAATCGTAATCTTTATCCAGTCACGTATCTGTGTCATGGAAAGTATGCGCGACATGACGAATATGATCAGGGGAATGGTAAACGCATGTACATGGGTGATATCCAGGAGTTCTCTATACGATTTCGGGAAGTAAAACCCTTCCTGTAAAAGGCTCTCGTCGTACTCGTAATTTGAATCATCGTTTTTTTCTTCTTCCTCATCACCGCTGTAATGGCGTACCGTGTTTTCGGGAGTAAAATCTGTTCTCTCATGAAAACTGACACAGGAGATGTAGAATGCAAATCCCATTAATAGAAGGAAAAATGTAACTGATAATTTATTACTTGTTGGAGATTTTGAAAGACCTCTGGCCATTTTTTATAAGATTTTGAAGATTAATACCGTTAAATTGAAAAACAGTCTTGAGGATTATAAACAAATGGATTACCAAAAAGAAGAATAAAAAAATATTGTAAATTTGAGTGCGAATATTTAATTTCTTGCTTTAGGCATTTCAGACTTGGCTGCAGCTTTTCCACACTATTCTTTTTTTCTCCTGAACGAGGCATAGAGATATCTTAATTCTTCTGATTTGAGTAGAAATGATACGATAAAGAATGCCGTGAGGGCCGTAGTCAGGGGAATGAGTAGCCGTATGAATTTTATCATAAGTTTACCATCGCTGGTTGGCATTATCTTGAGCATTGTCCAGCACGTGACGTACATAAAAAAGGTTGCAATCAATGTCTTGATAGCTGATGTAATGATATGCTTATGTCCGGTAATATTGAGTTTTTTGTGTAGAAGGATGAACAGGGTTATTATCTGGATTGTTGCACTTATAGCCGTTGCCAATGCGAGACCTCCTTCTCGAAGAAACCAGATTAAGGTTAGATTGAGAATCAGGTTAAGACCTACCATACCAGCTCCTACTTTTACGGGTGTTTTTGTGTCCTGTACGGAGTAGAAGGCCCTTATGATCACGTGAGAGGTTGAGTAGGCCCATACGCCAATGGCGTAGAAGAGTATAACGTTAGATGTTCTGTCTGTTGATTCTGGCGTAAACGCGTTTCTTTCATAAAACAATTCTACGAGCGGTCTTCTCAATAGTATTAAGCCTGCAGATGCCGGGATTCCGATGAATAGTATAACCCTTATTGCCTGGTTAAATGTGTTGGTGAAGTTTGCCCAGTCTTTACGTGCGGCGTATGTGGAGAAATATGGGAATACTGCGGTTGCCATTGCTATTCCAAAGACGCCTAATGGGAATTGAATCAGTCTATCTCCATAATACAACACCGATGCGGCTCCTGTTTTCAGGGGATATGGTATTGTGATTCCTGCAAGAGTGAAATGTTCGGCGCCATCTGGTGGTTTGGCGAAGGCGATAGCAATAAAACTATCCATTAATACATTTATCTGAACAACGGCAAGACCAAAAATTATGGGAAGCATCAGTGCCATGATACGCTTCAGGCCGGGATGTGAAAAATGTAATGAAGGCCAGAAGGTAATTCCCTCTTTTCTTAAGACCGGCACTTGAATTGCCAGTTGTATCATGCCTCCTATCAGAATGACTGCAGCAACACCGAATATCTTTGTCTCCAGCGTGTCCCCGAAAGCAGGTGTAAGAAATAATACTCCCAATATCCAGCAGGCATTCAGGGCGACAGGCGCAAGGGCTGGCATCAGAAAATGTTTAAGCGAATTCAATACTGCCATTGCAAACGCTACCATGCATATAAACATTACGTACGGGAATGTTATCAAAAGCAGGTTTAATACCAATTCCCACTTGCTGTTAAGAGAGATGACGGTGGGTATAATAGAGAACGAAATCTCTGCCAGTACAACCAGGCTTCCGAGAATTATGAAAAGTAATGTCCCTGTTACGTTTACGAGTTCCCACGCATCTTTTTTGCCTTTGGTTTCAAGGTATTCTGTAAATACGGGAATAAAGGCAGCGCTTAATGCTCCTTCGCCAAAGAGTCGACGGAAGAGATTTGGTATCTTGAACGCCACGACAAAGGCATCCCAAGCCAGGCTGGCACCAAAGAAGCTTGCGCATAGTATGTCCCGTACCAGTCCCAAAATGCGGCTCAATAGTGTGCAGAGGCTAACGGTTTTTGCGGATTTTAAGAAACTCTTCTTTTCTGGCATGTATACAGTACCTTTAGGCGGCAATTAGTATTTTGTTCAAAATGGTTACCCGTATGCTTGCTGCCCATTTAATTTTTCTTTGAACTGCTTTGTGGAAGAATAGATATCATTTGACCCTATAATTGCCGAACATACTGCTACCCTTGAAGCTCCGGCCTTTAGCACCTCATCCAGATTATCAAGGGTTATGGCGCCAATGGCAATAAATGGGATATTTACGGTTTCCGAAATTTCCCGAATAATTTGAATTCCTATAGATGGTTCATAATCTTTTGTCCTAGTATGATAGATGGGGCCAATAGCAATATAATCCGCGCCGTCTTTTTGTGCCCGCCTTGCTTGTGTAACACTATGTGTAGATACTCCAATGATTTTACCGCCGCCAATAATGTCTCTTGCCTCTAAGGCACTCATATCCTGCTGGCCTAAATGGACGCCGTCCGCATTAATTTCCTTGGCAACATGTACGCGATCATTAATGACTAACAAGGTTCCACTTTTGGTAGTTATATCGCGTACTTCTCCAGCCAGTGATATGAACTCGCTGTCAGATATTGTTTTCTCGCGCAATTGAATAGCATCCGCACCCCCATCTATGGCAAGTCCTGCAGTTTCTTTAACTGATTTTGTTGCAATGCTGCTGCTTATTAGTACATAGAGCCTGAATCTATGAAGAAAGTCTTTTTTTGTCATGTTGTGTCATGGTTTTCATCTATAGCTTTTGTCTAAAATTCTTAACATAATAGCCTGGGTACTGCAAGTTTTATCTAATTTGATCTAATTTGATTTGACACGTTTTATCGTCCTGCTATAATTCAAGTTGAGTAACTATTATCCCTCAAAACGAGTCTTAACCTTGGCAAAAGCACGAGAATATTGCGGATTATTTGGAGTTTTTGATTGCGATGAGGCAGCAGAAAAGGTCTATTATGGCCTTTATTCGCTACAGCATCGTGGTGAAGAGAGCGCAGGTATAGCCTCTACTGATGGTAAGCATATAATATATCACAAGGATTTTGGATTAGTAAGTGATGTTTTCACCCCTGAGAGTCTGCACAAGATAAAAAATCCACATGCGATTGGCCATGTCAGATATTCCACTTTTGGCGCAAGTGACAGCATAGACAATGTGCAACCAATGGTAGTATTATATGCCAAGGGTGAAGTTGCCATTGCGCATAATGGTCAACTGCTGGGTGCTGGTAAGTTACGATACGATTACGAGCAGCACGGTTCAATCTTCCACACAACTTCAGATACAGAAGTCATCGTGCATTTAATGGCGAAACCAAGTCATCTTGAAAAACCAAATCTTTCTCATGTATTGAACCATTTAAAAGGTGCTTTTTCTCTCCTGTTCTTAACAAAAGACGAAATGGTAGGAGTACGGGACCCAAATGGATTTCGGCCTCTTTCAATAGGGAAGCTTAAAAATAGTTATGTCTTGGCTTCTGAGACCTGTGCATTGGATCAGGTTGGTGCGGAATTTGTTAGAGACGTTGAACCCGGTGAAGTGGTTTACATTAACAAGGATGGTTTGAAGAGTGAAATATTTTGTTCGCCAAGCAGGATAAAGCCGGCATATTGCATATTTGAGCTAATCTATTTCGCCCGCCCTGATAGTAATCTATTCGGTGACAACGTTCATCTTTTTCGAAAACGGCTTGGGAAGAGACTTGCAAAAGAGTTTCCTGTGGATGCTGACGTTGTAATTGCTGTTCCGGAGGGAGGTAATTCGGCAGCAATGGGCTACTCGGAAGAGTCTGGTATACCATTAGATCGTGGGTTTATAAGAAATCACTATGTTGGAAGGACATTTATACAGCCCGATCAGGGAAGCCGACATAAGAAAGTTGAGCTTAAACTTAACGCAATTGCGGAGGTTGTGAGAGGTAAAAGAGTTGTAGTTGTTGATGACTCTATTGTGCGAGGAACGACATCAAGGTCCAGGATAAAGCTTTTACGTAAGGCGGGTGCTACGGAGGTGCATTTGAGAATCAGCTGCCCTCCACATAGCTTTCCCTGTCGTTATGGGATTGACTTCCAGAGCAAGGATGAACTTATTGCAGCCAACCATACACATGCAGAAATAATGGCTTTTTTAAAAGCAGACAGTCTGGGTTATCTGAGTTCGGATGGAATGTTGGGCTGTGCGACTGCTCCGCGTAATCATTATTGTACGGCATGTTTTTCCGGCAATTATCCTGTGTCCAGTAAAAGTGTAGCGAAGAATAGGCTTAAAAAAGGACCAGTAAATAAAATTAAAATTACGGTATAAAATGGCAGGAATCAGTTATAAAGATGCAGGAGTCGATATTGAAGCTAAGGGTAAGTTTACTACTGATATTTATCAACAGTTACGTAGGACTTTTGGCCCGAGGGTTATAGAAAATCCTGGTGGTTTTGCCGGCCTGTTTTCGTTAAATTATGATTCGAAGCTGTTCTCAAAAAATTACCAAAATCCCGTGTTGGTAGCATCTACAGATGGCGTTGGGACAAAATTGAAGATTGCCTTTATGATGGATCGGCACGACACGATAGGAATAGATTTGGTCGCGATGTGTGTTAACGATATCTTAGTGATGGGAGCTGAACCCGTATTTTTTTTAGATTATATGGCCAGCAGCCGGATGATCCCTGAGAAAATGAAGGAGATTCTTCACGGTATTGCAAATGGGTGTTGTGAAGCGGAATGCGCCCTTCTGGGAGGAGAAACCCCGGAGATGCCTGGTTTTTATCATGATGGCGAATATGATCTTGCTGGATTTGCAGTCGGTATTGTAGAAAGAAAAAAGATAATAAATGGGAAGAGCATAGGCGCCGGCGATGTTGTTATAGGTCTTAAATCAAGCGGGCTCCATAGTAACGGCTTTTCTTTAGTGCGTAAAGTTTTATTTGAAAAAACCAAACTAGATGTAAATAGTAAGCTTAAAGCGATAAACGGGACTATTGGTGATGAACTTCTTAAGCCAACTAAAATATATGTTAAACCGATAAGAGCTCTTTTGCATCATTATCGATTCAAAAAAGTTGTTAAGGGAATGGCTCATATTACAGGAGGTGGTTTGGTAGAAAATATTCCCAGGATTTTACCGGAAGGATGCTCGGTAAGGATCAAAAAAGGTTCCTGGCCTGTTCCGGCGATTTTTGAAGTAGTTCAGAAAAGGGGAAAAATAGAAGAGGGCGAGATGTACAATGTTCTAAATATGGGAATAGGAATGGTATTAATTGTTTCAAAGTATTATGCGCCTTCTATAATGAAAAAATTAAAACAAGTGAAGGAAGATTCATTTATTATAGGGAAGGTGATAAATGGTAATAGAAAAGTTGAGATCGTATAGCTAAGGGTTTAATAAATGAAGATCTTGCAAAGATGGCCTGAAATTGAGATGAAAGGGTGGTAAATGTTTTATTGAACCCTACACGCGTGTCAGGTGATATGAATCGCTCTGTTCCTGAATATGCCATGTTTGCCGATACCGATAATAATATATACACAAAAGCCGAGTGCAAGCATGATGCTCGGGTAGAGAATGAAGAAGACAAGGAGAGTGAAAAAGAGTACAGATGTGATTAATAAGGAAACCGGATCGCGTTTGCTTCCTACAAGATCAATAATTCTTACATACGGAACTTTGCTTAACATTAAGATGCCTAATACAAAGATAACACATGGAAGGCATGTAGAAACTGCTTGAATGTTAAGTGTGGTCTTGAGATACGAATCTAATAAGATCAGCGATGCGGCGGTGCCGCCTGCAAGTGTGGATGGCAGTCCTGTAAAGTATTTACTTCGCTTGCTGCCAGAGCTACTGCCTTTTAACTCGAATTCGAACTTGGCTAACCTTATTGCGGCGCTTAAGGTGTAAAAGAAACATACGAACCAGACTGCGACAGGAGCGTTTAGAGCACCCAGTCTGCCAATCAGGAATGCTGGAACAAGTCCAAAAGTGATCATGTCTGCAAGCGTATCTAAATGAGCACCCCAGGCAATCGTTGTTTTTGTTAATCGTGCGATCTGGCCATCAAGTCCATCGAATATCATGGCCAAGATAACAAGCCAGGCTGCGTAAGCCAGCTCATTATTTATGATAAATACGATTGCGCCAAAACCGCAGGCGAGATTGCCCATGGTGACAATTGTTGGCAAATAGTTTTTTACTGTAGCCATTATTTTTTGAAAAAATTGTAAATTTCTCATAACCGCAATTATTATACACAAAAATGGTGCCGATAAAATGATATTATTTGAAAAAGAGGTATGTATTTCTGCAAGCTTAGATGTTTCAATGTGTTATGTGTATTTAATAAATTTTTTACCTTGGCCTGCTTGTAAATAAATGAATTATTAGTGCAAGAAAATTACTGCACTATATTGATGTAATACTGCATTCGGCTTACGTATTGCGTTTTGTGGTATACAAAACCTGAGAGGGAGAAGCATTGGATAAAATAGACGATATAGTGTCCATTCTTAAACGGGAAAATAAGAAATATATTGTGCCTATTGTTACGATAGTTTCCATGACAAAAGGGCCATTTATGGTGCTTATTTCATGTCTGCTCAGTTTAAGGACCAAAGATAAAGTTACAGGAGAGGCATCAAACAGGTTATTTGGCCTTGCGGATAATCCTGAAAAGATGCTTGGTTTAAGCACAAAGAATATTGAAAAAGCTATTTATCCTGTTGGTTTTTATAAAACCAAATCAAAAAGAATAAAAGAAATATGTAAGACCTTGCTTGATGATTATGATGGTGTTGTCCCTGATGAAATTGATGAACTTCTGAAGTTCAAGGGTGTTGGTCGTAAAACGGCAAATCTTACGGTTACATTGGGTTATGGCAAGTTGGGAATATGTGTAGACACACACGTCCATAGAATTTCGAACAGACTTGGCTTGGTAACGACAAAAACACCGGAGCAAACAGAATTTGCCCTGAGGAAGACATTGCCCCAAAAACACTGGCTAATTTATAATGACCTCTTGGTAACATACGGTCAAAATCTCTGCGTTCCGATTTCACCGTGGTGCAGCAAATGTAAAATTTTCAAGTATTGTAAAAGGATTGGTGTGAAAAAGACCAGGTAGCGGTTTGTCAGTGTGTTATTTACTTTACAATTTCTTCACCTGTAAGCTTGGTGAATGCCTCAAGATATTTTTTAGACGTAATCTGGATTACGTCTTCAGGTAGTGAAGGTGGTGAGGATTGTTTGTCCCATCCTGATTTTTCCAGATGATCTCTGACAAATTGTTTATCAAAAGATGGTTGCGGCTTTCCGGGGGAATAGCTTTCCAGCGGCCAGAAACGGGAAGAGTCTGGCGTCAATACTTCATCAATCAGGATTATTCTATCTTCATATTTACCCCATTCAAATTTGGTATCACTAATAATAATTCCTTTTGTCAGGGCGTATTCACTTGCTTTTTTGTATATCTCTATGCTTTTTTGTCTCAGTTCCTGAGCAATTTCTTCGCCGGTGATCTTTATGACTTCTTCGAATGAAATGTTTTCGTCGTGCCCGGATGTTGCTTTTGTTGAAGGGGTGAAAATAGGTTCCGGTAGCTTGTCACTCTCTTTTAAATTATCAGGTAAATTAATATTGCAGACAGTCCCGCTCTCTTTATACTCTTTCCAGCCTGAACCTGCGAGATAACCGCGTACCACACATTCAACCGGAATTACCTCTACTTTCTTTACGAGCATGGAGCGTCCTCTTAGAAGATCCTTGTCCTCTTTTATTATTTTATCAATTCCATCGATCTCCATCGTGATTAAGTGATTTTCCGTTAACTCTCTTGTCAGCTTGAACCAGAACTCGGACATGAGTGTAAGGACTCTGCCCTTATGCGGGATGCCATTTGGGAGGATGTGGTCAAAAGCTGAAATTCTATCAGTCGCGACAAGCAAGAGGTTGTCGTCAATCTCGAATATCTCTCTGACCTTTCCCCTATTATGCAGTTTTAAATAAGGGATATCTGTTTTTAGTAAAACCGAATCGTGAGAAGTCATTGTTTTGAAAAGTAACGAAAATTATGTGAAATAGTTTTTTTATGAAAACTGCTTGTTCAGCTTATTTTTTAATGTTTGAATGCCTTTGAGATTAGGGCAAAGTGACATTGCCTTATTAAAGCTTGCCAGTGCGCTATCCCATTCACCTGAAGTTATATAAATATCAGCAATTTTTTTGTATATGAAGGCTTTTTCATTTTTATTCACTTTTAATTTTAAAACTCTTGTCAAGTACGCTATTGCCATGTCAGGTTTTGCTAGTTTTACTAACTTTTTACATGATAAACGAATGATCCTTTCTTTGATTTCCTCCAGCAAGAGCTTGCGCGCAGGATTACCATCTTCATTTTGGTAAACATACTCGTACAATTCAAAGGCTAGTTCGTAATTTTTCTGCTCTTCGTACTGTTCTGCAAGGAGAAATTTGCAATCCAGATAATCTTTTAGATCTAAAAAATTCAGTAGTTTGAAGCCTTTGTTTTCTTCTTTTAAACGTTCATAATTTTTGACTGCCTGATACCCGTTTCTGTTTAAGAGGTCATTTAATATAATTTTTGCCTGAGATTTTAAATCATATTTATATTTCTCTCTTTCTACTTCTGTTCTTTCTTTATAGTAGAAATCTCTAGTATTCTCATTTTGCAACAGACTGTCATAATGAACTCTTTTCTCGGAGTCGGTCAGCGTTTTATATGCTTTGATCAGCAGTTTAATTTTATCTTCTGAAGAGATTCCATTTGTTTTGTTTTTGTCAGGATGATATTTTTTTACAAGTTTTCTAAATGAGTTTTTGATCTCATCTCTGGCAGATCCCTCTTGTACGTGTAAAACGTGATAGTAATTGATCAATGTGTGTTACCTCTTCTCTGTTCTATTTAAAATTTTATGCTGTTTGGGCAAAAAATCTAAGTTCAATTTAAACCGCAATAATTGTTGATTCTCTGCATATTATCATCCGTATACTTGCAAGTCAAAACTTTTTGAATTTGCCAGATATCAACGATGTTGTGAGTTTGTCTTAAATCTTTTGGAGTTAAGGTTTTATTCTCTCGTTTTGTTTGTGGTTGAGGCAACGGCTTGCCGTGGGTAGGAAGGTCGAGGCGGAATCCCCATTACGTTACTCGTATCTAAGTGTCTCTATCGGGTCTAAACGTGCTGCTTTTAATGCCGGATATATACTAAATAGAACGCCACACGCAATAGAGAAGGAGATAATGATAATTATGCTCTTAGCGTCAACAACAGTGGGTATTTCGTTAAAATAATAAACTTCCGGCGGAAATGGTCTCCAGCCCGAATAATTGTATACTGTATTCTCAATCCAATTAATTCTATTTATAAACGCAAGTCCTACTCCGGTTCCTATTGCAGAACCTAAAAGGCCAATGAAAAGCCCATTCATAAGAAAGATAAGCATTATGCCTTTGGTTGTGGCGCCCAGCGCCTTTAGAATGCCAATGTCTTTTGATTTTTCTAATACAATCATGGTTAAAATTGCAAGTATGTTGAATCCTGCCACGATAATTATAAAAAACAAGATAAATGCCATGACGCGTTTTTCAAGTGCAACAGCTTTCAGGAATGTCCCACGTACTTCTTCCCAGGTTTGAATATAAAAACCAAACCCAAGCTCTCTTTGAAGTCGTTCTCGTACTAATGGCGCGTTCTTATAATCATCTAATCTGACACTTATGCCTGTAACAGAATCCTCTGTTCCGGCTAAGTCTTGTGCAATATCTAATGGTATGTATATATAGTTTTTATCAACATCATACATGCCTGATTTAAATTTTCCCGTGAGAATAAACGGTTTTACACTGATCTTATCCCATCCTTTTATTGATACTAAAACAATTTTTTCTCCATTTTGTACAAAATTTTCTGGATTAGTTTCAGGATCGCCTTCTCTGATGCGTAACAGTTCGATGCCACCAAAGGCGCTGGGAGTTTTCTTCTCCCCATGAATCGTTAATAAATCTTGAGGTTTATTGCCAAATGGTTTGATATAGTTTTCAAAATCTCCCACCTTTGCTTCCGAAACAGGATCTATGCCCTTAAAATAGGTAAATTCTTTTGCGCCTCTTATGTTTAGGAGAGCGGGGCCCTCAATATACGGGGCACAAGCCTGGACATGTTCAGCAGATTCTATCTTTTTGAGAACCTCTTTATAATTGTCTAAGCCATAGATACCTCTTTTTTGGACAATAAGATGTGATAGCGTACCTCTTATTTTCGAGCGTAACTCCTTATCAAAGCCGCTCATCACCGATAGTACAACTATTAAAGTCATAACTCCTACGGCAACTCCTGCAGCGGCGAAAAAGGTGATTTTTTTTCTTCTAAGATATCTCAGGCTTACAAATAGTTTGTACATTTTTATATATTCAAAATTCGAATGGTTGAAAAATACTATCATAAGGCTGTGGTCATAAGCAATTAAAAATCCACGTATACAGTAGTGGCAGCAGGTTTTTCTGTTTTGTGTTTGAATCGGGCGGTATTGCCCTGTCGTAGTCGGCGGCTTCCTTTTGTATTGTGCCATTCATGTGGGCGCCCAGTATTTCTGGCCATCAGATGGGTTTGTGGCAATCCTCTAAGATGTTACATAGAATCATTAAATTTTGGCTATATTTAAAAAAAGCTTGAAGAAGTTATATTTAAATATAGAATGACCGATTCGTATAATAATCGCTTTTTAGATAATTTTTGAGGTTTTTAATGCTGAATTTTACTACTGCCGGCGAATCGCATGGAAAGTGCCTGGTTGTAATAGTAACCGGATTTCCCGCAGGGGTTCATTTGGATGAATCTGATATTAATGCTGAATTGAAAAGGCGTCAAGGCGGTTATGGCAGAGGTGGAAGGATGCAGATTGAAAGCGACAAAGTATGTATTTTGTCGGGTACAAGAAAAAATATAACTATTGGAAGCCCTATTTGTTTGAAGGTAGAAAATAAGGATTACAAGATAGACGTTTTACCTGATGTTACAAGGCCGAGGCCGGGACATGCCGATTTGCCGGGGATTATTAAGTTTGGCCACAGGGATGCAAGGAATATTCTTGAAAGAGCAAGTGCAAGAGAAACCGCTGCCAGGGTTGCTGCGGGGGCTTTGACGAAAATTCTACTTGCTAAGTTTGATATAAATGTTTTGGGCTATGTCAAAAGTATTGGTGGTGTAAATTCAAAAAGAACAATCAAAAATTCAGATGAAATATTTAGAAATAGGAATAAAAGCAAGGTCTATTGTCTGGATAAATTGGCTGAATCGAAAATGATTGAAAAAATTAAGAAGGCCAGGAGGGAAGGCGATTCTCTAGGGGGCGTTATAGAAATAGTAGCTTTTGGGGTTCCGCCCGGACTGGGTAGTCATGCGCAATGGAATTTGCGATTAGATGGGATTCTGGCAGGTGCTTTGATGTCAATACAGGGGATAAAGGGGGTCGAGATTGGCCTTGGGTTTGATTTTTCAAAAAAGTTTGGTTCTCAGGTACACGATGAGATTTTTTATTCTGAAGACAAAGGTTCTTTCGGCAGAGTAACTAATAATGCCGGCGGGATAGAAGGCGGCATAACAAATGGTGAGGTTGTAATTGCAAGGGCTGCTATGAAGCCTATTCCAACTCTCATGAAGCCATTAAGGTCTGTGGACATAATCACTAAAAAACCGGAAAGCGCATCGACGGAGCGATCAGATGTCTGTGCCGTGCCTGCTGTGTCCGTTATTGGTGAGTCGGTTATGGCTTTTGAAATAGCCAGGTGTTTCATGGAAAAATTTGGCGGTGATAGTATTGGCGAAGTAACTAGAAATTATGAGGGTTATTTGGGGCAAATCCGCGTAATTTAATTGATGGCAAAGGTAGTTTTGTCTTGTAAAAATAAAATATTATGATAATCTTGTAAGGTTTCCCGGCTAGCGTAGCTCAACGGCAGAGCAGCTGATTTGTAATCAGCAGGTTGCGGGTTCGAATCCCACCGCTAGCTCATACTGTTTAGTATGGACTGACATGGGTATTTTAGTGGTATGTCCAAATATTGTGGGGAGGTACCCGAGTGGCCAAAGGGGACAGACTGTAAATCTGTTGGCATAGCCTTCGGAGGTTCGAATCCTCCTCTCCCCATATTTTAGGTATTTTTGGTTTTGGTGTGATAGTAGCGTGTTGGTTATGGGTTGATATTGGCTCTAGCAGTTGTTTTGAGGTCTTCAAGGAATCATCACTGGCGTATCCCAATTCAAAGAAAGAAAACTGGAATATGGCTAAAAGTTTTGTTTCTACATGCCTAAAGCGATAGTTCAGGCTGGGTAAGCGGGCGTGGCTTAATGGTAAAGCCCTAGCCTTCCAAGCTAGTCATGCGGGTTCGATTCCCGCCGCCCGCTCTTACTTTAGAGCTAGTAAGGTAAATTCTGCAAAATTATTGATTCTCTCTGCACTGTTTGGCGGCTGCCGTAGGGATTGATATTTTTTTTTACTTTATTAGAAAAAAGTTTTTGACTTCTATCGTATTTGTGATAAACTAAAATGCTTTCCGCTATATCCTAAATCTTTTAGCAGTTTTGCGTTACATGCTGCTGTGGCTCAGGGGTAGAGCACGTCCTTGGTAAGGACGAGGTCATGGGTTCAAATCCCATCAGCAGCTGTTTTATTTATGTATATGGGTTTTGTGAATATGACGCTATTTTAATGATAAATGAATTTTAAGTAAATTTGTAGGAGTTTTGTGTTATGGCCAAGGAGATATTTCAGAGGACAAAGCCGCATGTGAATGTAGGGACAATAGGGCATGTGGACCATGGTAAGACTACGTTGACGTCAGTGATAACGAATACATTGGCGACGAGCGGGCATGCCAAGGCGAGGGCCTTTGATTCGATAGACAATGCGCCTGAGGAAAGAGAGAGGGGTATAACGATAGCGATAGCGCATGTTGAATATGAGACTGAGAAGAGGCATTATGCTCATGTTGATTGTCCTGGTCATGCTGATTATGTAAAGAATATGATAACCGGTGCTGCGCAGATGGATGGTGCGATATTGGTGGTGAGTGCGCCGGATGGTCCGATGCCTCAGACGCGAGAACATATATTGCTGGCGAGGCAGGTAGGTGTGCCGAGGATAGTGGTATTTATGAATAAAATGGATCAGTTGGAAGATCCTGAGCTGGTAGAGTTGGTAGAGATGGAGATCCGGGAGTTGTTATGCAAGTATGAGTTTCCCGGTGATGATATACCTGTGATTAAGGGATCTGCGATAAAGGCTGCCGAGTGTGGTTGCGGCAAGAGGGAGTGTGAACATTGCGGGCCTGTACATGAGTTGATGGATGCGCTTGATACATATATACCTGATCCTGTGCGTGAGACGGACAAGCCGTTTTTGATGTCTCTGGAGGATGTTTTTAGTATAAAAGGCAGAGGTACGGTTGGTACTGGTCGAATGGAGCGGGGAGTGTTGAAGGTTGGAGACGAGGTAGATATCGTTGGTATGGTAAAGGAGATAAGGAAGACGGTGGTTACTGGAGTAGAGATGTTTAACAAGACGCTTGAGCAGGGAATGGCGGGAGATAATGTAGGCGTATTGTTAAGGGGAGTGGAGAAGGATGATTTAGAGCGAGGTCAGGTGTTGGCGAAGCCGGGTAGTATAACGCCGCATACCAAGTTTGAAGCGGAGGCGTATATATTGACGAAGGAAGAGGGTGGTAGGCATACACCGTTTTTTAACGGATACAGGCCTCAGTTTTATTTCAGGACGACGGATGTGACAGGGGTTGCGACGTTATTGGGTGGTGCGGAGATGGTGATGCCGGGGGATAATGCTAACTTGCTGATAGAGTTGATAACGCCGATAGCGATGGACAAAGAGTTGAGATTCGCTATAAGAGAGGGCGGTAAGACTGTGGGTGCCGGTGTTGTTACTAAAATTATTGAATAATAGAATTAGGGTGTAATGGCGAACTATATAACTTTGGCGTGTACAGAGTGCAGCAGCAGGAATTATAGAACAAGTAAGAAGGCGAAGCAGGTGGAGCGCTTGGAGTTGAAAAAATTCTGTAAATTTTGCAGGGCGCATACGCCACATAAAGAGCAGAAAAAATAGAAAGAGAAAAGGTCTGTAGCTCTAATTGGCTAGAGCACCGGATTCCAAATCCGGGTGTTGGGGGTTCGAATCCCTCCAGACCTGCCAGAATATTTTTCCGAATAGAGTATCGAGTATGACATTTCAGATTTATAGAAAAGGGGTAGGCGTATATGCAAGAGGTGCGGTAGCGGGCCTTTTTGGTCTTGTTGCGATATTTGCAGCATACTCTCTGTATGGGGCGTTGATAGACCTTCCGGAGTTCTACGCAGGCGCTCGGGTCCCTCTGTTGGGTATTCGTTTGACTTGGGGTGGCGTGGGGGCCTGTTCTCTTTTTGTTTTGTGCTGCGCGTTTATCTGTGTGTTTACAACAGGTTTTGAGGTAGGGCTTAAGGGTCTGGATAATAAGTCCAAAAAGGCAGTTGAGTTTTTTATAGAAACGCAGGCAGAGCTTCAAAAGGTTTCGTGGCCGACAAGGGGCGAATTAATTGGATCGACAATTGTTGTGGTTGTCTGCTTGGTCGTGTTGGGGGTTTATGTTTTTTTTGTTGACTGGGTAGTGTCGACTTTTATGAAAGCTATAGATATATTATAAAGTGGTTTTTGCGTTCAGGTTTGAGGGGTAATAGCATAGAGTTCCTTTTGGGTTTTGATCCATGCCTATTCTAACATCGTTTGAGTCGCACCAATCGTCTTTCTGCTAGCTGTGTCTCTCTAAGAACTTAAATAATGGGTGCTTGTGGTGTGCTTTTAGTTTTAGCAAAAATTTTGATTTTGGATTATGGCTAAAAAGTGGTTTGTGCTTCGTGTTCAAAGTAACAGAGAAGATAAAGTTAAAGGCGATTTGGAAAAGCGTATCAAAATTCAGGGGATTGAAAACCTTGTGCCGCAGATTTTAGTTCCAAGTGAGAAGGTTTCTGAGATTAAAGGCGGTAAGAAAAAGGTTGTCGAGAGGAAGGTGTATCCAGGCTATATAATGGCGGAAATAGAGGTTGGCGAAAAGGGAGAAATTCCGGAAGAGGTTTGGTATATGATTCGTGATGTTCCTGGGGCTGGAGATTTTGTTGGTGGTGATAGCAAGCCGATCGCGATGGAGAATAGCGAAGTGGAAAAGTTGTTGAAAGAGGCTGTGCTAGGGGAAGATAAGCCGAAGGCCGAGATAGATTTTAACAATGGGGATCGTGTAAGGGTCAAAGAAGGTCCTTTTGAGAATTTTGAAGGAGTGGTTGAGGAAGTCTTGCCGACTAGTGGGTGCTTAAAGCTGATGCTAACGATTTTTGGTCGGCCTACCCCTGTGGAGCTAGAATACTGGCAGGTTGAAGCGTTATAGTGTGTACTTTTTGGTATAGGAGCTTTTAATGGCGAAAGAAGCTGTCGCTAAGATAAAATTACAAATTCCTGGAGGGCAGGCGACACCGGCGCCTCCTGTTGGTCCGGCTTTGGGACAACAAGGGGTTAATATCGGTCAATTTGTTACTCAGTTTAATGAGAAAACAAAGGATGCGCAGGGGATGACGTTGCCTGTTGAGATCTCTGTTTTCAAGGATAAGTCCTTTACTTTTATTATTAAATCTCCTCCTGCTGCTGTATTGCTCAAAAAAGCGGTTGGCATAGCAAAGGGTTCGTCTGAGCCGAACAGGGAAAAAGTAGGTAGTGTTACGAAGTCGCAGGTTGAAGAGATTGCAAAAATAAAATTGCCGGATCTGAACGTAAACAAGCTTGATATGGCCTCAAGAATAATTGAAGGTACGGCTCAGTCTATGGGTATAAAGGTTGAAGGTTAGGAATATTTTGATTTATAAGGAAAGCTAATAATGAAGTCTAGAAGCAAGCGTTATATTGAATCAAGCAGAATGGTTGAAAAAACGAAAGAATATGAAGTCGGTGAGGCGGTCTCGATCGTTAAGGCTTTTAAGGCAGCTAAATTCGATGAGGCGGTTGATATTGTTATGAAACTGGGCGTTGATCCAAAGCATTCGGATCAATTAGTTCGCGGATCTTTCTCGTTGCCAAAGGGGATTGGAAAAGAAGTTCGGGTTGTGGTGTTCGCTGGTAGTGATGATAAGATAGAGATGGCGCAGAAAGCTGGAGCGGTTGAGGCTGGTGGTGATGATTTGCTGAAAAAAATAGAGGATGGCTGGCTGGATTTTGATGTTGCGATTTCTACGCCAGATATGATGGGGAAAGTAGGTAAATTGGGTAGGGTTTTAGGGCCACAGGGTAAGATGCCGTCACCAAAATCAGGTACTGTAACGAATGATATTCTTAATGCGGTTAAGGAGTTTAGAGAAGGGAAAATAGAGTATAGGACTGATGCTGGTGGGAATGTTCATGCCCCCGTAGGAAAGATCACTTTTCCTGGTGAAGATCTGGTTGCGAATATTGAGTCGTTCATAAAGCATATTGTTAGTAATAGGCCGCCTGCGGCAAAAGGTACATTCGTTCAAAAAATATCAATTTCATCTTCTATGGGTCCAGGTGTAAGAATTATTCTGGCGGCATAGTCAAACTATTTTAAAGTAATAAAAATGTCTAGAGCGTTAAAAAAATTGATTGTAGAAGAGCTTGTTGCTGATTATAGGGATAGAAAAAATCTGGTTCTGGTAAATTTCAAGGGGATAGATGCTCAGCAGACCAATGTTTTGAAGAGAAGTCTGGGTGAGAAAAATATTTGTGCGAGGGTTGTGAAAAATTCACTTGCAGCAATTGCGTTCAAAGAAGTGGGAATTTCGGGACTAGGGCAAATACTTGCGGCGCCCACCGTTGTTGCGACAAATGATGACGATCCTGTAGAGTTGGCTAAAACATTAAAAAAGTATTCTAAAGAAATACCGGGTTTTGATATTGTAGGTGGATGGGTGGATGGGGAGCTAATGTCTATTGAGGATCTTGGCGCCTTGGCTTTAATTCCGCCTAGAGAAGTGGTATTAACGCAAATAGTATGTGCGTTCAATGCTCCTGCGGTTCAGTTGGCAAACGTATTTAATGCTACGGCGAATAACCTTTGTCAGGTTTTACGTGCAATAAAAGAAAAAAAGAGCGAAGTTTAACATATAGTAAAGATTGAAAGGTAAAAGGAGGAAACAATGACAACAGAAACAGAATTGGAGAAAACTGAGTATACCGAAAAAATTACCCAAGTGTTAGATCTGGTTGAGGGGATGAGCTTGCTTGAGGCTTCTCAGTTGGTTAAGGCGTTCGAGGAAAAATTTGGAGTTTCTGCTTCCGCGGCGATGGCAGTTCCTGTTGCAGGAATGGCTGCGGCTGGAGGAGGAGAGGCGGCTGTAGAAGAAAAAAGTGAATTTGATGTCTTGTTGAAAGAAGTAGGTGCGAACAAAATTCAGGTTATTAAGGCTGTTCGTGCAGAAACGGCACTTGGCTTAAAAGAGGCAAAGGCGTTGGTTGATGCCGCTCCGAAAGCTATAAAAGAGGGTGTCGCAAAGGATGAAGCAGAGAAAATTAAGAAGGCGTTGGAAGACGCAGGTGCGGTTGTGGAACTTGTGTAAGATATTTACAAGCCGTTACTTGGTGAAATAAGCATGAAAAATATGAAAATAAGGAATTATAGTAAGGTCGCAGATGTAATTGAGTTTCCTAACCTGATTAGGACACAGACTAAGTCTTATTCTGCTTTTTTACAGGAAGATACGCTCCCGCACAAACGTAAAGATCGTGGGCTTGAGGCGATTTTGCGGGAGACTTTTCCAATTATAAACTATGATGAGACGGTGACCCTTGAGTATTTAAAATACGAAATAGGAAAACCGCGATATACTCCGGATGAATGTAGGAAGTTGAAGCTGATTTACGGTAAGCCTCTTAGGGTTTGGTTGAGGTTAAATAAGGAGGAGCCCATAGAGGAAGCGGTATACCTGGGAGAAGTTCCTGTGATGATAGGTGGTGGTGAGTTCATAATCAATGGAACGGAGAGGGTTATTGTTACTCAGCTTCACAGGTCGCCAGGTGTCGATTTTGTTGAGGATATGAGTGCAGAAAAGAGGATGCATTCCTGCAGGATTATTCCAGAAAGGGGCAGTTGGATTGAGATGGAAGTTGGCAAGAAAAACGTATTAACCACAAGGGTTGATCAAAGTGGTAAATTTCCTGCGACTTGTTTCCTGAGGGCTATGTCGGAAAAGTATTCAAAAGACGAAGATATTATTAGGGTTTTTTATGATACAGAGACAGTTAATATTAAAGATTCTGCTTCTGTAGCCAAGCTTAAGGATAAATATATAGTAGGCCGGTTGATAAACCCGCAAACGGGTGAAATTATACTGGAGGCTGGTCGGCAAATAACTGAGGATGTTATCGGTATAATAACGAACTCAAATCTAAAGAAGGTTGAAGTTATTGTAAATATGGTTGATCCGTTGATACTTAATACTTTGGAAACGGATTATACAGAATCACACGAAGATGCGTTGCTAAAGGTCTATACGAGGTTCAGGCCTGGTAATCCACAGCAGCTGGATAAGGCTAGGCAGCTTTTTCATGATAAATTTTTCGATTCGAAAAGATACAAACTTGGCCCTGTGGGGCGTTTCAGGTTGAATAGGAAGTTGGGGCAAGAGGTGCCTATTGATGAGATGACGTTGAAGCCTGAGGATTATGTAAATTGTATCAAATACATTACAACGCTTAGGAATGACGAAGGAAGTATTGACGATATAGATCATCTTGGTAATAGGCGTCTTAGAACTATTGATGAGTTGTTTGGAGAGGAGCTGCGTAAGGGCTTCCTTAAGCTTAGGAGGACTGTTCAGGAAAGAATGAATACTAAAGATTATGAGCTTTTGACGCCGAGGATTCTCATAAACTCCAGAACAATATTTTCCGCAATAGAATATTTCTTTAGTCGTGGTGAGCTTTCTCAGGTTTTAGATCAGACTAATCCTTTAGCGCAGCTTACACATGAAAGAAGATTAAGTGCCTTGGGACCGGGGGGTCTCAATAGGAAGAGAGCCGGTTTTGAAGTCAGAGACGTTCATATCTCACATTATGGGCGTATATGTCCTATTGAAACGCCAGAGGGTACGAATATTGGCTTGATTGCATCATTAAGCATATACGCATCGACAGACGATTATGGATTCTTGATAACCCCATACATGAAGATCAAAAATGGTAAGATGACAGATGAAATTGTATATCTTCGTGCCGATGAAGAAGAGGGTAAGCATCTTGCGCCGGCTGATACAAATGCATGTTTTGAGGAGAATGCTTCAAGTACCGAGCTCCTTGCGCGTTTTAGTGGTGATTTCAAACTGGTAGAGGCAAAGGATGTTGATTATATGGATGTGTCTCCGAAGCAGTTGGTAGGTGTCTCTACAAGCCTGATTCCGTTTCTTGAGCATAGCGATGCGAACAGGGCATTAATGGGGTCAAACATGCAAAGGCAAGCCGTACCGCTCTTGCGTACGGAACCGCCTCTCATTGCTACCGGAATGGAAAAGGTTGTTGCGCGGAATTCAAGTATGGTTGTTTGTGCGGAAAACGCTGGTACGGTTACTAAAGTAGAGGGAGACAAGATAGTAATTAACGATAGTGATGTATATAATTTGAGGAAATATGTAGGATTGAACGAGGGGACGTGTTTAAATCAGAAGCCTATAGTGGTAGATGGGCAAAAGGTAAAAAAGAATGAGGTTATTGCAGATGGAGCTGCTACATGTAATGGCGAGTTGAGCTTGGGTAAGAATGTGTTAGTTGCCTTCATGACATGGGATGGTTACAATTTTGAGGATGCTATGGTGATTAGCGAGGACTTGCTTAAGAAGGATTACTATACGTCGATACATAGAGATGAGTTTGAGGTTGAGATCAGGGAGACAACTCTTGGGAGAGAAGAATTTACCAGAGACATACCGAATGTTTCAGAAAAGGCACTCAGCAATTTAGACGAAAATGGAGTAATACGTATTGGAACGCATGTAAGACAGGGGGATATTCTTGTCGGAAAAATTGCACCAAAGAGCAGAAGTGAGCTGTCTCCGGAAGAAAAGCTATTATATGCAATTTTTGGTAGAGCAGGGGAGGACGTCAAGAATGTTTCTTTGGAGGTACCATCCGGCGTCGAGGGAATTGTAATAAATACACAGCTTTTTTCTCGAAGGGCTAACCTTTCAGATGAGAAAAAGAAGAAAATTGAGAGTGAAGCAATAAGTGTGGAAGAAGAATTTGATACGGCTATATCAAAAGAGTTTGTCAAAATGGTTAAAGAGTTGGAACAGCTTTTTGGGGGGGCTCTTGTAAGTCTGGAGACTGGGAGACCATTGAATGTGTCTAATGCAACAGATGTTGCGCATGTTCTTGATTTGCAGAAGCAATTTGATATTAGGAATTTTGATTCAGGCAGTAATAAAAAGAAAAGTGACAGCGCGTTAAATATTTGCGATGAATATAATGGCAAGATTGAATCTTTGCAGGAAGACAAAAATTCAAAAATAAGTCAGTTGAAAAGAGGTGATGAATTACCAAGTGGCGTATTAGAGGTGGCAAAGATTTCCATTGCTACCAAAAGAAGACTATCTGTCGGAGATAAAATGGCTGGAAGGCATGGGAACAAAGGGGTTATTGCTAAAATACTGCCCGTGGAAGATATGCCATGCTTGGAAGATGGGACGCCGGTTGAAATGGTCTTAAACCCTCTCGGTGTTCCTTCCAGGATGAATGTTGGGCAAATACTGGAGACACACTTGGGGTGGGCGGCAAAAACGCTGGGTTTCCAGGCAGTTACACCTATTTTTGATGGAGCTAAAGAATTTGAAGTCAGGAGTACTTTGAAGGAGGCTGGGCTTCCGGAGGACGGCAAGGCTGTTCTGTATAATGGGCGCACGGGTGAACCTTTTGATCAGAAGGTATGCGTGGGTTATATGTATATGTTGAAGCTGCATCACCTGGTTGATGAAAAGGTGCATGCCAGGGCTACAGGGCCGTATTCATTAATAACACAACAGCCGCTTGGAGGAAAAGCAAGATTTGGTGGTCAGCGATTTGGAGAAATGGAAGTATGGGCATTAGAGGCATACGGGGCTGCTTACAATTTACAGGAACTTCTGACAGTAAAAAGTGATGATGTAGAGGGGCGTACAAGAATATATGAGTCTATGGTAAAGGGCAAAAATACACTGGAAGCAGGGACTCCTGCTTCGTTCGAGGTGCTTTCAAAAGAGGTTGAGGGGCTTGGGCTTTGCTTGACGCTGGAGAAAGAAGAAGTTATATAGTCACATTAGGGTGTAATGAGGTCTCCATTAAGTGAAGGTTTGAAATATCAGGTTTTCCCTCTCTTTATTAATATTAATAAAAGGACAAAGTTATGACAGTCGGTACATATGAAAAGATAAACGAATATAGTTCGGTCAGGATATCTTTAGCGTCAACAGAGGATGTCAAGTCCAAATCATATGGTGAGGTCAAAAAACCAGAAACTATAAATTATCGTACATATCGAGCGGAGAAGGATGGACTGTTTTGTGAAAGAATTTTCGGCCCGGAGCGTAATTGGGAATGTTTTTGCGGAAAATATAAAGGAATAAAACATAAAGGTATTGTGTGTGATAGGTGTGGGGTTAAGGTAACTCATTCTCGTGTAAGAAGGAAGAGGATGGGACACATTGGATTGGCAGCGCCAATTGTGCATATTTGGTTTTTTAAGGCCATGCCTTCGAGAATAGGAACGCTCCTGGGCATGAAAACTAATGTATTGGAGAGAATCATTTACTTTCAGGGTTATATGGTTATAGATCCAGGATCCACGCCACTTAAAGAATATCAATTATTGTCGGTGGATGAGTTTGCAGAGGCTCAGGAATTATATGGAGAGAGTAGCTTTAGTGCAGATATGGGAGCCGAGGCTATTCGGACGGTACTAAAGAATCTAGACTTGGAGAAAACGTCTAAAGATCTCAGGGTGGCACTTGCAGAGACGAAATCTAAACAGAGAACAAAAGATATAATTAAGCGACTGGCAATTGTTGAAGCATTTAAAGATTCTGGAAACGAGCCGGAGTGGATGGTTATGGATGCGGTGCCAGTAATTCCTCCAGATTTAAGACCTTTAGTATTGTTGGAAAGTGGTGACTTTGCCAGTTCGGATCTTAATGATCTTTACAGGCGTATAATTAATCGAAACAACCGACTAAAAAAACTTATAGATCTTAATGCGCCAGAGGTAATAATTCGTAATGAGAAAAGAATGTTGCAGCAGGCAGTGGATGCTCTGTTTGATAATGGGAGAGGAAAACGTCCTATTTTGGGGAGCAATAGCCGTCCTTTAAAATCCTTGACTGATATGATTAAAGGTAAGCAGGGACGTTTTAGGGAAAATTTGCTCGGTAAAAGAGTTGATTATTCGGCACGTTCTGTAATAGTTGTGGGTCCTGAACAAAAATTAAGTCAATGTGGTATTCCTAAAAAAATTGCATTGGAACTGTTTCAGCCATTTATAATTAGGCGTTTGAGAGAGATAGGATTAGCTGATACAATAAAAAGTGCAAAAAAAATGCTGGTAAGGCAAGATGAGGAGGTTTGGGACATTCTTGATGACGTGGTAAGAAAGCATCTGGTTTTGCTTAATAGAGCTCCTACATTACATCGTATGGGAATTCAGGCGTTTGAGCCGATTCTCGTGGAAGGTAACGCAATCAAACTTCATCCATTGGTGTGTCGTGGCTTTAATGCTGACTTTGATGGGGATCAAATGGCAGTGCATTTGCCACTTTCTATTGAGGCACAAATCGAAGCAAGAACACTGATGTTATCGACTAACAATATTTTTTCTCCCGCATCTGGAGAACCGGTGATTACACCTTCGCAGGATATTGTTTTGGGTATATATTATTTGACCACTATGGTGGCCGAAAAAGAAAGCGAAGATAAACTAAAAAGTTTCAGTAATTACGACGAAGTATTAATGGCTTATGCGCTGAATAAAGTAAAAGTTCATACCCAAATCAAACTCAGATTAGACTCTGGCAAAGTTGTCAAAAATGATGCTGGGGAGCGGGTTGAGAAGGGGTTATGTGTTACTACTGTAGGGCGTGTTGTCTTTAACGAAACCTTGCCTCCTGAACTACCGTTTTATAACTATCCTCTTGACCATCAGTCGATAAAAAGTGTTATCCAGGATTGTTATAAAATACTTGGAAAAGGAGCGACTATTGATCTGTTGGACAAAATAAAAGAGATAGGATTTAAAGAGTGTACAAAAGCGGGTCTCTCTCTTTCAGTAATGGATTTAAAAATGCCTAAGAAGAAGGCGCAAATATTAGAGAAGACTCAGAAGGAAGTAGAAAAAACACAAAAACTATACCATAGGGGCATAATTACCGAGGGTGAAAGATATAATCAGGTTATTGATACTTGGACATATGCTGGGGAAATGGTGGCGGAAGAGATGTTAAGTGAGCTTAAAAATGATATAAGAGATGGTAAGGTGTATGTTAACCCAGTGTATTTGATGTCTGCGTCTGGAGCCAGGGGTAGCACGCAACAGTTGAGGCAGCTTGCCGGTATGAGAGGTTTAATGGCAAAGCCGTCAGGCAAGATAATAGAAACGCCGATTAAGGCGAATTTCCGTGAAGGATTAAGCGTGTTAGAGTATTTCAGCTCAACACATGGTGCAAGGAAAGGTTTGGCTGATACCGCATTAAAAACAGCAGACTCTGGGTATTTGACCAGGAAGCTTGCGGATGTCGCACAGAACGTTATTATAACCTCTCAAGACTGTGGAACGGTTAACGGGATTAGCAAGAGTGCGGTGTATAGAGGGGATCGTGTAGAGGTTCCACTTCATAGGATTATAACTGGTAGGGTGTCCTTAAACAATATTGTTGATTTGATTAAAGATGAAAGAATTGTTAGGGAAAATGAGCTAATTACAGAAGAGAAGGCAAAGAAGATTGAGGCGTTGGGATATGAAAAGATCCGTGTACGTTCTCCGTTAACATGTGAAATTGCACAAGGTTTGTGTGTCAAGTGCTTTGGTATGGATCTTTCTAAGGGCAGGATGATAGAAGAAGGTACTGCTGCGGGAATAATTGCGGCGGAGTCAATCGGAGAGCCTGGAACTCAGTTGACAATGAAAACATTTCATATCGGCGGAACTGCAACGAGATCAATTGAAGAGTCCGATATAAGGGTAAGGAGAGCGGGTAGGGTCAATTATAGCGACGGCCTGAATGTGGTAAAAAATCCAGAAGGAGAAAACATTACCCTTAGTGGTAATGGAGAAATATTTATTGTTAATGATCAGGGTCGCCAGATTGAGAAACACGCCGTTCCGCTTGGAGCAGTGGTCATGGTAAAAGATAATGAGAAAATTGCGGTGAATCGAACAATTGTCAAGTGGGATCCTCATATGACACCAATTCTTGCAGAGATAGCGGGTAAGGTTCGGTTTGAAGATATAATAGAAAACAAAACAATGCGGAAGGAATATGATTCTGTAACGCGCATTAAAAGAAAAGTGATTATAGAGCATAAAGGAGATCTCCATCCTCAAATAATTCTTGAGGACAGTACAGGGAAAATCCAGGGGCTTTACCCAATACCGGAAAAGGCGCATATAGAAGTAGAAGAGAGTGCAGAGGTTGTTGCCGGTACGCTACTTGCGAAGACACCAAGAGAAATTGCGAGGACAGAGGATATAACCGGTGGATTGCCCCGAGTGTCAGAGATTTTTGAGGCAAGGAGACCAAAGGATCCTGCAGTAATGAGTGAAATAGATGGAACGATAGAGCTTGGCGAAAAGAAGAGAGGTAAAAGAACAATAATTGTAAAAGGTGATTCCGGAATGGAAGTAGAGCATCTGGTTCCTCGGGGAAAGCATTTGAGGGTGCACAGGGGTGATCGAGTAAAAGCGGGAGATGCGTTGGTGGAAGGCCCTCTTGTCCTTCAAGATATTTTAAGGATTTGCGGAGAAGAGGAATTGCAGCAGTATACATTAAAGGAGGTTCAAAATGTTTACCGTTCGCAGAATGTGCCAATTGATGATAAGCATGTTGAAATAATTATTGGACAGATGCTGAGGAAGGTGGAAGTGAGCGAGCCCAATGATACGGACTTATTGCCGGGAACAGTTCTGGATAAATTTAGATTTAAAGCAATAAATATGGAAGTTATGCAAAAAGGTGGTAAGCCTGCTGCTGCAGAGCCATTGTTGCTGGGGATTACTAAAGCTTCCGTCCAATCAGAAAGTTTTATTTCTGCTGCTTCTTTCCAGGAAACAACAAAAGTGCTGACTAAAGCCGCGTTGGAGGGAAGCAGGGACATGCTTGTAGGTTTAAAGGAAAACGTAATTCTTGGGCATTTGGTACCAACTGGCACAGGATATAAGCCATATAATAAGATGCTCGCGAAGAAAGTGGAAATAGAAACAGCTAGTGATAAAATTGAAGAGAAGGACGAGTTGTTATCAACATTGTCTAATTGAGATAGAGGAATAATAGATGCCAACCATAAATCAGTTAGTAAGAAAAGGTAGAAAAAAAATAAAAAGTAAAAGTAAGAGTCTTGACTTGGATAGATGTCCTCAGAAGAAAGGCGTTTGTCTTCAGGTTATGACGAGGACGCCAAAAAAACCGAACTCCGCATTGAGGAAGGTGGCAAGGGTAAGATTAACCAATGGAAAAGAAGTTACGGCTTATATCCCAGGAGAGGGGCACAACTTACAGGAACATTCGATCGTCTTGTTAAGAGGGGGTAGGGTTCGTGATCTTCCTGGTGTAAAGTATCACATAATAAGGGGTCGATTAGACACAGCAGGGGTGGACGGTAGGAAGCGTGGTCGATCTAAATACGGGACAAAAAGCTCAAAATAATTAGTAAATTTATTTGTTAATTAAAGATGTAGGAGATAATACATGGCACTGCAATATAGGAGTACAGAAGTTTTTCATAGACCTGATGTGCGGTTTAAAAGTATGTTGGTTACTAAGTTTATAAATAATTTAATGCATGAAGGAAAGAAAAGTGTTGCGGAGAAAGTGTTTTATCGAGCCATGGATATACTAGTGACTAGATTTGAAGATAAAGAGCCTCTGGAGATATTTGAAACAGCTATTGGTAATGTTAAACCATTGGTTGAAGTAAAGTCGAAGCGGGTAGGGGGTGCGACTTATCAGGTGCCGCGTGAGGTGTCGAAAAAAAGACAATTATCTCTGGCGATAAGGTGGATCCTCACTGCTGTGCGAAGTAAAAAGGGGAAGGCCACATATTTAAAACTTGCAGATGAACTTTCTGACGCATACAAAAAACAGGGTGTGTCGATTACTAAAAAAGAAAACACACACAAAATGGCGGAAGCAAACAAGGCTTTTGCGCATTTTGCGTGGTAATATTTAATTTGGCGTATTATGAAAAAAAGTAAACTGAACAATCTCAGGAATATTGGAATTGCAGCTCATATAGATGCAGGGAAGACTACAACTACGGAGCGTATCCTCTTTTATACCGGAAAGAATTTTAAGCTGGGTGAGGTACACGAAGGTACTGCAACCATGGACTGGATGGAGGAGGAGCAGAAGCGTGGTATTACAATATCGTCAGCAGCCACTACATGCTTTTGGAAGGATTATCAGATAAATGTAATAGATACTCCGGGGCATGTAGACTTTACCATTGAAGTTGAAAGATCTCTAAGGGTTCTGGATGGTGCAATATGTGTTTTTTGCGGTGTGGGTGGTGTTGAAGCGCAAACCGAAACCGTGTGGAGGCAGGCTAATAAATATAAAGTTCCCCGAATCTGTTTCGTTAATAAAATGGATAGAATGGGTGCTGATTTTATAAAAGTATTTAACGATATTAAAAATAAATTAAACAGGAATATCGTTCCGGTCCAACTCCCTGTTGGCAAAGAAAAAAACTTTGAAGGTGTTGTTGATTTAATAAAAATGAAGGCTATAATATTCTTCCAAACCAATGATAAGACGGGATCTGAGTATGAAGAGCGTGAGATACCTGAGGATTTGCTGGAAGAAGCAACACAGTATAGAGAAATGATGATAGAGGGCATTGCTGACAAAGTAGATTGGTTCATGGAAAAATATTTAAGTGAAAGTGCCTTCAGTGAAGAAGAAATGATGAGTGCTTTGCGTGAAGGAACTATTAATTATGGTTTGATGCCTGTGCTGTGCGGATCGGCATTTAAGAACACGGGAGTTCAGCTGCTGCTTGATGCGGTGTGTAACTATTTGCCGTCTCCTCTGGATATTCCGCCAGTAAAAGGTATAAATATAAAGGATGATACTGAGACGGAAAGGAAGCCTGACGCAGAGGAGCATTTTAGTGCTCTGGCTTTCAAGATTGCATCTGACAAGCATGGGGATCTTACTTACTTGCGAATATATTCAGGAGTGCTTACATCAGGACAAAGGCTTTATAATCCAAGGACAAGGAAGAAGGAGCTGGCAAGTCGTATTTATAGTATGCATGCGGATAAGCGTGAGCAGATGGAAAGTGCAACGGCAGGTGATATTGTGGCTGTAGTGGGTTTTAAAGATACCGGTACCGGAGATACGGTTTGTGTTGAGGATCATCCTATAATACTGGAGAAAATAGAATTTCCTGAAACGGTTATTTCTATGGCCATAGAGCCTAAGACGGAAGCAGAAAAAGAGAAATTGGCTATTGTGTTGGCCAAACTGGGTAAAGAGGATCCGACGTTTAAGATTCATACAGATAGTGAGACGAGTCAGCTGATTGTCTCCGGGATGGGCGAGTTGCATCTTGAAGTCTTAAAAAACAGAATGCTAAGTGAGTATAAAGTAGACGCAAACGTTGGTGCTCCCAGAGTTTCATATAGAGAAACAATAGAGCGTGAAGCGGAAATAGATGAAAAATTTGTAAAACAGACGGGTGGTCGTGGGCAATACGCTCGTATAGAAATTAAGCTGGAACCGCATAAAGGAGAGAAGTCGGTTGAATTTGTAGATAAGATAAAAGGCGGTGTAATTACTAAGCCGTATATAAAGTCGGTAGAAAAGGGCATTATGGACACGGCAAAGAGCGGTGTGGCAGGTGGTTATCCACTAGTAAATATAAAAGTGACCTTGATGGATGGAGATATGCATACTGTTGATTCGTCAGAGTTTGCCTTTTACAACGTTGCAGGTATCGCCTTGAGAAAGGCAGTAGAAAAGGCAAAATCTGTATTACTGGAACCAATAATGAAAATAGAGGTTACTGCACCAGAGAGTTATCTTGGCGATGTCCTTGGCGATTTTAATAGTAGAAGGGCCATTGTCGAGGAGATGGTCAATGATGGAGATCTGAGAATAGTTAAGGGGAAAATACCATTGGCTGAAACGTTTGGATATTCAAGTGTTATAAGATCGATAACTCAGGGTAGAGGAACGTATACAATGGAGCCTTGCGAGTACAAACCGGCACCGGCAAAAGCCTATAGTAGCATAGCGTAATTTTAGATAATAATTAATAAGTTGTTTTAGGAGGTGAAAGAGGTATGGCCAAGGAGATATTTCAGAGGACAAAGCCGCATGTGAATGTAGGGACAATAGGGCATGTGGACCATGGTAAGACTACGTTGACGTCAGTGATAACGAATACATTGGCGACGAGCGGGCATGCCAAGGCGAGGGCCTTTGATTCGATAGACAATGCGCCTGAGGAAAGAGAGAGGGGTATAACGATAGCGATAGCGCATGTTGAATATGAGACTGAGAAGAGGCATTATGCTCATGTTGATTGTCCTGGTCATGCTGATTATGTAAAGAATATGATAACCGGTGCTGCGCAGATGGATGGTGCGATATTGGTGGTGAGTGCGCCGGATGGTCCGATGCCTCAGACGCGAGAACATATATTGCTGGCGAGGCAGGTAGGTGTGCCGAGGATAGTGGTATTTATGAATAAAATGGATCAGTTGGAAGATCCTGAGCTGGTAGAGTTGGTAGAGATGGAGATCCGGGAGTTGTTATGCAAGTATGAGTTTCCCGGTGATGATATACCTGTGATTAAGGGATCTGCGATAAAGGCTGCCGAGTGTGGTTGCGGCAAGAGGGAGTGTGAACATTGCGGGCCTGTACATGAGTTGATGGATGCGCTTGATACATATATACCTGATCCTGTGCGTGAGACGGACAAGCCGTTTTTGATGTCTCTGGAGGATGTTTTTAGTATAAAAGGCAGAGGTACGGTTGGTACTGGTCGAATGGAGCGGGGAGTGTTGAAGGTTGGAGACGAGGTAGATATCGTTGGTATGGTAAAGGAGATAAGGAAGACGGTGGTTACTGGAGTAGAGATGTTTAACAAGACGCTTGAGCAGGGAATGGCGGGAGATAATGTAGGCGTATTGTTAAGGGGAGTGGAGAAGGATGATTTAGAGCGAGGTCAGGTGTTGGCGAAGCCGGGTAGTATAACGCCGCATACCAAGTTTGAAGCGGAGGCGTATATATTGACGAAGGAAGAGGGTGGTAGGCATACACCGTTTTTTAACGGATACAGGCCTCAGTTTTATTTCAGGACGACGGATGTGACAGGGGTTGCGACGTTATTGGGTGGTGCGGAGATGGTGATGCCGGGGGATAATGCTAACTTGCTGATAGAGTTGATAACGCCGATAGCGATGGACAAAGAGTTGAGATTCGCTATAAGAGAGGGCGGTAAGACTGTGGGTGCCGGTGTTGTTACTAAAATTATTGAATAATAGAATTGATAAGCCATGGGAAACAAAATAGATTACAAAATTAGGATTCGGATGGAAGCTTATGATCATAGGATACTCGATCAGTCTGCTGTGGATATAATGGATACTGCTAAACGCACGGGAGCGAGGGTGTCAGGTCCGATACCCTTGCCGACTCGTATGGAGCGGTATACGGTTCTTCGTTCGCCTCATGTTGACAAAAAGTCTAGGGAACAATTTGAAATAAGAACGCACAAACGGCTGATAGATATCATTGAGCCAACTCCGAAGACTGTTGATGCATTGAACAAGCTTAATATGCCTGCTGGTATAGAGATAAAAATAAAAGCATAATAGCTTATTGAGTTTTTTAATATAAAAATATTTTTTAAATGAATTGTATAGGTGTTATATATGATAGCAGGACTGCTTGGTAAAAAATTAGGTATGACCCAGATTTTCAGTAAAGAGGGTGGTTTAATCCCGGTGACGTTGTTGCAGGCGGGCCCGTGTGACCTCTTGCAAATTAAAGACAAGGAGAATGATGGGTATTCTGCCCTGCAGATTGGTTTCGATGAGAAGAAAAAGAAAAGAGCGTCCAGGGCTGAGATTGGACATTGTTCAAAAGTCAAGGCAGGTGTAAAAAGAATAATAAGAGAATTTCGTACTGATACATTAGATACGGAATATGAGCCGGGGCAAATATTTACGGTTTCTGTTTTTGATGATGTGAAGTCGATAGATGTAACTGGTACCAGTAAAGGTAAGGGTTTTGCCGGGGTTATGAAGAGGTGGGGATTTGGTGGAGGGCCTTCAACGCACGGTTGTACAACGCCAAGGGGTGCTGGTTCGGTTGGTTCTGGTACTAGTCCTGGGCATGTGCATAGGGGTAAAAAAATGCCAGGGAGAATGGGTGGTAAAAGGATTACTGTGAAGAATCTGGATCTAATCACAGTAGACAAAGACAGGAATATGTTAATTGTTAAGGGGGCCGTTCCCGGTCCAAATGGTGGATATTTAATTATACGAAAGAGTAGAAACGAATTATGATAAAAGTACCAGTGTTTGATAATAGCGGTAATTCGCTAGAGGATGTGACATTGTCTGAAGAAACTTTCGGTGGCAAGGTGCGTAGGGAGCTCTTGAGAGATACGATAATTATGCATGAGGCAAATCATAGAAAAGGGACGGCATCGACTAAAACTCGTGGAGAGGTTGCAGGCGGGGGAAGGAAACCGTGGAAGCAGAAGCATACTGGAAGGGCGAGGGCTGGTGATATTCGTTCCCCTATATGGAAGGGCGGTGGAGTTGTTTTTGGTCCAAAGCCCAGGGATTATTCTTTTTCGTTAAATCGTAAAGCCAAGAGAGTTGCCTTGCAGACTGCAATCCTGTCTAGACTGATAGATAATGAGGTGGTTCTTATTGATAAGCTTGAATTGGATTTGCCTAGCACAAAAAAGCTGGCAAGTATATTGAAATGTTTAGAAATCAGAGAAAGCTGCCTTATCGTAATGCAAGAGTTTGATGAGACGATTTGGAAGTCATCCAGGAACATTTATAATGTAAAGTTTAGGGTTGCATCTGATTTGAATGCGTATGATGTTGTTAAATACAAAAAGCTATTAATAGTTAAAGATGTATTAGAGAATCTTAAATTCGAATAAACTGACTAAAGAGTAATTAAAGAGAGAGAATTTTTTTTCTAAAAGAATATTATGGATTATTACCAAATTATAAAAAAACCTTTGTCTTCGGAGAAAAGTGTAGGCGATAGAGAAACGTCAAATGCGTATCACTTTGAGGTAGATAGGAAAGTAAATAAGATTCAGGTAAAAGAGGCGGTTGAGAAGTTGTTTGAAGTGACAGTCCTGACAGTGAGAACTTTAAACAAAACCGGAAAAACGAGGAAATATAGGAATAGAGAATTCAAGGCAAGTGGATGGAAAAAGGCAATAGTAACCTTGAAAGAGGGTGATCGGATAGATCTTGGATATTAGTCTACTTTGTAAATATGAAAGCGTGATTAAATGGGAATGAAACGGTACAAACCGACAACTAGTGGAAGGCGTCTGGGGACAGTTTCTGATTTTGCAGAGATAACATCAGTTACTCCGGAAAAAAAATTGTTGCTTCCAATGAATAAAAAGGGAGGAAGGAACAACGAGGGTAAAATAACAGTTAGGCACAGGGGCGGCGGGAGTAAAAGAAAATATAGAATTATCGACTTTAAAAGAGACAAGCATGGCATTCCGGCTAAGGTTGCGACGATAGAGTACGATCCAAATCGTTCGGCTAACATTGCTTTGCTGCATTATCTGGATGGAGAAAAACGTTATATATTGGCGCCTGTTGGTTTGGTTGTGGGAAATCAAGTGTTGTCAGGCGAAAAAGTTGAGTTTCAAACTGGCAATAGTATGCCTCTTAAAAACATACATCTGGGGATAGAAGTTCATAATATTGAACTAAGGCCTGGAGAGGGTGGAAAAATTGTTAAATCTGCAGGTAGTGTTGCGCGTGTTTTAGCAAAAGAGGAGAAGTATGTGCAGATAGTCCTTCCTTCTGGTGAAGTTCGCAAGATTTTCCATGAATGTATGGCAACTGTAGGTAGGGTAGGCAATACTGATCATATGGGTGTCAGGCTAGGAAAGGCTGGTCGGAAAAGATGGAAGGGTCGCAGGCCACATGTAAGAGGTACGGCAATGAATCCGGTTGCGCATCCTTTAGGTGGAGGAGAAGGACGGAGCCATGGCGGAAGACATCCTTGTTCTCCGACAGGAGTATTGGCTAAGGGTGGTAAGACAAGAAAAAGGAAGTCCGCAAGTAGCAAGTTCATAATAAGAAGAAGAAAGTCTAGGCGTAATAAGTAGCACTTCATAATAATATGAAGCAGGTCTAGGTGATATTAATTCTAGTCAGCAATAAATTTATAAAAAGAGTTAAAATTATGGGACGTTCAGTTAAAAAAGGCCCTTATATCGATGCCAAACTACTTAAGAAAGTATTAAAGCAGAGAGATACTGGTGTTAAAGACCCTATACGTACGTGGGCTAGAAGCTGTATAGTTATTCCTGAATTCGTGTCACATACATTTATGGTTCATAATGGCAAGATTTTCCATAAGCTTTTTATTATGGAAGATATGGTCGGGCACAAACTTGGAGAATTTGCACCTACGAGAACCTATAGAGGTCATGGTGGATCGAAGAAGAAGTAGCGGTAATGTGTGAAGTATAAACTCGAATTATTAATAATAATTGACCAATAAAAATGAATTTTAAAGCAAGCTGTAGATACGTTAAGATGTCTCCGAGAAAAGCAAGGTACGTTGTTGATCTAATAAGGGGGAAGACTGTAAATCACGCTTTAGAGGCTTTGAGGCTGACAAATAAGAGGGCTTCTTTCTTTGTGGACAAAACACTAAGGGCGGCAATTGCAGGTGCCAGTGAGAATCAAAGTGTGGATATAGATTCTTTATTTATTAAAGAAATATATGTGGACGGGGGTCCTGCGCGTAAATGGTTCAGGCCCAGGGCAAGAGGTGTTTCTTCGATGATTAAGAAGCGTACAAGTCATATATCTCTAGTGCTATCAGATAGAAAAAAATAGAAATTAATTCTCTTTTTTTCAAAAGAGGAATAGTATTTTTTAGTGATATTATTAATGCATTGTAATTAGAAAGGCAAATATGGGTCAAAAAGTTTGTCCAATAGGGTTCAGATTAGGAATAACACAAACATGGCGTTCACGGTGGTATGCTGATAAGAAGAACTTCGGCAAGTTGCTTGTGGAAGATCAAAAAATAAGAAAATATATTAAAAAAAACTATCGTTTTACGGGTATTCCTAAAGTCGAAATTGAAAGAACACGTGACGAAGGCGCAAAGATTATAATCTATGCAGCAAGACCTGGATTGATTATTGGGCGTAAGGGTTCAGAAATTGAAAAATTAAAAAATGGAATTGAAAAAATAGTGGAAAAAAGTGTAGATATAAAGATTCAAGAAGTTGATAAGCCAGAGCTAGAGGCACAGCTGGTTGCGGAGAGCATTGCTGAGCAATTGCAAAAAAGGGCTGCATATAGAAGAACAATAAAGAAATCGGTAGAGAGTACAATGGGGTTAGGTGCTAAAGGAGTCAAGATACAAGTGTCTGGGCGTTTAGGTGGTGCGGAGATAGCAAGGACAGAAGGTGCTACTGTTGGGAGCATACCTCTGCATACGCTGAGGGCAAATATAGATTATGGATTTGCTGAGTCTATGACAACTTATGGTACAATTGGAGTAAAAGTGTGGATATATAAAGGGTTGGTTGATTTGGACAAAGGGGTTAATTATGCGGTTGATGCCAAAAAGAGTTAAGTTTAGAAAGTCTCATAGGGGAAGGATTAAGGGAAATGCAACAAGTGGTAATACTGTGTGCTTTGGTGACTATGGCCTGCAATCTACCGAGCCAGGTTGGATATCTGCACAACATTTAGAGGCTGGTAGGGTGGCGGCCACGCAATATAGTTCGAGGGATGCCAAGTTATATATAAGGGTTTTTCCGCACAAGCCGATTAGTGCAAAACCAATTGAAACTAGAATGGGCAAGGGTAAGGGTGATACTGATAGATGGGTTGCGGTAGTCAAGCCTGGTACTGTTCTGTTTGAGTTGGGAGGGGTTACAGAGGAGATGGCAAGGTCGGCATTTAATAGGATAGCATATAAGATGCCTGTGCGGGTTGTATTTGTTAAGAGGAGAGTGGCGACTTGAAGGCGAGTGAAATTAGAGAAAAATCTCATCAAGAACTACTTGATGAGCTGGAGGGTTGCAAGAGAGAGCTACTAAACTATAGATTTCAGTGGCAGGCTGGTGAAATACGTAATTCTGCACAATACAAACAGATAAGAAAAGATGTTGCGCGATTAAAGACTGTTTTAAGGGAAGTAGAATTGGGAATTAACACTGACCTTACTAAGAAGAAAAAGGATTAAAAGAGTACACAATGGAAACTGAAAAAAATAAAAAACACAGGAAGACTGTAATTGGTGTGGTTTCAAGTAATAAAATGACAAATACGATTACAGTGAAAGCGGAAAGACGAGTAAAACATCCCAAGTATGGAAAATTTGTTAAAAGGGCAACTGCTTATAAAGCACATGATGAAGGAAACAAGGCTGGACAGGGTGATAAGGTAGAGATTGTAGAGTCAAGGCCAATAAGCAAGGATAAACGCTGGAGATTAGTTCGTATTGTGAAATAATAAAAGGATGTTGATAAAATGATAATGGAACAAACAATGTTAGATGTGGCCGATAACTCAGGTGCAAAAATGGCTAAGTGTATAAAGGTGCTTGGAGGCTCTAGACGTGTGTATGCGTCAGTTGGTGATATAGTTGTGGTTGCTGTTAAGAAAGCAATTCCAAACGGTGTTGTGAAAAAAGGTGATGTAGCTAAAGGTGTGGTTGTCAGGACAAAGAAAAATATAAGGCGCGATGATGGTTCTTACGTGAAATTTGATAGAAATGCAATTGTAATCGTAGAGGATGATGGGAGTCCAAAGGGAACTAGAATTTTTGGTGCAGTTGCTAGAGAATTAAGACAAAAGAATTTCATGAGAATAATTTCATTAGCTCCTGAAGTCGTTTAAATGTAATATTCTAAAGGGGAGTCGGTATAAAGATATGCATGTAAGAAAAAATGACATTATACAAGTTACTGCCGGTGATGATGCAGGCAAAACGGGCAAAATTTTGTATGTAATGACAAAGCAGAATCGAGTCATTGTTGAAGGAATTAATTTCATTCAAAAGCATATAAAGCGTAGTGAAAAGAACCCGCAGGGAGGCCGCGTACAGAAAGAGGCGCCAGTATCTGTATCGAATGTTTTGGTAATATGTCAAAATAAAAATTGTGAGAAGAGTGGTAAGGGTGTGCGAACCAGACGTAAGATTCTGGAGAATGGTGAGAAGAGTCGAGTATGCTATAAATGTGGAAGCGAAATAATCGCTTCTGATTGAAATTGAAGATTAGGATATAAAATAAAGTATGGCGCGTTTAATAGAAAAATATAATGTGGAAATAGTACCCAAGTTGATGGAGAAGTTCAGTCTAAAAAATAAGCTGGAAGTTCCAAAACTGGAGAAGATTGTTATAAATATGGGTGTTGGAAGAGCTAAGGAGAATAAAAAACTTCTTGAAGATGCGATGAAGCATTTAGCAACGCTTTCCTGCCAGAAACCAAGTATGACAAGGGCGCGTAAGGATATAGCGGGCTTCAAGTTGAGAAAAGGTGACCCTGTCGGTTGTAAAGTAACGCTGCGCGATAAAATGGCTTACGAATTTATGGATCGTTTGATAAGTATTGTTTTGCCGAGAATAAAAGATTTTCAGGGCCTCTCAGCTAAGTCGTTTGATGGCCGTGGCTGCTATACATTGGGTATAAATGAATTGGCGGTTTTTCCTGAAATAGATATTGACGATATAGAATTTGTTCAGGGCATGGATATCACGTTTGTGGTGTCTGTGAAATCAGATGAGCAGTCGCGTGAAATGTTGAGGCTATTTGGAATGCCTTTTAAATCATAATTTGTTTTTTTTGAGAATTTTAAATTAATAACGGATTTCTAAACACTCGGGGTATATATGGCAAGAAAAGCATTAGTAGTAAAATCTAAGAGGGAACCAAAATTCAAGACTCGAAGATATAATAGGTGTCAGCTTTGTGGAAGACCCAGGTCGTATTACAGAAAATTCCAAATATGTAGGTTGTGTTTTAGGAGTCTTGCCTCAAAAGGGGAAATACCTGGAGTAAAGAAGGCAAGTTGGTAGGGTACATAAAGAAAGATTTTTTATAAAGTACAGAGGGGTTGATTAAAATGAGTATGACTGATCCGGTTGCAGACATGTTAACGAGAATACGTAATGGAATTATGGTCGGAAGAGAGGCTGTAAATATCCCTTCGTCACGTATTAAGATTGGTATTGCAGAGGTTTTGAAAAAGGAAGGTTTTATAAAGGAGTTTAAGGAAATTCCTGATGAAAAGCAAGGTGTACTGAGGGTTTATTTGAAATACGGACCATTAAACCAGAAGGTAATTAGCCATATAAAAAGAGAAAGCACGCCAGGCAAGAGAATCTATAAGGGAGTAGAGGATATAGGTAAGGTGCTGGGTGGTATTGGCATATCAATATTTTCAACTTCGAAAGGTATTTTGAGTAATAAAGAGTGCAGAGTGCATAATATAGGTGGTGAGCACATTTGTACAGTATGGTAAATATGGCTTAATGTTGTCTTGTTTATTCAAAAAGAATAAAATAATTTTTTAAATTTTATATTTTACAGCAATATAGAAAAAGATATGTCGCGAATAGGAAAGAAACCCATACCAATACCAGACGGTGTCGAAATAAAATATGATGAAGATACCGTAACAATTGAAGGTTCTAAAGGAAAAATAGTGCAGCCAATTCATTCACTCATGAAAGTTGAGGTTGACAAAGATGCAAAGCAGTTCAGTGTAATACGGCCCTCTGAAGAACGGCAATGTAGAGAGCTTCATGGTTTGACCCGTACTCTTTTAGCAAACAACGTTCACGGAGTTGTAAGCGGGTTTTCTAAGAATCTGGAAATAATTGGATTAGGGTACAATATAAAAATGCAGGGTGAAGAACTGATATTACAATTAGGGTTTTCACATCCTATAAATGTAAAAATTCCGAAAGATATAAAGATTGAAATTCAAAATCAGACAAATCCAGGGAAATTTACAGTTTTGGGTATTGATAAACAAAAAGTCGGTCAGTTTGCGGCAAATATAAGACGCTTGCGTCCTCCTGAACCATATAAAGGGAAGGGTGTGAAGTATGCTGATGAGGTTGTTCGCAGAAAGGCTGGTAAGGCGTCGGCTAAATAGTAATTTTAGCACTTCTTTTTACTTAGAAAAATAAAGCTATGGATATTATTAAAAAAAAATACAAAAGTCGACTCAGACGTCGTAAAGGAATAAGAAAAAAAATCATTGGTGTTAAAGAAAGACCGAGATTAAGTGTGTTCAGAAGTTCAAAGAACATATATTGCCAGATAATAGATGATACTGACGGTGTGACACTAGCTAGTGCATCATCACTGGAAAAAGATATTAAAGATAAAACACCCTATGGTGGAAATGTAAAGGCAGCGGAGCTGGTAGGCCAGAAAATAGCGGAGGAAGCATCGAAGCTGGGGATTACCAAAATAGTCTTTGATAGGGGCGGATATAAATATCATGGGAGAGTTAAGGCTTTAGCTGATAGTGCAAGAAAAAATAATCTTGATTGTTAAGGCACTTACTGAAGGAATATTGTAAATAATAGGAGGCTCTTTTGGCGTACAAAAAAGAAACTGGACAATTAGAAGAAACAGTTGTAAAAATCAATAGATGTACTAATGTGACGAAGGGTGGAAAGAGTATGAGCTTTAGCGCATTAGTGGTTGTTGGAGATAAAAAAGGAACTGTAGGGCATGGGTTTGGCAAGGCAAGAGAAGTGCCAAATGCAGTAGGAAAGGCAGTAAAAGATGCTAATAGGTATACTTATTTAATACCTCTTGTTAATGGGACAATACCGCACGAAGTATGGGGGCGCTACAAAACAGCAAGGGTATTTATGAAGCCGGCGGCGCCAGGAACCGGGATCAAAGCGGGGACTTCAGCAAGATCTGTACTGGAATCTGTTGGTATTACTGACATTTTAACAAAATGTTATGGAACGAGAAATCCTCTGAATGTTGTAAAAGCTACAGCTGAGGGGCTTAAGTCGTTAAGAACAAAGCAAGAAGTCGAATTATTAAGAGGTGTAAAGATATAATGAATTTGATAGATGCTAAAAAAACATTCCAAAAGGTAAAAAAGAGAAAACGTGTAGGGCGCGGAGCAGGTTCTGGTCACGGTAAAACAAGTTGTAAGGGATTTAAAGGTCAAAAATCACGTTCAGGTGGTAATTTAAGAACAATATTTGAAGGTGGGCAGATGCCTCTGTTTCGTAGAATTCCTAAAAGAGGTTTTAACAACCCTTTTAAGAAGAAGTATACAATATTGAACATCAAGGATTTTGAAAGTTTTGATTCTGGAACTCGTGTAGATTTGCAAGAATTAAAAGATTCTGGATTGATAAAGAACACAAAGTGTGATTTAAAGGTTCTGGGTGAAGGGGTACTCACCAAATCGCTTACTATTGCTGCGCACAAATTCAGTGGAGTAGCGATTGCCAAAATTAAGGACGCGGGAGGAGAAGCAGTAGCAATATCATGATAGAGAAGTTCACTAATATGTTCAAAATTCCTGAGCTTAGGAATAAATTACTGATAACTCTGGGATTGCTTGCGGTATGCAGATTAGGTGTTTTTATTCCTATGCCCGGCATAGATACAGCAGTACTTAAGACATACTTTCAGCAGTTTACTCAATCTGGTGTTGGTCAGTTGCTAGGCTTGGTTGATTTGTTTGCAGGTGGTGCTATGAGTTCGGGGGCGATTTTCGGTTTGGGGATTATGCCGTATATCAGCGCTTCCATTATATTTCAACTTCTAGTTGGTGTTGTTCCGTTTCTTGAGAGACTACAAAAGGAAGGTGATGTTGGTAGAAAAAAAATAAATCAATATACAAGATTGACTACCGTTGGTTTGTGTCTTTTCCAGGCGTTCATAATGATTCGTACTCTGTACGCGATCGAAATTAATGGTGTGTCTGTTGTGCCTATACATATACAGGGTTTCCAGTTTCAGCTTATGGCTGCAGTCCTTTTGACAACGGGAACTGTGTTGTTGATGTGGATAGGAGAACAGATTGATGCACACGGTATAGGTAGTGGTATTTCGTTAATTATTATGATAGGTATTATCGATAGATTACCGTGGGCATTTAGTCAGATTTTACAAAACTTTACTTTCTCGGTAGCTCCTGCTGAACACGAGATAGGAATTGCGAAATTGCTGTTGTTGATAGCTATGTTTTTTGGGATAATTGCAGGGGTAGTATATATTACTCAAGGACAAAGGCGTATTCCTGTGCAGCAGGCGAAACATACAAGAGGCAGAAAAGTTTACGGTGGACAGAAACATTTCCTGCCTCTGAAAGTAAATCAAGCGGGAGTTATGCCAATAATTTTTGCACAATCACTACTGATCTTTCCCGCCGCAATAACTAAAGGTTTGCAAGTCAGGTTCGAACCTGGAACGTTTTGGTATTGGATTACATCTCGAGTGTCAGAAGCATTTGCTGGTGGATTTGTATACGTAGTTATGTATGTTGTTCTAATTGCTTTCTTTTGTTATTTTTGGACAGCTATACAATTTAACCCGAAGGAAATGTCAAATAATATGAGGGATTATGGTAGTTTTATTCCTGGAATAAGGCCTGGACATCGAACGGCCGATTATCTTGAAGGAGTTATGAGTAGAATCACACTTGCCGGTGCAGCATTTTTGTCATTAATCGCAGTCTTGCCAATGATTATAGCTGGTGGATTCGAGCTAAACAGAGCTGTTGCCAGCTTTTATGGAGGTACCGGACTTTTAATTGTAGTTGGTGTGGCTTTGGATTTGGTACAAAAAATAGAATCTCATTTGATTATGAGGCATTATGGTGGCTTTCTGGGTGGTGGCAATAAAGTAAGAGGCAGAAGGGGATGAGGCTTATATTCCACGGTCCTCCCGGTGTGGGTAAGGGTACTCAGGCTGGAAGGATTAGTTTAGAAGAAAATATAAACCATATTTCTTCTGGTGATCTTTTAAGGGTTGCTGTTGATGCTAAAACAGAGGTAGGGCTGAAAGCAAAGAAATATATTGAGAACGGTTTGCTGGTTCCGGATGAGTTAATAGTTAATATAGTTGGGGACAAGATAAATTCAGCAGAGTGCGAGAGGGGATTTATTTTAGACGGGTTTCCAAGAAATCTATCCCAAGCTAGAGTGCTTGATAGTACACTGGAAAAAGTAGGAAAAAAGCTAGACAGAGTTTTCAGTTTTACAGCGTCTGAAGAAGTCATAATTACACGTATTTCTGGTAGGCGAATTTGCAAATCATGTGGAGCTCACTATCATGAGATATTTAGTTCTCCATTAAAGAAGAATATCTGTGATAAATGTGGTTCTGAGCTGTTTCAGCGTAAAGATGACTATCCGGAAACAATAAAAGTACGACTAAAAGTATATAAAGAGCAGACTGAAACATTAATAGATTATTATAATAAAAAGGGTATATTGGTAGAAATAGATTGCAATGGAGAGAAAAAAGAAATTCAGGAAAATATTCTGGCGGGATTACAAGCTATGTCTGAAGGAAAAAGGGATATGGAGTAACGCGTGGTGATAGTACGTAAGTCTGAGCGTGAAATAGAAATAATGCGTAAAGCAGGAAGAATTGTAGCAGAGGCGCTTGCGATGACGAAGGAGATTGCAAGGGAAGGTGTCTCTACAGAAGATATAAATGCAAGACTGGAAGAATATGTATTACAGAAGGGTGGCATTCCGGTATTCAAAGGCTATAGGGGCTATCCAAAAAGTATTTGCGCGTCTATTAACGAAGAGATAGTTCATGGTATTCCGGATCAGAGAAAACTATGTAATGGCGATATATTGAGTGTTGACATAGGGGTAGAATTTAATAAATATGTCGCTGATGCGGCGATAACTATTCCAATAGGAGAGATTTCTAAAGAAGCGGAGTCTTTATTAGAAGTTTGTGAAGAATCGCTAAATAAGGCTATTCAGAAAGCATGTGCGAACAACAAGTTGTCAGAAATTTCAAGATCGATACAAGAATATGTTGAAAGTAAAGGGCTTTCTGTAATACGGGATTACACGGGGCATGGCATTGGTAGACAGATGCACGAAGATCCACAGATTCCTAATTTTGTCAGCAGGGAATTGTTAAAGGCCGACGAAATATTATTACAGGGGATGGCATTAGCAATAGAGCCGATGATATGTGTTGGAAAATATGATACTGAAGTTCTGAAAAATAAATGGACTGTTGTAACAAAAGACAGAAAGCTATCGGCACATTTCGAACATACAGTTGTAGTTACAGAAAACGGAGCAGAAATACTTACTGTGTAGAGGAAGAGTATCTTACTTTTACAAAAAGTAATGCTAAAGTTTATTTATGGCCAAAGAAGAACCTATAAGAGTAGAAGCAGTAGTAAAAGAGTCATTGCCTAATGCCAAGTTTCGCGTTGAATTGGAGAATGGTCACGAAGTACTTGCGCACGTGTCAGGGAAAATGAGAATGCATTTTATTCGCATTCTTCCAGGTGATAAGGTAACTATAGAAATGTCACCGTATGATCTTAGTAAAGGAAGAATTATTTACCGTCAAGGCTAAAAAGGAAAAAATATGAAAGTTAGGGCGTCTGTAAAAAGAATATGTGAAAATTGTAAAGTGGTGAAGCGTAAAAGAGTTGTGCGTGTAATTTGTACTAATCCAAGGCATAAGCAGAGACAAGGGAAATAAGTTACAACGCTGATTCATGATGGTCTAGAGAAGATTTATTACATTTTGAAAGGATTACATTAAATGCCAAGAATTGCAGGAGTTGATATTCCTGGAGAAAAAAGAATTGTTATTTCATTAACTTACATTTATGGAATAAGCAAGCATCTGTCACAAAAAGCATTAAAAGCTCTTGGAATGGACGATAATGTTCGCGCGAAGGATGTTTCTGAAGATGAGTTGAGTACTTTGGGTGCATACCTAGATAAAAACTTTATTATTGAAGGTAATCTGAGAAGACAGGAATCGCAGAACATAGCAAGATTAAAGAATATTGGATGTTACAGGGGTTTGCGTCATAGATTGGGATTGCCGGCAAGAGGACAGAGAACTAAAACTAATGCTCGTACACGCAAGGGAAAGAAGAGAACCGTATCTGTGAAAAAGGGTATTAAGGAAATGAAAGGCTGATAGTTTAATCTTCAAAAGTAATGAAAATTATTAATAAAGCGGAAATAGTTAATCTACTTGAACAGGAGGGCATCATATCAAACCCACTTGGATTTAGGCATAGCAATGGGTTGTTAAAAAAGGATATGAACAAAAAGATTAATGAGATTGCCGGCTTTTGCGAACAAATATTAAAGATTATCAATAAATATAATAAAAAAAAAGAAATCGTTTTTCTTGAATGCTCCTGTGGTAAATCATATCTTTCATTTGTCTTAAGTTACATTTTTGAAAAAGAGTTTAATACAAAACCATTTTTCTTCGGTGTAGATACGAATGATGAGCTGATACGAAGGTGTGAGAAGATCAGGGCTGATTTGGATTATGAGAATATGATCTTTAAGCATGGAAGAACTATAGATTTCAATACGGATAAAAAAGTAGATGTAGTTATTGCACTACATGCATGTAATACGGCCACTGATGAGGCGATCGCTAAAGGTATTGAAGTTGGGGCCAGGTATATTATGGTTGTGCCATGTTGTCAGGGACAGTTACGCTCTCAGCTTAAGGATCATCATCCTCTGACTACTGTAACTCAATTTGGTTTACTGAGAAGTAAATTTGCGGATATATTAACAGATGCGCTGAGATCACAATTTCTTTTGGGAAATGGATATTATGTTGAACTTTTAGAAATAGTACCTCCAAAGTTAACTCCAAAGAATATGTTGATATCAGCAAGAAAGACTAAAAATACGAGCAAAAGGAGTTTAGAAGGATATCATCAACTCAACAATATTTTTAATACTAACTTCAGCTTACAAGATTATTTATCTGAACAGCCATTAAATGATGATCAGGCCTGTGCTTGTTAGCTTTATTAAGAAAACTAGACTTTACTTTTGAAAAAGATTGGATAATTTAAATGGGTAAAAAGAAGGAAAAGCGCAGTGTTGCAAAAGCAGTTGTACATGTAAAGGCAACTTTTAATAATACATATATTACGGTATCTGATATCTATGGTGAAACTCTATGTTGGGCTAGTGGAGGAACAGTCGGTTTCAAAGGATCAAGGAAAAGTACACCCTTTGCTGCACAAAGGGCTGCAAGAAATGTTGCAGAAAGAGCTCGGAAAAGATTTGGAGTTAGAGAGGTTGAAGTCAGGGTAAAGGGACCTGGTCCAGGAAGAGAATCGGCGATTACAGCTCTACAAGAAGCGGGTCTTGTTGTTAGAGCTATAGAGGACGTTACGCCTTTGCCTCACAATGGATGTCGTCCAAGAAAAAAGAGAAGAGTTTAGTTGCATATATCTTCTTTTGAAATAAGAAGAGTAGGAAATAATAATTTAGTGTAAATTTTGATTTATGAAAAGGGAATAAGATGGCAAGACATGTAGACCCTAAATGTAGATTGTGCAGAAGAGAAGGTGTGAAACTGTATCTTAAAGGGTACCGTTGCGAAACTGCAAAATGCAGTATAGCAAAAAGAAGAGGTGTGCCTGGCGGTAGAACGTCACGGAGAGTGAGGAAATTGTCTTCTTATGGGTTACATTTCAGGGAAAAACAGAAATTGAAGCGATTTTATGGTGTTTTTGAAAGACAGTTTAAAAATTATTATCATAAAGCAGAAAGAAAAGAGGGTAACACAGGGGAAAATCTACTTATATTGTTGGAAAGAAGGCTTGATAATGTATTGTGCCATTTCGGTTATGGACATTCTCGAAGTCACTCCAGACAGATTATCAATCATGGCCACATAACAGTAAACGGTAAAAGGGTGAATATACCTTCCTTTTTAGTCAAGCAGGGTGACGTAATTAAACCTGTAGACAAGGAAGCTGATATAAATATGATAAAAATGAATGTGGAAACAAATAAGGATCGCAAACAGCCTTCTTGGTTAGAACGTGGAGATGGCGATTTAGATGGCCGTGTTCTGCAACTTCCTAATAGGGATGAGGTGTCAGTAGATATACAGGAACAGCTTGTTGTTGAGCTTTGCTCAAAATAAACTAAAGAGTTATTTTATATTAATAAAGTTGTAGATTAGACATTTAATTTATGAAATCCTACCTTGAGTGTTCTGCCCAACGAAAGGCTTTTTTGGCTCATGATGGTTCAATCTAATTAAAATAAAAGGCCTTCTATGGAAGGCTATATCCAGAGAGATTTAATGGTAGGAAGGAGGAGTATGTATGCGTATCAGATGGAGGGAGTTTGAGCTGCCAAATCGGGTCAGAGCCGAAAAAGAAACATATACTGACTTTTATGGAAAGTTCATTGCTGAGCCTTTTGAGCGAGGTTTTGGAATGACTATCGGAAATGGTCTGAGGAGAATCTTGCTTTCCTCGATAGAAGGAAGCGCTGTAACATCGGCTAAAATTGATGGTGTTGAACATGAGTTCAGTACCATTCCAAATGTGGTAGAAGATACAATTGATATTATTCTTAATATTAAAAATCTAGTAGTACAATTACATACTGATAAACCTAGAAAAATAAGAATAGAAACAAAGAAAAAAGGTGTCGTAACAGCAGCAGATATTATTACTGATGACGGTGTGGATGTTATTAATAAAGATCTTCATATTGCAACTATTTCAGAAAATATAGATTTTAATGTTGAAATGGAAGTTAAAAAGGGAAGAGGCTATAAAACCGCGGAGGAGCATGGAGTTGGAAGTTCTGAAGTTGGTGTGATTCCTATAGACGCAATATTTTCCCCCGTTCGTAAGACAAAGATACGAGTAGAAGAGACTCGAGTCGGTAGACGGACAAATTATGATAAGTTGATTATTGAAATCTGGACAAATGGTATTATTTCACCTGAGATGGCACTTACAGAAGCATCAAAAGTTTTCAGAAAGCACTTGAATCCATTTGTGCATTATTTTGAATTGGGTAGAGAGCTGCCAAATGCCGGTGAAAAGCAGATTGAACAAGTTGAAGAACAAGAGGAAGACGCTGAAGATGAAGTAAAAAAGAGAGCGGTGGTGTCTGTCGCCGAGTTGGATTTGTCTGTCAGGGCTTCAAATTGTTTAGAGTATGCGAATATAAAGACTGTTAACGAGCTTATTACGAAAGAAGAAGATGAGTTGTTAGAATTGAAAAATTTTGGAAAAACAACGCTAGTTGAAATCAAGAAAAAGCTTAATCAGTTGGGTTTGTCATTTAAAGAACCTGGAGATGTAAATCGAGCAGGAAAGGAATTGTCGCATGAGGCATAGGAAAAAATCAAAACATTTGGGCAGAACAAGCAGTCATAGAAAAGCGTTGAGAGCTAATATGGCCAATAGTCTTTTCACTTATGGTCGGATTATTACGACTAAGGAGAAGGCTAAATATATTCGTCCGTTTGTAGAAAAGTTAATTACAACGGCGAAAAAAGGCGTTATAAAGAAAGAGGTAGATAAGCTTGCTTATATCCACTATTATAGACAGGTTCTGTCAAAGCTAAACAATAAAGAAGTGGTGAGAAAGTTATTTGGCGAAGGAGATTGGCGCGAGTCCGGTGGAATTGCTGAGCGATATTTGGAGCGCAATGGAGGCTATACCAGAATACTTAAGCTTTCAGGGAGTAGATTGGGCGTTTTGTCCGGCAGTAGCGTTGGAGATGTACCGAAACTAGAGTATAAAATGGAAGGTTTTGAGCGAAAACTTCGCATGGTAGGAAATCGTCTGGGAGACAATGCCAGTAGGGTCATCTTTGAATTAATAGAGGAAGTGGAAGAGGAAAAAGAGATTACGCCTAAGGTATCAGTAGCGGAAGAGAAGAAATAGAGTTTAACCTAATTTTGTACTATAAAAGTGATTAGGAATTTTAGCTGGTTAATAGAAGATGAAATAGCGGGTATGGCCAAGCCAGCATCTTCTGTGTATGATTTTGAATTTCTCAAAGAAAAAGGCCTTGAGGCGATAGTTTCACTTACGGTGTATCCTCTCAGTGAGATGTTGATAGAGGAATTCGGCTTCACTGTTAAGCATATTCCGGTCAGGGATTTTCAAGCACCAACACTGGAACAGATTGAAGATTTTGTGGCATTTGCGAAGAATGCACGATCCGAAGGTAAAAAGCTTGTTGTGCACTGTGATGCAGGTATAGGGCGGACAGGAACTATACTAGCCTGTTATCTTGTTAGCAAAGGACGTAAGGCCACTGACGCAATAGAAGAATTAAGAACTAAAAGGCCTGGTTCAATAGAGACAATAGAGCAGGAAGAAGTTGTGCTTAAGTTCGAAAGCAAAAACGAACACAAATAGTTTTTATGCTTGTAGTAGCTCATTTGAAGATTCTGTAAGTAACTATCTCTTATCAGGTTCTTCCGCAAAACATACTGGCAACTATCCTACATATTTATATACCGTTTATTTTGTTCTTTCAGCTTCTTTTGCATTTCTTTAGCCCATTTTATTATTTTGTTTATATCTGTCGCCTTGCCTCCCGTTGTAAACCGTAATTGCCTTCCTTCAAATATTTTCTTTTCTTGACCATTTGCAACAACCGTTGCTTTCCCTTTTGTTACAGTAACAAAAACCGTGTATTTTGATACCCTTATATCAATATTACTATTGTTTGAAGTTATAACGTTATCTTTGGCGGCTACCATAAATGGTTTATCATCTGCCTTAATAGCAATGAGTATTTGCCCCTTTATAAGATTGAGGTTTCTGCTTTTAACAAACTTAATTGTTGTATTAACATCCATTATGACATAAGTACCATCTTTGAGGAGAAAAGATGCTTTACTCCCTTTTCCTGTCTTCAATGTGGCACCATTGTGGATTTTAGATTCTGATGATAATGGTTGCCAATTTATGCTGGCATTCGGAAGTATTTTAACAGTACCTGTCGATTCCAGGAAATTCGCTTTAGTCGGAAGTGTGAAAACTAGAAAAATAACATATACCAGTAAAATACCGCTGCCTAATAAAATACCAAATCGTTGAACCGCTTTCTTTGTAGGTCTAATGGCAAGGATACCGACTTCGTAGAGAATGATCATGGGTAAAGCTGTCATGATCTGTGTAAATGGATCTGGTGGTGTTATTACTGCGGCGAGGATAAATATAATAAGGATTGCATACATCCGCCATTTAATAAAATCCTCTGCCTTAAGCATTCCTATCTTAGAAATAAACAACATTACAAGGGGAAGCTGAAAAACAATTCCAAGTGCGAGTGTCAGCATCGTGACCAGCGAGATATACTGACTCATTGTTATCATCGGCTGAATGCCTCCACCCAATATTTTTATCAGGAATTGAAGGCCGTAAGGTATTAAGAAATAATACCCGAATAATACACCTGTCACGAATGCAATGTATGAAATAGGAGCAAAAGTTTTTACGTATCTGCGCTCTTTTTTAAATAAACCTGCTTCTACAAATCTCCAGACTTGATATAAGATTATAGGGTATGCCATAAAAACAGAGGTTATCAGGCACAGTTTTATATAAGCATAAAAACCTTCCTGGTAGCTCAGTACTTGAAGCGATTGTGACAGCCCCAGATTTTTCATAGTGATGCTATGAGGTCTTTTGATGATATCAAGGATTTTTGCCTTAAAGAACCAGTTGATAAAGAATAACACAATAACGATGAGGATCGACTTTATAATCCTTGCTCTCAACTCTTCAAGATGTTCGCTTATGGGTAATCTTTTTTCTTTAAGTTTTTCTTCTTCCGTTGGTTCTGGCATTTTTTAATGTTGTCCTGTAAGCCGTGATCTGTAGAAAGTAATGCTAATAAAATGTATTATTTGCATATTTGTAATATATATTTCAGTAATATTCAGGATGAGTGTGATTGGTATTTCTGGTAGTATTTTATACCATACGGTTGTGCAGTCAAAACCAGCTTAACCATAGCTTATAGAAAAAGTATTCAGAGCGTAGGCAAAAAAAATTATCTACTGAAGGACTGATACCTGGTCTCAGGTAAATACATACACTACAAATTTGCGGGAAGTTTGTACTTGCAAAAAATCTACTCCCGTAATTCCAGACCCTGGATAAGGCCGTTTCTCACCCTGAAATTACTTATTTTAAGGTGAGATTATAATACTAAGAAGAAGTTTAAATTACAAGATTCAATATAATTATACATGTTTATCGCACTCCAGAGGGGGATCAGAAAAGCCTTGCAAGGGTTATTGGTTTTTGATACCATTGCTTCTAAAGCCTTGTCACTCTTTCTCTTAATTAGGAGACAATCCCATGGGAAAATCATTTGAAGGCAACCTTATTGGTAAGAATAAGACCTTCGGAATAGTTGTTAGCAGATTTAATAGTTTTATTACAAAGAGGTTGTTGGAAGGTGCTCAGGACTGTCTCGTTAGACATGGCACGAAGGAAGATGATATCGATGTATTTTGGGTCCCGGGAGCGTGTGAGTTGCCGATTACGGCTATGAGGCTTGCCAAAAATGCTAAGTATGATGGAATAATTTGTCTCGGGGCGGTAATACGTGGTGAGACTCCCCATTTTGATTATGTATCAAGTGAATCCGCGAAGGGCATTTCTGAAGTAGGACTTCAAACAGGCATACCAACAATTTATGGTGTTATTACAACAGAGACATTGGAACAAGCTATAGATAGAGCCGGAGCCAGGGTTGGTAACAAAGGTGCGGAGTCCGCGCTTACCGCCTTGGAGATGGTGAATCTGTTTGATGAAATAAAATAGTATTTTTTATGGAGAGTTATGGATGCGGAAAAGAACGCGATCCCGAGAAATTGTATTACAGGTTCTTTATCAATTAGAGATTCGTGGTAATGACGTCATAGCTGAGGTAGACGCCTTCTGCATTGAACAGGGCAAAGAAGCCGAAGTAAGTGATTTTGCCATAAAACTGGTAAGAGGGTGTATTCAAAAGATAAAAGAAATAGATAAAAAGATAATTGGTATTTCTGAGAATTGGGAATTACAAAGGATGCCGGTTGTGGACAGAAATATTTTGAGGTTGGCATGTTATGAACTTTTTTATATGAATGACATCCCTCCAAAGGTATCTATCAACGAGGCGATTGATTTAGCGAAAAAATACAGTACTGAAAAATCAGGTATATTCGTAAATGGTATATTAGATAAAATATATTCACTAAATATAAAGAACGGTAAAAAGGTACAAGAAATTACAACAAGTATAAAGGGTATGGATGTCTTAGGAAAGGCAGAAAGAGCCGGAGGTGATTTGCATATCCATACGGATTTTTCAGATGGGACCATGTCTCCTACACAAGTGGTTAAGGAGGCGTCGAGACTTAACCTGCGTACAATCGCAATAACCGATCATGATACAGTTGATGCTATAGAAATTGCTCAAATCGCTGGAAACATGGAAGGAGTAGATATTATTCCTGCAATAGAGCTCTCTTCTAATTATAATTCGGTAGATATTCATCTTTTAGGTTATTTTATTGATATAAAGAACAGTGCCCTTTTAGAGAAATTAGCTGAGTTACGTTCTGAAAGAGTAGAACGAATTAAGGAAATAACAAAGAAGCTCAGGGCTTTGGGTGTTAACATAGAACATCAAGAGGTTTTTGATGTTTCTAAAGAGGGGACACCAGGGCGGATGCACATAGCTGATGTTTTATGTAGTAAAGGTTACTGTAGCTGTATTCGAGAAAGTTTTCAAAAATATCTTTCTGATAATGGGCCGGCTTATGTGCCCAAGGAGGCGTTAACATTAAAAGACGCTATAGAACTTATAATTTCTTCTGATGGCGTTCCGGTGCTTTCACATCCCGGTGTTAATAAGAGAGATACACTAATACCAAAGATGGTGGAATACGGTCTGCAGGGGATTGAGGTTTATTATCCGACACATCAACCGGAAGCCGTAAAGAGATATATGCGGATTGCAAAAAAATATGATCTTGTTGTAACCGGTGGCTCTGACTGCCATGGTAACCGAAAACCAGATATTGCGTTAGGGAATATCAGGATAAGTGATGACCTGGTTGACAAGATTAAGGACAGACGCGACAATATGGTTGCTGCCTTGAGCTAAGAGAGCTGTTTGGAATATTATAAGGTTGTTTTTGCCTTTTGTTGTATAAAATTATGGGTTGGTTTTCAAAAAAAAAAACAGGAACAGCAGCAGATGTAGAAAGCAAATCCTGGTCTCCATTTCAAAAGCTTAAAAATAGTCTCACAAAAACACGCAGTAAAATTACTTCTAAGTTCAAGGACCTGCTTTCATTCAAGAGGAATATTGACGAAGGCGTGTTGGAAGAATTAGAAGTCGTATTACTTGAGTCAGACATAGGGGTCGGCCTGGTAACCAAGATAATACAGGATATCAGAGATGCCTGGAAATCTAAGGAAATTGAAGACACAACAGGTGTTTACGATTTCTTGAAAAATGATCTCAAGCAAAGCCTTAAGGATGGGAATTCTTCAATAAAGATCGCACCCGCTCCTCCAACCGTGATTATGGTTGCAGGTGTCAATGGCGTAGGCAAGACAACGTCGATTGCAAAACTGGCCAATTTATATATAAAACAGGGCAAGAAGGTAATGTTGGCAGCCGGTGATACCTTTCGTGCTGCCGCAACGGAACAACTGGATATATGGAGTAAAAGAATTGGCGCTGATATTGTGAAACATCAGTCCGGCGCTGACCCCTCTGCAGTTACGTTCGATGCGCTTGAAGCCAGCTTAAGCAGGGGGATAGATATCTTGATAGTTGATACAGCAGGGCGTTTACATACTCATGAAAATTTGATGAATGAGTTGACAAAGATAAAGCGGGTAATATCAAAAAAAATTGAGAATGCGCCGCATGAAGTGCTCATGGTTTTGGATGCCACAACGGGACAAAATGCCATTTCTCAAGCAAAATTATTTAAAGAAGCAGTTGGTGTTACGGGAATATTTCTATCAAAACTTGATGGTACTGCTAAGGGCGGTTCTATTTTGGGAATGCGCAAAGAGATAGATGTACCGGTAAAATATGTCGGCCTTGGTGAAGGTATAGATGACATTCAGGAATTTGATGCAGATAAGTTTGTGGATGCTTTGTTTGATTAGAAAAAAGGTAATTGCCAAACAAGCCGAGGAAAATATTCACTAAATCCCCTCCTTATGAATGAGGGGAAAAGGGGTGGTTTTAAATAAATAAGTTTCTGCCGGCTTATTGAGCAATTACAGAAGAAGCATTGAATACACTCTCCATTTTACAACTTTTTCTTCTCTCCAAACATCCTCAAGAAAATATAGAACTCGCACAGAGACACAAAGCCACAAAGAAAATGAATGAAAATGAAAGATAATATCTCAAGAAGGACTTTTCTCAAGACAGGTATTGCCGTCGGAGCAGGTCTTTACGGTCTATCATATTTGAGCTCATTTGAGAGGCCAAGATCTTTTAAGGCGTTCAAAGGAAATAGTTTAAAAAAGGGCCTGGTAGTTGTTCGTGGTGATGTTGACGAAAGGAATGATGAAGGTTCAGTAATAAGGGAAATGGTGAATAGGGGAATCAGGGCCATTGGTGGAATGGATAAGCTGGTATCCAGGGGTGATAATGTTGTTATCAAACCGAACATAGCATGGGACAGGAAACCGGAATATGCGGTAAACACAAATCCATTTGTTGTTGCCGCGCTGGTTGGAATGTGCCTGGAAGCCGGGGCAAATAGAGTAAAAGTGTTTGATCATACCTGCGCCTCAAACCCGGAGACTTCATATACAAATAGCGGAATCGAAAAGGCGGCGAAAGAAGCGGGCGCTGCGGTTAGATTTGTTAACAAAGAACTTTTTAAGGATCTTAAGATACCGGATGGTAAGGTGCTTGCTTCATGGGAGTTTTATGAAGAATTAATTTATCAGGATAAAACCGATGTGCTGATAAATGTTCCTATAGCAAAACAACATAGTGCGTCCCGTTTATCTATGGCGCTTAAAAATACCTTGGGAATGGTAGGTGGTAACAGAGGGTCGCTTCATAAGGATATACATCCTAAAATAGCAGACCTGAATAAAGTAGTTAAGGTTGACCTTACTATTCTTGACGCATTCAGAACTTTAAGACGACATGGACCAACCGGTGGAAGATTAGAGGATGTTGATAATAATGTTGAGACTGCCAGAAGATTGGTGTTTTGTGTTGACTCTGTGGCCGTGGACTCTTACGGCGCTACCTTGTTTGGATATCAAGGCAAGGATATAGGTTATATCAGAGAATCGCATGAAGCTGGGCTCGGAGAAATTGACTTTAAACTAAGAGGTTTTGAAGAAATAACCGTTTAGGGAAAGGGAATAACTGATTTATACTGTTACTCTGCAAAGTTGAGCTCTGTAAAACCTTTTTCTTTAGGCACTTCAAAAATGTCTATCTTCTCTCAACGCACTCCTTGATGCCCTGTCCACAAGGGTAAAAATCCTGTCTATATCATCTTTTTGTTTCGATACCTGATGTCCGCGCACTTTAACAAATCTACAATTCAACTGGTCTGTCACTCTATAAAATTCCTGATACAGCTCATAATTATTAAGGAGCCTGCCTTTCTTTGAACGATAACTGTTTTGCTCAAACCGCCCACGTCTTCCCGGCAGGCCCATAATATTTTGAGAATCGGTATATACAACTACCTTACTCTCCAATGCCTGTATATCCCTTAGCGCCCATAACAGAGTCTGCAATTCCAGTTTCGTTGAAGACGTATGCTCAAATCGCTTCACCTTCACGCACTCCCTCAACGAATCCAATGAAAGTCCATGTTCAGGCACAACGAGATAAGCCCCATATCCAATTTTAGACTGACTGTTCACACTTCCATCGGTAAGTAGCATCAGTTCATTCAATTATTTCAATAAGTTATTCTATAGTTTCTGTGCAGTAAGAAGCTTTGAAGAAATAACCGTTTAGGGAAAGGAAACAGATTCATATTATTAACCTGATATGCAGTTACGCGGAGATTTGATAATCATTCTCTAAGATGCCCAATGGAGTTTTAACTTCTTTTTTGATTGAGCACAATCTTGCAAATACAAATTAATGAGGCTCTGATAAGGGACTCCGGTATCTTCAGATTGCTTCTTGAAGTAATTAATTACGTCAATTCCCAAACGAAGGGTCACCTGTTTTTTGAGTTGTTTCGCATAGGGATTTTTAACTGATTGTGAAAAATCGTATTCTTTCCTCATGGTAGAAAACTCCTATATTGTTTCTGTTCTGTTTTAGTCGCTTTTCGTGCGGAAATAATTCTAATGACCTGGTTCTCTTTTCTATAACAATGACAGACTGCTAAAATTCGTAATGCCGAACTTACACCAAGAAGTATAAATCTTTCTTCATCATTAGAATGACCAGGGTCATATATCATCCTACCGTTTGGATCTATAAAAACCGCCTTGGCTTCCTCAAAGGTGACTTTGTGTTTCTTGTGATTCGCATTTGCTTTCTTCTTATTCCAAACAAATGATATGGAATTCATATTTACACTATAATTATAATTTCAATATATTTCAAGGGTTTAATTTTATAGAATGAAATTACTGTTAACGAATAACTATAATGACTCCTAAGCGGCCATTAAAAATACTCCTACCTATAAGGATTTCAGTAGTGATAGTGAGTAGCGATGTTTAGTCCTTCCATTCTGTGTTTTAAATCTCTAGCGTTGAATATATTATTTGTTTATATCATTTGCTTTCTTGGTATTCGGATTCCGTTATAAATTTATAGTCTTCATCTAAAATGTTTTTTACGATTTTCCAGTTGCAAAATATTTTTGATTATTTTAGCTATTGATTATATGCCTTATGATCAACCTTTAGATATTATTAGAGATCCGGAGTACATGCTTCAAAATCATATTGAACATATTATTGCACAAATAAAGGAAGAGCTTGAAAAGAAAAAAATTTCTAAAAAATATTTATCTCAACAGCTTGCAACTTCAGACAATCAAATCCAAAGGCTTCTCAATCCCAACATTTTCAATAAGAACCATACTCAGCGCTATAAAGTTGCTTCTCTTTTAAAGCCTAAGTTTGAGATCTGTTTGAAAAATGCCGCTTAGCATCTGATTGTGTTGTGGATCAATGTAACAATATATATGATTTCGTTTATTTAGTCTGCGTTTGAAAAACCGTTGTATAATACGGTTTTATAATTGAAAATCATACTTTCTAAATTTATAAGACTAGTATTTACCGCCATAACATATCCGTACTCCTGCCCATGCCTGATGTGCCTTTTGACATTACAGGCAATAGCGGAAAATATTAACTGCAATTGAGTGCGCACTTCATTCCGATGCCGTGATTTCCTAATGCCATGCCCTCGGACAAGCTCACTAACCATTGCCTCTGCACCAGCCCGAATAGAACATTTTTTCCGATATCCGGTGCCTTCCATATATTTGTGATGACGAGAAGCGCCTACATAAGATCTCTCATCAAGGGTTAGCGTTGCGACCTTTACACTAATCTTTACCGGACATCTCTCCTTCAACTGACATGCAGAACAAACGGCCGCAACAAAATGCACTATTATGTTCCCTGTCTTAGTACTACGAGTCTGGTCTATAGGTTCTTGTTTTCTTCTATCTCAACTTTAAAATCCGCCACATCCAAGGGACGTTCTTCTGCATTATACGCCTCGAAAGATCGGGAACGACCAGAACTCGGGCCTTCAAGTAATATCTCATTAGTCTGAGAATCCAGAACGGTTTGGCCATTGACAAAACCAGCATCTGCATATTGCGCATCTGGTTTCATGTCGGATTCTTCTAAACGTTTATGTATCTGCGGAAGTTCTTTGGAGCCTGCGGTTGTTGACGGCGTCGTTTCTACATCGGTGATAAATTGTGTTTTGTCGCTTTCTTCACAGCTTTCAGTTATAAATCCTTTTTGACCGCAAACTTTTTGTTTCCCTTTTCTGATATAACGAGCATCGGTGTTGTGAGGGGTAGATATTATTTTTTCACCATTTGGTTTCTCACGTATGACAATCTCCATCTTTCCGCCATCCGTACCTTCTGCGGTTTCACATTGCTGATCAAATATTTTTACCAATGTTTTAAAGCTTTCATAATGCTTGACCTGGTTATGGTTGATAAATGTTTCATATAAATAAATACATATCCTTTGCCATAACCTTTATTTGCCGTCGTTGGGTCTTTTCACGATCTTTCTCTGTTTAACACCGATTTTTACAAGTAGTCAAACCGTCATATGCTTATGTACTTGACTCAAGTGGCCCCAATATCTTGTTTTTTGTTTGTAGCTTCCCCAAAAATACCTTTTACTAATACAAGGGAAGCTTAAAAGGAAAATCACATGACAAACTTGAATAAAGTATCATTAGTAAAATGTACAAATTATTCTAAAAGAAGATATACGTAATATAATTATAACATAACTAAACTTGCTGCCATTACCATCATTCCTAAGATTATTCCGATGATGACGGTATGGCTGTGGCCGTAACGGTGAACCATTGGGAGCAATTCATCCACTGAGACATAGATCATAATTCCTGCGACAAATGCCAGCAACCCGGCTAATAAACCAGGTGACAGAAAATGCCTTAAAAAGGCATAGCCTACCAGTGCGCCGAGCGGTTCTGACAAACCTGAAATCGCAGAGAAGAAAAAAACTTTGTTTCTGTTTCCGGTTGCGTAGAAGATCGGCATTGAGACGGAGATGCCTTCGGGTATGTTATGGATCGCTATTGCTATTGCGATGAGGACACCAAGTCTTATGTCAGACAAAGCGGCTCCGAATGTTGCCAGCCCTTCGGGGAAATTATGTATTCCTATTGCCAATGCCGTCATCATTGATGCGCGAAGCAGTTTCTTATCCTGGAGTGTTTTTTTGTGCGGATTCTGCAGGTTGTTGAAGTGGTCAGGATTTTCTGATTCCGGGATTAAAAAATCAATTATTCCGATGAAAAACATGCCTATGAAAAATACCACGACCGCTTTTAGTTGGCCTAATGTTTGTATGGCACTTGTAAGCAGTTCCATAAATGAGACGTATATCATCGTACCTGCGGAGAAGCCAAGAGAAAAGGTCAGGTAGCTTAAGCGAGGTTCTTTGATGAAATAGGCAATTGCAGCGCCGATCATCGTTGCAGAACCGGCGAGGGTTGTCAGCAATAATGCAATTTTAATATTAGCAGAGGTATCCACATCAAGCTCCATTTATTCGATATCAGTTTACTCTTGTCCAAGATAAAGTTTTTTTGAAAAATAAATAAAAAATATCTCCCGCTTTTCGAAAGGGTGTTCCATACACCAGAAACAGCCTCCCGCAAAAGTTGCTTTCTCATATTTAGTTCCAGCAAACAGACTGAATGGCATAAAAAAAATAAAACAAGGAAAGAAAGGAAATGTATATTATATTTTCCTGACATAATTCACCTCCATCGATTAAGTGTATATTATCTAATCTGTCTCTCCATTGTCCTATTAAAAAAAGGGTTTTTTTAATAAATATCTCTAAAACTAAAAACCTCCTTTGCATAACAGTTGCAAAGAACGCTGAGAGAACAAAATTAGAGTTGTTTTTTTGGAGTGCAGTAACACGGTTACTGCTTTATTACGCATCATCACGCCTGTCTGCCTCGGGCAGGGATGATGCACTATAAATTTATGCATAGGACGTTCAATGTTGATAACACTTCGACTCCGCTCAGAAGATATGGATGACTCCTTTCTTAAAATTAGAACTAATAAATGGTCAACTTTTAATTCTAATAATAAAAGGAAGGACTGTCATCCATATCTTCTGGATAGATTCTGAACTAAATACAGGGCCTTCTGTTTCAGAATTTAATAGTTTCACCTAAATTGAGCGATTTTATTTCATATACTGTAGTAGCCGCCCGCCTAAGTGGGCGTTCGCTCTCATCCGGTGGGTGCATGTGAATTTCACGTAAGTTACCCCTAAAGGACGCGGCTACTTAAATCGTTCAATTTAGGTTTCAATAACTTCGCAACATTAGAGATCTCGCAACAATACTGAATCAAGTTCATCACAGGATTCTGGATGACAATTGCGACACAGTCTGTTAGCCACTAAGAAAACCCTTTGCCGATAGTGACGGCGGCAGCATATTTTACGGCAGTGGGGTTAGATGCGCAAGCGAAGCTAAAGTTGATGGCGGGCTATGTCTTCAAGGCAGCCAAACGGCTCTTTGGTAGAGCATCGCCTTAAAAAAAATTTGGGGAAGTCCTTGGGCATTTAGCCCTTGACAAATTGAAACATTTATGTAAATGTACATCTAAGGTGTTAATGGCCTCACAATAAATCTTGATAAAGGCAAACTCTGGGTGACTAGGGGGCGCAAAGTAAAGGGTCTTTGAAGGTATACAGGCGTGTGTTGCGAATATGAAGAGTGTCCCTGCCGTCTGTAAACAGTCCAGCAAGAGACAGCCTTACTGCCAAAAGATATTTTTGGCAGTAAGGCTTTTTTTATTGTATCAGCACGCTAGTTTAAAACTATGCACTTTCTGTGCAAGGCTTTCAGCTGGTTTTCAAAAAATTTATTGACAATCGGTGAACAAAGAACGTACGCGGAAGCTATACTACTTTAAGTTACAGTAGATTGTTCACCAGAATAAAAAGGACTTTTAGTCCGCTTTTTTTGAACCTCTGGACTTTCAGTCCAGGGTGGTTCAGTTTCAGGATATTTACTTAGGTTTGCTTACTTAGAGGCAACCCTTGAAGTGGCACTATTCTCCATGTGGTTAGCATTCATGTGCCCAACACACGGAGAACAGGTTTTGACGAGTGGTCCACGCAGCAGAGAGGTTTTAACCCTCACAATCACTGTGGTTGCGTTAATCATTTGTATTATAATTAATACATTTTTTATTTAAATGTAATCTTAGTTAATCAATAATATAAATACTATTAATATTCTATACCAAAGAGGGAGGGATAAGATGGTCTCATTTTTAACTCTTAAAAAGGCTTTGATTATCTGCTTTATATTTGTTTCTGCAGTGTTTTTATTCCATAAAGGCGTTTCTTTGGCGGGAGAGAAGAATCCATCACCAGGTAAGGAATTTTCAGGTGTCGATTTTAAAAATGGTCTATTGAAAATATCAGTAGACAAACAAAGTTTTAAAAAGGTTATGAGTGAGATAGCGAAAAAAGCTGAGATAAAGATTTTTATTTATTTTGCTGCTGAGGAGGAACTAACTATAGATTTTGATTATCTCCCCTTGGAAAAGGGACTAGTTAAGCTTCTAAGAGGAAGAAACTACGCCTTCTGTCGTTCTCGGGAAGACCAACAGCCTGACAGACTAACGAGTGTAACGGTCTTTAGTAGAGAAGAAGGTGTATCTGTGGCAATGAAGGATGGCCAGCAGCAGAGACTGGAAGAGATTCTACAGCGCAATTTTATAAACGAATTGGATATGAGACAAAAAATTGACGAAGCTATGGAGAAGGTAAAGGAGGCTGGCATCTCTAAAGAGATAGAAATGGTCAAAGGTGAAATTGGACAAGATTTTCTCCTTGATGAGAAAAACGTGGCAACCATTGTAGAAAAAATAAACATGGCTTTGGATGGAATAACGGCAGGTGGAAGCCTTTAATACAAAATAGAATATAAAATCTAAAGGTAGGATTATGTTGAAGCTGAGTAAGCAAGTTTTGAATAATGAATTATCTTAATCAAACTAAAAAGGTTTAAATTTGCTATTTTAAGGAGGCCGGTTGTGAAAAGAGGTTATAGTTGATGTGTAGTAGTAGGAAGTATTTAAATTTCTAAAACGTATTTATTTAAGGAGGTAATCACAGTATGAAAAAGCTACAAAACAGTATCAAAAAAGAGGGGGGGGGGGGTAAAGCGAAAAAAGTTTAAACTGGGGTATGCATTTGTTTCCTGTAGCTAAATCGCAAGCAATTGAAATTTAATGAGATAAGCTCCGTATAATCGGTACCTTATTAAATTGTACGGGAAGCAAGTGCATTCCTCCACAATTTAATATACAATGTTAATAAGCATGTACGTTTGTAGTTCTTATTTTTTTAGTTTTGTTACTATAACAATGAAAGAAAGGAAGAAAATCAAATGAAAAACTTATTAAAACTTAGTATTATGTTGGCCGCTCTGCTTGTTTTTACAGGAACAAATACCGTTATTGCCCAAGAAGCTGTGGTAAGCTCTAATATAGAAGCTGGGGTAAGCTCTAATATATCAGCTAGCGCTCTCCCAGGTAATATAAATTTTGATCCGCCATCTCTTTTTGCCCAAACACTCCCTCTGCAAACCTATATGAATAACAATACAAATGCAGTTTTTGTTGGTGGTAACGGAGCAGTGTTAAGCGAAAATAGTAACTTTGGAGTAACTGGCCATAGCTCTCCTAATTTCTTAGCGTACAATCCAAGTACACAAAATAGCGATGGCAGTATTCCGGCCTTACCAGCAATAATCTACTTTCCCAATCCAGTCAACAATGTTAGTATGCTTGCAGGAGCCGGCTCCACAACTGGCACCGTTATATTGGCCGCGCTTGACGCTAGTTTCACTGTTGTCGCTGTTGATGTAAAAGCAATTACTCCAGCGATGCAGCTTTTATCTGTAGCCTGGAATCCAGGAATTCAAGCAGTAGTTGTTGTGGGTAACTTTACTAGTGCGAATAAATGGATGGTTCTGGACAATTTGAGATTTCAATAAGAAAATCGGATAAAACTTGTATACTATTTTATCTCTGTAGTAGTTCTTATCTTTTGAGTTTTGTTACTATAATCTAAATTGAGCGATTTTATTTCCTATACTGTAGTAGCCGTAGGCTTTAGTCTGCGTTCGCTCTCATCAGATGGGTGCATGTGGATTTCACGTAAGTTACGCAACCTAAAGGATGCGGCTACTTAAATCGCTCAATTCAGGTAAAACAATAAAACAAAGGGAAGGGAATCAAATGAAAAACTTATTAAAACTTAGTATTATGTTGGCCGCTCTGCTTGTTTTGACGGGAACAAATACTGTTATCGCCCAAGAAGCTGTGGTAAGCTCTAGTATAGAAGCTGGGGTAAGCGCTAATATATCAGCTAGCGCTCTACCAGGTAATATAAATGTTGATCCGCCACCTTATTTTGTCCAAACACTCCCGCTGCAAACCTATATGAATAACAATACAAATGCGGTTTTTGTTGGTGGTAACGGCGCAGTGTTAAACGAAACTAGTAACTTTGGAGTAACTGGCCATAGCTCTCCTAATTTCTTAGCATACAATCCAGGTGCACAAAATAGCGATGGCAGTATTCCGGCATTACCAGCAATAATCTACTTTCCCAATCCAGTCAACAATGTTAGTATGCTTGCAGGAGCCGGCTCCACAACTGGCACCGTTATATTGGCCGCGCTTGACGCTAGTTTCGCTGTTGTAGCTTTTGATGTAAAAACAATTACTCCAGCGATGCAGCTTTTATCTGTAACCTGGAATCCAGGAATTCAAGCAGTAGTTGTTGTGGGTAACTTTACTAGTGCGAATGAATGGATGGTTCTGGACAATTTGAGATTTCAAGATGGTGGATGCACGCTTGGAATTGACTCGGATAACGACCGTTTGGATGACTGCTACGAGACAAACACAGGTGTATATGTAAGTCCTACTGATACTGGGACAGATCCTTTAAATCCTGATACGGACGGTGATGGTATCAAAGACGGTGACGAAGTACTCGGAACACTTAGCAACCTTGATTTGCCTGGAATGGGGGCTAACCCTCTCCGAAAAGACATTTTTATTGAATATGATTGGTTTATAGATAGTCTTGATTGTGCTAACCACTCTCATCGACCCTCGGTAAATGCTGTAAATATGGTAGCACAGGCATTTGCTAATTCTCCTGTATTAAACCCTGACGGGACAACGGGTATTACACTTCACAACGACCGTGGACAAGGAGGTCTCTTTACAGGCGGCAACCTGATCAATGACGCTGACGGGGTACTTACAGGAGGCGTAAACAGTCCGGAATTCATGTCACACAAAGCGGCCAACTTCGCTTCCAATCGGCATGGTTATTTTCACTATTGTATTTTACCTCACCGATACAATACAAACAGTAGCAGTTCAGGACAAGCAGAGTTGCCTGGAGACGACCTCATAGTTTCTCTGCAATGCTTCAACAGTGACACTAACGTTAGCCACACAATCATGCACGAATATGGCCACAACGCTAACATTCGCCATGGGGGTAACGTCAATTGCAACTATAAGCCAAACTACAATTCTGTGATGAATTATAAGTACCAGTTTCCTGGTGTTGACAATAATTGTACACCTCCGGGAGATGGTGTCTTGAATTATTCTATTGGCGACCGTATTGTTCTCAACGAAAATAATCTCAATGAGAACAACGGCATTTGTGGCGCTCCGCCTTGGGATTGGAATGGGAACACTATAATTGAAAATGGTGTAGCGTTTAATATAAATAGCCAGGACTCCGGCGACTGTGGTGGCACATTTACTACGCTTACCGATTATAATGATTGGGCAAATTTGAGCTTTACAGGCCTACAGGATGCTGACGGAGCGTTGCCTGTTCCACCTGAAATCATTGATTGTGATAACCCGGCGCCTGAGAACTAAACACTTTGACGAATGTATCTTTCGTCTAGATTTGAAGGAATTACAAAACCCATTATCGAGGGCAATCTTGGTGCCGGGCTGTCCCGGTACCAAGATTCATAGGTGTATACTTTGTAATAACACAATCAATAGTAGATAATGTAAAAAGTTATTTTTTTGTTTATTGGAAATGGAATTTTGGTCAAGTGGGTATCTACTTTTAATCATTTGGTATTATTTCGAATTTTGTGCCGCATATTTCGATATTTATATTAAATTATGCTGAAATCTAATCCGCCATTTAAGATCACCTTTTCCACGTACTGTTTCGGAAAAAGCTTAAAGAAGAGGTTATGAGAATGTTTTTCTGTTTGGCAATATCAATCCTCACTTGCATTTGTCATCCCGGATGCGCCCAAACCGCCAAAGGAACGTTTCTGGAAGAGCAAGCATCGGAAAACCAAGCTATGTCAGGAACCTCAAAGTATGTTGATGCTGAAAATGCCATAAATGGTGCCATGTTTCGCTCGGTCAAGAAATGGGAAAGTGGTTTGTCACTCAACGGTGTTGTACTTGGATACTGGACTATCAAATTTGACAACGGGATGTATTCATGGGTTTACTCGGACGTTGAGAGTACTGGCAGTTATTCCTGCAAAGGGTGGAATATTATTGTTGCCGGTTCGAGCCAATCAAAGATTCACGCAGAGTACAATCCTCATGAAAATCTTCTGATTTGGGACGGTAAGAAATATAAACGAATTGAAGAATAGCGTAAGGAAAGCTAAGTTGTTGGTGCCTCCCAGTTATTATACATAAGAGGCTTATGTGAGAAATTGCATAGTCCTTTTTTCATGTCATACTCTTAAACACCATTCACATATCAAGCGTACTTAGGTGATGAAATGTAAGCTGTCGTAGCCTCTTTTTCCTCCGCTAAGTCTTTTAACTGACAACTACTATTACGCCAATCCCAGTGCGTGCTTATCTCGCGTGATAAACGCCATCGACTACAGGTAGGTTCTGTTTGAATAAGCAACCGAATGAAGGATACGTCCGATTTGCTTAATATTCGGTCTTGAACCTTTATTACATTTTCAATCATCATGGCGTTATTTTAACTGAAAATGATTTAGGAGTTCAGTTTCTTTTTATTAATTTTAGAACTTAATAGGGATAGTTGTTATACCCAGATTAACTGTTACCGATCGCATCATTGATCGAACAGTCTGAACCATTGCAACAGATACTAGCCGGTTATGAGAAAGTGTTCGAACGTGACTGGCAATCTATGATGGCCCAGAAATTGGGACTAAATGCTTTCAGTCCTGAAACTGACAATGAGTTCGTAACAGAGCTACAGGCGATATTGCAGTTAGCCGAGACAGACATGACAATTTTCTACCGTCAGCTTGCAAAGATTGATATCGGCATCGGATCTTTGAATGATGTACATGATGCAACACTACCGGAACCTCTTTTGAATGCTTACTATGTACCTGAGCAGTTAACTAATGATAATGTAGCGCGTATCGGCAATTGGACACGCTGTTACAAAGCGCGGGTATGCAAAGACGGTACGTTAAACTATACGAGACGCAAGCGGATGAACGCCGTCAACCCGAAGTATGTGCTGCGAAACTACCTGACCCAACTAGCCATTGACAAGGCAGAGCAAGGTGATAATTTTATGGTAAATGAATACTGGAGTTACTGCGCCGCCCTTACGACGAACAACTCAACAAAGAAGAGTATGCTGAGAAGCGTCATCGAGCAGGCTGTTCGATGCTTTCGTGTAGCCCTTGATGTCCCACTTTCACGGTTAAGTGATTAACTATTGGTCAAATTTCAGTGGATCTATTATTTAGTAGTGGAAGAACGTTTTTCAGGAGTGTGTGGGTTGCTCAGAAAAAAGCTGCTTCCATCCTTCTTGTCAGGATTGAGATCAAGTTCGCCTTTATATTCGAATGGGAGCCTGCGTATCCGATTTGTCAATTTAGCCTTGCCGGTCAGACGATAACTCACTTTCTTAGTACCGCCTGACATCAATTCCTGAAACTGTCTGAGCATACTGGTCAGATCACTGGCTGCAACTATTTCGACAACTTCCTCTCCGAATTCCGGAATTATAATCGATTTGTTACTCACTCCGCGCGCAAAGTTTTGTTCGTTAATAAATATCCGGTAGCTCATACCTTTGATGGGAATAACAACGTCGTTGGGATTTTGAATGCGCATCATTATACGATAGCGCTGTTCAAATACACCCACATTAAGCAGATTAATATTTGACAGGGTAATATACGGGGGTTCAGAAATTTTACCTGTGCCGGCGCAGCCTGCAAATAGTGCTACTACGAGCAAAGGAAAAATTAACTTTTTAATAATTTCTGCATTTGTAACCAATGTTATGGTTCCTCTCTATTGGCTGATTTTATAAAATAAGATACATAAATACCATGTTATTTAAGACCAATTCTTGAGTAAACGATACAGGCACGATTTAATTTTGATCATTTATACCCATCTCAAAATAGTTTTTAGATATAATCCAAAACTGTTTTGCCCGAGTAAAGTCCTCGGCGCCTGTTCGTGGATAACTGCAACCAAGATTTGATTTTTTTAAAAATCAAAAACCAAACCGGTTTTAGTATAGAATCAATAAAAATACAGGTTCACCCATTAGTAGGCCCCTGTCCTTGAAAGCAGAAAATATCACTTGCCCTATGTAACCTCCCACTTATCCTGAAACCAGTTATAGTGCTCTCTCGGTTTAAAATTATTCTTATACACCATTCTCTGACACTCTTGCACGTAATAACCCAGACAATAGTATTTTAATCCAAGCGATCGAGTGTGCTCTATCTCCTTTAAAATGCTGAAAGTTCCCAGTCCCAGATGTGAAAACTTTGTGTCATAAATAAAATAGACACTACTCAGACAATCCTCGCCTTTGTCCAGGAAGCCCAGGCCAATCAACTCTCCATCCAGATAGTATTCTGACTGAAGGCTTGGAGTGGAGGGTGAGAAGAAGCTGGCAATGAACTCTTCCATATTGCATTCCTGTGAGAAACGTCGGGTTGAATGGTCTTTGTAAATCTCAAAGGCTCTGTTGCTGAATTTAAGCGGACCGAAAACCACATCGATAATCCTGTTCTTTTTTAGGTTGCGCCTCTGACTTTTAGACGGTTTAAATTCATCAGACATAACCCGGACAGGAACGCACTCCTGGCAGTCAGGACAGGAAGGTTGAAAAAAATATACCCCAAATTTCCTCCATCCTTTTGCAAGTAAAAATGAAATGTCTGATTCATCAAGCTCGCTTGCAAGAAAGTATCTGAACTGCTTTTGTCTATTCGGTAGATAAGGACAGAGAGAAAGCTCTCCTGTATCCAGTTCTCTATGCAGAATCATAATTTATACCTCATACGAAATCACGAAGAACACAAAGGATAAAAGCTATTATTTTCTTAGTGATCTCGGCGTCTTTGTGCGAAATTTCTTTTACATCTAAAATAGTTTTATAACGAATATGCCGATCATAACGACACTTATAACCAGCTTTACTATTACACCGCCGAGAAACCCGACCAATGTGCCCACGCCTGATTTAAATGCCCCTCTTAAATCCTTACCAAAGATTAATTCAAAAAATACTGCACCAAAAAACGGGCCGAAAATCAACCCGACAATTCCGCCCATAAAAAAACCTGCGATACCACCGATTACGGATCCAATCAAACCCCACCTTGTTGCACCATATTTTTTTGCACCGATAACACCTCCAAGATAATCAAGGACAAGGGAAACGATTGTTAAGATAGCGAAGATCAGGAGAAGAGACCATCCTATGGTCTCAAATCTATCGTAAGCGGCATATATAAAAACACCTATCCATATCAGGGGTGTACTTGGGATAATAGGTAGTACTATTCCCAGAAGACCACTGAGTATGATCAGCAACGAAATAATTAAGACAGTTATGTGGTATGCATCCATTATTATTATCTATATCGGCATTAAATCCCTGCCAGCCAGCCTCGCGCCTAATCGCCAGGAAGTTGTTGTTTGCTTCCGCTCTCGTTTTGTCAGATCAGTATACAGTTCAAGTGCGTTACCGTTTGATTTAATACTCTTGCTTATTGCATCAGCAGCAAACAGGCCTGATGTCAATGCGCATGAAATTCCCTCGCCAAATGCGTTAAGAAATCCTGCGGCTTCACCTACCAGGAGAACATTATTTTTGCCCAGGTAGAACTTCCCTTCCGGACACATATTATTTCCAATGCATCCAGATTTCCTGATCATTTTTCCACGCTTAAGATTAAATTTTTTCTCTAATAACTCTGTGTATTTCAAGAGATAGGGCTTTATCTTTTTCCCTTTTGCTGCCGCAGTGCCGAAGACTTGCAAACCGTCTTTAACACTAAACCACGCGTAGACTTCACCGTATTGAGGTTCCAGGAAACCGTGATAAAATTCAGGTTCCAGACTTGAACTTCCTTCGTAATAATTCTGGTATGCGGTAAACCATTTCAGGCTCTTTTCAAATTCGGGATCAAGCTTTGCTCTGATTACCGACTTACCGCCTTCCGCGCTTATCAGGTACTTGCATTTGATATCTATTACTTCATCGTTTAAATTATGATGAGCCTTCAGAAGGATATAATCATCGGTGTCGTTAAAGTCTGTTAAGGCACAATAATCTTTAATCTCTGCTCCGGATTTCTTGACAAGCCAGTAGTCATACTCAGAACGCCATATGTTGGGTGCTCCAATGCCACCTTTATTGAAAGGATAATCTTTATAGTTTTCATCATCAGACCAGAATCTAACACCCCTTAAATGTTCAGGAGTAACGTATGCTGACGTTGGGATCTCTCCAAAATATTTTTCGGTAATATCCTGAGATTTTTTGAAGATAATACCAGAGCATATTTTGTACCTGGGTAGTCTCTTTTTCTCCAGCACCAGGACACTTAGTCCTTCATTTACCAGACCTTTAGCCGCCGCAGCGCCCGAGGGGCCAGAACCTGCTATCACAACGTCATATTCTTTCATGGTTTAATTGGTCCTAACATGTTTCCGTGAAAAGTAGTCTTTAGTCAAACTTACCACTACACCACTTAAGGAAATAATGGCGATGAGGTTTGGAAGCGCCATTAAACCCAGTGTGATATCAGAAAAATTCCAGACAAATTCTAACCGCACCACTGCACCCACAAAAAGTGCTACGACGTAAATCCAACGGTAAGGAAGGATTGCTCTACTGCCAAACAAATATTCTGCACAACGGTCTCCGTAATACGACCAGCTAATGGCAGTAGAAATGGCAAACAGTATCAACCCTACCGCAACTATAACACCTCCAAAATATGGAATTCCTGCGTTGAAGGCATTTTTAGTTAAAACTGATGAATCTGCGTTACCAGTCCACTCTCCTGAAATAATGATTACCAGTGCAGTCATGGTACAGATAATCAGGGTATCAATTAACGGTCCCATCATTGCAACAAGTCCTTCACGTACAGGCTCTTTTGTTTTTGCTGTAGCGTGGGCAATCGGAGCGCTTCCAAGTCCCGCTTCATTGGAGAACGCGGCCCTTCTGACTCCCCACGTTATTGCATACAGCACCGTAGCTCCGGCAAAGCCTCCGGTTGCGGCGGTTGGTGTAAATGCATGTTTGAAGATCAGATAAAACGAATCCAATATTCTATCATAGTTCCAGAAAATTATAAAAAGTGCTCCTGCAATATATATTGAAGACATAACGGGTACGAGTCTGCTTGCCACCTTTCCAATCCTCTTGATACCGCCAATAATCACCATCCCAACGATTAAGGAGATTGCTACTCCAAGAACTGCTTTCAATAAAAGCCTTTCAGGTATAACGGTAGATATTTTACCATTACTGAACGTATTGATATTGCCATCATCATTTACAAAACCAAGATTCTTTATAAGTTTACCGCCATCCGGAGATGTGAGTGTAAACTCATGCTTACCCTCAGTTAAATCTGTAAACTCAATGCTATTATTATCTGTGGCTATTTCTGCCATGACGGTTTGAGACATATTTTCCTGATGATCATTTATAGCATTTAAAAAATCGCTAACCGTTTTGACCCGGGAGATATCAATCCCGATTGTTTTTCCATTACTTGTTTTTATGATAAACTCTGTGTCCTCTGTCTGACTGGTTTCTTTTCCGTTATTCAGCTTAGATAATGGAGTATCATTGTAAAACTTTTGTGTAGCAAATTGATCGGTGAAGGCGATAACCATTGAATTAGATTGGACCATGTTGCCACCGCCAAATGTCGCAATAAGGCCGCAACTGGCAAATATTATGGCCAGCCATTTGAACCTGCTTCCCATTCCCTTCTCAATATAATACATTGGTCCGCCGCTTATGGAACCATCACTGTGAATGACCCGATATTTCTGTGCAAGAGTACATTCGGCGTATTTGGTAACCATGCCAAAGAGCGCGGCTATCCACATCCAGAAAATGGCTCCCGGACCGCCGGCATGTAAGGCGATTGCGACACCGGCGATGTTGCCGACACCGACGGTTGCGGAAAGAGCTGCGCAAAGCGCTTGAAAATGGGTTATGTCTCCCGGATCATCGGGGTTATCATATTTACCTTTGGCAACTGCTATGCCATGGCCAATCCTTCTGAATTGTGGAAAAACAAGTCTTATACTGAAATAAACACCGGAACCAACAAGCAGGATGACCAGCGGCATACTCCAGATATAGCCCGCAATCTTTCCCAGGAGGCTTGTTACTTCGTCAAGTGCTGAAAAATTCATGAGTGGTAAATTAACGTTCAATCCATCCACCCCCGATAACGATATCATCATGATAAAAGACGGCAGCCTGCCCCGGTGTGATGGCGCGTTGAGGTTGCTTTAGCTCAACCCTGACGCGATTATGTTTCAGTGGGTAAATTACGGCTGGAGTTCCGTCATGCTTGTACCTGATCTTTACTGAAGCGCACAACTCATTTTCCAGTTTTTCAATTGAAATCCAGTTTACCTTATCTACCGTGAACGTCTCTTTTAGAAGTTCTTCCGCAGCCCCGACGGTAACGGTATTCTTCGTGGGATCGATATCAACGACATATCTTGGTTCGCCAAATGCCATGCCCAATCCTTTTCTCTGTCCAATTGTAAAATTATGAATCCCACCATGTTTGCCCAAGGTGTTATCGTCTGTATCTTTTAATAGGCCGGTACCAATTTTTGTTCCTGCTTTTTCAACAATCAAATCACTGTAACTCTTACCGGTAACAAAACAGATCTCCTGGCTTTCAGGTTTGTCCTTAGTCTTCAGGTTTACTTTAGATGCCTCTTTGCGAACCTCATCTTTGGTCATGTTTCCTAGCGGAAACATGGCTCTGGACAATTGATTCTGGTCAAGTGAGAAAAGAACATAAGACTGGTCTTTATTATCATCAATTCCCTTTTTCAAAACATATCGTTCATTGAGCCTGTCTATTCTGGCAAAGTGACCTGTAGCTACAAAATCTGCCTTAAGGTAATCCGCAAACCTGAGCAATTTCCCAAACTTCAGTTCCTGATTGCAGATTATGCAGGGGTTGGGAGTTCTTCCTTTCAAATACTCATCACAAAAGTATTCGATAATGCCATTAAATTCATCTTCAAAGTTAATAACATAAAAGGGAATACCAAGGAAAGATGCCACATTTCTGGCATCTCTGGCATCTTCAGCGCTGCAGCACGTTGCTGTTTTCCTGTCGGATGGTGGTGCAGCTGTGGTATTTCCAAGGCGCATGAACAAGCCTATTACATCATACCCCTGTTCAATTAAAAAATGAGCGGCGACGCTGCTGTCAACGCCACCGCTCATTGCAATCACTACTCTTTTTTCCATTGTTCTTTAACGTAAAGATGGGTTTCTCATATCTTAAAAGGAATTGGAGTAAAACAGAGAAAAAATATAACCAACATTAACACCCCTACACATTTACGCTTAAAATCTAGTGGTGTAAATGGATCCGCCGGTGGAGGATGTTTAAATCCAAACAACAATAACAACACGGCAATAAGGATCCAACCTCTAAAAACAAATATTGCAAGAAGGCAAAATATCCCTATGCCCACTTTATATACAATGGTACTGTGTTTTCCCAGTAATGCATAAATGACATGGCCACCGTCAAGCTGCCCGATAGGCATCAGATTAAGTGCCGTAACAAAAAATCCAGCCCACCCTGCAAAAGCAATTGGATTTAAGATAATGTCAAAACCCTCTGATACCTCACCCACCATCATTTTTGAAAAAAATGAAAAGAGTATGGGTTCTCCCAATCCTAAATAACTGGTTGCGTCTTTTGGAATAGGATGAACTTCTGAAAGATGCAATCCAATTAGAGTGATAGGAATCGCAAAAATCAGACCTCCTATCGGACCTGCAACTCCAATATCAAATAAAGCGCGTTTGCTGGGAATGTGGCCCCTCATTTTGATAACTGCGCCGAGGGTACCGAAAAAAGATGGAAACGGAAGAAAAAATGGCCATGAAGCATCAACATGATACTTTTTGCACATAACAAAATGTCCCATTTCATGTGCAAACAGAATTATCATTATGCAAATGGCATAACCGGGGCCATTCATTATATAAGTGGTGCAAAATGTCGCAATAAAAAGGAGGATATTAATCCTTGGTATTGCAAAAAAAGAAGGAGTAGAAAGGAATTTCCCTATAACACCTCTGATTGCCTTTATAGAACTTCTGAATGAGACTTTTTCATCCATGGTCAGACTAAGAAATTAATTATTTTATTCAATTATTATATTATTATTTGAGATAAACTCAGGCAGATTATAATTTTACATGAAAATATTGTCAATGCAAAATGAAAATACAAGATTTATATGGGTTATTGAAACTATGAATTATGGTTATCCAGTAATAATATTGACTACTAAGTGTGCCATGTTACAATAGGCGACGGCACACTATTGTAATATGGCACACTTTTGCAAGCCTGTCGAAAAATATGATGAGTAAAAAACAGGCATTAACAATACGTGACAAGATTTGTTTATAGTTTGTGGTTTGAGATTTTTAATTTATTAACTCATGTCTAGTTCTGGCTCGGCCGGATCTGCTTTTTAAAAAGCTATAAGAAGGAAAAGGCAATGGCAAAGATTCTCATAATAGACGATGAAGAAAACGTTAGATTTACATTTGAGGACTTTTTCTTAGATGAAGGGTACGAGGTTGCTACTGCCAGTGATTACGGTGATGCCCTGAAAATGATTGACGGATCTGATATTGATTTGATTTTAGCAGACATTAACCTGAAAGGTAAATCCGGTATTGATATCTTGAAAGAGGTTAAAACGAGAAAGCTTAATTGTCCGGTTGTTATGATTACGGCAGCACCTGATTTTGATACGGCTTCAGATGCGCTGCGATTGGGAGCTTTTGACTATGTTTCTAAGCCCGTCCAGCTGGATTCGTTAATGCACATAACAAAGACGGCAATGAAGCATAAAGTTCTGGTAGATGAAAAGGAAAAGTACCGTTCAAACCTTGAGGCTATTTTCAAGAGCGTAAAGGATTCAATTATAACGGTAGATAAAGACCTGATTATTATAGAAATTAATGAAGCAGCTAAAATCATCTGCCGCCTGTCCCGTGATTCTGTTGGAAAGCCATTTGAATCTCTCCTTACGCATTGTGAGGGAAGGTGTATAGATGCTCTTGCAGAAACAGTTAAGGGGAAAAAACCTATTGAAATATACCATTTGGAATGCAGACACGAATCATGCCCTCCGCAGGTTGTAACCGTTAATACATACCCACTCATTAATAATCAAGGAACATTTACCGGAGCAGTCTTGGTAGTAAGAGACGAAACTCATCTGGCGGTTCTTGAGAGGGAAATGAAAGAGCGTCAGCGTCTTCATAACATTATTGGTAAAAGTGAAAAGATGCAGACAATATATTCTTATGTAGAAGATCTCGCCGATGTTCAAAGTACCGTCCTGATTACCGGTGAAAGCGGTACAGGCAAGGAGCTGGTAGCTGAAGCATTACATTACAAAGGAGGACGTAACCATAAGCCTCTGGTTAAGGTAAATTGCTCTGCATTGTCTGATAATTTGCTTGAAAGTGAACTCTTTGGACACATCAAAGGTTCCTTTACCGGCGCTGTAAAGGATAGGATTGGTAGATTCCAGATGGCAGATGGCGGCACAATCCTTCTGGATGAAATCGGAGATATGCCATCGAAGATACAAGTGAAGTTATTGAGGGTTTTACAGGAAAAAACCTTTGAGCGTGTAGGAGAGTCAACATCCATTAAGGTTGATGTCAGGGTAGTTGCCTGTACAAATCAGGACCTTCGTGAAAAGATAGAAAAAGGTGAATTCCGCGAGGATCTTTACTATCGCCTTAATGTGGTAGAAATACGTGTGCCTCCGTTAAGAGAAAGAAAAGAAGATATTCCTTTCCTCATAGATCACTTCGTAAAAAAATTCAATAAAAATATAAACAAGAATATTTTGGGTATATCTACTGACGTCCAGAAAGTATTTATGGATTATTCCTGGCCTGGTAATGTGAGGGAGCTGGAACATGCGCTGGAACATGCATTTATCCTGTGTCATCAGAAAACTATTACTCTTAAACATCTACCGCCAGTTTTTGAGGACTTTTTTGCAATAAAAACAACTCTGTTCAAAAATGTAGGAGTTAATGAAAAACTGGCAATTGTACAGGCACTTGAAAAAGCAGCTGGGAATAAAACCATGGCTGCCAGGTTGTTGGGCATTAGCAGGCGTAATATTTACAGAAAGATTAAAGATTACAAAATCGAGACGAAAAAACAGTAGATCGCATCGACAATACCCGTTCCAATAGTGTGCCTTGGCACACTATTGTGAGGCTCACTATTGCGCCATGGCACACTGTATTCTTTGGAAATTCAATTTCGTTTACTTGACAGATGCAGCGATAAGGCTCTTTAGAATATTTGTAAGCTACGTTAGCTTCTAGAGTTATCTTGGATCTGCATTTGAAAAAGAAAATATCAGGCAGTTTATTACTATTGGCATATGTTTTGAGGTTATCCAATCATACTTTCTTGTAATTACAGAAGTGTTAGTTAAGAAGTGTGAGAGGGTTTTTTGGAATCAGGTAAACTGTTTGTATGAGATTTTGTACTCGTCTTCTTATAAGCTGCTGGTTCAATCACAGAGTATGGCAGGGAGGCCAACCTTCAAAAACAGGAAGATAGTAATTGAACCAGCAGTTAATGCTTTTTGTAGTATATCAAAAGTTATAAATGCTACAAGTATGGAAATGAAGAATCTGGCTTGAATAAATATGAATTTCAAGGTTAAGATTCTGCCCTGCCAGACTCAATGACATTGAATTAATTCATGATGAATGGTAGAGATTGCTTTTGACCAAATCCCCCAGATTTCTCCTCTTCCTCCTTCTCCACAAGGGGGTTTATTGGGGGATTTGGTTGCTATTTTTTATATCGAATTATGGTATTTACTATAGAGTTAACTAGCTAATAAATAAATAGAAGATCAATATCCTGCCTGTTATAAGATGTAGAGTCCCATTCCAATATAATTAACCTGCTTTTCATCAGTCTGTTCGTACGTAAGCATTCCGAGGCTTTGTCTAAAAAAACTGGAAATGTCGAATAAAGAATTATGATTGAATGATAAGTATTTAGGTACCCAATCAAGTTGGGAATGACATTACTCGCTTCTTGCATTCAGCATCAATATATTTCTCTTTGACTCATGTTCATAGCGATGGTAACATGTGAATTCGTTATTTTTTTATAAGAATGCTGGCATAAATAAGAAGGTTCAAAAGACGACTTTTGATGGTTTCCAAAGATAAACTCACTCCCGAAAAAAGTGTTGGATTGGCAGCAAATCTGACAATTTTTCTCGGGATTCTTTATACAAGCCTGGGCATCGCTGCCATCGCGGGAATTACCTCTCTCTCAATAAGGGGATATGGAATAAAGGGTATTGTCATAGGGTGTGTGATAATCGGGTTAGGCTACGGTATCCGCTACGGGAGCAAAACATGTTTATATATTGCAACCGTTTTATTTGGGCTGTTAGCCGCGTATTTTATGTACAACTTCGTGTTAAGCAAATCTATTAACCCAATAGTCCGTTTTGCATTCAGCATATGGGCGACCAGAACACTTGCCAGAACTATACCGGTAATGGTCAGGCTAAAGGCGGCAGGCTCTTTGCCTGACAGGAGTAATCGATACATGGACTTTTTTTTTAAACCGTATACAAAATAAACGAAGTAATTGATATTCGAATAACAACAAAGGAGGAAAAATGGGAACCGATAGAAAAAAAGTTGTCTTGGCGTATTCGGGCGGGCTTGATACCTCTGTCGCCATAAAGTGGATACAGGACAAGTATGACATGGACGTAATAGCACTGACCATTGATCTTGGAACGGACAAGGATTTGAAGCCGGTAGTGGAAAAAGCAATACAGACAGGTGCAATCAAATCTATGATTATAGATGCAAGAGAGGTTTTCGTTTACTATTTTCTTTTTCCCGCGCTTCAAGCCGGAGCCCTTTACGAGAGAACATATCCTCTTGCGACCGCACTGGGCAGGCCGTTGATAGCAAAATTGCTGGTTGATGTTGCCGCGGCGGAAGGTGCTTGTGCCGTGGCTCACGGTTGTACCGGGAAAGGGAATGATCAGGTTAGATTTGACGTTGCTATACATACGTTGGATCCATCTTTACAGATAATTGCACCACTGCGAGAGTGGAATATGACCAGAGATGAGTCAATGATTTATGCTAAGGAACACAATATTCCCATTGACGTAAGTACCAAAAACCCTTACAGCACAGACGAAAATATATGGGGAAGAAGTATTGAATGTGGAATACTTGAAGATCCATGGGAAGAGCCGCCTGAAGATATATATAAAATGACAAAAAACGCGAAGGATGCTCCTGATGAAGCGACATACATAGAAATAGGTTTTGAAAATGGTATTCCTTTAACCTTGAACGGACAGGAGATAGATGGAATAAGTCTTATTGACAAATTGAATACGATAGCCGGTGATAATGGTATAGGGCGAATTGATCATCTTGAGAATCGTATTGTTGGTATAAAATCCAGGGAAATTTATGAATCACCTGCTGCCATAGTCCTCTACAAAGCTCATCAGGCACTTGAAGAAATTGTTATGACTAAGGATACTCACCGGTTTAAGGAGATAGTTTCAACTCAGTATTCAGATATGGTTTATAATGGGTTGTGGTTTTCAACATTTCACCAGGATCTGGCAGCTTATATTTTAAGCAATCAGCGATTTGTTGTCGGTACGGTACGCCTCAGGCTTTTCAAGGGCAACTGTGTTGTCGTTGGAAGGAAATCACCTCTGTCATTGTACGATCACTCACTGGCAACTTATGATGCCGGGGATACTTTTGAACATAACGCGGCACTCGGCTTTATTAAGATCTTCGGTCTGGCTACAAAAACCCAGGCACAGATTCAACTTAAGGCACTGAAAAGAGGTGAAGTGATTCCTTCGATCATGCCTCCCAAAGTTAACCCGACTGACGTAATGGAAAGATAAGAAATGTAAATATCGATAGCGCGTGAGTGGGTAGGGGTTCATGTCACCTATCCACTCACACTTAACAAGCTAAAAGTTACAATATTTTTCCAGTGTTCTAATCAGTTCTTTTGCTTCATCAGGTACATTGTCCTCGTTTTGGAATATCTCTTTTGCAGATATTTTTCTGCCATAAAACTCTTTATTGGCACCATCATCCTGAGAGATAAACCCACCCTCAAAAGTAAGTCCTCCATAAAGACCCATCGCCTTTGAGTAAACCAGAAATACGGTATTCGTCCCTATCTTGGCTTCTGTATCTCTCCCAACCGGGCCTACTGCAAGAGCGGCACCGACACCTAATTTGAATTTTGTCAGTAACAATGACTCAACTCCGTACTTATTCATTATTAATATTATTGAATCAACTGCCTGTCCCCCGATCTGGAGCCCAAAACTTGCCTCACCACTGGCAACGAAGCTGGGCGCACTCCATTTGCGTGTTTTTATATCCCTTTTTAGTGCTATACCTGCACCACCCTTGGCACCAAATATAAATCCTGCTTTGTACTGACGCATTATGATGATACCCTGGCAACTTTTTAAAAGCGTTGACGGTATTGATGTTTCAGGAATTTCCATTATCTCTTTGAGAAAATAGTGAGATCTGTCAATTCTATTGGATAATTTTTCTTTTGTTACCGCGTATGCGCTAGAAGTAACTACGAGAAACAAGCAACAAACAACAGACAAAACTAATTTTATTTTCAACTTTTTATCCCTCCTTTTTTTTGATAACTGATAATGTCATACATGTCCGATATGGATCAAAACCATCCAAAATACTTAAGCACATTCTACTACTAAGCAAATGATTTATTTCCTGATGTTTTTAAATGATAAAGCCGGAGTTCTCACGAAATTTTCTTGATCATTGTAATGGCCGATGAGAATCCCATGTCACGGCATAAAAACTGAAAAGGTAGAGGGCATCTTCGGATTTTTGTAGCAACAAAACCATGTTGTTCGTAAAAACGCCGTGCATCAGGATTTGTGTCCACGACGTCCACTCTTATTGTGCGGAACTCATGCGCCCATGCGAAATCTGAAATACCTGTTAACAGGTGTGTGCCGACTCCTCTGCCCTGCATTGAGGAGCGGACCATAACGGCCTTCAAGTACAATTCACCTTTCCGGTCAGGTGAATTAAACAGGCGCATCCTGAGTATTTTCATAATGCCTCTCAGCCAGCCGAATTCGCGAGCTAAATCAAATAAAGAAGGGCTGAAGAAATGGCATCCTTCGTACTGTAAGCCGGCTATGCCCAACAATTTTTCTCCTCTTGAGGCCACCATTGTGCCCCTGGGATTCAGGTGCTTCTGCAGGAAAGAGATAGCTTGTTCCCTGCTGTTCATGATCGGATAAAACTTCTGTTGAAATGAATCATAGAAGAGTTCGGCGGCTTCCTGAAGATATTCTTCAGGAAGCCCGATAAATATTTCGATAGGGCCTGCAATACTCATTTTTTTATATAAGGTAGGATGGGTTTACTTCATCCTACCTTTATTTGTGCTAAAGCCAGTACTTCAAGTTTGTTTTTGACTAAATATCCGATCTGATCTTTTGCATCTTCTTCGTTTCCTGCTTCTACATTGATAATGAATAGCTGATCTCCGCCGCCTTCCCAACTAACTGTTACTCTGAATTCATACATATCCATTTTCTGTTCTCTCTCCCGTGTAAAATTATAAAAACATTATCAATAATTTTTATACATGTTTGAGGCCGTGTAAAAATGGCCACATTTAAGCTTAAACAGCAACATTCACAGCTTAAAGTTTTCTTGAAATACCAGCTTTATCCCATATTCACTGAGGGGTACGACTTCTGTCTATGCCGGGAAAATCAAGGTTCAGATCTTTGAATCTCTGTACCAGGCTTTTTGCCCCAGGTATGAGATCCTCTGTAGATTTGGCTGATTGAATTATTTTCCAGAGTTCGTGAATAATACCATTGTCATATAATTTCCTGCAACGGTCACTATAGCATCCTTCCGCTACGTCTACATCAAACAGGACATATTCAAGTTCCTTCCAGAAGTCATCAGCTCCTATAACTCCACCAACTGTAGCGCCTCCAATACCGTCCTTATAGAACCTGTTTAATGTTACTTCAAACTTTGGAAAACGCTGGCAAAAGTGATAATTTACATATGCCTGCTCTATAGTATCCAGGGACATGGATACATCATATTCCAGGTTACATTCAGGGACCTTGGTACTGAACAGAACATGTGCGGTCTCGCGCAAAGCGGCTCTGAATATCATCAGGAAATCATATTGATACAGAGGAAGTATGATTTGTTTTTTGTCCGGCAACGAATATCCGGCCGGAACATCTTCAAATTGAATTTTTATTTCCGGGTCTAATACTTCAACACATTTGACTACCATTTCATGAACCTTTTCCATTTTCAAAACCTTTCAAACATAATTTTAGTTAATTGTACTTACATTTACTATACAATTTAGAAAGAGATTCTAACAGATTTGTAATTGAAACCAATAGTTAAAACAGGACATGTATGTTTTTCTTTTTGCAGATATTCTTAAAAACCTCCGGCCATACGGCTATACTGAGCTCTCCGAAATATGCTTTTTTGAGCGGATACATACTGGTTCGGGATTGTCCGATACCGCTGCCTATACTGAGTGGAATATCGTCGTTCATGATTGCCCGGTGATAAGGCTGCTTCAGGAAATCAAATTGCCCGCGTATTTCGTGATAGTAACCGTCTGCAAGAGGTCAGCCTATTCCAATGATAAAGGTTACGGGATGTTATTTCAACGCGTCTGTTTCACGCGTCTTACGCTGCAGATCCGGGTACATATCCGTCTTCAACTTCGAAACAGCCAGTATACACAACAGATAAAGTATTTTGCGTGTTAACGATAAAATCTCTTTGTCGAAAGCGACCGGCACCTCTTTAAGCACATGGGCGCATATTCTCTCTAAAACTTTTACTAAATTAATAAGTGCTTCTTTCGGATCAGAGTCCCTTGATGACCTTAACGTTCCAATTGCCCTCATAGTTGAAACTTCATCCGCTGTTCCTTCGGGACCGGTAAGTACGGTTTCCAGTGGCGGATCAAGAAAAACCAATGAGTCTACAGATACATCCTTTAACAGCCTTTGCATTTCATCTTCAGAGAATTTTTCTATAAGTGATTCCAATCCTTGACGATCGTGTTCGGGGACGTTTTTGCCTGCGTCGTTCGTTAAATTTACGACCGTTGTGAACGTAGCCCACAAAACTTCAGTGGCATCGTAATCGGGGAGAGATCGAGTGGATATAATTTCATTTAGCATTGTCTCTTTTTCCATGTTTTATTTTTTTTGTTATGAGCGAATAAATACTTGTTTTTTTATCTCTAATTCCTAAAATGACTTTATTACCCATTCTCCATGTAGATCTTTTACAAATGCCAATTGAAAGGAGGGCTTTTCACCTTTTTTCAGGTTACTTGTTATTTCATATATTGCGGTATTCATTGCCACTTCTACTATTTGAATGTTTGCAAGATCTTTACCTATCTTTTTTCTGCCATAAGGATTCAGCGTTTTAAACAGTTTTCTATACTTGTCACTTGCCGTATGATGGAAATAGTTTACTGCTTTATCAATATCATTCTGCTCCAACGCCTTCAACATACCGTTCCACTTTGCTCTAAGCAGAATGTCCAGTTCCATTAATTCGTCGTTTGACAGTTCTTCCCATACTTCATTTTCTATTGCCGGCATTATAGCAGCGATAGACTCATTAATCCGTTCCAGTTTTTCCTTAGACAATCCTTTTTTGACATCATCAATATGTAATAAAACATCCTTTAATCTGTTTTTCTCTTCTTCATCCAGTTTATTATGTATCTTTTCGATTCTACAGATCTGTGCGTTGCCAATATATCCCAACAGTTTTTCAAAAGATTCATCCTTCAATTCCCCGGAATGCCGATTTAAGAAGTTCTTGCATTGCTGTGTATATTTTTCCACTTCATCCGGAGAAGAGTATGAATAACTTTGTAAACTAATTAACAGTATAAAAACAACTATTTGAATTGTTATCTTCTTATTTATCATAAATAAATCCTTAAATATTGTGATCTTTTCCTGTCAGTAATTTCCTGATCTTCCTTTTTTGTAATTTCTTATGACTCCAACAATGCCACTCTTCCCAGCCACTGCAGGTTCTTTTCCAGTTCCTGCTTTAGTATGTTATGAATGGTTTCTTTATCGGTTACCTGTCCGCCCATTATCTGACCGGGAGAAATCTATACCTAGAAATCGACTATCCGGCAGTCCGTAAGCCATCGGTATTATATTCTCTCTCGCAGCACATTCCAACTCAAGCACTCTGCAACCGGTTACAGGTGTGGACTGTATTCTCATAATTGTTGCCAGCTTACCCAATCTGTCGGGATGAGTCTGAGGATAGCTCAAATGGGAGTAAGGAACATTTTCGTAACTTTGCTGTAATTTATCTCCTGCCATCTTATTCCTCTCCTGCATCACTAAAATCAAGCCTGCCTTCCGCGTCTTTATTAAAACTGTCATGGCACGCGTCACACGAATATACTAAATTGCTGAATTCTAAATCCGCTCTTTCGGAATAATGATTTTTACTGGCTAGCATTAATTTATTTATGGCGCTGTTAAATTGATTACTTAACATAATAAATCTTAATGAAATATCATTATTCTCAATCATATATTGTGTTACACAACTGAAGCCGATACCTTCTTTAAGCTCTTGCGTCCACATATCCATTTCAACCCAATCGTTATTTTTTACAGCCCTTGATAATCTTCTCATCACCAGAGATGCTTTTTTCATGGATCGTGCCAGGTCGTTCTGAAGGAGTGTATATACTTTTGGCTCTTCAACTTTCACTTCATCAGGTTTTTTGCAGGAGACAATGACGATAAGAGTCCCTATAATAAAAACAGAAATTATCAGTGAAGATTTCATTTAATGCCTCTCCCTTTTTTAATTTTCAGGTTATACAGATATCGTTAAATATATAGTAACCTGTTTGTTATTACTACAGTAAAAATTTCACTTTTCTGGGCTATGTGGATTGCTCCTAATGTTTTCTTCAATTCAGTATCTGTTTTTGATGTTGATTAATCATAATACATAAAATATACTTTTTATTGTTTATATTTGTGTATAGAAATTTCAATCTTTGGTAAAAAACACTTAAATCTCTTTATTTTGGAATAATATGATCCTTGCAAGGATAGTTTCGTTGTCAGGCGTAGAGATTTTTTGTTTAGTTTGAAGGCAGGTATCCTGTTCACAAGGTATCTGTTATGCAGGAAAATGGCCGGAGGCGTTCATCAATAGTGAAAGTAATGTGCTGCTATTTTTTATTGATAGAAACACGTGTGGCATACAATAAAGTGATAACCTAAAAATGTTGTTCTGCATACGAGCAGTTTTAAGACATTGGTAATAATACTAAGCCTGATTAGGTGGTGGTTTGTGAGGAAGAATTTCCACCAATTACAATTGTCTAAAAGAATATCTCTTATTTTTTTTAATGCCACTGACATATTCCATAAGTTAGAAGTATAGAATAATTAAAATAAATTTAGTAGTACGAAATTTCTGTCGCGAAGCGACTTAACTTCATTAGAGTTGAGTAATTAATAACATGTTTGATATGATAGCTATTGAAGTCAAGTTTGAAGTGGCTAAAATTAAAAAAAAAGGAGTGTGTGTGTTTTGTCATCAAGAATTGTAACTCATGGTGGTGGCTCTCACATGGACGATCTGATCTCCGTCTGCATTGTGCTGGCAATGGACAATGATATAAAATGCGTAGAGCGTCGGCCTGTGGAACCTGAAGAGATTGCCGATCCTGCTGTATGGGTGTTGGATCAGGGTGACGTTTACAATCCTGAAAACAGGAATTTTGATCATCACCAATTTCCGACAGGTACAAGGCAATGTACATTAAGTCTTCTCGCTGACCATTTTGATCTCAGGAGCGATCTGGATGAAATGGTCTGGTTTAGAGCGCTTGTACTTGATGACAGCCTGGGCGCGATTAAAACTGCTGGAGAGCTTGACTGTAGCGCTACTCTGTTGAAAGGGTTGATGAGGGGGCCGGTAAACGAATTCGTCTTAGCAAGGTTCGAACAGGCAAAGAAACTCGACTCGGATAATGAACTGGTAAAACTCCTCACTGCAATAGGCACTCACATAGTCACAGACATCAGAAACAAGAAAGAGCGTATTCAGTTCATTCGAGAAAAAGCGGAATTTGCTCAAGTAAACGGCCTGAAAGTACTTTTCTTCATGGAGGATGTGCCTGATCCGAAATTGAGTATTTCCGCGTATTTAAAAGAAACAGGTAAAAATGCGGCTGTTCTGGTAGTCAATAATACTCGTGATAGCGGATGGTCGCTTAGCAGGATTAGCGATCACCCCCGGGTTGACTTCAGGCGTATTAAAGGCGCGAATGACGTGCTCTTCGTACATTCAAACGGTTTCGTCGCAAAGACCAGACGGATTGAGAAACCGGCAATCATTAGCCTTTTGGAGACTGCAATTGTATAATTTTTTTCCCTCACGCAGAGCCGCAAAGGACGCTAATGGTAAAACCTGTTAAATTTTATTTTCTTACTGAAAGATTGTCATCAGATATGGATGGGTTTTTTAAAAGATTACAAACAGTAAAATTGGATAATGTATTTAATCCCTGGACTTGCCGAGACGAGAAAAATGATATTGATTCTGATTCACCGGCTATAAGGCTGTTGCAGCTTAAGCAATATCTGTTGGAAAGGAAAAATGCGAAGTATCTTCTGGTAGGAGAGGCTTTAGGGTATCAGGGTGGGCATTTCACCGGAATTGCGATGACGTCTGAACGTATTCTGCTGGGGAAGATGAGACATAAATCGATCACTCCAGAGCACGTGTTCTCAGGGATTGAGCCGCGTCGTACAAGCATGCCTTCTGTCAAAAAAGATGGTTTTACAGAACCTACCGCAACGATTGTATGGGAGCGATTAATAACGTCTGGTTTTGATATGAGAGATTTTATTTTATGGAACGCGTTACCATGGCATCCGTACAAACCGGAGAAAGGGATTCTGTCCAACAGGACACCTTCTGATAATGAGTTTGAAAAAGGCAAACCGGTAATGTTAGAGTTACTTAAATCAATGAATGTTACAGAGGTAATTGCTGTTGGCGAAAAGTCAAAAATTCAGTTGGGGGAGATGGGTATTGATGCTTCAATGGTAAGGCATCCGGCTAATGGCGGAGCACCAAAATTTCGAGAGCAAATCATACAGGTAATTAAGAATAAGGGATAGAATCAGTGTCCCCAAAAAGATAAATCCTCAGAAGACAAGATTAATCATGAAAAAACTCATAATTGTTTTCATAGCAATAGTATTATTCTCCACTGCAGTATCTGCTGAATCGAGTGTCTGGGAATTAGATACGGATAATGGAGGTTTTTATCTGGCAGGCTCCTGCCACGTCTTGAGAAAGTCTGACTATCCTCTTCCGGAGGAGTTCGAATCGGCTTATGAGGATGTTGATCAGGTTATCTTTGAAACAGATATTGAGGCGCTTATGAGTCAGGAACTTCAACTCCTGCTGATAAGCAAAGGGATGTATACCGAAGGAGATACTCTTGAGAAAAAACTATCTAAAAAGTCTTACGCTTCTCTGCTTAAATATTGTAATGACAGGTCTATGTCTATCGAGCTGTTCCAGAACTTTAAACCCTGGATGGTTACCATGACTTTACTGCTTCTTGAACTGGAAAAGAACGCGATATCTCCCGCAGATGGATTGGATATGTATTTCAGCAATAAAGCAAATAAGGATGGGAAGCAAACCGGAGGACTGGAAGACGTTTACCGGCATATTGAATTAGTTTCTTCTTTTGATGAAGAGTTTGACGAGTCAATCGTCGAAAGTTTTATTCGGGAAGCGGGGGAGCTACAGGTAATGATGGAAGACCTGATCAAGTCCTGGAGGGCAGGGGATGAATCCGGTATAGATGAATATTTAACAGTTAATATGCGTACGGAATTTCCGAAATTATATAAGAGACTTTTAACTGACAGGAACCGCGACTGGATACCTCGTCTGGAAACGTTGATAAACTCCGGTAAGAGAACGCTTGTAATCGTCGGTGTTGGGCATCTGATTGGTGAAAACAGCGTCATCGATCTATTAAAATTCAGGGGCCATAAGGTAAAAAAATTTAAAGGTTAGTCAAACTTTTGTTAGGAGAAACATTATGAGTAACGATATACCCGATGACTGCATGGACCCGGCTTACCTCAAAAAAGCGTATAAGACATTCAGAAAGCGCCTCAGACTGACGCGGCTTGACGCCGAGTCAACGCTGGGCAGCAGTGCTCTCAGTGGTGGCCGAAAGTCTGGTATTGTGGCCATTAGACCGCCAAATAATTTCCCTCAGGAGGTGTGGGACAAGCTCGTGGAAACGGGTAAGCTTCGTACCGAAGGAATGGGTCTCTACGAGTTGGTCGAGGATCTTGATCCTCCCGGGAAGAAAGGGTCAAACGAGATCTATGACAAATGAGTGTCAGGGTGTTTGGAATTTAGAATTATGATTGGAGAATTGAGAGTTTTATGAATTTGGAAGATAGGCGATTTAAGGTCTTCGATTTAAAGGCGATGTTCGGGTGTTCCGGTTGAATTTAGGTTAAAGAGATGCGAAGCCAATTTATCATTCATGGTATTGCCATTTATGGAGCGTGTGAGCTTGCAGAGATTACGTACATGGTGGTGTCGGAAATGAGATGGAGCTTTCTGGGGTCCTTTCTTGGGGAATCAAAAATCACAGATGAGAAAATACCGGGTTGCAGTGTTCAAAGTCTCGATCTGCTCAAGTATGCCATGGTACAATAGTGCGCCATGGCGCATTGATACTGGTTTCTCATTTTTATTCTTTCTCATTAATGCGTAATCAAGAACTGTTTGTTGTTGGTGTAATTGTTTATGCTATAATTACTTATCACACCATGTAAACGCTTATCAGTGAAAATATTTGTGTTGGTTCGCCTGTGGTTCAAATTTTGCCGTCAGTTAAAATTGCTCTTGCTTATATAGTATGAAAAACGGTATACTCTATTGTTTAGTAAGTTTGCATTGGAAAATAATTCATGTATAATACTAAAAATCGTAATTTAAGATATGAGGGGATTTAAAGAGACCAATATCAAATACAATACCGGCTTTAGAAATGAGTTGAACATCGTATTGTTATTTACAAGGTCTTTGGGGATTTTATTATGAAAAAAGACCACAATGATTTTCAAATACTTAAGACTGTAGAGGCAGACTCGTCAGTTTCTCAAAGAAAGCTCTCTTCTCAAATGGAGCTTAATGTAGCATCTGTGAACTTTGCCCTCAAGCGCTTAATCCAAAAAGGATTTGTTAAGAAGGAAGGTGAAAATCCAAGGCGTGTTAAGTATCATATCACTCCAGAAGGATTGAGGGAAAAGACACAGTTGGCATATAAGTTCTTTGATCGAAACATTCCTTATTATCATGAGGTTAGAAATGACATAGAAGCCAGGATTGTAAAAGCTACTGATGGTAAAAAAGTCAGTTTAGCTATTTATGGAGCGAGTGATCTTTCAGAGATAACGTACATGGTGGTAACAAAAATGGGTTGGAACTTTCTCGGGTTCTATCTTGAGAATTCAAAAATTACTAAGGGAAAAATACTGGATTACAATTTTCAAAGTCTAGACTTGCTTAAGGGTGGCCATAAATGTCTGTTGCTGCTTGCAGATAAATGTCCGGCAGATGTTTTGAAGGATATAGGCAAAAAGAACATCGAGACATTGAGTTTAGTGGGTTACAACATTAATTGAAAACCTCTTTTTTAGGTTGTCTTTACAGGGACGTAAATTCATGACCTTTATTTGACGTTGGGCCTTTCCACAATCTTCTCTGTTAAATCAAAATTGTTTGCAAGATAGTCTCTCGAAAGCTCTTTAACAACACTCTCACATAATCCAGGTTTTTGCTTACGCAGGTGTTGAAGAAAGACTCGTACCGTCTCTTTGAATAATCCGTAACGGAATAATATTTGAAGCCATCCATGTATGAAGAATGAATCGGTTCGTTGCTTCTTTAATGACGTACTGCATGCATCAGCAAACTTCAGCGTCAATTCTTGAAACAGAGTCTTTGCTTTCTCGTCTTTGTCCAGACGGCAATAAAACTTAAACAGAGTAGTATAGTCTACAAGTTGTGCTTTATCTAAAGGGGTATTGGTAGCAATTAACCAATCGATACGGCGTAGAAATTGATATTCTGCTTCTCTCCATGTAAGTTTCTCTATTCCCATAAAAATGAGTATGGATATAGTGGTCTTTACCGATTTATTTGGTCTGCCAACTTTTTCTACACTATAGAAATCTCTAAATTCGTCTTCGTCAATTAAAGGATAAATCAACAGAGTCATAATATGGAGTGCGGTAACCCTGTTACCGCTGTTTATAATAGCATCGACACGGTCGATGCACTCCATATTTCTCTGAAAGAACCATTTTGTTTTATTTCCTCCTTGTCTTTTTATATTCCGGTTATTGGGTTGAAAACCGACGGTTTAGAGTGGTATTATGTGGTTCATGCTTAGGAGGGTATCTCATGCAGGAAGTCTGTAAATCGGTATAAAGATTGCGAAAAGAGATTTGTCATTACAAAAAGGTGACCATTAAGAATGACAGAACACAGAAATGTAAACTCAAAAAAAGGATCGGTAAATTATAAGATCAGGTTGGCTGTCCAGACAGTTGTACTTGCCGCATTCATTTGTCTGTTAATATTTGCAGATCCCATTGCAGAGAAGGATGGAGCGGTAGATATCTTTCTTTGCATGAGTCCGCTTTCTGCAATTGGTGCAATGGTAGCAGCAAAGGAATTTATTGTAAGGTATTGGCCTGCTTTAATTGTATTGGCAACATCCGTTTTTTTTGGCCGTTTCTTCTGCGGCTGGATATGTCCTCTCGGAACGACTCTTGATATTACCGACAGTTTACTTAAAAAACGAAGAAAGAACGTTTCGTATAAGATTTATGATGGCAAAAGGCTGAAGTATTATATATTAGCGTTTCTTCTTTTAAGCCTGTTTATAGGCCACCAGATGGTCGGTTGGCTTGATCCGATCAGCATTGCAACAAATGCATATACTATTGTTATCCATCCTTACTTCGTCTCTCTCATCAACTCATTTTTTGGCTTTCTCCACGAATTCTATTTTATCAGTTTTGTAAGTGATCCTGTCCATGCTTTTCTAAAGGAAGCGTTGTTCGCACTGCAGGCGCCGTTTTTCAGGGGACATTTCACTTTTCTGGTAGTTATATCTGTAATCATTTTCTTGGGCCTGTTTTACAAGAGATACTGGTGCAGGAACCTGTGTCCATTGGGGGCGTTGTTTGCGCTGTTGTCAGGTTGGTCGATGTTTAAACGAGTAGTTGGGGAGAATATTTGTGATAGTTGTGACAGGTGCAATGTAGATTGTAAGATGGGGGCCATTGATGATACGGGCATGAAAACTCAGGCAGGTGAGTGTGTTTTGTGCATGAAATGCCAGGCTATATGTCATACCAGCGCTGTCAGGTTTATGCGTAAACAGCCTACGGAACAAGACGAACCAATTAATTTGACAAAGAGGGGTTTTGTAACTGCATGCATTTCAAGTGCAGTTGTCGCGCCTCTTCTATCACTAAACTTTCAAAAGAAAAAGAGCCAGGGTAATCTAGGAATTATACGTCCTCCGGGTTCGATTCCTGAAGATAAATTCCGGGCTAAGTGCATACGGTGTGGAGAGTGTATGAGAGTTTGCAAAACGAATGGTCTGCACCCGACAATTTTGGAAGCAGATCTGAGTGGGATGTGGACTCCACAGCTGATTCCGCGGATCGGATATTGCGCGCATGATTGTGTGCTATGTACAAGGGTCTGTCCTTCGGGGGCAATTACCAGGCTTTCTAAGGAGAAGAAGCAGCGTCTGGCAATAGGAAAGGCCAGAATCAACAGGAACAGATGCATTCCGTGGGTAGGCTATGCGCGATTGCCGGATTTAGACAAGAATTGGGAGGATGTCAGTTGTGGTGTGTGTGAAGAGGTCTGTCCCGTCCCAACAAAAGCAATTCATTTCAATACATATGTTCATGGTAACGGTAAAGAGATTAGAAGGGTTTATGTAAGAGAAGAAGCTTGTATCGGATGCGGTTTTTGTGAGAAGGTCTGTCCTGTAAACGGACGTTCCGCAATAGTTGTTGAAGGGATACAACCCCAGGTAATTGTAAAGGATATGAGTACAACGGAAGGTGGCCTCTTTCCTGTATCTATTGAACAATGGAAAAGAAAAGAAAGGACTAGCGTATATGCGGGCAAAGACAAGCTTTTTGAATATATGAATGGAGGTGCAGAAGTTTATCTCTCTTATTCATTTATACAAGTGTCAACCGCTACATATATTAAAAGCAATACTGATAAATCTGTTAAAGTTAATATCTGGGAATTTGGTAACTCTGATGATGCCTACGGTATATATGCAAAAGACAGAGCGGGGCAAGGCATAAATATTGGAAATGAAGCCGCGCTATATGAAAATTATTTGTGGGTATGGAAAGATAAGTATTTCATAAGTATTGAACCATACAGTGGCAGTATCAGTCCTGATGATGTGACTTTTGTCGGTACTTCCATCGTCGACAATCTCCCTTCCGGTAAAGTACGTTTACCGGTTATTTTGGGATATTTACCTGAGGATGGATACGTCCAGAGAAGTTCAAGGTATTTTCATGAAAAGATAATCCTGGATAATCTATACATTTCAGACAGGTTCATCGAAAAAAATGTGTTTAACCTCAGCGAACAAACAGATGCGGTAGTTGCTGATTATAAATCGGTTAAAAGCCGTTCGCCTTTCAAGCTGCTGGTAGTTAAATATACCGATAAGCACGTTGCAGAGGAGTCGTTCAACAATTTCGTTGAATTGAGAGAATCGTGGGGAGAAAAGAATCTGGATACTAATGGGTTACATACATTTGAGGATTTGAAGGGTAGATTCAGCAGTATAGCGTGTGTTGATAATATTATAATTGCCACGTTTTTCGTAGAAACCAGAGAGAAATCTGAATTGCATATCAGTGCGGCGGTATCAAAGGCTAAAGCCATTCAGGGCAATGACTAAGTTTTTGTTGGAAATTCAAAAACCGTTGTGATATATTATGCGATACTATATATTTAAGGAGATTGATATGGGAATAGAAAAAGGTCTGAAAACAGAAATAATTACGAGTAATAAAGTTCATGATACCGATACGGGTTCTCCGGAAGTACAAGTTGCTTTGTTGACGGAACGGATAAAACATCTGAGTGATCATCTTAAAGAACACAAAAAGGATCATACGTCCAGGCGTGGATTGCTTATGATGGTTGGTAAAAGGGCTAGATTGCTGAAATATCTTACTAGAAAAAATGAAGAAGGTTATAAGAGCCTGATAAAGAAGTTGGGCATACGTCGTTAAATAGGTTGGTGAAAGGATTTTACAGTGAAAAATATAGTTGAAGAGACGGTTGGTGGAGTGGTTATGAGCATTGAGTCCGGCGAAGTTGCAACGCAGGCGGATGGCTCTGTTATAGTCCGTTATGGCGATACAGTCGTTTTGTCCACAGCGGTATGTGGCGATCCGAAGGGTGGTGACTTCCTCCCGATGACGGTCGATTATAGAGAGAAAACGTACGCAGTCGGAAAATTTCCTGGTGGGTTTTTTAAGCGAGAAAGCAGACCCTCAAACAAGGAAATATTAACAATGAGGATGACAGACAGGCCAATGCGTCCCCTTTTCCCAAAAGGATATACAAATGAGGTGCAGGTAATGTCGGTAGTCTTATCTGCTGATAAAGAAACCGATCCTGATGTTATTTCTATGGTAGGCGCCTCTGCTGCAGTATCATTATCCGGTATGCCGTTTAATGGCCCTACCGGTTCAGTGAGAGTAGGTTTAATAAATGATGAATTTGTAATTAATCCTAAAAATTCAGAACTTGCAACCAGTAGTATAAACTTGGTTGTTTCGGGAACGGAAGAAGCGGTAATGATGGTAGAATCTTCCGGCAAGGAGGTTTCTGAGGATAAGTTTGTTGATGCAATAATGTTCGGTTTTGAAGAAATCAAAAAGATTGTGCAGATGCAAAAAAAATTGATTTCACTATGCGGGAAGGAGAAACAGATACATGCGATTCCAACAATAGATTCCGAACTTTATGATGACATAAAGGCCAGGGTCTATGAAGAGATTAAGGTACAATCTGTAGTCAAAGGGAAGCTTGCCCGTAAAAAGGCGTTAAAAGAAGCGCGTGGTAAATTTATTGAAGAATATTGTACTGATGCAGATGACGAAGATAAAAAGAATAAGGCTAAGGAAATTTATGGAGTGCTTGTAGAACGAGCAGTGCAGGAACAAATTATTAATGAGAAAAAGAGACTTGACGGTAGAGGTCTCACTGATATAAGGCCAATTACGAGTAAGGTTAGTTTCTTACCGCGAACTCACGGCTCTGCCCTGTTTACCAGGGGAGAAACTCAGGCACTCGTAGTCGCTACGCTCGGAACGGCAATGGATGACCAGCGTGTAGACGGCTTGGTAGACGGATACGCAAAGAAGTTTATGCTGGATTATAATTTTCCGCCATTTTGTGTAGGTGAAGCGAAACCAATTCGTGGACCGGGTAGACGGGAAATTGGCCATGGTACTTTAGCTGAAAAGGCCTTGGAACCAATGGTCCCTGCATTTGAAGATTTCCCTTATACAATACGAATAGTGTCCGATATTCTCGAATCTAATGGATCGTCTTCAATGGCTACTGTTTGTGGTGGCACGCTTTGCATGATGGATGCTGGTATTCCGATGAAACGGCCAGTTGCCGGGATAGCAATGGGGTTGATAAAAGAGGGTGAGGAAATTCGAATACTATCCGATATTTTAGGTGATGAGGATCATCTGGGCGCGATGGACTTTAAAGTCGCGGGAACAGAGGTTGGTATTACTGCCCTTCAGATGGACTTGAAGATAACAGGTATAAGTGAGCAAATTATGAGAGACGCGCTTGCTCAGGCGAAAGAGGGGAGGATGCATATTTTGAAGGAAATGCAAGCCGCCATTGAGAAACCTCGAAGTGAGATTTCAATTTATGCTCCGAAGCTCGTTAAAATTAAAATAAATCCGGAAAAGATTGGATTGGTTATAGGCCCAGGTGGCAAAAATATCAAGAAGATACAAGAGGAATCATCGTCACGAATAGAAATAGAAGAAGATGGGACCATAATAATTTCAGCGGCTACTCTTGAATCAGTAGAACTTGCTAAGACCTATATTAGGGGGCTTACAGATGACGCTGAAGTAGGGAAAATATACAATGGTAAAATCGTTTCCGTAAAAGAGTATGGTGTCTTTGTTGAAATAATGCCGGGCAAAGAAGGCCTGGTGCATATTTCAGAGCTTTCTAATGATTATATTGAGAAAGTTGAAGATGTGGTAAAAATGGGCGACGAAGTTAAAGTAAAACTGATAGGTATAGATGATCAGAAAAGACTGAAGCTCAGCAGAAAAGCTGCTCTTACGGATGAAATTACTGCTAAAGCCAGTACATAAATAGTTGGATAATATTACAACCTGTTTCTGCTTATTTATTAATAAATTAAAGCCAGGAGAGTAGATTTATATGCTTTCCTGGCTTATTTTTTTTTGAGTATATTCTAATGGTCTGGAAAGTATGCCAAAGAATGATTTTGATTCCGGAGAATTAAATTATCTTAATACGTTGGCTGCCGGTTTAGTGCATGAAATTAAGAATCCTTTAAACTCTATAAGCATTAATTTACAGCTGCTTAATGAAGATCTACAAGATCGAAATTCAGCGAAAGATGCAAAAATGTCGAGCAGGGTTCAACTGTTACAGAAGGAAGTCTGTAGATTAGATAGTATACTTAGCGATTTTTTGAGATTTGCCAAGAGGCCTCTACTTCACTTTGAGGAATGTGATATTAATGGAATTATAGAAAGTGTGCTGGATTTTATTGGTCCTGAAGCTATGCAGAATTCTATCAGAGTCCTTAAAAGTTTTGATACAAAATTGCCAAAATGTAATCTGGACAGTAGCGCAATAAAGCAAGCTTTGCTAAACGTAATTCTGAATGCGCAACAGGCGATGCCGAATGGTGGAGAACTTATAGTAAGAACTTATCAAAATGGCGAGAATATTTTTATCGATATTACAGATACCGGTGTTGGAATTCAAAAAGGCAAAATTGATAAAATATTTCAAGTGTACTTTTCAACAAAAAAAACAGGAACTGGTCTCGGGTTGCCTACTGCTAAAAGAATTATCGAAGAAAACAAAGGTACAATAGACATACGTAGTGAAGATGGTAAAGGAAGTAGTTTTTTAATTAAGCTTCCTGTTAGCAAATCTAAAGAAAAGTGATATTGTAATGAATGCAAACATTTTAATAATTGACGATGAAAAAGAGCAGGCTGACGCTATAGCAGAAAGCTTGAGAAAAGTCGGATATACATGTTCAACCGCTGTGAGTGGTAATAATGTACTTGATATAATTAGAAGAGACGAGATCGATGTTGTGATTACGGATTTGGTTATGCAAGAGATAGATGGGATGAGAATTTTAAGGGAAACAAAAGAGAATTCACCGGAAACAGAAGTTATTTTAATAACTGGCCATGGTAGCGTTGAAACCTCAGTTACTGCAATGCAAAAGGGAGCGGCGACATATCTTTTAAAACCGATAAATATAGACCATTTAAGAGCCGTTGTGGATAAAGTTGTTGAGAAGCAAAACATAGTAAGAAGTAATATAGAATTGCATAAACAGCTTGAAGAAAAATTTGGTTTTGACGGTATTATAGGTAATAGCCAGCAAATGCATAAAATTTTTAATATATTAAAACAGATTGCGTCAACTACTGCGACAGTTTTGATAGTAGGAGAAAGCGGTACAGGGAAAGAATTAATAGCCAGGGCAATTCATTACAACGGACCGCGCAAAAACCATCCTTTTGTAGAGTTAAACTCCGCTGCAATTTCAGAATCTCTTCTTGAAAGTGAGTTATTTGGGCACGAAAAAGGAGCATTTACAGGGGCTTTGTATCAGAGGAAAGGGAAATTTGAGTATGCAAACAATGGCTCTCTGTTCCTGGATGAAGTTGGTGACATGCCACTGACAACACAAGCAAAACTTTTAAGATTAATAGAAGACGGAAGAATTGTACGTATTGGTAGTAATGAATCCGTAAAGATAGACGTAAGGATTATAGCGGCTACCAATAAGGATTTGGGAGAGTTGGTAAAAGAGGGTAAATTTAGAGAAGATTTGTATTTCAGGTTTAATGTTATATGCCTGAGGCTGCCACCCCTAAGAGAGAGGCAGGAAGATATTTTCTTGTTGATGGATTCTTTTATTAAGGAGTTTTCTAAGAAAAACGGTAAGAACATTAAAGATATAACCTCGGACGCCAGGAAAATTCTTTTTCGGTATGATTGGCCTGGAAATATAAGAGAGCTCAGGAATTGTATTGAAAGTATGATTGTTTTTAATCAAACCGGAGTGCTTGAAATGAATGATATACCAGAACATATTTATAAGCGTAATAGGGCGGCTTTAACAGGCCCCGTTTTCCCGGTGGGTGTAACATTGGATGAAATGGAAAAAGAACTGATGAAGAATACACTGGCATATGTGGGCGGAAATAGAGGAGAGACAGCAAAGATACTGGGGATTGGTGAAAGAACGCTTTATAGAAAACTCGAAAAGTATGGTTTGAAATAATATAAGGGATTTTGTCAACGTTCTCTTCCTCTGTCGTTGTAACAAAGTGTGCTATAGGATGTTTGGGCTCTTACTTTTAATGTAGTATACAACCAATCTTCCACATCCGAAAAATGCGTACTGTTTACATATGGATGAACTTGACAATCTAATTTCATTATGTTAGTTTTGGCAGCAGTTTAACCTTTCTATTTTGTGTAAAATACTGGTAAATGTCTATGCGATATCAAGTGACGGTGAGATATGGTATTTTAAAAAATGTCGAAAATGTTTTTACTCAAGACGTCGGTTTGAGAAAAGGTGATAAGATTGTAATTCGATCTGCTCGTGGTGTGGAATTTGGTATAGTTATTTCACCGCCGTTGGAGTTGAATGGTGAAACTGATACTCCCGGAATGGGCGAGGTGTTGCACAGGTTAACTGAAGAGGAAGAGAAACAACAAGAAGAAATTGAAGAAAAAACAATCCCTTCAGAGTATAGTTTTTGTCAGGAAAAAATAAAAGAACATAATCTTCCAATGAAACTTGCCAGTGTGGAACATCTTCTGGGGAGTAAAAAAATAATATTTTACTTCCTGGCTAAAGGACGGGTTGACTTTAGAGAATTGGTTAAGGATTTAGCGAAGAAGTACAAATCCCGGATTGAGATGAAGCAAATCGGTGTTCGGGATGAAGCTAAGTTGTTAGCTGAATATCAACACTGCGGTAGAGAACTTTGTTGCAGGACATTCCTGAAGAATCTGGAACCGGTTACTATGAAGATGGCCAAAAATCAGAAAGCGACGCTTGATCCGTCGAAAATTTCTGGTAGATGTGGCCGATTAATGTGTTGTCTGAGGTATGAAGATGATGCATATGAAGAGATGAAACACAATCTTCCAAAAAAAGGGACGTTAATAGCTACTACTAAAGGTGTTGGTGAAGTAGTAGATTTTGATATCTTACAACAAAAAATAACGATGATATCGAAAGATAAAAAAATGATTATTGTAAATAAAAATGAAATTTTAGAGCAAGTGAGAGGGGCACGGACCAGTGCTGGAAAAGGGTGTGGCTCTGGAGCCGAGTCTGGTTGTGGGAAGCATAGTGGGTAAAAAAACATTTTATATAACCACACCAATTTATTATGTGAATGATATCCCTCATATAGGTCATTCGTACACCACAATAGCCGCTGATGCTTTGGCAAGATATAAAAGAATGAAGGATTACGATGTTTTCTTCTTAACTGGAACTGATGAGCACGGTCAGAAGATAGAAAAAGCAGCCAAACTTAATAATGAGAATCCTATTGAATTGGCAGACAGGATGGTAGAGAGGTTTCAGAATTTATGGCAAGTCCTTGATATCTCTAATGATGACTTTATTAGAACGACAGAGGATCGCCATGTAAAACAAGTACAAAATGCATTTGAGAAAATGTATGAAAATGGAGACATCTATTTAGGAGAGTATGAAGGATGGTACTGTATTCCATGTGAAAGTTTCTGGACTTCAATGCAGTTGTCTTCAAACAACTGCCCGGAATGCGGACGCTCTGTTGAAAAAATAAGAGAAAAAAATTATTTTTTTAGATTGTCAAAGTACCAGGATCTGCTTCTGAAATATTTTGAGAAATACCCTGATTTTATTAAACCGGAGTCGCGAAGAAATGAATTGCACAGAAGAATAGTAGGTGGTATCGATGATATTAGTGTGAGCAGAGCGGCGGTTGAATGGGGTGTACATGTTCCAATGGACGTTGAGCATACAATCTATGTATGGGTTGATGCTCTTTTCAATTATATAACGGCTTTAGGGCTAGATGACTCTGCAAAGCTAAAAAAATACTGGCCTGCCAATGTACACATAATAGGTAAAGAAATTTTATGGTTTCATGGCGTTATATGGCCGGCAATGTTGATGTCATTGGGAGTAGAAGTGCCTTATCAAGTATTTGCTCATGGCTGGTGGACGCTTGAAGGCAAAAAAATATCAAAATCATTAGGTAATGCAATTGATCCTATTGAGATAACAGAAACTTATGGTGTAGATGCGTATAGATACTTTTTGCTGAGAGAAGTTCCGTTTGGATTGGACGGTAATTTCTCTTACGAAGCTATGGTTAACAGGATAAATTGTGACTTGGGAAATGATCTCGGAAATCTTCTCCATAGGACACTGACTATGATTGAAAAATATTGTGATGGTATAGTGCCGGAACATGAGGGTACATTATCAATGGAAGGGAAAGGATTAATTGAGAGATCTGCAAAACTAAACGATGAAGTTGACCATGCAATGAGCAACCTGCAATTTAGTAGAGCGTTAGAGTCAATATGGGACTACATCGGGCTGGTCAATAAATATGTGGAAATTTCAAAACCATGGGTATTGGCGAAAGAATTAAGCGAGAGAAACAAACTTAATGAAGTCCTATACAACCTTGTCGAATCTATTAGAATAATTTCTTCATTTATTTTGCCATTTATGCCAAATGTGGCAGCGGAGATGTACAATCAGTTGGGGTTACCTTCAGGAGAAGAACCTGTTGAAAGTGATTTTTCGTGGGGTGGAATGCGTCCTGGTACCAAGGTGTGTAAAGGATCTCCGATATTTCCAAAGTTTGAACATCCTATAGTGAATTAGTAGGCAATAATGGGAAATAATTTCCGTTAATAGATCTGGCACAAAGAAGAAACATGAGTAAAAAAAACGTACATGATACATGGAAAAAGCTTCAGAAGGTAGTTAACAAAGATTGCCGTTATTCAATGCAATCATATCAATTCCTTTTTGAGGCGCTCGACTATACCGCGTCTCATCTCGGCAAAAAATACAATAGCTCAAAAGAGGAAGAACGCCATGTAACCGGGCAGGAACTCTCAGAAGGAATCAAACAATTTGCTATGGAGAAATTTGGATATATGACAAGGATTGTTTTAGAGCAGTGGGGTATAACTAAAAGTGGTGATTTTGGGGAAATAGTTTTTAATCTGGTAGATAGCGGATTAATGGGTAAGACAGAAACAGATTCTGTAGATGACTTTAAGGATCTGTATGATTTTTATTCAGAATTTGATGAAAAATTTAAACTTGAAGGAGATTTCGATTTTTCACATTCCTGGAATATTTTTGAGAACAATTGACAAGGCGTTATAGTAATCTGCAGTATGCTAGATCCTTCATCATAGTTGTCTCTACCGCTCTATTACTATGTCGAGTCTTTAACGCAGCGAAAACCAACATTGTTGTCCTTACCAACCGGGACACTGCAACTTCTATAAGCACAGCTCAAAATATTCTGGTGATTTATCCACGAACCTCCACGAACTACACGATATTTTCCCTCAGTATACCATTCCTGGCACCATTCCCAGATATTCCCTGACATATCATAACAACCAAAAGGGCTAACCCCTGAAGGATGAGTTCCGACATTTGTGGGAGCGCCTTTTGAAATTTCTAAATCAAAAACAGCCAGGCTTTGATCCGGTTTTATATTTCCCCATGGATATTCTCTTCCATCTGTACCTCTGGAGGCCTTTTCCCATTCTTTCTCTTCTGGTAGTCTTTTCCCCGCCCAATTCGCATAAGCAACAGCATCCGACCAGGTTACACCAACCACAGGTTGATTCGGGTTGTTAAATTTTATGTTTTTCCAGAAAGCCGGTTCAGCATAATTTGTTTCTGCTATAAACTTTTTGTATTGATTATTCGTTATTGGATACTTATCGATGTAAAATGCATCAACATTTACAGAATTTTTTTCATTCCCCATCAAAAAAATTCCTGCAGGAATATAAACCATCGCTGAGCCATCTTTTTCATTAATGATTTCCTTTTTTTGAGTTATGTTACTCTTTTCTTCCATATTTCTTGATGTTCTTGTCTAAAATTAATTTCTATATAACTCCTGTTAGGATAAAGCATGATGATAGATATGTTTTGCTTTGAATATTACTCAGCTAAATACAATATCTAATAACAAAGTTGTGGGTTTGTAAATTACAACAGATGTGATTTTCGTCTGATAAGGACGCGCTTAATCTACAATTATTAAAGTAGTTTGTCAAGGACAAAGAGTGGGAGATTAAAGTTGGATTATATGCCGGAACCTCTTCTGTAATAAATATAAATAGCAATGTCTATTATATTTACGTTTTTATATAACGCCTACGATGTATCCTCTTGCCGGATGGTAACATTTTCATTAAGTGGATTCCAGAGTAATCGCTTTAAAGAGTTTCTGCTTTCGTATTTCTGTATTCAAGTCTTTCAGGCATATCATCTCCTGTAGAAAAATCAATTAACTGACTGAATGACTATTCGCATAGATTTTTTAACATTTTCTCTGAGAATTACAATATCCACTTCGTCTCCAACTTTGTGTTTATCCAGAATTTTGAAGAGGTCGGAACTTTTTATTATCTTTGACCCGTCAACTTCGATTATTATGTCTCCCATTTCGATACGACCATTCGATAAGCGCTTCACTGCCCTCAGCCCGATCTCTTCCGCGGAGCTTCCCTTGAATACTTCTAGTATTCCCACGCCTTTTATTCCTATTCTGGACATAATATGCTCTGGAATAAGTGAAATACCAAATCCCGGACGCCCTACCTTTCCATGATTAATCAGTTCCGTGACAACCCGATTAACTGTATCCACAGGTACCGCAAATCCAACTCCGGAATATGTACCACTGGGACTTACAATGGCAGTGTTTACACCAATCAATCTGCCGAATGAATCCAGAAGAGGTCCTCCCGAATTCCCCGGGTTTATGGCAGCGTCTGTCTGGACTACATCGTGAATATATCTTTTGGTCATGGACTGGATTGTTCTGCCCAGAGCGCTGATAACGCCGGTAGTCAAAGTGGAATCCAGTCCAAATGGGTTTCCAATTGCCAGTACCTTTTGGCCTACCCGCAAATCGCTAGAACTCCCGATCGTCACTGGTGAAAAATTAAGGTTTGTGGCATTGATTTGTAACACTACCAGATCATGATCAGGGTCTGCCCCAACTACATCGGCAGCGTAGCTTTTTCCGTCCTGCAGCCTGACCTCTATTTCATCAGCCTCATAGACAACATGGAAATTTGTTACTATATGTCCTTTATTATCCCACAGAAAACCTGAGCCGGTTCCCTGGGGTATCTCCATAACGTTAAACGAAAAATAATCTCTCCGAAGTCTCTTGTTGGTTATGTATGCGACAGAAGGAGAAACTCGTTCAAAGATCTCAATATTAGCTCTTTCATCAGCTCCTAAATCTCCAATAGTCTGTGTCACCGGGCGCATTCTAACTTTTGGCTGGAAAAAACCCGCAGGTTTTATACCAAGAAAATCGGCAACTATCCATACGATTACTATAATAATCAGAATCCTGGCAAGTTTTACCATTTTCGGATTTGTGAAAGAAGTATTTTGCATAAAATTAATTTTTTATATCGCTTATATTCAATCCTGCAACACCGATGATTATCAGTCCTATGCTCACGATTTTTATCAGTGTCAGGGGTTCCTTAAAGTGTGCAATTCCTATTAATGCAATAAGGGCAGTACCTGTTCCTGCCCAGATCGCGTACGCGACACTCAAGTCAATCCTTTTCAGGGCCATCGTAAACATCAGGAAGGAAAAACCATAGAAGACAAAGATTAATATTGAAGGGACTGATTTTGTAAGACCTTCAGACAATTTCATAGAGGTTGTTCCTGCTATTTCTAATACAATTGCTGCTGCCAGGTATAGCCAGCTTTGCATTACGTCCTCCTTTAGTTTCAACCTTCTGCATTTGATTTAGGTCATAATATAAGCGTGGTGTCAAAATAATACAATGATTATTTTTTAATTCAAGTGAGTTGAAAGATGGAAAGAGGTAATAGTGCTGTTAGAGTTAGCAGTAATCACCGGATGTTGATCACCGTGTAAGCAGAAATATAAAATCTATTGTTTAACTGTTGTCACAAATCGGCAGGGGTACACAGCATCGCGCCTCTACCAGAGAATGATAGAATAATATTCTACGCAGAAAAGCCCTCTTTCCTTACGGTAATCTTTTCGATATATTTCTCCTTTGGCTCATATCCGGTGCCGGGTATTTGAGATATTTTGATAAATCCATCCTTGCTGACTGTAACGGGTGGATCAATGATGTCTTCTTTAAAATATCGCTTGCTTGCCGATACGTCACCCGGCAGGCTGAAACCGGGAAGTGTTGACATTGCTATATTATGGGAACGTCCAATACCGGCCTCCAGCATTCCTCCGCACCAAACCGGAATATTGTGTTCATAGCAGAGGTTGTGGATCTTAATGGCTTCACTGAAACCGCCCACACGTCCCAGCTTTATGTTGATAATCCTGCCGCTTTTCATTTCAATTGCTTTGCGGGTTTTATCGAGAGACGTAATCGGTTCATCGAGACAGATGTCCGTATTAATCTGTTTTTGTAAATGTGAGTGGTCAACAATATCATCATGGCTTAATGGTTGCTCGATCATGAGGAGATTGAATCCGTCTAAACTCCTTAACAGGTTGATGTCAGCAAGAGTATATGCAGAGTTAGCATCTACAGAGAGAGTGATATCAGGAAAAGATTGACGGACAAGTTTTAGGATATCATAATCCCAGCCTGGCTTGATCTTGATCTTTATCCGCCGGTAACCGGCTTCGACTTCAGTATTGATTTTCTCCAGCAGTTGTTCAGGGCTATCCTGTATGCCGATAGATACGCCACAGGAGATTTCCTTGCGTGTTCCGCCCAGTAATTCATGCAGGGCTATATTATTGACTCTGGCAGTCATATCCCAGCAGGCATTTTCTACTGCCGCGCGTGCCATCTGGTGTCCTCGTATCTGATTGAACCATTGACCAACCTCCGAAGGTGCCGTCCATTCTTTTCCAATTGCAATTGGTGCTAACACCTCTTTTATGATAACCCAGGCAGTGTCAATCGTCTCGTGCGAGAAAAAAGGTTTTTCTCCGGTTGTGCATTCACCATAACCAACAGCACCGTTACAAAATACCTTTGTTAAAAGTATACGGCGTTTTTCAGTCCTTCCGAAACTGGTTTCGAAATAATGAACAAGCGGCAGATTGATTTCCCGTATCTCAAGTCGTTCAATCTTAATATTATTCTCCTGAACAAATTATAATTTCCAGTCAAAAAAAGCAAGAAATTGTCACCTTAGAATGAGTATATCAATCCCGGCTGAAATAAGGAAGAATTTTGTGTCCTTAATGGATCCCCCCTCACAATGTGGCAAAGCAACTTTATAAAAAAATCCGGATAGAGTAATTATTTATAGAGATTAACAGTTGTCCTATTACATACCGTCAGAGAATCGCGTTGATTGATTCTGAAGAAGAGCGTCATAAAAACCTTTGTTAAAGGTATAAGGCGCCTTTCAGTCCTGCCGAAGCTGGTTTTCAAAAAAAGGCGTTTGTGGCATGTTAATTTTTTGAATTCCAAACTGTCAATCTCGATATCATTCTACTCCTGCAAGCCCCGCTAAGCCGATGCCGAGTAAGGCAATGGTTGTGGGTTCGGGGACTGGGGTAGAAATCTGGACAGAGAGATCGTCATAAATTGTGCCACTGGTACCTCCAAAGTAAACACGAGAAATCGTTTTTTTTGAGTAATTAGCTGTCGTCATTTTAAAACTTGTCACTATCAGACTATATGTGTATAATTTACAAATGTGATACACATTGTACTAAATTTGAGGGGAGGTAAAGAGATGAGAACAAATGTTGTTATTGATGATCAATTAATGAATACCGCTCAAAAATTATCAGGACTGAAAACAAAAAAAGATACTATTGAAGCGGGGTTGAAATTACTGGTAGAGTTTAAACAACAGGAAAAGATAAAAAATTTTCGGGGTAAGTTAAAGTGGACCGGAAATCTTGATGAAATGCGGAGAGACAATTGATTATCGTAGATTCATCAGTCTGGATCGACTATTTTAATGGTAAGATAACTCCAAAAACGAATTGGTTAGATTCTGCTCTTGGGAATGAACCTATTCTTACAGGAGATCTTATTTTAACTGAAGTACTTCAGGGCTTTCAAAGTGATAATGATTTTAAAAAAGCTAAAAGCCTACTGTTAAGCTTTCCAGTAGTTGAGATGCTAGGCCAGGAAGTCGCGCTCAAAAGTGCTTCAACTTATCGTTACCTCAGAAAGAAGGGTGTGACAATACGCAAAACAATAGATGTTATTATTGGAACTTTCTGTATTTACAATGCTTTTTCACTTCTACACGATGATCGGGATTTTACACCATTAGAGATCCATCTACACTTAAAAGTTATACAAACCAAAACTAACGGTCAATAATAGGGAACATGGTGTCTTAATTAACGCAGGAGTCTGGATGTCTTGTCCTGAAATAAGATGACAAATATAAGGTCAACTTTAGCATAAGGGAGAGGGGCAAGACAAATTATTCAGGGATATATGGGATGTAAAGAGTTTCACCCTTATAACTTTGTAGTTTGTACTGTTTCCCGCCATTACTTTGTATATAATAATCCGGCATTAATGGGATCTTTCCAACTTTAGTAGAGACAGCATACATTGGTTGTGCTAATCCTGATGTATGACCGCGTATTCCGTCTCTAATTAACTCAGCACCCTTTTCCACTGGAGCTCGGAAGTGGTCTACGCCGGGTGCCAGTTGGCAGTGGAACATGTAATATGGCCTTATTCTAACAGATAGAAGTTTCTGGTGAAGTTTTTGAAATGTTTCGACATCATCATTTATGCCCTTCAGCACTACACCTTGATTTCCGACGTTGATGCCTGTATGAAGTAGATCCCAGACCACTTTTTTTACTTTATCCGTAATTTCTTTTGGATGGCAAATGTGGACATTGATCCATATTGGAATATCATGTTCTTGCCCTAATATATCAAGAAGATTTTCTGTTACTCGATGTGGGCAGGTAATTGGCATCTTTGTGTGGATTCGAATCATTTCAAGATGTGGAATACTTCTAAGGCTCTCAATTAAATACTTTATGTCCTCATCTGGCAACATAAATGGATCCCCTCCGGTTAGTAATACATCACGAATTTCTTCGTGATTTCTAATCCATTCTAATCCTTCATCAACATCGAATCGTAAGCGTAGGTCCTTGTCAATCACCGCTTCTCTTCTAAAACAATATCTGCAATAACTTGGACATACATCTGTAATGGTAAACGCGACCCGGTCAATATACTGTCTTGCAACGCTATCAGGCCTTTTTTCATCTTCTCCAAACCTGTCAGTTTTTTCTCTATTTTCTTTGATCACTAAATAATTTGGAATTCCATATTTATTTTCACTTTCTTTCATTGAGGGGATAATCATTTTTCTGACAGGACAACCTGGGTTGTCTCTGTCCATGAGTGATGCATAGTATGGCGTTGTTCCCCATCTCATGTTTAATGTTTTTATCGCTTCTTCTTCGTCTGGAGTAGTGTTTATATATTGACTCAGCTTCTCTAATGTATCGACCTGGTCTTTAATCTGTTCCTGCCACTGTCCTTCTTCTTGCCAGGGCTCTTTTCTGAATTTGTACATTTGTCTCTCTTAAATTTTACTTGTTCTTACTTGTTAAAATAATATTGTTAACTACCGAAACATAACATGATATAAAAAAATGAAGATGCCTATAAATGAAAAAATCTATAGGCGTTTTTTGATTTCAAAAAAACCAATAGATTTAAGGGGATTATTTAAATACCAAATCTCTTTTACTTTATTTATTAATAATGCTTGCCCTCTATTCAGTTCATTATAAACATTACTGCCTTTTATACCAGAATTCCTGCAATATGTCTTCCGTTAATTGATTTACCCATGTCTCAAAATGTATGCTGTTTCTGTATGTTCAATAGTTATAAGTACTTGCGTTCTGCAAGAAATGATAAGCTTTTGTTGTGATAATTTGCTGTTAATAAAGTACACGGTTTTTTCACGACGTAAATTATAAAGAAGCTCTTTTAATCGTAGGTCATTGATATGTACGGTTTGGTTAGACGTTTCAACACATAGTAGACTCGTCGAGTGTTACCTTCTCGTTCAACTTGCAAAGAATTAACGTAATACCCGGTATTAAAATAGTGAAGAAATGCTTTCTGGATAAGTTCTCGCCACTTGTGTGCGGCTTCAATGTTGGAGACTTTCATTTCGTCAATATCAGCCGGTATCTCCAGTAACAACACTTCATCTGTCAGTGATAAATCCGGTTCTTCAGGAACAAGAAATCCCTGTTTATCGTGTTCCGTTCTATTTATGTTCAATCCTTTTGCAGGTGGTTTTCCTACCGTATCATGAGCATATCCGTCAATAATAGTTTTGACTTTATCGCTGGTAAGCCACCATTCAGCAAGAAGGCGGTCCGTGCCCAGACCGCTGTGCAGTTTACTGGAAGTTTCTTCTCCGTACAGGTTTATATCATAACTACAGGCAATGACTCCCAGCTTGTTTATATTCAGGTGGGCATTCTTGGATTGCAGCGGGTCGAATGCCCATGTTATGAGATCTATGTTACGGTTCAGGGCCTCTTCCCGCTGGGCTGTTTTTAATTTATATCCGACGTTGTGATTACGATATTCAGGTAACACTGCCAGCATATGTGAATGTTGAGAAGGCCGTCCGTAATGAATCGCGGGAACGCCAAAGACAAAGCCTATCATTGTCTTGTCATCAAAGGCTCCCATTGCAACTCCGCCATGTTTGCATAATACCCGCATAAATCTTGGAGGTATTATATCGTTCTTGTTAAATTCCCATACGGCTTCCTGCAGACCTTCGCAAGGGTTTAAATCCTCAAGTGTTTTTAATTGTTTAAACGTAATAGGCATTTGTCACTTTGTGATAACATTTCCTCAACAATATGTTATAGAAATTTTGATCTATTTTTATTACATTAATAAACTTATAATTGATTCTAGAAAAGTACGAAATAAAAATAAAACTTACAGAATTCCAGGTTATCATTTGTCTGGACAGGAGGTTGAATGTCTATAGATTATACAAAGCAGCGAATTAGCGAAAATTTTCCTGAACTAACCACTTTAGGGAAAATACATAGCCGGATAGATAAAGTCAAGCTCATTATTCAGGATAAAGACGTGGATTTTTTCAATAAGCATTGCCATTTATTTGAACGGTTGGAAGGGCTCAGGCAGAAGTTTATTGATACGATTAATCTGAAGATGGACAATGATTCCACAAAAACAGTTAAGTTGTTCCTGGTTCAACATAATCTGGCATTTGGTCCCGGGCAGGGCGAGTTTAAGTTTATAAAGCATGTCGCTCTCCCTGAAGGAATCGAGAAGTATACATTGGTAGAAATAAAAGATATCGTAGAGAATATTGTGCTTGAAGAAGTTGAATCATCTGCCGTGGAGAAAAGTTTGTTCCATGCCCTTCATAATATAAAACTGGGTGGTGCAAGCAGCGCTATAATGCTTATGGAGATTGAAGATATAGGGGGCGAAATAAAGGCAGTACCCATTAACTTGACAAGGAGTGAGACAATACGGCTCGCAAGAGAGGTAGGAAACCGGCTTGTTACATACCGCATTATGGGGCCGAATGGCTTCTGGCCGGAACCGGATGGCGAGACGACCAATGAGCAAATACTTAACTGGGTAGAGGATGAGGCGCTGAAAACACTGTATGTACAACAACTGCTGGCACCTAAGGAAAAAGATTTAATCGAAACGTTGGGCAACGTTCATAGTTGGATGACTGGAAGAAGCAAGGTTGCTGCAGGTATTAATAACGCAACTGGGATACAGGAAATACCTTATCACAATTCCGCAATTATGTGGCTGAAGGAATGGAGGGCAACAAGGCGAGGCGAGATGGTGTTGGAAGGGCTAAACTCTGAGAATCCTAATGTCAGTAAACATTACAGACAATCGGTATCAAAAACGGAACGGAAATATGATGTAATGCCATCCATTGCGAAAGATATTATAGCCGTTAAACGGCTTCTGGCCGTAATGCTACATCCGTTCAGGGACTATAGGCCCAATGGACAGATTGTAGTTATGGATACAGGAATTGCACCGGTAATTTTACAGGAGCACTTGTTAAAGCTGGAAGAGCTGGCCGGTGAAGATGTTGTTATTATCAGTGTTTTGTCAAGACGCCTTGGAGGAAGTTCTCCCAGGAGAATTGAGCAGCTGTGCCGAATATATGTGGAAGCGGCTTACAACTTGGGTGCTAAGATCGTACTCTTATGCAATACCATGGATGCCAATGCCAGGGTCACAATGGAAAAAGAATTTTCCATACCTGTCCTTGGCCCAATTGTACCTGCTGTTGAAGCCGTGCTTAGGCTTGAGAATGTTAACGGGGTGGAGGTGAAGAGCATAGGGATAGTTGCGACAAAAGCAACGATAGAGAGCGGTGCTTATATAAATGAAATAAGGAAGCACCGTCAAAATGTCAAGATATTCAGCGTAGTAGCGCCTCTGTTTGCAACTATGGTTGACATGAGTGAGTTTGACAAAATGAGGTCTCAGGTTATTAGTCAAAGAAACAGGTCTATTATTGAAGCGAACCTGCAACCTCTTATAAAGAAGAATATTGATATCCTTATTCTGGGGTGTACCCATTATAGTGTATTTGAGCAGGCGATACATGAGATTTGGGAAAGACATACAGGCAGAAAGATTCATATTGTGGACACGGCTAAAGAGCTGTCCTGTTATACCCGGACTTTTCTCAAGCAGAATAAGATATTGTCTCTAAGAAAGGAACAGAAAGGAAAAGTCTCTTACATCGCCAGTGAAGAAGACACCCCCGAATTTGAACGAAATGTTTCAGAGATGACAGGTTGTATCGCTAACGTAGTACCGATAGATATAGGTAAGGTGGTCGGGAGATTGAGCGAAGAAGACAGGTCATTCCAGAAGGCAGTCGCCAGAGAAAGTAAGGAAGATATCAATTTGAGGGCAGGCATTATCAATTCTAACATGTCTGCGGAGGCAAAAGTTGCTGTTGCGGAAACATTATATGGTGTGAGGGATAAAAGTGTCAAACAGCTTAACTGTGAGATATTATCACTGGAATTGAAAGATGAGCATATAAAGGAGATAGCCGACTTGACCACGCAAAATGAAGAATTGTCGACAATTCTCTCTCATATCAAAAATGCCACGTCTCAATAAACAAGAAAATTTTCCTGCCATTTTGTAGAACCCTTCGAGGATGTCAGAAACTTAACCCTTGACAGATATATAGCCGGATAATATATTAGGTGAACATGTGTTTACCTTATTATGAAAGCTAAACTTACAAAAAAACAACATAATTTTCTGTCATTCTTGACGAAACATATCCGGGAAAACGGGTATCCGCCTACTATTCGGGAGATGGTATATCACCTTAAACTGGCGAGTACCAACAGCGTAAAGAAGTATCTGGATATACTTGAACGTAAGGGCTACATAAAGAGAATACCAAATAGCCCAAGGGCAATAGAAGTGTGTGCGGAAATACCAGAGAGCCAGGCAAAGTTGATACCCGTAGTCGGAAGGGTCAGGGCAGGGTCACCTTGCCTTGCGGTTGAAGATATTACGGGGCATCTGGCCATAGATGCATCGGTGGCTCGTTGGGATAATACTTTTTTCCTCAGGGTAGAAGGGGAGAGTATGATAGATGCTCACATCCAGGACGGTGATTTCGTATTGGTTAAATCCCAGCAAACTGCGGAGAATGGTGATATCGTAGTTGCTGTTATTAATGACGAAGCGACGGTTAAGAGATTTTTCAGGAGAGGCAATAGCATTTATCTGGAACCGGCTAATTCAACTATGAAGCCTATAATTATCAGAGAAAACCAGGTCAATGAGATGATGATAGCCGGAAAGGTTGTGACCGTATTAAGGCAGATTGAATAAATATGATTACAGAGATAGGAGAACCCATAAAGGCCGGAGTGGTCTTTGGCGCCGATTGTATCGGCGGGAAGAAGATAAAACCGGTATGGTTTATATGGAAAGAGAGGCAGTACCGCATCAAGGAAGTAACGTATACGTGGACGAATAAAGAAGGAAGTGCGTCCGTTCACTATTTTTCCGTTACAGACGGTCAGGACCTGTACGAAATTGCCTACAATACCGAGACTATGGTGTGGAAACTTATGGCAGTGGAGGTAGAAGGATGATAAAAAATTACGATTTGTAGATTTGAGATTTACAATTTATAAAGCTTTTAAGGAAATATGCTAATGGACATAAAGAGGTGCTTTGTCAAATTTGTTCAGTTCAATGACAGAACCATTCAAATGATCATTAATCAAACTGTTAAATTTTCAACAGTCTATGAATTTAATGATCTAAATGAACAAAATGTAATAGTAGGTTTTCCCAGTAAGTCTCATACCTTTATTGATAAGTTAAAAAATTATTTCTCTGATGCCAATAAAAGAGAGAACGTTATTAGTAAAATCAAAGAAAGTGTTTTATGCAATGATGAAAATATTCCTAAATGCGGCGAAGTAAGACAATATTGCCAAACCATTGCTTCTTTATTAAGAAATCCAACTTGGGATGGCTTTGAAAAAATTTACTGGTCAACAATTGTTGAGCATATTTCATATATAGAAACAGGGATTTTCTGTTTATCCGGGGCAGATGTATTTAAGGATGATGCGGCACAACTCATGTTTGCACACTATGCTAACAATCTGCGAGGGTTAGCGTTGGTATATACCCGTGATGTTAATACGAAACTACCAACAACAATAGAATATAAGGGAAGGCAGGTAGTGTGTATGGAAGAAAATGATTATGTTGAATTAATCAAAGGCAAGTGTTTTGATTTTTTTTGCTGCAAATCTAAAAATTGGAAATACGAAAATGAATACAGGTTTTTCTCAACTCCTGGATTGCAAACCGCAAGCAGCATAGGATTAACCTTAAAAGGCCTCTTTTATACTGACAGATTTGATAGTGAAGCAGAAGCTCCCAAACTCAAATTGCTCAGAAGTATTAATGAAAAATATTATGAAAATCCGCTGTTTATTGAACGACTTATAAGAAGCTATCAAGAAGAGAAGTTTCTTGTCTACAAGCAAGAAAATAGTAAGCCTAAAAAATATGATGTATTAGAGTATCTGGAGCAGTTGAGTTAAGAAGGAAATCATATTACATTAACTTTAGGCACTTTAGTTCACTTTAGTCACTTCACACTTTTCACGGTATCAAAATTATGAATAACAGAACAATAATGCACGTAGATATGAATGCTTTTTTTGCTTCTGTGGAGCAGCAGTCTAAGCCTTCACTCCGGGATAAACCTGTAGCTGTTATTGGCGCGCAGCAAAGGACGGTTATTACCACCTCTTCATATGAGGCCAGGGCTTATGGTGTTAAGGTTGGTATGACAGTGCCGGAGGCAAAGAAGCTCTGTCCTGATATAATATTTGTTGCAGGTAATAATAAAAAGTATACAGACACCTGCACGCGTCTTGTCAGGCTTTACGGGGACTATACACCGTTGGTGGAGGTATATTCAGTTGACGAGGCATTTCTCGATATAACGGGATCCCTCTGCCTTTTTGGTAAACCGGAAGATATTGCCATGCGGATTAAGAGGAAGATACTGAGGGGTTTCGGGCTTACCTGCTCCATCGGTGTCGGCCCTAACAAGCTGCTGGCAAAATTGGCCGGCAATATGCAGAAACCGGATGGATTTACGACAATACATCCGGGGGCCGTTTCTGAGATTCTTGAAAAAATGCCGGTGGGAGAGCTCTGTGGAATTGGGTCACGGCTGGAGATACGCCTTGAAGCGATGGGTATCAAGACGTGTGGGGAGTTGGGGAGATTTCCGGTAAAAGAGTTGGTAAATAAATTTGGAGTTATTGGCAACAAACTTCATCAAATGGGCCTGGGAATAGACGAAAGTCCTGTTGTCCCGATTGAGGATACGCCGGATGCAAAATCTGTCGGCCATAGTATGACCCTTGAGAGGAATGTAAGTGGCGGTGAAGAGATGGAGAGATATCTGTTGCAGCTTTCGGAAATGGTGGGGAGGCGATTGCGCCGCGGACACTATTTTGGCAGGACTGTGGCCCTGACATTGAGGTATTCGAATTTCCAAACCTTTACAAAAAGATGCACCGTCAAAGAATATATAAATGACGGATTTGACATATACCTTGTCGCACTCGATATAGTAAAAATGATAAGGCTTAAGTATACGGTACGATTGTTGGGTGTAAGTGTCTCAAACCTGGTAACAAATTACCGTCAAATACCCCTTTTCAAGAAGGACAGGGACAGAATATCTGTCTTGCAGGCTATGGATAAGATAAATGACAGATACGGCGAATTCAGTATAACGCAGGCAAGACTTCTTGACAGGTATTCGCATAAGGGGGTTATTGCCCCTGCATGGAGACCCACAGGTATCAGGAATGTAAATTATTAATGATTGGCGAAAAGAGAGAGAGATTAGTTATGAGAATTATTCAGGTTAAGGAAATTGAGTTTTATCAGGATGATCGCGGTTGGCGCATAAGACCGACTTCGGATGGTTATATAAAAAACGGTACAATAAGCGATATCCATAAGAACGGTTTGGAAGACTAGGAGGTTATAAATAATAAGATTATTTGATAAACGAAAAGATGGAAAACTCGATGATTTAGCTTTGTCTGTTTCGGTGGAGAACGTACAAAAAATCAAGTGTAGATAAGAAAAAAGCAGGTTGTCCGAGAACGTAGACTTCTAAACTAATCTATTAAGGAAGAAAGGGGATTAATAGATACAAACAGTTTTTAATACTTATCTCTCCTCGAACAACCTGCCGGGTTGATACTTTGTCAAACATTTGAGAAGTAAACGGTTAATTAAACCCATAAAATCCTTTTTCTACATTGCCAGACTCAGTAGGAGGATTTTCCCTTACGGCGTATGTGCTGTTTGCAACTCTTTCATTCATTGAACTACACTTATCGCATACGCGATTATAAGGGCCTTTGCTTGGAAACTTCTCTCCGCATTTTAAACAACTTCTCTTTTGCTTTAAACCGATCCCTTTAGTATCGCTTCCCTTGTTTGTCTCTTTCAATTTCATGTTCTTGCTCCTTACTTTTGAGTAGTAGTAAACATTTTTTATTAATTTAGCACTTTCTTAATCATACATACAATAATTTGGCTAATACAGTTCCCGTCTTCAGGGTTTTAGCAATTGTGTATATTATATGTCTGTTATTTTTCAGTCACAAAGGTATCTATGTGAAAATTCTTGTTATTAATGTCTTAGTGTTTTATTGATAAGTGCTTATGATTGTTTTTTTGTTTTGCGTTAATACGTCTGATACCTTCAATTGTACCGTGATATTTCGCTTGACTTTTGTGCTAAATTGTGTATTTTTGCAGACTTAGCGAAAAATGAGTCTGCTCTCTGCATAAATAATGTTATTGCTGTGGACAATCGTTTTATTATCCGGAAGGGCCTGGAAATTGAGTGACGATATTGCCATAAAAACGGAGGATTTGACAAAGGCGTATAGAAGCTTTTGGGGGCGCAAAAAAGTATTAGCTCTTAACAAATTAAATATTGCTATTCGAAAAGGTGAAATCTTTGGACTGCTCGGTCCTAACGGTTCTGGAAAAACAACTACATTAAAACTTCTCTTAGGATTAATTTTTCCAACTGAAGGAAGGGCATATGTTTTAGGAGAAGCAACAGATGATGTAGCCATAAAGAGCAGAATCGGTTTTATGCCGGAAGAGTCCTGCTTTTACCGGTTTCTCAACGCGGATGAAACCTTAGACTTTTATGGTCAGTTATTTAGGATACCTGGAAAAGAGAGGAAATTAAGAACAAACAGGCTCTTAACGCGAGTAGGGTTGGAATTTGCGAGAAAAAGACCTCTTAAACAATATTCTAAAGGAATGTTACGGAGAATTGGTATTGCACAGGCATTGATAAACGATCCTGACTTAATTATTCTTGACGAACCTACCAGCGGACTTGATCCTATTGGTACCAGAGAAACAAAGGACTTGATCCTTGGGTTAAAAGCCCAGGGAAAAACTGTTCTTTTATGTTCACATCTTTTATCCGATGTACAGGATATTTGTGATAGAGTTGCAATAATCGATAAAGGCGAGCTGCAGATATCGGGCACAATTGGCGAATTGCTTGCCAACAGAGATATTGTTGAACTACTGATCCGCAATCTCTCAAAAGAGACTCTAATGGAAGTCGAGAGGTTTATACAGGAAAAACAGGGTGAAGTTGTATCAATCAAAAATTCTTCCGGAACGCTTGAAGATCTGTTCTTGAAGATTGTTCAGGAACGCAGAGAGACAAGCTGGGACCGCTCTGATTGAATTGTCCAACTAAACAGAAGGGCTTCATACCCCGCTTGATATTGAATAAAGGCTAATAATGCAGCAAATATTAGTAATAGCAAAACAGACGTTTAAGGAAGCTGTTAGAAACAAGATACTATTTATTCTTATTACTCTTGGTGTAGTTACAATCTGCTGCTCCGTTTTTATGCCGGTTGTTGGTGATGGAAGAGAAAAAATAAAAATTGTTGAGTCTATGTGCTTCCGTTCAATTACCTTTTTTGGTACACTGGCGGCGATCCTGCTATCCGCTTCATCTATTCCGACTGACATAGATAATAAGGTTATTTGTACGATAACTGCAAAGCCGGTTCAGCGAACCAATATTATATTCGGGAAAATTATTGGTTTTGTATACATAATTGGAGTATTGCTGCTGATAATGGGCAGTGTAAGCTATACGCTTATCAGATATACGGCTTTGAAACAGGGCACTCAAGGTAGCAGCCGTGGGCTTCTGGCCAGAGAACAGTTTGATCCTGTTAATTTACAGATAACCGGGGATTCGGCAAAAAAGATTGGGAATGTTTCCTGGATAGAAGGAGGAGGAAAAGGCGCCTCGGTATGGAAATTTAAGGGATTATCATCTAAAGATAAAAATGATGATCTGGCGATTGAGGCCAACTTTCTTATAGAAGGTAAAAAAAGATCAACCGGGAGAATTCCAGTAAAAATTAAGATTATTAATCCATACTCAGCAAGGATTCTGACCGAATCAATGGAAGTATCGAGAAATAAGCCCCTCTTGTTGAGACTAAATGGTAAATCTCTGGATGGAAGTGAAGAATTGACGATAGTCGTATCACCGGAAAATTCTGGTGATTTTTTAGGTATACGTGCAGATAGCTTAAGGATTTTCTGGGGGGAAAAAGGTTTCGGATGTAATTACCTGAAAGGATTAACAATAATATCTACTCAATTCCTTTTAATGGTGGTAATTGCAGTACTAGGGTCTACTTTTCTTTCTCTTCCCGTTAATATTCTCTTCTGTTTATTTGTCTTCTTTTGTGGTAATATAACCGACTTTATGCGCGACTTATCAACAGTTATTAATGTTATTGAAACGAGCGAACATGAACATGGAATATCCGGGGTAATGCAGAAATCAAATGTTTACCTGATGTACCTTAATCATATTATAAAGAAACCTATACTGCTGTTAAGTTATATATTGCCTGATTTCAGATATTTCAGTGTTGGAAAATATTTTATTGATGGTATAAATATTCCCTGTAAAAGAATATTTATGGGTTTTGGTTATGCTGTTTTGTATGCTCTCGTTTGCTTGCCAATATCATTTCTAGTTTTTAAGAGAAAAGAGATAGCTTAAAGAATTTGGTATGAAAAAGTACTCATTGCCAAAATTAGCAATAATACCATCGATAATAGTATTTGTACTTTCAGGACTGTTTTTTTTACAATACAAAATTGATTATTTAAGGAGGGGTCTTGATTCAAACTATACGAACCTTGATCCGTTAGAGGTTCTCCCAACGGCACTTCTTGGCAGTTTCAGGGGTGTCCTGGTTGATTTATTGTGGATACGGGGTATCGCCAGGCATGAAGAAAAAAAGTTCTATGAGCTGCTCGCCATAAATAATATGATTGCAAAATTACAGCCGCATTTTTCGGCTGTATGGATATTCCAGGCGTGGAATATGTGCTATAACATCGCTTTTGAGTGGGAATCTCCGGAAAATAAATGGAGATGGATAAAGGCCGGCTTGGACTTCGCGGAAAAAGGTGCTGCAAGAAATCCGACAAATGGTGATTTACTCTTTGAAATTGGTTATATATACTTTCACAAATTCGATTCTAAAAGTTTTAAATATGCCGATTACTACAGAGAGCATCTTAAAGAGGAGACAGGTAAGGATAATTACCGGCAGTCGCTTTACTGGGTAAGAAAGTCCTTAAATTATAATTCATTGCTTCGCAAAAAAATTGTAATTGAACGAACTGTATGTCACATTTTGTGGCATGCATCCTTACAGGCGGAAAAAGATGGTAACCGGAAAGAGGCTTACGAGTACGCAACAGAGTCAATTAAGGAGTGGAATGCCTATCTGGAGAGGCATCCTGACGACCCTGGTGGAATAGCCGGGAGTTATTTAGAGAAGATTAATGAGAAGATGTTACAACTTGAACAATAATGTTTAGAAAGGTGAATTAAATGGTAAAAGAATTTTTTCGGCATAGGTTACTGAGCAAGGTAATCCTATTATTTATTCTTACAATGTTTATGTCCCAGGGGGCGATATATGCATCACCGAGTGGTCATGCAGACAAGGCCCGGCTTACAAAAACCAGTGCTGATTCAGTAGCGGCTAAGAGAGCAGCATCATATCATAACAAATCAATACCCAAGCTATGGTGGCTTGCACCGCTTGGCGCGGTTTGCGCGTTGTTCTTTTGTCGTAGATTCTATAAAGAAGTGATGAGCTACCCCGAGGGTGATAAAAAGATGGTAGAAATCGCAGGGCATGTTCGAGAGGGAGCCTACGCGTATTTAAAACAGCAATACAAGGTCGTCGCGATATTTTTCGTATTCGTGTTTATCGCTCTAGCGATACTATCATTTGGGTTAAAGATACAGTCCGGTTTCGTGCCGTTTGCCTTTCTTACCAGCGGATTCTTATCCGGACTTGCCGGGTACCTTGGCATGAAGATGGCGACTAACGCGAGTGCAAGGACAACTGAAGGGGCAAAGAAATCGCTGGACCAGGGGCTGAAGATCGCTTTCAGAAGTGGTGCGGTAATGGGCTTAATTGTTGTTGGACTGGGTCTTTTAGATGTATCTGTCTGGTTCTTTTACCTTCGAAAATATACAGATGTTTCTCTTACCGAAATAGCCGTAATACTTCCCTGTTTTGGTATGGGAGCAAGCTTTCAGGCACTCTTCGCGAGAGTTGGAGGGGGCATATTCACAAAGGCCGCTGATGTTGGCGCTGACCTGGTAGGGAAGGTTGAAGCCGGTATCCCGGAAGATGATCCTCGAAACCCCGCAACTATTGCTGACAATGTTGGCGATAACGTTGGTGACGTGGCCGGAATGGGAGCTGATCTGTATGAATCTTACTATTCATCAATACTTGCAAGCGCGGCACTGGGTGTTGCGTGTGGTCTTGGCGTTGCGGGGCTTGTGTTGCCCATGTGCATTGCGGGTATTGGAGTTATTCTATCTATCATTGGTATCAGGGTTATCAAGACAAAAGAAGGAGCAACGCAAAAGGAGCTCCTCAAGTCTCTGGCAAAGGGTGTAAACCTGAGTTCAATTCTGATAGTGATAGCTTCCGCGGTAATCATAAAGTTCCTTCTTCCCGGGCATTTTGGGATTTGGGGTTCGATAGTTACAGGTTTGTTAGCCGGTATTATTATAGGTAAAGGAACAGAATACTTTACCTCTGCGGATCATGGTCCGACAAAAGGCATTGCCGCCCAGGCGGAAACAGGTTCTGCTACGCTGATTATAGATGGCGTGGCTACAGGTATGTTGTCAACCATAATTCCTGTAGCGACCATTGCCGTTGGTATTATATTGAGTTTTATGTTTGCCGGTGGATTTGCAAATACGTCTATGGGGCTTTATGGTATTGCTATTGCCGCAGTCGGTATGTTGTCAACACTCGGCATAACACTGGCTACCGATGCTTATGGCCCAATTGCTGATAATGCCGGTGGTAATGCTGAGATGAGCAATCAGGAACCAATAGTCAGGGAAAGAACTGATGCCCTTGATTCCCTTGGAAATACAACAGCAGCTACCGGTAAAGGATTTGCTATCGGATCTGCTGCTTTAACAGCTATGGCATTACTGGCCGTATTTGTAGAAGAGGTTAAAATAGGCCTGGAAAGGACTGGTATTCATGCTGTGGAAGTCGCCGGTCACATGATAGATACTACAGCACTGCAGATATCTGACTTGATGACTTATTACGATGTTACACTGATGAACCCTAAAGTCCTTGTAGGGCTTTTTATTGGTTCCATGGTGTCATTTGTCTTCTGCGCTTTGACTATGAAGGCAGTCGGAAGGGCTGCGGCGCAGATGGTAGCTGAGGTAAGGAGACAGTTCAGGGAGATAACAGGCATAATGGACGGTACCGGTCAGCCTGATTACGCAGCATGTGTTGCTATCAGTACAAAGGGAGCTCAGAAGGAAATGATGCTTCCATCTTTACTGGCAATATTTGTTCCTATAATTGTTGGTTTGGTTTTAGGTGTTCCCGGAAGTATGGGTCTTCTGGCAGGCGGATTGTCAACAGGATTTCTCCTGGCTATCTTTATGGCAAATGCCGGTGGTGCCTGGGACAATGCGAAAAAGTATATTGAAACGGGGCAGCACGGTGGTAAGGGCTCAGACGCGCATAAAGCGGCCGTTGTTGGTGATACCGTGGGAGATCCGTTTAAGGATACATCCGGTCCGTCGCTGAACATTCTTATCAAGTTAATGTCAATTGTTTCAGTTGTTTTTGCCGGGCTTATCGTAAAGTACTCACCGAAGATCGGAGAGTTGTTACATATTATGGTTAAATAGATGTTTTGGCTTTGTTTGTCAACTCCTGTTTAAAACACACAGGGACAAGCTTTGGCAAAAGAAGGAATAGCTATTCACCGCAGAGTCGCGAAGGACGCAAAGTTTTTTCTGATGGTATGATTACATTAGATTTTTAACTTTCTTTGTGCTCTTTGCGACTTTGCGGTGATTTTATATATTTTTTTATATAGGAATTTTCAATACATTGGATTCAAAAAAGATCGCAATTATATGTGCAAAAATCGCTGATGAGAAAAAAGCACAGGATATAGTTATACTTGATGTCGACAAAATTTCATCTATAACCGACTATTTCGTAATCTGTTCAGCAATTAATGAACGTCAGCTTCACGCCATTGCCGATGAAATAGATAAAGAGATGAAGAAGATTTCAGTAAAGAAATTCGGAATGGAAGGATACCGTGAAGCAAAATGGGTCCTTATCGACTACGGCGATTTCATAGTACACATCTTTGAGAAAGAGATACGAAGCTACTACGACCTGGAGCTTCTCTGGGGCGATGCCCCCAAGGTAGAATGGTAGAATTTCCTTTTTTTGGAGTGCGGTGACAGTGTCACTGCTTTAAAACGCATCATCACGGATGATGCACTCCATATTTTCCCCCTAATTCAATGACATTGCCTCCGCGCCTGGTGAATCTCCTTTAGAGAATAACAGATGGTATCTTTACTTGACTGGGTTGTGCTTTTAATCTATGCAGGCGTTGTTATTGCCTTTGGTGTTATAGCAGGAAAAAAGGAGAGTACGACGGAAGACTATTTCCTTGGCGGTCGTAAGATGCCCTGGATTTCTGTTATGATCTCCATCTACGCCACTTCTCTTTCCACACTTACATTTATCGGTGTTCCCGGTGCCGCGTTTGAAGGAGATTTTGTTTACCTGCAACTGGCGATCGGAGATCTGGCCGGGCGCGTGCTGGTTTCAACTCTATTATTAAGTGCGTACTATAAGAGCCGAATAACTACCATTTATGAGTTTCTTGGTAAACGATTTGGCCCGAGGAGCCGTGATGCAGGGACCGGGTTTTTTATGCTTACCCGTCTGCTCGCAAGTGGTGTTCGACTGGCAGGGTGCGCCATAGCACTCTCTGTTGTATTTGATATTCCGCTTAATAGCGCGATCATACTGATCGCAGTCGTAGCGTTTATCTACACTGCTCTGGGAGGGATTAAGGCGGTTATATGGACAGACACGCTTCAGTTTTTCCTACTCCTGGGCGGAGCAACCGTTACACTGTTCTTTATCTGGTCAGCCATGCCGGGCGGCTTCAGCGAGTTTTTCCAGATCGGATCTGAATTTGGAAAGTTCAAGGTTTTTCATGTCTCTGCTTCACCATCTCATCCTGAATTCTTTCTTAACTTTAACAACCCCAATGCCCTTGCGGCCGGGTTACTGTTTGGGTGCTTCACAACCTTTGCGGTGCTCGGGACCGATCAGGATCTTGTGCAGCGAATGCTGACGTGCGATCATGTAAAGAAAGGGCAAAAGGCGTTGTTATGGACGGCGGCACTTAATTTTCCTATTACATTACTCTTCCTGGGCGTAGGTGCTGCCCTTTTTGCTTATTACAAAGTTACCCCTGACGCGGCGGTTGATACATTTATTGCAACACACCATACAGACTATATCTTTCCCCATTTCATAAAAACCGTGCTCACTCCAGGCTTGCGGGGATTACTGATTGCGGCACTGCTTGCCGCAGCCATGTCATCCCTTGATTCGGCTCTTAACGCACTCTCTTCCACATTTTATATTGATATTTACAAACGATATATCAGGCCCGAAACGACGGAGAAACATGCAGTCACTATCTCCAGGTATTCTGTAATTATATTTGCTGCTGTTCTGGCGCTTGTGGCAATGCAGTGCGGTAAGACAGAATCTGTTTTATGGCTTGGATTCAGAATCTTCGGTTATACATACGGCGCTATGATTGGAGTTTTCCTCATTGCGGTTCTCACAGAAAGACGCGGTAACGATATTGCCAATGTCGTTATAATGGTTACGAGTGTGCTTATTGTCCTGTTTTTGACGGCAGATTCAATCGGACCGCTACAGGAAGTCCGCTCAACCATCCTCTCTCCACTGGGAATTGAGAAGATCTCCTGGAAGTGGTCGATTATTATAGGATCGATATGGACGTTTGGTATTGGTGTTGTCTTTTCCAAAAGATCATGACTTGCGATTTAAAAGCACAGGACACAGATTCCCGCAGATAAATGCAGATAAATACGTTCCTTCGACTCCGCTAATGAATTGAGGGACTAAGGAATCCCGGTCCGACAACTGTCCTCTCTTTCGAGAGGAATCCAATACTCGTTGGTAAAAATCTAACGATATCATTAAAACGTAAATGTGCCGGTCATAATGATATCTCAATTTCTTTTTCCCCTTTAAGGCTCTGCATTTGGTGTTTTTTTATATACGGGGGCTTTACCTCATACGCATCAACCTTAAATTTATGCTGGTGAATGTTGTAATATCGAACGGAATTTACTACATAGGGGATATACCATTATCAACTTGATAGTATAGGATTTTTTGTAAAGCTGCATTAAAGTATTTATTGTTGACAAATATTGACAAAGCTAATAGAAATAGTAATTATTACATGCCCTCAGACGTTAGAATTAATAATTAAGAGAAAATAATGAACAGGGTTTTCAGGTTGAATTATGAATGATATGGATGATTTTATTTACTCTAATTATTTAGTTAACTATTCTAAAAAGAAAAATCTTGAACGTCTGTTTTGCGCGTACCAATCTCCTGCACATAGAAACACATATGTAAATGATCATAGCCTGGCAGCGTTATATATGATTACCAGGGGCAGGTCTATTATTGGAGTAATGGATAAAATAATTAGACAGCATATAGATGTTTTTCGTGATGTTGAGTCTGTCGTTGATTTTGGCGGAGGGCCGGGGACGTTTCTTTTTGCTCTTCGTAAATTTAAAACAGTAAATAAATATACTAATGTAGAGCGGAGTGATGCGTTTATTGGCATTATGAATGTTCTTGTCGAGGAGTTTCTCTCCTCGTCTGCACCTCCTATCCATGTAGAGTCGATTAGTTGTAACTATTTAAAGCTGGAATCTCAGGATATTCCGATAAATGATCTTTGTGTGTTTTCCTATACTTTTTGTGAATGTGATAATCCTCTGGTTAGTATATCTGGTTTAGTTGAGAAATCGAATATGGTTTTAATAATAGAGCCAGGTACACCATCAGGATTTAATAATATTATTCAAGCGAGAGATAAATTAATAGAAAAAGGGTTTAGCACCATTGCACCGTGTACGGCATCAAATGGATTTTGTCCCTTAAGAGATTCTGAGTCTGATTGGTGCCATTTCGTTGAGAGGGTAGATAGATCTCGTATCCAGAGACATTTAAAAAATGGTGTGTTAGGTTACGAATATGAAAAATATTCGTATTTACTAATGTCTAAATCTCCAATTCAGTCGGACGGTAAGCGAATAATATCAAGACCGGATTACACGAAGCATAGTGTATCATTCGATATTTGTTCAGAAAAAAACAGTCATATAGTTGTCACAAAAAGAGAGAATAAAAATGAATTCAAAATCGTGAAAAAAAGTATTAGAGGTGATTTGTACAGGGAAGATCAGGGTAAAACCTAACCGATTGAGAAGAAAAAACATAACCAGACGTTTAGCCAAAGCCTATAACATTGCATTGGCTAACTAAACATTATATTTATTAGGATGATAACATGAAACCTACCGTAAAAATCGCGACTACCCGAACTCCGGACGGAGGCGAGATGGAGCTTTATAAGCATGATCGTGATTTCACGATCAAGATCAACGATCAGGATTTGATGAGCAGCCGTCAGCATGAGTCGGAACTGGAGCTTGCGCGGCTGGGTTGTGCGCATCTGGTTGGTAGCAAGGCGCCAAGTGTGCTCATCGGAGGCCTGGGTTTGGGTTATACTCTGCGTCAGGTTCTCGATATGCTCGGCCCCCATGCAAAAGTGGTGGTAAGTGAACTGTTGAGTTCTGTAGTAGAATGGAATCGTGAGTTCCTCGGGGAACTCAACGGACAGCCGCTGGACGATAAACGAGTTGATCTCAAGACGGGAGATATTGTGAGCCTAATTATGCGTTCTAAGAGCCAATTCGATGCGATCCTGCTGGATGTCGATAACGGTCCCAGTGCGATGACCAGTTCGGAGAACAGCCGCCTGTACAGTTATGAAGGTATTATGGCCTGTCGTTACGCGTTGCGCAAACATGGATGTCTGGCTGTATGGTCAGCAGAACCGAGTAAAAAATTTGAACGTCTCCTGGTGGGGGGCTGTGGCCTTCATGTGAGTCGTTTCCGTGTTCCCGCTTATAAGGGGAGTAAGTCGCAGTCACGTTTTGTATGGGTCGCTTCGGAAGACAAGCGCGTCCTGCCTCCCGGTGGCGGCGAGCCGCGCCTGTCGCGCAGAGACGAGTCGAAGGAGAGTCGCAGAAGTTTCCGAGAGGGGCACTAGACCCGGGGGTATCCGCTTAAAAACAAGCATTTTCATCAACAAAAAGATCTGTTTTATTATTACGTAAAAAAGGTTATAGGTGTTCTACTCAATTCCCAATTTGTATTTAAGAGATTTGAGGGTATTCTTCATAAGCATGGTGATCGTCATAGGTCCGACGCCTCCGGGAACCGGTGTAATACTGCCCGCAATTTCCTTGGCTGCATCAAAATCAACATCGCCTTTCAGGATAGCGACCATCTTGTTTGGGTCTTTCTTGCTCGGGGTTTCGCCAACTCTGTTGACTCCAACATCAATTACACATGCACCCGGCTTGATCCATTCAGGCTTTACCAGGCCAGGAACGCCGGCAGCAACTATCAGTATGTCCGCGCGTTTGCAGTGTTCGTCCATGTTCTTTGTTCCTGTATGTACAACGGTTACCGTGGAATTAGCACCTTTTCCTTTTTGAAACATCATATTGGCAATTGGTTTTCCTACAATATTTGAGCGGCCTACTACTACCACTTCTGCCCCATTCGTTTCAACACCGGCGCGGATTATCATTTCCTGAATTCCTGCAGGTGTGCATGGTGGAAACTTAACCTCATCGCCTCCTATCATAAGACGACCAACATTTACGGGATGAAACCCATCAACGTCCTTATCAGGATCAATGGCATTTAATACCTTTTTTTCATCTATGTGGTCAGGAAGAGGAAGCTGTACAAGAATACCGTTAATGGAATCGTCATTGTTATATTTGTCAATAAGTGCCAGAAGGCCCTCTTCTGAAATGTCAATTGGCTGTGTATCCTGAATCTCATGGAAACCTACTCTGTGAGCTGTCTGGATTTTAAGTGTTACATAAGACATGGAAGCGGGGTTTTCACCGATAAGGATCGTTACAAGTCCCGGTACGACCCCGTGTTTCTCTTTTATTTCTGCGACCTCAGCAGTGATTTCTTCCAGTATTTGTTCTCGAATGTCAGTACCTTTAATTAGTTTTGCAGTCATTTTTCAGATTCTCCTTATATAAATACGGATAGTGCGGCAAAGCCGCAATAAAGTTTGAAGTGTCTAAAGTGAACTAAAGCGCCTTAAGTTTCAAAATAAAAGAATTGATTTTTTACCGCCTGACTGCGTGCTACGAAGAGGCAGGCGATTTTAGTTCGCTTCAAACTTCCTGCCCGAACTGATTGGCAGGCGGTTAGGCGCTTTCAATTTTTTTGAATGATAGTAAAACAACCGGGAAAATACAACTTTTTTCTCGTGCCATAAAAATGAGATTTATATCACTTTTAACAAAAAAAGGGAGCCAGGCAATAAGCCCGGCTCCCTCTTAATTATACTTCTACTTCTTATCTAATCACATCAAATCAATGATGAGCACTATGTGTACCAGCAGACATGCCCACTTCCTTCAGCATCCTGTTGATATACTCAACTTCTGCTGCAGGTGCGTGATGTGTATCCAGCCAGCCTGGCTCAGGGCATAGATCAAATATAGTCTTGCCTGGGAACTCCTTAACAATCTTCATACCAGACAACTGATCTAAGTAATCTCCTTTTCTCCAGAACTCAGCAGGTACCCAGTTGATTCCAGCCTTCTTCTCCAACGCAGTAAACCTTCTTGCCTGCTCTGAAGCTGCCTTTGCCTTTACCAACCATCTGTCCATACCAAACGATCCGTCACAATACGTCGCATCGTTCCATGAACCATGTGCCATACCCTTGAATATGTAAGTCATCCAGTATCCAACACTCTCAAAACATACTCTCTCTATGTCTGAACAGTTGGACATTCTGAACTCACCGGACTCACCCTTCTTACCACCATACTTCTCGCCTTCATGATAAGCACCAATCTTCAAACTCCAGATGTGCTGACCACTCCAGTCAGGTGCAAGGTCTTTAGGCATTGGCTCGCCCATTCCGTCCAGCATCAAATTCTCTGCAACCTTAAACGTTTCAGTATACTTCAGACCTGCATCCTTACACGCTTCATCCATCGCCTGCAAATTCTCTCTTGCAAATCTTGGCGAATGGCAGTCGTCACATACAGATACCCAGGTGTCTCTCTTTTCCTTCCAGAGAGGCGCACCTCTATCAGCATTTGACATACCCATACTTGTGTATACAGTTGAAAGTCTCTGTACGTTGTGGTGTCCACCTCTCATATGACAGTACTGACAAGTTGGTCCGACATAATCAGCATCGGCCAGCTTCTTGCTCATGTCAAATTGAGTCGGATCCCATTTGTTAACCTGATACACAGTACCGTGTATTGAGATATCATATGCTTCCCAGTCTCTGTGGTCTTTACCCCAGTGACAAGTCTTACACTGTTCAGACTTTCTGGCAACCGCAGGATCGAACTGATGTCTCTGATGACAAGTACTGCAACGTTCTTCAGGGCTTGTGTGACAGAAAGTACATCCTGCAGTATCTCCAGGAGGTCTTTCAATTGACCACGCACACTCAATCTGTGCAAAACTTGCACATGAAGCGTGTGAACCTATACCACCCTGTGAATTCTGAATGTACTGCTCTTCATGACAATCACTAACGCCACAAGCCTTTGAACTTGGCATTAACAACTTCTGGTGATTGTTGCCATGACAGGTATCACAACCTGTTGGGCTAGGTTCAGCCTTTGCATGTGCACTCTTTTCGTAATCTCTTACGATACCAGGTGTAACTACTGAATGGCAACCCAGACACTCTTTCAATCTGAACTGACCTTTGATTGGGTTTGAAGGTCTTACTTCATCCCTGTTGTACATAAAATCAGGCAGATAGTAACGATATGCCGGTAGTGTTCTCCAGAATCTGGAATACTTTCCAGGATATGGAGGAGCGCCTTTTGGATAACCCATATACTTCGCGTACAAACCTGAAAAGAAAACCTTTCCGGAGTTGTCAGGGTCACCTGGCATACCATAGACTTCGTGCGGCACCCAATGTGTGATAATTTCTACCGCATCAGCGTCTTTACTGGAAAAATTTGCGCAAAAACAGAATGCGACAACGAGAACCAGTAATGCAATAAATAGTTTATTAAATTTTTTTAGCATTTATTTTTACCTTCTCCTTTCAACTTCTAAAATATAAAAATAACTTTGTTACTTTAAGTTGAGGCTTTCCAAGTATGCTGTGTGATCACTAACAGCAACGCTTAGAACGTCTCCATCCGATCGTAAAGATTTTTTTTAATATCACCTCCTCCACAGTCAATATATATATGTATAACTTCTATCCGATCCCAGCTTTAATCTCCTCCAGTTATTTCTCTCTTGTTAAAAGCGTTGTCTGTCAATACGAGATCAGGATAAACGTCTTACAAGCTCCTTTTGGCCGTCGATAATTGCCTTCCTTCTGATCCTTAAAAACACTTGCGTTTACAATTGAGTAAATACTGAACTGCAACAAACATCTGTTCCGGTTGCAGTGTGTGATTTTAGCTTATATGTAAGTGTAATCAATAAGAATAATTAAACAAATATAGCTTATTATATGCTTGGTGATTATTACAATATGCCATAACATGTTGATGTAACAGTGCTAATGGTGTTGTGCGGCTGCTGTTTATTATTATATATAAATGTGATGTAATATATTGATAATCCTGTGTTTCTGGCAACAATTTGATTGTTTTTAGTAAAATGAATCAGGATTTTATTGTTATTATTAGATAATGTGTCATAATCACTTATTAATGAGTTCCTGAATACTTTCTATTTTGGAGTTGCATTTATGCTTGATAAAAAAAATACAAATAAGAACAGATCTGGAAATGCCATCAGTCATCTGGAACTGGATAATAAGATTTCAAGGATTATTTTTGAAAAGTGGCCGAAATTTGTTACCCAGAAAGAGATAGCTAATGAGCTAAACATATCACAGTCACTGGTTTCCAAGCGGCTGTCGAGCTGGACAAATAAGAAGAATGTTCCTCTGAAGATGTCCTATGAGGAGAGAAATGTCGAACTTGAGAAAAAGTTGAGAGATGATTACCATCTTAATGATGTCGTGGTTTTAAAAAACGCGGATTATTTTGTTCACACCCAAGCCTATTATAAACAGATAGGTAAGTATGCGTCTGATATTCTGGTGCGAAAGATAAATGACATTCTAGAGAAAATGACCAAGACCAGGAATAATCAAATCAATGAAAAAGATGTAATTAAAGAAACAGAAATCAAAATATCGGCCCAGGGCGGGAGCAGTGTTTTGAACACAATAATGAGTTTGGCAGATGAGCTTGAGGACACGGATATAAAGCTACTTTTTTCTAGTTGTATAGCATTAAGATCGAACAACTTAATAGAACTTTCTCCGCTACATATTGTATCGCAGCTATTAAACCGAAATCTAAACGTTGGGGTTACGCATACATATCAACTTCCGGAAATCTCTAATCTCTATAGCAAAGAGTCATTATATGAAATCATCGAACAGCGAATCAGAACCCGAAAAATGCTTGGGTTTGAAAATGAAGTGCTGAATAGTGATGTCGTAATTTTAGGTTTGGGGAGTATAAGATGGAATCATCCTGTTACCGGTTTTATGCGTCATGTTTATAATTTACGGTTACAATCCTTTTTAACCAATTTTGATATTGTAGGTGAAATTGCGTTTGCACCTTTCAGTAAAAAAGGATTTTTGTTTCATCATTTAGTAGGAGAGGTGTTTGAACGAGAAAACGGGGGATTCAAATATGATGAGTACGAGCAGATAAAAAAGCTGAAAAAATTTGCTAATAGTAATGTGACCGTATCTAAACAAGATCTTGTTGACGCCGCAACTTTCTTCAGTTCGATATTTACGGTAAATTTCTGCGAGATTGAAGACCGGTTACAGAAACAAGACAAAAAACCTTACATACTCCTGGCTGCAGGGGGGCCAAGCCAGAAAGCCCTGCCTCTCAAGATAATATTAGACAGATGGAAGGGTATAAATATCTTAGACGGACTTGTAACAAGCGAAAATATTGCCCAGGATTTATAAGATGCAAATACTGATTGAAGGATTCCCGTCTAACAAACCGGCGGACAGGCAAGGATTCAGGGATTTGTCATTCGACTCCTTAATTTTTTAATGTGTGATTTGTTACAGTACGCGTCAGGCTCAAATTATACGGCAGTATGATTTATATTATATTTTATTACCAGTACCGGTGTTATGACAAAGGTATATGCAGGACTTGGTTCAAACCTTGGAAATAAAATAGAGAATATAATCAGAGCTATCGATAGAATAGATGCGCATGAGGAAATCTGTGTCAAAGAGAAATCAGGTTTTTATAACACCACTCCTGTTGGCGGCCCATCACAACCTGATTATGTCAATTGTGTCATAGGATTGGAGACAGAGATTGAGCCGCAAACACTCTTGAAAGAGTTTAAGGAGATTGAGATAGAACTGGGGAGAAAGCCCGGTGTGAGATGGGGTCCGAGGGTTGTAGACATCGATATATTATTATATGGAGACAGGATTGTAAATGATAGCAATCTGAAAATACCTCATGAGCGCATGCATGAACGTGTTTTTGTGTTAGAACCGCTATATGAGATATCGCCGGATATCAAACATCCTGTGTCAGGAATAAGTATTTCTGAACTGTTGGAGAAGTTAAAATAAAATGATTTACAAGATCGACAAATATATTGTTAAGGCATTTGTACCCTCTTTCATCGTATGTATGTTTGCAATATGCGGTATTTATATAGTTGTTGACGCGATTCAGAAGATTGACGATTTTATAGAAATGGGTGCCAAGGCATTTACGATGTCTGCGCATTATTACGGGCTTATGGTGCCGGTATTTATTGCACAACTTTTTCCGGCAATAACCCTCGTCTCAGTGAGTCTGGTACTTGTAAGATTTGTAAAAAATAATGAGATATTAGCTATGCAGGTTGCTGGGATTAACCTGTATAGAATTATGCTTCCTATTTTTATCGTATCGGTTTTCCTGTCGTTATTGGCAGTTATAAATCAGGAATTGATTATACCGAAGCTTGCTGAGGAACTTGAAAAAGTAGAACAAACAACGTTTGAAGAGAAAGAACAGTATAATATTCTCATTGAAGATGAAGAAAGCCGCATGCTCTTCAGTGTATGGGCACTTAATGTGTCTGAAGGGATCTTAAAATCTGTATATATAATCGGGAAATACGAAAATGGCAAAAAGAAGTTTACAATCAGAGCTGAACGAGGTAAATGGACGGATGACAATAACTGGTTGCTATTTAATGTTGTCAAACACGATTATGACGAAAGTGGTGATTGGGTTGCGCCGACACTGCAAATGGATAATTATTTACTGGAAACCACATTGTCACCTGCGGAACTGAGCAAGGTTGATATTAACGCATCGTTGAAGAGCTTTAAGGAGTTGAGAGAATTACGCGATAAAGAGCCGGAGAATGACAGGTACAGTGTCATGTATTACACAAGAGTGGCGTATCCCTTAACTAATTTCATTTTGCTTTTCCTGGGTATTCCTGTTGTTTTGGGCTTTGAAAGAATGAGCAAAAATATATTTCTGAGGGTCGGGATAAGTGTCCTTATCTGTTGTGCCTTTTTTGTATTAGCCTATATCTGTGCCAATCTAGGCAACATGGGAATCCTGCAACCCGTTCTGGCTGCGTGGATACCGGTAATTGTTTTTGGTTGTTTAGGATTAATACTGTTTGACGGTATGCGCATTTAGACAATAATTTCACGAATTTACTTTGCTTTAATGTCTCTCGTAAATATGAGTAAATCACCTGTACAAGATGGCAACCCTCACCTGTTTGAGGATATTAAACGACTCATCGACGAGGCCAGAAGCAAGGTAGCCCAAACGGTAAATGCCGGTTTGACCGCAACTTACTGGAATATCGGTAAGCGTATTAATGATGATGTTTTAAAGAATAAACGGGCTGAGTATGGAAAACAGATTGTTGCCACACTGTCGCGACAATTGATGGATGAATATGGTAGAGGATGGAGCGTAAAACAGTTGCAACATTGTCTCCGCTTTGCAGAGACTTTTCCAGATTTTCAAATTGTCTCCGCACTGTGGAGACAATTGAATTGGACGCATTTTAAAACCATCATGTACCTCAAAACCAATCTGGAACGGGACTTTTACGCCCAGATGTGCCGGGTGGAACAGTGGAGCACACGTACTCTACAAAAAAAAATAGACAGCATGCTCTTTGACCGAACAGCCATCAGCAAAAAACCGGACGAGCTCGCCAGACTGGAACTGAAAGCACTTGAAGAAGACAAATTCTCCCCAGATCTCGTATTTAAAGACCACTATGTTCTGGATTTTCTGGGTCTGAAAGATACCTATTCGGAACTGGATTTAGAAGCTGCTATTATAAAAGAGATTGAAAACTTTATCCTGGAATTGGGCGCAGGCTTTACCTTTGTCGCCAGGCAGAAGCGGATGATTATCGACAATGCCGACTTCTACCTCGATCTGCTCTTCTTTCACCGAAAGCTCAAACGGCTTGTTGCCATAGAGCTGAAACTGGGAAAGTTTAAGGCAAGCTACAAAGGGCAGATGGAGCTGTACCTGCGCTGGTTAGAGAAAAATGAAACAGAAGAGGATGAAGAACAACCCATCGGGCTGATCCTCTGTGCCGAAGGCAACCATGAGCAGGTGGAGCTGCTGCAATTGGACAAGGCTAATATCAAAGTGGCAGAGTATATCACCAAATACCTGCCCAAAGAGCTGCTTATAAAAAAACTGCACCAGTTTACGGAGAGTGCGAAGAGGTTGATTGAGAATAGGGATGTTGGGATTGATGGGGGTGGTGAAGGATGAGGTTTAATGTTTGTCCTCACAAAGCTGAGCTTAGCTCTGTGGAAATGGTGAATATATCAAACAACGTGATAAAAGGAGTAAAAGGATTATAAAAAAATGCAAAATTTAATGACAATAAAAGAAGCAAGTATTTGGGCAACTAAATATTTAGAAAAAAATGTTACTGCATCAAATATATCTTACCTAATTCAATATGGTAGAATTCCTAAAAGTGATGATAATGGAACTGTTGTAGTTAATAGGCATGATTTAGACAGAGTATTACTTTGAGACTACTGAACCTAAAACTACAGCAGAAGAAAGTTTACATTCAATTTTAGAAGGAAGAATAATAGAAATTGGAAATATTCGGGGCTTTAAAACATTTTGTCCAGATAGTTCTAAGACATTCAATCGTAAAAAGTTATTAGAACTTACCACTATAGAAAAATGCCCAAAACTCCAATTTTCAGATTATAACGTATAACGTTTTAAGAAATATTGATGTTCTATGGTTTAGAGAAAAAGGTAGAAATCTTGTTCCTGAATGTGCATTTGAAGTTGAATTGTCGACAGGTACATGGTCAGGTGTTGGAAGGTTAGCAACGCTTAATATCATTAGCTTCAAGCAGATTTAAGGTCGCAAAACTTCAAATGAAATCTGGTACGCAAATTTAGTACTGACGCACAATTTGAAATTCAGAAAATTATGGATGAATTGACTGCCGCAAACAAAAAACCTGATAGGCAAAAAAAAATTTACAAGAGAAAACATAGTCAATTTTAAGGAGCAGAAAATAATGAGCTTAGAAAAAGAGTTACATGTACGTAGTGAATCCAAATGTGAATTGTGTAGCGCGACAGAGAACCTGGGTGTGTATGAAGTGCCGCCGGGTCCAAACGGTAGTGTTGATGAGTGCGTGCTTGTTTGTGAAACTTGTCGCGAACAGATTGAAAATCCTGATAAAGTTGAAGTTCATCATTGGCGATGCCTTAACGATAGTATGTGGAGCCAGGTACCAGCGGTGCAGGTGGTGGTGTGGCGCATGCTGAAGCGTCTGAGCAGTGAAGGCTGGCCGCAAGAGTTACTCGAAACACTCTATTTAGATGAGAGTACTCAGGTCTGGGCCCGGGCAACCGGCGAAGGGGAAAGTGATGAAGTTGCAGTCAAACATGTAGACAGCAACGGCACAGTGCTTAATGCGGGGGACGCGGTAACACTGATCAAGGATTTGCCCGTAAAAGGGGCTAGCTTTACAGCTAAGCGTGGCAAGGTTGTACGGGGAATTTCGCTTGTTGCGGATAACCCGGAGCATATCGAGGGCCGGGTAAGTGGCCATCATATCGTAATCTTGACAAAATTTGTTAAGAAAGCAAACTAATCAAATGGGGATAAGGGTCATTGTGATTCTTACCCCAATTTTTTTCATATCAATGTATCGGCTTTTATTAAATAACAATTAATATTTAAATTTAGGAGGAGTAAATACGAGATGGATAGATTTTTAACAATTCGGTCGTTAATCATAATTTTCCCATGTAACGCGTTTTTAATTGCCTTCTATTTTCTCCTGTTTAGTAGTTTCGCTAAAGAAACTCAACAGTGGGTAGTGCCTTCTAACATATTTCAGCATTTAATACATTTTTTGCGTAATTCCGAAACCGGTTATATACCGGTCCTGTTAGGTACCGGAGCCGGATTTACGATCCTTTCATGGTATTTGGTAAGCCTTTTTGGAAGTCGACTTATACAAACAGATCAAATAAAGAGAACAACAGTGACAACACCAAAAGTTTCAAAAAAGGAGGAGAAGCGCTCTTTGTCTGAGAACCTCTCTTCCAAAAACTTACAGAATGCGAGTCTGCAGACACTGGTCGTATTACAAAGGAAGGGAAGGTTGATTGATTTCTTGCAAGAGAACCTTAGCGAATATGATGACGCTCAGATCGGGGCAGCAGTGAGAAGCATTCATTCCGGATGCAAGGAAACTTTATCGAAATACATTGATTTAAAACCAATTTTCAAAGATGAAGAGGGTAAAGAGGTGACTGTGGACGAGGGTTTTGATTCCAGAGCAATACAATTAACCGGCAACGTAAAGGGTAATCCTCCTTTTAAGGGAATTCTCAGACACCGTGGGTGGCGTGCGGTAAGGGTTCAGATGCCTCAGCTTACATCTCAAGAAGAAGGAAACAACATCCTGGCTCCCGCTGAAATAGAGATACTTTAAAGAATCTCTGCAGGAGGGAATGTACCCAGTTGTGGTAGTGTGTCTGTCTGTAGGGGCACGACGCCTCGTGCCCTTTGTAACACCGTACTCCAATGCAGGGTATCCAAAATGTGGCGGCAGGAACCTGGGCACGTTGCAACGTGCCCCTACATTGGAACAATTTTGTACGTCAACGTCAGATCTTCATCCGGCAATGTCGTTCAGGCAACCAGGATTTGGCTTTTTTCCGTTCGGCCATCAGGCCATTCGCCAGCCCGACTCATTCTGGCGGGGACGGGGAAAAGGCAAAAACCAAATCGGTTTTAGTTTAAAAGCCCTAAGGGCTGACTTATTGTCGCACGGGCATCACCCCGGGGAAAATGACAAAAGAAACGTAAGCCCTGAAAGGGCGATTTTATATAAAAAGGATAAATTCATTGAAGAATACGAAATATATCATAGGTATAGATTTGGGTACGACACACTGTGTTCTGTCGTATACAGAGGCACAGATAAATGATGAGGGTGAGGCACCGCACATTAGCATTTTTGAGATACCACAGGTTATAGCGCAGGGAGAGATAAAAGCACAACCTCTCTTACCGTCTTTCTTATTCTTGCCTGGTGAACATGATGTGCCGGAGGGAAGCCTGGCTGTGCCATGGGACAGGGAAATAGATTGTACCGTTGGTGAGTTCGCGCGGCAGCGGGGTGCGGAAATTCCGAACCGACTGGTTTCTTCAAGCAAATCATGGCTTTGTAATAGCAGCATAGATCGGACTAAACCTATTCTTCCCTGGGAAAGTCCTTCCGAAACACGACGGGTTTCTCCCGTAGAGGCATCAGGTCATTTACTGAAACATTTACGAGAAGCGTGGAATTATGAAATGGCTTCAGAAGATCCCGATGCAAGGTTAGAAGACCAGGAAATATATCTCACGGTACCGGCTTCATTTGATGCTGTTGCACGTGAATTGACCATCAAGGCCGCAGAATCTGCCGGTCTGTCAAATATGACATTGCTGGAGGAACCACAGGCCGCTTTTTACGCCTGGATTGAATCACAAAAAAACTGGCGCAAGATAGTAAAAGCGGGAGAATCTATCCTGGTGTGTGATATCGGGGGGGGAACAACTGATTTAAGTCTGATTCAGGTAGCCGAAGAAGATGGAGGTTTAGTGCTCAGGCGTGTAGCGGTAGGTAACCATATCCTGCTGGGTGGTGATAATATGGATTTGACCCTGGCGTATTCTATCCAGGCCAAATTAGCAAAAAATGGCACCAGGTTGGATGCCTGGCAATTTCGTGGCCTCGTACACAGTTGCAGGGCGGCGAAAGAGGAATTGCTGAATAATCATGACAGGAAAGAGGAGCCAATCTCAATATTGGGCCGTGGATCGTCGCTGATAAAAAGTACGATTCGTACTGAACTGACACGGGCAGAAATAGAATCTGTTCTTTTAGATGGATTTATACCTATGTGTGGCAGTAATGATTACCCCAGGGAAAAGAGCAAGGTGGGCATAAGGGAGATGGGTCTGCCTTATGAATCTGATCCCGCTATCAGCCGACATCTGGCATCATTCCTTGGACAGCAGACTGGCAGTGTCGATAAAGATACAGAAGTTCCTTACCCTTCCTCTGTGCTCTTTAATGGCGGTGTAATGAAATCTGATTTAATGAAGCAGCGAATATTGAACGTTCTGAATAAATGGAGTGGCGCAGAAAAGGAGATGAGAGAATTACCCTCATGTGACTTAGACCTGTCTGTTGCCCGTGGTGCTGCTTACTACGGACATGCCAGGCGTGGAAGAGGTTTTCGTATCAGGGGGGGTACTGCACACTCGTATTACATTGGTATTGAAAGCTCAATGCCTTCTGTTCCCGGTATACCTGCTCCGATGAAGGCCCTTTGCATTGTTCCTTTCGGGCAGGAGGAGGGCACGGAATTGGATATACGTCAACGTGAATTCGGCCTTGTAGTCGGAGGCCCGGTAAAATTTCACCTCTTTGCCTCAAACCTCAGAAAGAAAGAAGAGGCCGGAGAAGTAATAGAGGATTGGAGCGGAGAGATAGAAGAGATTACCACAATGGAGACAGAACTTGCCTGTACAGGAGGGGAGAAGAGTGGAAACGTTATACCAGTATGGCTGCAGATAAAGCTGACGGAGATAGGCACTCTCGAATTATGGTGTGTCTCCAGTGAAGATGAAAGTCGCCGTTGGAAGCTGGAATTTAACCTTCGCGAGCGTGATGAAAAGGAGGAGTAAGGTTAATGGGAAATGAAGTAATAGACGAATCAATAGATGAAATAGATGAAAAATCAATTGAGCCGGAAGAGGCACAATATAAATATATAATAGGCATTGATCTTGGTACCACTAATTCCGCGGTATCGTATGTTGATCTGACAATAACAGACGTCGAAAAAAACAAAATCAGGTTTCTGGATATACCTCAATTGGTAGCGCCGGGAGAAATAGGCCAACGCTCCGTTTTGCCTTCATTTCTTTATATTCCGGGTTCCTACGAAATGCCGGAAGGGAGTACCTCGCTTCCATGGGACACTGACAGGAAGTATGCCGTAGGAGAGATTGCACGTGAACAGGGTGCTGTTGTGCCGGGTCGGTTAGTTTCATCCGCAAAGTCCTGGTTGTGCCATACAAGCGTGGATCGCACATCCGGAATTCTGCCATGGGGTGAAGGGAAGGATGTTGAGAAGGTTTCTCCGGTAGAGGCCAGCGCCAGATATCTTCTGCATATACGGGAAGTATGGAATGAGACAATTGCACGGGGCCGTGAAGGATATGATCTGGAAGAACAGATGGTTTATCTCACGGTGCCTGCATCTTTTGATGAAGTCGCGCGTGAACTCACCGTAAAAGCATCGAACCAGGCAGGGCTTAAACATATTAAACTTATGGAGGAACCACTTGCCGCATTTTATGCATGGTTGTATCAACATGAGAAGGACTGGCAAAAGATAATGAGTCCAGGGCAGTTGATCATAGTCTGTGATGTGGGAGGCGGTACGACAGATTTTACTATCATAGCGGTTGTAGAAGGCGAAAACGGTTTATCCTTCAACAGGCTCTCTGTCGGTGAACACCTTATGCTCGGTGGTGATAATATGGACATGACTATAGCCCGCAATGTCGAAGCACAACTTTGCGGACGTCCGGGTCAGCTTGATTCCAAACGCTGGCATCAGCTGACACACCAGTGTAGAAAAGCAAAAGAGACTCTTCTGTCGGAAAAGCGGGATCAACAGGAAGTGGATATTGCGCTTATGGGTACGGGTGGTAAACTTATTGCCAGTACCCTTAAGAGTTCAATTAGTAGAACACAGGTAGAAGATCTGATTGTAGAAGGGTTTTTCCCTTTTGTATCACTTGAAGATAAACAGAAGACTGGCAGCCGGAAGGGGCTTACAGAGTGGGGGCTCCCATACGTACAGGAACCTGCAATAACAAAACATCTGGCTGCATTCTGGCAACGCAGTGTCCCGATACTTGAAAAGGAAACCGGTCGTACGAAACCGTTTCCTGATTTTCTCCTTTTTAATGGTGGCTCTTTAACACCTTCCATAATACGTAACCGTATTCATGATGCTGTTCAAAAGTGGTTTCGTGATGTAGCCGGTAAGGATTGGTCTCCAAGAGAACTTCATAATCCCCAGCCTGAATTAGCGGTTGCCGTAGGAGCTGCAAATTATGGCATCGCCAGAATATTTGATGGCATTAAGGTTGGTGCCGGCAGCCCCCGTGCCTATTATGTTGAAGTATCATATTCGCAAGGTGAGGAAAAGGAAAATAAATCTCGAAAAGCAGTTTGTCTGATACCGCGAAGTTCAGAAGAGGGTTTTGAGTCACAACTCCGGAAACCAGAGTTTGAAGTGCTTACCAATAAGCCTGTAGCATTCAACATTTTTAGTTCCAGCACTCGTATCGGTGATAAGATGGGGGATATTGTTATGCTGTCTGAAGATGAAATAGTCATACTTCCGCCCATAAATACGATTCTTAAATATGGTAAAAAAAGGGAAGTCATACCTCTGCCCATACATCTTGCAGTCTGTCTTACAGAAATTGGTACTTTAGAACTCTGGTGCAACTCTCAGAAAACCACGCATCGCTGGCAATTGCAATTTGATGTACGCCTGGGAGAAAGTCCGCCAGCACAAGCTTCTTTGTCAGCAGAGACCTTTGACAGCGAAACTTTTGAACTGGTGATAAAAGAGATCCAAAACGTCTTCGAAAAAAAGGGAGGAGGAAATCCGGAATCACTTTTGAAACATATTACTTCGATCCTTGAACTTGATAGAACTAAATGGTCAACTCCGGTTATTAGAAAGATGGCAGATGCATTATTTAAATTCAAAAAAGGCCGTTCCTTTTCTCCTCAGCATGAAGCGCGTTGGTTAAACCTCCTGGGTTTCTGTCTCAGGCCAGGTTTTGGAGATCCTATGGATGATTGGCGTACCAGGGAGATATGGAAGATATTTCTTGAAGGTCTGAATTTTGATGATAAACATCAGTGTCGTACAGAGTGGCGTATCTTATGGAGGCGCGTGGCAGGGGGGTTAAAAGCCGGTCAACAGTTGGAACTATACGAGCAGTTATCTCCATCTCTTCCGATAGACGAATCTAAAAGAAAGAAAAAAAAATATCACAAAACAGTTAAAGGGAAGATTTTCAGTCATGAGGGGCCAGAAATCTGGATGGCGTTAGCCAGCCTTGAACGTCTTCCTGTAGACAACAAAGAGATGTTAGGTAATCAACTCCTGGAAAGGTTTAGTGATGGAGCGCTCAACCCGAAGGAGCTATGGGCGCTTAGCCGACTTGGTGCGCGTATCCCTTTTCATGGTCCGCTTGACAAGGTTATTTCCGTGCGAGAGGTGTCTATATGGCTCAACAAGCTCATGTCATATAATCATGATGCAACCAATGCCTTGGCCCATGCCTTGGTGCAACTGGCCAGAAGCACAGGTGACCGTGGGAGAGACTTGCCTGCTGCCGATAAAGACATTGTAATTAAATGGCTAGATAATATGCCGAATGCAGAACAATACCGGGAATTGATAAATAATCCTGAAAGTGCGTTAGGGAAGAAAGAGCAGGACTGGATCTTTGGTGAATCACTTCCTCCCGGCCTGGTAATTTCTTCAGAGAACTGATAAATGGGAATGCATTTAATAAATGATATTATGACATTTAGTGGCTTCTGGCGAGTATTGAAATCACATATCAAAACCGGATTAATCGAAACCAAAAACTCACTATGGAAGCCTGGCTACCTCAAGCTGGTGCAGAAATACTGTCCGCAACTGCAGGTGTTCGATCTGAAAACCACATCCTTCCGGCGTTCGTGCCCAGGCAGTAATGAAGGATGGTTCGCTGGTCCACAATTTCCTGTTTGCCGAAAGTCCCCGTAGTCTGCATGTGTGTAACGCACCGTCTCCGGCGGCTACGTCTGCGATACCGATTGGTGGTTATATATGTGACAAGGTTATTGAGCGAAATACTTAAGGAGATTGCTCAAGTGGTGATTAAAGAGTATGCAAGATGCCCGATTTATTCAAAATGGGAATAAAAATCCTGGTGATCCTTATTCCCATTTTATTTTTATTAAGCATCCTACTTTTTCGCAAAGGTCTGTAGATATCTTACTATGGACGATCTTTCGTCTTCCGAAAACACTGGCATATTACCATTGAGAACGACAATTAAATCTTCCCATTTTTCAGATTTCAGTTTTTCAGCATCGGGTGGAATGTGACATTGCCCACACCTCAGATTGAATGTCTTTAAACCTTTTTTTGATTTGGTATTTATGTAAGATAACACATCCTTCTTCTCCTTAGCGGTAATAACAGGCATCTGATTATTCTTCATAACAACAATCTTATCCTTCCAATGGTGAAAATTAAGCCTGGAAGGGTGCGGGATTGTGTGGCATACGCTGCATTTTTTAATATACACCTGTGCATCTGCAGATTTCTCATCAGGCAGTCTCTGCAGAGCTACGCAGCCGTTGAATAAGAGAGCCAGCACCGGCAGTATCAGCAAAACGAAAACATAATATTTATTTCTGTACATTTGAATTCTCCTTTATTTCAAAGATTAAAAACCCAGGATATCCAATCCCCTGCCTGACTTTTTTGAACGTCTGCTTTTGCGGAGAGGAACTTCAATGTAATAGGTAACTGATGCGGTGAAGTCTCTTTCCAGTTGGGTTCCATGCAGGTTTTGAAAAAGTGGAACAGTGAATTGTGCATTCAGAATATGGTTGTGAAACGGCTGCCATTGTACACCGGTAGTCAGATCTATAGTACTTCCGCCGTAATTATCCGGATCATACAGGTTGCTCATAAAGGCCGCCGTAGGCACACCCATCATCTTCATGTGCCCATCTCCGTCCTGCTCAATTTCTCTGGCTTCTCCCTCAATGTCACCTGCATATTTCCCTTTAATCTGCAATTCACCAACCAAATTGTGACGTACCTGATACATACCGTAGAGATCTAAACGATATTCATCACCAAGGTTGTAGCTCTTGTAGTTTTCATAGGCCCTTGCCAGATAACTTGCGTTAGCTCCCCACCAGAGTGGTGAACTGGAGCCTTCATAGAGCACGCCGATAAAAGGATCAAATGTTCCGGAACCCAACTGCATGCTGTAGGGGAGGATTTGTCCTTTATCGTCCTGGTTAATAGAACCTGTTGGAATGCTTACACCAAGTAGCAGTGAAACCTGACTTGCCGGGATCAGGTAGTCATCCGCATAGAGCAATGTTTTGGTCATCAGCATTGTATCGCCGATTCCCTGAGAATTCATGCTGGATCTCCTGCCACCCCTTCTGATCATTTCCATATCCTTTTCCATATACATACCCATTATGCCGACGAAGAAGCGATCAGAAAAAGCGTACCCTACTGAAACACTACTCATATACATGTCCATCTTTCTTGGCGTCATCATATATTGTCCCAGGGTGTCTTTAGTACTGCGATTACTTGTGCCTCTTCTCATTCCGACCATCTTTCCCCAGTTCAAATTCATCTTAATCCTGAATTCATGCGGTTCGGGGGTGCCTGCACCGAAAATATTCAAAGGCATATTGCCGCCGCATTTTCCGCAGCAGAGACCCAGAAACAGCGGGTAGCTTAAATTTTCTGACCGGCTGAGCTCCTTTGAAATATCAGTAGATTCATCTACTTCATTGTCCGACTCATTTGAGGCCGGTTTGATTGTCTGCTCGTTTCCGTATATATCTTCGTAATTGATTAAATCATTCAGTTCTGCCAGGCACTCATTTGGCAGAACTGCTAATGGGAAAATCCAGAAAACGAATTGCAAAATAAACTTATTATTGTAAAAAAATGACGACATACTCCTTCTCCTTACCACCATCTTTCAGGATGCTTATTTCGATTTTCAGAAATCTCAATCTGGTAGAGGCAATTCATGAATTGACCCTGCATGCAAATCAGCAACAGGCGTACGTCTTCTATGCCCCGCAGTCACATTCCGAAAGATGGATTACGCTAAAAATGTAGTTTCTTAAATAATTATGTGAAATTGATAGGGAGTTGTGGCTTTGGTGGTTTGTAGGGTGGTTTTATTAGTATGTCTACTCGTTGAAGTGACGTTGTTTCTGCCAAAGTGGCGACAGGCATGTAATTAATAATAGCAGACAGTGAGAAGAAATAACTCAGTTTGGATACAGTTAAAATATCTGCGGAAGTACCGCCACAGGCAGTGATAGTGACAGTGCTTTTTTCGGTATTATCCTTTTCTGCATAGTCGTCTGAACAACAGCAATCACGGCATGCGCTCGCGACATTACCGCAACAACATAATTCTGCGTGTAAAACCTGGTTGTTCTTAATCGCTTTATTACTGTTAAAAAATCCGTAAGGCAAGAACCTCGGAGCAAGCAGTGCGAAAATTGCCAGAAATATAATCATCTTTTTATACATCTTCAGGGATCTCAATAATCGGGCTTTCGTTGAATTTACATTCATCTCAAATATGATTCATTTAACATTCTAATTTAACAGCAAAGCATAACCATATCCAATAAATTGTCAACGTTAACTTAAGCTTTGATCTTACGTATGATAAGATGTGAAAATGAAAAAAATTTCAGGTTTTTTTAATTATGCCAACGTTGAAATGTAAATTGTAAACAAAACATCCTCTTTTCGCAATGAGCCAAACAGATCAAAAAATATCTATCTATCGTCTCTTGTTCGACAAGCAAGGGGTCACTGGTTCGAGTCCAGTATCGCCCATATTATCATACAAGGAGTTAGGATAAGTGGTAGGTTCTTCGGAATTGAAAACTGTTGCGTGTTTTCTGCATGCGGTTTTGTCGGCGCATTATCGAGTATTTTTACTGCCTTCATCTGTTCTGGTGCAAGGTGAGCATACTTCAAGGTAATTTTCAAAGACTTATGCAAATGTAAGTCTATGGCCTTTGGGTTTCAGATTTTCAGACCACTTCTGCGATTGGTTATATGCTTTCAGTTTTCATGAGGTACAAAATTAATTTCTATTTCATACCCGACAGCTTTCGCGTACTCTTCAATCGTTGAAAGCTTGGGAGAGATTTTAGAATTTACACTCTCAAGACGAGAAATATTACTTTTTTTTGTATGTAAAATTTCAGCCAACTCTTCTTGTGTAAGACCTGCTTTTGTACGGATTGCTATTAATTGCTTCCTGAGACGGTAAGTTGCTGCAAGGGAGTCATATTCCCTCTTTACTCCGGGTTTCTTCAATGCTTTTTTTTTGAAATCACTGAATGTTGGTCTAGTCATGATTTAATCTCCTTCATTCTCTTTCTTGCTAATTTCAATTCTTTCTCTGGTGTCTTTTTCGTTTTTTTGATAAATGAATGCAAAATTACGATTTCTTTGTCTTTGAGTGTACAGAAAAGTGAACGGCCTATTCCTTCTTTTCCTTTTGCACGAATTTCAAAAAGGCCTTCTCCAATTGAGGCCGTGTATGGTCTTCCTAATGCTGGTCCAAATTGCAGCATCATTTCGATAATATGTAGTAAGTTGGCTAGAATACCTTTTGGAAAAGAGAGAGTCTCATTCTCGATTTTTTCATTATAAAATGTTACACGCCAATCCATTGCCAAATGTTATCATACATGATAACATAGTCAAGGTTTATTTTAACGTGTTTGGATATTCTTTCTTTCGTCACTCTTGATATTCTTCGAGGGAATCGGGGTCAAACCTGATCTATTGACAATGGTAGTCAGATTTGTTATATTGTCGACATGGCAAGACCATTACGAATAGAATATCCGGGTGCATGGTACCATTTCACCTGTCGTGGCAACGAAAGGGGGCTGATATTTAAAGACGATACCGACCGCAGAGAGTTTCTGAGCATACTGAAAGAAAGCCTTGAAAAATACAAGGTATTTTTACACGGGTATGTTCTGATG
>SMSL01000003.1 GCA_007859995.1 Candidatus Brocadiaceae bacterium S225
CATCACGGATGATGCACTCCATATTCCCTCCTTAATTCAATGACATTACCTATGTCTATCTTGTCTTTTGCTTTTCCTTGTGTTCTTCGCGGCTTGACGTGAGAAATAAATTATGCTGAATAGTTACGCTCATTTTAAAATAACAGAAGATGAGCAAAGAGTAAAATTCCTTCTGGAAAGCAATTTACGTACTCAAATAGAATTGCATGGGCATTGTCGTATTTGAAAATGGCAGAGTTGATTACTTCACCTTCGAGAGGATTGTATAAGATTACTCCTGAAGGGGAAAAGGTATTATCAAATCCACCTGAAAAAATGTGAAAGTTTTTCTAAAAATAGAAATTCTGAAAAAGATCAGCGCCATCCGGTTAGGTTTTTGCTTATGCTGTTTTTGTCATACCCGAATGCCTTTATCGGGTATCTAAAAGGTCGGTTCAAACTAGATTCCCGCTAAAAGAATGCGGGAATGACAGGTTTGGGACAATAAATGCAGCTTACGCAAAAACCTAACCGGACACTGCTGGAAAAAGATGAAACTATTGAAGAAGAAAATCCTATTTCAGAAAAAACTCCTGATGAATTGATGGAAATAGGGTTCAAACAAATAAATGGAAGAATAAAATAAATGTATAACAATGCCATCACTGGATTTTTGTTCCGCTGTCGGTTCACAAAAACCAGTGATGGCGGTCGTTGACCATGTAAGTAGTTTAAAACCACCACGGAGGGCGTTTAAATGGTTCAAGAAAGCGGCATACACGATAAAGAGGTTGAAAGATTAAAGATTAAGTATGGATTTTTTAAGTTTCTCCTGGGGACTTTCGCAATTAGTGTCCTTAGCCTTGCTATCAATTGGCAAATTCAAGAAAAGAGACTTCAGTTTGAAATACAAACAAAGGAAAGTGATTACATCGCACAGTTTTTAGAGCACGGCCTTGATAAGGAGTTGGAGAATCGTCGTGATTTCGCGGCTTATTTCGTTAGGCTCAGCCCATCAGAAGAGGCAAGAGGTAGATGGAAAGGTTATCTAGAATTTATCGAGGATCTGTTAAAAAAAGCTAGAGAAGCGGAAAGAATCATCGCTAAAAAAGACGCTGAATTGAGGATAGCGGCTGAAAAAGTTGCGTTGGCTCAACAGCAAGCAGAGGTGGCTCGTGCAGAGATAGAACGGCTATCATTGTCAAACGCGGACAATAAGAATGTCGATAAATTAAAAAGTCAGTTATCACAATCATCGAAAGAGGCAGAAGAGTCAAGGAAACAATTACAAGAGCTTCAAGGTGCGGTAGCAGAAAAACGGCAAGTCTTGGCTTCTATTCGTTCGAAGCCGATAGACACGGAGGCTAACTATCCGGTTTACGCCAGTAATATTGCACAAAAATCAAAAAGCAGGAGCGGTTATTGGGATTGGACTATATTTGTCAAAGGTCCAGAAGATGTGCTGGAAAAAATCGAATATGTTGAATATACGCTACATCCGACTTTTAATAATCCTGTTCGGATTATTAATGAACGTGGCCACGGCCCATATGCATTTCCTTTATCCACATCAGGATGGGGAACTTTCACGGTAAAAGTGAAGGTCTACTATAAAGACGGAACTTATCAACGGATGGCTCATTCTTTAAAATTTACTGTAAACGAAAATGCTAACAAATAAATACACTCGACCTCCTTCGTCGGCGGGTGATTTAAACGTTAGATGACAATTAAACTATGAGTATACTTAAAGAGTTGTGGCTGAAGCATTTCCCTAACCTTGTTGATAAAATATGGGGCTCTCTATCTTTATGGAGATTTCTATTTCTATCATTAATAACTATGATAGTCATTGCATATATCTACCGTGAAAAAATAAATCCACCAATTATCGAAAGCGTAATGATCGGAACAGGATCAGGGCAAGGAATCTCATTTGTGGGTCAGAGCACAGTAATAGATGAAAACACCAGATAAATCCCACTTAACCAAGCGCCTAATTTAATCCAAAATGCCTGTCTTTGATACCAGGTACCCGCCAAAATACACGTCGGGTAAACCCGCCAAACTAATCGCCGGGCAAGTCAGAAATTATTTCAGTATCAACAGTCATTATGAGTATTGACTATCCATCATTATGAAGTATAGTGAATATTAAATGGAAGCAACAATGAAGAAAATCCTTATTATACTCATACCATTATTAACAGGTTGCCATTCATTTAAGCCGGTATCACAAATGGATAATTACCGCCTATACCAGGAATATTTAGATATGCAGTATGAGCTGTCAGAAAAGGAGCAGGAGTATGACAATCTTATCTCTTCGTATCTTTTTCTAGACCCTTCTTATAAACCACCAATTAAAGGATACAGGGTCACCGGTGAAAGGCCTGACGTTAAGAGTTCTGGTTTTACCAGATACGAATTAGCACCGGTATATGATCATTCAAATGCGCCGGCTTTGGACAATATTGGAGCTGGGGATGAAAGAAAAAAGGCAGAAAAGAATATTGGAAAACTAAAGGCCAGGATTAGTGAAATGGAATCTGAACTGTCAAGGCGAGGACTTTCCCCGGACAAACAGCGCCGAGGACCTATACCTTAAAGGATAAATAAGAAGTTTAAAGGAGGTGATCTGATGGATATTATTTGAAACTGTATAGACTGCAACTACCCAAATTATTAAATTAACAAAAGGAGAAAAACAAATGAAATTCCAAAGAATTATCCGCTCGGTAATCATCGTGGCTGCGATTGCGATGCCCGGTATTTCGTCAATATGTTTCTCTGAAACTTCAACTGACAAGACTACCATGGAAGAAGTGAAACAAGAGATGCGAGATGCGATTCAGGTGCTTAAAGATTATAGTATTGATCAGCGTGATGAAGCGATCAAAGAAACGAAGGCTGCTTTAAACCGACTGGATAACCGTATCGACGCGCTTGAAACACATATCGACAACAACTGGGATACTATGAGCGAGGCTGCTCGGGAAAAAACACGCACGACCCTGAAATCGCTTCGAAAGCAGCGAATTCAAATGGCAGAATGGTACGACAGACTGAAAAGCAGTTCTGCCGCTGCCTGGGAAGAGATAAAAAAAGGTTTTTCTGATGCGTACACATCATTTTATAATATTTGGGAAAAGGCAGAAAAAGAAAATAACACTGCCAAATAGGGTGTCCATATAACTTGCTACCTTACCGCTATGGAGCGCGGCAAAATAGCAGCTTTTATAGACGGTTTTTGTGTAGGAAATTACCCGGTTCTTGATGCGCGTTTTAGTAATCGTATTTTTTTGATTTAACTCGACACATTTCATGATTTATGTTAGTTTGACAAGGTTGTTAAGGTGACAGATTGACATCGCCATTACATAAAAATCAGACAAATACGAAATGCAATTGTACCTGATAGTTTACCGGACACTCTTTAAATCTAATCAATGATTACGCAACAAGATCTTCATTCGGGAACCGTAATATCTGTTAAAGGCAGTGTTGTTGATATGCAGTTTCCAAACAGGCTTCCTCCCATAAACAGTGAACTGAAGGCAGGAGATAATGCCGGGGTAGTTGTTGAAGTCTTAACTCATTTAAACAATCTAACTGTCAGGGGAATCGCTCTAACGTCTACAAGGGGACTGTACAGGGGGGCACCGGTTGAAAATACGGGTCATACCCTGACCGTCCCGGTGGGAAGGCAATTGTTAGGCAGGGTGTTTAATGTATTCGGAGAGGCTATTGACAGGGGCAATGTCATTGAGGGTGTAGATAGACGATCCATACACCAATCTCCGGTTCCGTTAAATCAGAGGACAACATCTTCGGATATTTTTCTCAGCGGTGTAAAGGCAATCGATGTTCTTTCTCCTCTTGAAAGAGGAGGTAAGGCCGGTCTCTTCGGCGGGGCCGGAGTCGGTAAGACGGTTCTGATTACGGAGATTATTCATAACATGGCCGGTATGCATTCGGGCGTCAGTATATTTTGCGGCATAGGTGAAAGGTGCCGCGAAGCTGAAGAGCTTTATCGCGAAATGCAGGAGGCCGGTGTTTTGAAAAACACGGTAATGGTGTTCGGGCAGATGAACGAGCCTCCCGGAGCACGGTTTCGCGTGGGGCATTCGGCGCTGACCATGGCGGAATATTTCAGGGACACGGAAAGGCAGGATGTTCTTCTCCTTATAGATAACATATTCCGTTTCATTCAGGCCGGCTCGGAGGTGTCGGGCCTTATGGGACAGATACCATCACGTGTGGGTTACCAGCCGACGCTCGCGACAGAGCTTTCAGAACTTGAAGAGAGGATCTGCAGCACAAAAACAGGGTCCATTACATCGGTTCAGGCCGTATATGTCCCGGCAGATGATTTTACCGATCCCTCGGCGGTACACACGTTTACCCATCTGTCTGCCGCCATTGTTCTCTCACGAAAGAGAGCAAGCGAAGGCTTTTATCCGGCAATAGACCCTCTTAAATCTAATTCAGCGATGCTGATGCCTCATATTGTCGGAGAAAGACACTACCGCGTTGCCCAGGAGATCAGGAAAACCCTCGCTTTCTATGAAGACCTGAAGGACATTATCGCGATGCTCGGACTTGAAGAGCTTTCTCAGGATGATAGAAAGATAGTAAACAGGGCAAGGAAAATTGAGCGTTTTCTGACTCAGCCTTTTTTTACTACCGAGCAGTTTACGGACATGCAGGGGAAAATGGTTGCCCTTGATGAGGCAATTACCGGATTTGAGCGTATTTTAAATGACGAATTCTCAGACTATCCGGAAAAATCGCTGTACATGATCGGAAACATAGACGAGGCAAAAAAAGAATGAAATTGAAAGTTCTTTTGCCGGCAGAAGTTCTCATTGAAGAAGAAGTCGTTAAGGTGATTGCAGAAGCTGAAGACGGCTCTTTCTGCATGAAACCAAAACACGTGGATTTTGTCGCGGCTCTTGTGCCGGGGCTTTTATCATTTGAAACAACAAGCGGACGTGAAGAATTTCTCGCGGTGGATGAAGGAACCCTTGTTAAATGCGGGGCAGATGTACTTGTCTCAACTACGAACGCAGTCCGGGGGCCTAACCTCGGCACGCTGAAAGATACGGTAGAAAAGCAGTTTATGGTTGTAGACGAGGGCCAGAAAAGCGCGCGTTCAGCGGTTGCAAAGCTTGAGGCAAACTTTGTGCGCAAGTTTATTGAACTGGGGCATGAGTAGGAAGGAGAAGATCTCTTGGGAGACCTGAGCAGAAAAATTGAAAAGAAAGAGGCCAGGAAAATGAAAGCGCGTGCGGATAAGGATAAAGGAGTTTTATTCGGGCTCGGCATGTTCGGTCTTGTGGGATGGTCTGTTGCGATTCCCATGTTAATATTTCTCGGTATCGGGATCTGGATCGACGCCAGGTGGCCTTCAAAACACTCATGGACCCTTATGCTACTTATTATTGGAATGATTACAGGATGTTGGAACGCATGGTACTGGGTAAAGAAACAGAGCAGGGGTGAATGAAACTATTGATGACATGGAGAAAAGATGGAATTCGTTTTTGAAATATTTTCTTTCGTGACTCCCTTTTTGGCAGGTATCTTTGTGGGCTTATTCTATCACATCGGACTGTGGTGGACAGTAAAAGCACTGCCATCGTCACAAAGACCTGCCCTTCTGAGTATAGGAAGCTTTTATATCAGGATGGGAATAACACTATCTGTTTTCTATCTTATAATGAGTAACAGTTGGCAGCGTCTTGTAGTATGCCTGCTGGGGTTTCTTGTGGTAAAGTACACAATGACGCGCATGCTGAGACCTGGAAAAAATAGTAACTATTCAGCATAATTTATTTCTCACGCTCCCCGGACAAAAGCCGAGGACAAGAAGCCGCAAAGAACGCAAGCAAAAACAAAGACAAGATAGACGTAGACGTTGGGTCCGCTTCACTTGACCCAACTTACCAGTTGCTTTTTTGTAGGATGGGTCAAGCGGAGCGGACCCATCTATCAATCTAAAAGTGGTTATTTTATATTGTAAGAACCGGAGAATAGAGACATGAAAACCATTAAGGTTGCCCTACCAGAGAAATTGTGTATCGAAGTTGACAATTACGTTAAGAATGGATGGTTTACTGACGAAGGAGAATTGTTACGCACTGCCCTACAGGAGTTTATCCGACATAACAGGATTAAATTGACAGATCAGTTTATGAAAGAAGACATAGAGTGGGCATTAAAAGCAAAAACAAGCACTAAATGAAAATAATCGTAAGCGATACTGGACCAATTGTCCATCTAAAGGAAGCGGGACTTCTTGAACTGCTTGGAAGAATAGGTGATATCTACATCCCCAAAATGGTAGATATTGAAATAACCAAACTACAACCTCACTGGACAAAGTTTAAACCTGAATGGTTATACACTGAATCTTTATTACCAGATGAAACGAAACAAGCAGAAAATTTATTTCTCTCAGGGCTTCTGGATTTAGGAGAGGCGGAAGCAATTCTCTTAGCTAAAAGGCTTAATCCAAAATGGTTTCTAACGGATGACACAGAAGCAAGAATTTTTGCAAATTCTTTGGGTATAGAGGTGCATGGCTCACTTGGTGTAGTGCTATGGCTTGCTGCTGTTGGCCATTTAAACCATATTGAGGCCAAAGACTCCCTTATAAGACTTTCCAAGACTTCTCTTTGGGTGTCAAAAAGCATCTTAGAGGACGCACAAAATGCGTTAAAGAAAATATTTCGGCGGAATTAGATTATTCTAATTTTAAATCATATGTTACATTGATTATAGAGGGTTAACTATTGAAAATCAGTCCTGATTTGATCATATTCTGGCAGTGGGGAGATGTTACGTTAAACGCAACCATAGTTTTCACATGGGCAATTATGGTCTTCCTGACAATCAGTTCGTGGATAGTAACCAGAAAACTCACCACGGACACAAAACTCTCACGGTGGCAGAATATCCTTGAAATTCTGGTTACGTGGATTCAGGGCCAGATACAGGCTATCAGCCAGCGCGAAACATACCGGTACCTGCCATTTATAGGGACATTGTTTATATTTATTGCCGTTTCAAATCTTTTGGCCATTATCCCATGGTACCAGGCGCCTACAGGCTCATTGTCCACTACCATAGCGCTTGCAGTTTGTGTTTTTATTGCGACCCCACTGTTCGGCATCATGGAAGGAGGGCTGAAAGCATATTTTCGATCATATATCAAGCCTACGTTCTTCATGCTGCCATTCAATATTATCGGGGAGATTTCGCGCACGCTCGCGTTGGCAGTAAGACTGTTCGGCAATATTATGAGTGGCTCAATGATAGCGGGGATCCTGCTATCGGTTACACCACTGTTTTTTCCTGTTATTATGCAGGCACTCGGCTTACTTACGGGACTGGTACAGGCATATATCTTTGCCGTGCTGGCAATGGTGTACATCGCCTCGGCAATACAGGTGCACAAGGGGAAGGCCATGCAGGAATCAGAACATTGATCGAGAAGATATATATGTATAAAAATTTGATAAAGCGAGAAAAAGGAGAAATTTGATTATGGATACACTTGGTTTAATAAGTATTGCTTCAATTGTCACCGCGGGTATTACTATAGCGATTGGTTCCCTCGGTCCCGCACTTGGAGAGGGCCGCGCGGTCTCTCAGGCCCTGCACTCCATCGCGCAGCAGCCTGATGAGGCAAACACAATAACGAGGACGCTTTTTGTGGGTCTGGCAATGATTGAGTCTACGGCAATATACTGCTTTGTCGTGTCAATGATTCTGCTCTTTGCCAATCCATTCTGGAAACATTTTATTGAAAAAGTCGGGGGATAATTCGTGATTGACTGGTTTACGGTATTTGCACAGATTTTTAATTTTCTGATTCTTGTTTATCTACTCAAGCGTTTTCTCTACGGACCCATAATCGCGGCAATAGATAAAAGAGAAGAGAGCATCTCCGCAAGGATTAAGGAAGCCGAACAGAAACAAGTTGCTGCTGAAGAAGAGATAGATACGTTTCGGAAAAAGAATGAAGATTTTGAGTTGCGACGAACAGAGATGAATGCTCAGATGAAGGAAGAAACCGAGTCTCAGAAAAAACAGCTGCTCGAAAATTCACGGCAGGAGATTGAAGAGATCAAAACACGTTGGAATGAATCGGTTATACAGGAGAGAGATGTTTTTCTGAAAAATCTCAGAAAGCGTGTCATTGATCAGGTCTATATAATTACGAGACAGGCCCTTGTCGACCTTGCCGCGACTGATATCGAGCAACACATAGTTACTGTTTTTCTAAAGAAAATTAGTGATTTCAATGGGGCAAAGGGTGAAAAGATTACGCGATCCCTGCAGAACCGGGAAACAGGAATTACGATTGCCACTTCATTTGAATTACCCGGGGACCAACGAGACTTAATACGAAAGGCAGTTTGCGAACTTCAGTTTGAAAACAAGGATATCGGGTTTATTGTATCGAACGATATTATCTGCGGGATTGAACTCAGAGGAAATGGTTACGTAGTCGGCTGGAACCTTGAGGATTATCTGAATTCACTGGAGAAGGATTTCAATAAGGCTATTGAAACTGGTACCGGAAAATTTAAAAGTTGAAAACCTTTCTGCATGAAATATGAAGTAACGTTTTTCAGGGAGTAGTATATTATGATGGGATCACCGAAAAAAGGAGTACAAAATTGAGTGACAGGAATGAGTTGAGCACTCTTCTCGATGACGCCTTTACCACTTTTGACCGTGTTATCAAGGAGCACCATTATGAACCGACCGTTCATGAAACCGGTATCGTAAAATTTGCAGGACGAGGTGTCGTGCTTGTTGATGGGTTGCCCGGCGTAAAGTCTGAAGAGATGCTCATATTCCCCGGAAATATATACGGAATGGTCTTCAATCTTGATCCGGAAGAGGTCGGAGTTGTGATGCTTTCCAAAAGCGATGACTTAAAAGCCGGCAGTAGAGTGACTCGCACCGGCAAGGTAATGGATGTGCCTGTGGGAGAAGCGCTCCTGGGTCGTGTTGTTGACCCGACAGCCAGGCCACTTGATAGTGGCGGACAGGTCAATACTCTCGAAAGAAAACCGATAGAGCGGGAAGCGCCCGCGATTATGGATCGTGAACCGGTAACCGTTCCTCTTCAGACAGGCCTGAAAGTAGTGGACGCTCTCATCCCGATCGGAAGAGGACAGAGGGAGCTTATACTCGGAGATCGCCAGACGGGAAAGACTGCTATCGCCCTGGATACCATCATAAACCAGAAAGATAAGAACGTGGTATGCGTTTACTGCGCGATCGGCCAGAGGAGTTCTTCTGTCGCAAAGCTTATTGAAGACCTGCACAGGCATGAAGCAATGGAATATACCATAGTTGTGTCGACATCGGGCGAAGACCCCCCGGGAATGAAATTCATTGCGCCCTACGCGGCAACTTCAATGGCTGAATATTTCATGGAAAAAGGCAGGGACGTTCTGATTGTATATGACGATTTGACCAATCACGCGATCGCGTACAGGGAACTTTCTCTGCTCCTGAGACGCCCTCCGGGAAGAGAAGCTTTTCCAGGAGATGTTTTTTATATACATTCCCGTCTCCTTGAACGTTCTACGCAACTGAGAAAAGAACTTGGGGGCGGCTCATTGACCGCTCTGCCAATTGTTGCTACGGAAGCGCAGAATGTCGCGGCTTACATTCCCACAAATATTATCTCTATTACGGATGGACAGATCTATCTTTCGCCCGATCTTTTTCAGAAAGGTGTTTTACCTGCGGTGGACGTCGGCAAATCGGTATCCCGTGTGGGTGGAAAGGCACAGCTTCCCGTATACCGTTCAGTTGCCGGAAATTTGAGACTCTCTTATTCTCAGTTTGAAGAGCTTGAGAAATTTGCCCGCTTCAGCACAAGGCTTGACGAACAGACCCGAAAAACCCTTGAAAGAGGCCGCCGTGTGCGTGAGGTGCTCAAACAGGACCAGTACAACCCTTTTACCGTGTCAGAGCAGATCGCGGTGCTTCTGTCGGTGACAGAAGGAGTTTTTGATGATTTGCCGGTAGAAAAGATTGAAGAGACTGAGCTGACAATCAGGTCCGCGATTACAAAACAGTTACCCCGCATAAGTGAAAAAATCCATACCGGTAATAAATTGTGCGATGAAGACAAAAAGGCAATTGTTGACGCCGCAAGGGCAGTGACTCCAGAAGAGAAGAGTTGATACGTTTTTTGTTGTGCAATTGAACGAATAGCTAGTCAGCAATGTCATTGAATTAAGAGATTTGATTTTCACGTTTATAAAGATAAATCTCATTTTCTGGAGTGCAGTAATCGTATTACTGCTGTAATATGCATCATCATGGATGATGCACTCCATATTTTCTACCTTAATTCAAAAATTAATCTCACATGCAAACGATTGAAACCATAAGAAGAAACATTAAAAGCGCGGAAGATCTTCGGGACATCGTAAAAACCATGCGAACGTTGTCTGCGGTAAACATTCACCATTTTGATCAGGCCGTTGAGTCTACAGGTGACTACTACCGGTCGGTTGAAATGGGATTTCAGGTTTTACTCAAGGGCGAAACGGTTGCAGCACTGGAACAGAAGGAAGAAAGCAGATGTGGCTTCTACGCCGTTGTATTCGGTTCTGATCAGGGACTTTGCGGAGGGTTTAATGAGCAGATTGCGGCCTATGCGCTAAAGGAGCTTGAAGGTGAGAATATGGCAGAAAACGGTATTATCGTATGCATAGGCGCGCGTGCGCTCGCGTCGCTTGAGGAGAGAAAGCAGAAAGTTGCAGAAGCCTTTCCTCTCCCGGGATCGCTTGCGGGTATAACCCCGATAGTTCAGCAGTTAGTAATGGCAATTACCGGTTTGCAGGCAACCGGAAAAATCAACAGGGTTATACTCTTTCATCATAAACTGGTATCACAGGTTTCCTATCAGCCGAACTACATGACCCTCCTTCCGATTGACCGGACATGGCTAGATTCAATCAGGCAGAAAAAATGGCCAAGCCATTTATTGCCATCATTTACCATGGAGAGAGATGTTCTTTTTTCTTCTCTCTTCCGTCAGTATATGTTTATTTCCCTTTACCGGGCATTTGCAGAATCTATGGCATGTGAAAATGCGGCTCGCCTTCTTTCCATGCAATCAGCCGAGAAAAATATTGAAGAGAGGCTTGAACAGCTCAACGCTATCTACCGCAGCGAGCGTCAGAGTTCAATTACCAGTGAACTTCTGGACATTGTGTCAGGCTTCGAGGCATTGAGAACAGCTGGGGAAACCTGAAATCATTTTGAAATGGATATTATAAGCTTGCTACGAAATAGAAAGAGTCATGTTTAAGGTGTGGCTCACAGGGAATTGACGATATTAATGCTTCTGTTAAGTTACTTGACAAATTATACCAATTAACTTATATTTTTGTCTGTAGTAAGCGAGAAAATGATACTGAACATCAGGTGATTGCGACTTGTTGGTCTGTATCCCAACTGACCTTATTAAGTAAAAACTAATAGTCCGTATATCATAAGTTTGACAGGGACATTCCCTACGGTTTTGATCTATAACCGCTCATGTGAAGTTAAAATTGAAATGACGATTTATTATAAAGAGGATTAGCATTTAAGGATAGTATACTAGATGGAAAATGAAAATAAAGATATAAAAAAGAGAAGCAAAGCCTTGCCAATAACAATGGTCATCTTACTGTTAATTGCAGGAACGGTATTTGTGCTTAGTTACCATAGTGTTCCCAGTCTTAAAGTTACGCTAGACGATTTGAGTTTTAAGGATGACGAAAAAGAGAAAAAAATAATTGTTAAAAATGATATTGAGAAAAAAGGTCTTTTTGGGGTATTTAATTTTGGGATTTTTGATTTTGGAAAGAAAACGTCAAAGTTTAAAATTGAAACAGGTGAAGATAGTTCCTGGATTTCAGTTAATCCGGAGTCAGGGATATTTTCCGAAGACGAAAACAGAGAAACGATAAGTGTAAAAATCGATAGGACTAAGTTATCCATCGGCAACCACAAAGGAGTAATTAACATAAAATCAGATGGAGGAGATAAAGCTATTACCGTTTTGGCAAAAAGAGGTGAAGACGCTATAACCATAATTGCACCTTCATCTAACACTTCATTTAAGATCGGAAGCGAAGTTACTTTAAGCTGGAAAGCAACAATGGGTATATTTGATTTTGTTAATATTTATCTTCTTTCGAATGGGTGTATTGTAGAAAATATTGCGAATTATTACCAATATAGAAAGGATGACGATAGTCTCGGTGAATATAAATGGTCATTAAAACAAGACCTTCTGCCTGGCGGGAAGGGATATACTATTAAGGTTGAAGATTCGCAAAATAAAGAATTTTTCGATGAAGTGACTCCTGTCGACATTGAATATCAATTTGATAAGATCCAATTTAAAAATATTTATAGGGCGCATCAGACTCCCAGCAATGTTCAATACATTTTTTCTCTCCGCGACCAATATAATCATGCTGTAATTATTGAACCATCAGAACTTGATTGGAATTCCCTGAAAATATGGGAAAATGTAAAGGAGATTGACTATTTGGAAAGTCGTGCTTATCTTTCTACTCAGGACGATTTTCAATTGCAGGTTATGCTTGTTTTAGATTTTTCATCTTCAATGAAAAAGCAGCGTAACGGCATTGAGGCTATGGTTAAGGGGGCCAGAGCCCTGATAGACAGCCTCAAGGAAACACATCAAATAGGGGTGATAGAGTTTCATACACCTGACACTCCACCGTCGATTCTGCAGCCATTCGTAACTAATAAAAGCGTGGCAAAAGACGCAATTACAAATTTTGCATCAAAGGGAATATATAGCGATTTTTCAATTTGCTGGGACTCTGTTTATATGGGTTTGGAGCAGTTTCCTTCTAACCATAATCCTAAAGTTTTCAGGGCCTTGCTATTTTTATCTGATGGGTTTGACAATAGCAGTGCCGGCACTCCAAAAAACATAATTGACCTTGCGCTTAAACGTGATGTGCATATTTACAATATTGGTGTTGGAAAAGTTCACGAAGAAAATGTGTTAAAAGATATATCTAAAAAAACAGGTGGAACATATGTCCATGCGCAAGATATATGTATTTTACTGGAGCGGTTTCAAAATATTATTAGAGACCTGGGAGGGCAATATAAACTAAGTTATATTACACCAAAAAAACCAAATGACGGGGAATTTGATATTAAGTGTGAAATTGTTTATAAAGGCTTAAAGAGCTCCCCACCTTTAACCGGTAAAATTAATGCTGCAGCGATTTATGGTGATACCAGAAAAGGTATTATTAATTTTTCAACAACTCTAAATAAAAAATATAAAAAAGCCGAAATATTTATGTGGTGTGAACATACACCGAGATATGTTCACGAATTGCACTTTTATCTGGATACAATTAAACCGTACACGATTACACTGGTTCCGGAAAATGAAGGCGGGTTGTGTGGAAATTGGAAAATTGTTAAGCAAGACAATGGTTGGTTCAGATTGATTTCTCCTGATCCGACCAACCCAAAATATGATTTAGAATTTGGTAATTCCGGTACTATTTGCAAAATTACTGTTGATAAAATTGATGACGATCAAACCGTATTTCCTTTCAAATTAGACAATTCAGTTTATACATTGGGACAATCCTTTTGCGGTAGAAATGATTTCGAAGTTGATGCGGTTGGAGATTGCAACATAAATATAAATATCACGCCAATATATCCAGACTAACGGTTACGTCCCACCTGCTTTGAAATATTATTTTATGTGCAAATTTAGTATTGTATGCACATATTATCGATAATGACTGAAAAGGTGCGTGTGAAAAGATCAAATTGAAAGATGAAGACTTCACTCATGTCAAAAGAGCACTCGCCACAACAAGGAGAACATTATGAAACGATTGAATTGGTATATTATGCTGGGCGCAATACTGCTCGCACTGTCTGTTTCTTTCTATGTTCTTCACTACTTGATATTCAAGGATGTTCACCATATCTTCATCTTCCTGATTGGTGATATCGCCTTTGTATTCATTGAAGTTCTTATGGTAACGTTAATCATCCATCGCGTATTTGAAGACCGGGAAAAGAAGGCTCTGCAAAAACATATGAACATTTTCATAGGGGCATTTTTCAGCGAAGTCGGAATAAAGCTCCTGGAGCTCCTGTCCAAGTGGGATCCTCACATTGAAAGAATACAGCAGGGACTGGTCGTCGAGGGAGACACTGCTGAACAGAAATTTGCGAGAGTCTGCAGGTGTTTGAAAAATCATGATTTCGACATCGAGCGAGAGAAATCGGATTGGGAGACTTTAAAGGCATTTCTGGTCGCGAAGAAGGATTATCTCTTGAGGCTGCTGGAGAATCCAAATCTACTGGAACACGAGTCTTTCACAGACCTGTTGTGGGCGGTGTTTCATATGGAAGAGGAATTCGAGGCACGCAGGGATTTCGATTGCCTGCCGAATGAAGACCATGAACACCTTCATGATGACGCGAAAAGAGTATATGGACAGTTGGCCATGCAGTGGCTTAAATACATGGAACACTTGATCGGCAATTATCCATATCTGTTTTCACTCTCAATGAGAACAAATCCGTTTGATCCGAGTGCAACACCAATAGTGAGGAAGTCACAATGATGCTGAATACCAACCCAATAACTGCGTCGATATCGACAAAGATAAATCGTGCAAAGAGAGCAGCCATCCTTTGCACGTGGCATTCAACACCCTCATCGGTGATAAGCTGGGGGAAAAGCCAGGCGGTACTATTTAGTATGAATCGACCCAATGATAATCATGATAGTAATCATTCTTGATATATGTGGCTCTCTTACAATAAATCCGGTACCTTTGGTAATATTTCCAGTGTTAGCTGCAAACATTGGTTCCGCTTCGACCGTGCAGGACAATCCTATAGCGGTATTGATCGCAATTCGCGGCGGTGTCAAGGAGTTTTCATCAAGTGAAAAGATGACAGATGAGAGATAGATATAAACGGTATGATTTTTATTTTAATAAAGTTTTATCCTGAATCATCAGGCATGGAGGTAAATATATGGTAAAGAAAATTACAGGGCGGTTTTTGATATCTTTGGCAACGTTATACTTCATGAGTGTAACGGTAATGGCAGAAGAATCCTGGGGAAGAGACCAATTTATAACGCCGGGCGATATTTCAATAGAAAAGGCAGTGGATAGGGCGAGACAAACGGTAAAAATGCTTGATGATATGTGTAAGACATTTATTGTTCTTATTACAGAGGAATATGTGAAAGACCCGACCATGTTTTCCGCCGCTACTTTATCCAAAAAAGTCTTTTTTGAAATGGATAAAAAAGGATGGTATAAGGCGAGCCTAATTGATGCCACCGGTACACCAAATAATCCGGGCAACATTCCCAAAAACAAATTTGAAAGTGATGCGTTAGAAGAAATAACTAATGGGAAGTCCTATTATGAAAGAGTTGAAAAGAAGCAAGGTAAATACTATTTAATGGCAGCTACAAGGGTAACTGCGGCTACGGAAGGCTGTACTGCTTGCCATCCTGAAAAAAATCTCGGAGATTTGCTGGGAGCTATTTCATATACCCTCCCTCTGGGGAGGTATATTGAGCAATGAAACCAGTTAGGGTATTGGGGATATCCGGTAGTCCCAGAAGGAATGGAAATACCGAATTGCTCATAAGGGAATTTATGAGAGGCGCTGAGGCTGGCGGGCATAAGACCGAATTAATTATACTAGCCGAATTAAAAATATCGCCATGTACGTCTTGTGGTTCTTGTCAAAAGACCGGTAAATGTATAATAAATGACGATATGCAGTTGATGCATAAAAAGCTTCTGGAAGTGGACTGTATAGTTTTTGCTTCTCCAATTTATTTTTGTGGAGTCAGCGCTCAATTGAAATCATTTATTGACCGTTGCCAGACCTTGTGGTCTCGAAAATATATTCTTAAGCAGGAATTGATAAGCCCTGACAAAGGGAAGCGTTCAGGATATTTTATTTCCACTGCAGGGAATAAAGACTATAATAAAGTGTTTGAAGGTGCCATTTTTACGGTAAAGGCTATTTTCAACACACTGGATATAAAATACACAGGCGAGTTATTTTTTAAAGATATGGAACATAAGGGTGACATTCTCAAGCATCCTGACGCGCTGAAGATGGCATTTGAAGCAGGTACGTCTTTAGGTATGTGATATATTTATTTCTATTTGATTAGCTTTATAAATCTGTTTTTTGGAGGAGGAAGATAATGGTAAAAGTAAAAACATTCAGTTCTCAACTTAGAATTTTCCATGTCAAAGAGGAGCTGGATACACTTGATAAGACGGTGAATGATTTTATAGAGGAAAACAAAATCAAAAAAGTTATCTCGGTAAGTGATTCTTCAACTGCAAATACCGACGGCAGTACAATGGGATTGATACGAGTAATCGCTTACGAATAGCAAAATCAACAGCGTAAATGCCGGGGAATGGGGTATGGAGTGCATCATTCATGATGATGCACATTTGAGTAATCACCAAAGCAAAGCGGAGGTCAGTTTGTATCTTGACAGTTAATTATTTGTTTGGTAGGTTATTCGGATATTATTTCTTTTAAACCAAATTTTCAGGTAATACAAAATGAAGAAATTTCTGTTTGTACAAAAGCTATGCGTAGCCTTTCTCCTGATATCCTTTGTAACCTCGACATGTGGCGCTGATAGTTTTAAGGAATATTATAATAAAGGTATTGATTTTTATAAACAGGGTAAATACGACCAGGCCGGAGAGGAATTCAAGCAGGCAATAGAATTAAAACCTAATGATGTTTACGCTCTTTATGGACTAGGGAATACATACTATTGTAAGGCAAAATATGATGATGCTGTCAAAATTTATACTAAGGCTATAAGTATAAATCCTGATTATGCGAAAGTGCATTATTCGCTGTCTCTTGCCTATAGTAAATTGGGAAAGACACGTGAAGCCGAAAAGCAGAAGACTATATTCAGGAAATTGTCTCAAGGTGGAGGAGAAAGTACCAGTTCATCAACACGCGCAAGGGCATCACGCACCAGTTCGCAAGAAAAAGTTGATAATTCTCCAAAAAAAACTTTATCCTCTGCTCCAAAAAAATCATTACATGAAGTGAAACGTACGGACACTCGTGCCGCAAGTGGGCAGGAAACGAAGGATACTCGTGACACACCTGCTGCAAGCGGAAATGAAACGAAAACACATGACACACGTGCAGCAAGTAGACCTGCAACTGCACGTGACAGAGGGGGAGATTCTCATTCCATCTTTAAGGGTTATTCAGGGGAAACACATGAAACACATGAAGCAGATAAACGTGTTATTAGGAAAAAATCTCATGGAGCACGTAGTTTTTCAACAAAACCATTCAGTAGTGTTAAGTCTTTTATTCAGGATAAATGGTATTCATCCGGTATAAATAAAATATGGATTTGTGCTGCCGGCTATATTTTTGGAACTCAAATATGGCTTTGTGTAGTAGCGTTCTTCTGCGTGATCGTCTGGAGAATTCGAGAGAGGGTCTAAGCACCCTTTTTTATCCTCATAAACCCACTCCTTTACATCAAGATAAGACCATTTTACAGGGAGGTTTTTTGTTAAGCCTTAGAAGGAGTGCCAAGTCTGTCGTTGCCTTCTTTTTCTATTATTCCGGGATCTTTGCTTTTTATAAAAGGTTTTTTATGAAAGGGACGGTTACTATATTGATGTTCCATCGTGTAACCGAAGTCTTTTTTGACGTCAGTCTGCTGGTTAAAAGAAAGACTTTTGAGGAATGCCTGAAATATATCACTCAAAGTTACCCCGTAATTTCAATGGACTTCTTATCACAGAATTTTGACAAATGGGAAAACATACCTGATGACAGCTTTGTGATTACTTTTGATGATGGATGGATAGATTTTCATGACACCGTTTATCCAATTCTAAGCCGTTTAATGGTTCCTGCAACGGTTTATTTGACTACCGGTTTTGTTTCATCAAAATGCAGTTACTGGCAGAAAAGACTAAATTATTTACTTGTACAAATATTGGCAGAAAAAAAAACACTCCTGACAACAGATAGTATTATCTCTATACCTGAGATAAATCTCAAACTGAGAGGTGTAATATTGAATAGTAAGGCGACAGAGGTAACATTCAAATTTATTGATTATCTTAAAGAGTTTACACATGATAAGATATTGAAAACTATTGCTGATCTGGAAGTGTTCCTGGAGAGTCACGCCATTAAGATTGATAATAATAAAGAGAGGCCCTTCGTCAACTGGGATGAACTTAATCATATTAAAGAACCGGGTATCTCATTTGGTTCCCATACTGTAAACCATATGATCTTGACCAACGAACAGACGGATGTAGTTGAGAAAGAAATCCGCAAGTCAAAAGAGATTATTGAAAAAGAGACGGGGAACGATGTTATTCATTTCTGTTATCCAAATGGTAATTATAATGAGGATATAAAAGAGATTGTTGCTAAATCATATAAATCGGCATGCACAACCAAAGGTGGTTTTGTTTCAAAAGATTCTGATATTTACAGACTCAACAGGATTGGAATAAACGAGGAGATGGTTACTGGCTGGAGAGGTAAATTTTCTAAATATGTATTTATCTATTCTATTTTTATTGAATCTTTAAAGGTATTAAGTGTGCTTTACCTGATTTTACCTCTTAAAATCCTTTAATTAAATGCACAGGAGATCCGATGTTGATAACCATTGGATCTCTGACACCGTTAACCGATCGAGCGGTAAGGCCGTCTATTAAAATAATCGGCTTGTACCTGTAGAGATGGAAATTTTTTACCATCTCAAGAAAGAGACGGGAAATGTATTTTTTTTCAGAGTTTGCTACAAATAGAAAACGTATTAACTATATTTTGATCTTACTTGCGAGGAAATATAAGTTCGTAAGGGTTATTGCGTACCCTATAAAGTTGACAGTTTGTCCTGGAAACTTGTGCAACCTGAATTGTGCCCTATGTCCGGTAGGGCAAAATGACAAAGGCAGAGAAAAAGGTCTTATGGAATTCCGCACGTTCAAAAAAATAATTGATGAATGCGGTCCATATCTTTATAAGTTGGACCTTTTCAACTGGGGAGAACCATTATTAAATAAGGATATTTTCAAGATGGTGAGGTGTGCAAAAAAGTTCAAAATAAAAGTAAGCATCAGCAGTAATCTCAACCATTTTAATGAAGAAATCTGTTCTGAACTCATAAAATCAGGGGTTGATCATTTAATAGTGTCATTGGATGGAACTAGTCAGGAATCGGTAAACAAGTATCAGGTGGGGAATGATTTTTTAGAAGTTATTTCTAATATGAAAAAACTGGTACGAAAAAAAAGGGAATTAAATAGTAGTAAACCTTTTGTTCAATGGAGATTTCTGGTAACCAGATACAATGAGGAGGAAATTGATGAATCAAAAAATCTGGCAAAGGAGATTGGTGTTGATAAGCTTGAGATAACTATATTCAGGTGTGATATGGGAAGTGAGTTGCTTCTCAGTGACAAGGAACAATTTCAAAATGTTCAAGAATGGCTTCCGGAGAGTGAGACATTATCTAAATATGATTATTCAAATAAAGCGAAAAAAACCCAAAGAACCGACGGTTGCGGTTGGCTTTGGACAGAATCAACAATTAACTGGAATGGTTCAGTGTCTCCATGTTGTGCCGTATGGCATGAAAAGTTTGATTTTGGAAATATAAACAGGGATTCTTTCCGGAAGATATGGAACAATAAAAAATATCAGGATGCCAGAAAAATCAGCAGGAGTGACAATATTAATATGCCAGACAATATATGCCATATATGCTGTTCAAACAAAGCAACTCTATAGCTGGCAATACAATAGGATATAGTTTCTTTTATACTTGGAAGCAGAGCCCATCCAGTAAAATAATAATACCTGTTATTGCCCAATTTTTATCCATAGCATGATTTTAACAAGGCGAAAAACTGATGCTAAAAATAATAAAATCTGTTGTAAAAGAAATTCTTGCAGCTCAAGGATATGAAGTTTGTAAGCAGTCTTCTGAGTTGCAAGAGGTAAAAATGAGCGATAATACAGTTGCCGCATTTCTCTATTTCAAGCGAGTTTTTGATTTAATCAAAGGCATAGATGGCGACATAGTGGAGTGTGGGGTGTGGAAGGGAGTAAGCTTATTAATGTTTTCATTTCTAGTAAGAGATGAGATGAAAGGGAGAAAGCTTTGGGGCTTTGATTCGTTTGAGGGTTTTCCTGAACCATCAATACAAGATAAAAGTGAACGGGATTTGAAAAAGGGAGAGTACGGAAACACAAGTATCAATGAGATTAAGAATTTACTAATAAAAAGTGGCTTGGATGAAGGATTTGTTCGTTCGCAGATAACTCTCGTAAAAGGATTTTTTAACGAAAGCCTGGTAAAGTATACCGGTTCTTCAATAGCTTTACTCAATCTTGATGTAGATCTATACGATTCTTATCTTACCACTCTCAGAGAACTCTATCCAAAGGTGGCTCGCGGAGGAGTAATTCTGTTTGATGAATATATGGGTACAGACGAACACTTAAAATTTCCTGGAGCTCAGAAGGCGATTGACGAGTATTTTGGAGAAAATAGATCTTTGATCTCCAGGGACAAGGTAATCGGTAAATATTATTTAATAAAGAAATAATATGGAACAGAGAGTGCTGCCACCTGCGACAGTTATTAAACCATCAAAAGGCTGGGTTTCACTCAGGTTGAGTGATATCTGGGAGTACCATGAGCTGCTTTACTTTCTAACCTGGCGGGATGTTAAAGTCCGTTACAAACAAACAGCATTAGGAGCGCTATGGGCTATCATTCAACCATTTTTTACCATGATAGTTTTTAGTTTGTTTTTTGGTAGACTTGCAAAGATTCCTTCTGACGGAGTTCCATATCCTCTTTTTGCCTATGCTGCCCTTGTTCCGTGGGCATTTTTCGCCAATGGGTTGAGTCAGTCATCAAATAGTTTGGTGGGAAGTGCCAATCTTATTACAAAGGTATATTTCCCCCGCTTAATCATTCCCATCTCCAGCATACTTTCCGGGCTCATAGATTTTGCAATAGCATTTTTGGTGTTCATTTGTATGTCTTTATATTACGGTATATATCCTACTTTAGCTGTTGTGTTGTTACCATTTTTTTTGCTTCTTGGATTGATAACTGCTTTAGGCGTAGGGCTGTGGTTATCAGCCCTGAATGTAAGATTTCGGGATGTCAGGTATATTATACCGTTTTTAACTCAGTTCTGGTTGTTTGCAACTCCAATTGCCTATCCCAGTAGCCTGCTCTCCGAGCCCTGGAGGACTCTTTATGGTATTAACCCTATGGTAGGGGTTGTAGAAGGCTTCAGATGGGCACTTTTAGGTGTGGATACCGCTCCAGGTGCTATAATTTTTGTTTCTGCACTGGTGGCTACAGGTTTACTGGTTAGTGGGATTTTTTACTTCAAGAGGGTGGAGAAGTTCTTTGCAGATATAATATGAGTGATGTTGTTATCGATGTAGAAAATTTAAGCAAGCAGTATCGAATAGTTACAGCCAGGGACAAGGGCAGGACTTTCAGGGAGGCATTGACTGACAGGATATCGACTCCAATTCAACTGGTAAGAAATGTCTTTTCGGCAGATGATTCAAGTCTTGATACCGGGCCAGACTCAATTTGGGCATTAAAAGATGTATCTTTCCAGGTTAAACAGGGAGAGGCCCTGGGGATTATTGGCAGGAACGGTGCAGGAAAGACCACCCTCTTGAAAATTTTGTCTAGAATTACTGAACCGACAGAAGGGAAGGCAATTGTCCGTGGCCGTGTAGGTTCTTTATTGGAAGTGGGTGCCGGGTTTCATTCAGAGCTTACTGGGAGGGAGAATGTTTACTTAAGCGGTTCAATTTTAGGTATGAAAAGGGCTGAGATTGACAGGAAATTTGATAAGATTGTGGACTTTGCCGAAGTAGAAAAATTTATTGATACCCCTGTTAAGAGATATTCTACCGGTATGTATATGAGATTAGCCTTTGCTGTTACAGCCAATTTAGATCCGGAAATTCTGTTTGTAGATGAAGTACTGGCGGTTGGGGATGCCGTCTTTCACACTAAATGCCTGGCTCAAATGTCAAGCATCATAAAACAAGGACGGACAGTTTTGTTCGTTAGCCATAATTTGTCAGCGGTTTCAAGTATTTGCCGAAAGGGTATTTTACTTGAATCTGGTAAAATTTCCTTCTCAGGTTCAGCTCGTGAAACCATTTCTTTTTACAATGATCAATTTGCTGAAGCCAGCCAAAGAGGAATACCGTTAAGCCAACGCAAAGATCGTACTGGATCTGAAGAGGTAAAATTGACGAATTTTTATATTGAGAATGAGGCTGGAGAAAGAATTGAACAAATTAGAAATGGGCATACGATTCGTTTAATTTTTGATTTCGATACTAAACCAAATCAGGAAGTCGAAAACGTTGATTTCCAGGTCTTAGTGTTGTTGCAATCAGGAGAACCTCTTCTTCAATTTGGCACAAGGTTTACTGGGCAAAAATTTAAAAGGGTTCCGCCTAAAGGAAAATTTGTTTGTGAAATCAGAAAATTTCCCTTGGTACCGGGACATTACCGGTTGGATGCATATTTGGTGGTAAAAGAAACCCCATCGGATTATATCAAATGGTTAACTCTATTAGATGTCATAGACGGAGATTTTTATCAATCCGGTTATTGTGTTTATGAACAAGAGAGCAAATTTCTAGTCGACGGTACATGGTCGTGTAATCAAATTAGCTGATAAATTGTACTACTGAACTCATTCTGCAACTTCAATAGGAAATAAATGATCTATGGTTCGGCAAGGCTATAAAGATTTCTATGAGCTTCAAGCTGACGAATATTCTCCTGAAGATGGGAGGATAAATTATAGACACGATCAATTCTTTAATGTTCGAAATCTTATTCAAAAGAGTTATGGTGAAAAATGTACTATCCTGGATGTTGGTTGTGGGAATGGGTACCAGACCGCTCCTTTTACTGGAAAAAACAAGGTCTTTGGATTGGATATATCTGAAGCTAATATAGAGAAGGCTACGGCAAAAGGTATTATAGCTCAATTACATGATATAGAGGAACCGATCCCTTTTAAAGATGCTACTTTCGATGTGGTGGTTTGCTCTGAAGTATTGGAACATCTGTTTTTCCCTGAAGAGGTTATTAAGGAATGTTACAGAGTATTGAAGAAATCAGGGCTTTTTATAGTTACTATACCAAATCTTTATTGCCTACGAAATCGCATATCGATGTTGATGGGAAGGAACTGTAATTTTGTAGAATATCCTATAAACCGGGAACATATCCGGTTCTTTTCTTTATATGGTATGATGGACATTCTAAAAGAGACAGGATTTAAGATCCAGCATTTCCGAGGGCAGGAATTTGCAATGAATTTCAGCTGGCCCTATAAAGTAATCTGGTATCTTCATGGAGGAAATAAAGGACTCAGGATACTTATCAGAATTGCTACTTTAGGCAGAATAAGGGCTGAACTACCGGGCCCAATATTACAATTCTACATCTACCGTTTTCTGGGATGGTTTTTGACAAGGCTGTCTCCAGGATTAGTTTTTGCGTGTCGAAAATGCGAGATCTAATAAAACTTTTTAATGGTCAAATAATTAGCATATATTAACGTAAAGAGATTTTTCAAAATATTGAAGAAATTATGGGTGAACTGTCAGGGGGAAAATCTGCTTAAGAAAGTACATGAATATGTTTTGACCGCTAATCAGCATAATTAGTTGCCGTAAAAGGAAAATCCTCTATGAAAAAAGTGTTATTGATAAATCCACCTGAATTAATGTGGAAAGGGCTCTTCAGTCCTCCTTTAGGGCTTCTCTATCTGGCCGGTACTTTGAAAGATAAGGGAATCGATGTCCAACTCATAGACGGTTGTATTGAGGGATGGCCCATGGTCTGTGAGAAGATAAAAACATACTCTCCTGATATAGTAGGAATTTATTGTCTTACTTCTATAAGGAAGAAGGCTCTTAAAGTCGCAAGGATAGTGAAGGGCATAAACAAAAATGTAACAGTTGTTTTGGGGGGGGTGCACCCTACTATTATGTATCAACAGCTATTAGAGCATTATGATGAGGTGGATATAGCAGTTCGCGGAGAAGGTGAGATTGCGTTATTAGAAATAGCACAAGATGTCGATTTAGACAAGATTGATGGAATTGTATATAGAGACGGTACCAGGATTATAAAGAACTCTGACAGGCACTATGTAGAGGATCTCGATGATCTGCCATTTCCTGCATGGGACATGATAGCAGATACGTTTGATAAATATCCTGTTTCATTACCAAAAGGACTTAGCAATTACAATGGTATTGATTTTTCCCATATCCCGATGGCGCCTGTAATATATTCCAGAGGATGTAAGGGCCACTGCGATTTCTGTTCAAGCTGGTGGATATGGAAAAAACCGCGTTTTCGCTCAGCAAAGAATATGGTTGATGAGCTTGAATGGCTTTATGAGTCATTCAAGATTCATCATTTCTGTTTTTTTGACGATAATCTCACGATGGATAAACAAGCAACACTGGATTTATGTGATGAGATTGTTAATCGTCATCTGCATATTGCCTTTAGCATCAACACAAGGACAGACTGTGTCGACCTTGAGATCCTGGAAAAACTCAAGCGGGCGGGTTGCTATCAAATAGATTATGGAATAGAGACCGCTTCACCAAAGCTTTTATCCAGGATGAAAAAGGAAGTTGATATTCAAACCTCAGAAACAGCAATTAGCTTGACAAAGCGTGTTGGAGTGAGAGCCGGCATCTTACTTATAGTTGGAAATGTTGGTGAGACTGAGGAAACAGTAGACGATACAATAGAATTTATCCAGAGAATTGATACTGACTTAATAGGAGCTGTTGGAGGACTATGGATTTTTCCTGGTACAGGGATCTATCGACATGCAAAAAAACTCGGCATGATAGACGATAGTTTTTGGCTGGGCGATGAGCCCTTCATGGTATATACACAAGAGCATTCATTGAGAAAACTGAAATTTTTTACACATGCAATAAAAAAGCGTAAAAAACTTTCAGAGATGACGCTTAGATATCGTATAAACTATGTTTTTCATACATACATAGGAGGAGTTGAAGAGAAAGTGTTAGGGGTCTTAAAAAAACATTTTATACTTAACCGCATGTTGGAGAGTTCATATCCTGCAATTAGACGTAATGTTTCTCGTATTATTCATATGGAATAAGTTAAATTACATTTATGTTTATATTTTAAGTATTCAAGGAGTGTCTAATGTATTCTTGCCTGGGGGTAACTGTATTTTTTAATGAAATTGAGATGCTATTTCTACAGCTCAAGACCTTAAGCAGGGTTTGTGACCACATTATCATTGTAGAAGCAGAATGTAATGCAAGAGGTGAACCAAGAGAGAAACTGGAGTTTGGTCGATTCTTAGAGAGATTTGGAGACAGTCTCAGAGATATTCCATACGAATATTTAAAATTACCACAGAAAGAATTCAAAGTGGTAAAAGATATAGGCAAAATGAGCAGTATTGCAGCAGAAGAAAATACCGGAAGGTGTCGATCAATTCCTATACTTAATAATAAGGCTAAATACTATATCTACAACGATGCGGATGAGGTATTTTCAGATGAACAATTAGAGGAAATCAAGTTATTGACCTCTGGTAATTTTAAGGGCAATAAAATGTTTAACTTCTGGTATCACAATTACTATCTGAACTGGAGATGCTTCAGTCCCAGGGTCTGGAAGCGTATCTTTCGCTACTATAGGCCAGTAATAGGCCAGGAACCACATTTATTTGATTATGAGTCAGGCCAGATATTTGCTTCGCAATTAAAAGGGGTGCGGCCAAACACGGCCGAGACAAATCTAAAGACTACCGGGTATCATTTTTCATTCCTCTACTCATTGGAAACAAAGCTGAAGAATTATGGGCATACTGAGTGGACGAATCAAGTTTCGATTGTGAAGCAGCGGCAGGAAAAAAAAATTCCTGCTGCATTTCCAAACAGGAAGTGCAAAAGCATACCAATAACAGATATACAAATTCGAGAATTACATGAGAACATAGACATTTTCAGACCTTTCATAGCTCCGTAAACAACTAAATTCAGAAAAGAGATTCTTCATTCGTTCCTCTCACGCCAAAGACGGATCTGCGTCTGGCACGACTTCAGAATGACATGTTGCTAAGCGAGGTCTGTCCGAATGGCATTAGTGCAATAAAAGAACTACCATGGACAAACCCAAGATAATAAATATCATGCCTCATGGGTACGCTTATGACTTTTCTCCAGATAAAAAGCCGGATATATGGTGGAAAAAAGCGGATGGTCGCTGGTTGGGCTTTTCGACACGGGAGTGGCCGGATTTATGCGGAGAAGCAGTCTTAAAAGAGACTGATAGGTATGAATGGGAGGTCTGGCAACCAGATTACCGGGCTGAACGAATCTATTCAAAAACTCTGGACACGGGTGTAATCCACCGTCTGTTTCCGGCTAAGCTCAAAGTATATAGGCCGGGAATCAAGTCAAAGACCGGGTTCTTTTCAGAAGCGATGATATTAGGTCTGAAGAAACTTAAAGATACTCCAATAATTTTAACTCTTTTCAGCACTTACGCATTTCGTACACCATTTTTTATTGAGATTTTGAAGATATTTGGGCCATCTAAGACGTTTCCAATCTTCTTCCGTGGTGGAGGCCAGTTTAAGGCACCGCTCAGCGAGATGTTCAGCTTGCATAGACCTCTTACTTATTTTGACCTTATAGTCGAACATCTCCGACTGAAGAAACTAATAGAGTATGTAGACGTAATCTCAGAGCAGTCTGAAAAAGCAATAAAGGAGGTTAAAAAGATATACGACGGTCGTGTAGAAACACTTACGAGGGGTTGTTATTTTGATTTCTGGACCCCTCTTCCTTCGCAAGAAACAAGAATGAAGGTACGTCAGAAATTGAACGTTCAGGAAAATAGAACTGTTTTTCTGGCTGCAAGTTTTTTTGTACCGGTAAAACAACTTGATAAGCTGATAAAAGTCTTTCAGAAACTCTCAAACAGGGATAATTTTTTTCTAATTATCGTTGGACAGGGAACTGAATCTTATACGAATTATATACGTTCTCTCGCCAGGGAATTAATCATACAAAATAAGGTTATATTTCACCCTTTTGTAACAGGTAAGGGGCTTAGAGACCTTTATTGGGCATCGGATATATTTGTTTCTGTATCTACAGGTGAAGGTGGGCCTACATCAGTTATGAAGGCGATGGCTTGCGGGTTACCTGTTTTATCCACACCTGTGGGTGAGACATCTGACAGGATGAAAAAACATGGAGTTGGTAAATTTGTACCGGTTAAAGATTATGATGAATGGGAGAAGGCTATTTCAGAAATCCTTGATAAGAGAATACCAAAAATTCTTGATCTCAGGATAGCACGTGGTGCCTATGATTGGACAAATGTTGCAGGAAAATTTATTAATTTATACCATGACTTGTGCAGGAAGTATTACTAAAAATTATCAGGTAATCTAATATGAATTCTACTTTGTATCTTGATAGAAAGATAATCGTTTTCGATAGTGATGACTGGGGGACGCTGGGGATACGTGATCTTGAAGGCTTTGAAAGATTAAAGGCAAAGGGTTATAACATAGGGCAGAAAGATTGTGATTATTATTCTCTTGAGCTGCCTGAGGATCTGGATGCACTTTATAGCGTGTTAAGCAAACATAGTGATTTTTTCGGTCTTCCTCCCATTTTTACCTGTAACTTTATTGTCGCCAGGCCGGATTATGAAAAGATCATTAAGTCAGAATTTCGTGAATATCACTTCCTGGATATTTCTCAGGGAGCACCCGGTATGTGGGAAAACAGGGATGAATTGTTCAACACATATAAGGAGGGAATCAAGAGAGGATTAGTATTTCCGGGTTACCATGGACTGTGCCACTTTAATTATGACGCATGGCTTGCAGCTTTGCGGAACGGAGAACCTGATCTACAAGAGTGTGTAAAGGGGCATATGAGTTATATACCGTCACTGCGACGTGATACCTTTAATTATGAGTATTTGGCAAAGGCAAATCCAATTACTTTTTTGCCCCTGAGTGCACAGGAAGAAAAGATAAAGAAAGGGATTGCGGTTTTTAGACAAATCTTCGGCTTCTCTCCTGTTTTTACTATTGCGCCAAAATGTGTATGGAATAGTGATACAGAACAGATATGGCACAAGTACGGTATCAAATATATTGGTGCGGGTAACAGGCGTCCAGGTATGCTGGCTTTACCCGGAAATCGGCTGGGAGAGAAAAATCAGTGGGGTATGATTTATCTTATTCGAAATGTAAATTTTGAACCTATACGTAAAAATGCCTGTCAGGATGCCTTTATTGAGATTGATTTTCTCTTTAAAGCGCAACAACCGGCTATCATTGAAACTCATTGTATTAATTATTTGAGTTCTATAAGGAACTTCAGAGAAAGATCTCTGGAGCAACTTGATAACCTGCTTTATCTTATTGAAGAAAAATATCCCGATGTTGTATACCTCACCAGCAAACAATTTGGCGATATACTTGAAAATGGATTCTGCTATCTCAGGAATGGGGAACGCATGGAGGTCAAAACACATCAGACAAATTTGCCTTATCTGGGAAAATTTTACTTTTATCAAAAGAGGACGGCTTTAAAGAGGTATTTTGATAAAAGTAACAGAAATCGGCAACGCTTATAATATGTTATAAAGGCATGTTGTAAATTGAAAAACTCCGGCGGTTTGTGAAACAGTATTACGTGAAGTAATCAGTAAGGGATACAATCATTGGTTGTTATAATAAGCGAATTGTTACCATCTCTTTTTTATTTAGAATATTTTTAGTCTTAGATCTTAAACAAAACAATAAAGTGTTTGAATGAATGGTAACGGAAATAATAAAATAGATTCTTCATCTTTTCATAGACCACATGTATCCATCATAATCCTTCACCTTGAGGATATATCCTGCCTTGTTGATTGTGTAACATCTCTAAGTAAGATAACCTATCGGAATTTTGATATTATCATTGTTAATAACGGTCCCGAAAATTTATTTCTAAGTAATACTCTAATTCCAAAGTATAAGCGTATTACAAAAATAATTAACACTGAAAAAAATCTTGGTTTTGCTGCGGGAAACAATCTTGGTATAAGGCGAGCATTAAAGAATGGTGCAGACTACATATTGTTATTAAATGATGACACCGAAGTTACTCCGGAATTTCTGACTACTTTAATTGATGCTGCTGAGTCCCGTCCGGATGCGGGGATGTTAGGCCCAAAAATCTGTTATTTCAATGACCCTGACAAAATATGGTTTGCCGGAGCACGGTTTGATCAAAAAACCTGTACCGTTATGACAACCGGATTTAACCGGTCAGGCAAAAGTGTAGATTATGCTCATGTAGAATCCGATTACATAACAGGTTGTGCTCTGCTGATCAGAAAGAACGTAATAGAAAAGGTTGGTTTGTTGGACGAGAGATTTTTTCTCTATTGTGAGGATGTTGACTGGGGGCTCAGATGCAGCAAGGCCGGATTCAAAAATTTAGTGATAAGATGTTCTCAGATACGGCATAAAGTGTCCTCTTCGAGCGGTGGTATTGATTCACTGCCGGGAGCTTATCATAGGAGACGGAGTTGTCTTTTGATGGCAAGGATATACTCACCTCAATCATTGTGCAGGATACAACGAAAAATCCTCCGTGATATAGTTTGGCTTTTATTAAAATCATCTGATAAGATGCGGTTTAAAAAGATTTTTGTCTGCCTCTTTGCAATAAGAGATTACCACTCAGGTAAAAATGGTAGTGGCCCACGTTGGATGTGGACAAAAAAGTAATATGGCATAGGAAAACAAAGAGCGAGAAACAGTATCAAAAAATCTAAGATTAATTTAGAAGATAACTGATTTTTTGCTGGTATTGTCCATAACGTGTTAATCCTGCATTTAGCTACCTTTCACAATAATCTGTTATGAACATAAAAATAAAGCCTAAGTACGAACAATATTGGTGTGAACGGAACAGAAGCTCAAATAATAATTCGACAAAAGAGAAAACCACTAATGAAATCTTTGTTACTGCTGCTTCAGCCTTGCGGGAAGGAGATACTATTCTTGATGTAGGCTGTGGAGATGGGACACTTTCTCTCTATTTTAAAGATAAATTCAGAAAGATATATGGAGTGGAGATTGCTGAAGAGGCTGCCCGCCTTGCGCAGGCACAAGGAATGCTTCCGTCCGTAATGGATGTTAATGTGTCACTGTCTTATAGAGACAATACTCATGAGACCATAATATGTTTAGAGGTAATCGAACATTTGTTAGATCCCGGTCACATGCTTTCTGAAATATATCGCGTACTCAAGCCTAACGGGCAATTAGTACTGACAACACCAAATATAAGAAATTTCAGGAATGTATGCCAATTGATTATCAAAGGAACATTTCCCCATACAACTCGAGATGAATTTGCATGGAAAGGAATACATTTAAATTATTTTACGAGAAAAGATATAGGCACACTTCTTAAAAATGCCGGATTTCAAAGAATAAAATTTTTCATTAATCAGGATCAATTTTGTGTATCAAAGAAGAGAAGATTAGTTCGTTTTTTAACCGGAGAAAAAACCTTTGGAGAATGGTTTTGTGGAAGCATAACTGTCTCTGCTTTTAAGGAATTCTGAGTGGCTGAATCAACATACCCAACACTTAGAGAAATTCGTGATACACATGCCTGGAAGCTTGATTACGAAAGGTACTTACCACTAAGCCGATACGTATTTCGTCCCTTGGGTTTCTTGTTGACCTGGTTCGCCATACGTATCGGATTAACGTCAGAAACGGTGTCTTGGCTTTCCGGATTTGTGGCATTGATGGGATTTCTATGTCTCATCAGTAAACAGGTATATTTATTACCAATTGGTATCTGCCTGTTGCTGCTTTTTAACCTACTTGACTGCGTGGATGGAAGTATTGCCCGTTCCATGAAAACTGAGAATCCATACGGGACATTTCTTGATATCATGATGGCATGGGTAGATATGGGGTTCTGGATTCTTATTGGGATTATGGCATACCACCATCAGGGGTTATTGTATTATATTGATCCGTTGGGTTATGGCCCCATCTTCTGGCTGGCAATTGGAGGTTTGGCTTGTTATTTTTATAATTTGCTTAAGTATGTTGAAATGTGTTTTGATCGTTGTTTAAGAAACGATTGGAATAACCATAGAACAAAAAATGACATAACTGTAATGGATAACGGAGAAAAGCAAAAGATAAAGACTGCTTCTCACCGTAAAGTAAATTTTTCTTCTCTAAGGAGCATTCTCCGTAAAGTTAATCATAACTTGCGAGTCAGGGAAACACATTACGTTCTTTTAGTTCTGGCTTTTTTGTGTCAGATAATTGATCTATTATTAATTGCTTATCTGTTTTACTATTTCATGCATACCATTATCCTGGTTGTAATCTACAGCATCCGTGGAAAACAACTATTAAGATTCTATAAACAGAGGTAGTAAATGCTGAAAGCCGGTTATGATCTGACTAAAGAAGAAATTGTAAAAAAATATAGCACTTTGCGCCAACGACATGGGTTGGGCGAGGAATTTAACCAACCTATTATCTCTATAGCTGGAGATTTGAGTGGTAAATAAGGTGCCGGATGCCGGTTGCGGCTATGGCGCATTGCTTATGGAAATTGATAAATGCTATTCAGGCAGTAAACTTTATGGAGTAGATCAAATTAATGCCCGCACCAGAGAAGTATCCAAAATTTGCTTATAATTTATTTGTTTTATGTCGAAAATGCCAAGGAAGATAAGTATGTCAGTTGTAATAACCTTATTATTCATAAGAAAGAATATAAAGATTGTTAATTGGCCTTATGATGATCCCGCTACAAGATATTATGAATGATGCCAGGGAATATGATATTTCCGCTTTTACTCATCCGGGTGGAAGTTCTCTAAATGAGGATTCTTGCAAATTCCTGGGAGCCCTTATCAGGCGTTGTCGATTGAAGACTGTACTTGAATTCGGTTCAGGCTTTTCTTCAATTATTATTGCCAATGAAATTAAGCATTCAAAAGACCACCTTTTGGTTTCCATAGAAAATTATCAATATTATTCACAGGCAGCACAGCAATATTTTATAAATTATGGCATTAAAGCTAATGTAAGGTTCAATACTTTTCCTCTACGCCCAAGGCTTTATCATAGACAAATGCTCCTTTCTTATGCCATTCCTCCTGCTTTCTGGTCTAACTTCAACAAATTTGATTTGGTACTTATTGATGCACCTCAGCACGATTTTGGAAGGGAATCTGTCTTCTACGAGGCATTCCAGCGTCTTAAAGTTGGCGGGATAGCGGTTGTTGATGATTCGAATCGAGAGTTTATGGAAATGATTTATGCAAAAAAATGGAAGCAGTTATTTGGGGATGCGATAGAAATGACACTCCTTAAGAATATTGGAACAGGCTTGAATGTGATTGTAAAATTGGAAGAAACCCCAATGGGCCGCAATTTCTCAAAATATAATATATTGACAAGTTATCTCAGATCGGCAAGAAACTTTTACCGGGTATTAATGTATAATAATGTGCATTGAGTCTATAGTTATTTCACTTTAGAATTATCAGCATCTTTTTGAGATACGAAGTAAAACGTACACGAAACTATTAACGATGAGGATTTGCTTTTTTTCTATAATAACTTACTGGCACGGGATAGGGGGTGGTATGGAGATTCATGGTAAACTCCTTTGTGAAGGACTGGTAAAAATGGGTCATGAGGTGACCATCATCTCTACGAAACATCCTTCTAATTTAGATTATGAAGAAAAAAATGGAATAAGTATTAACTATCTTAAAAATACGGTTTCTGGATCAAAGAGAAAGAATTGGTCCAGGGCTGGTCTTAATAAATTTTTAGAATTAAATGATAAACGACCCTTTGATATAATTCTCAGCCAACAATCATCTGCTTATGGCTTTCCTCGATCTCTTTTAAAAAAGAGTAAAATTCCACTTGTTACCAGAGTTGCTGGAACACAACTTGATATGCTCATATCTGTTTATAACCAAACCTTGAATCATAAAAGAGGTTTTTTTGGATTATTCAACGAGCTTCTCAGAACCTTTTATCATTATTTCCTGGTTGAATTACCGTTATACCATAAATCCACAGAGTTAATAGTGGTTAGTCACCATTTAGCTGATTCACTCAAGAAATCCTATTTTGTTAATCAGAAGAAAGTTAACTTGATCTTTCATGGTACAAAAACTGAATTATTTAAACCGGATGAGAGATCAAGGGATTCTCTTCGTAATAAATACAATATATCAACAGATTCTAAAGTTCTCTTAATCGCTTCTACAGTAAGTAGGCAAAAGGGATTTGATTTAGCATTAAAAGCCTTTAAAAGAGTCTTTCAAGAGCACCCAAACGCCAGACTGTTAGTTGTTGGAGAAGGTGATTATCTCAAAGATTTGAAAAACTTTGCATATCAGCTTGGTATGCAAAACAGTGTTATTTTTACCGGACATGTTGCAAATGAAGAAATGTTCCGTTTTTATAATGCGTCCGACATTTTTTTATTTCCAACCTTGAGAGTAGAGGGATTTCCAAGAGTTTTGATTGAAGCCATGTCGTGCAGGAAGCCAATTGTAGTTTCAAGGATTGGAGGTATTCTCTCTATTATAGATGACGGCAAAAATGGTTTGCTGATTACTCCCGGAAATACAGACGAGTTAATTAACAAAATAACTTTTCTACTGGAAAATGAAGGTTTTGCTGATAGATTGGCGGGCAACGCAAGAGAGCAAGCTGTTAGACTCTTCAGCCTTGAGAAAATGCTGGAAGAAACTATTAAAGTACTTGAAATGGCTATAGTAAAGGCAAAGGAATGGTAGTAATAAGAAATGCTAAATTTGCAAAATGGTTATCAACCTGTCTATTTTAACATGAAAACAAATTAGATTTACATCTATACCGCCCAATTGTGATGTTTAAACTATAAGCGTTTGGATATTATTACGACATGAAAAGTAATCGCATAAAGGGCTTTAAAGATTTGTTTTACCATTTGATCATTCCATTCAGTGGTATTTCAGTGGGTCTGTTTATATGGAGTATGTATTTTTCTACTTCTTCCCCGGTATTTTGGATATTTATAGCTATATATATCCTGTACATCTCTTTGTTCGCTTCATCTTTTATAATCTATTCTCTTTCCGGTTTAAGGTTTGGCGACATATTAAAAAGAGATGTTTATACTTTCCTGCCGTTATTATTGTTTTTAATTTTTCCTGTCAAAGATTTATTCACTGCAGGCACACCTTACTATAATTATCTGGCAGAAAGATACTTTTCCGGAATTTTAATAATTCCGATTGGGAGTATGGTGATTTTCCTGAAGGTATCGCTATTAACAAATTTCTCAGATACTCCTTCCAGGTCTTATGACATTCAAAAAAAATGGATCTACTGTTTTTTACTTATACTGGCTTGCCTGTATGCCGGCACATTTTCGTATTATTCAATTATCAGGCACATCAATCTGAATACCGGGATGGACCCGTTGGGGTTGAATTCTCAAGCGGTTTGGCTTCTTAGTAATTTTAAGGAACCTTTTATCTCTTATCACAACCAAAACATTCTGGCAGACCACATGGTTCCTATTTTGTTTTTTTTAAGTCCTTTTTATAAAATATATAGTGACCCGATTACGTTACTTATCTTACAAAGCATCCTGCTCACGTCAGGTGCCTTTCCCATTTATTGGATTGCCAGGGATAAGCTTGAAAGTAGCTTTCTGGCGATTTCTCTGTCTATTGGGTATCTTCTTTACCCTGCATTGCAGTTTGCCAATTTATATGATTTTAGCCCTGGCAATATAGCGACTCCGCTTCTTCTTTTTACCTTCTACTTCTTTCATAAGAAGTCATATGTCAAGTATTTCATTTTTTTATTATTTGCCCTATTCTGTAAAGAAGATGTAGTGCCTATAGTCTTTTTTCTGGGAGTCTATATCTTTTTCTTTGAAAGAAGGAAAAAAATTGGTCTGTTTACAATTATGCTTTGCGTGTTCTGGTTCTATTTTGCTTATCGGGTTTTGCTTCCTTATGTAACTTCCGGAGAACATGCTCAATTAGATGCAGGCCACTTCCGGCGATACTCTTACCTGGGAAGCAGTATGGGAGAGATTGTTTCAACTTTATTTTTGCATCCTGTTTTCGTCTTGAAGAAGATTTTAATTCTGGAAAAACTCGGGTATGTTGTTCTTCTGTTACTGCCCGTATGTTTTGTATCCCTTTTTCATATACCTACTTTTTTTGTAGGGTTTTCACTGGCTGTAGCAAACATGTTGTCTACAAATATTTTCCAGTCGAGTATCCGTTTCTATTATACAGCAACCATTACTCCATTTGTTTTTATCTCGTGTGTATACGGACTCAGGTTTTTGCTGAACAAACGGGGATTTATGATTAAAGTAGCAGAGAAAATCAACCCTAAAATTATTCTATCAAAACCATGCTTCATCTATGGCTTTTCATCAGTTATCCTGTTCTCAAGTATAGCTGGCACAGTTTTATACGGTCCATTGCCCTACTCTTTCGATCCATATTCAGATGAGTTTCTCGTAAAAAATGAGGGAGTGGAGATCGTAAAGGAGATGCTTAAAACGGTTCCCCCTGATGCTTCCGTATCAGCAGCCAACAATTTGGGTGCTCATATTTGCAATAGAGAAAAGGCTTTTCTCTTTCCCTTTCATCATGGGGAAGAACCGGAATACGTGATAGTAAATTTGGCAAAACCTTACTATGGAACACGGCTGCTGCGTGAAAAATTTGATGCAAAACTAAAAGAGCTGTTGTTTCAACGTGATTATGGAGTATTCTATTTCAAAGATGGTTATACCATCTTGAAGAAGGGCTATAAGGACAAATCGGGTATTAAAAATATTGCTTTAACTACAGACAAACCTGCTCATATTGTAGATGTTGAGTTAAATAACGAAATTGACTTTTGGGGATATACCTTGAATGCACCAGTAATAAGACCCAAGATACCTTTTCGCATCATTTACTTTTGGAAGGCGTCCAATGAGACTGACTACAATTATAATATGCTGATTAAATTTGTGGATGAAAGTGGAAAAATTGTCTTCCAGCAGGACCACGAAGCTGTCTACGGTCTTTATCCAACTTCTTCCTGGAATAATAAGGAAAGTATTAGTGAGGCGTACTGGATTGAGCTACCAATAACGGTCAATCCGGGAACTTATCGGATATACGTAGGGATAGTTGATAAAATAAAACAAAAAACAGAAAGTATAGAAAAAGAGTTTCAGGGCTTGCATGACTTGAAAAAAGTTGGAACTATAATTGTTCAAAAATTTTAGCAATAATTCTTTCCATGTATATTAGAGATAAAGGTTACTTGTCTGTTGTGATTCCTGCATACAATGAGGAAAGGATAATTGGCAACACACTTGAGAAAATAATAAGTTATTTAAAGACAGAAAATTTCGAGTACGAAATCATAGTTGTTATTGATGGCAGTACAGACTCAACAGCTGAAGTTGTGAAGAAATATGAACAGTTGATGGATAAGCTAACGATATTAGTAAATGAAACCACTATGGGGAAAGGATACTCTGTAAAGAGAGGCGTACTGGAATCAAAAGGAGATTTTGTTCTGTTTACGGATGCGGATTTATCAACACCGATAGAAGAAATTGGAAAACTTTTCTTTTGGCTGAACAAAGACTATGATGTGGCTATTGGTTCAAGAGGCTTGAAGGAGTCGCAAGTAGAAATACATCAGTCTTTCGTGCGTGGAAGAATGGGAAAAACATTCAATAAAATTATGCAATTAATAATTTTTACGGGCTTTAAAGATACTCAATGTGGTTTCAAATGTTTCAAAAGGCATTCAGCAGATAAGGTATTTGTAAAGCAGATAATCAGAGGTTTTGCCTTTGATGTTGAAATTCTTTTAATTGCCAGGCGGCAGGGGTTCAGGACAAAGGAAGTACCCGTAAAGTGGTTAAATTCACCATTTTCCACGGTACATATCATAAAAGATTCTTTATCTATGCTCTTTGATTTGTTTAGAATAAAATATTATGATATTTCGAAAAGATACTATTAGTGTTTTGCCATGAGAAAAAGTAAGAAACTTCCTTTTGTTTCTATTGTTATCCCAACACGAAATCGTAAGAAAGATATAGCTAAGTGTCTTTACTTTATTCGAAGGCTTGATTATCCAAACAAGAATATAGAGATTATTATATGGGACAATGGATCAACCGATAGTACACGGAAAGAGGTCAGTAGGATTTTTGCGGAGATGGAGAAGGAAGGATGGAAGAATCTGTGCATAATACAGAGCAACGTGAATCTGGGAGGTTTTACAACTCGTGATGAGTTGTTCAAACGTGTTGGCAGGGAGATGGCTTATGTCTTGAGTCTGGATGATGACGTATTTCTGCCCAGAGATAGTTTGACTCTACTGCTTGGGAGGCTTCAAGGAAACTCAAGGGCAGGCATTATTGGTCCTAGAACGGTATACGAGTCGAAACCAGACGAGATTGCTCACGGAGCTGGATTTGTAAATCTATGGATCGGGAAGTATAGTGATGTTGATATAGGTAGTCTGGTTGAATGTGATTATGTTATTGGATGTTGTATGCTTATAAAAAAGGAGGTAATCTCAGATGTAAAGGGTTTTGATAGAGATTATTATACTTCGCATGCTGAAGTTGACTTCTGCCTGAGAGCGAAGAAGAAGGGATATAAGATTTTATATGACCCCGGCGTAATTGTCAGGCATGATGTAGCAAGAGGGGGTACAAAAACACCGGAGCGCATTTACTATCTTTACCGTAATAAATTGCTGGTTGTTCGAAAACATGCTTCACTGCTTCAAAAAGTGATAACGTTACCTTTATATACCGTTTTCTGGATACCGAAAATGATAATGGATTCTGTCCGATTCCACCGGAGAATTAAGCTGGATGAGTTGCTGATAATGTTCAAGGCGGTAAGGCACGCAATCATAAATCGTGTAGGTAAAGTAGATTTGTAAAATTGAATCACATTAAAAAATCTCCTATTAGAGAAAATAATGGAACCTGGTGAATTGCTTGTAATATTGTACTGTGAGACATTAACGCTATGAAACATAATCTTCTGTATGTATTTGATAATATGGAGTTTGGTGGTGGAGAGAGGGTCTTCGCGCAGATAATTAACAGGTTATCCAGTAAAAAATATAAAATTATTGTAGCCTGTTTACCGACTGGGGCATTTATAAAAAAAATTGAAGGAAGCGGTGCTCAGATTAAATCTGTTGATATGAGAAACAGATTCAACCCCGGAGTGATTTGGCAGTTGTCGAGTCTGATAAAAAGAGAGGGAGTGGATATTGTCCACAGCCAGGGGGCACGTGCAGATTTTTTTGCAAGGGTGGCGGCAAAACTGGCTGGAGCGCCCGTTGTTGTATCTACAGTTCCCATGCCTGTAAAAGGCTTTGATGTAAGTCCAATAAGGAAATTGATATACACCGCCTTTAACAGGTTCTCAGAACGGTTTGTGGACCGGTTCATGGTTGTTTCCGATGCTCTGGAGAAGATGATGATAGAGCAGCATAAGATTGACCCACAAAGGGTAGTTAAGATTTACAATGGGATAGAGAAGGAAGAATACTGTATATCAGATGAGGAGATTATGCTCGGACGGTTAAAATTCAGAATGGAATCAGGACTGGGAGAGGATGTGCCGGTTATTGGGGTTATAGGAAGATTGGTGTGGCAGAAGGGCTTTGAGTATTTTATTGAGGCAATACCAGAAGTGTTGAAAAAATTCAAAGAGGCAAGGTTTTTACTTGTTGGGGTGGGAGAGTTAAAAGATGTGTTAGAGGCAAAATGCAAGAGATTGAAGCTGGGAGATAAGATAATTTTTACCGGTTTCAGGAATGATATCAAGGATATTTTAGCTTCTATTGATGTATTCGTTATGCCTTCATTATTAGAGGGACTGCCTATGATACTCCTGGAGACAATGGCTATGGCAAAGCCAATAGTAGCCACTGATATTGATGGCATAAAAGAAGTATTGTATAACGGGGAAATGGGGTTGCTTGTACCGCCCAAAGACCCGAAGGCTTTATCCGGTGCTATAGTTGATATGCTTGTCCACAGGGATAAAGCATATCAGATGGGTATGGCCGCCAGGAAGATAGTAAAAGGAAAATTCGAGGTTGATATTATGGTTCAAAAGGTTGAAGATGTTTACGAGGAGCTGTTACAGCTTAGATCCTAAGTAATAAAGGGAGGAAATGGCAAGGTCTCCTTTGTTTCCGACAGCATGAATGAGGTATGGCAGTCAAGAATCCCAACTCCCATACTTAATGGTACAGGTTTTATTTTTTTGTTCAATTATGCAAGGATATTAAATGAGGGAGAGACTCCTGGAATGGCTAGCGTGTCCTTTATGCCGTAAAAAACTAAAATTAGAAATTTTCCTGCAAGAGGAAAAAGAGATTATCGAGGGAACGTTGCAATGCTTATGTGGCCAGCAATTCCCGATCATTTCCGGTGTTCCAAGAATGTTGCATGGTACTTTAAAAAAGAATCTTGTACGGATATATTCAAACTTTTTTCTTCGTTACCGGGACCAACTTGATGAAACCTTCGTGTCAGAAGAAGATGCCATGATAAGACACAAACAGAAAACAATAGATCGATTCGGGTATGAGTGGACATATTTTAACGATTATGATTGTGACAACTTTATTGCGTTTATTGAGCCTTTACCGAAGAATTTCTTAAAAGGGAAGCTGGGACTGGATATTGGGTGTGGAGCCGGTCGTCATGCGGGTCAGGCTAGTAAGCAGGGAGCTGAGGTTGTTTGTGTTGATCTGTCAGAAGCGGTCGACATGGCCTACAAGAATAATATCGGTAATGAGCTTGTTCATGTTGTACAAAGTGATGTTTACAACCTTCCGTTCAATACCGGAAATTTTCAATTTATTTATAGTCTGGGGGTGTTACATCACCTGCCGGAACCCGAGCGCGGATATCAGGCTTTAATACCATTCCTGAGCGAGGGAGGTGCTTTGTTTATATGGCTATATGCATATGCCCCTCGTAAAGTGACTTTAGAAATTCTACGGTCTGTTTCACAAAAACTCTCTAATAATAATATTCGGCGTATGGCTTATATGTGTAATTTGATCGACTATGGTATATTTGTAAATATGTATCATCTTCTGTGTAACTTGCCTTTTTTAGGGAAATTGGCAAACCATGATACTTTTATACGTTTTAAAGAATACAAAGAGTACGGTTTTCGTGTTGGGTATATTGACTGGTTTGATCGTCTATCTGCACCCATTACTAATTTTTACAAAAAGAATGAAATGTGCAAATGGTTAACACGTAGTGGATTATCTGATACAAGGCTGCTGCCAGCTGGAGATTCGTGGTGGTGGCTCTACGGAGAAAAGGAAAATATAACATGAACCTTTTGGTGGTTGGGGCGGATTTCTCGCCATACAGTGGTGGGATTGGTACTTACACTAAGGAATTAGCTACTTCCCTTACGCGAAAAAACCAGGTTATTATTCTAGCAAATGGAATTCCCAATTCCAAGGCATTTGACCATGACTGTCCTTTCCAAATAATTCGTACTCCATCACTTCCTGTTCTACGTCACCTGGCATTTTTAATATATATTCCATGGATACTCAGGAGATATCACATTGATGCTGTATTGCATGTTGTCTGGACTACCGCGCTGATCAGTCATTTATGGTACTACTTAATGCCAGCACCCTATTTTATCTGTGTTCATGGCTCAGAGTGTTGCGATGACACATTGACATTGCGGAGGCGTTTAAAAGGTTACCTGGGAAAATGGAGGCTTGCCGCTCTTCAAAAAGTCAAAGGAATTTTTCCTGTGAGCAATTACAGTGCTCGTTTGGTAATGTCTCTGGGAATTGAACAAAGCCGTATTGAGGTGATATTAAATGGTGTAAACACACAGCGGTTTAAGCCTGTTATAAATCATCAAAAGAAGAATAGACAGAGAAAATTACTTACAGTAGCACGTTTGGACTTGCATAAAGGGCATGATCGTGTGCTTGAGGCCTTGGTGATACTTAAAGCACAGGGTATTACGCCTCGATATATCATAGTGGGCCAGGGAGATGAGGAAGGCCGATTGAGAAAAATGGTAAAAATACTTGGCTTGGAAAATCAGGTAGAATTTACGGGTTTTATTTCTGGGAATCATTTACCACCCATGTATAATTCTTGCGATATTTATGTTATGGCCAGCAGGGAGATACCGGGACGTTTGGATCTTATTGAAGGATTTGGTATTTCTTTCCTGGAGGCCAGCGCCAGCGGGCTTCCTGTGGTGGCTGGAGATTCTGGTGGTGTTTCTGATGCTGTACAGCATGGGGAAACCGGCCTATTAGTAAACCCGGATAACCCGGCGGATATTGCATCGGCAATAAAGTGTTTGCTTGCTGACGCCAATTTTGCAAGACGGCTGGGGGATGAAGGTCGCCGGTGGGCTGAAGCACAGATGAGTTGGGAACATGTGGCCAAACGTATGGTTAATGCTATGCAAAGGATGATGTAAATGGATAATCATATATTTTCTTTTAACACAGAGGCGCGGAGAAAAGCAAAAGACAAAAAACATAGACTCGCACAAGGTCACGGAGGCATAAATTTATGAATTTTATTAGCAAACTCGTTATTTGGTTAAAGTAAATTCCTTAAGGATAGCAACAATATGTGTGGCATTTGTGGCAAACTAAGTTATGGAGGAGTACAAGTTGATGAGACACTTCTGAGGAAAATGTGCAGATCTCTTTTTTATCGAGGGCCTGATGATGAAGGTGTTTTTGTCAGTTCAAACTCAAAATCTCAAAATTCAAAGGTGCAAGTTGGTTTGGGACATACCCGTCTCAGTGTTATTGACCTTTCAGATGCCGGTCATCAACCAATGTGTAATGAGGAAAAAACTATCTGGCTGGTCTGTAATGGCGAAATATATAATTTTGAGGAAATCAGGACTGAGTTAAAGGAGAAGGGGCATAGATTCAGAAGTAATACGGATTCGGAGGTTATCATACACTTATACGAAGAAGAAGGGATTGATTGTTTGAAAAGGCTTAATGGAATGTTTGCCTTTTGTATATGGGATGAACGTTTGCAGAAACTCTGGCTATGTCGGGATAGACTTGGAATTAAACCGCTTGTCTATTATTGGGACGGGGAGACATTAATCTTTTCTTCAGAAATAAAGGGTATACTTTGTGATAGTAATGTGAGAAAAGAAATTGATTGGACTGCTTTGGATTTGTATTTGACTTTCAATTATATCCCAGCGCCAAAAACTATTTTTGAAAATATACGAAAACTTGAACCAGGATATTATCTTCTGGCAGAAAGAAAAACGGTAGTAACCAGGAAATATTGGGATATTGATACAGATATTACCCATCTGCAAGGTAAACCGGACAGAAGCTCTGATCAAATAGGTTTTTATAAAGAGAGATTATATGAGTTAATGGAAAACTCAGTACAGAAAAGGATGATATCGGATGTTCAGTTAGGCGCCTTTTTGAGTGGGGGTATAGATTCCAGTATTATTGTTGGCCTTATGGCCAGAAATTCTGAAAGGCCGGTCAAGACTTTCTCTATTGGTTATAAAGATATGCCGCTCTTTGATGAAACAAAGTATGCAAGAGAAGTGGCCACGTTTAATAAAACTGAACATTACGAGTTTAAGTTGAATTATAAAGATATACTTGACTCATTTCCAGATGTCCTGGAAACATTGGATGAACCATTTGCCGATTCGTCAGCCGTCCCGACATACATAGTTTCCCGGGAGACTAAACGGCATGTTACCGTAGCACTGGCAGGAGACGGAGCGGATGAGTTATTTGCAGGCTATCGAATGTATCAGGGAGAGTACATGGCAAAGTACTACTCAGTATTACCTCGCATAATAAAGGAAAAGATAATAGGACCTTTTACAAATTTCCTTCCTGACTCCAGAGACAGGAAATATTCAGAATACATGAGAAGGTTCAAGAAATTTACCAAAGGTATGAGTGTCTCCCTTGCAGAAAGATTTTACGGTTGGCAGGAAATATTTCCATTTAATACAAGACGGCAGTTGATCAAAAAGCATCTCCGGGATAAGATATCTTTTCAGACAGGTCAGGAAATTATTTCTCAAAAGTTAGATAAGTTTACCGGTGATAATATTAACAGAATGCTTTATGTAGATGTTAAAAACTCCCTTCCAGGAGATATGTTGACAAAAGTTGACTTGATGAGCATGAGAAATTCACTGGAAGTAAGGGCCCCTTTTTTAGACCATGAAATAGTTGAATTTGCCTTCAAAATGGAAGGAGAGGTTAAACTAAAAGGACTGAAAAGGAAATACATTTTAATAGAAACGTTTAAAAATATACTACCGCCTATGCTGCATAATAGGGCAAAATGGGGTTTTGAGATGCCAATCGGGGCCTGGCTCAAAAATGAATTGAAATTTCTCATAGATGAATTTCTGTCCAAGGACGTTATTAATAAACAGAATATTTTTGAATATGAGGTAATTGATTGTATGATTAAAAAACATTTGAGTAATAAGGTGGATTATTCGTGGCATCTGTGGAATTTGATTGTTTTTCAGCATTGGTTTAAGAGGTACTTTCAATAATTTCCGTTTTAATCTTTGTGCATTAGAACCTTTAATATCTTATTTTCACGCAGAGCCGCAAAGAACGCCTGGAAAACGCACTATCTCTCACAAAGAGGATATGTTAAAGGGTGAAGGACTAAAGGAACAATACTAAGAGAAATAATCCTTTGCATGATGACGGGGCATACGCAGAAGCCTGTGTGACAGGGTAGCTCTATTGTGAGATCTCCATGCTGCTTATAACTATTGATTTGGATTGTGAACATTTATTCTAGAGCACAAAAAGGTAAAAGTTTTTTAACCCGTTACGTTCTTGGCGTCTGGTTAGCATGAGGATTAGTAATTTAAAAATTATTGATTAGACGGCTTTGAAAAAAACAAGAATCATACATATTATCACTCGCCTCGATAAAGGAGGCTCTGCTGAAACTACTTTTCAAACAGTTTATTTGCTGAACCACAAAAAGTATGAATTATTTCTCATCCGTGGTCTTTCAGAGGAATCTAACATGAGCAATATGGAAAGAGAGTCAGTAGAACGGGATTTGTCTCGGGCAGAGGCTAAAAGTATTAAAGTATTTGCTTTGCCCTCACTGGTACGACGTTTATCGTTTAAGAACGATCTTCTGGCATTTTTTAGTATCTACCGATTAATAAAACGAATAAGGCCTCACATCGTTCATACACATACATCTAAGGCAGGATTGTTAGGCCGACTGGCTGCCTTTTTGGCTGGGGTGCCGGTAATTATACATACCCCTCATGGACACGTATTCCATAGTTATTATGGCCCTTTTATGACGAGAATATTTGTAATAGCGGAGAGAATTTTATCATCCATGACTGACAAAATTGCTGCATTAACGAATAGGGAAAGAGATGAACACTTGGAACAGGGAGTAGCTTCTATTGAGAAATATACTATTATACACAGTGGTGTAATGCTGCAACAAATAATGAATATGAATATTGATGTTAAAACAGGAAAGAAGGAATTCGGTATTCCTGAAAACAGTAACGTAATAGGAGTGGTTGGCAGGTTAGTTCCTATCAAGGGACATAAATATCTGATTTCTGCTGCAAAAAGGATTATTAAAGAATTCGACAATACGGTTTTTATGTTTGTTGGAGACGGTTATTTAGAATCAAGACTTGAGAAACAGGCAGAAGCTCTTGGGATAAGAAAAAATATCATTTTTGCCGGATGGAGAAATGATGTAATTGAGGTACTTGACCTCTTCGACATTCTTGTTTTACCTTCTCTGAACGAAGGAATGGGGAAGGTATTGATTGAAGGAATGGCCTTAGGCAAACCAATCGTTGCTAGTCGTGTTGGGGGGATAATTGATTTGGTGAAGAACGGGGATAACGGGATACTTGTATCTCCAAGAGATTCTGATGCATTGGGGGAAGCAATATTAACACTTATCAGAAACAAAAAGCTTGCTCAAGGATTAGGTGAATATGGCAAAGATAATATTTCTCCTGAATATGATACATTCGTCATGATAAGGCAAATAGAGGATTTGTATGAAAGGCTGCTGAGTAAATTTACTTCCTCGGGCCGCCAGTTTACGTAGGTTTGCGATGCAAGCATATTTTAATGCATATGAGGAAATTCAATGTTGCCACCAAGTTACTAAATTGTCAGGATTTTTCTTTGTGTCCTGGTGTCTTAGTGGTGAAAAAGCGATGAAGGACATTTGATGTTAAAAAGGATAATATGTATTCTCTTTCTTGGATTAGTTTCTGTTACTTTCTGTATAAAAAGTGGCCTTGGTGAAAGCTATCAACAGGTTGCCGGTCTTATCGACTTACGTACAACGTACAGCGATGGCGCTCATGATTTAGACTTCCTTATCGCTCTTGCAAAAAAGAGAGGGTTTGATCTGCTTTTTATCAACGATCATGACCGTATGACTATGGAATATGGTATCTTTCCTCTTAAAAATATCATTAGGAAAAGAGAAGAGCTGCCTTCTATTAATAGTAGAGGTGTGGAAAAATATCTTCAAGGTATTAAACTGGCGGCTCAACAACATCCGGAAATTATCTTAATCCCAGGATCTGAAACAGCACCTTTTTACTATTGGACTGGCAGCCCTTTTAAGGGCAATCTCACTGCTCATAACTGGGAAAGACATCTACTCATCCTGGGTTTGGAGAAACCGCAAGATTACAAAAATCTTCCTGTACTCCACAACGGGTTTTCCACTCGGTATTCTAAGCAATTATTACCAATAAGTATTGCCTTTCTGGTTCTTATGCCTCTGGGTTTCATTTTAGCGCTTAAAAAGGGTTATTTCAGGATACTTGGCATAGTTATTTTAGTAAATGCCTCCTTAATGTTGATAGAATTTCATCCCTTCAAAAGTTCCCTTTTTGATCAATACAGTGGTGATCAGGGTTACTTACCTTATCAAGAACTGATTGATTACGTTGGAGATAAAGGAGGAATGACCTTCTGGACACATCCGGAAGCCGGGGCTGGTGTGAATGCTCGAAAAGGGCCCATTACAGTAAAGACACCAAAACATCCGGAATCACTGTTAATGACAAGGGGATACACCGGGTTTGCAACAATTTATGGAACCTGGACTACGGTTACAGAACCGGGTAAAGAGTGGGACAGGGTATTACTTGAATACTGCCGTGGAGAAAGGAATGCACCTGCCTGGGGTATATCAACTGCGGACTATCATAAGGAAGGAGGGTCGGGAAGGTTAGGGGATTTCCCCACGGTCTTCCTGGTGAAGAAGAGGACAAGAGAGGAAGTCCTTTCTGCTATCAAACAGGGCAGAATGTATGCATGCAGGACTAAAGGAGAAAACTTTCGCAGGTTTGTATTGGAAGATTTTTCTGTTTCAGACTCTTTATCGGCAACCAGTGCTATTATGGGAAATACTATTATATTAGATAATAACCCAAAAATAAGTATTAAGATCTCCTCATCAGACAAAGGAAATCATGCAATCAATGTAAGGCTTATCCGTTCGGGTGAGTTGATAAATACCTTTACCGGAACTACGCCGTTTGTGGTTAATTTCGAAGATGGTTATGTTAATCTGGAGAAACAAATTTATTATCGTGTTGATATTCCCGGCACGTTGGTTTCTAACCCTATCTTTGTGACGTTCAGCCGGGAGGAAGAGGAAAAGTAGCAATACTATTTGCAGAAGGGTTATCCTATTTGTGATCTGGCGTCAAACGCTGGTCTTTATTAAATTATAACAGCTTAATGAAATTCGGCTTTTAGTATTATTAACAACTATTAAACTGTTTTATTGTTTTTTTCTGTGCTGTTTACCTGTTGCTATTACCTGTTCATTGCTTTTTCCTGTTCAATTCGCTTGCTCTCAAGCTGCAACAGCCTTTTCTTTTTCTCTTGTTGAATATTTCTTTGTGCCCTGGTTTTATTCCGTTTTTCCTTTATTTCAGTTTGACTGGACTGCCATCTGCTTCTATCCCAGGTTTTCTCCCATTGGAAATCTGGATGTTCTTTCTGGAGTTTTTCTACATCCCTGTCTGTAAGCCCGGTTTTCCTATGGATAGTTCTAAGGTTCTTGTCCAATATTGCTTCCATACTTTTTACCCTCTCAAAATTATAAACTCCGGCAGTAAAAATTAACGCTACTATTGCACAAATTATTCCAATTATTAGTACAAAAACAACATTGTTTTTTATCCACCATTTAAATCGTTTCCGATTGGTGACATATTCGTGTCTCTTTTTCAGCTCCATATTAGAATTCCTTATCCAAATTCATTTTCTGGTACTTAACGATAGGGATCAAGTATGCTTTTCTTTTTATCATCCACAGGTGCTTTTTCATGTTGTATTTCTTGGCCTGGCTGTAAGGGTATTGCCCTTCCTTCCTTTGTTAATTTTTCAACCCTTTCAAAGTCCCTCGGAACATATCCATAACCTTTTCCATAATATTTTTTTAAACCGTTAATTGTTTTCATAATTAATGGAAACAATAGTATTAAAATTGCGAGTGCCAAAAAATAAATAAGAAAATACTGCTTTGAAGTATGACTTATTCCTAACCAAGCCAACATTCTTCTCTTAAAAGATTTCTTACGCACACGCATGTGCTTAGCCATATATCTTCTTCTTTAAAATACAGGTTATAATAAACTTAAATTTTTTTAGATACTTTCTTCGATTCGTCCAATTTACATGCTGTATTTTTCTGTATAAATATGGACTTAGTATCTATTTCTTTATGTTCATCCTTCTCTGCATAGTATAGGACTACAAGAAGTCCCATTAAAAACCAAAAAGGCTCCATGATCCTGACGATAATAAAGGTATTTGAACCTACTGAATGAAGTAAAAGTGATACAAACCCGGCAAGCACTCCCATGGACAAACCTTTTACAAAACTGTCGTTGGAAATTCTATGTACCTCTAATATAAACCTGAAAATCGAGTACATCAGGTACATATATATGCTGAAACCTAATATACCCAGTTCAATCAGCGTTCTGAAATATTGGGCATCTATAAACCAATAGCCTGTTATACCATACCCGAATATAGGATGATATTTCAGATCTTTAATAACCCCTTGCCAGCTCATAACTCTCAACGAGGCTGATGAGTCTAATGCCAGATTCGTTCCCCCCACTTTCGCCTGATAGCCCTTTTCCGTCTTAAATGTACCGCTGAATCTATCCTTTACGTTCTCTGGTAAAATAAACGGACTTATAGCGACTATGACAATTACTGTGCCTATTAATAGCAACTTCTTTTTATTCAATACAAGAAAAACGAGGTACATAAAAGGTAACCCCATCCATGCTGCCCTGGACTCTGTAGCCATAATTACAATCAAGGACAAAATTATTAAACCTGTCAGGAGTGTTTTTGTTCTTATGTTTTCACTTGTCAGAAAGAGACCTATACTGACGGACATCATCATTATCAGATACCCACCGAATGTACCTGGTTCACCTTCAGCACCTTCAAATGGAGCCGTTACCCTTTTCCCTGCAGGTATTTGCATAAAACCCATAAAAGCGGTTATTGCGCACGTTATCAGTAAAAGTATTACAAAGATCTTCACCTGCTCCTTTGTCTTTATAAAATTGACCACCATAAAGAAAACTACAAAGTATTCAAAATATTTTAAAACAAAGAAGAGCCCAACCACATTGATCTTGCCATAAATACCACCCATGATAGTCGAGAAGAAACAGATTAAAGTATAAGCTATAATCCCTCTGTTTAAAGGTGTCTTTGGAAATAGCCCATATTCCTTTTTAATTGCAGACCTGAGAAACCAGCTAAGTGATAATATAACAAGGAGCAAGTCGTCCATACGAATGGTAAAGCCCTTTCCCTGTGTCTCCCTCTGACCAAACTCAGGTGACAGTAACATGGAAAAAACCAGCAAATATAAAGCAATTGGAGGCCAGACAAAACTAACCAAAAATATTACTATTCCCAATGTGGCGGCAAGGACCAATATTGGCATCGCCCTGGTTATAACAAAACCAACAACGCAACCAATAAGGAGAATACCCATCAACACGAAAATCAGGTTTAAGTCAATTTGTTTCGTACCGTTAGCCATTATTTAAACTCGCCAATAGTTGCTATAGAAGATTAGAGAGAGGATTTGGTACATCATACAAGATTTCACATTTTTTTTCTTCAATCAGATAATAATGCTTAATTCAAATTTGTTCGTTGTTTTATTTAGTGTTCTGACCTTGCCAGGCACCTGCCGATGGTGGCAGTTGTGGTGTTGTTATTATTTCTTGTACTGATGGAGCAGGATCACGTCGGAAAGGGAAGCCATCCATCCGTGGTAGAGCTGTGGCATCGTAAAAATTGGAAGGTAACTGAGCAATCTGGAGAAAAGGCCCAAATGCTCTTACTAAATTTCGTATATCCCCAAGGATATTTCTCGCTACATAAACAACATCACCGCTATTTAATGGGATATTTTTTCTGAAATCACCCCGTTGATAAATATCTGTTAAATTGACTTTTATGGTCTCAGGCATTTCCGCGGATCCTCTTATTACAAGTACCTGTCTAGGCTTACCATACACGGTAGGCCCACCAGCATTAATGACTGCTTCCAGCAACGAAATATCCTTGTCAAAGTTGAATAAACCGGGCCTTGCCACTTCACCCATTACAAACACTCTATTCTTAATTTCCGTCTTGCTGGGTATAAAAAAGACATCACCGTCCTCAACGATTACATCCTGGCGGAAATCAGACCTGAAAAGCGCATCGAATATGTTTAAAAAATATGTTTTTCTGTCCCTTACCAGTCGTACGTGTGTTAAATCTGCAATGGGTAAATGGCCTCCAGCTCTTGATAAGAACTCTGAAAATCTTTCTTTGCCATAAAGTGAATATATACCTGGTCCGGTTGGTTGTCGCGGTAAGGGTTTTACTGCTCCAAAGATTGACAGAGTGTAAGCCTTCTTAAAATCATCTGGTATTTCTACCTTAATAAATGGATCCTTAAACACTTCACTTAATTGTGCAGTGAATTCTTCTTCTAACTCTGTCGGTGTAAAACCCGTTACATTGAAATTTTTGATGTAAGAAAATGATACAGTACTTTGAGGTGAAACTATGACCTCATATTTCTTTTCATCTAAACCTACCCAAAATGTTATTGATAATTTATCTTTTGGTCCAATCCGGTACTCAGGAACACCGTTAACTTCCCTCCATGACTTATATTCCTTAACAGGAATCAAGTCACCTTTTTCTACAAACGGATAAGCATATTTCCCTGCCTCATCTGATTCAGGATTGGCACCAATCGTTGTTTTATCTTCATGTCTATTATCCGTGGATTCACCATAATTTAACGCAATATCTATCCTTCTGCCTTCCTGCCATGCACTATCTTCTCCGGCTTCATTCATAAAATGTGAATCTCTCCTGGTATCAATCTCAATTCTTTCTTGAGATATATCTTTGGAAATAAAGAAATCAGTCACTGTTTTAAACCTTGCTTCTGAAAGAGCATAGTTAATTGAAGATTGTTTTGGGTTAACTTTTCCAGAGTAAGCAGTTTTTTTTAACTCTAAAACAGTTCCTTCAACACTATTAAGAACATTTAATAGATTGTTTAAGGATTTAATTGATTCTGCACTAAGATCTGACGTTTCCGTATCAAAAAAAACAGAGGTATGCAATACCGGTACTGGAAGTGTAATCTCTTCCGTCCCATCAACTAAATCATTTTCAGTCTGTAGCTCTGCCAGCTCATCTATGCCCCTTAGCCATATCTTTACTCCTTCTCCGTAAGTTGTGACAGCAATGTCGAGACTGTTATCAGAATTAAAATCCGCAAACCCGATATCAAAATAATGACCATCCTTAGGCAGCCCTTCATCTCTGGCAATCATCCATTTAAACGTACTTGACTGATACCACACAATAATTCCATGGTTATCGCTTAATGTAGCGGCTATATCCAATAAACCGTCATTGTTAAGGTCTACGGCCTTTGCTCTCCAGAAATTTCCTTTTTCCGCAAGTACTTTCTTTTTTGAGAAGGTTCCCTTGCCATTGCCGTAATGTATTGTAACGCCATCAAAATTTGCAGCAGATATAATATCAGGGTTACCATCACCATTGACATCCGCCACATCAACTCCCCAAAATGAACCTTCTTCAACTATAGGGGTTGTCGCAGACCATCTGCCGTCGCCGGAACCAAGCCATACTCTCAGTGCGCCTCCATCATGTCCCCAAGACGCACCCACTATATCAATTTTTCCATCATTATTAAGATCTCCTACCGCGACATCACTATACATATTCCTGCGTGTTGGACCTGATTCTTGAAGGAAAGTGCCTTTACCGGTTCCCATCCAGACATTAATACCTCCTTTAACTACACTTGTTTTATTGGCTGCTATAACATCCAGGTTGCCATCATTATCTATGTCAGCAAGCTTGAGACCATCAAATAAATCTTTTTCAGAAATAGGTTGTGGGTCTTCAAATCTGCCATTTTCGTTAATCCATACCTGTACACCGTTTGTATCTCCCATGCTTGTTGAAACAATATCAAGCCAGCCATCATTATTGAGATCTCCAGAGGCTAGCGAACGGATATCCCCCTTTATTCTGAAACGCTGTGACCTTTTCCAATTACCGGCATCATCACCAAACCAGAGAAATATTGCCCCAGGCTCATAACTTCCACCAGCAATATCAATCTTCCCGTCGTTATTAAAATCACCTAATGTTAAGGAACGAAAATGACCTGACTGTTGGGGACCAAAGTTTCTGGACCATATTTGATCAGATCTATGTCGGTAAACTCCGGGTCCTTTAAAAGGTACTTTTTCGCTATCCAGAAGATTTCCAGAGCCAATATCCCCGATATCCCGAAGATTTCCACAACCAACAAGGATGACGAGAAGAATTAAGGTACTTATTATTTTGATTTTCTTTGATACAACTGCCACTATTTGCTTTCTCCAGATAAAAATGTAATAATAACAATTATTACCGCCTTAGGGACTTGCACACATCTTTTGAAATTTTAAAATATTATATAGACCTTTGTTATCTTTTTTGAACATACTATTCTGTAACTGGTACATATTTATTTGTGGTTTATTGCATCAGTACTTTAAAATACCAAATTGCCACAGTAAGCCGTAAAAGAGTAATGTAGATGTAATGATCAGGATAATAATTTTCAGCCATTTTTTCCATAGTCTTTCCTTTAAGGAGTTTGGTCTTTCCTGACTTGCCTGAGGCTGCCCTCTTCTTTTACCGCCTTTGATCTTTGCCGATAAATTATTTATTACACCCGGTACCTTGAACCATCTCTTAATCAAATTTTTATATTTCGGTTCATTTATTTCAGGTGTTTCTTCCTCATTCCCCTCCTCTTTCTCTCCTATAATGATTTTTAATAATTTATTCGTCATTTTTGGTATTTTAAACCATTTCTTGTACCACGGTACTACCGTTTCTTCTCCTTCTGAACCGTAACCATAATAATATCCATAATAACCGTAGTCCTTATAGTCCTTACCTGTTTCAGGTTTCAGGCCATTCAAGACTACACCGATTACGGTTGCCTTTGAATTTACGAGTTGTGTCTTTGCACGCTTGAGAGCGCCTCTTGCGACTTGGCCTACTTGGTATACCATAACCACACCATCTGCTTTTGTTGATGCTATCACTGCATCGGTAGTTGGGAGAACAGGTGAACAATCAAGCAATATAATATCATATGAACTCTCTACCTGGGAAAGGATTTCACTCAGTCTGGAGGAATTAAGTAGTTCAGATGAGTTTGGAGGTATTAAACCTGAAGTTATTATGTTCAGATTATTAATTCCAGGTGCTGTTGTCGTTATATCTTCCATTCCCATCTTTCCCATTATTATATCTGTATCGGTTCTTATTACCTCATCCCAACTATAATTCCCTAAAATGACATCAGATAATCCCGGCTCTCTTTCTATTCCGAACATTTGGTTTACCATAGGCTTCCTCAAATCAGCGTCTATCAAGAGCACCTTTTTGCCAATCTGTGCAGATGCCATAGCAAGATTACACGCTATGGTGGTTTTTCCTTCCCTCATAGAAGAGCTGGTAATTGCTATGATTTTCATCTGCCGTTCTACTGCAATAAATTCTACCCCGGTACGTAAGGATCTATAGCTTTCTGCTATAGTAGATCTTGGCGCAAAATGAGATACCAATCGGGCATTCAGTTCGAGCACCTCTTCTGATAATTCAGTGCTTCTCTTTTTCAACAAGGTATCTTTGATTTGTTCAGTACCCATGAACGGGATTACTCCAACAACCGGAACTCCAAGAAATCCTTCCACATCTTCGATTGTGCCAATGGAAGTATCCATGGTCTCACGTACAAAGGCCATCACCACTCCCAAAATAAACCCTATGAGAGCGCCAATCACTGATGTAGTTGTAGTGGTAGGTGGATTTATCGGGAAAGTTGGTATAATAGCAGGCCTTACAATTGTTATTTCCTGTATCTTTTCGGCTTCCTTTATCAATACTTCCTGGTACTTCTGTTCTAAAGAACTAAGAAGTGTTTGATAACCTTTGACATCGTTATTAATCCTTTCCATGTCAAAACTGATTTCAGGAAGTGAAAGAAACACTTTCAGTTGTTTGACCCTCTCCGTTTCTGACGATTTTTGGATTTCCAGTTGCCTTTCCTTTTCAGCAAGTAAGTAGTCTCCCATGTTCTCCATTATAGCATTTATTTCCGTATCTATTCTTTTTACTTCAGGATGGTTTTCAGTAAAGTCAATTAATAATACATTTCTTTCTAATTGCAGTTTGTCTAAATTGGCATTGAGAGTTGTAAATACAGGACTTATTTCTGTTGAATAAAAGCCTACTACCTTTTCTTTAGGCAATGATTTCTGGAACTTGAGATGCTCTATTAAGTTTTCAATATCTTCCGCCTTTTCTTTGGCTTCATTAAGTCTTTCTTCCGCCTCTTCCAATCTCCTGGAAGTGTCTTTGGAATGGGTCTCCATTGAAACAAAGCGTTTGTCCTGCCTTAGCTTTTTAAGCTCTTGCTGAGATGTCTTTAAAGCCTTGACAATTGTATCTAATCTCTTTTCAATGAAGTTCCTTGCTTCGTAAGTACGTAAATTTTTTTCCTTGGAGTTTATCTCCTGAAATGCCTCAGCAACTCCGTTGGCCAATTCCATTGAAAATCTTGGCTCTCTTGAGGTTGCTGATATGTTTATTATGTCAGTGTCTCCCTCCACTACGGTATTCAACTTATTTTTCAGATCAATGATGATATTCATCATATCGGGGTCATTTCTAATATCCTTACTTGAAATTTCATTATCAATAAGCCCCATGTTTTTGGCTGCTAACTCCACGACTGGAAGGCTGGTCGCTATAGCAGATTGCGTCTCTAACGAATCGGCATCGGACCATGATATGGTCTCAATGTATAGGCCGGTAACCGTTGTACTTTTTTCTACTCTTATGCTTGATGTTGCTTTATACAATGGAGTAGGCTGTTTTGAGAGAGAGAAAATTAAACTGAAAAGCCCAATGGTAATAGTAGCAAAGGCGATAATAAGTTTGCGCTTTTGCATTATCCTGGTGTAATCTCTAAGGTTTAAATCATACTGAGCCATTTGTTTTATGCTCCTGTTTTGCTAAATATTGTTTACAAAGTAGGGCAGGGTAGATAGTTGCATGTCAGCTATTTTAAAATCATTATTTCTGTGTATATCAAACAAACCAAAAATTCTTCTCTACGATCATCGGAATTTAGAGCAGGGTTTTTGGTTTGTTTTAGCAGAAAAATAAATTTTTTTACAATCACTTGTATCTGTTAGATAAGACTATAAGATTATTTCTCAATAACCAGATAAAACTCCTTTGGGATTGTTTTTATTTTTTAATGCGACACTTGGGGATGAGCCTTTCATAGAAAAAGAGAATGCAAGGCCGTATAAAGCGTTTGAAGAGCATGGGTTAATCCGGAGTGTATTCTTATACCCAATTATAGTTTCATGAAACATCTCTTCGTGCATATTGTCTAATCTGTAAGGGAAATCTGTATTATATTTCTCGAAAGGCTTAGTTTGTTCATGTGAACTGACATCACTAATTTTTTCATTATCCGTATCATCTAAAAGGTAAAATCGTTTGACTGAAAAGTTCTGATTACCTTCCGGTGCATCTTCTCTTCTTGCTATTGCGTCATCAAGATACATGGCTTTGCGGTAATAAGCATGGGCAAGGTTTAGAATGGCATTATTGTCATATGGGTTTTTAATTGTATCGTCTTCATATCTATTTATAGCTTCATTAACTTCTATTTCTGTCTTGTCGTTTCTGGTTATATTGTACGTATAAACCCTGTAGTCTAAACGGGGTTTATTTTTAACAACCGCTTTTGCAGGTTCTAAGCTATTTGTTACTTGTAATTGCCTGGTATCAGATGGCATCTTGATTGATTGTACTAATTTCATATTGTCGTTTCCTTGTGAAAGAAGGAATGGGTATTGGTTTTCTACACGTTTTCCACTATCTCCTGTTTTTTTAGTATTTCTTTTTTTTGCCAGTATCATTTCCTCTGCAACATCATTTTGATGCGGCATTTGATTCCGAAAAGACCGGTCCTCTTTTTCATGAAAACTGTCTTTTCTTGCATCGCTGTTAGTTCCATTATTTATATTTTTATCCGGATGGCCTCTGCCTTGATGGATGTATTTACCTGAAACAGCTTTTTTGTCGCTACTGATAATGTTAAAACTGTTTTTGTCCAGCAAAGCGTAGTGAAGGTTAATTTCCTTGGTCTTATTAAACTCTATAATTGCTTTATTGAGGTTTCCGTTCACAGCATGGTTTGTGCCAAGATTATAATGTGCTCTTTCGAGGGCATCTTTAATTTGAGGAAAACCGGGGTTTAGTTTCAATACCGTATTAAATGCGTCGATAGCATTATCATATTCCTTATTCTCCAGGCAGGAAGTGCCGATAGTGTAATATATTTCGCTTAACGATTTACTGGCAATTGGATGTTCCGGTTTAAGCTCTAAAGCCTTTTCATATTCTAATTGTGATCTTTTTAATTTCCCTTCCTCTTTATATGCATTTCCCAGATTTATGTGCGCATTGACAACATCTGTTTTTACTTTCTGATTTGCAGTTACCGGTAATGCACTAAAAACAATTTTTGTTGCCGCTTCATTAAGATTAATATCTATTGCCTTCTTGAATTCGGATAGTGCCTCATTCACCATGCCCTTTAATCCATATGTAGTGCCTAATCGCACATATGATTCTAAATGATGTGGGTTTGCTTCTATCGCACTTTTGAATTCACAGATCGCCTGGTCGATCAGATCTCTTTCCGCATAAGCAATACCAAGTGTAAGATGGGCCAGGCCAACTTGATTCAGTTTTATTTGGCCTTGCTCCACACCAGTCAGGTTGTCAATATGATCTTTGCCGATTGCTATACTATCCGATTGTTTATTATTTGTATTGGTTATTGATGAAGGCTTCTCTATCGTGGGAATGTTTGCAGGAATTGCCTGGCGAGTCATGTTCTTTTTTTCAGGTTGCGGCAGAACTTGTCGTTCTCTTCCATCCAGGTTTATAGTGTTAACAAATTGTTGATCTGTTATATCTTGTTTTTTCACAAAACCATAGTTTGCACATGATATTGCTCCGGTTGATATGAAAACAAGTGGTATTAGTAGGTTTGTAAGTTTTGACATAATAATGACCCTGATTCTATTCCTGATTCTATTAATGAATAAAACAAACAACATCTTTACGTATTATTATCAAGATTAAAAAGTTATGTTTAGCTGAACTTGCCTTGATCTGGTTGTTTTTGCAGAACAATTAATGTGAAAAGTTAATTGGAGGATCGCACGTTGTATACCTTATGATCATTAAAGGTACTTCAGCTATTAGCGATTTGTTAACGTCTTGCTATGTGGAAGGTAGTTTGTTTAGATGCTGTTTTGCCAAACCAAAAACGATCAATAATCTTTAGTGAGTAATGTCTTACGAAAAGCGTAGAGATTAAAGGAACCTTTTGGTAATGTCAACAAAAAAATTACACTATTTGAAGCTGTTAGAAACGGTATTACCAGACAGTGAAGTGATAAAAAAGCGGTGAGTTAGCATCCTTTCATTTCAACCTATTGACGCGTGTGAAGCTTCGTTACAGGTTTAGCGTCCTTCCGTTGAGTACCTTTATTGAGGTAAATCAGACTCGTAAACAGTACCGGTAATGTATAAAAGCGGTGCTTCTGTCAATTTTATTATCTTTTTCTTCGGAAGTTTGCGTTTCTGTGAATCAAATAGAATTTCTACTGTTGGGCGTAAAGGAGAATCTTCATAAACTTCTATCACTTTACACATTGCATTCGAATTTAATTTAATATAACTGCCCAATGGAAAGCATGATAATTTTGTAAGTAATAACCTTTTGACGTCATTGGAATAAAGGTTTTTTTGAGTACCCAATATCAACTTTACCGCATCATGTGGCATATAGCCCTTTCTTTGAGGCCTATGATGGGTCAAGGCTTCATAGACATCAACAATGCCTATAATTTTGGCGTAATCATGTATTTTTTCCCCTTTAAGTCCCTTTGGATATCCCAGGCCGTTCTCTCTTTCCTGTTCCTGATAAGCGATTTCTGCAATCCACGAATATTTTTCCCCAAGGGTTTGGAGTATTTTATAAGTATAATATGGGTGTTTTCTAATTTGTATTAATTCAGCAGTTGTTAGTTTTCCTTTTTTATCAACGATTCCCTTTGGCACAAAAATCATACCTAAATCATGCAGGAGCGCCGTCACCCCTAATTCAATCATCTGCCTATCTGAATAGTGAGCACCTTTCCCCAATAGTAAAGAATAAATACAAACGTTAGCAGAATGTGCCGCAAGATTATCAGGTATACCTTTGCCCTGTACCGCCTTCCCATAAAGAATATTGGCTGCTTTCGCTGTATGTACTATTTCCTTTACAATTTCAAATCCTTTCTCTATGGTGAATTTTTTTTTCCTTTTTAAGCTGTCAAGGATCTCTTCTACAAAATTATATATACCTGTATATAAATCTTCTATTCGTTTTTGTTCTTCTAGTTCATCTGAAGAAGGAGCGGCTGGTTCTTCCTCGCGTGGCAACGAAATATTTTCCAGTGGTCCTATGTCAGGTACCTCAAGGAGCCCTTCTTCCTTGAGGCTTTCCAGATTTCTTATCTTAACTTCTTCCACCTGTTTTTTCCCCGGAAGTTTACCCTGTTTGATTAAATCTGATAGCCTCGACATGATTTATGGTCTCTTATGTGTTTGTGTCGTCTATTAATTTCTGAATTATTTTGGTACTGATTAGTTCCGCTTTAGTACTGAAACCATCAAGAAGGGCCAGATCACAAATATTATTAATCTTTCTCGGTATACCCTTAGTGTGCGAATAAATCTTCTCAATGGCCTCTTTAGTAATTATATTCTTTTTTAAACCGGCAACTCTCAATCGAAAAATTACATATTTTATTGTATCGTTAAAATCAAGATGTTTTAAATGGTACCTTATAGAAATTCTTGAATCAAGTTGTTTTATGTTTGCTACTTTTTCTCGAAGTTCGGGTTGCCCTATAAGTATCAATGTGACAAGGAATTTTTCATTTAGCTGAAAGTTTAAAAGTAACCTCAGCTCCTCGAGAGTTGTCTCACTCTCTATGGCCTGGGCTTCGTCAATTACAACTATGGTTTTTTTGTCATTATTTAGATTCTCCAGCATCTTCTCATTAAGCATGTGAAGCATTTCAGTTTTGCCTTCAACTGATTTTTCAACACCTAATTGATAAAGAATCTCTTTAATAAGATCAGTAGGGGAGAGGCATGGATTAGCAATAAGTCCTATTTCATATTCATCACTCGAAAGCTCCTGAATAAAAACCCGACTCAGGGTCGTCTTTCCGCAACCGATCTCACCAGTTAACATTGCCGCTCCTTTCTGAGACTTTGTTGCGTATATGAGTCTCATTAATGCTTCTTCATGCTGTGACGAACGATATAAGAAGCGAGGATCAGGAACATTTTCAAAAGGAAGGGTATCGAGTCCCCAATATTTTTCGTACAAGCTACGGTCTCCTAATTTATAAGTGTTTGGCTCAATATTCAGGGAAACTCAGTATTTAATACTATTAATTATGGTTTTGATCAAGCAAGGCCATAGTTACCGATATTGGAGTTTAACCGGTGACTAACTTTATTATATAATGGTGAAAGCAAACTGGTTAACACGAGTGAAGCACTGATTTCCTGTAACGTCACAGAATGCATTATAAACTATGGTACAATCCCTCCACTTTATCATGGAGATTTAATCATAAACAAAATGTATTGTCAAACTATTTTGATCAGTAAGCCCTTTATTTTCTTATAGATAACAACAACAAAACGATAAATAAAGGATAATAGGATTTTAAAAATGTCACTGTTTTACTCTGAAGAAAATAACCGATAATTTTGGATTTGACGTTTTTGCAAAGGGTTGTTATTATCCAAAAGTAATGGTATCTTAACAAGTTATGGAGTTTAAACCTTGAAAAACGGAGAAGGTTATTGATTAAAGTTGGAATTATTGGGGCAACGGCATACACAAGTCGAGAAATAATAAAGATTTTGTTGCGTCATCCTGATGTGGATATATCGTATCTTGGTACCAGGAGAGAAGGTAATTTCAAGATTTCTGAAATTTTCCCCGTTTTAGAAGATACACTTGATATGCCTTGTTCTCAGATGGTTCTGGATGATTTACCAAATGGCCTGGATATGGTTTTTGTTACACTTCCTCCGGTAGTAGCTATGCAGTATGTACCCATGTTCCTGAATGCGGGAATAAGGGTAGTAGATCTGAGCGCTGATTATAGATTTCAGGAAAAATCTATTTACGAAAGATGGTACGAAACTAAACATACGGATCCATCGAATCTGGAAAAAGCGGTCTATGGCCTTCCGGAGATATTCAGAGAAAAGATTAAAAAGGCAGATTTAGTTGCAAACCCCGGATGCTATCCTACCTCTGCGATTATCGGTTTAGCGCCATTAATATTAAATTGTTACGTTCACACTGATGATATAATCATTGATGCCAAATCCGGTATTTCCGGAAGAGGACGTGAACCTAAAGAGGGGACTCATTATTGTGAGTGTAATGAGAATATTGAGGCTTATAATGTAGGTGAACACCGGCATATGCCTGAGATTGAAAATATACTGTCTCTGATTGGGAAATCAGAGACAAAGGTTTATTTCACTCCACATTTGATTCCAATGAACAGGGGTATTCTGTGTACAACATATGCAAAAACCAAAAAGAAAAGCTCTTGTAAAGAGATCATAGCAATATATAACGAGTTTTATTCAAAGGAACCTTTTGTCAGGGTCAAAAAAGATGATAAACTTCCGAAAACGAAAGACGTGGCTAATACAAATTTTTGTGAGATAGCAATCAGGGTAGTTGACGAACGTGTTATAATCTTATCGAGCATAGACAACTTAATAAAAGGTGCAGCCGGACAGGCAGTTCAAAACATGAATATAATGTACGGCTTTAAAGAGACATTGGGACTTTTGTATTAGAGGCAATATTGATGGATTCAAATGTAAAGGTGAGATTTCCTCCCAGCCCTACCGGTTTTCTGCATATTGGAGGAGCGAGAACAGCTCTTTATAACTGGCTTTTTGCCAGACACAATAACGGAAAAATGGTCTTGAGAATTGAAGATACTGATCGGCAGCGTTCTACCGAAGAGGCAACTCAGGCAATCCTGGAGAGTATGACGTGGCTGGGTTTAGACTGGGATGAAGGTCCGTATCATCAGAGCGATAGGCTTGAAATATACAACGAATACGTAGAAAAATTATTGAAGGATGGCAAAGCTTTTCATGTAGATGATCCTGAAAAAGGGAGGGCAGTACGCTTTAAAATTACAGATGAGCTTACTGGTTTTGATGATATGGTTCATGGAAGCATAAGATCAGATACTTCTCTTCTTGAAGACTTCGTTATACAGAAAGCAGACGGTTTTCCTGCATATAATTTTGCATGTGTTGTTGATGACGGAGTAATGGGAATAACACACATTATTCGGGGAGATGATCATCTATCGAATACGCCAAGGCAAATTGCCCTTTACAAAGCATTGGGTTTTGATTTGCCAAAGTTTGCGCATATTCCAATGATTCTTGGAGAAGATGGTTCCCGCATGAGTAAGCGTCACGGGGCAACATCTGTAACGGATTATCGCACAAAAGGTTACTTGCCAGACGCCATAGTTAACTTTATAGCGCTTCTTGGATGGTCGCCAGGGCACGATCAGGAGCTATTGACCAGGCAGGAAATGATAGAGAAGTTTACTCTCAAACGAGTCAATAAAACCAGCTCGCGTTTTGATTTTACTAAGCTTGACTGGATGAACAGTAAATATATTCAAAATCTGCCGGTTGGAAATCTTGTCAGTGAATTACGTCCTTATATAAAAGATGCAAATCTTGATAGCGGTATAGTTTCAGATGAATGGTTACATAAGCTGGTAGAATTATACAAGGAGAGATTTAGAACATTACCAGAGTTTGTAACACTAACTACCCCATTTTTTTCTGATGAAATTGAGTATGAAGATGCAGCAGTACAAAAATATCTGCAAAAAGGCAATCCCTCTTTGATAAAAGATGCTTATAAAAAACTGAAGGAGGTCACAGATTTCTCGTCAATGGCAGAGTTAGAAAGTTGTTTACGGTCGGTAACAACTGAACATAGTATTGGGTTTGGTAAATTGGCCCAGCCGATAAGAGTTGCCCTGATAGGAAAAAGTGCAAGTGCGGGAATTTTTGAAACGTTAGAACTTTTAGGTAAAGCTAAGACACTAAAGAGAATGGAATATGCAATAAATACCTTTTTATTAGACTAATACTGGATTTTCCTGAAAATGACAGTAAAATTTACATGACTATTAGAGTATTTATTGCAATAGAAATTGATAGTGAAATAAAGAACAAGCTATCTGGATACCTGAGCGAGTTAAAGAGGACAGGTGCTGATGTTAATTGGGTTTCCCCTGAGAATATTCATTTGACTTTGAAATTTATCGGATATATAGAGGAGGAAGCCCTTATCAACTTGAATAAAATCATTAACGATGCTGTTTTCAGTATAGAACCATTCAGTGTCAGTATTGGAAATATTGGGGCATTTCCAAGTCTTAATAAACCACGTGTGGTTTTTGTCTGTGTACAGGAACGAGGCAATAACCTTCTCAGAATCTATCAAAAGCTTGACAAAGGAGTTGGACCGCTTGGTATAAAAAAGGAATCTAAAAAATATGTTGGACATATTACACTTGGCAGAGTCAAATCACAGAAAAACATATCTGAACTAAAAAAAGCATTAAATTCTGGAAGAGAGTGTTACTTTGGTAGTGAAAAGGTAACTTCTCTGTCGTTAATACAAAGCAAATTAACCCCGACAGGTCCACTTTATACGAGATTAAACAATTTTATATTATATTAAATTAAAATGAAAAAAGTAAAAATCAAATATTCACCGAGGCATAATTGGGTTGAGTTAAAAAGGAAAGTAGTAACAATTGGGATAACTGATTATCTTGTAGACGAACTTGGAGACCTTATAGACCTTTGTTTGCCAAAAGTTGGAGAAGAAGTTATTGATGGCATTTCTTATGGTGAGGTCGAATCCATAAACACTCTTCATGATTTAATAGCACCATTGCATGGTGCTATTGTAAAGGTAAACTCGGATTTGTCTACCAGTTTAAAAATTTTGGAGAGAGATCCTTATGGAGATGGTTGGTTCATTAAGGTTAGACTGCCAGAGGACTATAGCCTTGACTTTCTTATGGATGAAGATGAATATGAGGAGTACACAAAAAGTATTAAGAAAAAAGAAAAAGAAGCTGGAAAGAAAAAGAAAAAAGTAGAGGTAGTGGAAAAAGCAGAGAAGAAGACAGCAAAAAAGAAGACAGTAGTTAAAAGCAAGAAGCGGTAAGTGAGCGGGATATGTTATTACTCTGTAAAAACTTCTTTTTCCCATTTACATGAGGACAAGCTTTAGAAAGTTTTTTGCGCGTCACAAAAAGTGCCTAAAGTTTGAAGTGAGCTAAAGTTGTGGTAAAATTCCGTTCAGCATGGCAAAAAAACAAATCTTTCATTTTTTAACTTTAGACATTTTAGGCACTTTTATTTGAAACTTTTAGATGATAATAAACATTGGAATTTAAAGGATATATTTAAGGTTTTCCTGCTTTATCTGCTTATGATGTTGGCAGGGATACCTGTTTTTACAAAAGTAGTTGAGCAGGTTTTTGGATTCGACTTAGTAGCGACATTTGGGCAGAATACGGTTCTCCTTAGTTTGTCACTAGTTGTAAATATTGTAACATGCCTTTATATTTTTAATATCGTCCGGACAGGATATGGTTTGCCTGTAGTATCATTAGGCTTAACTATCCGTAACTGGAAAAGTGATGTTAAAACCGGCCTGAAACATTACCTGATAGTTCTTCCTGTTATAATTGTATCTGGTTTTATAGTAGATTTCGCATTGAGGGCGTTTGGTATAGAACCCGAGCGCCAAGACATTATTAACAATCTTCTGAGTGAGGATTCTTTAGGGGTTCTTGCTTTTATGGTTTTTTTCGGAATGTTAGCCGCACCGATTGTAGAGGAACTTCTTTTTAGAGGGTTCCTGCAGCCTGCCGTAAGAATCACTTGCGACAGGTTGCAAACTATTCTTATTAGCGGATTTGTTTTTGCGTTGATACACTGGAACGCCCATGTATTTTTACAAATTTTTGTTTTAGGGCTCATGTTGGCATATTTATTTGAAAAAACCGGATCGCTAGTTGCCCCAATAACCGTCCATATTTGTCATAATACTATTACATTAGCTTTTTTAATTTCTTACAAACATTTTTTGAAAAGTTATGTTTAAGAGCATTGATGAACAACTTAATATTATTAAACGTGGCGTCTTAGAAATTGTCCGCGAAGAAGAGCTTGTTGAAAAACTTAAGAAATCGATAAGAACACAGACTCCATTGCGGGTTAAATTAGGACTTGATCCTACAGCGCCGGATATACATATTGGAAATGCAATTCCAATTCATAAGCTGCGTAATTTTCAGGAACTTGGCCATACAGCAGTTCTGATCATTGGCGATTATACGGCAATGGTTGGTGATCCGTCCGGAGTAAACAAGACTCGACCTCAGCTCACTCAAGAAGACATAGACAATAACGCGAAAACCTATCTGAACCAGATAGGAAAGATACTGGATATTGGAAAAACTGAAATTAGATATAATAGCGTGTGGTTTAAGGAAATGAAATTTACTGATGTAATTACACTCGCCTCTAAGATGACTGTGGCCAGAATGATGGAGAGAGACGATTTTTCAAAGAGATATTCTTCAGGAATTCCCATCAGCCTTCACGAATTTATTTATCCATTAATGCAGGGATACGATTCAATAATGGTGAAAAGTGACATAGAAATCGGTGGTACAGATCAGATATTCAGCCTGCTTGTCGGTCGCGATCTTCAAAGAGACGCAAAAATGGAACCTCAGACAGCACTCACCACCCCCTTACTGGAAGGAATTGATGGGAATAAAAAGATGAGTAAAAGTCTGGGTAATTATATTGGTATATATGAAGAACCAAAAGAAGTCTTTGGTAAGACAATGAGGATAAGTGATGACCTTATGCGTAAGTATTTTGAGCTGGCAACGGACATGGCTATTGGAGACATAGAAAGTACATTAAGTGGACACCCGCGTCATGCAAAGACCGTTTTAGGAAAAGCTATTGTAAGCCGGTATTATGATGATGAGGCAGCAGAGAAGGTGGCAGATGAATTTGACAGGGTTTTTAAAGAACATAAAATTCCGGACGAAATTCCACAAATAACCCTTCCTTCTAATGAGAGCGGGAATCACAAAATATGGATAGTAAAGTTATTGGTGGATCATAGTTTCGCGTCTACTAACGGAGAGGCGAGAAGGCTGATTTCTCAAGGAGGAGTAAGTATTGATAATAAAAAGTACACAGACCCGGCAGGAGAAATAGGTTTACAAGATGGCATGATATTAAAAGTAGGAAAACGCCGTTTTGCGAAAATTACGGTAACTCATTAATATCTTTTTATCACCACATTTTTTCTCAATTTATTTAAATACTCCTTTTTCTCAGTAACAAATTTTTCTCTAAAAAGTGTATTGCGAATTTCGTCCTGTACCTTCATAAAGGATAATGTTTGAGCCTGAACAATCTCTTCTATCTTAAAAATATGGAAACCTAATGAGGATTTTTTTACATTGCTTATTTCACCTTCTTTCAAATGGGAAATAGTAGCGACCAGATCTTTCCTAAAACCCTCTACTTCATCAAATCCCCACAAACCTCCTCTGTCAGCATGTGGTCCGCCTGAGTGTTCTTTTGCCAAAGTATCGAAGTCCTCGCCATTTTTCAATCTGTTTAATAGATCTTCTGCGGCAACTTTTGCCTCTTTATCTGAGCCGTAACTTGAACGCTTTATCAAAATATGCCTGAAGCTCATACTCCCTTTCATTGAAAATTCATCAATATGGTCCTGATAATAGCGCTTAATTTCTTTTGGTGTAACTATTATTTTTCTATAAACATTCTTACGCATAATTTCTTCGATTAGCAAATCATCCTTTAGTTCTGCTCTTTTTTTAAGAGGGTTAATTCCCTGTTTATTGGCCAGTTCATAAAATTTATAGACAGAACCTACTTGATCAACAGCGCCTTTTACGAATGTATCAACACCTTTTTCAATCTGTTCTGACAGCTCCGGATTGTCAACCAAAAGCTTCTTTGCCTCCTGTACAAGTATTTTTCTGTCAATTAATTCATCAATAACATTCTGAATTATTTCTTGTTTTTTTGACTCCAACCCTGCCTCAGTGTATTTTTGTGCGGCAATTCTGAATGCTTCATAAGCTCTTGTTTGGATATCAAATTCTGTAATTATTTCACCGTTAACAATAACACGTACTGCATTTAAATTTTCAGCATTTATCTGATGTAAGCAAAACAGTTGTATAATAGAAATGGCTAAGCTTAATTTTAGAATCTTCAAGAACTATTTCCTCCTGCACTGTCGATAATAGATTTATAATATGGATATAGTATACAATCATGTAGTTGAACTGTCATCTGTCATTTTCAGGTAGTTACTTAAAATCAAGTGGACTGCGTAATGGGGGAGCATTATGGCGGTTTTATTACTTGTGGAAATCGGTGTTAAATGTTTATGATAATATGTTGTACTTTGGTTGGCGTTTGCTTTAGAATTTACAGCACTTAAGGAATATAATATTACTATTTGGTATTTGGAAAATAGATTAAATTTTTTTACAGGAGGTTGAAAATGTCTTATGAATTACCAGCACCGTTTAAGGAAATGGTAAAGGAGTACCCTGATGTTTGTGAAGCTTTTCAAAGCCTTGGGGCACAATGTCACAATGCGGGTCCTTTGGATGAAAAGGCCAGAAAGCTTGCTAAGCTTGGTATCGCAATTGGCAGCGGTTCCGAGGGAGCGGTGCATTCCGCAGTAAGGAATGCACTTCAGGCGGAGGTATCAAAGGAAGAAATTATGCACGTCGGTATACTGTCCATTACGACAATCGGTTTGCCTAATGCAATAGCAGCTATAACGTGGATTAAAGATCTATTTAAAAAACCGTGATCAGGGCCTGCATTGTGTTTATAACAATTAAGTTTTCCTGAATAAAGATTGGAATCCGTAATTTTATAAAAGCAGGTATAACCGCCGATCAAGGTGGTTCTTTGGTTACACAGCAAGATTTCTACCCCTACAGGTAGAACATTATTCATATTTTCACAATGATTTAAGAGGTAATTATAAAACGTGTCAATTTCACCTTGAACATCTTGAGTCTGAGCTTTCATTTTTCCAAGTCCGCCAAGCACATCTTCATGGTAACCATAATGTATTCTTGTCAAAGTCACCTCGCGCCACTGCATAGCTTGGAGGACTAATTACGTATCTGCTCATAGCCATTTTTTACCATGAAAATTTATGTTAAAACTGAGACATTCGCCTTGCAGAAAAATAAGTTATATTTATACTCATTCAATATGAAGGTACTGGGAATTGAAACATCCGGTTTGATCGGAAACATAGCAGTTTGCGACGGCAATACTGTCGTCGGTAAAAAAATATATGGTAATAATTTTAGCCATGGCAAAGAGATGGTCTCTTCCCTTGTATCAATCTTTAACGAAATCAAATGGGAACCGGGTGATATAGACCTGATTGCCGTCAGTACAGGGCCTGGTTCTTATACCGGGCTTAGAATCGGCATTACATGTGCAAAGACTCTTGCTTACGGACTGGGAAAGCCCGTTATAGATGTCCCGACACTGGATGTATTAGTAGAGAACGTAAAGGATAATAACGCAAAAACTATTTGCCCTGTTATTGATGCGAAGAGGAAGAGTGTCTATGCGTGCATTTATGACAGATGCAATAACGAGAACAGAAAGGCCACGGATTTTTTAATTATTTCACCGGACGACCTCATTGACATCCTGCCTGAATCCACCTTAATCTTTGGAGATGGAATAGCGCCATATAAAGAGATCTTTACACAAAAAGGCCTCATAATAGTAGAAGATGAAAAGCTGGGTATTGCTGATGCGGCTGACGTCGCCAGATTAGGCATGAAAAGGTACGATCAGGGTATACGCTGTGAAATTAACGCACTGACACCCCTATACTTGAGAAAATCAGAAGCGGAGGAACGGTTGAAGGAGAGTTGCCGGCAAAATGTTATCCACGACAGCTGAAACCTTTGAAAAGCAGGTCTATGACGTTATGTTGTAATGAAAGGCTTAAATCCTTCCGCTACGGCTATGCATTAATTATTAAAGATCTTCAACAGAATCAGCCAACACAACAACCTTATTTCCTCTGACTTCCATAAAACCTCCGCCCAGAGTCATCTTAACTGTTTTCTCACCAGGTTCCGTAATCTTAAACGGACCCGGCTCAAGTGATGTTACAAGAGGCGTATGATGAGCCAGAACACCCAGATGCCCGCTGGTACCATGGGCAACTATAGCGGTTACTTCTTTGCTATAGACTATCTTCTCCGGAGTGATTACATCTAATTGATAAGTACTTTCAGCCATAGCTATATATTAACCCCGTAATAGAGTGTTTATTTTTTTTTTATTATGGAGTGCATCATCCATGATGATGCGTATTAAAGCAGTAACACGGTTACTGCACTCCATATTTCCACTTTAATTCAACGACATTGCTACCGTTCGTAAATACGATCTGCCCTCATGACAATTAATTTACGACTTTGCAGCCATCTCTTTTGCTTTTTCTACGACCTCTTCTATACCGCCTACCATGTAGAATGCCTGCTCAGGCAGATGATCATGTTTGCCTTCAAGTATCTCCTTAATACTCTTTACGGTATCCTCAATCTTAACATATTTACCTTTTATTCCGGTAAACTGTTCTGCCACAAAGAACGGCTGGGACAGGAATCTCTGTAATCTTCTGGCCCTGCCCACTATCAGTTTGTCTTCTTCAGACAGCTCTTCCATACCCAATATGGCAATAAAATCCTGCAGGTCGTTATAGCGCTGCAGAACTTTCTGCGTGTCTCTCGCGGCATTATAATGCTCCTCTCCGACAGTGTGCGGATCAAGAATACGCGAAGTTGATTTCAAAGGATCAACTGCAGGATAGATACCCATCTCCGCAATCTGCCTGGACAACCATATTGTAGAATCCAGGTGAGGAAAGGTTGCAACCGGAGCAGGGTCTGTAAAGTCATCCGCAGGTACATAAATAGCCTGCATCGAAGTTATGGAACCTTTCTTGGTAGACGTAATTCTCTCCTGCAAGTCTCCCATTTCATTAGACAGAGTTGGCTGATAACCCACAGCAGAAGGCATACGTCCCAACAGCGCGGATACTTCTGAGCCAGCCTGTACGAAACGAAATATGTTATCAACGAATAACAGCACATCCTGCCCTTCAGAATCCCTGAAATACTCTGCCATGGTGAGTCCTGACAAGGCAACTCTCAATCGCGCACCAGGAGGTTCGTTCATCTGTCCAAACATGAGAACGGTTTTGTCCAAAACTCCGGACTCTTTCATTTCAAGCCAGAGGTCATTTCCCTCTCTCGTTCTTTCACCCACACCGGCGAAAACGGAGAATCCTCCATGCTCACTGGCAATACTTTTGATCAGCTCCATAATAAGAACAGTTTTCCCTACACCCGCACCACCAAACAGACCAACCTTTCCACCCTTTGCAAATGGAGCGAGCAGATCAACAACCTTAAGGCCGGTCTCAAAAATCGTTGTTACCGCCTCTCTTTCCTCAAACGAGGGTGGTGGTCGATGAATCGGAAGGCGTTGCTTTGCCTTTACATCACCAAGTTTATCAATCGGCTCTCCCAGCAGGTTGAAAATTCTACCCAGTACTTCCCTGCCTACCGGCACTGATATCGGTTCCCCTGTATCGATAACTTCAATCCCCCTTACCATACCGTCTGTTGGAGCAAGTGCGACGCATCTGGCAGTATCGTTACCTATATGCTGCGCCACCTCCGCGACAAGGCTGATATTTCTCTTTTTATCCTCGATCTTCAAGGCATTTCGAATGGGAGACAACTCCCCTGGGGGAAACCTTACGTCTACCACAGGCCCTATTATTTGAACTACTTCCCCTTTTTTCAACGTAACTACCTCTCTTTCCTTACAATACTATTACATTATCATTAATTTTCATTCTATCACATAAAATCAATCTCTGTTTCTTTACCAATTGACTTCTTATATTTAAACACATAAGTATGAAGAGACTGCCCACCTACAATCAGCCTGCCATTGCCTCTGATCCCGATATAACTTCCAGCAGTTCCTTGGTAATAGCCTCCTGCCTTGCTTTGTTATACACCTGAGTGAGATCGCCTATTATCTCTTCCGCATTTTCTGACGCAGCAATCATCGCCATTCTTCGAGCCGCATACTCTGCCGTCATAGATTCAAATATCGCCTGACGTAACTGACATTCAAGATATTTTGGCAGCAGCTTTGAGAAAATTGCTTCTGATGAAGGCTCTAAAATGCAATCCCCCTGTAAAGCCTTTTTCTCTTTATTCTCTCCGGGGACAGCATCTATATTTTCTAAGGGAAGAAGTCTTACACGAGCAGGGTCAGATTTCATCACGGTCTTGAATTTTGTGTAAAACAGATGGATTTCATCAAAGTTACCTTCCTCAAAATTTTCAATCATCTTTGCGACTATTTCAGCTACTTTATGATCTCCTGCCTTCAGTGAAGAGAGCCCTATCGCCTCAACAGTATCTGTATAATACTGCCCAATTGTATATGGCCTGCCCCGGAAGAAAATATTTCCTTTCTTACCAATTAAATGCAGGGTTATCTCCTTCTGAGAATTTTCCTTGAGAAACTTAACCGTATGCTGTATAGCATTTGTATTATACGCGCCGCATAATCCCTTGTCAGAAGTAATTAATAAGACCATAATTTTCTTTACTTCTTCTTTCGGTTCACAGAAATGTGCCTTTTCAGGGGTAGATCCAGTCAAATTACTCAGGATAGAAGTAATATTCTGAGTATACGGACGCGAGGACAATGCCCTTCCTTCAGCTTTCTTAAGCCGGTTAGAGGCAACCATCTCCATTGCACGGGTAATCTGCTGGATGTTTGTAATACTTTTAATTCTATTTTTTATATCTCTGGTACTTTCCATAACACTCTCTTTATATGATTATTCCGTTAACTGCCAATCATGCACAACGGAAAACAAAACTATAGGAAAACCCCCTTCTTAACATTAAAACACTTTAATATTCAACGAAAAACGACTATTAACCTTAAGCGTTAAATTCTTTCTTAAACTCGGTGATTACCCTGTTCAGGTTACTGGCAGTATCTTCTTCAATCTTCTTCTTCTCCTTTATCGCCATGGCAATTCCCGAATGCTTGTCTCTTATATTCTGCAGGAACCTGCTTTCGAAGTCTTTTAATTTTTCAACCGGCATATCATCCAGATGACCATTAATTGCTGCGAAGATCATCATGACCTGCTCTTCTACCGGCGATGGTGTATATTGAGGTTGTTTCAATATCTCGATTAACCTTTCACCCCTGGACAACTGGTCCTGTGTTGACTTATCGAGTTCAGAACCAAATTGTGCAAATGCCGCCAGCTCTCTGTGCTGTGCCAGGTTTAGTCGCAACGCTCCTGCAACCTTCTTCATTGCGGGAATCTGTGCGTTACCACCTACCCTTGATACTGACAAACCGACGCTGATAGCAGGACGAACACCTGAATTGAAAAGATCGCTCTCAAGATAAATCTGCCCGTCTGTAATTGATATAACATTCGTAGGAATATAAGCCGCATAATCACCAGCCTGTGTTTCCACTACCGGAAGAGCAGTCAAAGATCCTCCTCCGAGCTCATCATTTAATTTAGCAGCCCTCTCCAGCAAACGGGAATGAATATTAAATATATCTCCGGGAAACGCCTCTCTACCAGGTGGCCTTCTGAGCAGCAATGACACCTGCCTATATGCAACGGCATGCTTATAAAGATCGTCATACATAATAACAGCATGGCCACCTTTATCTCTGAAGTATTCTCCCATTGCACAACCTGCATAAGGTGCAAGATACTGCATAGGAGCCGGATCGCTTGCTGATGCAACAACAACGATTGAATTTTCCATCGCCCCGCCATCTTCAAGGACCTTGATCACACCGGCCACGGTGGAAAGTTTCTGCCCGATTGCCACATATATACTGATGACTCCCGTACCCTTCTGGTTCAGGATAGTATCAATAAGGATCGCTGTTTTACCCGTCTGTCTGTCACCAATTATCAATTCTCGCTGACCCCGACCTATCGGTATCATGGAATCAATAGCCTTTATGCCCGTCTGTAATGGCTCTACTACCGGCTGCCTTTCAACAACGTTTGGAGCCGCGTTCTCTACCGGTGCAAATTTATCAGAAACAATCGGCCCCTTACCGTCCAGAGGCTGGCCGAGCGCGTTTACTACCCTGCCAAGCAATCCTTCTCCAACAGGAACTTCGACAACCCTGCCTGTCGTCTTTACGGTATCACCTTCCTTGATATCTTTATCAGATCCCAGCAAAACACATCCGACATTGTCTTCTTCCAGGTTAAGGGCTATCCCATATGTCCCACCCGGAAATTCCAGCAGTTCATTTGACATGCAGTCATCCAACCCATAAACTCTGGCAACACCATCTCCTACCTGAAGAACCGTACCAACGCTCTCCATCTTTAATTTATCTTCATACTTCTCAATTTCCTGCTTTATTATCGAAGCAACTTCATCTGGTCTTACCGTCATACCTAATATACCCCCACAAAATGAAAACGCCCTTAAGCAAAGGCTGTCTTTAACAAACTCTTTTTTAGATTTTTCAGATGGTTAGTGATACTCCCATCAATTATTTTATTTTCAATTCTGATTATCATTCCACCAATGATATCTTTATTAATTTCTGTTTCTATTTCGACTTTTTTCTTCGTTAATTTTTCGAGCTTTTTCTTCAAGCTAACAAGTCTGTCTTCAGTCAATGGAATTGCTGTTTGAACTTTTACGGGCACAATACCCCGTATTCTCCCCGCAACGCCCTTGTATACGTCCGGGAGATAATCCAATATTCTCTCTCTCCTCTTATCAATCAGGACAAAGAGAATATTTTTAACCCACTTACTGGAACATTGAGGCACAATGACTTTGTCGACAATATTTTTTTTATCAGTTTTTGTAATTGCCGGATGGTACAGAATACTACGGAAGTCTTTATTTGTACTTAGCAGTTGCTTAATACCATCAAGATCTTTTTCTATATCACCGGTATCGCCATGTTTAACGGCCACTTCATACAGCGCCAGTGAATAACCTTCTATTAAGCTCTTTTGTATCAAGACAGATTCCCCACTCCCTTAATAACATCATCCACTAACCTTTCTGCTGTTTCACGTTTTGTCGACTGTTTAATCAATTTGGAAGTTGATAAAATTGTGAGATCAACAACCTGGTTTCTCACTTCTGCCAGAGCTTTCTTTCTTTCCAGGTCGATATTCTGGTTGGCCCTGGCTTTCTCATCCGCGACAGCCTGCTGTGCACTTTTCAGCATTTCGTCACTGACGTCCCTGGCCTTGTCTACCGCAGCCTGAATTTTCGCTTCAGCGGCTTCATCAGCTTTTACTGCTTTCTGCTGATACTCTTCTTTCAGCCTTGCAGCTTCAGATCTGTCGTCTTCGCTTTTCTTGTACGTATTTTTTATCTCATCAGCCCTGGACTTTATTACGTCCTTGATCTTGCCGAAGAGAAACTTCTTCATCAAAACCAGCAGAATTAAAAAACCTACTGCCTGAATGAAGACCATTTTGAAATCAACGCCTAAAGCGTCTAATAAATTCCCCACATTTAATCTCCCATGTTACCGCTTTTATCTTACTGCACCAGTTCTATAAGCCTTTGCACAAACATGTTCATTCGGTATTATACGCCAAACATACCGCGAAAGGTTTAACTCAATATTAGTGCCCAAGTACTTTTAAAACAGCTCCTGTATCCGGTAGTTTTCCCATTAAAATAAAGGATAAAACCAATGAATAGATTGCTAATGCTTCGATAAACCCCAGACCTATAAACATGAGCATCTGAATTTTTCCAAACAGCTCTGGCTGTCTTGCTACAGCAGATGAAGCTCCGGCAACCGCAATTCCCTGACCAATCCCACAACCAATCGACGCAAAAGCCAGCATACCAATACTAATCGCTAAACATGCAAAATAAATCATTCTAAAAACTCCCTTCTTCAAAAATTATAAATGTTTCTCTCCGATTGACCCTGCTATGTAAAAACTAGCCAAAAACGCGAAAATAAAGGCCTGGAGTGATGCTAAAAGTAAATCCAATAAAACAAACGGAAAATGAATAGGTATAGGAATAAAACCCAGTAGCAAGGGAGAAAGACCTATGAAGATGGACAGTACAGTGTGCCCCCCCATTAAGTTTCCGTAAAGACGCATTGAAAGGGACAATGGACGAGTTAAGAATTCCGACAATATATGTAACGGGAACAGCATTGGAGACATCCATCGCGGTTCTCCCATCATATGCTTAACATACTTGACCGGTCCGTTATGCTTGAGCCCGTAATAATGTGTGGCAAAAAATACCAGTAAGGTAAGTGACAGCGTTGTATTATAGTTCGTCGTAGGAGAATGAAGCAATGGAACCTGACCCAGAAGGTTCATTATGAGTATATATAGGAAAAGTGTACCTATAAATGGGAGAAACTTATCAGACATTTTTCCCAATAACGATTTGACAAAATTGTCAAGGGCCTCTACGATGATTTCCAGAATAGCCTGCAATCCACCCGGAATCTTCTTCAGGTCGCGAGTAGCTATCATCGCAAACAATCCGAGAAAACCGATAATCATCATAGACATTACTAACGGTAACCACTGGTGCAGAGTCAACCCGAATAGCTCAGCGTGTTTGTCAATGGGCAGTAAATCAAAAAATGTGGGAAGCTCAGGTACCCCGCCACTTGTACTGCCGTGTGTTTCTTCTGTCAAACCTCTACTCCTTCTTAAGTTATAAACTATAAAGCATTCTCAGCTGTCTGATGAGAATGAATTTTCGATACAAGTTCTGATTTAGCAGTAACATTCTCATCGCTTCCGGAAGAACCGCGCTCTTTATACTCGACACCATCATCTTCAGCTCTGTTGAGAAAGTTCACTAAAACCATGCTTATTACCATTGAAAGTACAACCAACTGCACTATTGAAACCCCTATAAAAAGGGCCAGTGCGTTAATTGGCAGATATTCAAAGATAAGATAAAAAACCAGAGCCAATGCAAGTATCTTACCGGTACCCATAAACGTAAACAACAATGACTTTGTTATAGAACCTTTTTTTGAAGAATGTGATCCGTCTTCAGCGAAAGTTGTCGGATTGAGTTCCCGGAACATATATTTTATAAATTGCCATAACGCAAGTGATGTACAGAAGCTGATGATAATCCCGATTGTCAGGCTCAGTGTAAGATCAAAAGATTTATAACGAAAAGAGATCAGAATCATCAAAACCGACACAAACAGCGTGGTGTAGAATGCCTGTTTTACAAAATTCTTTTTAACCGTTAGCATCTTGTGTGCTTTATTATACAGATCCATCATCAATCCTCTAAATCTTTTCTTTCCAATTCTTTCATCGCTTTCTTCAGTATATTACAGATCTCTACGATTCCGGCAGTTAAACATAGCAGAAGCGAGGCAATCAGCAGCCACGGCTCCGTACCAAATTTCGAATCCAGATAACGCCCGCCAAAATATCCACCCGCAAGGCAGGCGGCCATTATAAACCCTATCCCACTGGTAAGTCCCAGGGCACGATATGTACTTCTTGAATCATCCAGGTTCAAAACGCGAGCTCTCCGCTTATTTCTTTAAAGACTTCATAACTTCGCAACTGGCCGCGATTGTAGCATCAATATCTTCTTCACTATGCACAGTTGAAACAAAAGCAGCCTCAAACTGAGAAGGTGCAAAATATACCCCCTTTTCCAGCATACCGTGAAAGTAAGATGCATATCGCTCTGTATCGCATCTTTTAGCGGACTCGTAGTCGGTTACTTCCTCTTCGCTGAAAAATGTGCAAAGCATTGAACCAACCCGTGTATGATAAGTGGGGATACCGGCCTCTTCAGCAGATCTCTTCAGGCCTTCAGCAAGCCTTTTCGAGTTCCTTTCCAGCTTTGTGTAGACACCCCTCTTTTTTAGTTTTTCCAGCGTAGCAATACCGGAAGCCATTGCCATCGGATTACCGGACAACGTCCCTGCCTGATATACCGGGCCGAGTGGCGAAATACAGTTCATTATTTCCGCCTTGCCACCATAGGCTCCTACCGGCAAACCACCACCGATTATCTTTCCAAGTGTGGTTAAATCCGGAGTTACTTTCTGCAACGCCTGTACGCCACCATGAGAAACCCTGAATCCCGTCATTACTTCATCGAAGATCAAAACAATCCCATGCTTATCACAGATTTCTCTTAAACCCTTCAAATATCCTTTTTTAGGTGGAATTACACCCATGTTTCCCGCAACCGCTTCTATAATTATACACGCAATATTTTCACCCTTTTCACGACACACTTCATTTACGACGTCGAGATCGTTATAAGGTATAGTTAATGTATTTTTTACATAATCTTCCGGAACGCCCGGACTTGTCGGGACACCTAACGTAGTAGCCCCTGAACCTGCCTGCACTAAAAGTCCGTCCACGTGCCCGTGATAACAACCGTCAAATTTTACAACAATATCCCTCCTGGTATAACCTCTTGCCAGCCGTATAGCGCTCATCGTCGCTTCAGTACCGGAGTTTACCATCCGGATCTTCTCGATTGAAGGCATGGCCTCTTTTATGAGTTCTGCCAGATGTGTTTCCAATACCGTCGGAGCGCCAAAGCTTGTGCCTTTTTTCAAAACCTCCTTCAAGGCTTTTACAACTGACTTATCAAGGTGTCCTAGAATTAACGGGCCCCAGGAAAGTACATAATCTATATATTTATTGCCATCAATGTCGTTAAGATAACAACCGTGACCTGATTCTATAAAAAGAGGATTACCTCCAACTGCCCCAAACGCCCGCACAGGACTGTTTACACTGCCTGGAATGCTTTTCAGGGCCTCCTCGAACGCTTTTTTTGACCTTTCAATAGTTAACATATTACAAAACTCTTCCTGATATCTCTAAAAATTCTGAAAATTAGCAAAGAGGTTAAACTTATCAATAAAGGTTTTTATTGTCAATAATAAACTAAAAATTAAAGTAAAAATCGGACCCTTTTTACTCTCATAGTCGCTACTTATAGAATTTCTTGAAACAAACACACAATAATAGAAACCCCGTCAAACATTAAAGATTTCCTTCTAATCCGGATTTGAGGTCTGAGAAATGGTAATTTCTGAATGGTGGTCATTGAAAAGCTGATATTGAACCGTATTCTTGTCAGAATATTTCTGCCATATATTACTACATGTTAAATCCTCAGCAATATCAGGGTTTTTGTACCCACATACGTATGTCTTTATTCCATTCTGTTTTGCCAGTAATGATATATGCTTATACTGCTTCTGCCTGAAGTCCGGATTGAGGGCATTTACCCTGGACTTACCGTCCAGCAGTTTCAAGTCAACATTATCACAGAAAGCTTGTGAGATTTTTTCCATGGCTTTTGTATGTCCCAGATCATCACGTATATTTTTATTTATAATTGGCCTGAGAAACAGATAATTAAGCCCTACCCTTCTTACCCCTGATCTACCTAAAATCTTTAACAATGGATCGAGGTTATCGGTGGAATCTGTCACTCCAGGTATTAATGGATCAAACCTCGCCTCTGGAAGTACCCCTATCTGGACTAAAGCGCTTATGTTTTTCAATCTGGTCCCGGGCGTTGCCGCGTGTGGTTCTATCTGTTTTTGAAGTTGCCTGTTTAAAGTAGTTATACCTATATGCGCATTGACGTTATCGCTGTGTGATTTAAACAAGGCGATAAACCTGTCCGGGATACGCCCTTTTGTGAGGAAACTTACTCCGATACCTTTCTGCAATAAAAGCGCCATCAAACTATACGTAGTGTCTAAAACCTGTTTTACCGGTTGAAACGCATCACAGGAAGGGCTGAAGTATACAAATCCTGGTGTTTGTCTCTTACGGTTTAATTCGTTTTCGAGTTTTTCAACCAGGTTGGTATATAACACAATTGTCCCGTCTCCCGGATAATTTGAATATCCTCTCGCATAACAATACGAACAGAGATGCGCACAGCCGGCAGTGGGGTTCAGTGTTGGTGTGTCATTCAAGCACTTAAGAGTCGATGGAGACAGAACCCTGGATTTTCGCTCTTTAATGAGTATTTTCATATTCCATACGAAGCTAAGTGGGATTTCCAGTTCAGAACAATCCCGCCATGGCGGATCTGCGAACAACTACAGAGTCGTCCTCAGGAGGCTGTCCCAGCCGTGACCTGGCGAACAGGCAACTGATATGCTAATTACCCGATGTTTTGTTACCTTCAGCACTATTTATCTCTCCCTTTATTTCCCGTATCTTGATCTTACCACCTACCAATAACTCCTTTTTAGTTTTTGGCAGCTTTTTTACTTTTGCTTCAATCTTCAGTGCCATACTCCGGTCCCCAATTTTCTTTTTCATAACCAGCGTTAAAGGTGCTTTTCCTCTTAAATATTTCGATCCTTTTTTATCACCACTCTCGTGTTCTTCAAATCTTCTTTCCACATCAGTGGTTATTCCTGTATACAATCTCCCGCTTCTACATCTTATCAAATAGAGAAACCAGTTATTCATTTTATTTTAATAACGGAGATTTATAAACACTATTGAAGAATTAAATGATTGGGAGATTAAAGAGTTCCTGGGTTTTTTTAACTAACGAATGACAAATGGACATTTATGGGGTGCAGTGACGCCTGTCCGTCGGTCTATTAGGTGGGTGTCACTGCTTAAATATACGCATCATCACGGATGATGCGCTACATATCAGCATCAAGGCGTGGCGACCTGTTTTCCCTTGCCGCGGTTTGGACGAAATGGTCTTTTTTTCTTTTTTCGTTCTTGAAGTGAGTTGTTTGCCTGGAGAGGATCTTTTCCGATCCAGCAGGGAGAGATTTTATTCCTGGCAATAAGCTCGCGAATGTCAGAAAGCTCAGGCTTGGTTACAAATGTCAAAGCTTTCCCCTTTTTCCCCATACGTCCGGTACGCCCGGTACGATGTGTATATAGTTCCCTTCCCCGCGGCATACTCCAATTGACCACATGCGAAACATGCGAAAAATCAAGCCCTCTGCCGGCAACATCGCTGGCAAGAAGGTACCGGATCTTCATGTTCTTGAACTGCCTGAAGACCGAAGATCGTTTGTCCTGGCTGAGACCCGCATGTATGTATCCGACGCTTTCAAACTCTTTCCGGATAGAGCCGTACATCTTATCAACCACGTGACGGGCATTGCAGAAAATGAGCGCCTGCTTAACATCTTCCTCCTTAAGATACTTGACGAGTACATCAAGTTTGTCTTTTGGGTGTTGATAGGTAAAATAATGATCAATGCTTTCCGGCGCCTTCCTTTCCGTAATAAGGGAGATATGCCGGGGATCTCGCAAACAGTCATGGGCGAGTTTTTTGATATCTTCAGGCATCGTCGCTGAGAAAAGGAGTGTCTGGTGTTCACGAATAATACACGACAAGATGAATTCAATATCTTCAAGGAATCCTACCTTGAGAAGTTCATCCGCCTCATCGAGGATTGCACATTTCACATGCTCAAATGACAGTACCCCGCTATACAGATAATCCAGAAGTCTTCCCGGCGTTGCAACCAGGATATGCACGCCGTGTTTAAGCTTGGCAATATCTATGTCCTTGTCAAAACCCCCATACACGGCAAAAGGAACAACATTGGTTCTTCTCGCGATATGCTGAATCTCAGTAACATACTGTATACATAATTCGCGTGTTGGAACAATTACGAGCCCCTGAATAGCATTAAGTTCAGGATCCACTTTTTGAATAAGAGGGATTGCACAGGCCGCAGTCTTTCCAGATCCTGTCTCAGCAAGAGCACAAAGATCATGTCCAGCTGCAATGATCGGATAAGCCGCCTCCTGAACAGGGGTCATTTCTTCATATCCCATCTTTTCAATCGCACCTAGAATGTTTGAAGGGATGTTAAGTTCACTAAATTTCATAAATTTTTTTTCTTTCTTTACAAGGTTACAAAAAGTTTTAAAACGGTAATTAGAAAAACCACCCCGGTATACATGAATAAATGAGAAGTATTCCTGTTAGTTTTCAATAAGTAGAGAAAAACCTCCTCTTCCCCGGGCAAAAAGCGGAGGGGAAATGGGGTAGTAAAAAATTAAAAAGTTTTCCTCTATTTATTAGAAACTTACGCGTCTATGATAATTTTATCTTCTTTGAGCATAAATGCAGGTACTTTGTTGTAGCATGGGTGGTGTTGGTAATGAATGAATACAGGATATGCATTTACTCTCTACTAATGTTTGAAAACTCATAACATCATCCAAAATCGACAAATATCATTTCTCAAGGCGTTATATTACCGTAAAATGGATTTAATTACCACCTAAATGTTTAACCAGTTGAATTAAATGCTGGTTGCGTAACATTTTACTGAACACGATGTATTTCACTCATCCACTTTTCTCACCACACAAAATCTTATCTTGTTTCGTGTCTTCGTGTCCGTGGCTAAAACTTCAATGCTTAAAATGTACAAATACCCTTCCAAAGTTTTTACTGTCCTTGTTAATACGGTGATATCTCTTTTTAATGTCAGGACGGTCCAGAAAACGCAGGACGGCCTTCTTTAACTGACCGCTTCCTTTTCCGGGAATGATTTCCACGAGGGCAATCCTCTTTTCAGTAGCTTCATCTATAATCCGATTGAGCTTTTTTTCAATCAATTTTCCATTTTTACATACTTCATGTAAATCCAGTTTTAGTTTTGCCATAAGGTATTTTTCACCGCTCCCCGGACAAAAAACGCCGAGGACAAGAAGTTGCAAAGAACGCAAAGTAAAACGGTTGATAAAAGGCAAAAGAAGCAAAAGGCAAATAACCTCTTTCCCTCACATTTCTTGCATCTTCATCTTGTTTCAATCTTCTGTTAAGTGCCTCAATCTCTCTTTAAGCATCTCCTTCATGTAGCAGTTTATGTCCCACTGGTCGGCAATAGGCTTTCCCGTGGAAGGCAGGATGACCATATAATCGGGAGGGCCGAACTCGGAACAGACAGGCAGGAATTCAGTATTATTATTTTTGTGATGCTCCGCTATCTTCACCCACCACCTTACGTGTGCCTCTACAGCCTCTCTCCATTCATCCGCCCTTGGATCAGTAATCTGAGGAGAAGTTGCGCTGCCTACCCGGGCGTGAATATAATCCGACCGTTCAATAACGCGATTCACGGAATCCTGCTGGTCCTGAAGCAGGGTGTTGTGCACACAACACCAGTGTGAAAAATCAGCAGTAAATCTTATTTCCGGCAAAGCATCAATAATGTCCGTTGCGGATGTCGTACAAAAAGTAGCCCTGGCACGATGAGTCTCATGCAGGATCTTTATCCCAAGTTCACCGGCAAGTCTCTGAGCAATTGAGATCACTCTTGTATTTTCCGCCAGAGGCCAATAGTCCTTTCCGCAGTGGACGTTCGTTAATAATGTATTCAGTCCCAAAGCGCTACTCAGCTTTTTTTCCAGAAAAACTATCTGCTCATCAACCGTTGCCCCTTCAGCCCTGACCTGAGCAACCAGATCCAGTCCGATCTCATTAAGCAGTGCACCCAGCCTGTCTCGCTCAGCACTGTCACAGGGAACCTGCATTTCAACCCCGTCAAAACCCGCATCCTTGATCATGTTGAGGTTGGCTTCAAGTATAGCCTGGTCCATACCTCACATTGTGCAAAGGTATTTAATTTTCATTCCAGAAGACCCTTACCTTGTCACCAGCACCTAAACCACATTGCCAGACGCTGCAATTACTATTTTAGCGCATGCTATTGCATCTGATAGCGCTTCATGATGATTTAACGGGATATCTAAATAGCGGCAGACATCCGGTAATTTTGTTGGATAAAGTTTCCATCTCTTCCTGGCCAATGCTACCGTGCATTCAAACGGAATAGATGGTGGTTTAATATCTGATTTTCCACAACAGGCGTTTAACACGGAACGGTCAAAGGAAGCATTATGCGCGGCAATAAAACCCGCACCGCTTAACATATTTTTCATTGATGGCCATAACTCCTGGAAATCCGGCTCTGAGGCTACCATATCCCATGTGATATTGTGTATATAGGTAAATTCAAAACTCTTTCTCGGCGGTTTAATAAGTCGATGTTCCGTATGAACAATGCGTCCAGATTCAACCCGGACCATGGCAAGAGCGCAGGCACTGTCTCTATAACGATCAGCAGTTTCAAAGTCTATAGCAACAAAAGTATCATTCATTTTTTATCAATTGATTTCGTTCTCTTAGCGTTCTTTGCGACTCTGCGTGAGAAATCTTTTTTCTTGTTGAGGTATAATGCGATGGGATTTGCCGGGTAGTTAACAAATGATGGTAAGTTTCTACGGTTTCTGTTTTACTTCGATCAAGTTGCCGGAGAAATCCTTGAGAAAGTAGACGGTCTTATCCTTATGTTTCCCGATGATGACATTTGCATCAAATCGCTTAGCCTTTTCTGTGAGTTCTGACAAACTATCCACTGTTATAGCGAAATGGGTGAAATTAGGATTTTCATGTTGAAAATCCGATATGAACACCTCGATCTTTATCCCCTCATTTTCAACAACCAGGATCTTGATCTCTTTGGAAACAGAAAACAGCTGCTCAGAAAGTTCCAATGGCAAAAGAATCTCTCTGGTCTTTTTAAGACCCAGAAAATCCTGATAAAACTCCAGTGCCTGCTCTTCACTCTTATTAATAATACCAACATGATTTAATTGCATGGAGTATTTTAACTATTAACAGCTCGATATGCAAGTATAAGGTTTCAGGGCAAAACGGCGATACTAGATTCTTCACTGCGCCGAGGTCAAGAAGACGCAAGCAAAGAGCACAGAGGAAAGCAAATGGAAAAAGAAAATTTAACAACGGAGAAGCACGGATTAACTCTGATGAGTGAGGTAAAATCAGAAAAAAATGGACATTTTCTGTTTAAGAGTATCTGTCTCTGTTTATTTACAATTTCTTTACATCTATTGAATATCCTTGTGAAGCCATCTCCTTTGCAAGTTAAAGGGCCAGCTTCTTTTTGTAAATCATCTCTGAAAGGTATATATATTAGTCCCTGTATATCAGAAGGTCTTTCCATATTTTCTTGTTGCTTTAATATGATTGCAACACTTTTTCTTCCGAGTTGTTTTAAAAGCATACCGAGTTCAAGTACTACATTTTGCCTTGCTCGATATGCTTTCTCATCAGGACGATTAGCCCTGTGCCCTTCGTCATCTGGAGTGGCGAGGACAACTGCAAATTTTACACGATCTGTATATTTCTCCAATTTCTCAGTTATTGTTTGTCCTTCAGAAGGCAATTGATCAAGAATTAATGGTTCCAAACTCCAACGGCGAAGCATGGCTTCAAGTTGTGCTTTTGCGGTTATATCATGACCATAAACGATGAAGACTTCATTAGTCAATGTTTGACTTGTGGAGACCGATTCTTTTTGCTCAAATAGTTTTTTGATTTCTTCTGTATTTTTCCCTTGAAAACTAAGAGTACCATTGTCATAAAGGTTTAAAATTGCCCCATTGGTTACCTTTATTTTTGTACCAGTGTTGTTGCCTAAACGCTCTTCGGAAGTAACTGTGTAGCCAGCAGAAGTAATATTTCCTTTTACTTCATCTAAATTCATATATATCTCCCTATTTTAATTATTTATGAATGTTCGGGAAAAAACCTGACATATTGATAAATATCACTTTAAAAGATTAATAGAAATAACCCCCCTCTTTTCACGGTTGTTGTATATCATTGCATTGTAAATGACGAAAATCACTTTCTGTTAAGATTGTATTTTTTACAAGTTTTCTAGATAGCAAATCTTTCCGAATAGATGATACAAGTTCACCCATAGCTTTTTCCTTAACTGAACCTGTCTGCATCTCTTTAGTATGAACACTATCTAGAAATGCATAACCGTTCTTAATTACTTCATCAGGACAATACAGCCAACATTGGTTTAGCTGATTTAAAAACTCAGATTTCAATGCTTCTGCATCAGCAACTCCAACATAGAAGCCTTTCAAACAACGAAGAAGTTCTTTATAGCTGGCTTCCTTACGCCGATATTGCTCCCAAATTCGCTTTCGCCATTCATTAATGAACCAAGCGAGGACCGCCCCAGATAGAGGGAGTGCGAATTTCCAGAATTCAGCAGATAGCAGTAGTTCTCTCATTTACTATGCCTTAAAGAAATATAACACGTTATTATAAAGTTTCTGAATAACACCACTATTGTAATGATATCAGAGAAAACCAGATTACTACTTTATGGGGAAGCAAAGAGAACGTTCATGTATTTACTTCCTGTAAAAATATAAAACTGATTTATGATAATTTATCTACATCTTAACGAACTAATATAAATAGGGATTGATTTTAGTGAATGGCAACAACACTTTTAACAAAAATCTGACAATAGAAATTACAATGTACAATCCTCAAAATACAAACAATATTCAATTACAAAATTACAATATCTAAACTTATAATCAAATCAAATTATTTTGATTCTTTATTTGGTCATTTGGTATTGTGATTTGTGACTTGGGGTTTATAGAATCTGTTTATGTGTGACATTATAAAAGAGTGAGGTTGTTTTGCAATATAAAAGATCCTGTCTCACACAAAGCCACAAAGAACACAGAGGAAAGGAAGAAATTTGGACACAGACGGTAAAGGCAAAAAAAAAAATGAGAAGTAAGTTATAAAATTTCAGAAGCATTAACCCCTGGCGGACTTAGCGACTTGGCGAGAGAAAAAAAAAGAAGTTTTCACGCAGAGACGCAAAGAACGCAGAGGATAGATAACAAACAGTTAGAAATAGCCAACCCGACATGCATTCTGGTGGGGGCGGGTGCGGGTGCGGCTAATAATTACTCATTTTCCTGACTTATAGATTCAGAAGGTTTACTTGAGAAGTGGAACGTTAATTCAAATATTAGCGCAAACAACGCCAGTGCAATTAGCCCGACAATGTGCCAGCCATTAAAAATCAAATTTAATCCGGAAGCTACTATCCCGATAATGCTTGCAATTTTTACTTTCCGTTTCATTATTCTCCCTTAGAGACCCTTGTCTACCGACAAGTAATTATAAAAGAGTGGGGTTGTTTTGCAATATAAAAAATTCTGAAAACAGCTCTAAACGCAGAGTTCGCAGAGAAAAAACCGGAAGAAAGGAAAAAGGAATAACCCAGAGCGTAGAGAAAAAACGAAAAAATTTAGCCACAGACCTTTACAGATAAATGCAGAAGAGAGATAGAAACCAGTTGGCAATAGACAGTAGACAAGAGTAACAAAACAATAGCAATGGTCGTAAGAAAATTTGAACGCAGAAAACAGAGGCAAATGATTAAGCACGAGAAACGGGTAATTTATCTTTGCTTCTAATGTAGTGCAGGGTTACAATATTTTACCTGTAAAAAACCAGTTTTTACACTCAATCCATACATCCGGGTTAATAGGAAAAACAGCATGATTTTTAATAGTGATATTTCCGGGGCAATGACTATCCAGCTTGAAGAAACGCTTAATCAATTGCCACAAATGCCTGAGTTTGTTAAAGGCATCCGGAGAGCTTCCACAAGAGAATTTACTTTAACCCGGAAAGAGACTGAACTCGCCTTGAAAAACGCACTTCGATATATCCCTGAAAAATGGCACACAGAACTGGCACCTGAATTCCTGGATGAACTGTTTACCACAGGGCGTATTTACGGATACCGTTTCAGACCGGAAGGGAAGATAACCGCAAAACCTGTTGATCAATACAATGGCAACTGTATAGAGGGAAAAGCCTTTCAGGTAATGATCGACAACAATCTCGATTTTGATATCGCGCTTTATCCTTATGAACTGGTTACCTATGGTGAGACCGGACAGGTCTGTCAGAACTGGATGCAGTACCGGCTTATAAAGCTGTATCTGGAAGGGGTGACACGTGACCAGTCTTTAGTTGTAGAATCAGGCCATCCTGTCGGTTTGTTCGAATCCGCACCTGAATCGCCGCGGGTAATAATCACTAACGCCCTCATGGTGGGCTGCTTTGACGACCAGGAGAACTGGCACAGGGCAGTTGCACTTGGCGTCGCAAATTACGGCCAGATGACGGCGGGTGGATGGATGTATATCGGGCCGCAGGGCATTGTTCACGGAACGTACAGTACCATTCTGAATGCCGGCAGACTGAAACTAAACATTGCTGAAGATAAAGATTTAAGAGGATATCTGTTTGTATCTTCCGGTCTTGGCGGAATGAGCGGCGCTCAGGGCAAAGCGGTAGAGATTGCAAATGGTGTCGGCATCATTGCCGAGGTCGATTATTCAAGAATTCAGACAAGATACGACCAGGGCTGGATTGGCAGAATCGTCGATGATCCGGCTGAAGCGTTTAATCTTGCAAAAGAGTACCAGCAGAAAAAAGAGGCTCAGTCTACCGCGTTTTACGGTAACATTGTAGACCTGCTGGAGTATGCGGTGGATAACAATATCAGTATCGACCTCTTATCCGACCAGACCTCCTGTCATGCCGCTTACGAAGGAGGTTATTGCCCACAGGGTTTGACATTTGAACAGCGAACGGAATTATTAGAAACGGACCATGCAAAATTCAAAGAACAGGTAGATCGGTCTTTAAAACATCACTTTGAACTGATTAAATCTTTGGTCGATAGAGGGGTATTCTTTTTCGACTATGGCAACAGTTTATTAAAAGCGGTATTTGATGCAGGTGTAATTGAAATCTGCAAGAACGGTAAAGATACAATCGAAGGGTTTATCTTTCCTTCTTATGTCGAAGATATCATGGGTCCGTTGTTATTCGATTACGGCTATGGCCCGTTTCGATGGGTATGCCTTAGTGGTAAAAAGGAAGATCTCCTTAAAACCGATAAAGCAGCAATGTCATGCATCGATCCAAACGCAAGATTTCAGGACAAGGACAATTACATCTGGATCAGAGATGCGGATAAGCATAACCTTGTCGTAGGCACACAGGCCAGAATATTATATCAAGATGCCGCTGGCAGAGTGAATATCGCGCTTAAATTCAATGAGATGGTTCGGAAAGGGGAAATAGGGCCGGTAATGATTGGAAGAGACCATCATGACACCGGAGGCACCGACTCACCCTTTAGAGAAACCGCAAATATAAAAGACGGCAGCAATATTATGGCGGACATGGCAACGCAGTGTTTTGCCGGAAACGCGGCCAGAGGTATGAGCCTGGTCACGCTTCACAACGGCGGTGGCGTCGGTATTGGGAAGTCCATAAACGGTGGTTACGGCCTCGTGCTGGATGGAAGCGAAAGGGTTGACGGAATCATCCGGCTCGCAATACCCTGGGATGTCATGGGTGGTGTTGCAAGACGAAGCTGGGCAAGAAATGAGAATTCGATTGAAACAGGTATTAAATATAATGTAGAGCGAAAAGGGAGAGGCCATATTACGCTTCCCTTTATTGCAGATGAAAAACTCGTAAAAAATCTCGTTGCTGAAGCGTTTACGAAAGATAAATGTACAAAAGTATAACAATTAAAAAAATAATGACGCAGAACCGCAAAGAACGCTAAGAGAATGAAACTAGAATTGCTGTTTACCTTTTGTATGAGGATAAGCAATTTAATAAAGGTAAAACAAATGAAAGGCAATATTATAATTAAAAATGCTTCACAGCTTGTGACCTGCAGTGGTTTTGGGGCAAAGCATGGGAGCGCCATGTCCGACCTGCACGTAATCGATGACGGAGCAGTGGTTATTGAAAACGGTATAATAACGGCTGTCGGCAGGACAGAGAAACTATTGGATAGGTTTAATGAAGCAGGGTTTGAGACTATCGATGCAACGGGAAAGGCAGTTTTGCCCGGTTTTATAGATTCGCATACCCATTTTGTCTTTGGTGGCTACCGGGTCGAAGAATTTTCCTGGCGACTGAGCGGTGAAGATTATATGGAGATAATGAAACGAGGTGGCGGTATCGCTGCAACAGTCAGGGCTACGCGGGGAGCGTCCAGGGAAGAGCTGATCGAGTCAGGCAGTAAGCGACTTGACTCGATGTTGTCATTCGGCGTTACCACTGTTGAAGGAAAAAGCGGATACGGATTGGATGACGAGACGGAGATAAAGCAGTTGGAAGTAATGGGAGAGTTAGACAGCCTTCATCCTGTGGATATTGTGAGGACCTTTCTCGGGGCACACGCAGTTCCCGAAGATTTTCAAGGCAGAGAAGATAAATTTATAGACTACATGACAGATGACATAATGCCCCAGGTTGCAAATCGAAGCCTCGCAGAGTTCTGCGATGTTTTTTGTGAAAAAGGTGTATTTTCGATAGAACAATCCAGACGGCTACTGATCAAAGCAAAAGAGCTCGGGTTTAAATTGAAAATCCATGCAGACGAAATCTTTCCGCTTGGCGGAACTGAACTGGCAGCAGAACTCGGTGCGGTTTCCGCCGACCATCTGCTCCACGCTTCCGACAGAGGCATTAACGAACTGTCAAAAGAAGGCATCGTCGCAACGCTTCTTCCGGGAACGGCATTCAGCTTAAAGGAATCGTATGCCAGAGGAAGGTATATCATCGATCAGGGTTGCGCGGTAGCGCTGGCAACTGATTTTAATCCGGGAAGCTGTTTTACTGAATCGATACCGCTTATTTTTGTATTGACCACACTCTATATGGGCATTACGATTGAAGAAGCAGTCACTGCACTGACGATAAATGGAGCTGCGGCAATAGACCGGGCGGATAAGATTGGAAGCATAGATGTGGGTAAAACCGGTGATGTGATTATACTTGAGTTTCCGTCGTATAAATTTATACCCTATCATATCGGCGTTAGCTGTGTGGAAAAAGTCATCAAAAACGGTAATCTCGTATTTGATAAAGAGAACAAAATAGGCAGCTGAGAGGAACTAATTCATCATGTTATCAGAACTAACCATAAAAGAGTTCCTGGAAAAGATCGCGTCGGATTCACCCGCTCCCGGCGGAGGAAGCGTGGCTGCGTTAAGCGCTGCGCTTGCGGCAAGCTTGACTCAAATGGTAGCAAACCTGACTATTGGCAAAAAAGGTTTTGGTGACGTGGAATGTGAGATGAAGGCTGTTGCACAAGATGCTTTGCGCTTGAAAAGTGATCTTATTCAGTCTATTGATAGCGACTCTAATGCTTATAATGATGTGATAACTGCCATAAAGCTGCCCGGGAATAGTGAAGCGGAAAAACGTCATAGAGAAGAGGAGATTCAACGTGGACTGAAACATGCAGCCATGGTTCCATTAGCCGTGGCTGAATATGCCATCCGAGTAATGGAACTGGCAGGAAAGACGGTAGCAAAGGGAAATAAGAGTGCCATTACTGATGGAGCAGTTGGGATCATGATGGCAAGGACGGCAGTATTATCTGCTCTTTATAATATCAAAATCAACTTGAAAACTATAAAAGATAAAACGTTTGTCAATAAAATTTCAAAACAGGCAAAAGATCTGGAAGCAAAGGCATTGAGTAGGGAAAAAGAATTGCTGTCAAATATCGATTTATAGGCACGTCCTTCATATCAAATCGAGGAGTGTTAGTTATCCGATCAGTCGAAAGTACGTCATCAATCTAATCCGGCAAACTGGCATTATCACAATGAGATTAAGACACTCAATGTCATTTCAACCCGCCAGTATCAGTGGCGGGTTGAATGAGGCAGAGTATCTCTTAGTTCCTTAGTGTGACTCTGTAGTCCTGGCAATATCGGCTGGAATGCTGATACGAATGCCGGTGAATATCTGCTTCGTTTTTACCGGCCACTTTATTTCTGCCGGAATACTGTTACGAATATTTGCCAGTGCAATTTCCAGGTTTGTTATGGCATCGTTAATAGCCCTGATTCTGACCTTAATTTCTTCCTTTGAATAAACATCTGGAGGGGCAGGAATAGATTCCTTAACCTCTGCAACCATGGATTCAATCTCTTCATTTGTATAATTATCCGAGTCAACTGGAATAGCACTTTTAACCACTGCAATCTTTTCGTCAATTTCATCATTTGAATATCTGTTTGGGATCTCCGGAATAGCGTTCATAATCTGTGCAAGTTTATCATCAATCTCTTCTTTTGAATAACCGTCAGGAGGCATATCAAGAACTACCGCGACCGCATCTTCTTTTATTGCTTCCATATCCTGGGAACCGGCAAAAGATACCTGGCAAAAAAGGACCATGGCAGCCAAAACCAAAAATATAACATTACTACCGCTTCTCATACCAGCTCCTCATTATTCATAATGTTCTGTTTAATATGCATTTACTGAAAGCCAGAGGCCGGATCCACGAAGCATGCCGGCAATAGTTATATTCAATAACTTTTATCATCTGTTATCAGCTATTTGCCTTCTCTGTCTCTCGGCAATTAGATTACTCTGGTTTAAAGTCTTTGTGTATCCACTCCCAATTTTCGTCCATGTACGACCATGTTTTATTTTCATCCGGCCAGTAGTACCAACCGCCGGTAGCCGCAAAATCTTTCCATTTGCCAACGTATTTATTGCCGTTAGCAAACGTGCGGGTGCCCTGACCACTACACATTCCATCTACCCATTCACCTTCATATTTACCACCTTCTACGAAAGTAAAGGTTCCCTGTCCGTTCTTTTTACCCTCTTTCCATTCTCCCACGTATGTTCCAAGGTCCGGCATAATTAACGTTCCCTGTCCATGCCTTATATCAAGCGCCCATTCTCCCTCGTATATTACACCGTTCGCAAATGTATCTGTTCCTTTTCCATGCCTCAAATTATCTCGCCATTCGCCTGTGTAATTGCCCCCGTCTGAATATGTATAAGTGCCCTGTCCGCTCCTTCTGCCAGTCTTAAACTCCCCTTTGTATTTAGTGCCGTCAGGGTATACCATAGTACCCCTGCCATTTTCACAATCACCTTCTGTGCACTCACCACCCTTTCTCTCTTCAACGACAGTCTCTTCTGCCGTTGTTGGTGATGATGATGCCGCTACGACTTTCTCCTCTGTTACCGCATCCGGTTCATTCCCGAATGTGTCTATCGTATTAAAGTAAATATTTAAAATCAAAACTGCAGAGACAATTAAAAGCGTTTTTCCATTTATAATGTTTATTAAATCTCTTCTCACAATACTGCTCCTTAAATAATTATGTGTTTATTCTTAACAAAGATATTGAGTGCAGCCACACGGTCACTGCGCGGCAAAAAAAACAATTCGGTACAGCCGTTTTGGAATGCTCTCCTTTGGAAAGAGCTCCATAGGTTAACTTTTTCTAAAACTGTTTCAGTTTGGTGAATCATACTTCTGTTGTTTATGCTTAAGCCAATAACCCTCTGCCATTCCACCTATCGCGCCAAAAACCAGTTCTTCTAGAGACATAGCAGGTTGTTTGGCGTCAGACTGATTGGACTGCCTTAATTCTTCAAGGAAATAACTTTCATTTACCTGCAAGATATTCTTATTTTTCTTCAGAAAATCAGTGGCGATTTTCCCTATTGACATCATGAATTTCTCTTTGTTATTAAGGTCGTTCAGAGACATACAACTTTTTGTAAATACCTGTACGCTGCAACTAAGAAGGTCTCCGATCATTTCAGTAAAAGTTTGATACGTTTTCTGTTCCTCTCCCACCGTAACAGTAAATTTTCTTCCTTCCTTGGGAAAGGCAACTTTATTAAATACCTGAACTAATAGATCTCCGATATCTACTTCAAGCCCTGCCTCTTCTATTTTATTCCTAACAAGCTCAAGCACGTTTTTCGTTATGTCGGCAGGCAGTATTCCCTTCAGCCTGCTCTTCAGGTTTTTCATATGTTCAGGCAATATATCGCTAACCGATTTCCCTGAATCTTCTTCATCGCTTGTGGACAGCCTGGCAGAAAGGCCGAGTGTCTGCTGTGCTATCGAAAACCCGACCCTATAGAGCATTCCGTGGTTTTTAGAATATTTTTTGTTGAGGTATTCGTACACCAGCACTGCCAGTCGTTTTGAATCGATGCTTTTGCCTCTTTCAGGATCAAAATCGTCTAATACCTTCAAGAGTTCATCACTACAATCAAATTCATCACGAATCTGTTTTGTAGTCAGCTCTTCGTGAGCTCCGTACCACATTAAATAATTTGTTCCCACATTTACTGACAATTCTAAAATCATCTGCAAATCTGAATCGCTAATGTCATTCATTTATTCACCTTCTGAGTATGTGTATAAACAGTAAATAAGTAAGCAAGCAGTTTACAGCAGGCGGTAGGCTGGTGGCAAGAGAAAAGTAGATGGCTTGCATGGCTAAGTTTTTTTGCCGAGTGGAGCTTTTTGCTTTGCGAAATAACCGTGTATTCTGTGCTAAATTATGATTTTATAAATTGAAATACTATATATCCTTTTGTATAAGTAAATGAAAAGAAATTAACACTCTTAAGAAACAGATGCTAAATCAAAATGAACTGATCCGGATATTAACAAAAATGGAGGGAATGCCATACCCCGCTTATAAGGCTATAAAGGGCGGTTACCAATATCATGATTATGAGTTATGGATCGATCACGTTCAAGGAGACCCGTTTGCCATTCCCAGCAAAGTAAGAGTCAGAATCCCCATTAGCACAGCCGGATTTCCCGAGGATACATATCATAATGGCTGTAGGAACGTTGCATTGTGTGATTTCCTGGCAAGACAATTCTATTATTCCATTAGAGTCCATAATACACAAAGGCAGGGTTCCGGGAAAAGCGGAACAATAGAAATAGACCGCCAGGGGCAGGAAGTACTTAAAAGCTCTTCGATGGTCATAAAAGAGGATTGTATTGAAGCACGATTTCTGGTCGGGCTTCCGGCATTTGCACGCAGGGTTGCAGGCAAAATAGCAGCGCGCATATTTTCAGAGATCATTCCGCGGATTGTCAATCATTCATTGTATTTTCAAAGACTCCCTGCGGATAAATTGTATCGCCATATTGAGACCGTTGAAGATGCTGAATTTGTCAGGGGAAGACTGTCAGAATTAAACCTGGTTGCGTTTATTGCGGATAATGCTGTTCTTCCCAGAGCTAGCGGGGTTGACCCACGACCGCTCAGATCAGAGGGATTGGTTCCCTTTCAAAGTTGTCAATCGATGAGAGTAAGCATGTCATTGCCAAATTATGGCGAGATAACAGGGATGGGTATCCGCAAAGGCGTGACATTAATAGTAGGTGGGGGGTATCATGGAAAATCAACACTCTTGAATGCATTGGAGTACGGTATCTACAACCATGTCCCCGATGACGGACGTGAGTTTGTGGTAACCACTGCCGATGCTGTCAAGATAAGGGCGGAGGACGGGCGCAGTATTCAAAACCTGAATATTGATCCTTTTATCTCGAATCTGCCGTTTGATCAGGGTACCACTGAATTCTCTACAGCCAATGCCAGTGGGAGTACGTCTCAGGCAGCTAATATTCTTGAGGCGCTTGAGATGGGTGCGAACACCCTTTTGCTGGATGAGGATACGCTGGCTACAAACTTCATGATTCGCGACTTACGGATGAAGGCCCTGATCGCAAAAGAGAAGGAGCCGATTACGCCTTTTGTAGAACATGTACGCAGCCTCTATGAAGAAAAGGGTATCTCAACCGTAATTGTTATGGGAGGGAGTGGAGATTATTTCAGTCTAGCTGACGTGGTTATAGGGATGATTGAATACAGCCCTCATGATTTAACCTCCCGGGCGCATCAGATAGTCAAAGAAAATCTTTTACCGGAATACTTTGATGCCACACCTCCTTCAGCGATTCAGCGTATTCCCATACCGAACGTACTGAGCCCATCAAAGGGGAAAAAACCGATAGATATCAAGATAGATGAACTTCTCTACATGCGATTTGGAAAACACAAGGTTCAGGTCGATGCAATAGAACAGCTTGTGCATCCCAGTCAGTTGAGAGCAATCGGGTATGCCATTCATTATGCCGCCCGGTATATGGACGGCCAAAAAAGCATAAAAGAGATTTGCCGGTTAGTTTTGGCTGATATACAAGAGAAAGGGTTGGACTGCTTAAGTGACCGGGGCATAAGAGGAGATTTTGCTGAATTCAGAAGTTATGAACTGGCCGCAACATTGAGCCGATTTCGCGCCTTAAGGGTAGAGCAAAAACACACAACAAGAACATAATGAATATTATTTCTTGATGTAGTGGCACGATTTATCGTGCCTAATAAATAAGGGCTTGATTTATCAAACCAGGACAATAACCAAATCCACATATAGACATAACTCACAAGTTAAACCTTTGGCATAAATATACAGGTAGGAGCCAACTCCTGTTGAAGATCGGGGTTCGCATGCTATGGTTGGTAGCAAGTGTTGTAGAGCAAAAAGAACAAGACACGATCGTACAAACATCTGTTTCCTGTTAGAAAAATCCGCTATTTCTCATAAGTTATGTTATCAAATGCGTGGATTTATTAAAAACCTGGTTGATTCTGGTAATTACCGCAATGTCAGGAGAGATCGTGAAAAACTCACTGAAGAACAAGAACTTCTTAGCCTTTTGAGGCAACCAGAACAAAGCGGTCTAAGTAGAAGCAATGTTCCTGAACTCATGAAGAGTGTCAAACTGTAGCTTTATCCCACAAAAAGCAAAAGGGTTTTGATTTTTTAACACAGCTACGTACCCATTAGGCCAAAAAAACTATCTTATCATACCAAACAGTATGATAAGATAGTATGTTGAAAGGAGAGTATATTATGAACAACCGTGCCACATTTACCCTTGAAGAAGGTACCTTTAACTATTTAAAACAAGTTGGAGACAATAATAAGAGTGCTTACGTAAACCACCTGTTATTGCAGGAAAAGAAACGCTTACTCAAGAAAGCTATTTTGCAAGCCAACCCAACAATAAAGTGACCCGGACGGTAAAAAGCGCCATCTGTTATTTTTAGCATTGGGTCTAAAATCCTATAAAGGTACGCTTTTTTCGCACGGTCAATTTATCCTTTTTTTGCAATGACTATTGTTAGAAAACGATATTAAAAAAACGGATGGATTCATTTGGAAGATAATGTTCCAACATAACCCCTGAAGCTATAAACAAGACATGGGGAAATACATTTTTACATTAATCTGAGCCGTTTTTATACCTTGTTACTTTGTACCAACGGCTATTAGGCTTCCCGCGCTCATGCCCGGTATATTCCAGTACCCCTAATTTACACAAGTAATCAAAATAGGCCATTAGTGTACGCCAAGACCATGGTAAATTACCTGATAAGTTAGCAGGAAGTAGTTGCTTATATCGTCTGCCGAGGTTCCACACAGTATAAACACTCATTGGAGTTATACAGCAATATTCATTGAGTCAGCCATTGATCAATCCAATACTAAACTTGTTGTTTTTATGGAGGATAAAGTATCCATAAATAATAGACTGCCAAATACGTCTATCACACCCAAAAATCCAATCTCCATTAGGCACTTCTTTATTGATAAGTTCAGGAAATTCATCCCATTTGTATGGGACATATTTGCTGAAATATTCCCAAGCGGGATGCGATAATGCTTCTTTCTTTAGCAGGTCAATATGTTCTTTCTTTTTAAAAAATTGTATTTCCTTAATTGCCTCCAAAAGTGCGGCCTTCTCAATTTCAATATCTTCTTGTTTATATTTCTTTTCCTGCTCTTGTATCTCGCGTGTAAGCTCCTTCTCTATCTGTTTAGAGATGTTGTCATTTACTCTTGCATTATTTAACCATTGAATGTGCTGCGGATTATTTAGGTATGACCAGAAATGTTCCCAGTCTTCAACGTCTTTCGGTGCAAGGCCGGATAGGTCAATCTCTATAGCCGAAATATCTGCTTTTTCTATTTTGTCTAACTTTTGAGCGTCCACTTTATGTCTGTAAAAAATTTCAATGACAAGCGGACGGTTACCAATTTTGGCTAAAATATCAGCTCTTATTCCATGTAGATCTTTTTCTTCTTCTACAGAATCAAAATCTATAGTTTTGCTAGGTATAAAACATTTCGAATATCGTTTTCCTCTGGAATCTTTTGATGAGGAAAAAACAACGTATTCCGGAAGGGTGATTTTCTGCCTTTCCGATATAATTTGTTTGGCTGCTAGATGAACAGTGCTTTCCAGACCACCTTCACATGCATCTCGCCCATCATCGTGCCTAAAGTGGTGCTGTTTTATGTTACCCTTGGCCGCAATTAGTGGAGATTGGCAACTTGGACAAACACAGCCGCAGTTTTTACCGTTTTCTACATCAGAAATATGAACAAGAGTATTGTTTTTATCTAGTCCAAACGGCAGTTTGATTTTTATACCCATATATATATCCTTTTATTATTGCATATTATTTCCCGTTTTATATAATTCCGGGATATTAGAACTATACAGGCTCCGTATATTACCAATGTTATAGAAGCTGTATATTTAACTGTTCGATGGAGAAATATTAATTGAAACAAATATTAGCTCTCTTAATCACATTGGTGCTCTTTGGATGTGCCACAGCATACAAAATGAATAAGGTTGAGCTTGGAATGACAAAGTCTGAAGTCATTCAAGCTATTGGTAATCCCATCAACGTCAGCGCACAGGGGAAATCAGAGTACTTAAACTATAAACTATATGAAACAAGTGATGACGCTTGGGATGAAAAAACTACCCCCTACTAAGTAAAGCTTGTCGGCGGGCAAGTTGAATCTTATGGACGCATGGGAGATTTTGGCAGCATCATACAAGATTCAAGTAAAATTCAGGAAGAGACGATAACTGTCGAAATCATTAGCAATCCCCTCGGTGCAAATATTGAGGTAAACAACGATTACATCGGTAAAACTCCATGCACGGTGAGCCTACCTGCAAATTACAAAGGAGAATTTACACGCGACACAATTGTTCAAGCATTACCTGTCATAGGTGGACAATATTCACAGCAGAAGAGCTTCATCGGCGGTTATGATCATGATTACATAGTCAATGATGTCATTCCTAAACGCATCTTCTTCGATATGAACCTTCAGCCTGTGCAACCAGACATCAATGTGGATATTGATGAGTGATCCGAAAGAAAAATGATAATCAAACCAGTGCATGGGGCTTACCCGGACAACACTTTGTTTTTAAAGCAGTGTCTATTTCCCGAGAGGCTCATGCTTAACACTCACCTCTAATTTAGAACTTTAAATTTATCTATGTTACGGAATAGGGTATTTTGTAACAAAACATGCCTCTTATCGTATTAATTTAGTCCTTGAATTGTATTTTTCCAGTTGTTATTGTTACACTTTATATAAGTAATGTAACAAAATTGATAACTATTCATCTTCACGTTACATTACATACAATTCAATAAATTCCTATACATTGCTTGTGTGCCTCCCTACCCCGCTTCAAATAAATCAGCCATGTACCGCCTCAAAAGGTTGAATCGTCTTTTCAAGCTCCGTAAACCTTTCACGTTTGGCTGTTCGTAATTCGTAGTCCTTTTGCAAGTTTAACCAAAACCCGGAACTCATATTAAAATACAGACCAAAACGCAATGCCATATGGGCCGTAATTGCCCGCTTCCCTTCAATAATATTTTTAACGGCCGTACGATCAACACCGATTGCCCTGGCAAATGTTCCCGGCTTAATTCCCAGATCATCAAGGAAGTCTTCCTTAAGCATTATGCCAGGGTGTTCTATTTCAATAAGTTTTTTAGACATCTTACATTCTCCTGCTTTAGTGATAATCAATTAATTGTACATCATGGGCTTCATTGTCGATCCATTTAAAATAACTTTCCATAGAAGAGATTTTGCCGAATTCAGAAGTTATGAACTGGCCGCTACATTGAACCGATTTCGCGCTCTGAGGGTAAAGCAGAGGCCGGGAACAAAATTAGTACCATCTGACATCAACTTGCTGGGTGCAGTATCCAATAACTTTCTTGATTCATGTAAGATTCCGTAAATTCTGTTAGTATGGATATTACAAAATCCGCTAAAAATAGAACTAATACCTTCTTAAAGCTGGCTATTATGGTTTCTATGTTGCAATCCGGTAGCGATATTTTATAATTAACATTTATACTTATTGCTATAAGGGTTCCTTTTCTTTAAAAGTAATGTGAATACTATCATTTTAAAATGAACTCTTATGGCTTTTAACCTTTTTCTCTTGCAGGCCTCCTGAATGTTACGCAACCAATATTTTTTCTTTTTGGATAACATCTGTCAGGAAACGCTATATATTGTATTGTACCTATGAACGCATACATTATACAGTGTATATTTGATGCTGAAATAGTTTCTACTGCCCATTTTGGAAAAGGACATTGTTTTGTTTTTAAAGCGATGTTGGCGGTTTGATTAAATTGCTAAATGATTGTGCTGCAATATCATAGACGATTAATTGTTTCGGTAGAACTAAATTCAGGATATATTATATAGCTTGACACTTTTACGTCAGTTGTTAAAATTTTTAATAATAATTTTTTTTGGTAAGTTTGATTATGGGAAAGATTGTTGCTATTTGCATAAGCACGAAAAAAGGTGTCCAGAAGAAAGATATAAAACAGTGTAAGTTGATTGAGGGTCATGGGTTAGATGGAGACGCTCATGCAGGTTCCTGGCACCGTCAGATTAGTCTGCTTTCTAAGGAGGGTAGAAAGGCGATGGAGGATAAAGGGGCGAAGCTCGATTCCGGTGACTTTGGAGAGAATTTACTTACAGAGGGTGTTGATTTTTCTGACATAGAGGTTGGCAATCAGTTGCGGCTTGGAAAAGATGCGTTGGTAAGGGTTACTCAAATTGGCAAGGTTTGTCATGACAAATGCAATATCTATTACCAGGTGGGTGACTGCATCATGCCCAGAGAGGGTATATTCGCGGAAGTATTAAAGGGTGGTGAAATTAAAGTTAATGATTATATTGGGTTTGTAAATGATAAAAGCAGCAGTTCTGACAATTAGCGATAAGGGCTCAAGGGGCGAAAGAGAAGACAAGAGCGGGGAGGTGATCAAAGAGAAGTTAGCCCTCATAAACGCGGAGTTGGTCTTATATGAGATCGTGCCTGATGAACGGAAAATTATATCTGAGAAGCTCAGGAGATTTGCAGAGAAAGCCAATTTAATCCTGACAACAGGTGGAACAGGAGTCAGCCCCAGGGATGTGACTCCCGAAGCAACGAGAGATGTAATTGAAAGGGAGTTGCCCGGCTTTTCAGAAGCGATGAGAGCAGAAAGTTTTAAGGTCACACCAAGGTCCATCGGATCAAGAGCAGTGTCAGGGATGTATAAAGATACACTGATTATTAATCTTCCCGGAAGTCCAAAAGCGGTTTCAGAATGTTTTGGGGCTGTGTTGGACGCAATACCACACGTTATTGAGGTGGCAAAGGGAAAGGTCTCTGATTGTGGTAAGGATGTACATCACAGACATAAAAGGTAAACTTTTTTTATAGGTTTATAGGTGCGAGATGACATTTCAGGAAATCATACTAAATCTTCAAAAATACTGGTCAGGCAAAGGTTGTGTAATAATGCAACCTTACGATATAGAAGTTGGTGCAGGCACCTTTAATCCGTCAACTTTTCTTAAAGTTCTCGGCAATAAGCCTTGGAAGTGTGCTTATGTCGAGCCTTCGAGGAGACCAACTGACGGGCGTTATGGCGAAAATCCAAACAGGCTTCAGCACTACTATCAGTTTCAGGTTATTATTAAGCCTTCACCAGACGATTCCAAGGCTTTGTATTTGAATAGCCTGCGCACTCTCGGAGTTGATTTGATCAAGCATGATATTCGATTTGTAGAAGACGACTGGGAATCGCCTACATTGGGAGCTACCGGCCTGGGCTGGGAAGTGTGGCTCGATGGGATGGAAATAACACAATTTACCTATTTTCAGCAAGTCGGAGGTATAGAGCTGGATGTGATATCGCTTGAGCTGACTTATGGCCTCGAAAGAATAGCTATGTTTATCCAGGAGAAGGAATCGGTTTACGATTTGGAATGGGTAGGCGGATGTACTTACGGTGATGTACATAAATTAGATGAAGTGCAGTTCTCAAGGTATAATTTTGAGGCGGCAGATACATCCATGTTGCTTAAACAATTCGACATGTACGAGCAGGAGTGCAAAAAATTACTGCAAGCCGGCATCGTTATACCCGCATATGACTACGTTCTGAAGTGTTCTCACGCATTCAACCTGCTGGATGCAAGAAAATCAATTGGAGTTGCACAGCGCACGAGATATATTGGACGCGTCAGAGGCTTGGCAAAAGGCTGTGCAGAGGGTTATTTAAAATTGATCAACAGTTGAGAGCAAGATGTCGAACGCGTGGGCGTCTAGCAAAGATTGAATATTTTATTATATTCTCTGCCGCCAACTTCAAGGCTTTTCGCCTTTTTCTTTTCTTCTTCATTACCGGAGAAGATGTTCTTTCTGGTGAGTCGGTGTTTATTTATGAGAACCGTCTGGGGCGTGTTTCATCATGGCCTTTAACTTGTCAACAATGTTTTCGAATTGGCTATTATTGGCAAATTCAATAGTAATCCTTCCCTTCCCATTTTTCTCTACAATAGATACCTTTGTCCCTACAATTTTTCTTAGCCCATCTTCCAGGTCCAAAATATGTGGAGATCTGGTTGTAAGTGGCGTCGGCCGACTGCCAGAAGCCTCTTCCATAGAGGGCAAAGGGTCTTTCCTGTCAGAAACAATCAGTTCTACATCACGGACCGAGAGACCATCGGCCGCAATCCTCTCGCCCAGCGCTATCTGTTTTTCTTGATCTTTAAGTGATAAAAGGGAACGGGCGTGTCCCATTGAAATTGTTCCACGTGAAACAAGATCCTGTACTTCTTTGGGTAAATCGAGCAGGCGTATGGTATTTGCAATAGTGGACCTGTCCTGCCCGACCTTTGTTGCTATCTGTTCTTGTGTCAGACCAAAATTAATTTTTAATTCGGAAAAAGCGGTGGCCTTTTCCATGGGATTCAGATCTTCTCTCTGGATATTTTCTACCAGTGCCAGTTCAATGGTCTTGAGGCTGTCGGCTGTTTTGACGATTGTTGGGATAGCTTTTAACCCTAATTGCGTTGCCGCTCTCCAGCGCCGCTCTCCTGCTATTATTTTATACCCTTTGCTTGTAGGGCGAACTATGATTGGCTGCAGTATGCCGTGTTCTTGTATAGAGCTTATTAAGGTCTCCATTTGGGATTGGGCAAACTCTTTGCGTGGCTGTGCTTCATTTGGTTGAATATCGGTCAGATTGATCCGCATGATTTTTTCGCTTGCTTCGATGCCAATAGCATCGCCAAGTAAAGATTCCAGACCGCGTCCAAGGTTTTCTTTATTAGACATTTTTATCTCTTTTATTTGGATTCATGTTAAAAATATTTTTGTTTATATACGCAAAGGTACTTAGTAGCAGATTGTGCTATGAAGTTCAAGGGAAATGTTGGAAGATTAACAAAAAGAAGAGATACCCGGTAAGGCATTTTCCGTATGGGTGTGGATTTTTTTCTTGATATTTGGAAAGAGTTTTGTATGTTCTGTTGTGCAGTCTGAACACCGGTAAATTTTAACGTGTGCATTCACTTGCGATTAATAATTCTTCAATAACGTTGGGCTCTCTGTTTCTGGGGGTTGCGTGGCAATCCGTTGTAGGGAATTCGTTCCGGTGCAGACGCTGCTCTTTGTCATGCGGAAGAGCGAAATATCGGAGTTTGATTTGATAGCCGCGAAAACATTAAAATTCCTGCAATGGTTTTAATCTACGTTTGTCCAGGGGTTCCTGTTTTTAAAACCGCGCCTGTAAAAACCGGTGCCCTTTTTATTTTATATTCTGATTAATGCCTATTAATAATGAATCTTCTTGTTCCGTTAGTTTTTAGCAGCTTCAGGGAAATTGTCAGACAGCCTTTCTATTACATTATTCTTTTATCAGGCTGTTTTATAATTTTAATATCTTTTGCATTTACTTTTTTCGCATTTGGAGAAGAGGCAAGAATGATAAGAGATATGGCGATTTCGACTATAACTATTGGTGGTCTTCTGACCGGATGCCTGGCTTCTTCTATTTTGATTGCCGGTGAATTTGAAAGACAAACAGTGTTGGCGGTACTATGCAAACCCGTATCAAGGGTATATTTTATTTTAGGAAAATATCTGGGAATTTTAGCAGCAACTTGCATGTTAGTTCTTTCTCAAGGCATTGTGCTGGAAGCGGCGTTAATAATTAGAAGTTGTAGCACTATCCCGGGTAATATAACAAACTTTTCGGATCTGATCGATTTCGTCTGTATTCTGGGTATCTGTTTTTCTTTATTACAAATATTAATTCTGACTGCGATCTCTCTTGTTTTGTCACTCTATCTTAATACTGTATCAAATTTAACTATATGTCTGTTTTTCTTTATTTTATGTAATACTTTCAGTTATATTTTACCCATTCACTGCCATAGTTACATGCTCGTAAGTATTGCTGCCACAATGTGTTATATGGTGTTTCCTGATATTCAAACTCTGAATATGCCAGTGATCAATGAATTCACTATTGGCCCTTCATCATTTTGGCAGTGGAGCAATGTGATACGGTATATTGTATATGTCTCATTGCACAGTACAATATATTGTGCTGCTGTTGTGTGGTTAGCGATTTTTCTCTTCAAAAGAAAAGAGATAGCCTGAAAAATCGCTTTTCTCCATAAAAGAGATTATATAGATACGATCTAATTGACATTTATTCAAATTTTGTTTAAATACAGGTTTGTCGGTAAATTATTATTAGTTAAGAGACTAACCGTCCCATTTCCCCTCTTTACCCTTTCTGAATGAATTGTTCAGGCCGGGAAGGTGAGGAAATTGGGTCGCCGGAAACCTATGGGTATTCCCCAAATTATAGAGAATTTTTTTTATTTTTAACAAACAATTTAGTGAAGCGTAGGAAGGTAAATTATAATGACAGTCGAAAAGATGGAATTTAAGACGGAAGTAAAACAAATCCTCGATTTAATGGTACACTCTCTTTATTCCCATAAAGAGATTTTCCTTAGAGAGCTTATCTCAAACGCGTCTGATGCTATTGACAAGGCACATTTTGAGTCTTTAACAAACGAGGAAATTCTTGAAGGCGAAAAGGATTGGGAGATTAAGATTATCGCGGACAAAGATGCCGGTACCTTGACAATTAGTGACAATGGAATTGGTTTGACTAAAGACGACGCGATTAAGGAACTTGGGACGATTGCTCATTCAGGTACAAAGGAGTTTATTGCAACTTTGAAAAGTAAGGAGGTAAAGGATAATCCGGAACTGATTGGACAGTTTGGTGTCGGATTTTATTCAACCTTTATGGTTGCAGATAAAGTAACCGTCATTTCAAGAAAGGCAGGGGCGAGCGATAAAAAAGGCATTAAGTGGGAATCCAGAGCAGACGGTTCCTTTACTGTGGAAGATGTGGAAAAAGAAAATAAAGGCACTGATGTAATCCTGCATCTTAAGGAAGAGGAGAAAAATTATCTCGATGAGTGGGAGATCAAGAGTGCGGTTAAGAAGTATTCCGACTTTATCGAACATCCGGTAGTAATGGATGTTGAACGGGAGGAGGAGAGTAAATTAGACAAAACCAAAAAAGTTAAAGTCACGAAAGAAGAGACTCTGAATTCGAGAAAGGCGATCTGGCTTAAGAATAAATCGGAAATAACTGAAGCGGAGTATAATGAGTTTTATAAACATGTCTCTCATGATTTTACAGATCCGGCAAAGGTACTCCATTATAAAGCAGAGGGTGCTTCCGAGTTTACATCACTTCTCTACATTCCATCAATGAGGCCTGTTGATATCTACTATAAAGAGTACAAGGTTGGTCCAACCCTTTATGTCAAGAGAGTGAAAATAATTGATCATTGTGAAGAGTTGATACCACCATACCTGAGATTCGTTAAGGGAGTGGTGGATTCCTCAGATTTACCATTAAATGTTTCAAGAGAGATACTGCAGAACAACAGGCAGATCGACGTTATAAAAAACAGTATTACGAAAAAAGTGCTTGATACTTTAGGTGAGATGAAAGAGAAAGAGTTTGAAACGTACCTGAAATTCTATAAGGAATTCAGCAGGATACTGAAAGAAGGTGTCCATATGGATTTTGATAGAAGGGAGACTATAGGAGAGCTTCTTCTTTTTCCTTCCACAAAAGCTGAAAAGGATAAATACCGATCTATTCCGGAATACGTTAATGACATGAAGGAGGGGCAGGAGGAAATTTATTACATTACCGGTTCATCACTGGATGAAACATTGCAATCACCCTACCTTGAAGCGCTTAAGGAAAAGGACTACGAAGTCCTGATTATGCTGGAGGATATTGACGATGTTATTATGAGCAGTTTTGAGTACAAAGGAAAGAAGTTTAAATCTGCTATTAAAGGCGACGTTACTCTGGATGAATCTGAAAAAGAGGAGAAGGAGAAGGCGGGAAAAAAATATAAAAAACTCCTGGATCTTATACAGGATCGTCTTGATGACGTAAAAGAAGTCAGACTGTCAGGGAGGCTGAAAGATTCTGCATGCTGTCTTGTTGGTGATGAGGGAGAGATGGATCTGCAGATGGAAAATCTCTTGAAGTCTATGGGTCAGGCGGTGCCGGAAAGAAAAAGGATTCTCGAAATCAATCCATCGCATCCGATCTTTGAAGCCATGAATAAGATATTTAAAGAAGACAGGAAGAGTAGCGTCCTGGCGGATTATACGGATCTCCTTTATAACCAGGCACTGTTGCTGGAAGGATCAAAACCAAAAGACTCTACAGCCTTTGCAAAGGCTATTTCAAGGCTTATGGTAGAAAATGTTCAGCATGTAAAGGTCTGAGTGTGTTGGCAAACTGATACAATTTATAGTGTATGCTGAAGAGAGAAATATATGCATGGAGAACAGGTCGTCAGGGTGGGAGCCCTGTGGAGCAGGGCTACTATATTGCTCCACAGGGAGAGGCCGACAATTTGATTTTTCCGGGTTATCCGCCCGAATGGTAAGCCTGGCAGGCATTACACGCCACCAAGCCCGCATTGTTAATGTGGCAAGCCTTTAAATTGGTTATCGACATTGCTGTCACCCGCTACTCCCTTTGTGGCTTTTGATAATATTGTAGGCTTTATTGATTTCAAGCGTAAGCTCCTTGGCCTTTTTCTGGAGCTCTTCGCTCAGATGGGCAACTTTGTCCGGATGAGACTTGGCCATTTTTTCCTTGTATGCATTCTTCACCTCACTCAATGGGGCATCATGGCTGACATTGAGCAGTTTGTATGCCTTATCCAGACTCACTGATCCATCGGGTTCGGTCTTTATCTTCGCTTGTGGCCGGCCCCTGGAATAATAGTTTTCTCGACTTTTTTGATTTTTGAACTTGTTCCAGAAATAGAATAAAAAGCCTGACGCGATAAGGTCGTCAAAAACAAATGGAAATAAGTCCAGTGGACTTATAATATAAATGATTAATATGATTATTAAGAAATAAAATTTATATTTATTCATTTTACTTGTTGGTTTTGTATTCGTTCAGGGTTGCGTGTTTTGTGGCTTTTCAATGAAAAGGAATAAATATCTATTTTTTATCAAGCTGTTATATCAAAAAAAAGCCCGTTACCCTGCTCAATATGGTTTAACCAGGTTGTGAATTCTTCGTGAGTAATATTCGTCTTTTTAGTCTCCTTAATTGTCAGGTCATCATCAACGATTACTATATCAATAAAAACCTCTTCTCCCTCTTGATAAATACGGAACCTGTAAGGCGACTTATCTCTTTCCAGAACATCATTTGCAAGCTTAGCGGCGTTGGATAATTGCTGAAAATGATCCCCGGCCTCGTTCTTATGCTTGTGCTCCTGTTGATCTTCTCTTTTAGCATGCTTAAGAGTCTTCTTTTGAGGAATTATGGGAACACTTTTGTTCACTCTGATTTCGTCACCCATTATTTTCTCCTTTTACATTTAACGGTATAAATACAATTTTATTCTATGTTTCAATATCTATTTCGGCTGGAATTTTTATCCTTTTGATAAACAAAAAGAGCCTTGAGATGAAATTATACTTACTAAGGCGACTTGCTTCTAGAGATTACGAAAGCACTTTCTAAAAATTGAATTGATGGGCATTGTACCTGAAAGTTCGCATTCAGACAGAATTATTTTTTGCCGGAAAAATAAGCAGGGTAACTGTTTTATATCGACTGATGTCCATTTGCCCACTGCTGAATTTCAAAGTTATGTGTTTGTTGTATTGAAATACTTTTGAATAAGGGCAGCCAAAAACTTTTTATTACCGGAACGCCGGGTAGATTCGTTGCAAAACAATAGAGTGTTATTGTCGGTGTCCAGGATAACGGGCATTTCGATAAAACCAAGTTGGTTTTTAGGTTTTTGCTGAATCCATTGTTTCGCATCATCGTCAATACACGATGATATCAGGAGTGGAAAACTTGCGGTAATATTGTTCATATGTTTTGGGAAATCCTTATGGTTTTTCATTGCATAACTCAGAGTCATTCTGGAGTAAGCAACCGCGAACTCCATGCTTACTTTCTCAACAATACCCATAAACGCAAAGATGTTTATTTGCGTTGTCTTAAGCCAGGACATATTGAACTGTGCGCCTATTGCTAAAAGGACGTCAAGGTAATCAAATTTTTGCTCCTTAAATTTGAAATCATCCTCTTTAAGTTTTTCGCAGATGGCTGAAATATGTGATTCTTTCATCAAGTCTGTATCCATGGTTTATTTCCTTTGTTAGGGTTCTGGAAAAAAAAGTAAAATTATTATTCTCCGAACATCTAAAAGAATATCTTTATTTTTTATGAAATCAAGGATTGTTTTTACCACTTTGATTTTGCAGCAACAACGCGAGGGTCGGTTCTTTTTTATTACGAGTGTTTTGAACTTGCCTTAGAAACCGCAATCTTCATTTCAAGTCTAACTGGTTAAGATGTTTGATTGGTTTTCAGCTATTGCTGCATCAAAGAAAACCTCAAAAGCATTGAGCAGATTCTTTTTATTCATCTTCTTATGTTCATTCGTAAGGAGGGATAATAGATGTTTTTTTATGTTTATTAAGGAGTCTCTATAATGGTAAATTAATCGAGCCACCTCCTGAATCTCTAAATACATTTCCATTATGTCCTTTCCCGGGCTACTTATAGTACAGCGATTCTCCAGCCATTTCCAATTGCATACAAGATTCAGTCTCTTCTTAATAAACTTATTTAATAAGGTTTCAAACCAGACACGATGATACTTTCTATCAAAAATAACATAGGCCGGAGTACCCCAATGACCTTCGCATGATGACCATGTTGATATTCCAATGGAGGAAATAGATTTAGCCAAACGCGCTATTAAAGGTTCCAAATCATATACACGTATTTCCGGCAGATGTACAATTTCCTTAAATTGGCTGAATTTACCATACCAATCCCTATCCCAATTTAAACGAAATTGGTCAATAGGGATTACATGCGTAAACAGTTCATGTAAGTATTTTATATTATCTATATCAAATAGCCGAGTGTCTATGTTGTCATAGTATGCGTGTCGATTTCTGGTCGCATCTTTTTTGTCATCCTTTTCGATAGTATCAAAATGTGGTTTTTTATAAATTTTTTTATAGTTAATATTTTGCAAAGCTTCCAGAAACTCACAATCGTCAAAATGTGATTCTTGGCTTAGCCGTACTATTTCAGAACTGCTGTCTCCCTCCAATAAAAACCCTCGTGCTGAAAAGATTTCATAAAAGCGGTCTGACCGTTTGCTTTTTCCTTCTGTCACTTTTTCAACGAATTTTTCTATTATCGTTTCTTTCATCATTTTAATTTGAAAAGGACGGTTTTGAGTTTTTCCAGAAACAGGTCATTCTCTTCCTTTTTTCCAATTGTAACCCGGACATAATCAGACAGGCCGGGGATTGTATGGAGACTACGAATACGAACACCGGATTCTGATAGTTTTTGAAAAACGTAGAATGAGTTCTTTGCCTTGAAGAGAATAAAGTTGCCTTGAGACGGAATAAAATAGATACCCATCTCTCTGAATTGATTTGCTACGCGCTCTCTTTCTGCAATTATAATATCCGCAAACTCTTTAAGGTGGGGTTGAATAAGGTCAAAGTGTTTTGCTATTACAAGTTGGAGATAACTTAAATGATAGGGTGCAGTAAAAGTTGTTTCCATGGCATTGATAATATCAGGGTGGCCTATACCATATCCAAGACGAATTCCAGCCATGCAGGACTTTGATGTCGAACGGGCGATAAAGAGATTGGGATGCTCCACTAATAGATGAGACCAAGTTCTTTTAGAAAAATCTACATATGATTCGTCTACAAATACTAACGAATTTTTAGAGAGTGCTGTCTCTATAACTCCTTCTTCCGGAAAAGTTCCGGTTGGGTTATTAGGAGCAACAATAAAGATAATGTGATGTTCCGTCTCGTTGATATGATCTTTTGTCGGAATTTCTTCAGCAGCGAGTTGAACTCTGGTTATATCTGTCTGGTTAAACCTGGCAGCGTGGGAAAACATCGGATACGTTGGCTCAAAAATCAAGGCGTTCCGATCATGTCCACCTGCAATAAGATAGACACCCTGTATAAGCTGATCACAGCCCATAGTAAGTATCAGGTTTTCCGATGGCAACTCTATTGCATTCGCAAAAGCCTCTTTGGCATCAGCATACACTGATGGCTGTGGGTATCGATTCCACTGATTCTCCTTAAGTTTTTCAAGTAGTTTCACCTTGACCTCATCCGGCAGATCAAAAGGAGCTTCGTTTTGATCCAGCTTTGCTTTATGTGGGAGTTCAGAGACGGTAAACGAAGGTGAAAAAGAGACACCCTCTCTTAGTAAACATTTTACCATGGTTTCCTGTTTCATTAGTTTGAATGAATATAGATTTGAATTTTAAGTATTTACAATCAAATGAGTTGTAGCGTTTTAAACTATTACACGGTCATTGCCCGACATCTCTTGCCAAAACTTCACATAAAAAGAACGTTCAGGGATTATATGAAATATACCCTTAAGGAGTAAATAATAAACTATATTTTCTCTTGCTTTAATAAATAATGTTTGATAATATCATCACGTCTTTAGTATCAGTATTCTTTTATTTGCATTGCAACAAGATTAATACCATTAATACGTTTAATACCATTTACGCAGTTATGCCATATATATTTCTTAGTTGATAGGCGACAAGGTACGTACCTTGCCGCCTTTTTTTATTGTCATATTTTACGATACAAAGGGGGTGATTTTTAGTATGCCACAGGGAACAGTCAAATGGTTTAACGACTCAAAAGGTTTTGGTTTTATTTCTCAGGAAGATGGTGATGATGTATTTGTACATCATACTTCAATCCAGTGTGAGGGCTTTAAGAGCCTTGCGGAAGGAGATAAGGTAGAATTCGAGCTTGTTAAAGACGAAAAGGGCTTCAAAGCCACAAATGTTGTCAAATTATAAATATATTATAAAGTACACTCATATATTTTACTGTAATAGCTGTCGAGAGAGGGTCGCATATAAAAATATAGAGTAATTGTAAAATATTATTATAATGAAGACGTGAAAGCCCCCAATATCTGTAAAATGGTGTTGGGGGTTTTTTTTGTAAATATGTGTAATTCAATTTTGCGAGGTATTTTAAATGCCTGAAAATGACCAAAGAGAGTCGGCATACGCTTTCAATAACAGTGACATTATTGCAACGTATGATCTCGACATGGATGTTTGGCATCCAAATCGTGAACACATGGCGTTAATTGCCCGTGAAATACTACCCTTTGATCGTTCTGAAAATATACGAATTTTAGATCTTGGCGTGGGTACCGGTTATCTTACTCATAAAATTGTTGAGGTGTTTCCCGATGCTTCTGTTGTTGCAATAGACGCTGCAGAAATGATGATCGATAAGGCAAAGATAAGACTTAAAGAACAATCGGGTCAGATCACGTTCAAAACTGCAACCTTTCAGGAATTACCTGATAAAGTAAAAGATGTTGCCGGGTTGGATGCTGTAGTTTCTGCTTTTGCACTCCACCACCTACTGAGGGAGGAGAAACTGAAAATGTTTCAATATGTTCACTCAATACTCAAGCCAGGTGGTTGGTTCATTAATTGTGACATCTTTAATGCAATCGATCCAGCGAATGAAGCACTGTACCGACGCTTGCTTTATAAAGGGACACAGGAGAGAACTCGAAGTCTGAAGCATGAGGAAAAAACGTTGGATTACATTGCTTCGGAATATACATCGAAGGAAAAAAGAGATGGTGATAATCCTCTTTCCATTACAGAAGAAACTCAACTCCTCGCAGAAGCCGGATTCCTCATGGTAGATTGCTTCTGGAAAGAGTATCGGGAAGCCGTATACGGTGGGAAAAAATAGATTTAATAGTGGAGTACTTTTCTGCTAAATAGCAAGACTGTTCTGCCTTTTGCTTTTTAATGAAACCTGAATTGGAGAAATGGAAGCTTATTGGTTCCGAAATGAGCTACATACAGAAAGAGGTATTCACGAATATAGATTTTTAAATCCCATCCTCTATAATGGTTTTGTTCAAATTCTTCAAGGACCCGCCCTGCGTCCTCTATCCCTAACCCTTCCTTCACGGTAAAATAGTAATCAAGTGCTAAATCCCATTCGGGGTTTTTGGTGTAGGTTACTCCAAACTTTTCTGCATTTTGAATTACCGGAGAATACTTAGTCAGGTCAAAAGTTCCAAAACCAATAGAGTGTACGTGTTCTTTATTATTTTCTAAAAACTGCATGGAAGATTTTGCATCTTCGTAGGTTTCACCGGGAAATCCAAAGAAACCCATCACGTGGTTCCATACACCATGCCCGGATGAGAGTTCCAGGCTCTGTTGGATTTGCTTAGTTGTGGTTGCTTTGCCCATCAATCGGAGTACTCTTTCACTTCCGGTTTCAAATCCCATATGCAGAAATCTGCATCCTGCCTGTTTGGCATCTTCCCATACATTGTTGTCAAGCAGACTTTCTTCAAATCGTAAGTGTGTTGACCATGAGATTTGCAGATCAGATTCAATTAATTTTTTCGTTAACTTTTTGAATAGTGCCGGAGGGTAAGACTCATCGGGAAAATGAAAATGGTTTACGTGGTATCTGTTTTTTAGATAATTGATTTCCTCAATAATCTGGTCTATATTTTTGACTCTATATCCTGAAGTGTAACCTTCTCCATGGTCACAAAACGCACACTTCCCCCAATAGCATCCTCTGGTGGAAAGGTAAGACAGGATTTTAACCGGCACAAAATATTTGTCAAGAGGGAGGCCTTCGAAATCCGGCGGTGGAAGGGTCGACATGTCCTCCGCAGTAGTAACCGTAGAAGTATGGATTCCGGTAGAGTCTTTATATATGAGGTTGGGTATTGTTGAAAAATCCCGGTCTGTCCCCATTGCATTGATTAACTGTAAAAATGCCGTTTCCCCTTCATACATGATAGCAGTATCAAAAAGAGAGAACAGATTGGAGGTTTTTGGTAATACGTCACGTAATCGTGTAACCGTGTTTCCGCCAATGGTGATATGGATGCCGGGAAACTGCTTCTTTATCATCGAGCAAAATGTCATGGAAGAGAAGAGCTGCTGGCTCAAGGCAATGGAAATTCCAATTACATCGGGCTTTTCCTCTTCGATAGCAGGTTTGAGTATGTGGTTGTACACATCTCTGTACACATTGACTTGTGAGTCTTCAACTGCCGACAGAATATCAGATGATATAAACAATTTATAGGTTAAGTCCGTTTCCATAGGGGGCATACAGATCCTGGCCGGGGCATAAACAAGGGATACAGTACGCATCACTTCATGAAAGACGTTCATGGCCCATTCCAACTTATCCACATTGTAAAATTCATGTGAACGTACTACCGCTTTAGCGGACTCCGCCTTTTTAGCAAGCATGGTGATATAAAAAGGGGTACATTCACGAAGAGCCTGCTGGAGCTTTATTACTTCGCCAGCAAGTCGTTGATCTCTCGACAGCTTATTCAGCCTTTCAAGTTGTTTGGGGATTTTCTCCAAAATAAGTTGGAGAAAATTTTCGCCGAAGAACCAGTCATACATTTCCAGGTTCACGTCCTTCTGGACAACATGATGTCCGGCTTTTCTTAAAAAAGCGGTCAGGGTCGGCAGGCTCAAATAAGGTTTGGATGGATACCAGTCAGGAGGAAAGATCAGCATCACTTTCCTGGAAGAACCGGAATGCTGTGTTATGTTGTGATTATATGGTTGGACCTTTTGTCCCTTTGCGTAGTTAATCCTCATTTAAAGTCCAAAAGTTTATTTTGTAAAATTTTGCGCTTACTGCTTACTGTCTTTTTGACTCTCGTCTTCTGTTTCTTTTTTCTTGTAACGCTAGTCTCCGATTCCAAACCTTGCGTCTTGACAAGTAAATCGACTATGATTTTAAATTCATGGTGCGTAAACCAGTCTCTTTTTGATTTCCGTTCAAGAAATATCCTGCCGGCATCATGGCATATCAGACATTTGTCAACTATTTTTTGAGCTACAACATCATCACGCATCACTGCCCCTCTTTCGGTAAGATATTCTATTCTGACAGGGAGACCTTCTTCAAGGAACATTTCTGGTGGATTATCTCTCATCCCTGTTACTATAGCCGGCTTTTATTATCAACTGTATCCATCTCTTTAATCGTAAAAGCACATTGGTGATTAAGGGGTAAGTCTCTATTTTGGAGGGGATTGGATATCTTTCTGGAAAAATGGATTTTCTCAGATGAATGGAAAGAGTTTTATTAATTCTCCTGGTTTTGCTTCTTTTAAGGCATTTCTGATCTGTCCAGAGTTTCATACTCCTCATAGAGAGATTCTTCTTCGTTACGTATCCTTTTGGTAAGGGCTGTGAGAAGGTTTTCAAAATCATCAGAAAGTTCTTTAATATCCATATCCGAAAATCCGTCAGAATATTTTTCAAAAAATTCTATAACGGTTTTTGATACATTCTCCATATCCATTGCAAATAGATCTAATGTGTCTTTTATGCTACTATTATGCTCAGCCTCTTTTTTGAGGGTCGGATATAGTTGATCATCCTCTATTCCGAGATGCGCAAGCAAACTCACCTCTAAGGACATGAGTTTGTCTTGTCCTTCCTTTGAGAGAATACCAAGCTCTTTTACTTCGCTGAGTGCGGTAAGGATTTCAGAATGTTCCTTCTTGAGTTCTTCAATCAGTATTGACATTTCTTTTTTCCTGATCTCTTAGAATTGTGCCTGGCTTTAATTCAACCTTCACGACAGAAGCAATGATATGAGTTTTTTATTAAAACCACACTCCAGATTACTGTATGCCTTGCATGCTAAGAATCACTGGTCCTGTATAACAAAGTTTGCTCCATCGTCTGTAGACGGTATGTAAGAGCCGATAGGACATAGTACCTTACTGTCTTTATCGCAGCGTATGACAAGCTTCCATAGCGCATCAAGACCTTCTTTCTCGTGTTCGGATTCTGGAATAATTTTTATCCTCGTTTCGCTTTCCATTGAAATTTTCATTTATAGCTCCTTTCAGTTTTTGTTTCGTGCAGATTAGTTCGTTCTCTTGTTCCGTTCGTCCCACTCATTGTACTGTAGATAACATCAATTTCAACCAAAATTAAGCGATTTTGTACCCGCCCGGTACCGAACAGTACGTTCGAGCGAGTCGCCGCAACCTTGGGGTTGCGTAACCCGATATATGCGAGCATTAAGTATATTATATGTGCTGCATGTCCTTTTACTTATCCAGATGGTTATCCTGTCAACCCTAACCGAAGTTCGACAAGTTAAAGTTGTATCTTCAATGATTACAGTTTATTATGATTTCTGTCACTCAGTTGTTTTATAGAAATGTTGATACTTTAATTCCCTCTCTGTTTATCATAAATGTTACTGCTCCACTCTCATGCGTTTTATGTAAGCTTGCTCCCTGTTTTTGATACTCTTCAATTGTAGAGGGTGAAATATCTTTTGTTAACCCGTTTATTATTGCATGCAAGGGTTTAACACTTTTAACCAGATCTCCAGTATTCACAATAAAACCACCATGATGAGGGACTTGTATTATATCCGCAGATATGTCTGCATCATGGCCGCCATTTCCTGACAAAAGCATCTCAATCCCCTTTTCACCTATGTCACCACACAACAGTATCCTGTTGCCCATATATTCAATAAGCAGAACGTTGGAGGAATCATTTGTAGATATGTTACCTACCAGAATACCTTCATTTTGCAAAACGTCCTTATCGGGGGGATTGAGTACGCTGATCTTTGCCGTTCCATAGTTTTTAATTTCCAATCCATCTGACAGTAAACCTATCTTTATTCTCTTTTCTACAAGCATATTTAACAACTCAATTTTATTCCCGGATTGTAAAAAAAATTTATTTACTAAAGCATTGCCAACACTGAACCTATTGATAATAGATGGTATTCCGTTGCAATGATCATCGTCCTTATGAGATATAATTACCGTATCTATCTTCTTGATCCCCTGTTGCCAGAGAAAAGGAGCAACAATAAATTTGCCAACATCATAATTGCCCCGTGTACCTGAATCGTAGAGCATGTTTTTGCCATTAGGAAATTGTATAAAGAAAGAGGCCCCGTGCCTTACATCAAAACATGTCAGTTTGAGACAATCCTGACCTCGACCAGGCAAGCCGGAAAATACAAAAACAGTTAAAATTGACAGGGTCGCGATTATCAGGTGAGCCAGCTTGATCTTGATCCTCTCCCTTAGTATGAAAAACATGACTATCAGATAATATATTACAATCCATATCCATAATGGTGTTGATGTATAAAAAAAGATCCGGAAATTATTTGAGAAAAGCAGGATCATGTTTCCCAGCGTTACTCCGGAATATGAAACCAGCCATGCAAATGGTGTCGCCAGTATAGGAAATACCAGTCCCGTGATTAGAACGATAAAACCACCGATCAAAATAAGCCAAACCAGCGGGAATATTATAATATTCAAGAAAACGGTGAGAGGGGTTACAATGTGAAAATAGTATGCTATGAGCGGCATCACCGCGACCCAGGCGCCTAAGGAGACACAAAATGATTTCCTGCAATATGCTGTTAATAGAAACCATATCTCACTTCTCTCCTCTTTATCCTGTAGTTTTTCTACCAGAAGGGTTGATCTCCAGAAAAAGTTTTCTAGCCTGTTTGAAGTGTATATAATTCCAAGTACCGCAAGCACTGAAAGTTGAAAGCCAACGTTGAACAGATCGGAAGGATTTATCAAAAGAATAATGAATACCGCTGCCGCAATGCTATTCGGTAGGTCCCAACGTCTGTTAATGATAAACGCGCCATAATACATTGCCGCCATAATGCCCGCTCGAATAATTGGAGTTTTCATTCCGATAATGGCAACATAAATAAATACAATCAGTATGATAATTATCGCCAGGTACCTTGTATTAAGCTGTATCAACCTTAACAGGCAGTGTAAAGTGACAACCAGGATACCAACATGCAAGCCGCTGATTGCCAGGAAGTGTATTGTCCCCGTCTTTAAAAAACCCTCCATCAGGTTTTGCGACACTTTTCCACGATCACCCAGTAAAATACTACAGACGAGAGGAATACTCTCTTTTTTTACCTGTTTTTCAATAACCGTATTTAGTTTTTTCTTCAGGCCATAGATAAATGTATAGAAAAAGCTACCATGGCCTTCTGATAAAATCTCTATATTATTTAAGCTGACAACGCTTGCTATGGCCTCAACCCGTGGGCTTTGCTTTTTAAGGAAATTCTGATAATCAAACTGTCCTGGATTCCGAGATGTTGAAGGTATCGATAAATTGCAGATAAGCTCTATCTTATCGCCATATTCTAACTCTTCTGAAAGAGAATCACACTTGTTCACAAGCGTGGTTTCTTGTTCTTGTTGTGTCTGGTAAATATTTACTTTAATTGTACCTGAAATTTTTCTCCACTTTCGTAATAATGTTCCACTTATGCCACTATCAACAGTGTTCTCTATCGCCTCAGCTCGCAGCAGAAAAGTAGACATTTCCTTACGATATTTTATCGAATTCAACAGAGGAGATGTTACAGATTTAGAAATTGGAGGTGAGGCGACTACGCCTTGTAATCGAACGGGAATTTTGTCGGTATTAATGAAATTTGAGATATTATTGCCTGCATGGGAGAAAAACCGAAGATGGTGATATGCAATGCCCGTCAAAAAGACAAGAATAAGAAGGGCCAAAATACCCCCTTTTGCCCTTCTTGATATCCCGGCTGGGCAAGGATGAAATATAAACAAGAGAACATTCGCAATAGCGAAAGTAATCGCAGTGGAAAAAACGGGAATAAATGGGATATTTATTAAATAATTTGTGCATATGCCGAGTGAGAACGATACTACGATTCCGACAAGAGGACGATGTGTCATTTGATGCTGAAAATTGACAAAAGTCATGTAAGTTCTTATAAAAGAGGGATTAGAACTATTTTCAGAAAAGAATCACTTGTAAAATAATTTACAAATAGTATAATGCAAACGACTTAAATAGGTTTGATAAAGCGTGGGACATGTCAGAAGTGTAGAAATAAGGACGGAAAATCAGCAAGCCAAGTCCCGTTAATTAAGAATATTATCATAATATCAGGATACATAACAAACAAGTAATTTTATTATTTAATTTATTGGATTTCGGGGAAGATTTTTATGGCAAATGGGTTTGAAGGAAAGAAAAAACACAGGCTTAATAGAAAAAAATATATCTTAAAAAGACGGGCAAGAAGAAGGAAAAAATAGAAGTCCCACTCTATTTAAGCTTATATAGTATATTGTCTCTACCCTGAAGCTGCTTGCCTGATAAACAGAATGGCAGGCAAATTACCAGGATCGGGATCAATTTAACCATGCGTTATAATAAGAGGAATCAATATGGGTTCTGCTGTTAGTGAAAAAACAAGAGTTCCATTAATTGACCTGAAACGTCAATATCACAGTATAAAGGAAGAAATTAATTCCGCAATACAGGATGTCCTTGAAAGCCAGGCATTCATATTAGGCCCTCAGGTTAAAGAGTTTGAGGGCCTTTTTGCCTCATACTGTAATACGAAATATGCCATAGGCGTTTCTTCCGGAACTGATGCGCTGCTTCTTGCGCTCAAATCATTAGGAGTTGGCGACGGTGATGAAGTCATTACAACGCCTTTTACGTTTTTTGCGACAATAGAGTCTATTTGTAATGTCGGCGCTAAGCCGGTTTTCGCGGATATTGATCCTGAAACATACAACATTAGACCGGATTTAATAGAAAAAAGCATAACCAAAAAAACAAAAGCCATTATTCCCGTTCATCTGTACGGTCAATGTGCCGATATGGAACCCATTCTGGAAATAGCAAAGAAACATGACTTAAGGGTCATAGAGGATTCTGCTCAATCTGTTGGCGCTGAGTATAGAGGTAAAAAAGCAGGATCAATGGGTGACTTGGGATGTTTTTCTTTTTTCCCTAGTAAGAATCTCGGCGGCATGGGTGATGGTGGGATGGTAACATGCAACAGTGAAAAGCTTGAAGAAGTAATTCATATGTTGAGGATCCATGGCGGCAAACCGAAGAATTATCATGCAGCATTAGGTATTAATGGAAGATTGGACACAATACAGGCATCCATCCTAATCAAAAAACTCGGACACTTGGATGATTGGTGTGATAAACGAAGGCAAAAGGCCTCGTATTACACGGAAAAGATGAAAGGGTTTGATTTAGTAACTCCAAAAGTAATGGACTTCAACAAGCACGCCTTCCACCTATATGTAATCAGAGTAAAAGAGAGAGACAGGCTTATGGAGCACTTAAAGGCAGATAATATAGATTGTGCCGTGTATTATCCGGTTCCCCAACATTTACAAGAATGTCTGGCAGATCTGGGCTATAAAGAAGGTGACTTGCCGGAAACAGAAATGGCGGCAAAGGAGACACTGGCACTTCCGGTTTTCCCGGAAATAACAGAGGAAGAGCAGGATTGCGTCATAGAATCAGTCAAAAATTTTCTCAGCGCATCCAAATAGTTAAATTTTTTACTTTTAATTTCTCTTTATGCATCTTCAATAACATCGGTATTAACCATACAAATAATGAAAAGCTATTTTAATTAAAAATCCTTGTTGGGTTTTACATGCGATTATCCATATCTACCATATTTTTTATATTACTGATTATACTCTGCGACAGAAACATGGCGCAGGGGGCACGAATGAAAAAGGATATTTCTCATTTTCCGATACACATAAGTGCAGGTTCCATCTCTACTTGGCAAAATAACGAAATTAGAATCTTCCAGGCAAGCGGTAATGCAGAAATCGGGCAAGGTGACATCCGAATTGTTGCAGACAATATAATAATCTGGTTTAAAGAGGTCAAAACAGGGCAGATTGTTGAAGGAAATCTTGAGATTTATTGCAGTGGTAATGTAACTCTTTTCCGGGAAGAGGATATTCAAGATTCCGAAGAGACATACCTGACTTTAATTACTACTGCAGGAGTATCCGTTAGTCCTACACAGACTAATGCTCAAATAAAAAGTGTTGGAGATGTTCAAGTAACGAGCTTTGAAGATGAGCAAAGATCTGAATTATATGCACAAGCTGAAAAATTCAAAGCTGAAGAAAGAGGTGAGCCATATAAAGACGGCACTTCTACTGCTACTGCTGATGCAGAAGAAATGGTAGATATACTAGCAGACGATATCGATACCTGGCTGGAAAATGACGTTCGTGTAATCGTTGCAATAGGAAACGTTAGAATTAAAAAAAACGGTGAAACGCTAAATGCAGATAACGTAATCTTATATTTTGAACAAGAAGAGAGTGATAAAGGAAAATCACCCAAGCAGGTGTATAAAGAAGTATATGCTGAGGGTAATGTGACCCTGACGCGCGGAAGCGACTTAGTAATAGCAGAAAAAATCTTTCAGAACATCAAGGACGATAGAGGGCTTTTTGTTAATAGTACTATAGAAAGCGTTCTAGAGCCTCCTGTCGTCAAAACGAACATGCCGGTTTTTATAAGCGGTGATGAGATAAAGAATACAAAAGGAAATTATGAAATAAAGAACGGAGATTTTTCTCTTTGTGGTTACGGACACCCTCACTACAAATTTAAATATTCAAAGTTAAGGGTTATTAAAACGGGGGAAAATTCAATTCTAACCGCAAAAAATAATGTATTTAAGGTCGGGAAAGTTCCATTAATGTATGTTCCGTATTTGAATTTTAATTTAAAAAGAAGCCCAAAAAGACTAGAAGAATGGAATACCGGGACTACTACAAGGTTAGGACGATTTGTTACAACCGATTGGGATCTATACGGTTTTGCCTTTGGCGAAACGCTGGACAAATGGAGCGACGTGACCGTAAGTCTGGATTACATGGAATTGAAAGGCCCGAGAGCGGGAACGGATATTAAATACCGGAAAGAAAATTTCTCTGGATATTTGAATACGTACTATATGACCGATAAAGATGAGACCGGTATTAATGATGTCACAGTAGAGGATGAGAACAGGGGGCATTTTTTATGGCGTAACAGACTGATGCTTTCTAAAATTCTTGCCGACAAATCTGGTACTAACGATAACGAATCTGATATTATCAAAAACGATGGCTGGATAGCAGATATAGAAATATCCCATGTTAGTGATAGAACTTACTTCAGAGAATACCTCCAGTCAGATTTTAAACAGAAAAAGGACAGGAATACTTTATTTTATTTAAGAAAGATCTCTGGCAACAGAGGTGTTACATTTCTGGCAGAACATCAATTACGAACATACGATACATTAGTCGATTCAACAAGGCTAAGTAGAAAAAATGAATCTTTTCCAGAATTAAAATACAGAATTATTGGAGAGCCGTTGTGGGACGGCAAACTTAATATCACTTCTGAAACTGAGCTGGTATATCAAAACAGAATGTTTGACAGAATTTCGCCGTTGAAAGCAGAAACTGATTTTCTGGGTCGTGGAGAGTTACTGACTGCAGAAAGGGTTTTTGACAGGTCATCAGCGAGGTTTGATCCGGAGGAAACCCTAAGGTTCGATACATTCAATATGATCAATGCTCCTTTTCGTCTCATGAAACAACAGTTTAATCCATATATAGGAATCCGACTAACCGGTTATAGCGAAAGTGTTAAGGTAGACCCTGTTACTGGACGTAATGAAGGCAATGGTGCGCCACGAGGAAGAGTCGCAATTCCCATTGGCTTTAATACCAGCGCAAAACTTTCACGAACATACAGTGTATATAATAAATTCCTAAATATTAACAGACTGAGACATGTCGTTGAACCCGAATTGTCTCTTAATTTCACACCGATTGTCACACAGGATCCTGAAGCTCTGAATCAGTTTGACGGAATAGATGCAATTGATACCTATCAATCAGTCAAACTTGGCCTACGCAATAGACTCCAGACAAAACGAGGAGAACCAGGAAAAGAGAAAACAGTGGATGTTGTTAACTTCGGCTCAGAATTAATTGTATTCCCTGGTAACGCAGGCCTGAATAGAAAACGGGATGATTATATTGGATGGTACTTAAAAGCAAACTTAACCGATAAGATCTCTTTCAGTACAGTAGGAAACGAGATTAACCTGAGGAAAGGAGGAGTGGATATTTTTAATACTGACTTTCGATACACACCTTCGCCACAGCTGAGCTTCTCCGCGGGAAACAGGTATATTGACGATATCAGTTCAACAGTTCATTTCTCAACATCATTATCAGTAAATGAAAAATGGTCTGTAGGCTTTTCCGAGCAATATGCTTTTAGAACTGAGAGGGATGACGATAATTCTCAAAGCTTATATTCTGCTGCTAATATTACAAGAAATTTCCATGATTGGATCTTCACAATGAGCTTGGCTCAAATTGGTACCAGAGCAGATGATAATATAGTTTCATTTAATATTTTGCCGCGCGGATTAGGAGCTTCAACCCCCACTCTCAGGTCTTTGGGCGCCATGGTTCCACCAGCTTTGAAACAACAACAAAATTAATAGACAAACCTTTTATCTCCTTAATACATATTATGAAAAAAGCGGTTTACCCCGGTACTTTCGACCCTGTTACCTATGGCCATCTTGATGTAATCAAACGTGGCAGCAAAATTTTTGACGAGCTAATCGTGGCGGTTGGGCACAACCCATTAAAAAAACCCATATTTACCGTTAAAGAGCGAGTGGATATGCTCTCAAGAAGTACCAGAGAGATTCAGAATACCAGGGTAGGTTGTTTTAGCGGAATGTTAACTGACTACATGGAAGAAATGCAAACTAATATAATACTCAGAGGCATCAGGACGGTATCGGATTTTGATTATGAATTTCAAAGAGCGCTTACAAATCGTGTATTAAAAACGGATGTAGAAACTGTATTCATAATGACGAGTCAGAAATACTCATTTTTAAATTCCAGTCTCATAAAAGAGGCCGTGAGCCTGGGAGGTGATATTTCTAAGTTTGTACCTTCTGATGTAGAGAAACTGCTCCGTCAAAAATTATTCTCCCAATAGAATAATTAGAAGCGGAAATCCACTGCAATAGAACGCATATTCCAAGTACTCTGTCACCTGCAAAGCTGATAAATAAAATCGGGATATAAAACTGTTTGCTGATACTATTATTCACCTAATTAAACAAATTACTAGATGCTATTAAATATCCTCGCCATTGGTGACATAGTAGGACAGCCCGGAAGGAAGGTTTTAGAAAAAAAACTTGGAAATTTCCTTAAGGCACACAGTATAGATTTCTGCATAGCAAACGCAGAAAACGCAGCAGGAGGTTCAGGGATAACCGTTAATATCGCGAAGAAGCTGTTCTCTTATGGTGTAAATGCAATAACAATGGGCGATCATGTCTGGAAAAGAAAAGAAATTTATGATTCATTACAATCTGAAGAAAGGATTCTCAGGCCGGCGAATTATTCACCATTGGCTCATGGCAGGGGTTACGTTGCGATCAAAACGAAAGAGGATTATGTTATTGGCATAATCAATCTTTTGGGCAGGACTTTTATGAAACCCATAGACTGTCCGTTCAGAGCGGCAGATGTCGCGGTTGAAGAACTTTCAAAACAGACAAACATAATTGTAGTAGACATGCATGCCGAGGCAACATCTGAGAAAATTGCCATGGGATGGTACCTGGATGGTAGAGTGAGCGCTGTTGTTGGCACTCACACACACGTACAGACATCTGATGAGAAAATCTTACCTAAGGGGACAGGGTACATCACCGACTTGGGCATGACAGGTCCGCACGAATCAATATTAGGAAGAAATATTGATCGTGTATTAAAATCAATTGTAACCCAGGTACCAACCCGTTATGATATAGCCGAGAAAGACCTCCATATAGAAGGAGTAGTCATAACTATAAACAAGGGAACAGGTAACACAGAAAAAATAAAAAGAATAAGAGTCACTGAAAACGATAATTACTAAATGCTCTATTAATTTCACTGAAACAAACAGATAATATATAAATATGCTTGATAGCTTCCTGAATATTAAGACAAATCAAGAACCATTGGAAGATTTCCCTGGAGAAATAAATGAGAAATTTTTTACAGTTTCTGAAATCACCAGAGGAATCAGAACTTCACTGGAACACAAATTCTCTGACATAGGCGTTTTAGGTGAAATATCCAATGTAAGAAAACCAGGCTCAGGACATGTCTATTTAACACTTAAAGACAAAAATTCCCAATTGCAAGCGGTTGTTTTCAGAAATACGGCAAGCAGAATCAAATTTGAGCTAAAAGATGGGATGGAAGTCGTCTCTTTTGGTTCAATTACCGTTTATGAACAACGAGGGCAGTACCAGCTCATAATTAACAAAATAGAACCAAAGGGGATTGGCGCACTGCAACTTGCTTTTCAGCAACTGAAGGAAAAGCTGGAAAAAGAGGGCCTGTTTGACCATTCTCATAAAAAACCCATTCCGTTCATACCTCAGAAAATTGGAATAGTAACGTCACCAACCGGAGCAGCAATCAAAGACATTCTGAACATTATAGATCGTCGTTTTGCTAACGTTGAAATACTTATTTATCCGGTAAAGGTCCAGGGGGAAGGTGCAGCACAAGAAATTGCCCAGGCGATAACAGAACTAAACAATTACGCTGACATAGACGTAATTATAACAGGCAGAGGTGGTGGCAGTCTGGAAGATCTGTGGGCATTTAATGAAGAAATTGTAGCAAGGAGCATATATAATTCCAGGATACCCATTATCTCCGCGGTTGGGCACGAAATTGATTTAACAATAGCTGATCTGGTGGCAGATAAAAGGGCCCTAACCCCCTCCGAAGCAGGAGAACTGGTTGTCCCCCGAAAAGATTTACTGATCGAAAAAATAGAAAAATATAAAGAGAGACTCTTGCAATCCCTGGCCGGTAAGTTAAGATTATCAAAGGAAAGACTCGCTAGAATTACAAATAGCTATGCCATGAAGCAACCATTTGACAGGCTGAACAGGTGGCAACAGAGGCTGGACGAATTTGCACAGAGGCTTAATTTAAATATAACACATGCGTTAAACACTGAACGTGAAAAATTATCAGGTATTGCGGGCAAGCTGGAAAGCCTGAGCCCTTTGAACGTTTTGAAAAGAGGCTATGCCATTACCACCAGACTGGAAGATAATAAATCCCTTCGAGATACAATAGATTTAAGTAAAGGGGACAAGATTAAAACAAATCTGTCCAATGGTAGCATTATTTCTGAAATTCTTTCTGTTAAAAAGTGCTAATTTATGAAGAAACCAGATTTTGAAACATCATTAAAAGAACTTGAAGGAATAGTAGAACAGCTTGAAACAAATAACCTGACTTTAGATGAAACACTTGCAAAATACGAAAGTGGTATTAAAATATACAAACAATGCTATCAAACTTTAGAGAAGGCAGAAAAAAAGATTAATATTTTATTGAAAAAATCTACCGGAGAAACTGATACGGAAAAATTTGACCTGAAAAAAACCTCTGAAGAATAATAGCAGGCAGTGTAAATAAACGAAAGAAACTAATTGAAGTTTTAGGAAAGAAAATCTTGTCACAAAAAATATTAGAAAAAATTGACTCTCCAGAGGACTTGCAAAAACTGAACAACGAAGATTTGGCCGTTTTAGCGCAGGAGATTAGGGATATAATAATTGATGTTGTTTCTACAAATCCTGGTCATCTGGCTTCGAATCTGGGGGTAGTTGAGCTTACGATTGCTCTGCACCGTTCATTCGACTTTCTCAGGGACAAGCTGGTCTGGGATGTTGGGCATCAAACGTATGTACACAAGTTGCTGACGGGAAGGAGAAAGGAATTCCCTACTTTAAGACAATATAAAGGGCTAAGCGGTTTTCCTGATATTAAGGAGAGTAAATATGACCCATTTATTTGTGGTCATAGCGGACATGCAATCTCTGCCGCTCTTGGCATCTCTTGTGCCGATAAAATAAATGGTATTGATAATAGAAAGGTTATTGCTGTTGTTGGGGACGCTGCAATCGGCGCGGGAATGTCACTTGAAGCACTCAACCATGCCGGACATTTAAAAAGGAACCTGATCGTAATCCTTAATGATAATAAAATGGCAATCTCCGGTACAGTAGGGGCAATAGCAAAGCATTTAAACAAAATCCGAACCTCACCACTTTACACAGATTTCAAAAAAGAAGTCCGCCATGTATTACAATCATTACCAATCGTTGGCAAACGGATGGAACATTCATTCGAACACATTATTGAAGCACTAAAACGGGAAATCACTCCGGGACAGATTTTTGTGGATCTGGGGTTTGACTACTTTGGCCCAATTGATGGTCACTGTATTGAGACGCTAACTGATATTTTCCATAATATTAAAAACGTAGAAGGCCCTATATTACTTCATGTAATCACTGAAAAAGGTAAAGGCTTCCACCCCGCTTCAGAAAATCCTGCCCGTTATCACAGCGCTGGTAATTATCAGATGCAGAACGGGAAAATGAAGGAAAAGCCAAAGGATCCAAAACAGATTAGTTATACAAAAGTATTTGGCGATACTATTATTGAACTCGCTGAGTCCAACAGAGATATAGTGGCAATCACTGCCGCAATGCCGGACGGAACTGGCCTTGATGCATTTGGCATAAAATTTCCGGACAGATATATTGATGTGGGGATTTGCGAACAACATGCTATTGGACTGGCAAATGGATTAGTATCAGCGGGTATGAAACCCGTGGCAGCAATATATTCAACTTTCCTGCAACGTGCATATGATCAGGTTTTTCATGATATGTGCTTACAAAATAATGGTATTATACTCGCGTTGGACAGAGCTGGAGTTGTTGGAAATGACGGCCCAACCCATAATGGCGTCTTTGACATCGCTTACCTGAGACATTTACCGGGAATTACTTTAATGGCGCCGAAAGATGGTGCTGAATTCAAGGCAATGTTACATATGGCAGTATCGCGTAGTACACCTGTTGCCATACGCTATCCAAGGGCAAATATACCGGAAGACAGTCTTAAAAATGATTGCAAACCTATTGAAATTGGAAAAGGTGAAATCTTGAAAGAAGGCACGGATGGGGCAATAATTGCATATGGTGCAATGGTATATCCATCCCTGGAATGTGCGCGTATGCTCATGGAAAAGGGGATTGATGTTACTATCGTAAATGCCAGGTTTGTCAAACCGCTTGATAATGATCTCATAATAAAGGTTGTGGAGAATCACCAAATAGTTATTACGGTAGAAGACCATGCGGCGGTTGGAGGGTTTGGTTCGGCAATTCTGGAATTACTGGTAGATAATGGTATTAATACAAAAAATATACACAAAATGGGAATTCCGGACAGATTCATTGAACAGGGTTCTCGTGATTTAATCTTAAAAACCCTCAATCTTGATGCGGAGGGTATCTATAAGAACTTTATTTCCGCCTGGAATACGGTAGATCATACTGGTATCAAAAAAAAGGAAGAGTATAAAAAGGCCTCTAATTTGATATGAAAAAAATCATACTCCTGGGCGATATAAACAAAAAAAAAATAAGAGAAGCAATAACTCAGCTCGAACCCTTGTTTCGTAATAAATCGCATCTTTCAGTAATTGATATTTCTGATGAAGATGAACTAAAAAATGTATCCGCTGATATCGCCTTCGTTTTTGGCGGAGACGGTACAATCCTGTCAGCAAGTAGAAAACTATATAACAAAGAGATCCCCTTAATCGGCGTACATTTAGGAAAATTTGGATTTCTGGCGGAACTCACCTTACAGGATATTAATAATTCTCTGGAAAAAATTTGCGATGGTGAATACGTTGTATCGCAAAGAATGTTGTTAACATGCAAGGTAATTCGTTCCAAACAAGTTATTAATGAAACCGTTGGATTAAACGACGCCGTAATTTCCAGAACATCTTTATCAAGATTAATTTCAATTAATCTATATGTAGACCAAAAAATAGTTACCACATACAGCTGCGATGGGCTAATCGTATCGACTCCTGCAGGAACAACAGCTCATTCACTATCTGCCGGTGGTCCTATTGTTACTCCTGATATGGAAGCTTTTGCAATAACTCCGATCTGCCCACACACGCTTTCAAACCGTCCACTTGTCGTCTCTGGTAGTTCGAAGATTGAAATGGAACAAATTTCTGAATCTAAAGGAATAGGTTTAACCGTAGATGGACAAGTATACTTTGACGTTAAGGCTGGAGATAGAGTAGTTATTGAAAAAGCTGAGAAAAAGCTGCAGTTAATTGACACGCAAACAAGGACTTTTTATGATGTCCTGAGAGAAAAATTGAACTGGAGAGGACAACCGGCTTATGAAGTTAGCTGACGAGAACAAAAAATACCTCTTAACAGGCAATGAAGCATGTGCGGAAGCTGCAATACAGGCTGGTTGCCGATTTTATTATGGATACCCAATTACGCCGCAAAATGAAATTCTGACGCATATGGCTATCAGGATGCCTCAAGTAGGCGGTACATCTATTCAAGTTGAGAGCGAACTTGCAGCCATAAACATGGTACACGGAAGCGCTGCTGCAGGCGCAAGGGCAATGACATCCTCATCGAGTCCAGGTATCAGCCTCAAACAAGAAGGTATTTCATATCTGGCCGGAAGCGAACTTCCATGCGTCATAGTGAATGTACAGCGTGGGGGACCTGGTTTGGGAGATATCTCTCCTTCCCAGGCTGACTATTTTCAAGCGGTTAAGGGTGGTGGGCATGGAGATTACCACACAATAGTACTTGCGCCAAGCTCAGTACAGGAAACAGCTGACTTGGTTTTCGATGCGTTTGACCTGGCCGATCGATATAGAAATCCGGTAATGATCCTGGGCGATGCTCAATTAGGCCAGATGATGGAATCTGTTGTATTTAACAAAAAGTGTAAACCAAATTCATTCAAAAAGGACTGGGCACTCACTGGTGCAAACGGAAAAAAAAGAAACATAATAAAGTCCTTTTACCCGGTACGGGGTGAACTGGAAGAGTTTAATGCTAAGCTACAAGCGAAGTATAGCTTGATTAAGAGCAAAGAGGTGCGCTACGAAGAAATTAATACTGAAAATGCGGATATTGTTATAGTTGCTTACGGCACATGCGCAAGGATATGTAAAGAAGTATTAATGGAAAATAAAACACCAAATATAAAAGTAGGGTTATTAAGACCTATTACATTGTGGCCGTACCCATCCCAGATAATACAAGAGATTTCAGAAAAAGTACGAGCTATACTTACAGTAGAAATGAGTGCCGGCCAAATGGTAGAAGATGTAAGATTAAGCGTTTCTGGGAAATGTCCGGTACATTTTTACGGTAGAACAGGTGGAGGTATTCCTTCCCCAAAAGAAATAATCAGGAAGATTACCGAAATAATATCTGTCAAAGAAGAGAAAACCAGCGTCACTTAGAATTTGGCGAATGACGTCTGTATTGGCATTCGATAGATTGCTCCTGCAGAAAATAAATTAAAATATTGGATTAAGCGTGGTGAAGCGAATCCACCTTCATTTTTACAGAATCACGATATGGAAGCAATATATAAGACACCAGATACGATAATTGACACTCCGACGCATTATTGTCCCGGTTGCGGGCATGGTATAATTCAGAGATTAATCGCTGAAATAATTGATGAAAAGGATATCAGGGGAAAGACCATTGGGATAGCACCTGTGGGCTGCGCTGTCCTGGCTTATAACTATCTGGATATAGATATGTGTGAAGCGGCTCATGGACGTCCACCTGCGGTTGCCACAGGTATCAAACGTGTCCATCCGGATAAAATTATCTTCTCCTATCAGGGAGACGGTGACCTCGCGGCAATTGGGTTATCAGAAATTATACATACTGCTAACCGAGGTGAAAATATCACAGTGATTTTTGTAAATAATGCAGTTTATGGCATGACAAACGGACAGATGGCGCCAACAACACTGTTAAATCAAAAAACATTAACAACACCTCAAGGGCGCAGTGAACAGTGTGATGGTGCGCCTCTGCGGATATGTGAGCTCCTCTCCGTGGTAGATGGAAGCCGATTTATCGCAAGGACATCCGTAACCTCTCCAAAAAATATAATTAAAACGAAACAATTAATAGCAAAGGGTTTTAACACCCAAATACAGAAAAAGGGGTTTTCCTTGATAGAAGTTCTTTCCCCATGTCCGGTTTATTGGCGCATGAGTTCCGTTGGATCTATGAAATTTATAGATGACGAAATGACCAAAGTCTTCCCCCTGGGTGTTTTCAAAGATTGGGAAAGTCAGAATTAGAAAGGCTCAATAAAATGTCAGAGAAAGTGATTTTAGCCGGTTTGGGTGGACAGGGAATGATGCTCCTTGGCAGATTGATAGCACAAGCTGTGATGCTTGAAGAAAAAAACGTAACCTTTTTCCCCTCTTATGGCGCTGAAGTGCGGGGAGGAACAGCTTACTATCATCTAACGGTTTCAGATGAAGAAATTTTTTCTCCCGTTATCGAAGAAGCTGACGCGCTCATTATGATGAACTTTCCATCTTACCTGAAGTTTAAAGACCTTCTCAAGCCGGGCAGCATGCTCTTTGTAAACTCATCCATGATTGATAAAATAGACAACGAAGCGAATATAGACGTTTTCAGAATTCCCGCCACGAAAATTGCGAATGATATTGGAAACGTAGTCGCATCAAACATGGTTATGCTGGGGGCGTACAACCAGGTAAAAAATCTAGTTTCCATTCCGATATTTCTCTCATGCCTTAAAAACGTCTTAAAGGGAAGAAAAGAACCTTTCTTTGAGGTAAACAAATTAGCTATAGAACGTGGAGCTGATTTCATAAAAAATTTCTAATTTTGCCAACTGACACAAATTTCACCGAAATCATTATCTCATAATTACCTTACAAAGATATTCAGCGCCATCCGGTTAGGTTTTTGCTTATGCTGTTTTTGTCATACCCGAATGCCTTTATCGGGTATCTAAAAGGTCGGTTCAAACTAGATTCCCGCTAAAAGAATGCGGGAATGACAGGTTTGGGACAATAAATGCAGCTTACGCAAAAACCTAACCGGACACTGCTGAAAGATATTATAGTATTACATCTCTCGATTGCATCATAACATAATTAAATGTTCCAGCAATTGACAGCGATTATATTTTGTACTATCATGAAAAACTCGCTTCCGGAAGAGTTGCCCACTGTCAAATAGAAGCACATGAAGAAAAACTCACTCTATTATTTAGCCATAATTGCACTGTTGTATGTTATCGGCGCCGTCTTTAACGGACAAGCTATTTATAACCAAAGCAAGAGGTATACGGGAAATAAGCAGGATTATGTCGACGTATTGAATTTCCAAGACCGCCTGCTGAGTGTTGAAGAGTGGGTCTATACCGGTTCCGGATGGAAGGAGAGAGATCTTGCTTCGAAGGAGAAATTGAAAAGCTCAGAAATGGATTATGCAGTTGAAAAAAAGTATTCTTACTGGTTTATTGCGGGTTCCACGGCCTTCATCATAATAGTACTCGTCATTTATTGGGGCGCAGCTAACTTGCACAAGGCATTAGGGTTAGCAGTCATTGCAATTGCCCTGGCCTGTCTGGTAATCGGAGTAATGATCCCGATGCTGGAGATCAGCGCATACAGCACAAACCTCACTATTCCATTGAGGTTCTCTGTACCATTAATAGGGGAGATTGACATTCCCGACAAGGTTTTCGAAGGGAGAATGTACTACTATTACCAGAGCAAATCAGTTATTGATCTGATCAACGTTCTTTTCGAAAGCAAAAACTATGTGGTGGCTATTTCTATCTTCGGTTTCAGCGTACTTATACCATTCATTAAACTGACACTCTCTGTCCTGTTATTACTGAGCCGACCTTTCAGTGATAGCGGATTAGTGAAGAAAACCGTAGGCAGGATAGGAAAGTGGTCCATGGCAGATGTATTTGTTGTTGCAACATTTCTCTCCTACTTATCTTTCTCCAATATAAATACCGAAATCGATACAGAAGCAGATACTTTAGTGGGACTCTACTTTTTTTTCGCCTACTGTATCCTGTCAATAGTATCTTCTCAATTTATTGATCTAACGGTAAAAAAGGATAGATAGGTGCTGGGGCAGCTGGTCAAAGAAAGAAAGAAGGTGGTCCTCACTTTACCGGTGATAACTTCTTCTCCTCACTCTTCCGTATAAAGACTTTGTCGTAGAGAAATCCGGCTGCAACTGCTCCGGATACGGGCCCCAGCCACCAGACATAATGGGAATCGAAATTACCGGATACTACTGCAGGACCAAAAACACGCGCCGGATTAAGCGCGCCCCCACTGAGCGCTGTGCTAACTGACACACCAAACAGATATACCAGACCAATTGCAACTCCGGCAAGAACTTTTGATGCTCTCTTGTCAACAGCAGTTGCAAATATGGTAAATACAAATAGGAATGTTACCAGGCATTCTATAGATGTGGCCTTCCAGGCTCCCGCTCCTTCTCCCAAGATACAGGTACCTAAAAAAACGGTACTAATCGCATCCGGAAACAGTATTTTCAAAAAACAGGCGGCCATTACCGCACCTACCATTTGAGACATTATGTAATAGGCTGCTGTACCGGCATACATCCTCCCGGTGGCCCAATAAGAGATAGTTACTGCCGGGTTAATATGAGAGCCTGAAATGTAACTTGTCGCGTATACAACAGCGACAATCACAAACCCAAACACTGTTATCGCCCACACAGGTACTCCCTTATCGCCGGCCATTTTTACGGAATGTTCAGCACAGACTGCACCGGCCCCAATGAAGACAATCAAAAGTGTTCCTAATATTTCAGCTATATATTTACTGTATTTGTTCATTTGTGATAACAAATCCACTAAAGGATATGTCCGAGCTTCTCTTTCTTGGTACGCAAGTACTGCTCATTATCATCCTGTGGAGTAATAACTATTGGAACACGTTCCGTAATTTCCAGGCCATAACCCGCCAAAGCTGCAAACTTTTTAGGATTATTTGATAAAAGTTTCATTTTTGTTATGCCCAAATCCCTGAGTATCTGAGCGCCTATTCCGTAATCACGCTTATCCGCGCTAAAACCAAGTTCCTTATTCGCCTCAACAGTATCCAGCCCGGTTTCCTGTAATGCATAAGCATGCAGTTTACTTTCGAGTCCGATTCCCCTACCTTCCTGTCGCATATACAGCAAAATGCCCTTACCTTCTTTTTGGATCGTCTTTAACGCGCTGTGAAGCTGTTCTCCACAATCACACCTCAAAGAGCCAAAGATATCACCGGTTAGGCATTCATCATGCACACGTATTAAAACCGGGTCTGTCTGGACCGGCGCTGGCGTATTATCCACACTGCCGATGTCCCCGAGACATAAGGCCAGATGGAGGTATTCATCAGTAAACGAACGATAAAGATGTAAAACAAATTTTCCGTATTTTGTAGGAATGTTAACAGACACACGTTTTTCAATTAAACGCTCCTGCTCGTGGCGATATTTAATGATATCCGCGATGGTGCACATTTTCATCTCGTGTTTTTCTGCAAACTGTAAAAGTTCCGGAAGCTTTGACATTGTTCCATCTTCATTCATGAGTTCACATATTACGGCAGAAGGATGCATACCTGCCATGCGGGCTAAATCGACAGCGCCCTCAGTATGTCCGGCACGCACAAGAACCCCTCCCTTCTTAGCCATGAGCGGGAAAACGTGTCCCGGTCGGTCAAGATCGGATGGAACACAGTCATCGCTTATCGCCTTTAATATTGTCGTTGTTCTATCTTTTGTGGATACACCTGTCGTTATACCTTCTTTCGCATCTATCGTTACCGTAAACGGAGTCTGAAAACCTGATGTGTTATTCGTTACCATATGAGTTAAGCCGATCTGCTTAGCATGTTCCTCTGTTATCGTCAAACAAATTATCCCTCTTGCATGCGACAACATAAAATTTATAGTATCAGGGGTAATTTTTTCTGCGATTATCGTCAGATCTCCCTCATTTTCACGACTCTCATCATCGACAACGATAACCATCTTACCCTGTTTCAGATCTTCAAGAACCTCTGTAATTGTGTTAAACATAATCCAAGCCTTCCATAATTATTTATAATTGCCTGACGCCCAAATAGGTATAGTTTACCGCTGATAGTAAAGTAACAACAACAACTACACACCACAAAATTGCAAGGGTATTCAGAGAGATGAGGTTTCCAAGCAGTACCGCGATAATTGCCGTAATCTGCAAAAATGTTGTCAGCTTACCCAATTTATTAGGCTGCCATATAATTTTGCGTTTTATCGTAACAAAAACCGCTAACATCCCAAGCAAAAAAAGAACTTCTCTGCTTACAATTACTGTCAGTACCCAGACAGGAAATATTGGCCCGGGCCATAGTTTGTCTGAAGAGAGCAAAAAACATGCAATTAATAAAAGCAGTTTATCCGCAGCAGGATCCAGATATTTACCAAAAGTTGTTACTTCTCCTCTTTTCCGTGCAAGATATCCATCTAAAACATCACTTAAGCCAATTGCCAGTAACACGCCTAATGCAATGTATCGGTAGAAGTTATGATGTTGAACCTGAATTAAACAGATTACAAAAGGAAGGATAAAACATATTCTTGCAAAGCTGATCAGATTCGGTAGTGTCAGGTATTTGTTTACCGTGTGCATAGAGTTTCTCTTCTTATATTCGTAGACTATGCACTCTTTTCTCAACTTATATCTATTATAAAACAATCAATTTTCTTCCTAAGTACTTTTCTACGTACTAGGTTATGATAACAGACGCATAATTACTGTCAAGCTAAAAAATACTCCACCTTGACAGTTAAGTTGCTAACGAGTACTATTTAAAAAATCCGCATTTTCAGACCTTTTATATAAGGTAATTATCATAACCATGAAAGCAAAAAAGGCCATTTTAGCCCTCTCTGACGGAAAAATATTTGAAGGTATTTCCTTTGGTGCAGAAGGGGAAACATCAGGTGAAATCGTATTTAACACAAGTATCACCGGATACCAGGAAATACTTACAGATCCCTCTTACAAGGGTCAGATCGTAAATATGACTTACCCCCTGATAGGCAACTATGGTATCTGTGAGGAAGACCATGAGTCCATGCAGCCACATGCGGAAGGGCTTATCATTAAAGAACTTAGCCCATTCCCAAGCAATTGGCGCTCAAAAATGAGCCTGGACGAATTCCTGAAAAACAACGGAATTATGGGTATTCAAGGTATAGACACAAGAGCCCTGACTAGACATATAAGGGATTACGGTGAACAGGTAGGAATAATATCTACTGCGGACACAGGCCATCAAAGTCTTATTTCAAAAGCTAATGGATTATCCGGACTTGAGGGGAAAGACCTGGTTAAAGAGGTTTCGTGTCAAAATGCCTACAGCTGGGAAGAAGCAGAAATATACATTAAGACGGCAAGTGGAAGTACCCATGAACAATCGGAACACAGTAAACAGTATAAAGTAATAGTCTACGATTGTGGTGTTAAATATAATATTTTGAGAAAGTTGAAAAATCATAATTGTGATGTAATCGTGGTACCGGCCTCTACCAGTGCTGAGGAGGTGCTATCAATGAAACCCGACGGTATTGTTGTCTCAAACGGTCCCGGTGACCCGGCTGCTGTACCGTATATGGTTGAAAATATAACCGGTATAATAGGTAAAAAACCCGTTATGGGCATTTGTCTGGGCATTCAAATTTTAGCCCAGGCATTGGGATACAAAACATTTAAATTGAAATTTGGACACCATGGCGGCAATCAGCCTGTCATGGATCTAAGGACAAAAAAAGTGGCAATCACATCCCAGAATCATTGCTTTGCTATCGATGGAGAATCATTAGACAATGGGCAGAGCGCTGAATTTGGTAAGGTAGAAATAACTCACATAAATCTTAATGATAAATCCATCGAAGGATTGAGATGCCTGGATGTACCGGCGTTTGCCGTTCAGTATCATCCGGAGGCGTCACCAGGGCCTCATGATTCAAGCTATATCTTTAATGAATTCATCGAAATGATGGTAAATTCTCAATAATAATAAATATGCCGAAAAGAACTGATATTAAAAAAATACTTATAATCGGATCAGGTCCAATCGTAATAGGGCAAGCGTGTGAATTTGATTACTCCGGTACTCAGGCATGTAGGGCACTGAGAGAAGAGGGTTACAAAATCGTTCTCGTAAACAGTAATCCGGCCACGATCATGACTGATCCTGAAGTTGCAGACAGTACGTACATCGAACCGATGACGACTGAAATATTAACAAAAATCATTGAAAAAGAGAGGCCCGACGCACTGCTTCCAACATTGGGAGGACAAACGGGGCTGAACCTTTCCGTTTCTCTGGCGGAAGAGGGTATTCTGGATAAATATAATGTAGAGCTGATAGGTGCTAAACTGGAAGCTATACACAAGGCTGAAAACAGAAAGCAATTTAAAGAAGCGATGGGCAATATAGGCATCCAGGTACCGGCAAGCGGCAATGCACGATCACTTGAAGACGCAAAGGAGATCGCGAAAGAGATAAAGTTTCCAGTAATCATTCGGCCATCTTTTACCATGGGAGGCATAGGCGGCAACGTTGCTTATAACATAGAGGAGTTAGAGGAGTACGTTAACTTCGCTCTGGAAGCAAGCCCAGTTCATGAAGTACTCATTGAGAGATCTGTCCTGGGATGGAAAGAGTACGAACTGGAGGTGATGAGAGATCGCAAAGACAATGTTGTAATAATCTGTTCCATAGAAAATCTTGATCCTATGGGTGTTCACACCGGTGACAGCATAACCGTAGCCCCGGCACAGACACTTACCGATAAGGAATATCAGATAATGAGGGATGCGGCAATCAAGATAATTCGAGAGATCGGGGTTGAAACAGGAGGGTCTAACGTCCAGTTTGCGATAAATCCGGCTGACGGTGAATTAATTGCAATCGAAATGAACCCTAGGGTGTCAAGGAGTTCTGCCCTGGCTTCCAAGGCGACTGGCTTTCCGATCGCAAAGATAGCCGCAAAACTGGCGGTAGGCTATACACTTGATGAGCTACCCAATGATATTACACGTTATACACCGGCATCTTTTGAGCCTTCTATTGATTATTGTGTCGTTAAAATTCCTAAATTCAACTTCGAGAAATTCCCTGATGCAGATCAGGTTCTTACAACACACATGAAATCAGTTGGCGAAGTAATGGCCATAGGACGCACGTTTAAAGAGGCTCTTGGCAAAGCGATAAGATCCCTGGAAATTAACCGCTACGGATTATGCGAACATCATAGTAAGACAGTCCTGAACGATTCAGAGAAAAAAGAATTCATAAAGAGACATCTCTTAAGTCCTTCGTGGGATAGAATCTGGTCTGTTGTAGATGGCTTTCGTATGGGAATGACCATTGATGAGATTCATGAAATTACCAGGATCGACAAATGGTTTCTTTATAATTTAAAACAGATACTTGAACTGGAAGAAGAGATTAAAGACCAGCATAAATCAAGAGACTTATCAACCACTTCGACAGACGATACTGCAGAAACCAATAACGAATCTCTTATAGATCCAGTCCTTTTAAAGAAGGCAAAACAATATGGCTTCTCTGACATTCGACTGGCAAGCCTGTTAAATGCAAGCGAGCTTGATGTTAGAAGCTTTAGGTGGGAGAACGGAATCCGCCCTGTATTTAAGGTAGTGGATACCTGCGCAGCAGAATTTCTGGCATACACACCTTACCTGTATTCCACGTACGAGGATGAATGTGAAGCCAATCCTACATCAAAGAAGAAAATAATCATCCTGGGAAGTGGTCCTAACCGTATTGGGCAGGGTATTGAATTTGACTATTGTTGTGTGCACGGCGTACTGGCCTTAAAAGAGATGGGATTTGAAACAATCATGATTAATTGTAATCCGGAGACAGTAAGTACCGATTACGATATATCTGATAGATTATATTTCGAACCCCTTACTTTTGAGGATGTAATCGAAATAGTTGAGAAGGAAAAGCCGGAAGGTGTTATCGTGCAATTTGGAGGACAGACCCCGTTGAAACTTGCTGTGCCTTTGTTCAATGCAGGAGTTAAAATTCTTGGTACATCACCGGACAGTATTGACATGGCGGAAGACCGCGAAAGGTTTGCGGCGCTTCTGTCCAAGCTGGGTCTTCTTCAACCGGAGAACGGAAATGCAAGATCATTTACAGAAGCCAAAAAAATTGCAGTTTCAATAGGCTATCCTGTCTTGATAAGGCCCTCATATGTTCTGGGTGGCAGGGCCATGAAGGTAGTCTTTGATGAAGGTGAGCTTGAAGAGTATATGACGCATGCTGTTGAAGTTTCTCCCGGACATCCAGTGTTAATAGACAAATTTCTGGAGGGTGCAGTTGAGATAGACGTTGATGCAGTGTGTGACGGTGAAGAGGTCTTTATTGGAGGTGTCATGGAACACATAGAAGAGGCCGGCGTACATTCAGGAGATAGTGCGTGTTCACTGCCTCCTTATTCCATAGAAGAGGAAATTATTGGAAAGATAAAATCCCAGACGAAAGCCCTGGCCTTAGAGATGAAAGTCCTTGGTATTATTAATATTCAATTTGCCGTGAAAGATGACGTTGTCTATATCCTGGAAGTAAATCCGCGTGGATCAAGGACAATACCTTTTGTCAGCAAGGCGATTGGTATTCCTCTTGCAAAAGTAGCATCTCAGGTTATTGCTGGATGCAAACTGAAGGAGTTAAATATAAACAACAATAGAAAGAACAATCATGTTGCCGTTAAAGAAGCTGTTTTTCCATTTGTTAGATTTCATGGTACAGATACCATTCTCGGACCGGAAATGAAATCAACAGGCGAAGTTATGGGAATTGATACTGACTTCGGGAAGGCGTTTGCCAAGGCACAGATGGCTATAGATGGAGGGATTCCTCTGTCTGGTACAGTTTTCATAAGTGTCAGGGATAAAGACAAAGCCCCTATAGTAGATATCGCCCAAAAACTTCACAATCTTGGTTTTAAAATTTCTGCTACCGGAGGAACTGCGAAGGCTATCGCAGAGAAAGGTACTCCCGTTACCACTGTCCTTAAAGAATATGAGGGACGGCCTAACGTGATAGATCATTTGAAAAACAATGATATTCAGATGGTAATTAATACAGCCGAAGGAAAAATTTCACAAAAAAATTCTTATAACATACGTCGGAATGCAATTGTGTCAGGCATTCCTTACTTCACAACTGTTCCGGGAGCTGTCGCCGCAGAGAGCGCTATCAGAGCAGTTTCAAGTGGAGAACTCGATGTTAAGCCTATTCAAGAATACTATATGGAATAAGCTCTTAACTCTCCATATTTAATGCTGAAAGAGGTTCCACGCCATTTCTTCAAAAAATTGTCCAAGCGCCTCCCACACCTGTAATTACGGCTTGCAAGACTAACAAGCAGGTGTCTGATTTGGGTTGACACTTTTTCTTAAATCTGGTTTAATTAAATTTTGCAATTTTTCAGACATAAATCATAATAATGAGTATATTTACAAAGATGTTTGGTACTGCCAGCGACCGGATTTTAAAAAGTATGAAGCCGGTAGTAGATCACATAAATTCACTTGAAAGCGGCTTGCAAGCGCTAACAGATGCGGAGATCAGACAAAAGACTGACACTTTCAGGGAAAGACTCGCTGCCGGAGAGACGCTGGATGACCTCTTGCCGGAGGCTTTTGCCGTTGCAAGAGAGGCTAGCAGAAGAGTTTTATTAATACCCAATGCAGACAGCCCGCACAAGACCATGAGGCATTTTGATGTTCAGCTGATTGGAGGCATCGTGTTACACAGAGGAAACATTGCGGAGATGACAACAGGTGAAGGTAAAACACTTGTCGCGACATTACCGGCTTATCTCAATGCCCTTGGGGGTAAGGGTGTTCACGTCGTTACCGTAAACGACTATCTCGCCAATAGAGATATGAATTGGATGTTACCAATGTATGAGTTTCTGGGTCTTTCGGCAGGTGCGATACAAAGCAATCAGAGCTACGATGATAAGAGAGCAGCTTATAAAGCGGATATCACTTATGGTACCAATAACGAGTTTGGCTTTGATTATCTGCGGGATAATATGAGAGTGCACCTTGAAGAACAGGTACAGGGCGCATTGAACTACGCCATCGTTGATGAAGTTGACAGTATCCTGATCGATGAGGCGAGGACACCCCTCATAATCTCAGGACCATCTGATGAATCAACGGAAAAGTACTTTACTGCTGACAAGATTGCCAGGAAGTTGAAACCAGGCAAGCATTACGAAGTGAAAGAGAAGGAAAAGAGTACAAATTTAACCGATGAAGGAATTAGTATTGTAGAAAAAGAACTTGGTGTAGACAGTATATATTCTGACATTCACATGGACTGGCCTCACTATATTGAACAGAGTCTACGTGCCCACTCGCTGTTTATAAAAGACACAGATTACGTTGTCCAGGGAAAAGATGTTATCATCGTAGACGAATTTACAGGAAGACTGATGGAAGGCAGAATGTGGAGCGACGGACTTCACCAGGCTATACAGGCGAAAGAACATCTAAAGATAAAAGAAGAGAGTCAGACACTTGCCACAATCACGCTTCAGAATTTTTACCGTCTCTATAATAAACTTTCAGGGATGACGGGTACGGCTTTTACCGAAGCGGCTGAATTCGCCAAAATATACGGATTGGGAGTAGATGTTATACCAACAAACAAACCTTTGCAACGCCTACACCATCCGGACAGAATCTATGGAACGGCAAAAGAAAAAGAAACAGCCATAGTCGAAGAGATAGCTGAAGTACATGAAAAGGGACAACCTATACTGGTCGGAACTATTTCAATAGAAAAGTCTGAAATGTTCAGCAACGCGCTCAGAAGGCGTGGCATAGAACACGAAGTCCTCAATGCAAAAAATCATGAACGGGAAGCTGCAATAATTGCAAAGGCTGGACAAAAAGGAAATGTTACTATCGCGACAAATATGGCCGGAAGGGGCACAGACATTGTCCTGGGCGAAGGAGTGAAAGAACTGGGAGGTCTCCATGTAATAGGAACAGAAAGACATGAGGCACGGCGTATTGACAATCAATTGAGAGGTCGTACAGGACGCCAGGGAGACCCCGGATCATCACGGTTCTACGTTTCACTCGAAGATGACTTAATGCGTATCTTCGCACCGGAGAGAGTAGGCGGCATACTGAGAAAATTTGGCATGACTGATGGCATGGCAATAGAACACTCCATGGTATCCAAATCAATCGAAAGGGCACAAAAAAAGGTTGAACAGCATAATTTCGAAATACGTAAAAATCTTCTTGAGTATGACGAGGTGATGGACGAACAAAGAAAAACCATTTACACATGGCGGCAAAGGGTTCTTGCGCAGGAGGCGCTCCGGGAAGATTTACTTAAAATGATTGAAGAGAGCATCGTGGAAACGGTAGATTACTATGTTGATAGAAAATTACATAGTGACGAATGGGATATGGATAGTCTGCTTGACTGGTATAAACAGAAATTCGGTATAAAAGTCGACTTAAAAGTACACAATATAGAAACAAAGGAAGATGTTGAAGACCTGTTACTTGATACTGCCTGTGAAGCTTATGGAGAGAAAGAGAAAGAAATCGGTGCAGAAGAGCTAAGGAAAATAGAGCAAATCCTCCTACTTGAAAAAGTTGATACTAAATGGAAAGATCATCTCTATGCGATGGACCACTTGAAATCAGGTATAGGGCTGAGAGGATACGCACAGGTTGATCCAAAGATAGAATACAAACGTGAAGCACTGATAATGTTCGAAAGCATGATGTCATCTATAAGGGAAGAAGTAACGGATCTTATATTTAAGTTACGGGTCAGGCCGGAAACAATAGATAGTAAAGACGTATGGAATGCTGACAACTTTGTTTATCAGGACTCTCAAAATACCATGCCTGAAATTCCAGCCATTAAAAGGAAAAGAGATGGGGCAATGACAACCAATAGTGGTCAGGCCGAACAGAGATCTGCTCCAATTCGTACCGGTGTTAAGGTCGGCAGGAATCAGCCTTGTCCATGTGGGAGCGGGAAAAAATATAAACAGTGCTGTGGTAAAAGCTGAAAAAGCCTGTAACGGAATCAGCTCTAGTATCATAATCTTTACACTAATAACTATTTAAATATCAATGAATGCAACAAGATGCCATTAATCTTTGATTCAATTTATGTAACTGCATCTTTATTTGGCTCACCGTATTTATTATTCAAAATATTAACAAACAAACGTTATCGTTCCGGGTTAGATCAAAGATTTGGGATAATAACGGAAAGATTAAGCAGCAAACCGGGGATCTGGGTGCATGGAGCATCTGTGGGTGAAATCATTACTGCAAAAAGTATTATTGAGAGGATTGATGAGGAGTTCCCTGAATGGGAAACATTTATATCTGCAACTACAAATACAGGCTTCTCGGTCGCTGAGAGAAACTTCTTAAACAAAAATATTTTTTATTTTCCTCTCGACTTAAGCTGGGTAACAAAAAAAGTTATTCTAAAAAAAAAGCCGAGCTTTATCCTTCTGATCGAACTTGAAATATGGCCGAATTTTTTAATATCAGCTTTTAAGAAAAACATCCCTGTCATCATAGTTAACGGAAGGATATCCAATAGATCTGTTAAGGCGTACCGCGTTATCAGTCGTATTTCGAAGGATTTTCGCAATAGCCTGATCAATGAAATGAATATTTATTGTGCCAGGACCGAGCTTGACGCACAGCGTTTTCGAGATTTAGGTATACCCGGCAAACAGATCTTTGTTACCGGCACAATGAAATATGACAATATTCCAACCCATATTGATGAAAATATCAGTAAGGAACTGGCAGAATTATTCCATATTAACGATGATGATCTGGTGCTTATTGGTGGAAGCACACATGCGGGTGAGGAAGAAATTTTAATCAGGGTCTTTGAAAGGTTGAATAAAACCTATCCGAATTTAAAATTAATTTTAGCGCCGAGACATATTGAAAGAACAGGAGACGTTTCCCGGTTGATAGAAAAAATGGGTTTTGTTCCCGTACTGAAAACTGAAGTAGAGCGCTCTCATTACAAATGGCAAGACACAAAGAAAACAATCATATTAATTGATACTGTCGGTGATTTAGGAACGATATATTCTCTATCAAATTATGTTTTTGTCGGAAAGAGCCTTGTGCCATCCGGAGGTCAAAATATGATGGAACCGGCAGGGCTGGGAAGTACGGTAATCTTTGGTCCACATACATTTAACTTTAAAGAGGAAGTAGATCTCCTTCTCAAAAATAACGCAGCCAAAGTGGTTAAAACAGAAGATGAACTCTTTGAAACAATTGAATTTTTTATCAAAAATCCTGATGTGGCAAAGGAGATGGGGCTTAAAGCACAAAAAATAGTTAATGAAAAAAGAGGTGCAACAGGCAGAAATATAGAGATAATAAGAAATATAATAAAGAATTAACTACTCATTTTATCTTGTAAGAAATAACAGTAGCGGAAAGCTTTAGCTTTCCAGATTTTAAGGATAACCAGGAAGGACAAGAAAGCATAAAGTGTAAATGATTTCACTACGTTATCTGAGGCTAATATTTTAACAAAAACTTTGGAAAGGAAAAAAGAATCAAATGAAAAAAGGAAACTATTTATTTACTTCTGAATCAGTATCTATGGGGCATCCTGATAAGATAGCTGACCAGATTTCAGATGCCATATTAGATGCAATTCTGGCACAGGATCCAATGTCACGTGTTGCATGCGAAACACTGGTAACAACAGGGATGGCAATGGTCGCCGGAGAAATCACAACAACGGCGGTTATAGATATACAGCATATCGTCAGACAGACTATTAAGGATATAGGTTACACTGACTCATCAATGGGGTTTGACTATGAAACATGTGCTGTTATGTCAACACTTGGTAAGCAGTCTCCGGATATTGCACAGGGCGTCTCCGAGGGTGAGGGTCTGCACAGTGAACATGGCGCCGGAGATCAGGGTATGATGTTCGGCTTTGCTTGTAACGAAACAGCGGAATTAATGCCTCTCCCGATCTGCATGGCTCATCATTTAGTCAAGAAACTTTCAGAGGAAAGGCAGACCGGAGATCTTTTCTATCTCCGACCTGATGGTAAATCACAGGTAACTGTTGAATATGACGGCAGCAAACCACTAAGGGTGGACGCGGTCGTTATTTCATCCCAACACGCTCCGGACATTTCTCATGATCAACTGGAAAATGATATAATTGAAAAGGTAGTAAAAAAAGTTATTCCTGTAGACATGCTGGATGACAAAACCAAATACTACATAAATCCAACCGGCCGTTTCGTAGTAGGAGGGCCACAGGGCGACTGTGGTTTGACTGGAAGGAAGATCATCGTTGATACGTATGGAGGTAGAGCAAGGCATGGTGGCGGAGCATTTTCCGGAAAAGACCCGTCGAAAGTTGACCGCAGTGCCGCCTATGCTGCACGTTATGTTGCCAAAAATGTAGTGGCTGCCGGTCTTGCAGATATCTGCGAGGTTCAATTGTCTTATGCGATTGGCGTTGCCAAGCCTATGGCAGTTCTGATTTTAACAGAAAATACAGCCAAAATCCCGGAAGCAAAGATAGAAGAACTGGTTAAGAAACATTTTGATCTTACGCCAAAAGGCATTATAGATCACCTTCAGTTGAGGAGACCTATTTACCAGGTTACAGCCAGGCACGGTCATTTCGGAAGATCTGAAGACTCCTTCTCATGGGAAAAGACAGATAAAGCAGAGATTCTAAGAAAAGATGCCGGGCTCTAACAGAAAATTAATTTTAAGTTCTTTTTGTATGCATAGTTTTGAGAGGAGTGGGGTGGAAATTACGACACCTCACTCCATCTATAAAGATCTCAATAGAGAAAATAGAACAGTGACAACGTCCTCTATTTCCCACAAGTTTGCACATTAACAGAATTATACCAATGAAGACATTATTAAAGACTACAAAGTTTCTGCACTCCTTTAGAGCTAAAGTTGTTATTATAATAGTACTGGTATTATCGTTTTCTGCATCAGTATATGCTCAGGAGGTACTATGGGAAAGACTGAACGGCAAAGCCAAAACGCTCTTTAAACAGAAGCAGTATCCAGATGCATTAAATGTCGCCAAAGAAGCACTAAAGGTTGCAGAAGATACATTTGGACCTGACCATCCAAATGTCGCAATATCATTAAACTATATCGCCGAGCTTTACGTAATGAAAGGTACATATGCTGAAATTGAGCCGCTGTATAAACGGGCATTGAAAATAAATGAAAAAGCCCTTGGACCTGACAATCCTGATGTTGCAATATCCTTAAACAATCTGGCAGAACTTTTTTATAACCAGGGCAGATATACAGAAGCGGAGCCTCTTTACAAACGTGCCTTGAAAATATTAGAAGAGACATTAGGTCCTGACCACCCTGAGGTTGCTATTACGTTAGAAAATATGAAGGCTCTTTACAAAAAGATTGATAAGAGCAAATAACGAGGGCATTCCCCGATTATTTTGTACAGGATTGTTTTTTTGGAGTGCAAATACAAGTTTTACAAACACCGCTTCTTTCTACGGGCTCCTGGCAAGACGGAAGCCTATATCACTGAATTTTTTGGTGGTAGGAGGCATGTCGTTTCGGTCAGTTGTTCGTAATACCTTGTCTTTGCTGCGCCAGCCACCGCCACGTAAAACACGGCTTGTGCCTTCTGAGGGGCCCTGCGGATCTTTACTGGGACTATGCTCATAATATTGTTTGTCATATCGGTCTGAACACCACTCCCAGACATTTCCCATCATATCATATAGGCCAATTCTGTTCGGAGTTTTTTCTGCAACTGCATGTGTACGACCCTCGGCAGTATACCCATACCAGGTATATTCTCCAATTTTTTCTTCGTCGTTGGTTCCTACCCACTGCTCTTTCCAGCCGCCACTCCTTGCCGCATATTCCCATTCAGCTTCGGTTGGAAGGCGGTAATTCATGCCTGTCTTCTCATTCAGCTTTTTTATAAAATCCTGGACATTATTCCAGCTCACTCTTTCAACCGGGCAGTCTCCACATTGAAATTTAGATGGATTACTGCCTGTTACATCCTCCCATTGTTTCTGGGTTACTTCAGTTTTTCCCAGATAAAAATCGCCTACGCATACAGTGTGAACAGGCTTCTCATCACTTGTCCCCGTACCAAAGATGTCGCCCATGTCAAAGCATCCTCCCTTAACAAACACCATTCCATCTTCAGTCTCACTTGCGGCTTCTACCTTCCGGCGTTTTGATTCCGATGTCCGACGCATTTCCTCTTTCTGTTTGTTCTCCGCATCAACGATCAGGGAAATTGCCTCTTCATAATATTTCCCGTCTCGTCCTACTAATGTAAGATAAATAGTAAGACTTGATAACGAGTACTCATAGCTTCCCGTTTTATAAAGAGCTTTGCCATAAAGGAAATGAAAATCTCCGGGCAGGCTGACTCCCAGTTTCATCGCTTTTTCAAAACTCTGCACCGCATCTTCCCATCTTCCATCCTTCATACTCTTTGTTGCAGAGTTAACTAATAGGTCCAGTTGTACTTCCGGTGCCAGTTCCTTGTCTTTTGCAAACACGACTGGCAGACTTGCGACCTGTACCGTCATCATTAATATCAATGTAAAAACAGAGCTGATTACAACCTGCCTGATCAATCCAATCTGAATTGCCTGCATTTTCCGTGAATCATCCTTATAAGTTGCGCAATATGTTTTCGCCATGCGATGATCTTAGTTTTTACAACCAGATTTGTCAAATGAATAGGATTAAAGTCGGGAAAGACCAATTTTTGACAGGCGCCCACGTCCGCCTTAGGAGCGAATTAACAGGATAAACACTGACCTTGTTCTTCGTTCGCAAATCTAATATAGTAACCCTTTCTTCGTCTTTAACCTCAGCGTTTATGGTGTTTGTCCGCATCCTATGTCTCCTTATACCTCCTTGATCGAGGAATGGAAATGATAATAGACTTTCTTCTATTGTCATTTATTACTAAAAATGATAATAAGGAATTTTATATTATTACTTAAGGCAAACATCTCTAAAATATGGCCTAATTGGTAATATAAACACACTTATTGACATTGTATGCGATAAACAATAATATGGCTTTCTGGGTAGGATATAAAGCCTGTAACACGAGGGCACTTTGCTGACAATCCATTGAGGCGTAACTAATGTATAACGCCGGAACACGCAAACAACAATATGAATACAACCGTTTTTTGCCGTCTTTCATTAATCAAGTATGAAGAGAAAATCATAACATTGCCTTCTTACTTGGCGCTGGTGTTTTCCTATCTGTAACAATAAATCCGGGTATGAAATATTAGACAAAAAAAATTAAAGTCCAACTTAATAATTGATTGGCCATATTTGAAGAAAATACAAAACAGAGGTATTACGCCATGCGTGACGGGATCAAAAGCGGTAAAGAAGTAATTGACGAATTCTTCGCAGAGATTATGAATATAGAAGGGGTAGATAAAAGGATTGTTGAAAAGCTGGCATCCTTGTACAGTGAAGGGAGACTGACCGATACTAACATCCAGAATATGACGGAGAAAATACTTCAAGAAGAACTGGATACCACCGAGGAAAAAGATGACAAAGATTAAATCAATCACCATCAGTGGAATCAGGGGTATTAAAAGCACTTTGCTGCTAAATCTGGATAAAAGATCTATTCTGATATTTGGTGAGAATGGATCGGGAAAGAGCTCTTTGACTGATGCCATTGAGTGGTACTATTCAGATGGTGTTGAGCATTTGATTAGTAAAGAGACTGGCGCAACCAAAGGAAGAGGGTCATTGCGCAATCTATTCATTCCTGATAATGAAGATGCATTCATTAACATTCAGCATTCCAACGGCAAATTGAATGCAACAAAAGCTATTGACAGCACATTAAAGGCATCTATCTCAAACTCAACAGATGATTTCAAAGATTATTTGAATGCTACTCAATCTGAAAACTTAATTCTACGCTACAGAGATTTGGTGGAGTTCATTATCGCCACCCCGGGCGAGAAGCTTGAGAAACTCCAAAACATTATTGGCTTCTCCGCTGTTACTGATGTCCGTAGTCTTCTCAGGAAGTCTGCTGAAAGAATCGCTCACGACATAAGATCGGCAAACTATGATAATCAGAAAGAAGCCAAGCAAGATGTTGTCCTCGAAAACCTCAAGCAAAATGCCTTTACTGATGATCAGCTTTTTGCAGGAGCTAATCAGCTAATAAAACCGTTGCAAATTGGAAAAGAGATCAAATCGCATAAAGATATCCGGGATATCCTAAAATCGATTGAAACCAAAGAAGGTACAGCTCTTTTAGAGCAAATCAGTTTCCATTCGAAGGTTGGAGAATATTTAACAGAAATTATCGGGAACATTGATAGCATACACTCCAGCTATAGAGATTATCACACAACCTACACAGAACTGCAGAAAGACCCGGAGAATATTCAGAAACTTCAACTCCTCTCTTTATTGAAAGAAGGTCAGAGTGTTTTGAAAAACGGTGTTGTACAGGATGATCACTGTCCACTCTGTCTTCAAGAAAAGAGCAAAATTGAATTGATTAAAGAATTAAATGAGAGGATTTCAGAACTGGAAGAACTGGAAAAAGAGAAGGGCAGGCTGGAAGAACAGGAGCAGAAATTAAAAGAAATTTTGCGAGTCAACGTCAATACGATTGATGGGCTACTCAAAGAGAAGCTTTTCAAAGAAGAACAGCAAGCCAAGCATCTTGAAAGAATTCAGCAACTTAAAACCTCCTTGAATGCATTTTTTGATGAACTGAAAAAGGAATTGACAGCGAAAGACACAATTCGGGAGCCTGGTAAAACACAGATTGATAAGAAAGGAATATCGGAACTTGCCGAGGAAATGCAAGACATAGCAAAGGCACTCACAGAAGGCAAGGGCTTGAATATAAAATTCCAAATTTACACCAGGCTATTTCATGCAGTCACTGCTTACAATCAATATAAGAGCATTAAAAAACAACAAGAAATACAGACAAAACAACAGGTCACATTCCAACTTCTTTTTACCGATTTTATTAAACGGCAAGAAGAAGCTTTAAATGTATTTCTTAAGATGTTTTCCGCAACTATTGATGAATATTACACTGCCATGAACACCGGTGAGAAAATTAAGAATATTAAGCTAGTACCTATCAAGGACAAAAACGATGACCTGGTCGGAATAACAATCGAGTACAACTTCTTTGATGTACCCACAACGGCACCAATCGCTTATTTTAGTGAAAGTCATATCAACTGCCTTGGCCTGTCTTTCTTTTTAGCTTCTGTGAAAGCATTCAATAAGCAGAACAAGTTTTTTGTCCTTGACGATGTGATTTCCAGTTTCGATAGGCCACACAGATTAAGGTTTGCAAATTTGCTAACTGATAAGTTCGGTGACTATCAAATTCTGTTATTTACACACGAGCAGGGATTCTTTGAATTAGTGGCCAGTGATGTCAAGAGCAAAGGCTGGCTAATTCAAGACTTTAAGTGGTCAAAAGAGCGTGGAGTAGGAATTGAAGAAGGCACAACTGACATTAAGGACCGTATTCTCAAGAAATTTGAGGACAAAGACACGGATGGACTTGGTAATGATATAAGAATTTATACTGAAAAGGTAATGAAAGAAATCGCCTACAACATAGAGGCCAAAGTGGCTTTTCGTTATAATAGAATCAATGAAAAGAGAATGGCTTCTGAACTATTGGATGCTGTTCATAGCCGAATTTCAAGTAAGGGAAGTGGATTAAAGGATCAGGCTAACCTTCAAAGACTGAAGGGAATGCCAATGTTCATTGGTAATATCACGTCTCATGACAATGAGTTTACTGAAAGCATTGAGGACTTAGCAGCAATATGGGAAGATGTTGAGAATACTGTTCATACCTTTTACTGTGATGAGGATGGGTGCAAGAAGTTTATTTCGATCAAGTATTTTGATAATGTGGAGAACAAAATCAGGTGCGGGTGTGGCAAGCTAACCTACGATTGGAAGAAGTAATGACCATCTGGAAAATTTATGGTCACCTGCCCATTTGACAACTATTTTCCCCTAATCAGGAAATAGCATACCTGATTATTTAGCTTTGTTTAAGTAGTTGTTATTACAACCTATCAGGATTTAAGAGATAAGGTAATGCTGTAAATGCACAATATCCTCTATAGCAATTAACTATAAAACCAAAGAGTTAAACGGAAATGATAGTCAGCTAAAAACACTAAAACCATTTAAGTATTTAGATAGGAAAGACAAAAACCCTGATGTAAAAGGAATTGACTCTATTAAAACTGTAAAAATTTTTGATGAGGCATATATAAATGAATTTGTTTTTACGCCAGATGAATTAATTAAGGGTAGCTTTGATATATTGAAAAGTTTGTTTCAAATAGTGGAGAGATTGAAAATTTCATGTGATACTATCAGGGTAAAAATGAAGAAAAAAAGAAATCTTCCCGCATTATTAACGGAAATGGAAAAATTTCAAAATAGTGTACTTCCATGGATGGAGAATAAAAAAATATATTTATATGGAGCCTCTTCTTCATAAAATTAGAGGTTCTTATTTACCATGAAAATCTGTGTTTCATGGAAGCCCTACGGCATGAATCGGTAAATCGTATTGGCCGTTTTGGCAGAAGATTCCTAGCGTCCCCTGGCAAACAGGATTTCCTTAATAGTCAGAAAAATGATTAACAAATCCAAATGCCAGGAAAGGTGTTTGACATAGTACAAATCGTAATGAAGTTTTTCTTTGCTATCCTTAAAGCTTTCTCCGTATCGGTATTTAACTTGAGCCCATCCGGTCAGACCTGGCCTAACAGAGTGTCGTAGGCTATAGTAAGGTACTTGTTTTTCCAGTTGCGTGACGAAAACGGGGCGTTCTGGCCTGGGGCCGACGAGATCCATCTCCCCCTTAAATATGTTGATGAACTGAGGTATTTCGTCCAGCCTTAACCTGCGAAGAATCGTGCCAATTCGTGTAATGCGTGCGTCGGATTTTTGCGCAAACATTGGTCCGTTTAACGCCTCAGCATCTTCGCGCATAGATCTGAATTTGAGCAGACCGAATACTTTGCCCTTGCGGCCAACTCTTTCCTGTTGATAAAAAACAGGACCCGGAGAATCCAGTTTTATACCTATTGCGACCAAGAGTATAATTGGCGTAAGGACAGCGAGCAAAACAATCGAAACAGCAATACCTATCATCCGTTTAAATGACTGGTGAATAGAATTCTGGGAAAACCCGTCTTGAAAAATAAACCAGCTGGGTTGGAGGAATTCACTGATAATGATTTTGCGTTTTATCTTTTCATAAAAAGAGAAACCTTCCTGAACGCGAATGTTTTGGGTTTTACAATTGAGGAGTTCATGAATGGGTAACATCCCCCGCCTATTCCGTTTTGTTACTACTATGCAGTCAACAGAATAGTCCCGAATAAGTTCCTCAATTTTGTCCTTGAGAGGTAGGACTTTAATACCGTAAATATCGTAACCTAACTTTTTTTCATCAGAGGAAGCTATGCACACAATCTCATAGCTCCTAAATTTTTTTCTCATTGATTCCTCTACTATCTCCCGAGCAAAATCGTTAGCACCTATAATTAAAATCCGTGTACGATTGTCCCTTACTGTGAAATACAAAAAATAACGAAAGATATAAAGGAGGATATATGTTAATACGAGCGGTGCTATAAATCCCAGGTCCAAAGAGGTAATACCTTTAGCAAAATATCCAAGTATCGCAATACCTCCTAATGAAATTAAAAACGAAGTTGCTATTTGCTTTAGAAGATCTGAGGGATAGTAATACTCCGTATAGGAATATAGGCGAGCAACGCCAAGAGACAAAACAACAATTAAAGTTATTATGTCAAGAGATACATGATTTAATAATCCATCATTGGCATACCAGCCAGGAACCCAAAAAATGTGTGAAAGTGTAAACCAAAATATAAGAGAGCAAATAAAGGCATCAGCAATCATTATAGAAACGTATCCAAAAGTTGTACGAACGGAGAACATCTAGATATTATTCCTCCAAAGTTTCGAAAAATTTTATACAGTTGCCTCCCATTATTTTTGCAGAAACCAGTGCTGTCTTTGCTCTGTCCACTAGCTCTCCAGGGTCTTTAGCATCTTTTGGATATTCTGATATACCGCAACTCAGGGTAATGGGGTATGATAATTTAATCCTAATTTCTGTTGGGATTTCGGAGACGGCATCAACAATACGATTTATTACGTTGAGCGAACATTTTTTCTCTGTGTTTACTAAGGCAATACCAAATTCCTCCCCTCCAATACGACCCACGATGTCGATTGGCCGAATAGAACGTTTAATACGATCAGCTATGATTCTCAGCAGCTGGTCTCCCACAAAGTAACCGTGGGCTAAATTGAGCTGATCAAATCTGTCTATATCTATCATTATTAGTGAAATTTTAGTGCCTTTCAATCGACGTGCACGGCTGAATTCTTCATCGAGCCGCTTCCACCAGAGACCATAGTTGTATGTTCCTGTTAGACTATCAACAAATACACGTTCCCTGAACTTTTGCCCAGAAACTGATACATCCATTGTCTGCGCTGTAGTTGCACAAATTGTTTGGATAAAACTGTTTGTAGTTTTATCAAGCCTTGGTGCTTCATCGACAAAGAAAACAATGTAACCTTTAACACTATTCTCTAATTTCAAGGGCATGAAAACTAACAATTCTTCATTAAAGAATGTATTTGGAGAAAGAGAGAAGTCCTTTATGTTAAATATTGTAATATTACCATTTGGCTGAAACCTTATCTCTTTAAACTGTGGAATTAATTTTTCATAAATTTCGCAATAATTATTTAGTTCAAAACCATATCCAAGGATGAGATCAAAAAAATTTGATTCGTGATTTTTAAGGAGAAAAAAACCCTTTTTTGGTGTTTTCATTATTTCCGCGATCAACTGAAAAATATAATCAAAAACCTCCCTTAGCTCCCGGAGAGTATTATATTCCTGAAAAATATTCATCATGTAAAGCTGAGATGATGATTCATGCGAATCAGGGCGGAGCTTAACCTGAAGAAGGTATTCGGAGAAACGGTTGAGAATTTCTTGTACTAAGTGTTCTTTTTCCGGTTTGATTTCATGATTTGGATGGAGGGATTTAATGTTTATCACTCCTGCTCTTCCATTGACAAATTTGATGGGCGCTACATATGCAGTATCAATCTCTGGGTGAACCAAGTCCTCAAGTCCTATTTCCAGCTGCCGTTTCTCAGCGGTTCCTTTGAGAAAAAGAGATTGTCCCGATGCAGCAACCTTGCCTGCTATGCCTCTACCCAAACGTGCTCTTGCGCTATGTATTATTTCCTCTTTTAACCCGCGAGCGGTTTTAATACTGAGCTCATTGCTTTCTTCATCAAGCAGCATAATTGAACCATGTTCAGCCCGCATCACTTCCAGAATTACATCCAGCATCAACTCTAATACATGAGGAGGCACTTGTCTGATATCAGCGGCTACTTTTCTGTTGAGTTTATCCATAAAAAATTTTGAAACCTAAGCTTTTACACAATACTACCTTACGTGATATAACGAAAGCCGGATTATATGGCAAGCAGGAAGATATGTCAAGAGTTATGGCGTGTGAACGAAACTTTATGCCGGCAAACAATTAATACTGAAGTATCAGTAATAATTACAATATTGTCCATTGAGCGGAAGAGGTAGCTTGTTCAGCAGAAAACACGTGCTACTTTACCTCCCTTCGTTTTGCTTTAAAAAACACGAGTCTTTTCTTTATCTCTTTATCAAATCCATAATCTGTCGGTTTATAATACTCTTTTCCTTCAAGTTCTTTTGGCAAACAAGATTGTCCCGCGTAGCCGCCATGATCATGTGGATACTTGTAACCTTTTCCATAACCAAGGTCTTTCATCAGGGATGTTGGCGCATTTCTTATATGAAGAGGCACTCTCAATGCGCCATTCTCTTTGACATCATTTAATGCACTTAGATATGCCTTATAGGATGCATTGCTCTTTGGTGCAGTAGCAAGATAAGTGACGCCCTGTGCCAGAGGTATCCATCCCTCCGGCATTCCGACAAAATGAAATGCATCTTTTACTGACACTGCTATCTGAATGGCAGTCGGATCAGCATTGCCGATATCCTCTGAAGCAAAAATAACCATGCGACGTGCGATAAAGAGAGGATCTTCACCTGCCTCCAGCATACGTGCCAGCCAGTAGAGAGCAGCATCCGGGTCACTGTCACGCATGGATTTGATAAAAGCAGAGATCACATTATAATGTTCCTCCCCTCCTTTATCATAAAGGAGCGCCTTTCGCTGCATGGCTTCCTGGGCGATATCTAAAGTAATTGTTCTCTTGTTGTCCTGGCTGGGGTTCATTAGTAACATGGCAGCCTCAAGAGTATTTAAGGCTACTCTTGCCTCTCCATGAGAAAGATCCGCGATGAAGCTAATGGCGTCCTCATCTATCTTTACTTTTAAACTGCCTGGTCCTCGTTCTGTATCTGATAAGGTATTAGTGATTATGGTTTTGATGTTGTCTGTCGTGAGTTGTTCGAGTACCAGCACTTTGCAGCGAGAGAGAAGGGGCGCATTCACTTCGAAAGAGGGGTTCTCTGTCGTAGCGCCAATCAATGTAATAGTACCGTCTTCCACGTGATGAAGAAAGGCATCTTGTTGAGCCTTATTGAATCTGTGAATTTCATCTACGAAAAGGACGGTTCTTTTACCATAATATTTAAGCTGTTGTCTGGCGTCTTCGATAACAGCACGAATCTCTTTAACGCCTGATAACACGGCTGAGAAAGAAACAAAGTGAGCATCAAGTGCTCTCGCAACGATTAAGGCTAAGGTAGTTTTCCCCACACCGGGTGGGCCCCATAAAATCATCGATACGAACTCTTTTCTTTCCATAAATCCGCTAAGAATCTTATCGGGCCCAACGAGGTGCTCCTGCCCGACAAATTCAGCTAGATTTTGTGGCCTCATCCTTTCGGCCAGTGGGGATTTTTTTGCAGATTTTGCCCTTGCGTCAAATAAGTCATCCATATGGTCATCTAGAATAGAAAATAAATATTCTTCCTATAACTTCAGTGTATACCAACATAAAGGGGGGGGTAGATGAAAAGAGAAGACCAAAAGCGTGTGGATGTATATACGTTTATCGGAAGAATGATTCAACATGTATTTCCCAAAGGATTTTAACGAATCAGGTACTATGGAGTACAGGCGACTAAGACATTTGAAAAGGTCAAAGGTATAATACAAAAAGTGTTATTACGCGTTAAAATGGTAGCTGGTTTCTGTACGAAATGAAGCTGGTGTGGTGTCTCTCGATTCAGCCTCAGCTTAAAGACAGATCAAAACCAATATTAATTTCGTTTTTTATCTTCAAAGTGCCCATCATCGCTTTGAAGGGTTTTATTCCGTAGTCTTTCTGGAGTAAGGTAATCATACCCTTTAAACTTCCACCGCTAGTGTCTATATCAAAATCAATAGATTTGGTAACACCGTGAAGACTTAAATCTCCATTTATTTTGTAACCACCCTCTTTTTCCTGAATAGATTTAGAGCGGAAATTGACAGTTGGGTATTTGTCCGGATGTAATACTTTCGCTCCCATATCTTTTTCAATATCCGCTATATCTTTCTCTTTTAGGGCGTCTGTCCTTTCTCCATCTTTCAGGGCGCAAATTACTTTTAGAGAGTTTGCCTGTATCTCCAGTACCAAGCTTCCCGATGCAAAACCTGCCTCCGGTACTTCCAGATTAACTTTGAATTTGGTTATATCGATTAGTAAATCATGTGCTAATTTACTAAGCAAACCCTCTTTGAAGGTATAAACATTCAAATTCCCGGAATTTGTATCAAGGCAATAAGAACCGGCTTTTAAAGACATCTTTCCCCTCCTTAAAACAAGACTAGAAAATTACTTCTGTTCCTAAAGAACGATTAAAATGTTTTTCTCAGTGCTATAATTACCTTATTTTGTATCACATGTCAACAACGTCTTTTGCCCGATTTTTCATTTATGGAAGGCTTCTGTCGGACTATGCCACCTGTAATGTCTCCAGTTGTGCGTTGGCAGTTCTCTAGACTATAGAGTAGGCGCATATAGATATAGTGAGAAAATTGAATATTTGGTGAAATGTTATAACATGCGGTAATGCGGCTGAAATAAGCCGCTATTTTGTTAGAATGCTAGAAAAAAGAACTTCGAAGTAAAATAATTTTATTTTATTTTACGGTTTTGTTCGGTACAATACCCGCCCTTAAGGAGATCTTTAAATAAAAACAACCTCAGGTTTTCGTTTTATATAAGTCTAATGTATTTGCGATATTGAGCAGACTTACAGTAGATTGGAAATTTTCTCATGATGCATTAATAGCTGCCTGGCGATTGGGATAAATTACCAGATAAAATATCGGACTGGCACTTTATTAAAATCCGGGTATTCAATTTGCCTTACACCCACGTATATTAAAAGATGTCTTTGTCTCTATATTAGGAATACGACAAGTTTCACCGGTATATACAGCCAATACTTTGCTTTTTCTGTGTATTCCGTTATTTTCATATTGAAAGGCGGTATATTTATGTCTGATAAGGGTAAGAAGGAAGTAGAAAGCATTTCAAGTACGCCTCCGCTGGCCAGCACACCATTCATTGATATCGACGCATATACGCCCAAGATGATGGCAAACAGGGTTGGGCAAGTGGGAGTCGCAAAAGCCAATATAGGTTTCCTCACAACGCTTGCCCTCAGTATTCTTGCCGGTGTTTTTATTGCGTTAGGCGCACAGCTGATGATGATGGTAACACATACAGCAACCTCCAGTTTCGGCTTAAATGCGTTGGTTGGTGGTGTCGCCTTTACTATGGCATTAGTCCTAATCGTAATTACCGGCGCAGAGCTTTTTACGGGTAATTGTCTTATCGCCATGTCCTTTTTTGCCGGAAAGATTTCGAGTGGTGATCTTACCAGGAATCTGGTTATCGCTTTTATAGGAAATCTTATAGGCGCGTTGAGTATAGTTTTCTGGATATACCTCTCCGCGCAGTGGACAGCCCACAACCATCTGCTTGGAGCCAAAATTGTCATTGCTGCCAATGATAAGGTTAATCTTACATTTGGTGTTGCTTTTGCTAGAGGGGTTCTCTGTAATGTTCTGGTATGCATGGGTATCTGGTTGTGTTATAGTGCCAGAAATAATCTGGATAAGGTTTTGTCTTTGCTTTGGCCAATAGCTTGTCTGATCGCTTGCGGGTTTGAGCACTGCGTAGTTAATATGTGGCTCATCCCGATGGGTCTTATCTTGAAAGGCAACCGTTTCGTAATGGAGGCAGTTGACAGGGTAAATGGAGGACCGTTAGATGTTTCGAATCTTACCTGCGGTAAAGGCTTTTTAGTTGATAACTTGATTCCTGTTGTCCTTGGAAACTTATTTGGCGGTATTATATTAGTTGCGGGTGTCTACTGGTTTGTTTTTTTACGAACACCAAAGAATAAGAAAGTAGGTCCAAATGGCTGAAAACAAGACTGGAAAAACTGTTAAGGCAACAAAACCCGTTAAAACGGCGAAAACTGTCAGGACTTCAAAGACTGTTAAGGCTGCAAAACCTGTCAAAACGAAGATAGCTGCCAGGGCAACAAAGGCTGTTAAAACGGCGAAAACCGTTAGAACAACAAAGGCTGTCAGGTCTGTAAAATCGGTTAAAGTAACAAAGCCTGTTGTAACAGCACCAGAAAGTAGCCAGGCGGTTTACGATATAGACGCCTATTCACCCCCACAAATAGCAAAACGGCTTGATGCGGTAGCAGGTGTAAAGGCAAAAAATTCTGCTGTAAACACATTTTTTCTGGGTATTAATGCCGGCGCTTTTATAGCTCTGGGTGCTCAATTTGCTACCTTAGTGATAAGTGATTCCGGACTACACAGCGGGCTTACGGCGGTAGTTGGGTCAATTGTATTCTGTCTCGGTTTCATAATGTATGTGGTTGGTGGCGGGGAGCTATTTACGGGTAACTGTTTGATTATTATTGGATATTTGGATAAAAAAGTTACAATCAGAAGAATCTGTGATAACTGGATATTTTCATTGAGTGGAAATTTCGTAGGGAGTCTATTAATTGTCTTCTTTATATATAAGGCGCAACAATTTTCGTTCTACGATTATATGGTCGGCGGAAAGGCGCTGCTTCTTGCCAACAAAAAGGTTAATCTAACATTTACCAATGCCTTTTCAAAGGCGGTACTCTGTAATGCGATGGTTTGTATGGCGGTATGGGTATGTTTCAGTGCAAGAAATGTGGCAGACAAGATCATGACGCTTATATTCCCCATAGCCGGTTTCGTTGCCAGTGGATTTGAGCATGTAGTCGCAAATATGTATTATATTCCAATGGGTATAGTCTTAAAGAGTAAACCGGAAGTTGTTGCTGCTGCGGAAAAGATGGCAGGAAAGACATTAGACCTCTCCAATCTTACCTGGAAAGGGTTCCTGGTTATCAATCAATTCCCTGTGTTACTTGGAAATATTTTTGGAGGGGTTGTTCTGGCAGGCGTAGCGTTCTGGTTTATATACCTGCGTCCAAATCTTAACTTTTCATTCACGATAAAAGAAGATTTTAAAAGATAGAACACGATTTGCTAATGAGTTGAATCTAAAGACATAATTAATTCAAATTCTAAAAAGTTCAACTAGTTCAATTTCTGAAAAAGGCGAAACGAAAAAACCCACCAATCCTGGTGGGTTTTTTCATATGCCACCTCTATTGGACGGATTTATTATTACCTGAATTGAGCGATTTTGTGGCCGCAACCTTAAGAAGGTTGCGTAATTTACGTAATCCCATCAAGTGATGAACAACGCCCACCCAGGCGGGTGGCGACAACGGCATGTAATATTAAATCGCTCAATTTAGGTATCAAAAAAATTGTATTTGTTGACAGTTGTATTGTTTTGCGTTAGTCTTTTTGTTTTCATCTTTTTATGGAATTTGAAAAGGGGGAGTTGTGGAGATGTGCGGAAGGGTATGTGCGAAGTACATTATATTCAGCTTAATGAGTTTACTAATTTTTGGTACTATGATGGCTTCCACTGGTGCGTCTGCAGATTCACATGACCCGACTGAAGCGCTTCTCAAATTAATGTCGGGCAATGTACGTTTCAGCTCATGTCAGTCTACTCATCCGAATATTTCCGCAGAACGGAGAAAACAGGTAACCAGAGACGGGCAGCATCCTTTTGCAACCGTAATTGCCTGCTCTGATTCAAGGGTTCCGGTAGAGATATTATTTGATCAGGGGGTGGGAGATATTTTTGTAATAAAGGTTGCAGGAAATGTTTGTAATACTGACGAGATTGGTTCTATTGAGTACGGGATTGACCATTTGGAGACACCTGTAATGGTAGTCTTAGGGCATACCCACTGTGGTGCGTGTACTGCGGTTGCCACAGGCGCAGATGTTCACGGCTGTATCCCAGACTTAATTGCGCCTATCAGGCCTGCGTTAGAGAAAGAGCAGACAGCTCACCCGAATTTACATGGCAAAGCTCTTGTTCCAGCACTGGTTGAGGCAAACGTGTGGCAGGCAATAGAGGATCTTTTCCAAAGAAGTTCTTCAATCCGAAGGAGAACGAATGATGGGAGAGTAACAGTTGTTGGCGCTGTGTATAACATAGAGACAGGAACTGTGAAATGGATGGGCACACATCCTGAAGAAGATAGTCTTCTTGCTGATATGAAATATAATGTGTGGGAATAATGGCTGGCAAGAACATCGCCTTCTGTCCGCGTATATGTCTTAAGATCAAGATTGTAGTAAAAGAGATGTAGGTGCGACTTCCTTATGCTGCTGATGGATCTGTAGCCTTCGCGACAAATAAAACAAAAAGATCAGAAAAAGACAACACGGACATTGGATCTATGTCACTCTTAAGCTTGTCTATCAACATTATGTAAATGAGTACCACTGAGCAGAAAAGATTAAAGAAAAACAGGATCACTCTACGTATATTTAAGAAGCTTAGTATTGTGAAACCTATCGCGAGTGCCGTTAGAAATTCCTCTTTGACGTTGAAATAATAGCCATTGAAGATGTAGATTATAATGCCGAAAACTATCCACATAATGGTAACCATAAAGGCAAAGCGTCCCGCAGATTTTATGTCGTAACGCACAAAAATCAAACCGAGAAAGATCTCAATGTAAATTATAGCGAGCTGTGTCATGGTAGCATACGCAATGGTATTTTTGGCATCGGAAAGCTGCCTGCTCATGTGGGTTGTGGCAAATGCAGAAACCAGACAAATGGCGATTGCAATGACTATGGCATTTGCCGGATGCCAAAATGTCCACACTTCAGGCCAATACGTAAAAAATGACCACTCCCTGGGCCAGGCATGAAGAAGAACAAAAATTGGAACGTGGGTAGACAACGAACCATAGAATACTGCACTTGACGGTGTGGGCCCCTCCATCGCACGCGGCAGCCATATCCATGGAAAACCCCTGATTTGATGAAACATGCTAGAATTAATAAGACCATTGCCCACTCGTAACCATGTTCCTGGAGTGAAATTAAGTCGCTCATATCTTCAACGTGGAGGAAGAGCAGCAGCATGATCAGAGAGAACATGAAGATGTCTCCTACCTTATAGATAAACATTATCCGTATGGCGTTCTTGAGCGGGTTTGTACGATGTTCATAGAAAGCGATAAGAAGTACCGAAGAAAGACCTAACAACTCCCAACCCATGAACATATAGTTGGTGCTTGAACTGAGTACGACAAGCCCCAGGGACAATTGAAAGATGAAATAGAGGGAGAAGAACTTATGATAATACGCGTCGCGGTGCAGGTAAAAGAGGGAAAAATGACCGAGTACCGCAATTATCGTTGTCGTGAATGACAGAAAGATAAACGTATGGAGATCCCAATGTACGATGAAGGTCCAGCCTATGAAACAGAAGGCTTCAATCCGCACCGGCAGTGTGTCGAATCCCAGAAAAATCAAGGCAATTGCGATATGAGTAAAATCACTGGCATTTCCCCAATGCACCAGTTTGCGGACCAGGTTCTCCTCGCGTTCCTGTTCGCTGAAACAATAATGAACGTTTATAAAAAGTACTTTGGCAATTGGGAATAGCACGAAGTAGTGTGCAAGATATATAACCACAAAAGTTTCCAACGAATGTCTCCTATTTAATTAGTCCGAACAAAAGATGGTCCTGTTCGAGAAAAAATCGTGGATCGTTGCTCTTGTATTCAGGCACATCCACTGTCTCCTCAAACGGTACAAATCGACCTTCCATCCCGCCTTGCCATAAAAAGATTTTTTCCAGATCCTGATCGTGAACTGCAAGGGTTATCCAATTGTGTTTCACCAGGCATTGAAAGTGCCCTGGTTGATTGGTGTAACCGAATGCTTCACCGAGGATGGTTTCCATTGTCTCAACCTTACACCAAACGAGCAGGATTAATCATGTTGGTTCATGGACATCAACCATCTGCCAGGGCAGTCCCAACTGCAGGTCACTCAGATGGCCATTCATCACACCCAACAGTGATGTTACGTTGTGAGGCAGTTTGGTGCCACAGCCCTTTTTCGCGATGAGGCATGGGCCAATAGGACAGACCGAAGTCGAAATAGGAAGGCAGAAACTTAAAGAGAACCGGGCCCATTAACTCGTCAATGTCGTGATTATGTTCGCTCTGAACCGCCTCTCTGTAATAGCCGGGGCGTTGATATGCGGTGTCATCTATGAACTGTTTAATCCTTTTGTCCGGTTTCTGGCGGGTATCAGGTTTCTCTGTCATGAGCCCGAACAGAAGATCCGGATCAATAGTAAGACTGTGATACTTTATATATTCCTCAATCTTCTTTTGAAGAATTGTCGCCGTAATACGGTCCCGTTCAAACGACAGGAGAAATTCTTCTTCGGACATAAAGGCTTTGGCACCATAAGTACGTCCCGCTTGTTTAACACCTTCAAAAAAAATGTATGTTTCAAAGTGGTGAATGGTATTGTGGTGAACGAAGAAAGGGAGCGGACCTTGATCCGGCATCAAATGTTTTGCGTGTTCAATAGCGTGTTCAATTTTGTCTAACATCGTTCCCTCCCCTGATAAAATAAAAAACAACAGCGCTCGTTAAAGAGTTTTTATAACTGCCTTTTCTATTTTTCACACCATCGCAACTCATCTTCCATTCTCCTTCGCTCTGTAGTATCACCTATTGCTCATTCAATACGGACAGGAATGCCATCATTGTCTTTTACCATGTCAGAAGTACGTTTAGAGAATCAAAGGTATTTGCCATCATATTGAAGGATGTTGTCAGGACTTCGAGGAGGTTTATACATGAAAGATTGGAAAAGCTTAGCACATACAAAATGGGATTGCAAGTTTCACGTTGTCTTTCTACCCATATACAGACATAAAGTATTTTTTGCTAAGAATCGTATACGAGCAGAAAAAATGCTAAGAGAACTCCGTCGGCATAAAGGTATTGAGTTATTGGAGGGGAATGCTCAGTCCGATCATATACATATTTATGTTTCGATCTCCACTTCCCCCAAATTAATGTCATTAAAAGCGTTTAGCTACGAAATGGTATAAATAAGGCAAATATGACCAAAGAGCCATTTATTTAAGACAGGTTTAATATCTATTAAAGAGGCGTGATGTATGAAGTTAGTAGATTGACAAGAAGGGAATGGGGATCACTGAGATTTCTGTTCCTTTTTTTATAGTGCTAAAAAAAATAATCTTAATCACTATTTTTTTTCGCACTCCAGTCATTAACCATTATGTCAACGCGCAGGTATTGTGCCCATCCTGGAGATTCATCAGCGCATTTATCAATACGCCTGATCCTGATCTTCACAAAATCCTTGCCGGTTTCAATAACCTGTATTGCAAACTGATCAGGCCAGTCGTGGTCGAGATTGGTTTCCTGTCTTGCCTGGCATATAACAGTACCCGGCTTAGGTGTGCTGAAGTTCCATCCGGTACATTTGATTGTCAAATCACCGCCTTTCTTGTGCTGGACGGTAATGTAACCACAAACCCAGTTATCTCCTGTTCTATTCAGCTCTTTAACTTCTTTTATTAATTCATTAATTGGTATACTGCTCCCAAGAATTCCCGAACTGCCTGTATCTGATGATGGCCACATTGTCTTTTTCCTCTTTACTGTGTTATACGATTAATAGGGATCGTACCCGCTTTAAAAATGAAAGTGGTTTGTAACTACTCCCTGTTCATGGAAATGATAAAAATATTTTGCATCATTGTATTATTACAAAGACCCTTATCCGCCCGGTTATGCCTCTATGATGGGCGTGGATTTAAAACTATTTTTTCCCGTATCCCAAGTCATGGAAATGGTTTCCTGGCAGGTCTCTGGTCTACCGGCATATAGCTCTGTTTAGCGGGACCGGTATAGATTTGTCTGGGTCGCGCAATTTGTAACTTGTTGCTTGCCGTAGCTTCTCTCCAATGCGCTATCCAACCGGGCAACCGACCAATGGCAAAAAATACCGGATACATATTTGTCGGCACACCTACAGCACGGAATATAATTCCACTATAAAAATCAACATTGGGATACAGTTTGCGTTCAATAAAATAAGGATCTTCCAATGCTCTTTCCTCCAGTTCACGTGCTATGTCCAACAAAGGATCTTTGTGTTTTAATACGTCAAATACTTTCACGGATAATTCCTTGAGAATTCGAGCGCGTGGATCGTAGTTTTTGTAGACCCGATGCCCGAAACCCATCAGACGGAACCCACCGTCTTTGTTTTTTGCCATCTCAATGCATTTTTTTACACCCAGATTGCCTGAATGAATATTTTCCAACATCTCAATCACCGCCTGATTAGCGCCGCCGTGCAGAGGTCCCCAAAGCGCCGCTATCCCGGCAGAAATAGACGCAAAAAGATTGGCACCTGATGAGGCAACCATACGTACCGTCGATGTACTGCAGTTTTGCTCGTGATCGGCATGTAGTATCAAAATTATATCTATGGCCCGTTTTATTTCCGGATGCACTTCATAATGCTCATGCGGTAAAGAAAACATCATATGCAGTAAGTTCTCCGCGTATTTGTACCTGGCCTTGGGGTAGATAAACGGCTCACCACGGGACATCTTGTAGGAAAAGGCTGCGATAGTACGAATTTTACTTATCAGAATTGCTGCCGCTTTCTCAATTTCCCGAGGATTATGAGGCAGAACTAATACTGGATGATAACAACTCAACGCATTAACCATCGCCGAAAGCATTGCCATGGGATGAGCATCGATTGGAAATCCTTCAAAATGATGCTTCAGGCCTTCATGGAGAAGAGCGTTATCAGTTAGCATATTGGTAAATCTCTCTCCCATCTCCCTGGTAGCAAGACTGCCCCATATCAGGAGATCAGCGACTTCAATAAAATTGCTGTTCATGGCCAGTTCTTCTATGGGTATACCCCGATAGCGAAGAATACCCTTCTCTCCGTCGACGTAGGTAATATTACTTTCGCATGAACCGGTATTACCGTAGCCAGGATCGAGGGTAATATAACCTGTTTCTGAACGTAAACTTGATATGTCTATTCCTTTTTCATTTTCCGTACCTACGACCACGGGAAGCGTGAATTCGTTATGCTCGTCTTTTAGTGTTATGTGTTCCATATATTATGCTCTCCTGATTTCACCCGAATCAGTGTGATCTATGTTGTACAATTTGTGCCAGGTAAAATATATGTTCTCCGGCGTTCAATTAACTGTTAATAAAAGAAACTCTAGATGATATTAATATTTTGTCTTAGTAGCAACTATTTTTTCCATGTTTTTGTAAATTATCAGTTTGAAAAATCAAAATCTTTGGGGTATTATGGCAGAACCTGAGAACTAGACAGTACTTACATTATTTGCTAACAATGTAGAAATTTAAGTGCACAGAGTTCCCATGACTGGCTGGAAAGTTGGATGTCTACTTACACCACTCCTTAATATGGTGTCGTTGAAATGTTTGCTAAGGTTGATGTATAGTTTAAGCGCTTAGTAATTTGAGATTCCAGATTTTTCAAAAATTGGTAAGGGATTTTGTGGTATCCCTAATTGACCAGCCAGGCGGGTGTACGATCTTCCAGGTCCACATGAGCACGGTACTCAACACGAGTGAGGTTCTGACTGATTCGCTCAAATATCCAACTGTTTTTCAAATGTGGAATGTGAACCCTTTAATTATAAATTCAATATGAGAACTTTGGTGTTATATAAAAATTGCAGTATAGAACGTTCTGTATCTCTTTTTTAACATGTATCCCCAGATCTTTTGAGATTCGCCCGGACTCCTCCACATTTACATCTTCTGCCAGATCAATATCAGCAACAATAATGATCCTTCCCTCAGTTCCCGCAACTACACGAAAGTCATGGTAGTCGACAATTTGTGGAAAAGCTTTCAAGCCTTGCCTGAACTTTTCTTCTATGGCCTGTATTTCCGGAGTCATCTCCATCATTGGGTCCATATGGCAGACTGCCTCTCCACCAAAAGTCGTTCTCAGTTTGTGTTCACATCGTTCAGTAATTTCATGCATTTCAACTGCACCTAATTTAGCCGGTATCTCAGCATGCAGAGAAATCAAATACATTGAACCATAGTCATGTACAATAATCTCATGGACGTTTTTCACCCCTTCGACAGATTTCGCCGTCTCCCGAATCTTATTTATTATATCCTTGCCGGGTGCTTGCCCGAGGAGTGGCACTATTGCTTCTTTCCCGTGGGTATATCCCAGATATAGCAACCATGAAGATATCAGAATACCGGTGTATCCATCAAACTCAGGATGATGAAAATAATGGCCGGTTACAAGCCCGACTATGACCATAAACGTCATTACGGATTCAATTTTGTGGTGTGCCGCATTAGCCAGAATAGCATGTGAATCAACCCTCTCTCCCAAAAAAGTTACAAACCGTGAAAGCCACTGCTTTACTATAATTGTTGCGAGGAGAATCCATGGCAGCGCTCGCCAATAGTGAAGCTCATGAGGTTCAATCGCCTGATGGAGCGAATGCTCACCTATCTGTATGCCTGAGATAAAGAGAAATATTGACATGATAAGCGGAGCAATATGTTCCATTCTTCCGTGACCGAATGGATTCTTCGCCGTAGCGGGACGAGCTGTTACCTTGAAGCTGACTACAAGAATAATTGAGTTTGCCAAGTGAGAAAGAAGATGAAATGCGTTAGCAATAACGGATACCGATCCCGACAAAATACCGAGTGTCATCTTTACCACAAAAAGGATGAAGGTGCCATAGATCCCAAACCAGCCGGCAACCAGACCATATTGAACGCGGACCAACTTGTTATCTGTGTTATCAGAATCTTTTATAAACCATCTGGCTAATTTCCTGTGAAATTCAATATCCATAAGTTGCCTATAGTCTGTACTTCTGTATCGTGCCCTGTATCAATGTAATAAGTACTTTCTGATTTATAGATGCGATGCTATGTCTCTATTCTGACTCTTCCCTGCAATCGATATCTCCAATACTTTGCAATAATGGAGCATTCGTACCGGAGAGAAATTTTACCTCTTTATCAGGATCTGTGTTAAAATGCTGATGCCATGACCATGGCGGAATATGGATAGCATCACCAGCCATCCATTCTACCCTCTCATCCTCAACAAGTGAATGACCCCTGCCTTCCAGGACAAAGATTATAGTTTCATAAGAGTGACGATGCTTCCTGTCATTACTAATCGGATCAATTGTCGTAAAATCTACGCCTATAGTATAGGAAGGTATATCAGAAATAGAAACTGAACATTGTCTCTCCTCTGAATATGCTGAATTTATCTGCTTTTCAAGCTGACGAACAATTACCTTGCCAGGCATCTTGACCTTGACATCATCCGTTGTCTTTCCGAAATCGGCAGAGGTTGCTCTTGAATCAGACTCTGTGCTTGTATTCATTAATAATTTCCTCCTCAAGTCTTACCGGAGGTCTTACCGGTAAAGTAGTATAAATAATAGTTAAATGGCTTCTTCTCTTCTTGCAATGCCGCCAACATTTTGAAGCAGGGGAGCATTGGTATATGCAACATACCGCGTCTCATTATCAGGATCAGTGTTAAAGTGTTGATGCCATGACCAGGGCGGAGCATAGATAAGATCGCCGGATTCCCATTCTACTTTATTGCCTTCCACAACAGAATACCCTTTACCCGTTACAATATAAATCAAACTTTCATAATAGTGACGGTGATTGCCGGAAGTACCACCTACCACTAAGATACCGACGTTCATACTGATCGTATGAGAAGGGAGCTTGGCTATGTAACACGGGTGTTGTCTCTCTTTGGAAAATTGCTCATCCAGTGACTTTTCCAGTTGTCGGTGTATAGTACATTCCGACGGTTGAAAGCTGGTATTCCCAATTGCTTTTTCTGTCTCAGTTAAAGCGTCTGTACTCATTATTAAATCCTTTCGTAAATGCATCTTCTACACAGCCGGTATTATTAGCCGCTGTAAGATAAAATTACTTTACTCTCTTTTTTGTGGTGAGCATGGGTAAGCCCAGGTTTACATCCGGCTTGCATTTCTTATTTAGTCAACCGAAAGTGCTCTCCTGTCTTCCATATCATAAAGCTTTCTTTCCTTCTTCTCGTTTATGCCTAACGCATCACGCTTCTTCTCTATATGCGCTTTTATGAGAGTTCCCATCTCCTTAAGATCCGGGGTAAATGCCCATTTACCTCCGACGATATCTTCCAGACCCTCACAGATAAATTTATCTACATCCGGCGCTCCTGCAACCGGCGACTTAGTGCCAAATAACGTATAGACTCCACTCGTGACAAAGTAATGGCCTATCGCCAACGCCTTCTCATGCATCCAGTCAAGACATACCCCTGCAACCGGCAGCTCACTGATATCATTACCAAGACCACCCTCTTTTACCATCTCTGAACATGCTATCAGTATCCTGCTGTTATCCACACAGGAACCGGCATGTAATACCGGAGGCATTCCAACAGCCTCACAAACCTCCCTGAGTCCCGGACCAGCAACCTCCATATGCTCAGGAACCATCATACCCTCCCTGGCACACTCTGCCGCCGCACATCCAGTCTGTACCACAAGGATGTCATTGGCGATCAAGTCATTCACCAGCTCCATATACGGCAGCTGGTCCGGCCACAATATTGAACTCGTGCAGCCTACCACCCCGACAACTCCTCGTATCCTGCCGTTCATAATGTTGTCATTAAGCGGCCTGTACGATGCCCTGTACTTACCTCCAAGCATATACTTTATCGTCTCATGCGTAAAGCCTACGACAACATCTGACTTCTTACCTTTAGGGATATATACCTTTTTCTTGTCACGGTTCGGATAGTTCCGGATTGCCAGCCTTACTATCTCCTTCGCCTTGTCATAGGCGTTTTCATCGTTAATCTCTATATGCATCGCTCCATCTACTTTTGCCTTAGGTGAAGTCGTTATCATCTTTGTATGAAAAGCTCTGGCTACCTCTTCGTCTCCCTGCATCACACACTGTATATCCACCACGATAGCCTCTATAGCACCTGTCGCAATAGCCATCTCCTGCATCTTCATATGTCCCGCAAGCGGTATCCCGTGCCTCAGCAACATCTCATTCGCAGTACAACATATTCCAGCAAGAGCAATACCTTTTGCGCCTACCGCCTCAGCCTCTTTTATTAACTCCGGATCAGATGCCGCCACAGCAACCATCTCCGACATCTGAGGCTCGTGACCGTGTACAAGGATGTTTATCTCATCTTCCTTGATCACACCAAGGTTTGCTGTACCGCGAGTAGGTTTTGGTGTTCCAAACAATATGTCCTGAAGCTCCGTCGCTATCATCGCACCACCCCAGCCATCCGCCATCGACGTACGGCAGGCCTGCATGATAAGGTTTTTATAATCCTGGTCAGTACCCATGCCGGTACGATGCATCGATTCAGTAACCTCTCTGTCTATCGCACGGGGCGTAATTTTCAGCTTGTCCCAAAGCTTCTGCCTGGTCTCCGGGGCCTTAGTCGCAAACTTCTGAGTACCGTATGCCTTACCGAACTCCGCAAGGGCCATTTCACCAACCTCCTCGGCTATCTCATTTGTCTCACGGCCTTCAGTGGATACATCAAATAACCTTGCAACTTCATGGAGTTTGTTCACGTCCGTCACACGATAGCCCTTAGCCTCGCCTCTGGCTGTTGCTATCAAAAGCTCAGCAACCGATCTGCCATGATCTGAATGCGCGGCAGTTCCGGCAGCAACATAGCGTACAAAATGCCTCGCAGCTATCGTATTAGCGTCAGCTCCACATACACCTTTCTTCGGACCTCTACCAAACGGATCAACATTACACGGTCCCATCTGGCAGTGTCTACAGCATAGACCCATCTTGCCGTATCCACACTGCGGCTGCTGCGCGTCGTATCTGTCATAAGAGCTTTCTATACCATGCTCTTCCATCTTTTTAAGCAATTCAAGAGATTCCCGGTCAGCACCTTCAAAATTCCTCTTTTCCTTTTTCATTTTATACACTCCTTTAATTTGGCTATTATCTCTTTAACTTCCGATAATAACTGCTCATTATCACAATATGCGGCTTTTCTCTATGTCGGTTCTAAAAATTACTATTACTCTCACAGAAGCAGAAAGAAATTCATATCAAAATTATAATAGTTACATAGTGTTATTAGACAACAATGATTACATTTTGTCAAATAGAAAAGTACAGGATTTTACCTTTCTTCAGTCATCCATCGGAAGCATCCAACAGTATGGATCTGTATGATAATCTCGGAAGCGGCTTCTCACTAATCAAACCTCGGAAAGCTGCCCTTATCAAAGGATACTTCAGGCCCGATTGATCTCCAACGATCCCAGAAAGTTTTCATTTAAAATATGATAACAATTGTTTATAATTTTCTGCATCGAGGTTTTAGAATCTGGTAGCCTTTAATTCGCATAATTTTCTATAAATATCAATGCTGACAAGAGAAGAACAGGAAAAAAGGGAAAGTAGTTATCTGGCTCCTTATGCTATGAAGAGCATGGATACGCGTGGAAGAGCGCATCCTGAGGATGAACATCTTTATCGAAGTGTTTATCAGAGGGATAGAGACAGGATTATCCATTCCACCGCTTTCAGAAGATTGGAATATAAAACACAGGTATTTGTAAACCACGAGGGCGATTACTATCGAACACGGCTTACTCATTCAATAGAAGTTGCTCAGATTGCCAGGAGTATATCCAGGGCATTATGTTTGAATGAGGATCTTTCAGAGGCAATAGCCCTGGCGCACGATCTGGGGCATACGCCATTTGGTCATTCAGGTGAAGATGCTCTCAGGATATTGATGAAGAACCATGGCGGCTTTGAGCATAATATTCAGGGCTTACGCGTTGTTGACATACTGGAAAAACGATATTCTCAATTTTCCGGTCTGAATCTTTCGTGGGAGGTCAGAGAATCAATCGCAAAGCATAAATTACTTTCAGATGATCCAAATATTATTAAATTTGATTTAAACAAACAACCACTTCTTGAAGCAAAAATTGTAGATATTGCTGACTCTATTGCTTATGACAATCACGATATAGATGATAGTTTAAAAGCAGGGTTGATTACGGAAAACGGTCTGCAGGAAGTTGAATTATGGAGATATGCAAGAGAGAAGGTAAGGGAGCAGTATAATAATCTTACCAAAGAGATGGAAAATATACATACGATAAAATACCTGATCAACATGGAAGTGACGGATTTGATTACGCATACACAATTCATGATTGAAGAGATGAAGATAAAAACAACCGACGATGTACAGAGGTGTAAAGAAAGACTGGTATCCTTTTCGCCTGAAATATCTAAAAAGAAGCTGGAATTGCAGGAATTTTTACGACAAAACGCATATAGCCACTACAGAGTAGTTCGAATGTCTGATAAGGCAAAACGGTTTGTAGAGGAGTTGTTTAATGCGTTTATTGAAAATCCTATGCAGCTTCCACCAGAATACCAAAAATGGATCGAAGAGACGGGACTTTATCAGGGTGTTTGTGATTATATAGCCGGAATGACTGACAGGTTTGCTCAAGACGAGTATTTAAAACTTTTTTATCCTTATGAAAGGGTATGATGAAAGCAGATGTTTCTGTAATAATGCCGGCTGCAGGTCTTAGCCTTCGTATGGGAGCCAATGTAAGAAAGCCATTTATTATGATAGGTGATAAACCTGTTTTTTTTTATACTCTGGAAAAATTCTGTAAGCTAAAAAGAGTAAAAGAGATTATTTTTGTAGTGAATGAGAGGGATCGATCAACTGTTATTGAAAAATGGGCAGATGAGCTTAAGGCATACAAGGTAGCTAAGATTGTTACGGGAGGTGAACGCAGGCAGGATAGTATCTATAACGGCCTTTCTCATTTAGATCCAGATACTAAAATAATTCTGATACATGACGCCGTAAGACCTTTGGTAAAAAATGATGAAATTGAGGCTGTTATTAAATGCGCGGAGGAGAAAGGTGCTGCAATTGTTGCGAGCCCCATGAAATTGACGGTGAAAAAGGTTAACTCAAATCTTGAAATAATTAAAACAGTTCCCAGACATGATCTGTGGATGGCACAAACGCCTCAAGGTTTCAAAAGAGACTTGCTGGTTAATGCTTATGATAAGGTTAAGGATCTAAATGAGGAATTTACTGATGATGCAGAGGTCGTTGAAAAAGCCGGACATACAGTGGGGATAGTTTCTGGGAGCTATGATAATATTAAAATCACAACACGTGAGGATTTAAGGCTGGCGGAACTACTATTGGTAAAATGTTAAAGCAATTCTTTGGGGAGAATTCCGTTGTTTATTTTTCGGATTAAAACTCTTTCAATAATTTATTTTTCTTGTAGTTATAATCTTCATCTGTTATGAAGCCTTCATCCCTCAATTCCAGATACTCAGCCAGAATCTCTTTAATGTTTCTTCCCTCTGCGTCATCATCATGCTCCCTCAGAAGGTCACTTTTCTTATGATCGTAATCTATGCCACTGATGAATCCATCTTCTTTCAGTTTGCGAAGATCATTAAATTTATCTTTCATGCTCTTTGTTTGTTTACTGCCTAGAATTAATGCTTTTCTGTGCTTATAATCCTCTTCGGTAATAAGTCCGGTAGCTTCTAATTCTTTAAGCTCCAGAAGCTGGTCTGTGATACTCATTCTTGGTAGTATAATTTTAGAGGAACTACCTGGAACGATTTCACCGGTAGCTGTGGCATGTTTATCAGTGAGTGTTTCTTCCTTTCCGTAATCTTCTTCTTTGACAAAAGTATCTTTCTTTAAATCTATTACTAACCAATTTTCATGCCCTCTTTTAAATGTTTGATCGGGGCGTTGGCTTAACTTCCAAAACGGGTTTTTTGTTATACTGAATGGATCAACAAATACTTCCTCTTCTGTCTCTCCAAATGCACCTTGTGTATTTTTGTCCAGCACAGCTGCATACTGTATTCTTGAGAACACAACATTTAATTTATCATTAGAGATGAATAATCCGAATACGGTGTCTTCTCCCCCAGACTTAAAAATGCCTTTTCCTTTATTGAAATGCGAACTAACTAATATGTATTGTGATGGGGATGCCTTTGTAAAAGCATCCGCTATATGTGGTGCCAGATTCAATAATTCGCCCTCCTTAAAAACATTCAGTTCTTTGCCCCAGCCACTAATACTCTTTTCTTTAAAATAAATAGATTCAAGTGCGCTTGACAATATGTTTTTATTTAAATATTGAGGATGATCAAGAAATGTCTTTGAATCACCCGTTGTGCTATTTATAGCTTCAAGCCTTATATACGTCTTGCCTTGATTATATATATTGTCTCTTGGGCTTCTAGCGTTATCATTCTTGATCAGGAAATTAAAGTCCGTACAGCCGATTGCCCCGAACAAGACAACAAGCATTAAAATATATTTAAAATTCATTCAAAAGTTCCTTCTTTTTCAATTCATAATCTTCATCTGAAATTAAGCCTTCATCGCTGAGAACTTTTAACTCCTTTAGTTTGTCTCGTACGTCTTGATATTTTTGTTTTTCTTCAACGAAATTATCGCTGGTTCTTACTTTCCTTTCAATAGTTCTCGCTCGACTACTTGCTTTAAGGGGATTATCTTCAACATTATTACTGCTGTTATCACTGCCAGCCACTCCAAACAAATTACTACTCAAATCGAAAATAAGCCAGTTCTGATGTCCCGGTGCAAACCGTTGCCCTTCCATGGGGATAAGATTCCAGCGACCGCTTCGCTTCACCTCAAACGGATCTTTAAATTTAGCCTTATTACTCTTTCTAAATGATCTTCCATCATTAATGCTTTTTTTGTTTTGAATATCGCTAAAGACAATGTTGAGTTCGCTGTTTGATATAAACATACTGAAATAACTTTGGGCATCAGACAAAAGGATCTTATCAACAGTAGAGAAAACTAAAATATCTTGAGTATCATTGGCCATTGAGAATGCACTAAGTATTGGAGGTACAATAATCTGCAATTCTGCTTTCTGGTATAACTGTTTTTTACCTCTGGCACCCAGGAGTAATGATTTCTGTGTGTAGAAAATGGATGAAAGAATATTTGTGAGCCCTCCTGCCGTAAAGTAATATGGGTGATTATAGTTTTTCTTTATTACGTTTCCATTTTCATCAAGTTCTTCCCGTATCTCAACAGATGTATTATTATCATTGACTGTTGCCCCAACTATGTTACTTTTTCTAGGAATCTTTTTATTATATGAGAAACAGCCAGTTACTAGAGAGAGCAATAACAGTAAAGATATAAATTTAAGTAAATAATATTGTTTCATAACTCCATCCCTTCTTAACAGATTTTGTCGGTTGCTTCTGCCAGCGAAGATACCTCGATCATATTAAGAGATTTTATTTGTGAAATGTCTTTGGTATTGTCTTTTGGAATAATTGCGTTTTCAAACCCAAGCCTGGCGGCTTCTTTTATTCTACTATCAAACTGGCTGACTCCTCTGACCTCACCACCTAGGCCTAACTCGCCTATTATAATAGTATTGCCTGGTATTGCGATATCCTTGAAACTGGATACAATTGCAATTGCAATCGCAAGATCTGCTGCCGGTTCTTCAATTTTCACACCGCCGACAACATTTACAAAGACATCGTATCCTCCTAAAAGAAGACCCGTTCTTTTTTCCAGCACGGCCAGTATCATAGTAACACGATTGTGGTCAACACCACTCACTTTACGCCCTGGCATTCCAAAGCTTGATCTGGTTACTAGCGCCTGCACTTCTACAAGAATCGCCCTTGTTCCTTCCATGCATGAAATGATCACAGAGCCTGAGCTTAAGTTATGTGTCCTGGAGAGAAATATCTCTGAAGGGTCTTTAACCTCTCGAAGACCATTTTGACACATCTCGAAAATCCCTATCTCATTTGTAGGTCCAAAGCGATTCTTTACAGCTCTTAGTATTCTGAACGACATGAATTTTTCACCTTCAAAGTACAGTACAGTATCAACTAAATGCTCCAATACCTTGGGTCCGGCAATCATGCCTTCTTTGGTAACATGTCCAACTAAGAAAACAGAAGATCCCGTTTTTTTTGATATTTGAATTAGTTCATTAGCACATTGCCTGACTTGTGAAACTGTTCCCGGTGATGATTCAAGTTCTGGCTTGAACACAGCTTGTACTGAGTCCACTATGACGAGCTTGGGCTTGATTTTCTTGATGTGTTCAAGAATAACATTTAAATTGTTTTCCGCAACCAAAAAAATATTATTCGATGTAACACTAAGTCTGTCTGCGCACAATTTTATCTGTGCGGTTGATTCTTCTCCTGTTACGTACAAAGAGAGACAGTCCTGTTCGCTGAATTTTTGGCATACTTGTAATAAGAGTGTTGATTTTCCTATTCCCGGTGTGCCTCCAATCAAAACTGCTGAACCAGCCACAATACCGCCACCGAGAATTCGATCAAATTCTTCGATGTGGGTATGCGTTCTAAGTTTACTAACCGGCTTTATATCTGATATACAGATGGGACTTTCTATATCATATTCTGGGAGGATGCGTGTAAATGTAGATTCGCACTTTTCTTCTGTCAATGAATCCCACTCATCGCAACCAGAGCAACGACCTACCCATTTATTCGATTTCCATCCACATTTCTGGCAGACAAAAACAGTACTAAATTTTGCCATAGTATAACGTATCGTGTCTTAATATTTAGTATCGCTATTTTAGGACGTTATATTCCTGAAAACTATAAAAAAAGGGGCTTGATAGCCCCTTTTTTATATACTCGATTTGTAAAATCACTATTAATTATTTGCTGCTCGAACCGCTAGTGACTAACTCTTCCTTAACCATTACTTCCTCAAAAAGCAATTCTCCATCTCGCAATTTTACCTCAATAGCATTACCATCTTTAAACCTCCCTCTTAAGATAGCTTCAGAGAGAGGATCCTCTATCAGGTTTTCTATAGATCGATGTAATGGCCTTGCTCCATAATTTGGTTTATAACTTTTTTCAATGAGGAAATCAGCGACATCCTGAGGTACGGTAAGAGTTATGTTATAGTTTTTCAGCCTTGAACGTATGCTTTCCAGTTCAATTTCAACAATCGTTCTCAAATCGTCTTTTGTAAGATCTCTAAACACCGCGATATCGTTAACCCTGTTGACAAACTCTGGGCGGAAATGCTTTTCGACTGCTTCTAAAAGTTGCTCTCGAATAGATTCATATGATTGTTCACCGGAAGCTTTTTTGAATCCAAGCGAAGATGCGTTTTTAATTATGTCACTACCGATATTTGACGTCATTATTATGATTGCATTTCTGAAATCAACATGACGCCCAAAACTGTCTGTTAATTTGCCTTCTTCCATAACCTGTAACAACATGTTGAACACATCGGAATGGGCTTTTTCTATTTCGTCCAGAAGTACTACTGCATAAGGACGTCTTCTAATTTTCTCAGTTAACTGTCCTCCTTCCTCAAATCCAACATAGCCAGGAGGCGCGCCTATTAATCGTGATACATTATGCTTCTCCATGTATTCGGACATATCTATTTGAATCAGCGAGTCTTCTCCACCAAACAGTGATTTGGCCAATGCTTTTGAAAGAAGGGTCTTACCTACACCTGAAGGCCCTATAAAGATAAAGCTGGCACTTGGCCTGTTTGGGTTTTGCAAGCCAGCCCTTGACCTTCTTACCGCCTTTGCTACTGCCTTTATAGCATCGTCCTGTCCGATTATCGTTTTTTGGAGTTCAGCTTCTAGATTAAGCAATTTCTTTGCTTCTTCAGCTTCCATACGTTTGAGAGGTATGCCTGTCATGGTTGCAACCACTTCGGTAACAACGGCTTCATCTACCGTTCCATCAACTTCAGTGTAATTTTCACGCCATTCTTTTTCTACGTCGCTTTTCTTCTTTTTCAATTTGTCTGCTTTGTCTCGAAGTTTCGCTGCTCTCTCAAAATCTTGTAACGCTACGGATTCATCTTTTGCTTTTTCGAGGTCTCCTATCTCTTTATCTATATGCCTTAAATCAGGAGGATGTGTAGTCGCTTTTAATCTTACACGGGCACCTGCCTCATCGATAACATCTATTGCTTTATCAGGTAAGAATCTTCCTGTAATATACCTTGTCGCATATTCTGTTGCTAATTTTATTGCCCCATCAGTTATTTTGACCTTATGGTGTGCTTCATACCTATCCCTTAAACCTTTTAAAATTTCAACAGTTTCTTCTTTTGAAGGTGGATCGACAATTATTGTCTGAAATCTTCTTTCGAGCGCGCTGTCTTTCTCAATATATTTTCTGTATTCATCGAGAGTGGTTGCACCTATACATTGTATTTCTCCTCTGGAAAGAGCGGGTTTCAGGACATTAGAAGCATCAATTGCCCCTTCTGCGCCTCCTGCCCCTACTAACGTATGAAGTTCGTCTATAAAGAGGATTATGTTTTTTGCTCTACGTACTTCTCCCATCACGGCTTTAATTCTTTCCTCAAATTGACCGCGGTATTTTGTTCCCGCCACCATCATTGCCAAATCTAAGGCGACTATTCTTTTATCGCGCAACAGTTCCGGAACGGCACCGCTTACCACAGATTGGGCCAGACCCTCAACTATTGCAGTTTTTCCTACTCCGGCCTCTCCAATCAAAACAGGGTTGTTTTTTGTTCGACGACTTAATACCTGAATCAAACGTTCGATACTCGACTGCCTGCCAATAACAGGGTCTAATGTTTGTTCCTTTGCTTGCTGTGTTAGATCGCGACCGAAGGAATCAAGTGCAGGTGTCTTTGACTTGCCTTTTTTCTCCTCTTTTTCTTTAGCACCTTGTGTCGTTTCCGCTCCAAGAAGTTCGATCACTTCTTCCCTGACACCCTCTAATTTTATGCCCAAATTGAGTAAAACCTGGGCGGCGACGCCTTCCCGTTCCCTGAGGAGCCCAAGTAGTTGATGCTCTGTTCCTATATAGTTATGGCCCATGGACTTTGCTTCTTCCATAGCATATTCCAGCACTTTTTTTACCCTTGGAGTAAAAGGTAATTGTCCAACTGAAACAAGGTCGGGACCTGCTTGAACTATCTTTTCGACTTCCATGCGAATCTTTTTCAGATCAATGTCTAAATTTTGCAAAACATTTGCCGCCACCCCACTGCCTTCTTTTACCAAACCAAGCAATATATGTTCTGTCCCTATATATTCATGATTAAACCTTTTTGCTTCCTCTCTGGCAAGTGCCATTACTTTTCTTGCCCTATCGGTAAATTTGTCAAACATTTTTGGCCACCTTTTTTCTATAAACCGTCAAGCCTCTTCCTTACGTAAGAGGCCCTGATAACATTTCTTTGTGTGGAATCCAGTTCACAGCCTTGCAGCTTTTGTAAATGTGCTGGAAGTGTCAGGACAAAGAGTTCGTTAAGGGTTTGCATTTCAATATCGTCAATCAAACCGATATTTACTCCCATACGAACCTGTGAAAGTAATTGTAAAATTTCTTCAGACGTAATCATTCGAGCGGCCTTAAGCATACCATATGACCGCCAAATTCTATCTTCTAATTGATCCTTACTTTCCATAACCAAAGCCTTTCTGGCCATTCTTTCATAACTTGTAATACGTGGTATCACACTTTCAATTATGGATAATATTTCCTTTTCTGATTTTCCTAATGCAAACTGGTTTGAAATTTGGTACAAATCGCCGGACACTTTAGTGCCCTCTCCGTATAAACCTCTGACTACTAATCCAAGCTTACCTACTGCGTTAAAAACCTTTTCAATATGTTTAGTCATGCCGAGCGCCGGGAGATGTAGCATTACAGAAACACGCATACCTGTACCAACATTTGTCGGACAGGCAGTCAGGAATCCAAATCTTGAAGAAAATGCAAAGTTTAAGCTTTCTCCCAGTATATTGTCAATTTCATCAATTGTATCCCATGTACTTTTTATCTCGAAACCTGAACGGATCACCTGGATTCTGAGATGATCTTCTTCGTTAATCATCAAACTGACTGTTTCTGATTTTCCAAATGCAACGCCTCTTTCTCCTTCTCCTTCGGCATGTTCCTTGCTGATCAGGTGTCTTTCTACAAGAAATAATTTATCAATTGCAGTTGCCTGGTTTAAATTTACATAAGAGATATCCTGTGCTATTTTACGTTCAATTATAGTCTTTCTCAGTAAAGATTCTATCTCTCTCCTTTGCTTTAAATTTGCACGGGACAGAAAAGGATATCCTGCAATATTTCTTGCCAGGCGGATTCTGCTGCTAATAACGATGTCAGACTCCTTGCCTGTACCCCTTAGCCACTCGCCAGTATTGTCAGAAAGATCTTTAATCTCCATCTTCAACATTCCCCGAAAGTTCATAAATTTTATCTCTTAATTCTGCCGCTTTCTCGTAATTTTCTCTTTCTACCGCTTCGTTCAATTCCTTTCGTAATTGGATCATCTCATTTTTCTGAACAATTTCAGCGCCTGCGTTTGCCGGTACTTTGCCCACGTGTTGAGAACTACCATGCATCCTTTCAATAAGAGGTAATAAGCCCTTCTTAAATACATTATAATCCATGGGACAGCCAAGACGGCCTTGAGATCTGAATTCCAGATAAGAAATACCACATACAGGGCAAGTTGTTTTTGACATTTCCCTTATTTCGGGGGATACCTGGTTAATAAGGCTTGTTAAAATATCAGATGGGGACGGTGCTTTTGGGAAGTGATTCGTAACATTTTGGGCGCAATCCTCACAGAAATGCCTTTCTTTCTTTTCGTTTTCTATAATTTCAGTGAGGTGCACCGTCGCCAGTTTTTTATTGCATGACTCGCATTTCATTATAAATAGCTTCCTCTCCTAATCGTTCTTATTTTTTCGTCCATTTAAGCAGCTCTATAACTTCACCGAGAGACGTTTTTCCATGAGAAATTTCCTCACGTATTCTGTTCTCTTTTTCCAGCCAATCCATCGCGTAGTTAGCCATTTCTTTCGCATCGTGCTTAGGCATAACTATCAGGCCATCACTGTCGCCTATGATCCAATCGCCGTTATTAATCGTTATACCTGAAATATTTATAGGAATACCGATCTCGCCAAAACCTTTAGGCTCTCCTGCATTCGGCATGATCAGTTTTGCAAATGCAGGAAATTGTAATTTTCTTATTTCTCCGCTATCACGAATTGCTCCGTTTACGACGACCCCTGCAAGCTTCTTTTGTATCGCGCTATGAGTTGCAAGTTCTCCCCATACGGCAGGGCCTACACCTCCGGAATCAATAACTATTACGTCTCCTTGTTTCGCGATATCTATCGCCTCGACCGGTTTTGCCCAGTCACCAGGATAAGTTCGAACGGTTACTGCTCGTCCGATCATCTTCGTTGCTAAATCAATGCTGTTTATTCCGACGATCCCTTTCAGGCGGTGGCTGCCATCTGAAATATTTGCAGTTGAAACTTTTTCTAATATTTCACGGACATCGTCGCTTGAAGTTCTTTTAAAGAATTCCTCTGCGATCTTTTCTCGACTTAATATCGCTTTCTTTAAATTTTCAGTAGCAGCCTTTATGTCTGTCGCCTTACAAATTGCGCCGCCGACTACTATAATTTTTGCACCTGCATTTACTGCGTCAACAACTGTTTCGGAATTAATTCCTCCGGCTACGGCAACGGGGATATTGACTTTTGAGCAAATTTCTTTAAGTCTTTCGAAAGGGCTGCTTCCCTGCATCTGTTCGTCAATTGCTGTGTGAACGCCTATAAAATCAGCACCCCATTTCTCAACTTCTACTGATCGAGAGACACAATCAGTGACCCCGAGGAGGTCAACCTCAACTTTTATTCCATAATTTTTTCCTGCGCTTATGCACTCCTTTATTGTCGCGTCTGTGGCGCTTCCCATTACAACAGCAATGTCGGCTCCTGCTTTAGCAGCCGTTTCCATTTCCACGCGACCGGCATCCATCGTTTTCATGTCAGCGACTATCGTTGTCGTGGGAAATTCCTTCCGAAGCGCCCTTACCGAATCTAACCCTTCACTTTTAATTAAAGGTGTGCCTGCCTCAATCCAGTCAACTCCTGAGTCAACTGCTTCCCTGGCAACATTGATGGCACGTCTTAAGTTTATAAAATCTAAAGCTACTTGAAGGATAGGAGTGTCTAAATTAATATTCACTTATGATTTGTAAAAGAACGGATTATACATAATATGCAGCAGCACATTTTTCAGATTCCCATGTCTTAACTTTGGCAACAAATATTTCTGGAGGCAACTGTGCGCTTAAGCTGTTATATATTGCCTTTGAAACATTTTCTGTTGTGGGATTCTCCTGTTTAAACTCACCCAGCTCATTTAAATAAGAGTGATCAAAATGGGAAAGTATTTCTCCAAGTTTCTTTTTAACAATCTTGAAGTCCACAACCATTCCCAGCTCGTTAAGTTTTTCTGCCTTAAGTGTAACTTCTACTCTCCAATTATGCCCGTGCAATTTTTCGCAATCTCCATCATAGCCACGTAAATTGTGAGCACCGGCAAATGTTTTTTCGACAACTAACTCATACATATTAAGGGAACCATTACACTTCTTATCGGTAGAAAATGATATTTATTTAATACATTAATTTTACTTTGCTTAAAATGAAAGTCAAGCGTTTATTTGAATGTCTGGAAATCGCTAAAGGTGCAATTTAGAAAGAGGTCTGTTTCATTAATAAAACCTCAATGATGTGGCTAATAATAGTATTACAAAAACTAATATCAGGGCAAAGACCTGTAATATTTTCTTATATACAGGTGGCTTGACTAAACAGGAACAATCTTCCTCCGTTTTATCTTCTTTGATGAGAAAAGCATTTACACCGTAAATGATAAAGAGGCATACAGCGAGTAGAATCTTAATCCTAATTACTGTCTTATATCCTGAACTTAAGTTTGTTTCGGTAACCGACATAATACTGCCGATAGAATTAATAATTCCGGTAATAATAAGTACACTTATTAATATCCCGACATAAATACGAAATCTTTCATGGATATCATTTGAAAATGTCCCTATCCCGTGAATAGATGAGCTTCTTCCCAAAACCGGTCGTAATATTGCTACGAGAAAGATCATCCCGCCAGCCAGGAGGGCTGCCGCAGAAAGATGAAGCCAGTGGTTAATCAAAATTAATGTATCAGGTATCATGTTAAATCTCCGTTAATTTTTGTGGTAAGAATTCTGATAAAATGCATTCTACAGTAGTTTGTCAGACTGTTTAATTAACATTATTATTTTAGGTTAGTTGAATCTGAATCGAAAATCAAAAGGTTTTTGTGTTTATTATAAATTGTGAGGGATACAGAAAAAATAACTTTTGTATTTTCTTACGAACCATAAACTGACGGTTAAAGCTTTTGTTGAGACATATTGCCTTTGATTTTCATTAAAATGCATGCTAAACTCTAGATCATGCGGCCTTTCTCATACATTGAGCGAGCATAAGGCGTAAGTGTGACTTGGCCTGCTTTTTTCTGGATTCTAGACAAAAATTGAATATAGCTTGAATTTTATTAAATAATTATTTATTTTGAAAACATGAAAGTACTAATATCAGACAACCTACCGGACATATGTAAAACAATTTTGGAAAGTGCGGATATTCAGGTAACAACGAAGACAGATTTTACGCCTGAAGAGTTACAAAAAGAGATAGGTGTATACAATGGCTTAATCATCCGAAGCAGCACCCAGTGTACGCCGGAAATTATTGAAAAGGCTGATAAGCTTCAAGCAATTTGCCGGGCAGGTGTTGGGGTTGACAATGTCAATGTCCCTGCCGCTACGAAAAAAGGTGTTATTGTAATGAATACTCCGGGGGGAAACACAACTTCAACTGCGGAGCATACGATTGCACTTCTTTTAGCTCTATCAAGGAATATACCACAGGCCTGCAATTCTGTTCGTGAAGGGAAATGGGAACGCAAGAAATTTACTGGTACTCAAGTTTCCGGAAAAGTACTGGGTGTAATTGGATTAGGTAAGATCGGGAAAGAGGTTGCAAAACGTGCTATAGCGCTGGAGATGAGGGTGCTGGGATACGATCCGTTTGTTTCGAATGAAAAAATTCCAAAGCTGAATATCCAACTTGTTAAGAGCCCTGACGAAATATACAGACAGGCGGATTATATAACCTTGCATATTCCCTTACTTAATGATACGAAACACATGATTTCCAGTAGTGAACTTGAGTTGATGAAAGATGGGGTAAGAATAATAAACTGTGCAAGGGGTGGTATAATTTCAGAGGATTCACTTTATGACGCCATTGTGAGCGGTAAGGTCGCCGGTGCCGCAATCGATGTTTTTGAGAAAGAACCGCCTGAAAACAATAAACTTCTGGAACTCGACAATGTACTTCCGACACCGCATCTTGGAGCCTTGACAAAAGAAGCCCAACTTGCAGTCGCCGAGGATGCAGCAAAACAGATGGTTGATGTGCTAAAGAACAATATCATACGTAATGCGGTTAACATGCCCGTGCAGGGTTCTGAAGAGTTACAGCAGCTTAAACCGTATATAGCTCTGACAGAGAAGATGGGTGCACTCTTATGCCAGTTGGTAAGTGGTAGGATTCAATCTATAGACATACAATATAGCGGTGGTGTTTCTAAGGATAATATCCGTCCTTTAACAGATTGCCTGTTGGTGGGCCTGCTAAAGGATGTTTTAGATGAGAACGTGAATATTGTAAATGTTCGTATACTGGCTGATGAAAGAGGGATAAAGATTAATGAAATAATCAGCAGTGCGACAGGGGATTATACTAATCTTATTTTCGCCAGGATTAATACGGATGATGGTGAAAGTTCTGTTTCAGGTACCGTATTTAAAAATAATGAACCTAAAATAGAGACAATAAACGATTATAGCGTAGACATGGACCCAATTGGCCATGTACTAATCTTATTTGGACAGGATAAACCAGGGCTGATTGGAGAAATAGGCAAGGTGTTGGGCGATCAGAATGTAAATATAGGGCATATGACGTTTGGTAGAAAAGAGACAGGCGGCGTAGCAATGATTGTTCTCAATGTTGATGCAGTAGTTTCTCAGGAAACTCTCTTATCAATAGAAAAGATGGAATGCATTAATTCCGCATATATGTTGAAGTTTTAAGAAATAGTTTCCGGGCACTTAACGCTTTTTATCTGAGTTTGAAGTTCAGCAAAACCTCAAAACAATTCCGCAGCTAATGAAATAGTACTATACAATTTCCGTTTTGAATCTGTCAAAATGTTATGGAATCATCGGGTTATAGATGACACTGGAAAGGTGGGACACGTGGCAGGAGCTTGCATGATTACAGCAGGAACCGGACGTCTTAGTGAAAAAATAGAAGCAGACTATTCTGAGGAAATTCTTAATATACGAATAATTAAAAAGGTATAAATATGGCAAATGGTAAGGTCAAAGAACGTGACTACTATGAGGTATTAGGGGTAAGCAGAAACGCAACAAATGACGAGCTGAAAAAAGCATACAGGAAGCTTGCCCTTAAATATCATCCGGATAAAAATCCGGGAGACAAAACAGCTGAGCAAAGATTTAAAGAAGCGGCAAACGCCTATGGTGTGCTTAGTGACCAAAAAAAAAGGGAAATGTATGACTCGCGAGGGAGCGCCGGACTTGATGATATGGGTTTTCACGGTTTTGAAAGCAGCGCTGATATATTCAGTAATTTCGGAGATATATTCGGAGATATATTTGGCAAACGATCTTACCGGGACAGAACCGGGCCTCAGAAGGGCTCAGACCTCAGACATGATATAACAATTTCTTTTACTGATGCTGCGCTAGGAAGCGAGAGGCAGCTCCGATTTACAAAGAGTGAGGCTTGTGACGCTTGCAACGGAACGGGCGCCAAAAATGGAGCGCCGCCGGTATGCCCTCAATGTAATGGTACTGGGCACATAAGCGGGCAGCAAACATCTGTTAGGAGTTTCTATGCTTGCCCTAACTGCAGTGGCTCCGGCAGGAAGATTGATAATCCATGCAATACTTGTAATGGTGAAGGGCGAGTGACTAAAACAAGATCTCTGTCAGTTAAAATACCAGCAGGGATTAATAATGGCTCTACACTGAAGCTTTCCGGTCAGGGAGAAGCAGGTGTCAGGGGGGGGAGAGCTGGAGATTTGTATATACATGTTAAAACTGCTTCGCATCCCTATTTTGAAAGAGATGGTTTGAATATTCGATACGATGCACATATACCCTTCACTAAAGCGGCATTAGGTGGAGAAATAGAGATCCCAACCTTAAACGGAAAAGCGACATTAAAGATCCCTAAATGCACTCAATCACACCAAACGCTAAGAATGGCAGGACTGGGAATCAAGACGAAAGATGGGAGAAAGGGGAACCAGTTAGTAAGAACAATAATAGATATGCCAAAAAAATTGTCTGAACGGCAGGAAGAGCTTCTGAAAGAGTTAGACAAACTTGAGAAAGATTAAATTTCATTGCCAGATTTGTTGAACGTATTGTAGTTGCCCGATTTATCGGGCCAATCCCGGAATTTTGTGACGATGGACGTAAGCTCGATGAATCGAGCGGCTACAGGAATGTATACTGGCGTTGGCATGGATTAAGGCAATCCACCTGTTCGACTTCTTCCTGATTCGTTCACGTTCTCGAAAACCATCGCCTAAATGACGATAACCGTGTAATTCTACCGGTACAGGATAGTTCATCCATGCCCATTCAGTCGCTATCCCGTGATGGCAACCTGCTTTATAAGAATGACTATGCCACCCCTTTAAAGACTCGGTATATAGTTTTGATTCGTAACCGGATATCATTACCATGCATGGCAGGGATTTTATCACTTCTAAAAGTTTGATGTGTTGTTCCCGGGTGTATTCATATTTGTATATCCGGGCATATTTCTTTCTTGTCTCTCGAAGATACGGATGGTCGCAATATACCAATTCTTTACCTGTGAACTCATAGCTTCTTAGAAAATTAACTGCATCGTCATGGATCAGTTCAAAATCTATTGCTTTCTTATCACTCCACATCTGTATTACTTCAGAGTCTATACCAATATTTACTTATGACGCATCACTGCTCCACCACCTGAATGAGCTTCTATGTATATCTCATGGGGAGGCATTAGATTAATCAGCCTATGATATACTCCACCTTTTCCGCCTGGGTAATTCATACAAGTGGTATCACCGAAAAAGAGGTAAATGTCAAGGTTATTTTGCGTATTTTAAAAAAGGTCAATCAGATCGGGTTAAGTTTGAGGAAAGGGGTATCTTATGAAGATAAAAAAAATGATGGGTTCGGCGAATATCTACTCAAGAAAGGCATTGTGTACTTATTATTTAACTGTTTATGACGTTGCAACCTTAGTCAAGTGCATACCCGAGTTAACTACCTACCGGTAAGGTGAGAGATGGACCTATGTATTGCCTCTGACCGGACTGCAAACTGAATAGTTGCTTAAGAAGTAAAAAAGTAGATTTTGAACGCAGGTCATTATCGGCGATGTAAAACCAGGCTCCCCGATAATACACAGAAACAAATGCATTACCTGGCTTCTGTTTACTGGACATTACCTTGAACAACATGCCACCGGGAGTTTCACTCCAATTGAATTCCTCCCCATCTTGCGTTTTCGTAACGGTAATCAATCCGGCTTTTTTGTGTTCTTCCGGAATATCTATATTTTGGGAAAGATAAAAGAGGACGCTTATAATTGAACGAGCCCGCATATTTAGCTGGTTTTCTTTAATATCCAGAAAATTAGTACTGATAGAGAACTGATTGGATTGCTGTGTAACATTAAGTAGTGATCTGACTTCAGTGATTGCATTTTCATAATTGGTGTTTTTCTTAAAAAGCAGTATCAAATTCTTTGTATTTACGTCTAAACCAGGACCCATCTCAACTAATCCTTCAAGTTGCAACTGGCGTAATAATTTCAGCAGAATCCTGAATTCTTTATATTTCGGTTCGTTTTCAGGTGTTGGCCCTGAGGCCCTGGACGCATTGTTGAGATCGTTGATACGCTCAATGCAGACACCAAAAACCCGTTCAATACTCCAACCGGACTGTGTCATTAGCAGGATGGCATCAAGCGATATCGGAGAGAGAACACTTTTCAGGAAATCTTCCCCACGAAGCGGCGTGTAAGTGATTGTCGGTTTTGTGGATCCTTTAAAACCCAAACCGGGCTCTAATGTGTTATAGGCATTACTAAATGGAATTATTGCGTCAATTCCCACGTTCGTCTCAATAGACAAAGACGTCGTTACACTTGCAACTTCAAGGAAATATGGAGTGTCACGATATTTCAATCGAACCAGGTTCAATAACATCTGCTCATCTATCGTGCTAACAATCGCCTGGTTGTAAGCAGGATGTGCGTTCTTTATGGAGCGAGGTCCAAAAGCAGACAGACAGCCACTAAAAAGAAAACATAACAATAATAATAAGATGTTCCTGTACACGGTTTTCCTCGATTTTCACTTAAGTTGTTGTAAAAATACGTGAGTTTTTCATGATCTGAATCTATTAAGCCTCTTGAATTGTAGAAGGAGCGACAATTCCTCCCGAAACAATCATTTTCATGCCATCTTCTACAGAAAGGTTCGTATGCTGTATTTCATCAGATCGGACAATAAGGAAGAAACCTGATGTAGGGTTCGGACTGGTTGGCACAAACACCTTATAACAGTTTTGACCCTGTGTATCCTCTATTTTACCGGTAATGAAACCGATTACTCTAACCCCCGGTTGAGGGAATTCTACCAGCACTACGGATTTGAATGCCTCTCGATTAGGGTCAATAAATGCGTTTACCACCTGTTTTGATACGCCGTAGATGGTTTTTAATAAGGGGACCCACATTATTATTTTTTCCCCGAATGCTATTAAACGACGTCCTATTATATGAGTGGCAAAAATCCCTAATCCGTATAAAAATAGTATAAATATGGCAAGGGATATTCCCCATGAGAGAAACGGATGAGCATGATCCCAATATTGAGCGGTAATCTTCACTATGTTACCTGCGGAGATTCTCATTAAAAATCGGAGAAAGAACAGGGTAATTCCTACTGGTAAAATGAATAGAATTCCGGCAATGAGATATTTCCGCAGATGGTGTTTCATTTGTCGTTTCATATTAACATATTAACTAAAGTAAGAAAGGAATTTTAAAATTTTTTCATAATCGAGAAATAGCAATCACAACCACTTCTTCTTTCTAAAATAAATTAACATGAATATCCCGGTAACTGATATTACAAGTAAAACTAATGGATAACTCCATTTCCATTTAAGTTCAGGCATATATTCAAAATTCATCCCATAGAGACCGGCTACAAAGGTCAATGGTATGAATATTGTGGCAATAATCGTCAGTACCCTCATAACTTCGTTAGTCTTGTTGCTGATACTTGACAGGTAAAGATCGAGCATACCGGTAAGCATGTCCCGAAACGTCTCAATCGTATCAATCACCTGGATTGTATGATCATAAACATCCCTTAGGAATACCCTGGTTGGTTCATTAATTAACGTTAATTCTCCTCTTTCCAGGTTACTTACTAACTCTCTTAAAGGCCATACAGCCTTACGAAACAGTAACATCTCCCTTTTCAGGTCATGAATATCGTGCAAGGTCTCTTTTCCCGGTTCATTCAAAAGCTCTTCTTCAATATTTGCAATCTGTTCTCCTGTTTTTTCCAGAATGGTGAAATAGTTATCAACTATAGCATCTATTAAGGCATAGATTAGATAATCCGTCCTGGATTTTCTAATGCGAACCCTTCCGTTTTTAATCCTTTCTCTGACGGGATTAAACACATCACCTTCCAATTCCTGGAATGATATAACAAAGTTTAAACCAAATACCAGACTAATCTGCTCTATTTTTATTATATGCTTTTCTTCGTCAAAATAAGGTATTTTCAGGACAAGAAAAACGTAATCTTCAAAATCGTCCAATTTAGGACGCTGCTCAGTATTCAGGATGTCTTCCAGTATAAGCGGGTGCAGATTAAAATGCTTTCCAATTTTCTCAATAATTTCAATCTGATGAATGCCATCAATATTTATCCATGTAACAGTAGATGTATCTTTAAATGGGAAACACTCTTCAACTGATTTCACCTCCTTTTCCTGGAAATTCGTCTGATCATAATCAAGGATGCTAATCCTTGTTTTTTCTGTGCTCTCTTTACCTATATGAACAAGGGTGCCCGGCGGAAGACCCGTTTTCTTTGATCGTTTTTTATTGAACCTTGACAGAAGTCCCGCTTTCTTTAACCGTTTTTTGTTGGATCTTGACATTCAACTCGCCTCCTATCAACCGGTTTTTTTATAATTAAGATTTTTTTGAAAATAACACTATTTTCTGAAAGTTCAGAGAAGATGTAACAATGAATAGGGAGCATTCCCATTTTATTGTATATAAAAGAGGTGGATTCACTTCGTTTAATCCACCCTCGCACCATACGTTTGCTTATTTGTAAGGGTGGATTAAGGCCGGAGGCCGAATCCACGTATTCATGGATATCATACCTGATTTACAAAAAATTGGGAATGCTCCCCAATGAATATACTATTTGCCAATCGCTATAGAAAGCGAAAAATTATCTTGACTATTGAAAGACTGTATGGATAATTCCGAGGCGTTGTTTTTATCATTTTCTTTTATTTAAATATACCAACAATACAATATAGAGCGTGCTAAACACTGCTTAAAAATGGAAGTTTCAACATGATCAAAAAGCTTAAGGCATTCGAAAGAGTAATAATCATAACTCTCATTTCTATGATGATGCTTGTCGTTTTCGTCTCAACAGTAAGACTCGGTTGGTGGCTGGTAGTACAATTAATTGCGCCGCCATTTCTGATGTTTAATATAGAACAACTGTTTGTAATCTTCGGTTTCTTTCTCATGGTACTCATAGGGATCGAGCTCCTTGAGTCACTTAAAGTATATCTTAGCGAAGACAAAATACAGGTTGAAGTGATTTTCACAATTGCCTTGATAGCTGTGGCGAAAAAGGTAATAACTTTAGAGATATCATCACTCCCTAGCCTTACGCTTATGGGGATTGCGGCTATCATAGCATCTCTTTCTGTGGGATACTTCCTGATAAAAAAAGCTCATACTACGGATAAGCCGAAATAGCGGGTATTAAAACCCCCATTGTTTATTTATACGTTCATTTCAAGATATCTACTTCAGCTATCTCTTTTAACAACATCATTCTTCCGCCAGATACACGTAGGGTTCGTATTACAAATTTTATGGGAAAATTCCCAGTTCCATATAAGAAACAGCAATTTTGTTGATTACTTTGATGAAGGAAGCAGTCCTCAGGTCAATACCGTTACCATACTGAGTTCTGGTTTCCCGGATTTCATTGTATGCTACGGCCATGGTATCTTCAAGGCTGGTGTTTACTAATGTTCTCTCTTCCGGGCCGTACACCAGTCGTTTCATTTCATTTTCAGGAAGCCTTTTCCCCGTAATCCGTTCGATGGCCATCATAAAGTCCTTACGGCTGTTTTCTTCAAACCGCCTACCTACCCTTCCAAATCGCACATGAGAAAGGTTATTGAGCCATTCAAAATATGAGACAATGACCCCGCCGGCATTCAAATATGTGTCTGGGATAATCAGAGTTCCCCTGTTTTTAAGAATATCGTGTGCTTCCGGTGTCACTGGGCCGTTTGCAGCTTCCGCAATAATCCTGGCTTTAATACGATGGACATTCTCACTCGTAATTTGATTTTCAAGCGCTGCGGGGACAAGGATATCGCATTCCAATTCAAGCGCTTCCGACGGATTTTTCATAGTCTTGGCGTCAGGAAAGTTCAGGATAGAACCGTTCTCGTTGCGATAATCAGACACCTTGCCTACCTCCAGTCCCTGAGTGTTGTAGATGGCGCCATCAAATTCTGCGATAGCGATGATGACGGCTCCGCCTTCCTGGAGGAATTTTGCACTGTGATAACCGACGTTCCCAAATCCCTGAACTACAATTGATTTCCCTTCCAATCCAGACGAAAGACCAAGCGGCTTCATATCTTCCTCGAAACTGCACGCTTCACGCAGACCATAATAAACCCCTAGACCGGTGGCTTCTTTCCTGCCATGGATTCCTCCCTGTTCGACCGGTTTGCCGGTCACACATGCCCGGGCTTCAAGTTTATCTGACGTCATTGCGGTGTATGTGTCAAGGATCCATGCCATTTCACGTTCTCCCGTACCATAGTCCGGTGCGGGGACATCTATCCCGGGACCAATGAAGTTCTTACTGACCAGTTCATAAGCATAACGGCGAGTGATACGTTCCAGTTCACCCACCGAATACTTCTCAACGTTGATTTGAATACCGCCTTTTGCTCCACCGAACGGCACATCCACAATGGCGCACTTATACGTCATCAATGCGGCAAGCGCCATTATCTCATCTTCGTTCACCAGGGTGCTGTAACGAATTCCGCCTTTTGTGGGTAATTTATGATGACTGTGTTCTGCTCGCCATGCATGAATGGTTTCAATCGTTCCATTGTCTCTTTTGAGGGGGAATGTCATGTGATAGACACTGTTGCAAATCTTAATCTCGTTCAAAATACCAGGAGAATAGTTTGTATATTTTGCGGCTTTATCAAAATTGAAATTTACTTGTTCGAAAAAGGGTAAAACTGTCTTCATAATATTGTCTATAGGATTCCCTGCTTTTACAGTGCTGGAAATCGTCGATCCTTTCAGGTATTCTGAATAATGGAAAAATAAAAACGGCACCTGATCTTAAGATAACTCTGAGTATAGCTCCTTTTTAGCACTTATTGTAATGCCATTATTGTGTTTTTCAAATCCCTAAGTTAAGTAAATCATATCACTCCACAGATAGTTTTCCGGATTTTAGCAATTGGGTTTGTGCTGACGATTTTAGTAAATGAAAGTAAATACCTAAACAGTATCGCCAAAACATGTCCCTAATGAACGGGCTGATTTTATCAACACATGATTAACAGGAACCAGCTTTGATCCTTTTGCCACCAGATCCAGAGATACTTTTGCAAAATTACTTCCCTTTACACCAACCATGTTACCAAATTCTTCATTATTTATTAAATCAATAGTCTTTGTGCCTAGTTGTGAACCCAATATTCTGTCAAAAGGTGTCGGCGCGCCTCCCCTCTGAAGATGCCCCATCACAACAGTACGTGTTTCAAAATCAGCACACATTTTCATGGTAAATTAACCCCCTAATATTTACCGTTGTATTCATGCCATTTTTTGCACAACCCCTTTATATTCAATGAATTGCACCCTTTATTATTAATTGATTTGTTTATTATTAGAGATATATGTGAAGTTATCTTACTATTTATATATCGGTAAAGTTCGACCTCTAGTATTGATAGAGTCCAAAAACCTGCTAAAATAGGGTTCACGCAGTATTATATTTTCTTGTTATTATTTAGTTAAATATATATAGTGAGTTTATGGCAATAAGTACCCCTAACGTGAGCTGCATGACTTCTTTGATCAACCGACTTTGCCTACTCACAAGAAATATGAAGCGTTACGGAGTTTTTTCTATGAGAAGAAAAGCGCAGAGGAAGTAGCTAATAAATTTGGTACAGGTTAAGCTATTTTTACAACCTTACCCGTGACTTTAGAAGCCGTTTAAAGAAATCTCCAAACCAGAATGTATTTTTTTTATCACCAAAGTTTGGTAGAAAAGAAAAGGATCGTGATGGCAATGTGGTTTCATTAATTACCAAATTAAGAAAGCAATATATTTTCAATTCCGGAGATTAAATCTATCTTGATGCTAAAGACCACAGAGTTTCTGAAAAATATATTTGGCACATATTGAAAAAGAAGGATTTGCGAAATTACCAAGAAGAAGCAAGGGTGTAACCGGTCGTTCGATTACTAATGATAAAATAAGGGCGCCACAAAGTATTCAATTAGAATATATTTCAGAGAATTTCAGTACTCAAAATTCCATAGGAATCCTCTGCATGCTGCCGTATATACAAAAATTTGGAATAGACAAGGTGATCAGAACTCAGAATACCCTGAAACGGAAAGTATTAACAGACTTTTCATCAATATTGATTTTGTTGCTTTAAAGCTATCAAATGTCGACGATATAGTGCTGATGATTTGTGGTGTATGGATCGTGGTGTGGGTTTTTTGCCGGATTAAATGTTCTTCCAAAAACGGGGTGGTTCAGTTCTTATTCAAGTAGAGTCACTCGATCTATGAATTTGTCATTCTTGAAAAGTTTACACAAGATTTGGAAATCAAATGGTCTTCTTTCAGATACGCTTAATCTTGATTTCACAACAATTCCATACTGGGGAGATGTTCTCATTTAGAAAACAATTGGTCTGGCAAAAGAAACAGTCTCTCCAAGCATTCTCTCAGTAATAGCCCAAATCCCGATTCTGGAATAATAGATTATACTGATACGAGTATTCGACGTGATAGGGAACCACAAGTAGTCTTTGAGGTGTTAGATTTCTATCGTAAAGAAGTTCCGCAAGGAAGGATTTAAAATATTCTTTTTTTGATAGCAAATTTACTCCTTATGAAAATTTGCGGAAATTAGACGATAATCAAATAAAATTTATAACAATACGTAGACGTGGTAAAAATATTGTAAAGAAATTAGAAAATTTAGATAAATCAAGCTGGAAAAAAACAAGGATTATGAAACGCTGATGGTAAAGGCCGATTGTTGAAAATATACGAAGAAAGGATTTTGCTTAAAGAGTACGGTAAATCCCTCCGTCAGATAGCTATAACCGGTCATGGGAAAATAAAACCTGCATTATTAATAACTAACGATGAAGAAATCAAACCTGAAGATTTAGTCAGAAAATATTGCCGTCGCTGGATTGTAGAAAAGGGTATATCTGAGCAAATAGATTTTTTCCATTTAAATAGGGTTTCTTCATCAATGGTGATAAAAGTGGATTTTGATTTGACAATGACGGTTTTATCGCACAACTTATATCGTTTGTTGGCAAAGAATCTGCCAGGATACACGCACAATACATCAACATCTTTATTTGAAAAGTTTGTTTCAAATAGTGGAGAGATTGAAATTTCGCATGATACTATTAAAGTAAAAATGAAGAAGAAAAGAAATCTTCCCGCATTATTAACGGAAATGGAAAAATTTCAGAATAGTGTACTTCCATGGATGGAGAATAAAAAAATATATTTCTGTGGAGCCTCTTCTTCATAAAATTAGGGGTTCTTATTTACCATGAAAATCTGTGATAAGGCAGACGCCGACGCGCAGATTGAGTATTACAAGCAAATTGAAAATTTACGGTTAAAGCAGGAAGCGGCCAGGGAGAAGCTGAAGGAGCTCAAGGATGAGACTGAAGACGCATGGGAAGACCTTAAAGCAGGTGTTGAAAGCGCGTGGGGCTCACTCGGAGAGGCGGTGAAATCGGCTATTTCGCAGTTCAAGTAAGCCATTGTTCAAGGCGTATCGAGTTCGGAGAGAAAGTCCGGCCTCAATGATCTTGAACTCAAATAAGATTTTCAATTAGAAGACCGTATTATTCGACAATTTTTCAAACACGGACTAAATCAACTAAATCTTATAATATACGTTACTACATCTTAAACAAAAGCTACTCTTACAACTCACGGGAACTACCCGCTTGCCATCGCCACGACCGAGCATTTTTCCCGCCACTTCATCATAGTAATCAGTGAAATACCTCGAATACGCTTTCTTAAACCATTTACCCCGGATCATTGAGAAGATACTATTTTTTCGTAATCATGCAAACTCACTCTGTGAAATTTTGATGTTGCCTGGAATTTGTCCGGTTTAGCTGATGTGAGAATCCACCAGCAGGGTGGATTTATCGCTATTGCATTTTTTCTTTCTTTTCATTCTGATGACTGCAAGTCCCGCCAGACCGATGCCGAAGAGGATCACGGTGGATGGTTCGGGGATCGGTGCGCCGCCGCTGAAGCCGTAGCTGCCGAAGTCGGGGCGGCCGCTACCATAGTCTTCTTCGGTGTTATTGTTGGAAATTCTATTGGTATCCATCGTCACTGCACCATTTAGCGCGATAGCTCTACCGCACAGAATGTCTGCGGTGGTATTCAGGGTGATGCTCTGGTCAGCGATAATGTTTCCCGTGAACGTCGTGCTTGTACCGAGAGTCGCGGAGCTGCCGACCTGCCAATACACGCCGCTAAGTGGACCCCCATTGATGACGTTAACAGAAGAACTGCTTGCGGTCGTGAGCGCAGTCCCTACCTGGAAAACGAAGGACCCAGTGGGGTCGCTTGCGAAGTCAAGAGTAAGTGCTCCTGTCAACCCAGCCGTAGTGTCAAAATTATAGACGCCTGGAGTGAGCGTCATTCCACCCAGATCAGAGCCAGTCAAGTCGTTAGTGAATGCTAAGCTTGCAAGGTCATTGTACGCAACGAGGGCGTCAATCTGAGCCTGCTGCGCGACCGCATCAGTTTGGTGTACCGCTCCTCCGGTGATGGTGATGCTCCCCAGCCCAGTGATCGAAGTGCCTGGGTAGAGACCCAGATCTCCGTAGATGGAGGTCGGGCCGGTGTTGGTCACCGTCGAGGCACCCAAGACTGCAAAGCTCTGCGCCGAACCCAGTATCGGCGTGGCCGATACCAAGGAATGGCAAAGAGATGCGGTCAATGCCGTTACTACAAATAGAATCAAAAACTTGCACTTCATTTTAGATACTATGCGTTCATCCAAAAACTGACTCATTTCCTTAAAAGAAATATTTCTCATCGATCTCTTCTTTTTTTTATGTCCAGCAGGTCTATCCCGCCGAACAATCGATTAGACCACTTAAACGCAGTCTTATAGTACCGCTATCAGGCAAATTATGGTTGTAATTACATTACAACCCCAGCATGAATTTTACAAGATCAAGGCTAAAGCCATTGAGTTACATACAACAACCACTTGCTTCAAACTCGATACGTACGCCGATGTAACTCAATCCTCCAAGTTTGAACCGTCCGGAACAATTTAAGGCATTAATGTTTAAAGACTTAAATTTATGCATAGGAATTTCAATGTTGATAACACTTCGACTCCGCTCAGTGTGACGTCATCCTGAGCGGAGTCGAAGGACAGTCCTTTGTCGCGATAGCGACTTAACTTGGAAATTCCTATAAGATAAATATAGACATTATAAAATAAAACGTTTTCAATGTCAATCAGTATGGTTATTCAAATGAAAAAATCAAGAGAAATGTTGATTACCTTGTATTACCTAAATAAGAATCAACTATGTAGTACAAAGAAAAGAGATATGTAATTTGGAATGAAGAAGAAAGAAATAAAAAAAAGGGGCACGGTAATTTGCTCACCACACCCTCTTAAATATATTGGTCACAAAATGGTCACAACTTTCAGGATTTTTTTCATCTGCAACTTATCATAACACTTTATATGATAATATGGGCGATACTGGACTCGAACCAGTGACCTCTTGCTTGTCCCTGCCCGACTCATCATTCAGGCGGGGAGCAAGCGAAAGAAGCTATAGCGTTTTTTAGTTTAGTTCTAACTGTTATGGTTTGCTTGAGTTTATGGCCAAAATGGGGAAGGAGATTTACTCCCTGTTTTGGCCTGTTTTAATTTGCTTACTTGACAATTACTTGACAGTCGCAAGAGATTTGCTCTAATACGTCTAAGTGGGTATCCCCTTTACGTCTAATTATGGAATTTCTTCATATTATGTTGCTTGTCTATATTATTACCGTTTAATAAAGACGCTATGTGTCGTTGCATACTATAAACGCGAGACAATAATGAATACAGATATTCTTCGCTGAAATTATCAATAAGAATCTTTGCATTCAAATCTCTTGAAAAAAATACATTGGTTTTGAAAGTTAGTGTAGAACATTGTTAATGTATCTTTATTTATACAATTTTTTCTGTGTTCTCTTGTCGGTTATGACAATACACGGTAAATAAGAAGGAGAGCGAAATGAAATTCCCACGGAGTTTAAAAGAGCTCAATCTTTATCAGAAAATACTATTCTGGACGATTATTTTTTTTATATCCTATACAATTATCGGGTTTTTTATACTTCCACCAATACTGAAATCGATTCTCCAGAAAAGGCTTACTGAAAATCTTAACAGAACCGTAACGATCGAGAAAATCAAGCTTAATCCCTATGCGTTGTCCTTGACAATGAACGGGTTTTCAGCTTTAGCAAAGGATAAATCGGAAGAATTTATTTCGTTTCAAACCTTTTATGCAAACCTGCAATCATTTTCTATCTTTAAATTAGCACCCGTTTTAAAACAGTTGAGAGTGGACGGCTTTCATGCAAGAATTGTTATGAATGAAGATGGCACTTTTAATTTTTCCGATATCCTTGAATTCTTTATCATTGATAGTACAGAAAATACTGCAGAAACAGTGACCGAAGACTCAAAACCCTTTGAATTTTTAGTAAGTGATATTCAGATAGTAAACTGTGGAGTACTCGTGATTGACGATCAATACGGAGTAACACATACGATAAATGATATTCAAGTTACCGTTCCCTTCTTATCAAATTTTGAAGAATATGTGGAACAATTTACAACCACTGATATTTCACTGACGCTTAATGATGCGCCAGTTGTATTACAGGGGAAAATGAAGCCTTTTTCACCTTCTCGCGAATTAAATATGAATTTAGAAGTAAAGGCAATTAATCTGGCTCACTATTCTCCGTATGCGCAAAAAGAATGCTACCTGACTATTAACTCAGGAAAATTTGACGTTGATATTGATTTATTTCATCATGCCCTGCTGAACGGCAAACCAAAACTTTCTACCCCGGGGAAAATTATAATCACCAACCTTGAAATACTTGATGATGAAAAACAACCGTTATTAAAAACCGTGTTAAATGAATTGAAAATTGCTGAGTCCAATATATTTGAAAGAAATTTTCATATTGATTCCCTGTATACAAAATCCACAGAAGTTGGAATCACACAGAAACCGGATAAAACCCTTTCAATTGAAACGTTAATGGGCCTTTTCGAAAGTGGAGAAAGTAGAAACAAGCAAAAAGTAGCATTGCATGCACAGCTTACCCTGGATGAAATTCTCCTTGATGACACTTCGATATTTATAACGGACCTGGCCAGAGTCGCTGAAGGAAATTCACCAAACAAGACCGATCTCTTCCGATCTTCTTCGCTTGTATTTAAAGACCTCTCTGTAGAGACAGGCAGATACGAAATAACACTGGGAGAAGCCCGTTATGAAAAGGGATCTCTTTTCATTCAAGGCGATAAAGATGGCAATTTAAACTTCCAACATTTGCTGGACTTTTCAAGTGCAATAAACGGAAACGACTCTAAAGTCATTTCTAACGAAAAGATTCCATGGTGCGTTACGATAAAACAAGCGTTTGTTACTGATGTTGACGTTGAGGCAAGAAATATTACACCGGCACAGAACAAAGACATCAGGTTACATAATATTATCCTGAAAGCGAAAAACCTGTCTACCATACTTGGTACACAAGGTGAAATCGATTTCACATGCAGTTTAAACGAAACCGGTAAGATTCAATCATTGGGCAGCATTGCCTTTACGCCACCCTCTGCAAATGTACAGGTTGATGTATCCAATATCGATTTAACGCTATTGCAACCGTTTTTACCGGATGAAATACTTATCACAATAGAAGATGGAGTTTTGTCATCTAAGGGAAACGTATCTCTCTTGTACAATGATAGAAATAATATTCATGCTCACTATCAAGGCAAAACCACCGTTAAAGATTTTGCAACTATTGATGAGAGCACTGATGAATACGTTCTCACATTTGATGCATTAGAGGTCAGCGGCATTGATGCATCTCTCTCTCCTTTATATGCCAATATAGAGGATATTACACTGCGCAATATGTTTAGTAAAGCGCTGATAAACCCTGATGGGTCAATCAGCTTCAGAAACATTATTTCTTCTGAACAAAACAAAGATCAATACTCTGAAACCAGTGCCCAGTCAATCACTGATTCTGATACTGAGGCGCAAAGCGGCGGCCTGTTCACCATTCCTGCGCGTATTACCACATTTACCATAGACAAAGGAAGGATCGAATTTTTAGATCAATCGGTAAGCCCGAATTTTACGTTACAGGTAACAGACCTGCTCTGTACAGTATCCGGTCTGTCATCTGTCAGCACTGACAAAGCGGACGTTCTTGCCGAAGGGAAAATAAACGGGAACGCTCCTTTTAAATTTACCGGTGTTGCAAATATTCTCTCCAATAAATTATTTATCGACATGGCTGTCGGGCTAAACGACATGGATTTAAGTACATTTGGTCCTTACACGGGAAAATACATCGGTTATGATGTCAGGAAAGGAAAACTTTCACTGGATGTCACCTATTTAATGAAAGAGAGAAGGCTGGATTCGATTAATAAACTGGTTATTGACCAGTTCGAATTAGGAGAGAAAGTGGAAAGCCCGGATGCAATAGAAGTCCCGCTCAAGCTTGCCCTTGCTTTACTGAAAGACAGATACGGAAAGATAACCTTGAATGTTCCGGTAGAAGGAAGCTTTGACAACCCCGAGTTCAGTTTTGGCAAAATTATTATACAAACGATTAAAAATACCCTGGTTAAGGCGGCAACGACACCATTTCGATTTCTTGCTTCCTTGTTTGGCGGAGGAGAAAATCTTAATTACTTTGAATTTGAGCCAGGAAGTGCAAATATATCAGAAGAAAATAAATCAAAGTTGGATATTATCATTACTGCAATGTACGAACGGCCTGAATTAGAGTTGGAAATTGCAGGTTATACGGATATTTTGGAAGACAGCCAGGTGTTAGTGACTCAAAAATATGATCAATTAATAAAAGAACAAAAACTTCAGGAGTTGAATAATGCTGGAAAAAGTGCTCCGCCTCTTGAATCGGTAATCATTCGGGAAGAAGAGTATGAAAAATATGCAAAAACCGCATATAAGGATGTGCTCAAGAAAAAGCAACTACCAATACCAAAAACGTTGTTAAAGATGCCAATCTCTGAAATAGAAGAAGTGATTAAGAAAAACATACATGTTACTAATAATGATCTGAGGGTACTTGCAACACAAAGGGCTCAAAATGTATTACAGTATATTTTAAGCCATGATAAAGTAGAATTAAACAGATTGTTTTTGATTGAACCTGATTCTTTAACGGATAAAGAAGTTGAGAAGATAAAAAAGAGTCGCGTTGTTTTAGGCCTCAGATGAAAATTTTAACAGGCTCTTTTCAGCCGCAGCGATTAACTGCCGGCTGGAGTGCCTTGTCATGCGAAGTACCACTGAATATGGGTACTGGATTGAAGAAAGAAAATAGAAAGCTTCAATACTCATACAACAAGCACTCAGCAATTCAAGCTGATCGTTAGATCTATGTCTCGTCTGTCGTAAAGAAAACTGGCGGCAGAAAACGCAGGCGCGCCGAGCACGCCTTTTACATCGTTTGAAAAACCGTAGCCTTCCTTTGGGATCCCCAGCCAGTTAGTGTCAAGTTTACCATTTACATTTTCATCATGAATGACAGCAAGTGCATACTTTCCCGGCAGGATGTCTAAAAAGTTGAAACGCGCCTGTGTTTCTCGAATTTTTACCACCATGATATTGGTTGCGCAACGAAAATATTCAGTAGGTAAACCACCTGCTATCAGACTGTGTCATAATATGGATACAAAATGATAGCTGGTGGTTTACTATACAGATGAATTATTTGTCGAACCTGGGTTAAGGAGCTACAACTGTGTTTGTAATCAAAGTGACTGCAGTCTGTGCCAACAGCCGTCCATTTATTGATGCATTAGCCCCCATAGCAATACCTGTCTTACCCAGTATGATTCCCTCAAAATGTGCACCCGTTCCAATTGAAACACCTTCCGATACCTGCCAGAAGATGTTCTTGGCTTGTGCTCCACCCGATAGGATAATCGCAGCGCCGGTGGCCTGGGTAATTCCTTTTGCTATTTGAAAAATAAAGACATCGTTTACTCCACCATGAAGAGTTACATTCGAAGATATTACAACACCGGTGCCCCACTTGTAAATGCCAAGGGGAGCATTCCCAATTTTTTGTAAATCAGGTATTATACCCATGAATACGTGGATTCGGCCTCCGGCCTTAATCCACCCTTACAAATAAGCAAACGTATGGTGCGAGGTAGGGTGGATTAAACGAAGTGAATCCACCTCTTTTATATACAATAAAATGGGAATGCTCCCATCATAATTTACTGTAAGTATTTTTCAAGAGGAAAGATGTATGAGATTGCACCTATCAAATCCCCTATCTTTTTGTCTGAATGGCAAACTGCACATTTTTTTGTAGTCATTGATACTCTGGTAACAGCTCTTAAGTAATCGTTACCTTTAACATCAAAATAAAACCTTTCATATGATTTCTTACCGGATACTATAGCCTTGATCGCATCTCTTTCAAAATCATCTTTTATTGAGGATTCGGGGTTTAACGGCTGTTTGGAAATACTTAAAAATCTGGCCTTATGCCAACCCTTTTCTTCCATCATCTTAAAAACCTCTTGAGTTATGGCAATGGAAGAAAATGTTTCTGTGTCTCTTGCATATTTTCCTGCCGTATGAGTGATGTATAATTTATATAAATCATCAATTATATATAATACATGCCTTGCCCTATCTCCCGCTGTCTCCAGTGATGATTCAACTGCAATATCACCGGGTTTTATAAAATCAGATGTACTTCTTCCCGTTAATTCAATGCCAATTGTAGCGGTATTTGACGAGGAAATAATTATTATTAAAATAAAAACCCATATACTAAATTTCTTAAACATGCCGGCTCCCCTTTCTACGTTATTAGAAAATGTTTTCGCTATCTACTATACTTCACAGCTAGGCAGTATCTCATTTGTTGAAAAATTCTTAAAGGTCAAATTATGCAAAAAGTGTTTAATATTATATTTTCTGGAGTTCATCTGTTCGCGGCTTTAATTCTTATAGCCCTATCCCTAATCATTATGGGATGGTCTGTCTATGAGGTCATTTCCAGCATTAAAGAAGAAGCTGGGTTTATTCCGTTAATGCTTCAGTCTGTAGGTGCAATAATAATATCTGCAGCTATTATCGATGTTGCACAGTATATGATGGAAGAAGAAGTATTTAAGAACAAAGAACTTCGTGATCCTGTAGAAGCAAGAAGAACCATTACAAAAATAATTGTAATTATTACTATTGCAGTCAGCATTGAAGGGTTGGTTTATATATTTAAAGCAGGAACTAAAGATCTTACCCTTTTGCTGTATCCGGCTTTACTCATTTTGGTATCAGCTGTTTTAATTGTGGCGCTTGGTTTATATCAAAAATTAAGTGCAACAATAGAAAAAAAAGCAGAGACTGAAACCACATAACAAGTCATTTAAAACCGCAGGGCAAAAAACCGGGAGCATTCCCATTTTATTGTATATAAAAGAGGTGGATTCACTTCGTTTAATCCACCCTACCTAGCGCACCATACGTTTGCTTACTTGTAAGGGTGGATTAAGGCCGAAGGCCGAATCCACGTATTCATGGCTATCATATCTGATTTCCAAAAAAATGGGAATGCTCCCCAAAAAACCTGCCATGCTCGGACGCCGCAAAAAGTGCGGCGCCGTTTAATTCAGTCGTTAAATATTTTTACCAATAGTGTTTCAAACAGTCGGTAGCGGTATGTCACAAATCTATCTTGCATAGCAAGATCCACAGCAGCTAAGAACTTTATGTTCTATTTGTCCCCAGAGAACTTCTCCAGACACTCCCTGCTTAACCACATCATTAAGATGTTTTGTCAGGGCTGAACTTCTTTCATCGGTAAATGTTCCTTGAAATGGTATTCTATACATTTCTTTTTCATTAACATAAACCAACAGTTTACCATAGTCTACATAGTTCCCATTATCACGTCTGTCTCTTTCCAGGCAAATATATGCTAGAGTTACAAAATTATTCTGTCTATCATTGTATTGTATGATGGTTAACCTTATCTCTTTATTATTCATTATTTTTTTTTCATTGTCCTTTTCATATTTTTTATGTGACTCTCTAAAGTTTCAAATGTATCTGGAAACAGGTTCGAAGATAAAATCCCAGAAAGTGTTTTCTTGTAAACAATGAGGCGGTGGCTAAATCGGTTTAAATAAATTTTCCTTAAGTGGGAGAGGCGCATTTTAGCGTTGTAAATGAATCTGCCTTGCGTGACAAAGACAACAGACAGGCCTAAAAATAAAACCGTTAATTTTCACCATCAGTGTGCATACACCTGCTAATCGTGAAAAGAGAGAGCTTTAGCCTTCAGGTTCGAATAATTTCTTATAGTATAGCGAAATTAGACGGTATTGAGTATGGAGTTGATAAACTGTAGATTTGGCTTTCGGTAGCTTCTTATTTACTTACACTTATCTGAGTATAGACTATAAATATAAATTAGCAAGTGTCTAAATAAATAATGTCTAAATAAATAAACTTTTTTACCAAATAAAACTACCACTGCTATTGCGTCACTCCAACTATAAGTAAGAATTTACGATTTCAGGATGTGAGGGACAGAACATGTTACCGTGTGATTTTGGTTTTACTAGCTTAGACCAGAAAGAATCATGTCATCATTGCTCCTGGATAAGGCTTTATCATAAATGCCTTTAACTCAAATGCACTTCGACATAGTGTTCCCTGCGGTCGTCCACAAGGGGGATTATGCCTTGCGGTTGCCCTGATGCACCCAAGCCGTCTCCATTTACCACGACACTGTCCAGCGTCACGCGGATCACATTCTCAGGCTTTTCACCAACACGCTTGACAGTGATATGGTAGACCGTATCGCGAAAGCGGTAGTGGATTTTGTACGATTCCCAGTGGTCCGGTATACACGGTGCAATGCGCAGATGGTCTCCTTCCAGCTGCAGGCCCAGTAGTGTTTCAACCGTCAGCCGGTACATCCAGCCTGCGGCACCTGTGTACCAGGTCCAACCACCTCGTCCGGTATGAGGCGATGCGCCGTAAATGTCCGCGCACATGACGTACGGCTCGACCTTGTAACGCTCGATCTCATCCGGCTGACTGCCGTGATTGACAGGATTAAGCATCGCAAACAATTCCCATGCTCGTTCCGTGTTACCCATCATGGCAAACGCCATCGTGGTCCAAATCGCGGCATGGGTATATTGGCCGCCGTTCTCGCGAACGCCCGGTACGTAGCCTTTGATATAACCGGGCTCAAGGGTTGATTTGTCGAAGGGAGGGGTGAGAAGTTGAATTAGCTGTGCATCGCGGCGCACCAGGTATTTGTCTACCGCTGCCATTGCCTGGCTGGCTCGCAAGGGATCGCCGCCACTCGAAATAACCGCCCAACTCTGACTGATCGAATCGATTTGGCATTCGTCATTGCCGGAAGAACCCAGGGGTGTACCATCATCAAAATAGGCCCGTCGATACCACTCGCCGTCCCAGGCATTCGCCTCAATGTTGTTGCGCAGCAGCGAAGCCTGCCCGGTACAAACTTCGGCAAATGCCTCGTCACCTCTGTTTCGAGCCAGATCCGCAAACAGCCGAAGATTTTCGTACAGGAACCACGCCAGCCAAATGCTCTCACCCTTTCCACCACGACCGACGAGATTCATGCCGTCGTTCCAGTCACCGCAACCCATCAGTGGTAATTGATGTTCGCCAAAGCGTAAACCATGTTTGATTGAACGTACGCAATGTTCATAGAGACTTGCCGCTTCAGCCGAACGTTGTGGAAGGTCGTAGTAAGCTTCCTCTTCCGGATTCAACTTGCGACCCTCCAGAAAATGTACTGACTCGTCGAGTACTCCAGTATCGCCGGTCGCCAGCACATACCGACAGGTTGCATACGGTAACCACAGATAGTCATCGGAGAAATGTGTTCTCACTCCTTGTCCGCCGGGCGGATGCCACCAGTGTTGCACGTCACCCTGGAGGAACTGGCGCTCTGCGCAACGGATTAACTGCTCGCGGGCGAGCCACGGTGTCGCATGGACCAGAGCCATGGTGTCCTGCAATTGATCACGGAAGCCATAGGCACCACCTGACTGATAATAGCCACTGCGGCCCCAGAGTCTGCAGGACAGCGTCTGGTAGACCAGCCAGCCGTTGGTCAATACGTTCAACGCGGGATCCGGCGTCTCCACGTGTACCGCGCCCAGGGTGTGGTTCCAATATCCCCACACCGTTTCCAATGCCTGGCGTGCGCCAGCCGGTCCGGCAAATCGCTGGATAAAATACTGCGCTTCTTCTGTGTCGCGGGCAGCGCCGAATACGTAGACGATCTCGCGCTCCTGCCCGTCGGCCAGTTCGATCCGGGTCTGTATCGCGGCACACGGATCAAGGCCCGCACCTGTCCTGCCAGACAAGCGCTCGCAGCGCATGGCCGCCGGGCTGGCCAGCGAGCCGTTGCGGCCAATGAACTCTGTACGGTTTCCGGTCACCGTGCGTTCTCGCTCGCTGACTTGCGCAAAAACGACACGGTCGTTGCATTCGCGGCCGTAAGCATTGCGTGCAAACAGCGCTCTGCTGTGGGGATCTGTTTCGGTTGTAATATGCATCATATTGGCATGCCGCCATTCACCCAGCACCAGCTCCCAATACCCCGTCAGTGACAATTGACGCGGGCGCCCCGAATGGTTGTGCAGCTTTACCACCAGAAACTTCACCGGCGCGTCCATTGCAACGTAGGTGAACAGTTCAGAGGAGATGCCGGCTTCGTAGTGCTCGAACACGCTGTAGCCAAACCCGTGCCGGCACACATACCCGGACTGACCGCAGGCGGGTAACGGCGTAGGTGACCAGAACGCGCCCGTCTCCTCGTCACGGATGTAGAGTGCCTCGCCGCTGATGTCGCTAAGCGGGTCATTGTTCCAGGTGGTCAGCCGGAACTCGTGCGCGTTTTCAACCCAGGTATAGGCGCTGCCGCTCTCGCTGACGACCGTGCCAATGTGCGGACTGGCTATCACATTCACCCACGGCGCCGGTGTGCTCTGGCCTGGATCGAGGGTGACGACGTACTCGTGCCCGTCGGGTGTGAAGCCCCCCAGGCCATTGCAGAAAATGCGTTCGTGTGTCGACAGTGGATGGACCGTTTCCTCTGCCGGTAGCAGCACCGGGTTCAGACGGTCTGGCAAACGTTCTGCCGGTACGCGGCGTTCCACCTGTTCGAGTAATGTCTCAGCAGTATCGGTGAGCACGACGCAGGCAACAGTCTGGAACAGAACCCGGTCTTCCTCGGAAAGTTCTTCGGCACGCCGTACGAAGACCCCACCCGGTTTGTCGATAATGTGTGCTTCGGGACCTGAGTTGATCAACCCCATGATCTGGTCTTGCAGAACCGCCCGGTAGCCTGAGAAATCCTCGTTCACGATCACCAGATCCGCAGCCAGGCCCTTCATCCGCCAATAGGCATGGGCTTGCAGCGCCTGTTTTACCAGGTCGAAGCGGTTCAGATCGCCGATGCGCATCAGCACGATCGGCAGATCGCCAGAGATACCAAAACGCCAAAGCCCTGACTGGCCGAGCCGGTTGCGGGCAATCACGCTGGGCACGGCGCGGCGCAAGGCATGGCCGTAAATGACGGAACTGGCCAGGCTGTCGTAGACCTGTGCATCGGCTTTGGTTACGTTGAGGTGGTGCAGCACCTCCTGACTTTGAAACCATGACATTTCAAAGGCACGTTCAACGAAGTGCCTGTCACAATACTTCTCAAGCACTGTCAATGCTGCCTCGCGGGTATCCGCAACACCGGTGATGATTTGAATGGTCGCTGATTCGTCAGGTAATAAGGTGACTGTGCGGCGGATCGCCACGATGGGGTCGAGCACCGAGCCATCAGTGTTCGACAGCGTCGAAGGATTGTCACTGCTATCCAGTACAACCGGGTTGACCGCCGTTCGATTCCGCCCGATGAATTTGGCACGGTCAGTCTCGTAAGACGACTCGTCGGCAATTGCGCCAGGTGCAGCCAACAGGTGAAACATCCACGGCACCTGCTCCTCAGGTGTGCGACGACGGCGTGTGCAGAGGATTGCCTGCCGGTCCGGAAGGATTTCGGTTTGCACGAACAGGTTGCTGAAAGAGCGATGGGCCAGGTCGGTATTTAACGGTGCCAACACAACTTCGGCGTAACTCGTCACCTCTATATGACGGGTACGGGACGACAGGTTGGTGAGCGTGACACGGCGGATCTCGACATCATCTTCAGGTGAAACGCTGATCTCCGTGTGTGCTTCGATCTCCTGGTCACGCCGTCGGTATTCAGCGCGCGCCTGTACGAAGATCGCCTCATAGTGATCGGCTTTGCGCAGTGTAGGTTGATACGCGGTTGACCAATAACTTCCTGTTTCGTGGTCGCGCAGGTAAATGAATGTTCCCCAGCAATCGGAAGTAGCGTCCTCGCGCCAACGGGTAACTGCCAGGTCGCGCCAGCGGCTGTAGCCTCCACCGGCATTTGTTGCTATGACGTGGTATCTGCCGTTAGACAATAGGTGAACTTCAGGTATCGGCGTGTTCGGGTCGGTGAATACGCGCATTATCTCTACTGCTTCCGTGACGGGTGGGCGTGCGGAGGCGCTCACTTCAGCAGCGTGAGGATGCAACGTAGCCCCCTTCCTTGGTATGCGCTCCTGCAGCAACAATTCCGTCGTCCGTGCGAGGGGGTCAGACATGAATCGGCGCTGCATCGGACGGTTGAGCAATACGTGTTCAAGAGCCAGGAGGCTCATGCCTTGATGATGCGCCATAAATGTACGCACGATGGCGTGGCTCTTACCCCTCGGTACTCGCGATGGTGTATAATCGACCGACTCGTAGAACCCATAGACGCCGAGGAACCCGTTGGCGGCCATCGTCTGCAAGTTGCGACAGGCTTCCTGTGGCATCACCGTCAACGCCAGTGCGCTGGCGTAAGGAGCGATGACCAGATCGTCTCCCAGTCCTCGCTTGAAGCCCAGCCCTGGCACGCCAAACGCCCGATATTGATAGACTTGATGCATATCAGTAGCATTATAGCATGACTCAGAAATGCCCCAGGGTACAGCGCGTTGTCGACCGTATTCAATCTGACGTGACACCGCTGCCTTGCAGCTCTGCTCCAACAAGGTGTTCTTGTAACCAGGCATTAACAGCCGCGGCATGAGGTACTCGAACATTGAACCGCTCCACGAAATCAAGCACACGTCGCCGCCACGACTTGTCAGCAGGCGACCGAGTGAGAACCAGTGTTTCTGCGGTACCTGACCCTGCGCAATGAGCAGGAAACTGGCCAGACGCGCTTCTGATGCCAGCAGGTCGTAGCAGGACGGATCGCGGCGCCGTTCTCCTACGTCGTAACCTATAGTGAGCAAGTCACGCGATGTATCGTAGAGAAATTTAAAATCCATAACCGCCAGTTCGCGGCAACGACCTACTAAATCGTCGATGATTCTAAGCCTCTCCTCTGCACCCGTATAACGTGGTCCTGCCGCTGCGGTTGCTCCGGTTGACGACAGCGTTTCAGTGCCAGCGGCTCTCTCTCCGGTTAATTCAATCAATGTCGGGATTTTGCTGAAATGCTGCGGTTCGGGTATCAGTAATCGAAGGTCATCTCGAAGTGCAAGGGATTGTTGGCAAAATGCCTGCACCCAGTAATTCAGTTCGTCATCTATATCAATATCCGCAGGCAGCCATGCAGCCAGCTCCCCGCCGATATGGTGGATCTTATCCAGCAAGTCATCGACAGCAGCCAGTGTCTGTGGCTGTCCGTTCAGTGTGAGCGAGTGTAGTGTGTCTTGCAGGAACTTGATCTTCTTTGCAAGATCAGGGGCTTGCAACAAGGGTACGTGTTCGGCAAGCACCAGCAAGGTGTCCTGCAGTCCTTGAAACGCGAACGAGGACAGCACCGGCTGATCTTTCAACTCAACCAGTCCCGCCTGCAAGGTAAGCAAGCAGCCGACCAGGTTGCCGCTGTCCACCGAAGAGATGTATTGCGGGCAGAGAGGTTTTAGCGTGCGCGTGTCGTACCAGTTGTAAAAATGACCTCGGTAGCGTTCCAGCTTTTCCATTGTGGCCAGAGTATTCTTGGCAAGCCGCAGGAATTCTCCTGCGCAAATATAACCGAAATCGTACGCAGCCAGGTCCGCCAGCAGCGACATGCCGATGTTTGTGGGTGAGGTGCGTGAGGCGATCACCGGTGCCGGATATTCCTGGAAGTTATCAGGAGGTAGCCAGTTGTCCTGTGGACCGACGAACTGTGCGAAGAAGCGCCATGTTCTCCGGGCAGATGTCCGAAGGAACAACCTTTGATCAACGGTTAAATCCAGTACGGGGGGCGAAAGCGGTATGCTGATCCACCAGCCGATGACCGGCGATATCAGCCAGAGTAATAAAAAGGGCGCGCAGAAGAGCAACTCTGCTGACTGGCTGATCCACAATGCCAAGGCCAGTACCATAGCCAGCACAGGCGCTATCCACATCTCCATAAAAAAATCTGAAAGCGTACGGCACGCGTTGCGATTTGCATAGGACCGCATATGCCAGAGCAACAATCCGCGTCGAGTAAAAAGCATTCGCACTCCCGAGCGCAGGATTGCATTCAGACAAATCAGCGTGTCGTAGGGTAAAAGGATCAAAGTCAGCAAAGAGAGCATAATCGGGCGGCTCGTAGATTTACTTGTCAAAATCAAGTGCACCAGCCAATCACGTTCTTCAGGTTTACGCATGAGTTCAATCGCGGCTCCCAGCAAGGTGGGCAAGAACACCACGCCTGCGACCAGAAGGGTCCAGAACAACGCAGATACCGGAGCGAACAGCCAACCACCTGTCAGCAAGACAATCAACGAAGGCGGCACGAGGCTGCGTCTGAGGTTATCTAAGATTTTCCACATCGACAAGGCTGTGAGCGGGTTCAGTTGCCGTTTAGCCTTTGATCCATTTGGCCCAAGTGGCCCGGGCACACGCGGGAGCAGCCAACCGGCAATCTGCCAGTCGCCGCGTATCCACCGGTGTCGCCTGCTGGCCTCTATGGCGTAACTGACCGGATGTTCTTCAATGAGGTCAACATCAGTCACCAGCGCTGAACGCGCATACGCGCTTTCCAGCAAGTCGTGGCTGAGAATGAGATTCTCCGGAAAGCGTCCATCGACGGCCTGCCGAAAAGCGTCCACATCGTAGATGCCCTTGCCGATGAACGACCCCTCCCCGAAAATATCCTGGTAGACATCAGATACCTCTCGTGTGTAGGGATCGATGCCAGATTCACCCGCGAACAGTTTCGTAAACCGTGACTGGCCAGCACTGGTCAGGCTGATCGAAGCGCATGGCTGCAGGATCGCATAGCCTCCAACAATGCGCCCCTTGTCCGCATCATACACGGGCCGATTGAGAGGGTGTGCGATGTTTCCTATAAGTGTGCGTGCCGCGTCACGGGGCAGTTGCGTGTCGGTATCCAGGGTGATGATATACTTGATCGAACCGAGGATGGACGTATCACCGATAATATCCGAGAATGCAGTTTTCTTGCCTCCCCGCAACAAGGCATTGAATTGCTCCAGTTTGCCGCGCTTGCGCTCATATCCCATCCACACCCGTTCATATTGATTCCAGACCCTCGGACGGTGAAACAGGTAGAAAATACACGGGCGGTCCTCGCTATAGGTCTCGTTGAGCTCTTGAACAGCTGCGCGTGCCTGGGTGAGCAACGCGGCATCTTCTGGCAGAGTGCACTCAGGTGCGTCACAGAAATCCGTCAGCAAGGCAAAGAACAGATTGGGATCACGATTACCGAGATAGCGGATCTCCAGCGCTTCAAAAAGATTATCAATCTCTTGCGGCCTGCTCAGCAAGGTCGGAACAACCACCATAGTACGGTGAGCGGATGGAATGCCCTGCGAAAAATCCATTCGTGGTAACACACGAGGAGGCAAGATGAGTGTGACTAACCGGTTCACCAGCGGGACAGTCAGCGCCGAGATGCCGATTATGCCAGTGAACTCAAAAAACCAATACCGCCAGTCAGTCAGTTCGAACCCACCGAAAAAGAAAAACACAACTGATGTTGTCAGTACGGTGAGCAACATGATGGGTCCGAGGTAAAGGAACAGGCTAAAATGCCGACTAGCACGGCTAACTCGCAATTTCCACGATAAACGGCAGCCGACCGCACGCTCCAGTATGTGCCGTCCGTGATCGATCAGGTAGTATCCGACATGCGCGGTGCGGTCAATGTTACTCAATAGCTCTGCAGCCGTCTGCGCGAGAACGATAGCTTTGCGTGCCACCTCCAACTCACTGTGCGAACTATCCCTTGCCACATCTTCGATGACATGCCGATACCTGTCGCGGGTAGCAAAATCCTGTTTGGCGTACATCTCGCTGGGGTCTTCACGCAATGTCTGTTCAACGACACTAAGTGACTCGACATAATTTTTCCAATCCATTGCGTCGATGAAACGCAGACTACCAATGCTGTTTGCGATGGATATCTGGTTGGCACCAGCCGTTCGTGCGGCTGACGCTGACAACTGTGTAGCGGTCACCCCTTGTTCTTGTAGTTTCTGCTCAACCCAGGTTTGAACGAAGGCCATAGCGGGACCCTGCGCCTGGAGCCTTTCGTAAAATTCCTCCACAAACGCTGCGGTCAGAGGCACATCGGCATTGGCAAACTCGGCTAACAACTGGATAAGCTGTTTCGGTTCACTTTCCGCCGTCGCGAGCATGCGGTCTGCCCATGTGATGGCCGCATCGCGTTCTTCACGCCGATGAGCGATACGCAACCCGACGCGGCGAAGGTTTTCCAGCAGTGCCAACTGCAGCATGATCGGGAATGCCCACAATTCTCCCAGTTTTAATGGTTCGGCAGTCTGGTAGGCGGCGATGAAATGTGTGGCGTTGTCACTGTCAACACGACCGTCCATATGAGAGATCAACTCCAATGCCAAGTCGTAGATGCGGGGGAAACCGGCTGACAGTCCATCAGCCAGTCGCGGCAACTGTCGGCTGTACCCGCGCGGCAGATGCCGACGCGCCAGAGCGATCTGCTGTTCGATTAGATAATAGTTGTCGAGTAACCAGGACTCTGCCGGCACGATCCGTTGTCCCGGAGTGGCTGTGGCTGTCACGACGTCATACGCAGCCAGCAGAACGCGTGCATTATCCGCCAACCGGGGCAGTAACCTGTCCGGCCCCGGACTCGGATCGATGCTATGCTGACCCGCCAGCTTTACCGCGTGATGCTTCAGTTGCTCGATACTGAGCAGCTCCGAGCGTAGCAACTCAGTATTGTTGTCGTCATGCAGTGCATTTTGTGTGCGTTTCGAAAATCTGAACTTTTTGATAATTTATGATATCTCCTCATTCGAACTCAGGATAGTTAGCGCAGCACTGACCTTAAATCAAAGAGGATTCTATTGATGTGATTTGAAGTGGATTCAATGCAATAAATTTGAATTTTCAAAGAAATATTATATTGTTATGAGGAGAGCTTTGTCGCAGACCTGGTAAAAAATCACTTTCGCCTGCACGTATTTCGAGGTTGAACGACTGTATAATATCTTTTAAAATTTGTGTTATTTACTTACCGTCTTCTACACTATCTAAAAATCCTTCCAGCCTTCTACTTCTGATAGGGTGCTGCAATTTCATCACGGCCTTTGCTTCAATTTGCCTTACTCTTTCGCGAGTTACCATAAACCTTTTACCAACTTCTTCAAGCGTATATGTATAACCATCTCCAATGCCGTAGCGAAGCTTAATTATTTCCCTTTCGCGATAGGTAAGTGTTTCCAGTACGCTTTCTATCTTTTCTTTAAGCATTTCCTGGGCGGCAGCAAAAACAGGAGATTCCGCTTTATCATCTTCTATAAAATCACCAAAAGCGCTATCAGCACTTTCGCCCACTGTCTTATCAAGAGAAATTTGATGTCTTGAAATTTTTAACACCCTTCTTGCTTCAGGCACAGAAATCTTTATTTCCTTTGCCAGCTCTTCAATACTGGGTTCTCTGCCGTTTTCTTGCAGTAATTTTTTTGAAACATTTCTTATTTTGCTCATTGTCTCAATCATATGTACCGGTATCCGGATCGTTCTCGCTTGATCGGCAATCGAGCGAGTTATGGCCTGTCTTATCCACCAGGTAGCATAAGTGCTGAATTTAAAACCTCTTCTATATTCATACTTATCAACGGCTCTCATTAATCCGGTATTTCCTTCCTGTATGAGATCCAGGAAGCTTAGACCGCGATTTCTGTATTTTTTCGCAATGCTTACTACCAATCGCAGATTTGCGCTGGAAAGTTCTCTCTTTGCTATTTCATGTTCTTTAAAAGTATTTTCAAAGGACTCGACCCGCTGGCTTAACCGCTCAGGTGTTTCAAGCACCAAATCCTCATATTTACATAGCTCGGATTTCAAGGTTCGCAATTTATCCTTCATATTGTCACGTTTTTCGTATAGTAAAATCTGTTTCTTTACACTACTCATTCCAGAAGAAATTTCCTGCAAACGCTTCATTATCGGCTGTAGTTTTTTAGTACGAATGCAAAATTTTTCAATAATTTCAGAACCTTTTCTCTGACGGTTTCTCACATTTTTAAGAAGCCGGTACCGGTCTTTTGCAGATGTTTTTTTAAGTTTTAATTGTTCATAATCCTCTCTGTTTTTCTTTAAGAGTGTTCTTAATACTTTTGTGTGCTCAAGAAATTGTTTAAGAAGTTTTTCTTTTTGATTATCAAATTCAATATTAATTGCTAAAGTACGCTCAAAAGGCAGGTCGCCATTAGTGATGTCTTCCAGGATCTTTAAACAAACCTCCTGTGAAAAATCAGATTTAAGTACTTTTCTATGGAAATTTTTTCTCGTCACATCTATTCTCTTGGCTAATGCTATCTCATCGACTCGTGATAATAGAGGTATTACCCCCATTTGCGCTAAATACATCCTTATCGGGTCATCAATTTTTTCCGAAGCACCTGCGGTGAGACCTGTTTTAGTTTTTGCATCATCCTTTGATTCATCGTCATCGGTTTCTGCTGCATCGCGGGCCTCGATTTCAGACTCTTCGATAAGATCGATACCCAATTCATCCAGCATCATCAACGTTTCATCAATCTTTCCGGGCTGGGCCAATGTGTCATCCGGCAGGATCTTGTTTAACTCTTCGTAGGTTACAAATCCTTTTTCCTTGCCTTTTGTTACAAGTGCTTTAATTTTTTGACTGGTTTTGTCCATTTTTGTATTGAGTTTAATAAGATATAATGGTTGTTTATCAATGTCCTCGGTACTGTTTTTTATATCTCAATATAAAAAATATAATACGCAGGATAGAAAGGCGTCCCATGTGAATACAATATTTAAGCAAATCACAAGCAGTGAGATTGCCAAAGTACCAGTTCTTATATCTGCAAAGAATCAATTACAGGCAAATATTGAGGCAAGGCACCCGGCTGTAATCATTTAGAGAGATTCACCGGATACGATCGTGACGTTATAAGCCTTATATTTAGACTGGTTTAACAAAGATAAATAGAAGCGTTCGCGCAGAGTTGCATGCGCAGTACATAACATTCGAACTTACTCCATTTGTGTGTTTTTATACGCCTGCAAATAACTAACGGGTAGGTTTAAGACCTTTAGATTTGCAAAGCTCCTGTAGTGAAATTAGACTCCATTTAAATACGGAGTTCATAAACTGTAGATTTGACTTCTGGTAGGGTCTAGTTTACTTCCAGCCGTGTAGTATAAACTATATACGAGAATTAACAAGGGTTAAAATAAATAAACTTTACAGGTTGGCATGCTGTGAGTTGTAATTTTGTGTGAGGATTAGTATTTTAATTGGAAACAGGAATAACTATGATCCTTTGTAATCTGTATCGGGCGCGGCAAAGAGGGGAGGTCTTCCTCAGCTTATTGAGAATTTGCGGATCTACTTCCTGACTCCTAACATTTCAACAAAACCCTCGGTCCTTGTGGCGATCTGCCCGGACATATAGTTGGTATCATCAACACAATCACCATCAAGATTTAAAAGAGGGATACCCTCCTTAGCCATCTCTGCTTTAATAGTAGGTATTGCGGCGTTGTTTCTCCTGCATCCCCAGGTGGAGAATGCAATTATACCGTCTACATTGTAATCTTTGGCTAACGTTTTAATCACCTTCAGTCTGTTATCTAGAGGTCCGTTGTTGTGGTTGGAGATAAGCTTTCGAGCGAGACTTTCGTATGGCTTATCAGGGTCCATTCTGTCCCAGTAGACGTGATTAATTTCCTCGAAAACTATTTTGGTTTTTCCCGCGTTTTCAATTTTATCAAAAATATCAGCTTTAAAATACGGTTTCAATTCCAGCCAAAGCAGTCTGATCTCTTTTTCATCCGCGACCTCTCCATTTTTTCTTCTTGTTGCAATAATCTCCTTAAGTTCATCGACTATACCTGTGTAGAAATCTACCGCATATTGTGAGCCGGCTAAATAGTGGCTCGGAACCATCATCCCAAGACCGTCACCTCCTGCAAGAGGGGATAACGGGTCTTGTCTCACATGATTTAATTCAATCATTTTTTCCCGTGCCTGATTGGATAATTCGATGGCCTCTGCAAGCGCGTGTTTTTCCATCTTTTTTCCAGTTACTTCTTCCATACGTTTTGTTAAGCTGATTAATTGATTTGTCAGAAATTTTACAGAGTTGTCACTCATCTCGTAAGGGACGTCTACTATCATGCTTTCTTTTCCTGTTATAGATTCGCAGATCTTTATTGTTTTTATGTTACTGTCACATATTGTTGATGTCCCGGCGAGAAACAGGGGGCGAGGATAGGCGCCCATATAAACATTCCCTAATGCTGTTCTATGGAAAGAGCACACATCAGTTGGTATGGCTGCCAGATCGGCTTCAGAGAGAGAATAAGAGCTCTGTCCAAATTTTGAGCAGATAGCTGCAGCTATTTCTAATGAGAATGGCTGCAGTTTCATTGCAAAAATGATTTCAGATGGTACAAATAGCGTTGTCCATATTGAACCATATTTGTATGTATGATAAAAAAGCTCTACTATGCTTTTCGATAGAACATGAAAAGCTTCGATATTTTCTTTTCCAATGCCTTTCCCGGTTACTTTTGAATACATATTCAGAAACCTGAATAGTTCTTTTACCAAGAAAGGAGTTAGTTTTCGAGCAAGCTTCTTTTTTGTATTTTTAATATTTATCATAATATTTTAGCTTATTTTGGTTTAAAAAATCTCTATAGCGATGCCTGGTAAGATTAATCTGATATTACCAGAAATGTTTTAAATTGGACATAAGTGGCTAAACCAAAGACCGGGGGAAATTTTCAGGTATGTCTCATCACGCAGTTAGCTGCTCGATGAATGCTTCAATCCTGGTCTTTGTTTGACCATCACTTTTAGCACTATCGCAATTTATATGGAGTAGGGGAATATGCTTTTTCTCAAACTCTTCCTTGACCAAAGGATAATCATATAACGTGTGGTCACAGAATTTTAAGGAGTGGTAGATCGCTCCGCTTATTGCTCTTCTTTCGATAAGGGATACAATGCCTTTAATTCTTCCGAATACGTCAACCATTCTTGAGCAGGGTGACCTTTTTAAATATCTTTCTGCAATTGATTTGTAAGGGTTGTCTGTTATTTCTACTTTTCTGTCAAAGTACCTGCTGCCGGTACAGAAATCCTCTGATACCACCCTGGCGCCTGCATCTTCAATCATTTTGACTATCTCTTCGTTTTCCATTATGCTTCCCCAAATAAAGAGCCTTGGTACCGGATCTTTTTCAGGAATATCACCTATTTTCTTCATGAGAGAGGTGAGGGATGATACGTAATCCTGGAATTTTTCAGGTACTGCATTTATGCCTTTTATCAATAATGTGTAGATTTCATAACCCGAATACCCAACGTAGCCGTTCCACTGTTTCTGTAAAAATTCCGTAACCTTATCTCTCATCCCATTGTACAAAGAGATAGTCCGGTTGATGTCTTCATTCTGTATTTTGAGCTTAAAGTGATTCTCAAATCTCTCTTTGAATGTTTGAATTTCATCAGCAAAATATTGTACGGATGCATCGTCACAATTTTTTGGAATATCTAGGAAATAATTAAATTTCTCTCCTTTGTCTATTCTTATCCATGCGTCGTAGAGTCGTCTCATACCATCACAGGAATTAGTAAATACAAGTCCTTCAAGATGGTCTAGATCTCCCGATACTTTTTTATCGGTAAGAGTTTTTATATACGAACATATATTACTGCAGAGAAGTGATTCACCAGATGCTCCATTTTCGTCATTTATGCCTTTTATCCTTACGGGGTGATAGCCTGCCGCTCTAATAATTTCGACCGGCGTATAGGTACAAAAATAACCAATCTTCGGCATCGTGTTATCGTCCAGCTGAACATCGGAGATTGAAACGTTACTGTTGTCGACCTTTTCAGCAGATTTCACTTTTCTGGTTGCACTTGCATTCTCTAAGGCTATTAAGGCTGCTCCCAAAGCACCGATTATCTGCGGTTCTTCAGCTATTTTTATCTTGCAGAGCAGCTTCTTTTCAAGTTCACGTACAACTCCTATATTCTTGGCAACACCGCCGGTCATTACAACAGATTCTTCCAGCCCAACCCTTTTTGCCTGTCCTGATACCCTTTTAGCAATGGAGATATGCAATGCCCTGCAGATGTCCGGGGTCTTGTGGTCAGCGCCAATAAGGGAAACAACCTCTGATTCCGCAAAGACCGTACATAGGCTGCTGATAGAGACATTGTCTTTTCCGGTAAGAGACAGCTCTCCCATCTCATCAAGTTCAATCTCCAGTGTCCTTGCCATTACTTCAAGAAATCGTCCTGTTCCCGCCGCGCACTTATCGTTCATAGAAAAGTCAAGAACATTGCCTTTGGCATCCAGCTTTATGGCCTTACTATCTTGTCCACCAATGTCTATTACCGTTCTGGCATCCGGGAAGAAATAGTTTGCGCCTTTAGCGTGGCATGTAATCTCTGTTACAACTTCATTGGCAAAAGGAACTTTGATCCGGCCGTATCCAGTCGCAACTACATAGTCTAAGTCTCTTGCTTCTAATTTTGTAGCATCTAAGATATGTTTGAATATTTTATCGCATGCCTTTTTACTGCTGGCGCCTGTCGCAATTACTTCATAGGCGACGATTTCCCTTTTTTCATTTATTAATACTGCGTCTGTTGATAAAGAGCCGATATCTATTCCAAGTGTTAACATTTATTTTTTTCTCCTTAGAGATCTATAAATACTGTTTAATATGTCTCCCGGTTTAAAAATCCCAATCGCGGATTTTATCATAAGTGGTATTGTGCAGTCAATGTATAGTTTTTACTTGTTTGTCGGCAAAAAAGTAATAGAGATTGAGGAGATAATCTAGTTTCAGAATAAAAAAAGGCTTATAAGGTTTGTGCCCTTATAAGCCTTTTAGTGTGGTATTTATTTAACCTTCTGCTTCCTGGTGAAGTTGCTCAGATATGCAATCCGTACAAGAGAAAAGTTATTACTATAACGAATCGATCATATCCAGACGATCGCCCTGGAAAAGCTGGTTTTGGCCGGTAAGTCCGTAGCTGCCCTTAGCACGATCTCTCAACTCTCCTACCTTTGACTTGTTCCAGTTATTAACTCTGGAATAGTAGCCAACGATCCTTGTGATGCCGTTAAGCACGATGGACGCTCTGTCGTTCTGAATTACATTTACGAACTCTTGAGCTTTGTTACAATCTGTAACTTTTCGTACGATTTCATCGATCGATACCTCAACGTATGCTCCCTCGATGCCTTCGGTCTTACTGTAGTCTCTAATCACGAAGACTTCTTCTTTTGACGGAAATGCTGTACCAATTACTTCGAGGTCTGAAGACAACTCTACGGCCTCTACGAAAAGAGTCAGGCTCTTCTCAATTTTTTCGGCAACCCCTGTGTTTTCCTTTAACATTTCTACTGTCACTATGCCCTCCTTCTTGAAAAATGACAAAAAATAAAACAATTAAATTAAGCTTTTTAGTTAATTCACTAGCCTGTAGCCAGGCGACCCAAAATGTATCTCTTATTAAGGAATCTAAAAGATGATAGAAACTTGTCTTTTAGATAGAAAAGCGTCTGTATAAGTAAATTACAATTTCAGAGCGGTTAATATACCGATTGTGAACGAAAAGTCAAGCGCATTTTTCGAGAAACATACAAAATGTTGTACCTCTGTGATGTTTATACACAACATTTATAGTCGCAAAGACACATCATATCGCAGGTTACAGAAAAAAGGAGGATTGTTAAATTTAGATAATTTTTTTAATTTTTACCCAAAAAAAGTAGAGAAAAAAAGTTGTTGCAATCACTGACGCAGTTGCAATATATATTAAACAATTATTGATTTGTGCAGCCCATTGAAATCCAAACTACTGCGGACCTTTACTGACATATGTAGAAGGATGTGAAATATATGAACAAGAACCGCCTCCGGAGGATTGGGATGGGAGCATTCCCATTTTATTGTATATAAAAGAGGTGGATTCACTTCGTTTAATCCACCCTACCTCGCACCATACGTTTGCTTATTTGTAAGGGTGGATTAAGGCCGGAGGCCGAATCCACGTATTCATGGGTATAATACCTGATTTACAAAAAATTGGGAATGCTCCCATTGGGATGGTGTTTATATTGTATATTTGACAGCCAAATGGACTCAGAAGCTTAAGGGTTTCTGAATTGATGAATTACCTCTTTTTCTGTTTTTTAGACCCAAATATTATCGGCAGAATTTCATCAACTTTTTCGACTAATTCAAATGATAACTTTTCTTTTGCTTTCTCGGGAACATCTATCAGGTCCTTTTCGTTTCTTTTTGGTAGAATAATAGTCGTGATGCCTGCCCTTTTTGCAGCCAGCACCTTATCTTTGATTCCACCAACCGGTAAAACTCTTCCCCTTAACGTTATCTCTCCTGTCATTGCAACGTAAGGTTTTGTCGCTGTTTTTTTGAATAGCGATATTAGGGATATTGCCATGGTAACACCGGCTGAGGGCCCATCCTTGGGAATAGCTCCTGCAGGGACGTGTATATGATAGTCATATTTAGAGAAATCATCTACTATGATGCCCAGTGTTTTTGCCTTTGAGCGGACATAACTCATTGCCGCTTGAGCTGATTCTTTCATGACATTTCCAAGCTGACCTGTTATCGTCAGCTTTCCGCTTCCAGGCATCCTTGTAGATTCAATAAATAATATTTCACCTCCTGCCTGAGTCCATGCGAGACCTGTTGCAACTCCGGGCTCGATAGTTCTTTCTGCGATTTCCGAGAAGAATTTTACGGGGCCAAGAAATTCATTGACGTTTTTGGCGCCTACCTCCACCGGCTTTGTTTTGCCTGAGGCAACTTCTTTGGCTACCTTTCGACAAACTGTACCAATTTCACGTTCCAGATTTCTCAACCCGGCTTCTCTGGTGTAATCACGTATTATTATCCTGACGGCTTGATCAGTAATTTTTAAATTGTTGCCTTTTAACCCATGGGCCTCATATTGTTTTGGAATTAGATACTGCTTTGCAATTTCAAGTTTTTCTTCCGTGGTATAACCTGGCAGCTCCAGAACTTCCATTCTGTCTCTAAGTGCGTGTGGTATCGTATCGAGAATGTTAGCTGTTGTAATAAACATTACTTTAGACAGATCAAAAGGAACATCAAGATAATGGTCTGAAAAAGAGAAATTCTGCTCCGGATCGAGCACCTCTAATAACGCAGACGAAGGGTCACCATGAAAATCCGCCACCAGTTTATCTATCTCATCCAGCATAAAAACAGGGTTATTCGAGGACGCCTTACGAAGGCCTTGTATGATTCTTCCCGGGAGCGCGCCCACATAAGTACGTCGATGGCCCCGTATTTCAGCTTCGTCACGAATTCCTCCCAATGACATTCTGATAAATTTTCTTCCCATTGCTTTGGCTATTGATTTGCCCAGGGATGTTTTGCCTGTTCCCGGAGGGCCGACAAAGCAGAGGATAGGGCCTTTCATGTCCTTTTTAAGTTTCCTGACGGCTAAATATTCCAGGATTCTCTCCTTAACCTTTTTCAGGTTGTAATGGTCAACGTCTAACACCTTTTGAGCGCTGGGGATATTCAGGTTGTCTTTAGTAGACATTGACCAGGGAAGCGTGATTAGCCAGTCCAGATACGTGCGTGCTACAGTATATTCCGCAGATGAAGGGTGCATTCTTGCAAGGCGTGAGAGTTCCCGGTCAGCCTCATTTCGGGCTTCTTCCGGCAATTTTGCCTGCTTTAATTTTTGTCTCAGCTCTTTTACCTCGGCATCCTGATCATCTCCTTCGCCAAGCTCTTCCTGTATCGCTTTAAGCTGCTGGCGTAGATAATACTCACGCTGTCCTTTTTCCATTTCGTTCTTAACCTGCGTTTGTATTTTACCGGCAAGTTCTAATACTTGCATTTCATTGTTAATGAATGTATTTATTCTCTGTAACCGGTCTTTTACGTTTGTTAATTCAAGTATTTCCTGTTTTTCAGGTACGCTTATGTTCAAGTGAGAAGATATTAAATCTGAAAGCCTGCCGGGATTATCTATGTTAACGACGACTATTTTTAATTCTTCCGGCAAGTGGGGAGATGCAGATATCATGCGCGAAAACTGATTCTTCGCATTTGTCGCCAGGGCCTCAGTTTCCACATCATCTTTATCAATTACCTCCTGCAATACCTCTACTTTTGCCTTAAAGAAAGGTTCTGTTTCAGTGTACTCTTTTATGTGTATTCTGGATATTCCCTGTACAAGCATCTTTGCCGTATTGTCCGGCATCCTCAGCATCTGCAATACTACAGAAGCGGTTCCATACTCGTACAGGTCTGATGGCTGCAACTTATCTTTTTCTTCATTTTTATGGGTTACAAGCGCCACAAATCTGTTTGTTGCTAAAACATTATCGAGTAGCTTAAGTTCTTCCTCTGTAGTAACTCCCAAAGCGGTAACCATTTGTGGAAAAACTACTACATCTTTTAACCCAAGAACAGGCAATTCATCAGGTACCTTCAAAGATTCTGGCTCCAATTGCCCTTGAATCTCCGGTTTATCTAGTTTCGTTTCGCCTGAAATAATTGGATTTTCTTTTTTAGCTTTCTTCATTGAAGTGTAAATTAATAGGTAATTTTAATAGATATTGTAGAATTAAAGGCTTTTTCAGACTTAGGAATAGTTATCACTATAAGTCCGTTTTCGTATGTGGCATGAATATTGTTTCCATCAACTTGTTTGGGGATCTTTATTTTTCTTTCAAAATATCCGTATCTGATCTCGACCTGATAGAAACATACTTTTTGATGGGTAGAAGCGTCACCTCTTCTTCCGCTTACGGTGAGTATGTGATCGGAGAATAAGACTGATACATCTTCCGGTTTGAGGCCGGAAACAGCCATTTTCACTATAATATTTTTTTCGGTTTCATAAACGTCAGTGGGGGGTTGCCACGGAGTTGACGAAGCAAAATCATGGCTTTTTGCCATAAAAAAGAATTCTTCAAAGAGCTTTTCGATGCTACTGTGTTTTGCCATCAATTTTTGTGATGATTCATCCGATATAAAAGCCATCTTGCCCCCATTTTTCGTATCTAAGCCTGAACCCCGAGTCCGTTTGCTGCTTAATGTCGTTTTGCGGGCAACGCAAGGCCGACCTCAGGAGGGTTAAAGGCTTTGTAGTATTAAATAACCGCCGATGCTTCGGCTCAAAATACAGTTGTTAAATAAGTGAATTTTCGGAATAGCGGAGTACCGAATATAACAGCTTTGCAAAGCCCATTCAACAAAAAAGCCGACCCACAAACGTAGGCCGGCTTTTAAAAAAACTGCAGTATCGATTTTGTTGAAGAACCGTATCTTAGTACATGTCTCCATATCCACCATATCCGCCGCCTGCCGGCATAGCTGGCGCCTTCTTCTTTTCCGGTACTTTTCCTATCATCGCGTCAGTGGTTAACAGAAGCGTTGCAATGCTTGCCGCATTCTGAATTGCGGTTCTTACTACTTTGGTTGGATCTACAATCCCCTGATTAACCATATCGCAATACTTATCACTACTCGCGTCATAGCCCTGGTTTCCCTCGGCATTGGAGACGTTTTCCACAACGATTGGCGGATTGCCCCCTGCATTTTCAACAATCTGGCTTAAAGGTGCAGACAAAGCTCTGCGAACAATATCAACACCAACTGCTTCATCACCCTTAAGTTTCAAGGCTTTCAGTTTGTCGATTGCTCGAATAAATGCGACACCGCCGCCAGGCAGTATGCCTTCTTCAACAGCAGCCCTGGTAGCGTGCAAAGCGTCTTCTACCCTTGCCTTCTTTTCTTTCATTTCACTTTCGGTTGCTGCTCCAACGTTTATCAGTGCAACGCCGCCAGTCAATTTTGCGAGTCTTTCTTCCAGTTTTTCTATATCGTAATCAGAAGTGGTGCTCTGGATTTCTGCTCGTATCTGTTCGATTCTTCCTTGTATTGCTTTGCTGCTTCCTGCGCCCTCTATAATAGTCGTGTTTTCTTTATCAATCTCAATCTTCTTGGCCCTGCCAAGGTCTTTGAGCTCTATGTTTTCAATATTTATGCCTAAATCTTCAAAGACTGCCTGGCCGCCTGTAAGTATCGCAATATCCTCCAGCATCGCTTTTCTTCTGTCACCAAAACCAGGCGCCTTTACAGCAGCGCATTTTAATGTTCCACGGAGTTTGTTGACTACAAGTAGAGTCAGAGCTTCTCCCTCAATGTCTTCGGTGATTATCATTAGAGGTTTGCCGCTTTGTGCGACCTTTTCCAGGACAGGCAGTATAGTCTTTGCTGATGAAATCTTTTTTTCATGAATAAGGATATAAGGATCTTCTAATACCGCTTGCATCTTTGCCGTGTCCGTTACGAAATATGGCGAGAGATATCCTTTGTCAAATTGTAAACCTTCGATCCATGTTGATTCTGTTTGAAGGCTTTTTCCCTCTTCAACTGTAATAACACCATCCTTGCCTACTTTTTCCATTGCGTCAGCGATGATATTACCTATTTCGGTGTCATGATTTGAAGATACGGTACCTACCTGTTCTATCTCTTTTCTACCCTTGACAGGAATACTCATTGCCCTTAATGTCTCTACAACCTTCTCAACCGCTTTTTCGATACCCCGTTTCAGCGCCATTGCATCTGCGCCGGCAACGACATTTTTCAAGCCTTCCAGGAATATAGCCTCTGCAAGTACTGTGGCAGTGGTGGTGCCGTCACCAGCTACATCGCTGGTCTTGGCGGCTACAGACTTTACCATTTGCGCTCCAATATTTTCCAGATGGTCTTCCAGCTCTATCTCTTTAGCAACGGTTACGCCGTCTTTAGTTATTGTTGGCGATCCAAAACTTTTTTGTAGTATCACGTTTCTTCCTCTTGGGCCAAGAGTTATCTTGACAGCAGAAGCGAGTTGATTGATACCTCTCTTCAAAGAGTCAAATGCGTCCTGATTATAAACAATCTTTTTCTTTTCAGCCATGCTTTAAAAACCTCCTTTTTATCTGTTCTATCTAAATAAATTAGTTTTGTGTATTGTGGGATTTGATAACAGTAGCAAAAAAAGTGCCTGATAAGCGGTATTGTAATTTATTTATTCTCTTTTTGTGTTTAACTTCTTACTAAAGCGTTTCTAATCAACAGATCTATAGTGTCCAAAGATGTGAAAAAACGGCTATATTTTTTTTGAGTTTAAGGGCAGAATTTTATCATGCTGCCTAATTGACAGTTGCCTGGCATTGTGATATCCCGAGGGGTGCCATACTGGCAGTTTGCATATAGCATAGAAATTTTTTTTGTTCAGAGCAGGCATAACGTGTTTATGATGCTAATCTTATGTGCTTGCTGAGAGGAGATTATTTCTCGATAAGGTATGAAGTATTTTTTTGGGAGACAGGTAAAATGTTGTTTGGGGTGTATAAAGTATAAAAAACGCCTACACCCTTCAGTTATACGAAGAATGTAGGCGCCTGTATTAATGAATCAATCTTGGTAAATAATTACCTAGCTGTTATCAACTGCTTTCTTTTTCCATTTACGTCTTGCTGCACCGCCTGCGAGTCCTGCTAAGCCGATACCGAGGAGGGCAACGGTTGCGGGTTCGGGGACTGCGGCTGTCTCCGAAAGTGCCCAGACAACTTCACCTTCCACTTCTATGTTTTCACCTTCACCTGGATAGCCTGGATAACTAAGGAAACCGCCACTTCCAAGTTGAGTTCCCAAAAGATAATTTCTTCCTGCGACTATTTCACTATTGTATTGCCCGGATGTATTTACACTCATCAAGGCAAGCATAGCATAAGCAGTTGTCTGGCTATCCTCTTCACCGACAGTATCTTTTAAGGCGTCATCCCATGCCCATGCACCGTTAGTATTCTGGAAACCAGCAAGTATATCTGCCAGATCGCTGGTACTGCCAGCGGATGCAAAAGAACCAGCCGTTGGATCAAAATCGGTACCAGTAAGTCCGAGGCCGAAAACACCTCCACTTAATCCAAGCAGATCATAATCGAGAGCATCGTCAAGTGTATTTATCCCATCCGTCAATGCTGTAGTAAATGCAGTAGCTTGAGCACCAGAGCCTACACGTTGTGCCGCATATGCGAGAGGTGCAAACTCCCAGGGTCGCAGGTTGATAAGATTGCCAGCTCGACCACTCTGAACCGCAGAAATATAGCCAGCAGTATTATATGTGGTAACACCATTGCCTCCCGTATATGTTCCGGCAGTTAACTGCGTAAAATATTCAGTTGCCTTGTCTTTGTAAGCAGTGGTACCCGTTGCATCATAAGTCTTTAATAAAAAAAACGGATTATATGTGCCGACCCAACCAAATGTTTGTGCGCTCAAAAAATCCGCTGCCTTAGTCGCGCCTGTCAGGTGGTCGGCATCACCAGTCACACCGTATGCGCTCAATAAGCCCATGCCTGTAGGGCCAGTAACATTCTTATGCCCGGGTCCAGCAGTACTAGGACCATGTTCCCAGGTAAATGAACCATCCGTATTCTGAATAGTCAAGATGTGGTCCGCGCCGCTTTGAATACCATCAGCAAAAACTCTTGAAGAACACATGAGTAATAATATTGCCACGCTTAATATTGCAAATCTTCTAAACTTTTTCATCATTTTATTCTCTCCTAATTTTTCGTACTGTTAAAATTGTACGGGCAGTTACCGTACAGCCTTCTCTTCTTATATATCATGACTAAATCACAGCCTTTGTCACTATCTCCTTAATTCCAGTTTATACAAACATAAAAGTCATATTCTATCTATATAAGATACTTTGTGAACGAGCCTGATAAACAAACACTTATTTACTGATAAACTTGTGCTTTCATAACAAAACTCAATTCACTTAAAACTTGGACAATATACCTCCTTTCCCTATTATAATTTGACTATGATTCGCTATGCATATTCAAAGAAATTAGTAAAATGCGTTCTGTGCAAACAAAAAAAGCCTTACTGCTGAAAAATATTTATCTGAAAATATCTTTCGGCAGTAAGGCTGTCTTTTATAAAACTACTTATTGTGCGCACCCTGGGAATCCCGGTTTAAATCCCCGTCACCTACTTGTATGCACACACATAAGACCCTTTACTTTCAGGCTGGGTCAAATCAGACACCCTATATCAGTTTTGGATTGACTATTCCAAGGCTTGCAATATATTTGGCAAAACAGTCTAATATCTATTATTGTAAATTACACAAAAAGAGCTGAATCCCATCTGTTTGTGTTAATATAACCTATTGATAGCAAAGAGTTAGCTGTTTTTTTGCGATTCATATATTTTGGAATTCAGAATAATTGCACTCAATTCTACTTTAAATCAGAGACACAAGGAGAAAAATATGGCTTAACGGTTGAAAGAAATCAAATGATACTTTTTCCTCCAGAGATCGAGATTAGGAGGGCCGAAGACCGTGAGAGCATTGATGCATTATAGAGTTCTTTAGACCTTCGGGAAATGGGCTTTATATTAATCCGGATCAAGCGGGAGCCCATAAGTTTCATCCAAAGGAGATGTTAAAAATAATCGTATATGGATATTCCTATGGAATAAGAAGCTCACGTAAGTTGGAAAGAGCTTGCCATCATAACCTTTCCTTTATGTGGCTGGTCTCAGGCTTAAAGCCTGATTATCGGACGATAGCCAGATTTCGCCATGATCATAAACAAGAAGAAAACAAGTCTTAAAGCAGAATGTAAAGTTTTGCATGGAGATGGAATCTGATAGAAGGGAACACGTGTTCAAGACGGTAGTAAATTTAGAGCGAATGCATCATAAAAACACATGGGATGAGAGAAGTGAAAAGTATGGAAATAGCGGAAAAAAACATAGAACAATAATGGACGAAGTGGAGCAAATAGACAAGGAGAGGACGGCAAGGGTAATTAGTAAAGTCTAGAGAAGGAACTTAAGAATCAGAAGAAGTTACAAGAGAAAGTGCAGAAAGTAATGAGGTTACTCACAGAAACGGGCAAAGAGAAGATTAACTCAACGGATATTGATGCTGTCAATGCCAAAGGCCGTCAGGGAATTCATGCAATACACAATTGCCAGGCAGGAATGGATGAGAAACATGGTTTAATAGTACATTGTATTCGTAAGTAAAAATAATGATTTGAACAATTTTACCGCAAGTAGAAAAAGCGAAGGAAAAACATGAAAATACCCAAAAAAACGCAGTGACAGATGCAGCTACTCAGCCTTGTGGATCTAGAGAAAGCACCGGAAGAGGTAGGTAATATACCGAGTAGAAAACAAGCGAAAAGATAAAGAAAAAGGAAAGTCAAACCGTTTGGAAATATGAAAATTTAAGTACAATAAAAAAGCGAGACATATATATTTGCCCGGAAGAAAAAGCCCACATTTGCGAGAGATAGCATTGGACATATAGAATAAAAGACTACCAAGGCAGCAGGCAAGATTTGTGTGCTTGCAAGCATTTTGGAAGTGTGTGACTCCAGCAGAAATGGTAGACATGTAATACGTATGAAGGAGAACGAAGAACTGAAAGCAAAACTGGAAGAAATATATAATGAAAAAGAAAGTCAGGCCCTCTATAAATTTCGCAAAGAAAAAGCGGAATTTACAATTTGGTCACATGAATACAATTTAGAGCATGTCACTATTGTTACGAAGTAGAAGGACCAATGAGAGTTTTCAATACCTGTCAACTTGTTTTAATATGGCGAGAATGATAACCAGATTGGGTATTACCAACGTTGAACAGCAAAGCTAAATGGCGAATGTAACACCTGTGGGAAGGGTCGCGAAATGAACGAAAAGTATATTGGAAATATTTCATAAAATCAAAATAATTTTTTGAAAAAAGTATTTTATGGCTTTTACGCATGATTATGTCATCGGCTCTACTTGATTTGGCACAGCCTGTATACGGCGCCCTTAAAAGAAGGATGGGGATTTATCCCGGCCATATCGGGAGCCATAAAAAGTTAAACATTAACGGACGCATAGACGATGTAATTATGGTAGACCAATCACCAATCGGCAGGACGCCCAGATCAAATCCGATTACCTATGTAAAAGTATTCGATTATATAAGGAAGATATTTGCTTCAACGAGGGAAGCCAGACTGCATGGTTATACTCAAGGATCTTTTTCTTTTAATGTTAAAGGTGGCCGGTGTGATTATTGTGAGGGCTGTGGTTATATAAAGGTGGACATGCAGTTCCTTGCCGATGTTTACGTAACCTGTGATCAGTGTCACGGCAAGCGTTTCAGGAAGGATGTTCTGGAAGTCTATTATAAAGACAAAAATATTCACGATGTTCTGGAAATGACGGTAAGCGAGGCGATGGCATTCTTTTCCACACGCAACAGACATGCGTTGGCAGCCGAAACGAACAACAGTTTATCTAAGGCAACGTCACACATCCAAAAAGGACTGAAGTATCTTTCAGATACAGGTCTGGGGTACCTGAGATTGGGGCAACCGGCAACGACACTATCAGGGGGAGAAGCGCAACGTTTGAAACTGGCAACTTATATGGCAAAGGGGAAACGCGAAAAAATACTTTTCATTTTTGACGAACCTACAACGGGCCTGCATTTTGATGATATAAGAAAGCTGCTTGACTGTTTCCAACGGCTGATCAACAACGGACATTCCGTGATTGTTATTGAACATAATCTTGAAATATTAAAATGCGCGGACCATATAATCGATCTCGGACCGGAAGGTGGAAAAGGAGGTGGATATGTACTTGGCTGTGGTACGCCGGAAATGATTACTAAATTGAAAAAGTCCTATACAGGAAAATATCTTAAAGAATATTTGTAGATATAATGGCTCGCCAATACACTAAAAAAAGTCAATATTCTTAATTACTTTTTTGATATTAACATAATCTTTATCACTGTGAAGCAATTTTAAAAAAGAAGACACGTAAAATCACAAAAATTAATGCTTTGTCAGCCTTTCCAACCTGTATGCAGGCGCCCTTTTTTTAATCCCGCCCGGATACTGTTCTCTTTCCAGTATAACTGATATGAATGTATTATACCTGAACAGCCGTTGAATATAAATATTAATCATATGAACAGGAAATCCATATTTTACGCCTCTTCTGTTTTTCCTTATTCTTGCCAGATCAATATTGCAGGCTATTTTTTTATCATGCTCACTGTAAAACTCAAAAAAGCTTCCCACCTGAAACAGGATAACATCCCCCGTAAATCTCCACCGGTAATAAAAGTACTGTTGGCAAGTCCTTCTGATACCTGCTGGATATTTGTATTTACGGGTTAATCTACAGGCTTCGGGGTCAAAATCAAAATATTGGTCTAAGAAAGCGTGCTTTTCCCATATAGACTTGCATAGATTGTAACTGTTTGCCATCTTGAAATGGCCGAGGTACGATGACAAAATAGCATGTAGCCGGTCCAACATCTCTTCATCAAAAAGATACCTGCGGTAGAACCTTCCTTCCTTGACTAAAAGCGATTTGTGTTCACGCAACTTTACATGCAGATTATTTACAACACGTCTTCTTACCAACAGATAATCCGTCCGTACAATATAACCCAGGAAGTCAATCCCATTACTGACAGGCTGGAGTTTAAACGATTTCCGAAGCTCCAGTTGGAGCTTCTCATCAATAAATGTCTCTATTTTATCTTTCCACATCGTGAGTTCCTCCCTGTCTCTTGAGAGAAACACAGTATCATCACAGTAACGCAGATAATATCGGCACTTCAACTGATGTTTTACAAATTGGTCAAGCAGATTCAAATAGACATTGGCAAAAAACTGGCTGTTCAAATTTCCGATTGGAAGCCCCTTGTTTTTTGCTACCTTAAACAGGCTCTTATGAGGAGGGATCTTGTTCAAAATTCCCATATTACCGCGAAAGTGATAATCAGCAGTGCAGTCATGATAAACGAGGGTGCGCAGTAACCAGAGCGCTTCATCATTCTTTAATTCAGGCGCAATCATAGAGAATAAGATATCTTTGTCTATGGACATAAAGTAGTTCTTTATGTCGAGCTGTAGAAAGAAGGCTGGATGTGTTCCGTTTTTTGTGACCTTCCTGGTAAATTGCCGGAGTCTCGTCACTGCTTGATGGACGCCCTTTCCCCTCCGGCAGGCGTATGAGTCATGAATAAATCCTGGCTCTCATATCCGCTCCAGATAATCCACAAGGATGTGGTGGACTATGCGGTCTCTGAAATCAGCGGCGAATATCTCCCGTAATTTAGGACGTGTTGCAAAAAAACAGACAGAACGTGATGGCTTATACGTGCGGTCCTCTAACGCCCCTTTAAGTTCCATCAGGTTTTGCTCCTGATTGATCTCGAACTTTAGGGCGTTTATGGTATTTCTCTTGTTTCGGCGGCAATTAATATACTGCCGGTAGATATTTTCAAAAGAAAATAACATGGGTAATCATTTTCCGGAACGAACTGCCAGCCCGTAGTTGTTGTTGTTCTTGTTGTTCGTGTTCTGGTTGCCGTTGTTGAAGTTGAAGTTCCAGGCGTTGTTGGTATTAGCCGAATACTCCGTACCAGACCAGTAAACAGAGGCTGACTATTATCTATCCACTTCACGGAGCATTTTATTTATGCCCCATCCACCGGACGCAAATCCTAGTTTACAGAATTTCCCCCTTAAAAAAGGGGGATTAAGGGGATTGTCATCCTGAATAATCATGCTTGCCAAAAATGTGCAAGCGGGATAGACGCAAAATGATGTTACTCGGCACGCTCACACAAACCGGATATTCCACAGGTATGTGTGATTCCGGCCCCCATTTCATCCTTTACTCACACTCCTTATCCACCCCTCGTTCTGCCTGCTTATTGAAACCGTCTCCTCGATTGCAAACTGAAAAGACTTGAAACTCTTAAAGGCTCTGATCTCTTTGCATATGCGTATCAGAATCATCAACTCCTCAAGCTTGTCACGCAGATCAAGTAACCGCGGGAGCTTCTCTTTTTCTGAGTTGGCCTTTACTATCAATCCCACAATCTCGCGGCTCTTATCTCTCAGATCTGTCCCCAGGGTGTACTTGTGATACCGGCTGAAACCGGCAACCACCTTCTCAAAATATACTGCCGTTTCAAGGGCCTTTTTGTAGATGGGAAGGTGTTCATAGCGGGCCATCTTTAAAACAATATACCTTTTTGAAAAAAATCGTGTCAGGGTGGCATGGACAAATTTTATTTGTCCGTGATATCAGCTTGCTGCGTAAATTACACGGACAAACGAGTTTGTCCATGCCACCCATGTAGTAAACGCCGGTTCAATCCGCATACCCGACCGGCAGAAAAAAGAAAATGCAGGGGGGAATTCCCCCCTGCAACCCCCCTTCAAGCTAAGTCGCAATAGCGACAGAAATTTCATACTACCAAAATTCTTTATTTATTCTATACTTCTAACTTATGGAATATGTCAGTGGCATAAAGATAAGAGACATTTTTTTAGATAATGGGAATTGGTGGAAATTCTTCCTCAAAAACCATCGCCTAATCAGGATTAGTATCATAACCAATGTCTTAAAGCTTCTCGTATGCAGAACTACATTCTTAGGATACCATCTTATCGTATGCCCCAAATGCTTTTACCAAAAGAAAATACCTCACTCCTGCAAATCAAAATTCTGCTCTTCCTGTGGTAAAAAAGCTACTGACATCTGGATTAAAATACAATTCAATTCTCTTCCTAAAACCAAATGGCAACACATTACTTTCACTATAGATGAACGCCTCTGGCCATTCTTCTGGTATAATCGATATCTCATGAATAAGATTCCTGCCATTGCTGCCGACATTATCAAAACTCTTTCCGTAAAGAAAGATTTTCTGCCCGGTATCTTTGTTGCCATTCATACTTTTGGAAGAGACCTGAAACGAAACCCACATATCCATCTCTCCACTACCGTCGGAGGACTTAGAATCTCTAACAGACATAAATCATGGGTGTTTTCTGCGTTCTTCCACCACGCCGGTCTTAAGGCAAAATGGAAATACGCTATTATTTCTCTACTACTTAACGAATTCAAGCAAGGCAATCTACAATTACCAAACAACCTAAAACATATCAAATCAATACAATCTTTTTATTCATGGCTGCAAATCTCTTATCGTAAAACATGGGTTGTACACCTTCAAAAACCGTCTTCCAACATGAAGCAAAATGTGGAGTATCTTGGTAAATATCTCAAACGACCCCCTATCGGAGAAACCAGAATCAAAAACTATGATGGCAAATTTGTCACTTATCAATTCCTTGATCATTATACCAATACTACTCAACACCTGAAACTGCCTGTCCTTGACTTTATTGCAAGATTAATCTCTCATGTCCCGGATAAACATTTCCGCAATATCCGTTACTATGGCTTCCTCGCTAATAGAACTTCTTCAAAACTTCTACCTATTGTTTACAAATTGCTTAATATGACTCGTGTTATCTTTGCCAAGATTGCTATCATATGGAAAGATATGATCAAAAATACTTTCTTTTTTGATCCAACGTCCTGTCCTTGCTGTAAAACTCAAATGCTGTTCTCTCATCGCGTATTTACCAAACATCATATCCTCTCTAAACATCAGGAGATTGCTCGTGGATATTTCCCGCTGCTTTAAGAGAAAAGGTAATATTTGTCGCTGTACTCATTGTTCATATGAATATAGTATTTCTCGAAAAGAGATTATTGAGACGAAAAACAAGCAACCTTTTCACAAATATGATGAAACCATAGCCCCTTTCCAGGAAGTATGCATGATGTGCTGTAAAGGTCTTATGATTCCCGTAGAATTTACAAATAGTAATGGAGAAACTGTACTTTTCCATCAAACTAGTCAAAAAGTCTCTATGCCTGACAACGAAACTATCCTTGCACGTATCATTTTATTCCAAAATGAGGAAATTTAAGCTTTTTAGCAAACATTGAAATTCCTATACATTAAATTACCGAATAACTCAAATTATCAAATTACCGATGCCGCCTTCTTCTTGCACCATACACACCCATCCCCGCCAGGCCGATCCCGAGTAACACAATAGTCGCGGGTTCAGGCACAGGGGCGGCGGCAACATCGCCGGAACGAACTGCCAGACCGTAGTAGTTGCCGGTCTTATAGTTCGGGTACTGGGAGCCGTGGCGGAAGCTGAAGTACCAGGCGAGGTCTGTATTTGTATCAGCCAAATTCTCCGTACCAGACCAGTAAACATAGGAGTTCAAATGCTGAAAGACTCCGGTCTTTGTCAGGCCACCCGCTTGTGAATTTCCAGAAGTATCATAATCCCCATCATTCCCCAGCTCTGTGTAAAAGAGATGGCCCATCTCACTCGTCGTGATGTTATAGCCGACCGTTGTGGTACCGTCATAGCCGAACACATACGGGCCATCCACCGTTGTCGGTAATCTCCAGTCGTTAAAAATATCACCACCGAAATCAACTGATAATGTATCAGCCCAGGCTACCTGAGATGTCCAATTACCTGCGGAATGGGTATAATCATACCACGTGATGTCAAGATCATCATCATAGATCAGACGATTGCCCAGTGTGTCCGTTCCTCTGTTTATAAGGGTCGCATGCGCCGGGGTGGCCAGTACACACACTGCCAGCGCTGCCATTAATAAAAATAATATTCTTTTCATCTTTGCTTTCCTCCTTCTCCAAATAATAAAGGTTATAAAAATACCAAACCAAATCCCTCGTTCCCACGCTGGAGCGTGGGAACAAGTAGGGGTTTAAAATCTTAAACCCCTACCAAATGTAACTCATAGCTTCAGGTTTGAGAAATCACACAATAAAACAGAGTCGCCTCAGGCGACAGGTTGCCTGCCCGGCTTCGTCATTCAGGCGGGCAAGTCGTACCAAAGGCAGATCCCTCCAGAGGCCGGTCTGAGGGCTGCTTCAGGGTCGTCCTCAGGCGACAGGCGACCGCCTAAGGCGTGACCTGGACCGGCACAGAGATCTGTCAGACAGTATCCGGGAACATCTTCCTCTCTTTCGAGAGGAGTCCGGTACTGGAATCCTCTCGAAAGAGAGGACACTTAATTTTACTTGATATCGAGTAATTACAAAAAAAGACCCAAAAGCATGCAGGATGAAACCCCTGACCACTTCCGGGCCTTGAATAGATAGAGCAGTTTTAACAATAAATAAAACTGATAGAATATTTAATAGATGCGTGTTATTTGTGAGTGAGTGAGTGAGTGAGTGAGTGAGTGAGCGCAACGGCAGTGCCATAATACTCCCTTTCTTCAAATGACATGCTCTTATTTTCCATAACTATCTTTCCTGTTTTTGTTGAATCGGTTGTAGTGGCGTATTGCAATACGCCCCTACGCTTTTATGGGAGAGAATTATGACAAATCTTGCATACAAAGTCAAACAGAATATTGGGCTTGCGGAATGGCTTCCCGCCCGTCCGCCCGTCAAAGCCGTTCGGACGGGTACCTATTCGGGCAGGAAAACCTCCGCTACAGATACAATAAAGCCTAAAGGATTAACTCTCAAAGACTTAAAATGGAAATTTCAGATTATGTTCTCGTGCTATTTGTGAGACTAGACAGTCAACAGAACTACTAATCGTTATTCCCTTTCTTCGACATTCAAAATAAATATGGGCTGCTTCTGCAAATGACTGTTTATTATCTTTAGGGTAATAAAAAGTAAACGTATCGAGATACTCCTTTAATATATTGAAGTCTCTTTCGGAAGATGTACCTTGCAATAGTTCCTGGTAGATATGGCTGGTGATGCCGAAAGGAATGCTTAGATCGAGAATTGTGTTAAATTTATCGGTACCGTCATTACTCTTGTTTTTTAAGAAGTCAATTAGTACTGATGTTTCCCCCAGTTTGTTACGCGGAAATTCCTGAATTCGGCATATCTTCATTCATGACAAATCCAGCATTCTCTGAATAGCTTTTCTTGCCTCAACCGCTATCTCTTCCGGCACGGTAACCACAAACTGAATATCTTCCAGAGACCACAATAGCTTTTCCAACGTGTTTAATTTCATATTTGGGCAATCCGACAGAGGTGTAACAGGCATAAAAGTTTTATCAGGATTCTCTTTCTTCATCCTGTGCAAAATCCCTATTTCAGTCCCTATAACAAACTCCTTCGAATTACTGCTCTTCGCATAGTTTAAAATACCGGTTGTACTTGCAACATGATCTGCAAGCGCAATCACATCCGGAGTACACTCAGGGTGAACGACTACCTCCGCATCCGGGTGTTCTGATTTCATTTTGACTATCTGATCGGCAAGAATCCTGTGATGAGTAGGACAGTAGCCTTCCCAATACATCATCTCCCTATCCAGGCACGATGAAACGTATGCACCGAGACTCTTGTCAGGAACAAATATTATCTCCTCATCTTCAGGAATGGAGGACACGATCTTTACTGCATTTGATGATGTACAACAGATATCGCTTTCTGCTTTAACGGCAGCGGTGGTATTCACGTAACATACCACTTTGGCATTTGGGTAGAGCTTCTTTTTCTCTCTTAATTCCCTCGCTGTGATCATTGACGCCATCGGGCACCCTGCATGTTCATCAGGCATGATAACGGTCTTATCGGGAGATAACAGGGCTGCAGTCTCTGCCATAAAATGAACGCCGCAAAAGACTATTAAATCCGCGTCAGTCTTTGCCGCCTGCTGAGACAAACCCAGGGAGTCGCCAACAAAATCTGCAACATCCTGAATCTCACCACGCTGGTAATTGTGTGCCAGAATAACTGCATTATGCTTCTTCTTCAGCTCAGAAATCTTTTCAATAATCGGATCAGACACCGCCTTATACTCCTATCTCATGGGCATTCCATGATAATTATGTCCAAATAATACGTTGAGAAATATTAAACAATACATAAATCCACTACCCGGCAACACTATATATCAGCTTTCTTTTGCCAGAAGATTGGTACCTGCAAATACAATAATTTAAAATCTATTATCTTTTAAAAAATACATTTTACAACAATTTTTTATTTAGTTTCCGCACGGGGACTAAATAGACTCCAAAAGCCTTGTTTCTTCTTTTTGGGAGATAGACCAAATATCTTAACATGTTTTAACACATTATGGTATCATAGCTATATTAGAATGAAATATTATTATGAATCATGCAATGTGGAAAATTTTAAGGGGAGATGGACCATTAATTGGCACCGCAATTCACAATGGCCATGAATTACGGGACGAAGTTATCGCAATAACTGCATTGAGTGATGTTGAGCGCCTGAGAGAAGAAGATCCTTATACCGGGAAGTGGGCTGAGGTTGTAGAAACCAATATTGTTGTTGGGCGTTCTCGTTTTGAAGTAGATCTAAACCGGCCAAGAGATAAAGCGTTCTATCGATTCCCGGAAGATGCCTGGGGACTTAATTTATGGAAAGAATCTCCAGGGTCAAATTTAATTCAAAGGTCAATAGATCAGTACGATTTTTTTTACAAGGAAGTTAATCAATTACTGAGGGAAAAGATCGCTAATCATGGCTCTTTTCTTGTATTAGATATACATAGTTACAATCATCTTCGTGAAGGACCCGACGGCCCCACCGCAAATCCTGAAAGTAATCCGGAAGTTAACGTAGGAACGGGAACGATGGATCGTAATCGGTGGGCACCACTGGTTGATCGTTTTATTTCGGAATTAAATGCCTTTAAGTTTCCGGGCCGTAATTTGGATGTACGGGAGAACGTAAAATTTCGCGGAGGGGAGTTCCCACGGTGGATCCATGCTAACTTTCCCGAGAACGGTTGTGCTTTGGCTGTTGAGTTTAAAAAGTTCTTCATGAATGAGTGGAATGGCGAACTCAATCAAGAGATGCACAAGACTATTTTGCAGGCTCTCCGTGCAACTCTACCGGGTTTAGCGGAGGAATTAAGGCGCTCAGGGGCGCGCTTTTAGCTGGAGGAGAGAGATTGATAAAAAAAATTAAGAACAAAAGAACGCCTGGCTCTGCAGGCAGGATATCTGCCAAGTCTAAGGGCTTAGATACCATTACGGATGATTTTATAACATCCGTTCGTGAGCGGATCATCAGTGGCAACCCAATTAGGCGAAAATTACAGGAATATGGCCGGGTGAATATTGACCGACAACTACCATTTATATGTGTTTTTCGACGTCCTCCAGGCGCAAAAGATCTTGGCACCCAGAAATTAGTCATGAGTGAGGCTTCTTATCTTATTGCCTCCGGTGAGAAAAAGCTACAAAAGGGCCTCGCAAAGCTTATCAAGGAATTAGCCGAGACGTTAACGGAGATTTTCGGCTCTTTTCTGTTGATGGAGATTTGGGAATCAAACGACATCAACATTAATGGAGAACTTTCCCAGGATAAACCCACTTTTCGTCTTTATGCCCCCGAAAGGAATACCATCCCTAAAACCGTTACCGCTTTTCAGAAAGCTTTGCAGAATATGCAAATTCAAAAAATAGAGGCAGATGTAAAAGTAGTTGAGCGTGTGGAGATTTCTCCGCCAGGTCTTCCGGTCCTTATAAAGTCAAGCGTGGCGAAAAAAATGGGTTGTCATGTATTAGGACTTCAGATTAAACCCATTTACCGGGATTCCGTATCTGGAGAGTTGCGCCCTTTGGTCCTTCAGTCTTTGCGCAGGGCTTTATCCAAGGTATACAAAAAAAGTTTCTATGAATTCACCCACAATTACACAACTCACCGTCCTCCTCATTATCATTCGCTTGGACGCAGGGCGATGGTCAAGTCTGTATGGACTGCAGACCAGCAACTTGCGGATATTAGTAGCGGATTTGATCTTTTATTGGGCGTCACACCAACCAATGCAAACGAGGCGTGGAATGAATTTAAACGCTCCAAATTCCAGAAAACTCCGGTACTGATTTATCGTCCGTTACCCATTGACCCTTTCCTGCTCAAGCGGCGCTTGTTCGACGTTCACATTGAACGTTTAGAAGATCCCGCCCTGATGCATCTTTTTTATGATAAACAAATGGAGCTTGAACGAATGATCAATCTACTGGCTGAACGGGGAACTCGCAACTTCGTCTATACGAGCTTGCAACTATATGGTATGATGGACGACAAATTACTTAGTTCCGCGAAAGATGTTCTGGAATGTGTATTGCCGAAAAAAGCTGGCGGGGGAGACAAGAGTTTTCTTGATGCCGCAGCCTTAGCCGTCCAGGCTGAAGAGGAAATCAGTTACCTGCGTATGACACGTCCGGATATCAAAAGCCGTGTTGAAATTCGAGATGATATTGTCGGCCTGATGGTGTCCCGTGGGAATTTACTCATTGGCAATGAGGTCAAGATACTCGCATCACGAGTAGCTGCCGCGCTCTCACATGAGGTCGGGACGCATATACTGACATATCTCAATGGTCAGGCTCAGAAGTTCAAGCACCTCTATATAGGCCTGCCGGGTTACGAAGAACTTCAGGAGGGCCTGGCCGTGTTATCGGAATATCTGGTCGGGGGCCTTTCGGGGTCGCGCCTGCGCCTTTTAGCTGCTCGTGTCATGGCTGTCAATTCACTTTTAGAGGGAGCTTCGTTTGTAGAAGTTTACCGGGAATTGGAGGGTACTTATAATTTTCTCTGTCATACCGCGTTTAATATAACTCTCCGGGTTTTTCGGGGTGGAGGGCTTACAAAAGATATGGTGTATTTGCGGGGACTAATCAAACTGCTGGACTACCTCAAAAAAGGAGGGGATCTGGACATACTGTTTGTCGGCAAATTTGCCCTGTCTCACGTGGGCTTGATTCAAGAGCTTCAATTGCGTCATGTGTTGGGACCGCCGCCATTACGTCCCAGTTATCTCAATAATCCGAAGGCAAGAGAACGCCTGGGGAAGGTTCGGAGCGGAATTACTTTGTTGGAGATCATAAAGGAGGAATAATTCATGAATATTGGATTTTTCGTTAATGACGTTCATGCTGAGAAAGCGGTTTATACCACAGTCCGGCTGGCCATGACCGCCAGTAACAGAGGGCATCATGTGTGGTTTATCGGAGCCAGTGATTTTACCTACGACCCGGATGATACCATCCGTGCCTGGGCCAAGGCGGCTCCACCCAAAAAATACCGTGCCACCAATAAATATCTTAGCGCATTATTGGGGGAAAAGAATCATTTGGAGCGCATTTCGGTAAATGAACTGGATATTCTCTTTTTGCGTAATAACCCGTCAGAGGAAAACGAATTCAGGACATGGGCCAGAACAGCAGGTATTATTTTTGGCAGAATGGCTATGGGTGGCGGGGTAGTTGTTTTAAACGACCCTGATGGTCTGGCCAGCGCGTTAGACCGAATGTATCAACAGCTTTTACCGGAAAGCATCCGTCCGAAAACTTTGATTTCCAGAAACCGGGAGAAAATTAAATCTTTTATTAAAAGTCTGGGAGGGCAAGGTGTGCTCAAAGGGCTGAAGGGCACGGGAGGTAAGTCGCTTTTCGTCGTTTCCACAAAAAATCAAAGTAATTTAAACCAGATGATTGAGGCCATTACCCGGACCGGTTATGTCGTTGCTCAGGAATTTTTGCCGAATGCGCAAACAGGGACAGTCAGAATGATTCTCATGAATGGCGAACCCTTGCGGTACAAGGGAAAGTTTGCCGCTTTTCAATGGATACGAAACCCTGACGAGTTGAGATCAAATATTCACGCCAGCGGAACAACCCAGGGAGTGAAAATCACTGATGATCATCTGCGCATTGCCGAAGCGGTGCGCCCGCGCCTGGTCGAAGATGGAATGTTTCTTGCCGGTTTGGATATCGTGGATAATAAACTAATGGGACTTGATGTTTTCAGCCCCGGTGGGCTTGGTAATGCGCAGAAATATGAAAAAGTTAATTTTGATGAAGCCGTGATCATGGGATTGGAAAATAAAGTAGATTACATGAAGTACTACAAAAGACAATTCAACAACGCGGATATGGCTTCTCTCTAAAAAAAAGGAGGTATAAATGGAAATCGCTTTTTTTGTCAATGACGTAATGACCGAGCAAGCCGGATATTCAACCACTCGTTTGGCAATGGCCGCCACCAATCGCGGCCATCAATCATGGTTAATTGGCGCGGAGGATTTTGATTGTGATGTGAACAACAGAGTGCATGCCTTTGCCTATAGCGCACCAAAGAAAAAATATTCGACCACCGCATCTTATTTAGGGGATATCCAATCCAAACGGGCGGTGAGAGAGAATATTGTAGTAGATGATTTGGACATTCTTATGTTGCGAAATGACCCCTCCACGGATACGGGTTATCGTTCCTGGGCCCAAACGGTCGGCATAACTTTTGGGCGAGTTGCTTTACAGAAGGGGGTTGTTGTGGTCAATGATCCAAGAAGTCTTCAAATCGCGACCAACAAGATGTATTTTCAGATGTTCCCGGAAGAAGTCCGGCCAAAAACCTTAATATCTCAAAATCAGAAAGACATCAAAGCGTTTATCAAGGATATGGGAGGCAACGCGGTCCTTAAACCTCTCCAGGGTTCGGGAGGAAGCGGTGTATTCCTGGTTAATATCGAGGATACGTCCAACTTAAATCAAATGATTGAATCCTTGACTCAGGACGGTTATATTATCGTACAAGAATATCTCCCCGCCGCTGCCGAGGGTGATACACGCCTTTTTGTGATGAATGGGAAACCATTGCGCTATAAGGGCAAATATGCAGCGTTCAGGAGGGTACGCAGTGGGGATGACATGCGCAGCAACATTCATGCTGGCGGCAAATTGAAGCAGGCGGAGATCGGACCGAGCCATTTAAGGCTGGCGGAAATTGTGCGACCTAAACTCGTTCAAGATGGAATGTTCCTCGTGGGACTGGATATTGTCGGTGACAAGCTCATGGAAATTAATGTGTTCAGTCCCGGGGGTCTTGGTAGCGCGCAGAAATTTGAGAAAGTTGATTTTTCTCTGGCGGTTCTAGATGCGTTAGAACGAAAAACGGGTTATATGAATGAGTACCATCGAAATTTTTCAAATAAGGAAATCGCATCATTGTAACACGATAATCAAGATGCCAGCAAATGAACTTCTGTCATATATTGTCACCATATAGCTCCAGGCAGAAACTCGCTTAACCGTTAATATTTTTGATTCCCTTCTGACACGCTACGGTTTCTGTACTCTCTGCTCTCCTTACTATCATCCGGGTTGGGGGAATTCATTATCTCGATCAAATCTGCATATTTCCCCCCCGCTGTTTTTACCTTATGCGCTAAAAGACCTTTGTCATTCTGTAATCTTTTTATTTCTTCAATATCTAATTGCAAAGCCCGGTAGTATCCATTCATATACGCAGTCACAAGCTCCCTGCGTTTCATTGGTGATAATTCGGAGTATGTATAGTTTATACACAGAGATAAAATAATTATTATCAAAGCTGTGATCATTAACCGTTTTTTCGAACGCATTTATATACCTTTTATTTAATCCAAGATACGTTATCTAATATTTACCAAACATGCCTGACCTCTAATATCACTCTATTTCTGTTTTAAACGAAGACGCAATTTTCTTTATACGGTTTAAATGTTGTTCATGATATCCATCCTCTCCAAATTGCCGGCATGCCAACTGAAGCTCCTGGATCTGTAATCGCCAGTGTTCTTTTACGTTATTGATATCTGCATACAAATGTTTGAATTCATCTTTTTTTCTCAGGCAGCTTACCGGTCGACTCAAGTCTCCCTTCGCCATCTCTTCCAGGAGATTTCTCATCCGGTAAACAGGACCAGCCATTCTGTGAGAAACAATCAGGCTGAAGAAAAAAGTAAAAACTATCGTTCCTACAAGGCAAATTGACAGAACCGGCCATAGAAGATTCATAAGGGAATATGTGACCATCTCCTCATTATCAACAAAACTGTCTGACAGGTCAAAAGGGATAGGCTGCTCAACAGAGACCTGTATATCTCCATATATATAGTAAATCAGAACAAGAAAAAAAAGTGAACCTGTAACTATAGATGCCGCTAAGATTGCAAATTTGCTTATCAAACTATATTGAAATCGCCTATCTATAATATATTGCCGTCTTTTGTATTTTCTCTTGCCCATTAATCCACCCACATTAAGATATTAAATCACATATTGCTGAATCTGAACAAACAACTTCGATATGTAAATAATCATCGTTTAAATCATTACGCATTATACACTGAAATGCTTAGTTTAATCTTACCTGCCCGAATGTATCACTCTGGCAGGTAAGATTAAACCAGTAAGGTATTGAGGTGTAACAAAGCATGAAACTGATAATAGCCATTTACAGCCAATCAGTCATATTACTATTTATGATTATGACGCTTCTAAACGTTTTTCCAAGGCGTCTATCTCATCTCTAAGCCCCTCTGGCAGTCTATCACCGAATTTTGCAAGGTGTTCTCTTATTAAAGGTACCTGTTTTTTCCACTCTTCCGGATCCACTTTTAAGAGCTCTTTTAAATCACTATCTGAGATATCCAGACCGTCAAGATCCAGTGCATCCTTGGTCGGGACCCATCCAATTGGTGTCTCTTCGGCCTTGCCTTCACCGCAGACTCTTTCAATTACCCATTTCAAAGCACGACTGTTTTCGCCATAACCCGGCCACAGGAACTTACCATCGCTGCCCTTACGAAACCAGTTAACATAGAAAATTTTTGGTAATTTATCAGAATCAGTTTTCTTCCCAATATCCAGCCAATGTTTAAAATAATCTCCCATATGATAGCCGCAAAAAGGCAACATTGCGAATGGATCGTATCGCAGCTCTCCAACCTTACCGGCAGCAGCGGCTGTCTTTTCAGATGAAGCTATAGAACCAAGGAATGTCCCATGCTGCCAGCTGAATGATTGGTGAATCAGAGGCACAACGCTCGCCCGTCGCCCGCCAAAAAGAAACGCGGATATCGGAACACCCTTTGGATCTTCCCACGCGGGATCGATTACAGGGTTTTGGGATGCATGTGCCGTGAAACGTGCGTTCGGATGTGCTGCAGGAGTCCCTGTCTCAGGCGTCCATTCATTACCTTTCCAGTCTGTTAACTTAGCTGGCGGTTCATCTGTCATTCCCTCCCACCATACATCACCATCTTCCGTATAAGCCACATTAGTAAAAATGCTGTTTTCCCTCATCGTAAGCATACAATTAGGATTCGTTTTCATTGATGTCCCCGGAGCAACTCCAAAGTAGCCAGCCTCAGGGTTTATGGCGTAAAGACGGCCATCTTCACCGAATTTCATCCACGCAATATCATCACCTACGCATTCAACCTTCCACCCGGGAATGGTCGCGTTCAGCATTGCAAGATTAGTTTTACCGCATGCGCTTGGAAATGCCGCTGTAATATATTTCTTCTCACCATTAGGAGGTGTAATCCCCAGTATAAGCATGTGTTCGGCAAGCCATCCTTCTTCTCTTGCCATCGAAGAAGCGATACGCAACGCGAAACATTTCTTTCCCAACAGAGCGTTACCACCATAACCGGAGCCGTAGGACCAGATGGTTCTAGTCTCAGGAAAGTGAGTTATATATTTGTTGTCTGCATTACACGGCCATGGAACGTCCTGCTGACCCTCTTCCAATGGGCTGCCAACCGAATGGAGACAGGGAATAAAAACGCCATCTTCACCCAAAACATCTAGAACCGGTTTTCCCATACGTGTCATAATCTTTAAATTATTTGCAACATAAGGAGAATCTGTTAATTCTACGCCAATGTGAGCAATTTTTGAACCTAATGGCCCCATACTGAAAGGAACAACGTACATGGTTCGCCCCTTCATAGAACCGGTATAAAGAGCAGTCATCTCCGCCTTCATTTCTTCCGGGTCACACCAATTATTGTTTGGACCGGCATCATCCCTGTTTTTTGTACAGACAAAGGTTCTATCTTCTACTCGGGCGACATCTGCAGGATCTGAAATTGCCCAATAAGAGTTTGGTCTTTTTTCTTCATTTAATTTTACATATGTACCACTCTTAACCAGCATATCGGCGATTTCATCATATTCTTCATTGCTACCATCACACCATATAACCTGATCAGGTTGACACATTCTTGCCATTTCGTCTACCCATGCCAAAAGTTTTTTATTATTGGTTAGCGGGGTTGTGCTGCCCATAGCGTCTCCTGTCTATTTATAAAGTTTTTATTTGTAACTTCTATGATAAAATATTCTTAAAAACCCAAAGGGGTTATTTTAAAACAAAACACTATTAATTTCCAACCATTTTTTGATTTTTAAACTTACTTTTTCCCTGTACTTTTTCCTGATGAAAATCAAGCCAATTGCTATTATAATGAATTGTTTGTAAAAAACCCCCTGTATATGTCGGTTTTTTTAGCATTGAACGCAAAATTCCGGATTACTCTCAGGAATAATAAGATGAAAAGATTGTGTGTATATTGTGGATCGAGCCCAGGTGTGCAGCCTGATTACGCGCGAGCAGCCAGACAGCTGGCACATGCCATGGTAAATAGAGATATCGGCCTGGTATATGGTGGTGCAAGCGTAGGAATAATGGGTGAAATTGCGAATGCTGTTCTTGAAGAAGGCGGAGACGTAATCGGTATAATCCCTAAAGGACTCTTTGTTAAAGAAATTGCGCATACAGGCATTACCGAATTAAGAGAAGTTGATTCCATGCATGAACGGAAATCATTGATGGCTGACCTCTCTGACGGTTTTATCGCTTTGCCAGGAGGCTTAGGTACAATGGAAGAAATCCTTGAAATTATAACATGGTCACAGTTGGGAATGCACCGAAAGCCGTGTGGTATCCTGAACGTATGCCACTATTACGATAAGCTGATCGGCTTTCTTGATCATGCTGTCTCTGAACAATTCATAAAAGCTACACATCGTTCCACAATACTTGTAGATGAGTGCCCGGATGCATTACTGGAAAAATTCGAGGCATACAAAGCCCCTGAAACGACGAAATGGATTGATAGAAAAAGCACCTGAAATAAACAACATGAAGACATATATACTTATATTTTTTATCCTCTTTATCTCGATTATTGTGACATTAAAACTGATCACATCACCAGAACCGATCACTGACCACGAGCTTCCATTCGATATGAAGATTTATGACACAGGAAAATCGACATATCAGTATAATGAGGACGCATATTACAGGCAAAGCTCAAACAAGGAAATAGATGATCTGAAATTAATGGCTTTTGCAAGAGCCTTTGTTGACGTACAATCGTACATGCATAAAGCTGGTAATAGAGCACATTATAATGAAACGAGCGAGATTGTCCAAAACCATGGTTTAAGTGTGGAGGATTATACAAATATCGCATCAAGAATGAACAAGAATTCCGATTTTAAAAATAAAGTTCAAAAGATGATTAACGAAGTTAACTAACCTTACTGTAAAGAGAGCTATAATGAAAACAAAACATATCCAAAATATCCTTATAATATTTATTATCATTTTCTCAATAAATAAAACAGGCTATGCAATTGGAAAAATTGTAAATTACTTCCTGGACGATCCGAATGCGTGGAACGACACAAAGCGGATTACACATGGTACTCCAACTAAGATTGTAGTAAAAGATGGATTGGAAGGATTGGTGTTTAAACTTACAGACATAACAGAGGGGGATGAAGTTGCGTTAGTATTTCTGGAAACTAAAAAGATAGAAAAATTTGATAATGAGAGTGCTTGTGATGCCGACGGTAAATTGATACGAGGTAAAAACAGAATCGTTTCTGTTATTACGAAGAATCACGGCAATCGCAAAGAATTTCACTATAAATTTATATTACAAAGAGTAATGAATCGCATGCCAATTGATATATATAACAATGGCGATGCTGTTCTAGAAAGTAGATACGACGGCACTAAACCAGTTGAAAGCATGTCAGATCTATCCGGTATTGAGCTTTTAGAGATTGAGGTCCGTTAATTTGTGATGGACACATCTTTCTATGAAACCAATAAAATTTGCGGGAGGAGCGGCAGATTACACTGTAATTACCGTTAAAGCTCAAATTGGCTGTTGTAAAGATAAGGACGTTTTTTTAATATACCCAGTGTTTCTATACAAACATTTCTATCCTGATTAATATACGTGACCTTGTGAGCGAAAAAAACGATAACTCAGATGAAAGCAGGAATGCCGTAAGGATTCCGGACTCCTTTACTATCAATTACAATATAGTTACGCAAAAGGAGTACAATAAAAAAGCCTCCCTTTATATCAGCCGCCGTACAGCAAACAGATCAGCCGCCATAAGCAGTGATGCTCAAGCATTTGTTTTTGACTGGTCTCATATTGAGGCTGAAGTAGATTTTGACCCTGTGCTGGTCAAAATACTGTTTTATCTGGATCAGAAGGTTGACAAGGTTATTTCTAATCAGGAGAAGATACTAAAAAAATTTGATACAGTGGAAGAGGTGCAGGACAAATCTGAAGCAGCAGAATGTATTGATATAAGCGGTTCCGGCGTCCGCATGCTCGTTGCAGAAGAGCTAAAGCCAGGTTCATTATTAGAGTTGACGATTGAGCCGCCCATCAATCCGCCTATACAAATTATACTTTTAGGAAAACTTTCGAGAGTATGCCAATCAAAGGACAAAGAAAATGACGGTTTTGAAGCTTCGATCACATTTACTGCTGTTAATGAAGATGACAGAGAGAATCTAATAAAATATATCTTTCAACGACAGCGCGAATTGATTTCCTCCAGAAAGAAAAGCGAAGGTCTTTCTGCAAGCGCCTGAATACTCCAGGTATTGTGGAACACTGCAGATAACGTTCTTAATCAAGGAGGGAGCATTCCCAATTTTTTGTAAATCAGGTATTATACCCATGAATACGTGGATTCGGCCTCCGGCCTTAATCCACCCTACAAATAAGCAAACGTATGGTGCAAGGTAGGGTGGATTAAACGAAGTGAATCCACCTCTTTAATATACAATAAAATGGGAATGCTCCCATCAAGGATAAACTACTCATTAAACCAGGCAAGGAATAAATGACTGATATGCTACTTAGTCTTCAACTTAAATTACACGAGAATCACCGACTCGCAAGCGATAACACGACTCAGAGTCTTTCAGCTTTTTGGATTGTACAGGAAATGAATTTTCCTCTCTTTCGAGAGGAGTCCAGTACTGGACTCCTCTCGAAAGAGAGGGAGGCGCCGGTTCAATCCGCATACCAGACCAGCAGAAAAAAGAGAATGCAGGGAAGGGATGAATTTTCCCCCTGCACCCCCTATTTAAATAATTTACCCCGTGAAACCTTCTTTTTATCTATTTCACATGAGACCTGAGTTGCCGCCTTCTTCTTACACCATAGCCTGCCATCCCCGCAAGACCAATACCGAGTAACGCAATAGTCGCGGGTTCAGGCACGGCGGCGCCAACATCGCCGGAACGAACTGCCAGCGCGTACATGAAGTTGAAGCGCTTATCGTCCAGGTACTGGACGCCGTGGCCGAAGAAGAAGTCCCAGGCGAGGCTGGTATTAGCCGCATACTCCGTACCAGACCAGTAAAAAGAGGAAATTAAATGCTGAAAGTCTCCGGTGTTATTTAGGCCCCAATTCCCGTCGCCAGCATATGTACCGGTAATGTCGTAGTACCCAAGATTCCCCAGCTCTGTGTAAAACAAATGCCCCAACTCACTGGTCGTGATGTTATAGCCGGCCGTTGTGGTGCCGTCATAGCCAGCCACATACGGGCCATCCACCGTTGACGGCAGTCTCCAGTCGTCAAAAATGTCACCGCCGAAATCAACCGATAACCCACCTGCCCAGGATACCTGATTTGCCCAAGTGTCTGCAGCATTGGTATAATCATACCACGTGATGTCAAGGTCATCATCATAGATCAGACGATTACCCAGTGTGTCCGTTCCCCTGTTTATCAGGGTCGCACGCGCAGGGGTGGCCAGTACACACACTGCCAGCGCTGCCATTAATAAAAATAATATTCTTTTCATCTTTGCTTTCCTCCTTCTCCAAATAAAGGTTAAAAAAATAGAAACAACAGAAATTAAAAAAGGCCGGAAGGATACAAGAAAAAACCTGTATTCTTCCGGTCTTCATTATAGGGAACTGTTTTAATGACAGTCAAAACCGATTGATTGTTTAATAGATACGTCTTATTCGTGAGTGAGTGAGTGATCACAATGGCAGCGTCATAATACTCCCTTTCTTCAAATAATATGCCCTTGTTTCTCATAACAATCTTTCCAATTATGTTGATCCGGTCACAAGATAAATGGACGCCTGACCAACGGCAGTTTGGTAGCTTCACCCCAACATTTTTATGATATGGGCGGGATTCTGACAAATTTTGTTTTTAAAGTCAAGCAATAAATATGTATATGAAAATCCCAGAAAGAAATGGAAAACGTATTATAAAGAGAGCTGTCCATACAATATTAAAACTGAACCTGTGCAGATTAAAATATTGCAGGGAGAGGATAAGGGATTTTAAAGGAACGGTCATAAAGGGGTGGACCGGACATTTCCGGTTGGAAGGCAAACCGGAACTCCTGCAGTTTGCCCTTGATACGGGATTGGGTTCGAGGAATAGTGCGGGATTCGGGTTTATTGAAAAGGTAGGGAAGCGGTAGCAGATACTATCTCTTTTTGGGAGCATTCCCAATTTTTTGTAAATCAGGTATGATACCCATGAATACGTGGATTCGGCCTCCGGCCTTAATCCACCCTTACAAATAAGCAAACGTATGGTGCGAGGTAGGGTGGATTAAACGAAGTGAATCCACCTCTTTAATATACAATAAAATGGGAATGCTCCCATCAAGGATAATCTACTCATTTAAACCAGGCAAGGAATAAACGACTGATATGCTACTTAGTCTTCAACTTAAATTACACGAGAATCACAGACTCGCAAGCGATAACACGACTCAGAGTCTTTCAGCTTTTTGGATTGTACAGGAAATGGATTTGTAGCAAGATTTTCAATTGCATGAAGAATTTTTGAAATATATTGTCTGTCGATTCTTTTAAGATCGTGCTCCACTGATCCCTTAGGATTAATCTTAAATAAGCCCATCAGCTTTCAACCTATTTTTCAAATCAACAAAACTAATTGACGGCTCATTTTTTCTCTCTGCAATAACCGATAAATCATGAATATCTTCCAAGAGCTTTTCATAATCTTCAACCGGTAAAATAACAGAGGTTTTCTTTCCTTCCTCGTCTACTATGAATTGAGTATTCATTATTAACCTCCTTTTCAAAAATAACATCTATCAAGTTCGACATTATTATATGTCTTTATATTTTAAAACCTTAATACGGTAACATCCCATAATCGGCCTTTTACTGTATATTCCACTTTTTGTCAAGATCTATTCTTTCCGTCAGGTGGCAATGACAGCAAAGCTGATTGACCTATTGACAATGAAATCTAAAACCAAATTCTTTCTCACATCACTCTTTGACTCCTTTGCGATCTTGGCGCTTTTTTGCCTGACTTGTCCGAACAACCTTACAGGGCGGGCGTGCTGTATGGCGGGAGCGAGAAAACATGTACTTTTTTCTTTCAGATTTTTGATACTAAGAAACAACTGACTGCTTCTTTTGTAAGTCCCATTTTAATCTTGATTTAACGAACCAATGCGTCTATTATGCCGCTAATAGCGGCAAGATCTACCCCTTTGATATACCATCCGATGAGGGGATATCAAAGGGGTGGCGATCAAGAGTTTATACAGTTCCTTTCAATAGCCAAAGCGTCATGCGGTGAAGTACGTTCACAATTATACGTTGCCATGGACCAAAATTACATTAATAAAATAAAGTGTGAACAAACTCTTCATCATGATTAACAACTTTATGGAATACCTGAAAGGCAGCAGATACAAAGGAATAAAGACATGAACGAAAAAGCACAAAAGAAGTGCTGGATACAATTATAAAAAAAATGAGGAATGAAAAAGGCGAAACAGCTTGAACGGCTTAAAGGGTTAAAACAGCTCGAACGGTTTTAACTGCTAAAACGGTTTAAGCAGTTAGTTTATTGTGAAAAGGCAGGGGAAAGAAGACTTTGAGAGGTGGGATGATTATATGGAGTGGAAATGGTATGAAAATGTCTTACCAAGCTATCAAATCTCTTGCGAGGAAATATTAAAAGTAATTGAAGTGAAAATATGAACAAAAATAAACCTGTACAAATGAAATACTGCGGTGAAAGGGATAAGAAGGTTATCATTGTTTTTCCGGATGACGCAGAAGACGGGATATGGGAACACACTGTAGCTGAAGATTTTATGAAAGGATATTCCGAAAAGGATGCTGATTATGACAAACTATGATTTTGGCTAAAAGGAAAGTTTTGGAGTCAGTATAGGTTTGAATTTATTTAAAGGGTAAGGAACAGAGTAAATAATGGAAAACAAAATTGACGAAAATCAAAAGAATTTATTTAGATTTACAGGTAATCCGATTATTGATAATGGAATGTCGGTCTTAAGCATTATTGCTAAAAAAGAGAAACTTGAAGATATACGTCCCAAAGATATTAAAGAAAATCTTGGTTCGTTTTTTGAGTCTATTAAATACCAGTTTAATGATTTAGATGCAACTAAGTCTGAACAAAAGCACAGTAAGAAAAAGTTAAAACAACATTTAATATCTCTTTATACAACAAATCATTATTTGCATGGAATAAATAATTATCTATGCTCTGGTTACAACATAACAATTTCTTCAAAGGATTGCATAGAAATCAGCAAACGATTACCTGATCAAATAGAGATCTATGAGGTAACTAAATCAGAAATTAAAAAAAATAAATTTGATGTAAATCTGACAAGCATACTACAGATCAAAGAGACAAGTGAAGAAGCGATTCAGGATTTAATAAGTGAATTTACTGTTGGTATTACTTGCAAATATAAGACTAAAGCGCTTGTTAAGAAAAAAGTTGAAACTAACGAAGATTATTTTACTTCTTTTAAAGATGAAGTTTTACAGATACTTGAAGGGAAATCAAAAATTCTATATGATATAAATAGAGTGAATAAAAATAATCTTTGTAATTTTTGTGGAAAACACTCTGATATTATTTTAACTAAAGACATTTATCCCCTGACGAGTGCTTTAGGTGATTTTAACCTTGGAGTTGTCTTTATTTGCCGTATCTGTTACCTAGCGACTTTATTTAGTTTTTTTAATTACGTTAATTTGAAGAAAGAAGAAAAGAAAAGTGGTGTATATTTTTTCTATCACTTTTCAAGTCCTGAAGTGATGATTGAATATTCAAGGCAACAAATTAGCTACTTACAAAATGAAACGTTGGCATCTTTACAAACAAAAGTTGGCGGGAAATATAGTATTGTTTTTGATCATTTATATGAAAAAATTAAAACTTTAAATAGTATAGAGAGGTATCGCCCTTCAGTTACAATATACGTTCTGTTGAATGATAATCGTGAGGCAATATATGAAAACATAGTTTTGCCAAATGGCTTGTTAAATTTCTGGTTATTATTAAACAATGCAAATTATGCTGATCAATGGAGCCTCATACACAAAAATCTAAACTGTAAAGATGATTATTTGAGATTTGTTGATGGAACGCTACCGATATCAAAACTGAAGAAGAACAAAAGAGAGGTAGTCAAAGCTTATTTAAAGGAGGTGGCTTTAATGAAAGAAGAATTAATAGTGGTTTGTGAGAAATTGTCTGAAAGTTTATCGGAATACTTTAAAAAGGTTCATGAGAAAAATCCAAGTCGTCGTGACCACTGGACGGAAGAATTTTATGATTTCTTTAATGTAAAAAAGGCTCATGAGTTATTTAATAATTTATTTACAATGAACAATGACTATTTTAAATGGACAAAAGGGGGAAATCTTTTCTCTGTTTCAGAGGCAAAGCTACTACTGGAAGAGTTTAAATTATTTAATCTATTTTATAGTTTAATAGAATATTTTATTCTAAATTCACTAAACGAAATAGATAAAGAACAGTATTTTAAATATATAGATAAAAAATCAAATATTTAAGGGGGATAGTGATGAGACCAAGAAATGTTACAAAAGAAAATAGAAGGTTTATTCATGGTGCAATGATAATTAATGCTCCGTCCGCTTCGTTAAATTTAGGCAATGATGGAATAAAGAGGGTGAGCGCTAAGGGTGAAGATGGCAGGCCTATCCGCTTTTCATATTTGTCAGGGCAATTCATAAAATCTAAAATAAAAGAGACTCTTTTAGAAAATGGAGAAAAATTATCAAAACCTGAGATTATTCAAGAATCTGGCAAAAAGAATACACCTACAACTTCGTGTAATCCGTTTGAATATTTAGATGATGATTTGTTCGGTTACATGAATGTTATAGATAGCGCTAATCATATAAATCCCGGTACAACGCGTGTTGCGCCTTTTAAAATATCGTATTTTCTCGGGAAAGAAGGTGATATTTCAAAGGACTTTGCAGTAAAACAAAACGGAGCATTAAAAGGTGATAAATTAACAACAATGCCCTTAGATGACAACAATCGGTTTTTTGCTTCAACAAGTTACTTTGGCTGTTTGTAACTATTCATCGAAAATATTCTGAAAATATCTTAGAATTTGGTTGACAAGGTTTTTGTTATAGAATTGTAAATTTGTCTGTTAATTATATATTGTTATATTTTGGTTAATGACAGCTCTCTTTG
>SMSL01000004.1 GCA_007859995.1 Candidatus Brocadiaceae bacterium S225
GTTTTGGTCTTCCCATTGTATTCTCCTCAAGCGACGTTCCAGTTTTTTTCTACGTTTTTCTATAATCCTTCTACTGTCTCGCAATGACAATCCATTCACCTGAAATCCCCCTTTTTATGAGTATTAACTTTATTATGATACCCATTATAGCCAATAAAATTAAGGGGTTCCAGCGAATCAGTAAAAATTAATTATAAAACCACTCTTGTATAAGGACTAGACATTTGGCGACAAATAATTCACTTCCGACGTCTTCCTTTAAAACTTCTGATCTTTCAGAAAGAAATGCTGCAATGCGAGTTGCATCTTCTTCCGTTATGTATTCACCGGCTTCAGAGCGCATTCGTTTTACCGTTTCCTGCCACTCTTCTGCAGATCTGTTCTCTTTCAATATACGGTTTGCGGGATGATACATAATACAACGGTCAAGAAACAATAATTTATTATCAGCAAAATCCTTTCTTTCCGCAGTCATTTCCTGTACACGTTCCTGCCAGTGAGTAATAATTTCGGTGAAAATCTGCTTCGCATCTCCCGGGCTGATCCAGCCTGGAACTTTACTCATCATTTTATCAATAACAGTATTCCATTCTTCTTCTGTCCGTGCGTGAATAAAAACTCGCTTAATCGTATGACATTTTGAACATTTTGAACACTTTGTATCTACTAATAAAGATTTGTTCTTATCGGCAACCTGTTCTGTAGCAATTATTTCAGTTACAACGGTACATTGATAGAGAAAAAATAAGAAAACTAATAAATACATTTTCATAGAATAATTTCTCACAATTGGTTTTTTTGAATTTAACCGAAGTTCGACAAGTAAAAATTGTATCTCTTATGGTATTAACATGTTACGACTTTGACTCTTAGTTTTTCGGCACTACATCTTTGAATTATTGAAAAATTCTACCTGACAAGGTTTTTTCGATAAATTTTACCAAATACCATGCCATTGTCAGCACTAAAATAATATTCAGGCACTACAGGCTCTTTTTTTGGACGGATTTACTCTGTTTTAAAGGGCTTAGGACAATTTCAATCACAATTTACTTGGTTTTTGAGGTCGATTTGTCGAACTTGGGTTAAGATAATTTTATATCCATTGGTTATATAGTTTATTCCTTGTGTTAATGCTCTGTCATTTGCAAGTCAAGGAAAAGAGAGGTTGTAGTGAGAGCGTTCCCAAATTGTTGTACAGTGTTGTTTTTTTTGGGGCGCAGTGACCGCATATGAACGGTAAGCGTCCTGGATGGCCTGAGAGCAAGATTGGTACAGATAAGGTGATTGAGTACCGGCCGCAGAATAAATTAATAAGACGGATTGTTAACGAATTAAACCTGTCTAAAGGTTCGGTGCAAAGAACACTGGAAATGTGTTCATAGTGGTGTACCAAAAACCCTGTGATTTTAGATATTATAAGTATTGCGTTTTCAATAGTCCAGATTGGCGGGTTTGGGTGTACCGGAAACAAATGTTTTTGGGACACAATATTAAGCTTGCTACGGAATAGAAAGAGTCATACTTAAGGTATAATTCTCAAGGAATTGACACAAGATAAGAATAAAATAAAATCATTTAAAAGGATGTGATATATCCTGAAATCACCCAAGGGCGGGGGGTATGTTTCCTATGACTCCATATAACATCCCACTCACAGTCTGCTCTCAACAAAAGGGATTTTCAAATTCATAATCATCAGGATTCACAGAGATATTACTGGTGAGATGTGGTTTGGGGTAAGGTAGGAATACAAAAGTGTATCTACGTATTTTAAAAAAGGTGGGGTAAGAATCGTAATAACTCTTATCCCTTATTACCTTTTATTCCTCCGTACTATTATTGGATGTCGTTTTGCACTTCATCCAATCCTGCCTCATCATACATTGCCGTCAACTATTACATGTCCAGTTGCTTCCATCCCCCGTCGCCAACACAACCATAGAAATGGTTGGAATTGGAATCGAACCAGATCTTGCCAGCATCTTCCGCAGATGAGCACGATCCCATGCATGTGGAACAGGGGGTAATCTTTATTCCTCCCCAAACATCCAACTTTGCCTTCGGGCTATTCGTGCCTATGCCGACATTGCCCGCGTTGTCTATCCTCATCCGCTCGACTTGTCCCGTAGTTTCATTAGCGACGGTAGTAAAGGTGATGCGGGTGCCCTGGGCGAGGTCGGTGAAGTTTTCCTCCGCCTCGACATTCATGCCGGATGTATCAGCGGCTAAGCCCGTGACACCCCATCCCTGTCCCTCGAACGATACCAGAGTATCTCCTTCAAGCACGGCACCGGGAGCGGACATAGTCCCCTGAGTACGGCGTCCGATGAACGCGGAACCTTCCGAAACTGTGTGATTGCTGATGGTCAGTTCGCTATTCGTATTAGAGGCAATATGCAGCATGGTTTCCGGAGCTTTCGTCCCGATGCCGACGTTGCCGGATTGGTCGATCTTCATAACAGTCCTTGAAGTATCAGTACCGTTTGCAATTGTCTCAAACGATAAGTAGCTCCCATGGGCTGTATCAGTCCAGTTTTCCGCAGCTACAAAGTTGATACCAGTTCCTTCATTACCCCAGCCGTTAGTTCCGTAACCAAATGAAAAAATTGCCCCTATATCGTCTCCAGAAAGAAGTGCGCTCGGTACAGCCATAGTTCCGCGTGCCCTTCTGAGATTTACTCTGGCCTTGTCATCTGTCGCTGTGGATGAATAAGTGCTAAGAGTTATCGTGGTGTGTGAATCAGACACCAAATCCAAAAGGGATATCGGACTTGTCGTTCCAATACCGACATTGCCATCCTTTGTAATACGCAACCTCTCTTTCCAATCAAGAGGATTTAACCAACTTCCAGTATTGGTTGAAAATACCATATTATCTGTTCTGGTAAGACTAAGAGGTACGGTGTTTCCAATACTCCAGTCCATCGCAGTGGGGACATCGGTCCAATCTCCACTTCCACCAATATATCCACCAAAAGCACCTAACAGGCCGGCATTATATATTGGCGCAACTATCACATCTGTAAATTCAAATGTTACGCAACTAATGTTTTTATTGGTGTAACTACCATACTGCACATCAATACTATCAATAGAATTACTATATTTCTCATTTCCTTCCCTCCTTTAATATGGTGTTTTTTGGCTTTCTTCCACCTTTACATTAATCAAAGTATTTTTCGTATTCTCAAAAAATAGCTTCATCACTGAATTTCAAACGCATTCAAGTCTTCATACAATAATTCCCCTGTTACTGGATTGAGTACCCTGGTACTCAGTTCGTAGATTCCAAGTGGTAGGACTGCAGCCGGAAATAGATTTAAAGGCCCCAAATCCAGATCAAAACCTGCCGGAAGTACAAACATACCATCAGCTCCTATGTTTACGATTGGAATTGGCGAAGTAAATGGAGTCCCCAGCCAAACCTTCCACTCTACTGAAATAGGGTTCGGGCCCGGGTTGCCAATTCTAAAAACTGAGGCAGTTGCTGTGTCACCTGATGTGTAGACCTCTTGACTCATCCTGATGTCACTGTAAGGTGCCAAATCCTCACTGGAATCAAACTTTCCTTTGTAAGAAACTATTCCAGACATAAATGTCAGGACATAAGACCCAGGCACATTTACCTCTGTCTCAAATGATCCGTTACTGTCTTTATCAAAAAAAAGAGAAGCAGTAACTTCATTTGTTGTGCTTATATCCATTCGCAAAATAATTTCTGTGATTCCAGTCAGATCGGCAGAAACATCCATTATGTTGATATCAGAAATTACGCCATCTATTTCGAAAACGGCAGCAATGTAGCCCAAGGGGCGAATGTTCCTGATTTCAAGAAAAACTTCCTCTTCAGGCGCAGTAATACCCCCCTCTGACACAAGTTCTATTCCAAAAGCAGATTCTTCTGTTATGCTATCTTTACTTCCAAATCTAAACTTTCCTTGTATACTTCCCCCTACTCCGGGAAAAACAGAAAAAGTATTATCATTTAACACTACGTTTACTTCCCTTTCAAGATCAACTTGTACTGGTGCATCGTTACTATTCAGATTCAGTAAACCACCGCTTTCTGCCGCAGGTGAAAAAGTTGCGCCATTAACCTCGTACGTAAATGGACCACTTGGCCCACTGGGAGGTTCTGCCCCATCATCAAATTCATCCACAAAAGTGTCAGAACCTGAAATACCACCTACCATTGTAAATCTATCAATGTCATAGCTAAAGTCACCATATGATACCGGACTATAAAATGTTATTAGTGTAAAGACAAAACACAGTGATATAAATAACGGCTTCATAATACGTATTTCCTTTCTATAAAAAAAGTATATTAACTATTATCAACTTACATCACATTCTATATACTTTATTGAATCTCAAACTCATTCAAATCTTCACATAATAATTCCCCTGTTACTGGATCGAGTACCCTGGTACTAAGTTCGTAGGTTCCAAGTGGTAGGATTGCAGCCGGAAATAGAGGCAAGGGGCCAAAATCCAGATCAAAGCCTGCCGGAAGCACAAACGTACCATCAGCCCCTATGTTTACGATTGGAATTGGAGAAGTAAATGGAGTCCCCAGCCAAACCTTCCACTCTACTGAAATAGGGTCTAAGCCTAGATTAGCAATCCTGAAGGCCTGAGCGGTAACCGTATCACCTGCCGTATAGATCGCCTGACTCATCTCTATGCCACATTGCAATGCATCTTCTTCGGCTCCAAATCCTGCCCAGTAATCCGCTGCTCCAAACAGGGTACCTGTTCCTGGCAGAGTTACGTCGAATATTGTGTCACTTCCATAATCAAGAGATGCTGTCACTATGTTTGCATTGCTTACATCAAGTCTCAATGTTATATTTGTAATCCCACTTAAGGAGCTTGTAATATCTGTTTGGCTTTCAGTGACTCCTAGACCATTTCCCTCAGAGTTAACTGATGCATAAATAATACCTGAAGGAGATTTTTCTATAAACAAAGATACGCCATTTGCTATAGGAGAAATGATTTCTATTCTAAAAGCAGCATTTGGTGTAATTCCATTTGAAAAGCTAAATTTTCCCTCTATTCTTCCTCCAATGCCAGGACTAATTATATCTTGCAGCCAAATATCTATAAACCTCTCATTCCCAATTGTAAAGACATCATTACTGTTCATATTCAGCACTCCACCACTTTCCGCGTCGGTAGAAAATGTGGCAAAAACACTGTATGTTGCTGGACCACTTGGACCACTTGGAGGTTCTATATCATCATCAAATTCGTCTACAATAGTGGAAGCTCCGGAATCTACCGTAAAACTATCAATGTCAAAGCTAAAGTCACCATATGACTCAGGACTATAAGCAACTAAAATAGTAAAGATAAAACACAACGACAAAAACAATGACTTCATAATATTATTCCTCCTCTTAAAAAATATATTTAATACCAAGCCATAGGGGCATCCATATACTGTACGCACATCTTTAGATGTCAAAAAACCCATTTAATTCGTGTTCCTTAACTACTCAATGTATAAAGAAATGAAACTGTTGTAATTCTCTATAAACCTTGAATTAAAATATTATTGAAATTTAAGAAATAAGATTGATTTATTTGAAACGTTTCGAGAACATTGAAACGAACGATATATGGTTTACTTTCTGTGCTTAATGCAGATTTAGGTGAGAATAAATGCGGTACTGTAATTACTAAACTAGTGTTTCTCATTACAAATACTCCTATGACTTTAAATGTGGGTAATTATGTCTTTTGCCAAAAGGAATGACGTGCATAGCTAAGCATTTGTCCTTCTAAATGTCAACTATAAAACAGTGTAATCACTCTAGATGTTATAACTAAACACCTGTCATACCATCTTGTATAACAGAGATAAAAAAGCTACAAAATACAATAATCCACTTAACTTTTTTCTTGAATATTTTGTGAGGGACAGGTAATTGGAGGTTATACGCTTAATATGTGAATGGTGTTTAAGAGGAATGATCACAAACTAGACTTTTGTCATTATTGTCGGTGGTTTTCTGAGTGAGAGCATGTGCCTTGTCCGCTGTGTGATGTATATATTATATTCCACTCATAATCTGAAGACGATAAAAGGCGTTTTATAACATGTCATGGGGCTGAGTGTGGAATAGTTGTTTTAATATGGCGTTAGGCATGTGAAAGCAAATATTATTGGCTATTTAAAGAAGCCGTTACAAATGCGTTAATTATTTCAAAATTCTTCTTAGACGGCTTAGTTCTGCCATGCTCCCAATTCCAGATGCTTTCTTCTGAAACGCCAATAATGTTAGCAGCGTCGGATTGCATGAGTCTGCAATTCATTCTTTTTTTACGAATATGTTCACCAATTGCCTTTGGATTAAGAGGGTAACCGTCTGGATGTGAAAAAGGGCGTGCAATATATACATTATACTTAATGCTACTATGTAAAGGATTGCGCAACCTCAGGGATGATACGCTTATTATTAATCGTGAAAAAAAAATACCTTAATTCGTTCGCCTTGAAATAAGCCTCTATCCCTTATAAATAAAGGGATACAAGTGTTTTTTTGATTATGTTAAAATTGCAAGACATTGCTAAAAAACACTCAAAAACTGGAGGATTTTATGCTGGCAAAACCGAAGTCACCACAGATGGAATTGTTCAAAACACCCCTTAAAAAAAATAAATCACAAACACCCGCTATGCATTTTAGGAGGGAAAAAAGAGTGGCCTGAGTTTGATAATGCCTTTGGCCCACTATACTGTGAGGGTAAAGGCAGGCCCGGCAAACCAACGCGGATAATGGCAGGACTCCACTACTTAAAACACACGTATGACTTGAGTGATGAGGAAGTGGTATCGCAATGGTTAGAGAATCCATACTGGTAGTATTTTTGTGGTAACGAATACTTTGAACATGATTTTCCTATAGATGCCAGTTCGATGACACGTTGGCGTCAACGAGTATCAGAGGCGGGCATGGAAAAGCTTCTGGAAGAGACAATTAAGGCTGGTTTGGAGAGAGGGACTTTAAAGAAAACGAGTATGAAAAAACTCAATGTTAATACTACCGTGCAGGAAAAGGCAATAAACTTCCCTACAGATGCTAATCTATATCATTGCCCGCGAGAGAAGTTGGTAGATATGTCGAAGGGATACGGAATAAAGCTTCGTCAAAGTTACAAGTTTAAGTCAAAACATTCATTGCTCAAGAGGAGTCTTATTCTCACGCTCGTCAGATGAGGCGAGCGAGGAAAGAGCTGAGGCGCTTAAGGACATATTTGGGGCGAGTAGTACGAGATATAGAGAGGAAGGTAGCAGGCAGTGAGGAGTTAAGTGATGTATTCTTAGAACCATTATCTCTGGCACAACGGATATTAAAACAAAGGCGTCAGGACAAGAATAAGGTTTACAGTATTCATGTGCCAGAGGTTGAGTGTATTTCCAAGGGTAAGGCACATAAGAAATATGAGTTTGGTTGTAAGGTGAGTGTAGCGGCAACATCGAAAGAATGTTTTATACTGGGCATGAAGGCATATCATGGAAATCCTTATGATGGACATACATTAGAGGAATCGATCACTCAGACGGAACGAATATCGGGTTATAAGGCAAATGATATTTACGTTGACCGTGGATATCGTGGACATAATTACACAGGAGAGGCATTGGTACATATTGCTGGCAGAGGGACTAAGAAATTAAAAGCGTCTGTAAGGAAATGGATAAAACGTCGGGCTGCAATTGAAGCAGTGATTGGACACGCAAAAGACAGGCGGAAGATTATGGAGAAACTATCTTCATGGGGGGGGAGAGAGGGAGATAATATTAATGCTATCTTATCTGGATGTGGATACAACATGAGGAAGCTCCTGAAGGAGCTTCTTTTTTGTCTATTTTTCTACAGAAGAAGATCGTTGTCAACTGTTTGAAATATCGTGTTTAATATAATTTCTTCAAACTTCCCGGAGTGAATCTACTATATTCATGCGTGATGCCCTGAAGGCGGGGAGGAGCCCTCCAGCAAAACCCATGAAAATAGAGAATGCCATGGACTTGATGATAATTCCCGGTGTGATGGAAAAACGGAATGCCAGTTCTGAAAATGTCTGAAAATTCATGGTGGAAACGGTTAAGAACTGTAGTAAGGAAGCAAAAAGGAGACCGGCACATCCTCCAAAAAAGCCGAGGATAAGGGATTCCAGAAGGAACGCAAAGAGGATGCTCTTGCGTTGAAAACCAAGAGCACGCAGGGTACCAATTTCTGCCGTACGGTTGGCCACAGCCGCAAACATGGTTATCATGGCTCCAACCACTGCACCGATGGAGAAAATTAGTGTTAACGAAATACCGAGTATACGCAGGAAAGTGGCCATAGTCTCCGACTGTTTCAGGTAATAATCCTTCTCCCGCATGACACCAAGGGTAAATCTGGGATCATTTGAAATACGTTTCTTTAGTCCTTGAAATAGATTAGGATTTCGTAACCGGAGGATGACAGAAGAATATGTCTGACGTCGAAATGACTGCATAAGCTGATCTGCATCGCCCCAGATTTCTGAACTGAATCCCGTATCTCCGGCATCAAAGACACCGACTATGTTCCATGATCGCGTGGCAAAAGAGAGTGTTCTCTGTAATCCAGTATTTTTGAATCGTTTTGCCACACTCTGTCCAACCACGATTTCAGATGTACCCCACCGTGGCATACGTCCGGTAATCAATTTTACCTGAGGCCGTAAAGAAAATGAGTGTTTGCCTATTCCTCGAATAATCACATTCGCAATACCGTCGCTGTTTTTCTTCTGCATGGTGATGAGCACCAAAAGCTCTTTGGCAATCAATCTCTGTCCATCTTCGCCAAGAGCTATTTCCGGCAGGGTTTCCAATATGGATGCCTGGTCTCTATCTATCCTGCTCTGTACCTCAGTCTCTGCGGACTTTCTGAGGATAACCACGTTGCCACTCGATCCTGTTTCTACGAGGGTTTTCTTCAATCCCTCTGCAAGCATAATGATAGAGGCAAAGACGAAGACAACAAGGGCCATGCCCAATGCGGTAAGTATAGTAGTTAAACGTCTCGTGAGGAGATTGCGCAGACTATAGAAAAACAGAAGGCCCATCCTATCCAATCCTCCTGAGCCCTTCGGCAATCCGAACGGTCACAGCCCTGTAGGCTGGAAATATCCCTGCTAAGAGTCCTACGGTTACGGTTACTGCCATATCCAGATACAGAGTTTCCCCTGTTATATTAAATACCGGAAAGAATTGACCCACGGCCAATGAAAATCCCATGGCTGCAGGGAACGTCAGGATGATACCGGTTATCCCGCCAATAATTGTTATCACCATAGATTCACCCATAATGAGCATAGTGATCTGTCGGGCACGGAAACCCAGGGTTTTCAATACAGCGTATTCTCCAATCCTCTCACGCACGGACATACCCATGGTATTAGCTACTACAATAAGGATAATAAATATGATAACAAGCGATATGAGTTGAATGGCCTTGATAATGGCTTCGCTCATGGCAACAAATCCCAACTGAAATGCCTTTTCTGTTTCGGTAAGTGTTTCGGCAAGGGAATTTTTAAAGAATTTGTCTATGGCTTCTGATGTTTCGGCAGCTATATATGGGTTTTCTATTCCAATAATATAAAAACCAACATGGTCTACCGAAGTGGATTGAATTTTTTTTATTGATTCATTGAGATAATTCCAGTGGAAAAAGAATAATGTTTCGTCTATATTTTTAGTCCTGCCTTCATAAATACCGCGTAAGATAAAATCCCATTTACCGGGAAAGATGGTTCCGGTAAGCGTTACGGTATCTCCGACACTCCATCCGAAACGATCTGCGAGTTTTTTCCCCACAAGACAGCCTTTTCTATCACTTGTGAACTTTACTTTCTGGTCATCGGGGATTACATATTCAGGATAAAGCTCAAGATAGCTCTTTGGCTCAACGGCAAAGTTGGCGAAAAAATCCTTCCTGTCAATATAATACCCACCGAACCAGTTGCCGTATGAGACAATTTCAACACCATCAACACGACGGATGGTGTCTCTATAGGCAAGGGGTAGTCGAAAGATGAGGGATATTGAGTTTCTTGTTACAAGGCGGGTTTCAGAAGATGCTTCTACCCCGATGTACCATGCGTCAATTACCGTGCGAAGCAATCCAAAGGAAAGGATAGCGACTGCCATACCACATACGGTTAGAAAGGTACGCAGCTTATGACGGAAGGCATTTCGAAAAAGGATCTTAAAGATCATGATTGAGTACGCCTTTATCAAGATGTTCCATCGAATGCGCCCGTTTTCCCGCCGATGGGTCATGGGTTACCATAATAATGGTTTTGCCCAAGTCACGGTTCAGGCGATCCATAAGATCGAGCACATTCTCCGCAGAGATTCTGTCAAGATCGCCTGTCGGTTCATCTGCTACTAAAATAGTTGGATCAGTAACAATTGCCCTGGCAATAGCGACGCGCTGCTGCTGACCACCGGAAAGCTGATTCGGATAGTGATCGACACGGTCTTCCATATTAACTACACTCAGGGCGGCAGATACATGTTTCTGCCGTTCACGTTTGGAAAGGCTGGTCAAGAGGAGTGGTAATTCAACATTCTCGAAGGCAGTGAGTACCGGAATAAGATTGTAGAATTGAAAAATAAAACCAACGTTAACCGAACGCCATCGGGCGAGATCTGTTTCGGAAAGTGTTGTAATGTCCACTCCGTCTATTTCAATCGTACCCTGGTCCACATAGTCTAACCCTGCAATCAGGTTAAGGAGTGTGCTTTTACCCGAACCTGAAGGGCCCATAAGAGCAAGAAACGCTCCTCTCTCTAATTCCAGTGAAATATTTTCCAGCACACGTACAATCTGACTACCCCTATGATATGACTTAAATACGTTATTAATAGATAAAATCAGCTCTTCGTTTCGCATTTACTCATCAATAATTTTTACTTTCTTGCCATTTTCTATTTTATCCGGAGGTGACAACACGACCCTGGATCCTGTTTCAAGTCCCGATATGATTTCGACCATATTATCGAGTCTTCTGCCTGTCACAATCCTCTTTTCTTTTACACGATTGTCCACGAGAACATAGACTGAATCATGTCCTTTGTATTTGACTATAGCGGAAACGGGTACTGCCTTTATAGGTATTTGTTCCTTTTCTGTAACCTCTCGTTTGAGAAATGCAACCTTGGCGCTCATTTCCGGAAGGATGCTGGAGTCTTTATCCAAAAATGCTACTTTGACCAATACCGATGCCTTGCTCCTGTCTGCAGTAGGTACGATCATGTGTACTTTTCCACGAAACCTTTTATCCGGAAATGCATCCAGTTGAATTTCACAAGGTTGACCGGTTTTGACCTGTTCAATATTTGATTCGGAAACATCTACCTCCACCTGCAGTGAATCCATATCCGCAATTGTTACCACAGAGGCACGAGCATTGGTGGCAGCGCCAACCGGTGTTACGATATCACCTACATCCGCGTTTTTTGTAAGAACAACAGCATCAAATGATGCACGTAAATAGGTATATTCAAGATTAGCCTCAGCTTCATTTAGTGCTGATTTGGACGCCCGCAGCGCTGCTTTTTTAGTGGCAACAGCCGCAATAGCACTTTTGTGTCTGGCCTCAGAAGCATCGTATTCGGACGGAGAAGCAACTTCATCTTCCAATAACTCTTTTATACGGTTAAAGGCAAGGACCGCTTCGGTAAGCTCTGCCTCTGCCTGTTCTATCTCAAAACGGGCAACTTCTCTATTGGCCTTTGCTTTTTCAAGAGCAGCAGTAACGTCCTTGTTTTCTAATGTCGCAATGATTTCTCCTTTTTTCACCACACTTCCTTCTTCTACAAGAAGAGAATCAAGCCAGCTGGTAATCTTTGATGAAACGGCAGACTTGCGCTGGGCCACTACGTAGCCGCTGGCATTCAGTAGAGTAAACGTCTGAGAAGGATATATTGTCGTTACTTTGGTAATCTCTACTTTGACACCGGGTTGCAAAATACCGGTTCCATACAAAATACCTAAACCTGCAGACACTGTCAGAATGATAAGCAATAGAAAACGTTTTTTCCGCGTATTACTCTGTGTCCGGTATTTTGTCCTGTCAATGCGAAGCTTTGAAAGGTCATCAATGCTCATAAATATTCCTTACTCTCTAAAGGGATAGTATCAACACCTTACTAATAATTAATTCAGGTTACTATCTAACAAGGAGTTTCCACCTCTTTTGAAAAATCAACAATCTCGTCTCTGACGGATTGAGGTAATATGTCTAGTTTGGATAATCAGGGGACACCATACCTATTTAATTGACATAAGAGAGTACAAAAGCGAAAATTTTCATATGCCAGGAATTGCACGAGTTACAGTACCAAGTGTAGCACATCATATCACTCAAAGAGGAAACCGTAGGCAAAAGCCGTTTTTCAACAATAAAGACTATGCTACCTATATAGATTTAATGGCGGAGTGGTGTCCCCTGATTTGCAAGAACTATTCATTACAGACGGAGTATTTGTCAGGCAGATTTGGTTAATTGTTTAGCAATATTTTTTCCAATTGTTGGTGGAGGCAGTTTCTTATTCTCTTTCTTTGCTATTTCTAACCATTCTTCTACAATGCGACATAGCTCATCATAAACTTCAGTCTCATTATCTCCATGACAGCAAGGACCAATAATTCCAGGGCATTGTCCGACAAAACATTGATCTTCCTGATTCCATTCTACAATTTTAATATATCTGGCACTATCCTTCATGATTGAGATTCCTCTATTTTTTTCTTTACTTCCTTTTGTTGGTAAATTTTTGCATCACTACCAAGTTTGCCTGAAATGGTGACACGCACCCCTTTTGGATGTTCGTAGTTTCGGTGACTGCCTTTACCGCCTCTAAATTTAAAGTCCGCTTTTTCTAACGCTTTAATAAGTTCTTTGATTTTTGGAGGCATATTTAATATGTCCAACTTAGAAGTTACTGTGAAGCCTTCCAACCAATTATAGCGTTTCTGTAGACAATTGCTAATACTATTAAATATACGATAGATTTCAAGGGCAATTTTACTAGAAACAATTAAGGTCAGTCAGGATTAGGCGTGTAATAGGAAAGGATTGGGGTCATCTATAGAGATAATAGTCAAGAGTTGTTAAATTCATCTATTAACTGCGGGTATCCTTCTTTGTATGTTGGATATTGGAAACTGTATCCCAGCTCTTTCAAGCGCTTATTGCAGCACCTTTTGTTTTGAGTAGCATCCTTATCTACCTGTTTGATTTCTGGTGGTCTGCACTTAAGTTTCTTTGCCAGCCATGAAACCACTTCCCACATTGGAGCGGATCCATCATCACTCGCTAAATAGTGTGAATACAATTTTTTACCGTCCAACCTTTTTTCTAATAAAAACATCAATACACCGATGCAGTCTTCTTTATGAATTCTGTTTGTATAATAGGGCGGCCTATATTGTATCGGGCCGCCCTTTACTGCCATTCTTAACATTCGCTTACGTCCCGGGCCATATATCCCGGCGAAACGAACCACCAGATTACCTTTATTCTCAGCCAGTACTCTCTGTTCAGCCAGCAATTGTAGCTCTCCGTTATACCTCCTCGGTTCCGTTAACGAGTCTTCATCAACCCACTCTCCATCCGATTGGCCATAGACGCTGGTAGAGGATACCGAAATCCAGTGTGGATTATGGCGACTTTTAGAAAATCTATATAATAAATTTTTCAGTCCGGAGTCATAAACATCTCTATATGCAGGTAAATCGTGCTGGCTTGGCGCAGCCAGAAAGAAAACCTGATCAAAATCAGTTTCTAATTCTGTTAATTCAGCCGGATTTGTTAAATCCACCGCAATGAAATGAATACCCATTTTTTCAACAGGGGGGTGACGCCTCAATCCGACTACGTAGTGGCCTTTTTCAACGAGAGCTGTCCCAAGACTTGTACCAACATCTCCGCAACCCGCGATTAATATTTTTGCCATTTAAACTCCGGATACAAAAAACACTCTGTAATTTTAATAATTGATTATGCCGTCAGCTTTCTGGCTATCCTTGCGACGTGTTCACCCTGGAAGCGAGCTCCGGCCAGCTCATTATCACTTGGCATGCGACTTCCATCAGTATTGGCTATGGTTGAAGAGCCATACGGTGAGCAGCCGGTAATCTCGTCCATTGTCATCTGCCCTTTGAAGGCATAGGGTAGTCCAACGATCACCATTCCCTGATGCAGCAGCGTTGTATGGAAACTTAAAATGGTAGATTCCTGTCCTCCATGCTGTGTATTCGTACTGACGAAAACGCTTCCTACCTTTCCAACAAGGGAACCACTCATCCATAACTGACCGGTTGAATCAAGAAACTGTCGCATCTGTCCGCACATGTTTCCGAAGCGTGTTGGAGTACCGAAGACAATAGCATCCGCTTCTGCCAGTTCGTCTGTAGTGCAGATTGGTATGTGGGATTGCTTTTCCTGCGCATCCACAGCACCCATTTTCTCCAACACATCCCGGGATAATGTTTCAGGTACACGTCTCATGTCCACTTCTACACCTTCGACAGACCTCGCTCCTTCCATGACTTCCTGTCCTAATCGATATACATGTCCATATAATGAATAATAAACTACAAGTACTTTCATAATAAACTCCTTTTTCAAATTATTGTCTAAATTAAAAGATCGCGGTAGATTTAAATATTCCATTTTCTTAAATAAATCTATCTTCGATCACCTCCATAATATCAATAATAAGGTACTGTAACTTCTACAGATACCCATTATACTTTAAGTCACTTGTGAGAGACCAAGCTCTTTCATGGCTTGTCTTACGTGCTTATCCTCTATATTGTAAGCCCCCTCATTTTCACGAATAATTTGAGCTCTTGAGATAACATCTGCTTCGTCAGCGCCCACAGGCAGAGGCGTTATCCACGACATCAATTCTATTTTAATTCCATTAGGATCATTAAAATACAAGGAGCGTTCATATCCCCGGTCAATTGGCCCACTAAACTTTATTTTGTACTTGTTTAAGGTCTCCATCGCTTCTTCAATAGTAACATCCAGATTCATTGCTAAATGTTGCATTGATCCTATGCCCTCACTACCCTTGCGTAGATTTAGATCAGTATCATCGTTGGGCACGAAGAAGGCTATAAAGGCTCCGTTCCCTGCCGAAAAGAATAAGTGAGTCATGCGAGGCTCATCCAGGTTTGGTTGACGCAGTACCAGACTCATACCCAGCACTTCAGTGTAAAATTTGATAGTCTCATTCAGATTCCTCCCAAAAATAGCAGGATGATTGATACCTTTTGTTTTGATTGACATGGCTATCCTCCTTTTGATTAATAAGAACCTATTTGTTTTTAATACCTGCCCATTTATTATTCCAACATTTTATTTTTCAAAAAGCTTTCTATATTCACCATATCCCTCTTTTTCCAGATCCTCTTTTGGAATGAAGCGGAGAGATGCAGAGTTTATGCAGTAGCGGAGTCCTGTCGGTTCGGGACCATCATCAAACAGATGCCCGAGGTGAGAATCCGCATGTCTGCTTCTTACTTCTATTCTCTTAACAAAGAACTTTCTGTCTTCCACTTCTACAATATGTTCAGGCTCAAGTGGTTTTGTAAAACTTGGCCATCCGGTACCGGATGCAAACTTGTCGTGTGAGCTGAAAAGCGGTTCACCGGAAACAATATCTACGTAAATTCCCTCCTTTTTATTATCCCAATATTCATTCTCGAATGGCCTTTCCGTGCCACTTTCCTGAGTTACTTTATATTGTAATGGATTCAATTTTTTTAATAGTTCCGCTTTAGTGGATTTATCAAATTCTTTGTTATTGCTACTATGCTCGGTATCCATCTCTTCACCCCAAATCCTTTCCAGGAATTTATCACGACCAGAGCCTCTTCTATAAGTCTTATACCTTAGTGGGCTCTTTTTATAAAAATCCTGATGATACTCTTCAGCTTTATAAAATGAAGTTGCTTCAATAATCTCTGTAGCAATCTTCACGTCATATCTTCCTGATTTATCCAATTGTTCTTTCGATTTCTCTGCCAGACGTTTTTGGTCTTCGTTGTGATAAAAAATTGCCGTTCTGTACTGTAAGCCTCGATCAGCAAACTGGCCGTCAGGATCGGTCGGGTCTATCTGCCTCCAGAAGAGATCGAGCAGTTTTGAATAACTTATTTTAGATGGATCGTACGTTATCTGGATCGCTTCAAGATGAAAGGTTGCTCCTGCACAAACCTCTTCGTACGTTGGATCTTCCTTTTGCCCACCGGTGTATCCTGATAAAGCTTCTGAAACGCCTTCCAGCTTTTCGAAAGGGTGTTCCATGCACCAGAAACAACCTCCCGCAAAAGTTGCTTTCTCATATTTCGTTCCAGCAAACAGACTGAATGGTATAAAAAAAAGTAAAACAAGGAAAGAAAGGAAATGTATATTAAATTTCCCTGACATATTCACCTCCATAGATTAAGTGTCTATTATTTAACCTGTTTCTCCATTATCCTATTAAAAACGTATTTAAAAAAGGTTTTTTTCAATTAAATATGTATATTTTCTCGGCAGTTTTATTCTTTGCGATCTCTGCGGCTTTGCGTGAGCATGTTTTTACTAAAAGCCCGCCCGTAAGGCGCTAATTCAAGATGAAATGACAAGTGAAGAATGGTATACTGATGAGATATAACAAATATTAATAAGGAGGTGTATAATGTCAGCTTTATTAGACAAAATGACAAGTGAAGTATCTCTTTATCGTTACCAAAAGACGAACGAGCAAAATTAGCTCATGAGTTAATTGTAAGCTTAGATGACCAAATTGATTCTGATGTTAATAATGCATGGGAAAAAGAAATTAATAGAAGGGTAAAGGAAATTAAAGAAGGAACCGCAAAAGGGAGACCAGCAGAACAAATACTGTCAGAAATCAAGGCAAAATACCAATGAAAAAAAATCATTCATGAAGAAGCTGAAAAAGAGCTTTGGTATGCAGTTAAATATTATGAAGATCAAGGTAAAGGTCTTGGTTTAGACTTTGAACAAGAAATACAAAACGCACGGCTGATCTTTCGTTATGCATCCAATAGAAGAATATGATCGTTGAAATCATCCATGTTTCTACTCCTGATGAAATCGCTGCCGTTGAACGTTTGGCACAGGAAATTTGGCCACAACACTTCACACCAATAATTGGAGCATCACAAGTGGTATATATGCTCGGAAAATTTCAAAGTGCTGAAGCCATTTTGTCTCAGATTAATAGTGGTTGGGAGTACTATTTGGTAACGGTTGACAATGAGATGGTTGGATACGCAGGATTAGTTCCTGACATCGACGCTAAGAGATTGATGTTGAGTAAGATCTACGTAAAGAAATCGGCGCGTGGTAAAGGCGTGGGTAAATCAATTCTTGATTTTGTTGAACGAAAATGCAAGCGAGAGAAGCTTAGCACCTTATGGTTGACCGTGAATCGTTTCAATAATGGCCCAATTTCATGGTATGAGGGTCGTGGCTTTGTCACTATTAATGAAATAAAAAAAGATATTGGAGGTGGTTTTATTATGGATGATTATATCATGGAGCGAAAAATCAAAATTGAAAATGCATAATCGGGATAGGAGACCGCTCTAGCCGCTCCCTTCCACAGCACCAGACATACGGGTTTGTATTTGGAGCCTGGCCTGTTTATCACAGAGATATTTCTTCGGACAAGTCGATTACAGGGGAAATTAGGGTCACCCCTTGATTCGTGATTAGGAAGATAAGGAGGCAAGATGAATCAAATTAATATTCAATATTACAAGACCACAATTGGAGAGCTAATATCAGGTTCTTTTGATGGGAGATTATGCTTGCTTGATTATTCCTTTTTTATGATACAAAAAAAGAGACTACAGAAAATGGCTATAGACCCTGTAAGGCTTGTAAACCATAAAACTCATATGTGTAAGTAGACCATTATAGGAGACTGCATGAATATAGGTTTTTGGAAACAAACGTGGGGAAAAAATAAGATAGGATTTCATGAAAGTAAACCTGATCCCCTATTGACAGCATACCTCAAAGAACTTAATCTGGTGGAAGGTAGCCGTGTATTTTTACCCTTGTGTGGTAAAACTCTGGATATTGCCTGGTTGCTCTCTAAAGGTTATCGAGTCACCGGAGCAGAGTTGAGAAACTTGCGATTAAACAGTTGTTCCTATTACCATTTTATTTGAAATGCGGAAATTAAATTAGTACATTATTAAACTTAACATAATTAACGGAGAACTAATGAATCAACACGATAAAATTAAACAGCAGTTAGAAAAGATTGGAATCACCGGAGTTAATAAAATCTATTATAATTTACCCTACGATGAATTATTTGAGCATGAAACTGATCCGTCACTTGAAGGCTTTGAAAAAGGTCAAGTATCTGAATTAGGTGCCGTTAATGTAATGACCGGTATTTATACAGGCAGATCACCAAAGGATAAATTTATTGTAAAAGATGATGTATCAAGAGATACAATTTGGTGGACATCTGAACAAGCCCAAAATGATAACAAACCTACTACTATTGAAGTTTGGAAAGACCTAAAAGAAACTGTTACAACACGGCTTTCAGGTCAGGAACTATTATATGTGATGGATGCTTTCTGCGGTGCAAATGAAGATACTCGCTTAAAAGTTAGATTCATTATGGAAGTTGCATGGCAGGCTCATTTTGTTAAAAATATGTTTCTGCGACCCACTGAAGCGGAACTGGAAAATTACGGCGAACCGGATTTTATTGTTATGGCAGGCTCAAAAACTTCTAACTTAAAATGGCAGGAACATGGATTGAATTCTGAAGTGTTTACTGTTTTTAATTTAGCAGAAAAAATGCAGGTAATAGGCGGAAGCTGGTACGGCGGCGAAATGAAAAAAGGAATGTTCGCCATGATGAACTACTATTTACCACTGCAGGGAATTGCTTCTATGCACTGTTCGGCAAATAAAGGGGAAAGTGGCGATGTTGCAATATTCTTCGGCTTATCGGGCACCGGAAAAACAACACTATCAACAGAACACAAAAGAGAACTAATAGGTGATGATGAGCATGGCTGGGATGATGAAGGTGTTTTTAATTTTGAAGGCGGCTGCTATGCAAAAACAATCAACTTGGATAAAGATTCTGAACCCGATATTTACAACGCTATTAGGCGCGATGCACTTTTAGAAAACGTAACATTAGATGAAAACGGCAAAATAGATTTCACCGATGGATCGACAACTCAAAATACCCGTGTCTCTTATCCTATCTATCATATTGATAATATTGTTAAACCTGTTTCAAGAGCGGGTCATGCAAGCAAAGTAATTTTCCTTACAGCCGATGCATTTGGTGTTATGCCTCCTGTTTCTAAACTTACACAGGAACAAACCAAGTATCATTTCTTATCGGGATTTACAGCAAAACTTGCCGGTACAGAAAGAGGTGTAACATCTCCTCAGCCTACTTTTTCCGCTTGTTTCGGTGAGGCATTCTTATCGCTTCATCCAACAAAATATGGTGAAGAGTTAGTTAAAAAAATGCAAGCACATAATGCCAAAGCTTATCTGGTAAATACAGGCTGGAACGGTACCGGAAAAAGAATATCAATAAAAAATACGAGAGCGATTGTTGATGCAATTTTAAATGGTTCAATAGATAAAGCTGAAACTAGAACAATTCCGGTTTTTAATTTTGAAACTCCAACTGCATTGCCGGGAGTTGATTCAGGTATTCTTGATCCTAGAAAAACTTATACGGATGCCTCAGAATGGGATAAAAAAGCTAAGGAACTAGGACAGTTATTTATTAATAACTTCAAAAAATATACTGATAATGAAGAAGGAAAAACATTAGTGGCTGCCGGACCTAAGTTGGACTAATTGTTGTTAACTTTAATCGGTGTACTTTAAATCATTATTTTCTATCTATATAATTTTAGATTGGTTAGGGTAACAGTTAAACTGGGTATAATAGAAAAGGAATTCAAAATATGTTTTAGTGAATTTGATGGGTGACCCCACTGCCTCCTATTCTCTTGCTGCCCCGAACGTTACCCACAAGCTGAAAAAATGGCAGCTTATGCGGACATTGGCGCACAAAGTCAAAACCTGCTGGAGATATCCTAATCTTTAAGCCTTTATTACAGCAAGAGGTGTTAATCTCACCTGAATCTCCACCAGATCCGTTTGCAGAGCCATAACCTCTTCAATGTCCTTGTAGGAGCCCGGCGCTTCATCCAAATCATCTTTGTGACGCAGTGCGTGGATTACGCCCAGCGCTTCAAGCTTTGCTATTTCTGTTTTAATATCCAATTGTTTACGAGCCAGGGAGCGGCTCAATACCCGTCCCGCTCCGTGAGAACACGACTTGAAAGAGAGCGGGTTTCCTTTACCCTTGACCAGAAACGAACTGGTACCCTGAGAGCCCGGAATCATTCCCCACTCTCCATCTTCTGCCCGGGTAGCTCCTTTCCTATGCACAATAAGTTCGTGATCAAAATGGGTTTCCCAAGCCGCAAAATTATGTGGTTTATTGATGAAATTAGAAAATTCTACCTCCGGTACAACTTTCTCAAAAGCGCCTTTCACTCTTTCCATCATCAACTTCCTGCTTTGCAGAGCAAACAGGATACAGTAGTTCATCTCATTGAAATAATTATTATACCCTTCTGATCCGCGCAAAAAATAGGAGAGATCCTGTGGCACCTCATTCCCATGTTTTATATTTTCCTCTTTGGCTTGTTCGTGATAATGGTTTGCCACTATGAAGCCCAGATTCCGGGAGCCGGAGTGCACCATAATCCAGATGTAGCCGTCGGAGCCTTTTTGAATTTCTATAAAATGGTTGCCGCCACCCAAAGTTCCTATCTGGTACGTGGCGTTGTTGTATTCCTGCGAAACAATTGGCAACTCTGCCTCTACCGGGGGCATCCAACTCTCATCTTGTTTTTCGGCATGATGATTAAATCCTATGGGGATGGTTTTGCGTATATTGCTCATCACCTTTTTCAAATCCTCCTGCTCCATGTGCTTCAGGTTGGTTCTTAAAGAGCACATTCCACACCCAATATCCACACCCACCGCATTGGGAACAATAGCATCTTTGGTAGCCATAACGCCGCCTATAGGCATCCCATAGCCCAGATGGGCATCGGGCATAATAGCAATATGCCTGAAAGCAATGCTGAGATTCGCCAAGTTCTTTGCCTGTTGCAAAGTGTCTTCTTCCAAATCTTCGAGCCACAGCTTTATCGGGATCCGTTCTGTAGTAATCTTTTGTATCATAAAAGTAATAAAAGGATATATACGTAATGCAATATAATTATAACATAATTAAACTTGCTGCCATTACCATCATTCCTAAGATTATTCCGATGATGACGGTGTGGCTGTGGCCATAACGGTGAGCCATTGGGAGCAATTCATCCACTGAGATATAGATCATAATTCCTGCGACAAATGCCAGCAATCCGGCTAATAAACCAGGTGACAGAAAAGGCATTAAAAAGGCATAGCCTACCAGTGCGCCGAGTGGTTCTGACAAACCTGAAATCGCAGAGAAGAAAAAAGCTTTGTTTCTGTTTCCGGTTGCGTAGAAGATCGGCATTGAGACGGAGATGCCTTCGGGTATGTTATGGATCGCTATTGCTATTGCGATGAGGACACCAAGTCTTATGTCAGACAAAGCGGCTCCGAATGTTGCCAGCCCTTCGGGGAAATTATGTATTCCTATTGCCAATGCCGTCATCATTGATGCGCGAAGCAGTTTCTTATCCTGGAGTGTTTTTTTGTGCGGATTCTGCAGGTTGTTGAAGTGGTCAGGATTTTCGGATTCCGGGATGAAAAAATCAATTATTCCGATGAAAAATATGCCTATGAAAAATGCCACGACCGCTTTTAGTTGGCCTAATGTTTGTACGGCACTTGTAAGCAGTTCCATAAACGAGACGTATATCATCGTACCTGCGGAGAAGCCAAGAGAAAAGGTCAGGTAACTTAAGCGAGGTTCTTTGATGAAATAGGCAATTGCGGCGCCGATCATCGTTGCAGAACCGGCGAGGGTTGTCAGCAATAATGCCATTTTTATATTAGTAGAGGTATCCACATCAAGCTCCATTTATTCGATATCAGTTCACTCTTGTCCAAGATAAAGTTTTTTTGAAAAGTAAATAAAAAATATCTCCCGCTTTTCAAATTTTCAAAAGGGTGTTCCGTACACCAGAAACAGCCTCCCGCAAAAGTTGCTTTATCATATTTAGTTCCAGCAAACAGACTGAATGGCATAAAAAAAAGGTAAAACAAGAAAAGAAAGGAAATGTATGTTATATTTTCCTGACATATTCACCTCCATAGATAAGTGTATATTATTTAATCTGTTTATCCATTATCCTATTAAAAACGTATTAAAAAAGGTTTTTTTCAATTAAATATTTCTAAAACTAAAAGCCCCTTTACATAACAGTTGTAAAGAACGCTAAGAGAACAAAATTAGAGTTGTTTTTTGGAGTGCAGTAACCACCTCTCCGCCAGCCTATTAGGCGGGTGTTACTGCTTTATTACGCATCATCACGCCCGCCTGCCTCGGGCAGGGATGATGCACACCATATTAAGAGGAGGTAGTCTCATGGATGTGCTTAATCCATTGCGCGAAGAAATCGAGGCAATGTCCGCACCATACCTATTTCACAATATTTTGTGATATTTAGTCAAAGGAGAACTGCGTGTCGGAGAGGCTGACAGACTGTGTCACAATAACAACCACATCATTTGTCATTCTGGATAGATCTTGAACTAAATACGGGGCCTTCTGTTTCAGAATTAAATAGTTTTACCTAAATTGAGCGATTTTATTTCCTATACTGTAGTAGCCGCAGGCTTTAGCCTGCGTTCGCTCTCATCCGATGGGTGCATGTGAATTTCACGTAAGTTACGCCTAAAGGACGCGGCTACTTAAATCGTTCAATTTAGGTTTCAATAACTTCGCAACATTAGAGATCCCGAAACAATACTTAATCAAGTTCAGCACAGGATTCGGGATGACAAATATGACACAGTCTGTTGGCTACAAAGAAAGATTTGTTTCTATCGTAAAACAAGAACATATGTATATACTCAATAAATTTTAAATTAGAATCTGACCTGAATTTCCTCTTGATTTCCATAATATTACTTATTAACATTTTGATCATGTAATATCCAATGGATAGTTTTTCATGTATTCATACTGTTATGCTCAATGAAAGAAAGGTAAGATGCAAACACAGGAATTAAGAGAATATCAAGTAGATTTTGAAAAAATAAGGGATACCATTCGTTCTGATTTCAAGGAATTGTTTAAGGCTAGAGAACAGTTTATAAAAGATTACACTATCAAAACAATTTCTTCATTAAAGCTTGATGATTATGTAACAGGCAAAGGTTCTCCTTCATTTTGCAATCGAATAGAAAATGAATTAAATGCTTGGGGTAATATTCATGGAAGTACTGCTAAAAAATTTGGGATATATTATGGAGTTGATGGGGATGATAAAGAAAAAAAATACAGAATTGGAAAAGGGGAATTCGGAACTTCTATTAATAACGCATTTGAGAAGGTAAAATCCTCTATAGTTGAGCTAATCAAAAATGAAAATAATTTTGACGTATTAAAAAAAAATCCTATTTCTCCAATGTTTAAGGGAAAAATTTTATCGGTCTATCATCCAGATAAATTCTTAAATATTTTTTCCGCCACATATTTAGATTATTTCATTAACATGTTGGGTTTGGAAAATAACTCCAAATCAGAATTAGATAAACAAAATAGACTATTAGAATTCAAAAATAGAGACTTAGTAATGAAATCTTGGAGTATTTTTGAATTCAATAAATTTTTATACAAATCTTTTGGAAAACCTAATAATGATCTTAAAGATGATGAACTATCAAAAGAACTTAAAGATGCAAAATTAAAAGATTTTCTACCAATTGAAAATGTAAAATTTGAGTTTGTCAATCTGCAAACGGATGGACTTCCTAAAAGTAACAGCATAGAAAATAAGAATAAAAAAAAGTGGATTACTCGATACAATCAAAGAATTTTAAAAGAATAGGCGATAGAGGTGAACAAATTGTTGTAATGGCAGAGCGTCAAACATTGCTAAACAACGGACGAAAGGATTTGGCAGAAAACGTTGACCAAGTTTCTAAAAGAGATGATAGCCTTGGTTATGACATACAATCTTATGATATTGATGGAAAGGAGAAATATATCGAAGTTAAATCAACGCTTAAACTTGTGGGATATAGTAATGTATACATTTCTGCAAATGAGTTAGCAATTGCAGAAAGTAAAGACAACTACTATTTTTATATTGTTTATGATGTTGGTAATAAAAAACCAAAAATTTGGAAGATAAAAGGAATTGATTTTTTAAAAGATAAAAGTATTGAGATGAATCCGGTTATTTATAAGATAAAATTTAAAACGAAATGAAAAGCATAATGCCGGAGTTGAGGAGCACATTGAAAATGTTGTCTGCTCCAATGATTTGTTCGCCCCGACTGAGGCGGCCAAACCGTTGCTCTTCAACTCCGGCATTCGCACCGCCGAAGACGGGGCGAACAATTGGATTGAGAAGGATTGCAAGGGGCCGCGTTTTTTTCCAAAAGTTTGATAGTAGGTTGAAATCTGGCTGCCCTTAATAAAGTTCAGTGTCATCCCTTGCAACCTCTCATCCTGGACGATATGTATAAAATAAATGCTGAGATCAATAAAGTAACAATGTAGAGGGACACATGAAAATTCTGGAGCACATTGAAATAGTTAAGGATGTTGTACAAGTTGTTTTTTGGATCATTGCAGGTATTGTCCCTATTTCAGTCTTGTGAATGGTATATATTGCTGAAAGATGTTATGGCCAGCGTGGAGAATGGTAAAGTAGTAGAATATTATCCTGAGTATCCAAAGGGTCCGTGTGTTCTTGTATTACAAAAAAATAGAGAGGGAAACCCAATACATGTGGTGTGGGGTATTCCAAAAAATGCTTTTTCTCCAGCGGTATTAGTAACCGCATATAAACCTGATCCTTTGATCTGGTCGGACGATTTTATGGAGAGAAGAAAATGAAAAAAAGACATCATATTAAACTTGTGCATGAGGGGAACTATGTGGCTGAGGTTGACATTGAACTAATCGAGACAGGTGAAGGATGGTCTCCTTACCTATCTCTCGAAGATGCCGGAAAATTGGATGATGTGAGAGTAGCACTTCGTCGTGAAGATATTGATACCGCAAGTAAACTATCTAAGGTTTATCGTCTTTCCCCTGTAAATTAATAAAAGAAGAAGATAACCAGTCGCTCAAGCTAACCCTTTTATTATGCGTGGTTTTCCTGCCTTCCTGGATTCCTCAAAATTATTTTTCTATCAGTTTTCTTTTCCGGCTGTTTCAATATATTCGCAGATAATGGTTGATTCGGGTACCGGTAGGCCGTTCTCTCAAAGAAACCGGCTACGCTCTAAATCGTAACTGAGTTCTCATAAGAAATTCTTCGGATTTGCTAACTGTTGAGCCGGCAGAAACGAAGCCAGCTAAATCCGTAATCTATTTCAACACTTTTTTCGCTGTTTTTACTTTGTATAAGGATTGATCTTCACAGATCTTCATTTTACCTGAACTGCCATTAGTCATCTTTTGAAAGATTAACTTTGCTTTGATTGATGAATCATTAATTTCCACCTTTAAGTTTCTTGCGGCCATTTGGCAATACTCTTTATCGATGTCTATGCCAATACTGTTTCTGCCATTTCTTAAAGCGGCAATCATTGTTGTTCCGGAACCGCAAAAAGGGTCCAGTACCGTACGTCATAAAAGGAAAACATCCTTACCAGGCGGGTTACTAATTTGAGAGGAAAGGGGGCAGGGTGATTCTTCGTAGAAGCACCGGTTATGTTCCATATCTGCTTAAACCAATCGTTAAAATCACTTTTACTGATTTTACTATGCTTTCTCTGTTCTGTGGAAGGCTGTCTATACCCTCCCGGTTTCCGTTGCATTAGTATGTATTCCATGTCATTTTTGATGATAGCATTGGATTCGTATGGTTTGCCCAGAAATTTTGTGCCATTGGACACTTCAAAGTTTGCATTTGATATTTTATGCCAGATGATGGGATTGAGATTATCAAATCCAAGTTTCCTGCATATTACAGAAATGTCAGAGTGTAAAGGGAAGACAAGATGTCGTCCGTATTTACGCCGTGAAACGCAAACGTCACCTACGACACACACTAATCTACCGCCCGGAACCAGGACCCTGAATACACCTTTCCACACTTTCTTCAGTTCTTTTAAAAATGTTTCATAATCATCTATATACCCCAATTGATTGGAATTTTCATTGTAACGGTTAAGGTTCCAGTATGGTGGGGATGTTACTACGAGATGAACAGATTCGCTTGGCAAGAATGATAGATCTCGCGAATCTCCGTGTATCAGCTTCTGGTCTGTTTCATTCATGCTGATCATTCCGCAAAAATCCTTACATGAGAGGAGAGCGATTTTGCAAAGTGAGAGAAGGCAAGGTCATTTGATGGTTCCTTATAGATACCATTAACTCCATTGACACTCTCAGAGGTAATAAATGATGCAGAAGTGTAATGACGTTCGCGAACAAGCTTTTTGCAGAACAACTCATATCGCTTCATATATGAAGCTCCTTCAAATTCAGGAAACACCTTAAAGTGTGGCTCTTTTACCCTCACCGGACGTGTTGAAGCTTCGCAATCTTCAAGCATAAAGAAATAACCAAGAAATGGTTGAGTATCTCCTTTAAACACACCTTCTCTGAACGCTGTCCAAAGATCAAGAGCGGTTCCCATAGCTTCTTCCGTCCGGTTATTGAAATTGTTACCAAACGAAGGGCCAACTTGTGATTTCGCCTCTACCGCAGCTATTAAATTACCATCTTACCAAGGGGTCAGTCCTCGCATTTAAGCATTGATGGTTTTCCGAAGAGTTAGCAGGATCACTTTGCTATGGAACCAGATATTCTATTGCGAATAGAAATAATAGTATCAATTCATTATTTTTGACATGTTCTTTCAATTTCTAAAAGGTGCAAGATGAATCAAATTAATATTCAATATTACAAGACCACGATTGGAGAGCTAATATCAGGTTCTTTTGATGGGAGATTATGCTTGCTTGATTATTCCTTTTTTATGATACAAAAAAAGAGGCTACTGAAAATGGTTATAGACTCGGTAAGGCTTGTAAGCCATAAAACTCATATGTGTAAGTAGATCATTTATAGGAGACTGCATGAATATAGATTTTTGGAAACAAACGTGGGAAAAAAATGAGATAGAGTTTCATGAAAGTAAACCTGATCCTCTATTGGTAGCATACTTCAAAGAACTTAATTTAATAACTCTTCGTAAACGCTATGTCAGTCTTGTAAAAGAGACGCTTGAACTTCCGGAAAATGAATGGAAAAGAGTATATGTGCCAATTCTCAAAGTGGACTGCGTAATGGGGTAGCATTATGGCGGTTTTATTACTTGTGAAAATCGGTGTTAAATATAGGTTTTGTGCTAGAAAGCAGCAGATCTCTCCTGATATTCATCACATTGTTAATTTTTAACAATGATTAATTTTTATGGCAGAAAACTATCGGTTTTCTTGAGCTTTTGAGGAAGATACTTTTCAATCACATAGTTCAGGCCGTGTTTTGCCAGCGCCTGTTGCTCTGCCCTTACACCCATTTTTAATAGCTGAGTAATTGCTTTCTGCCACTCCTTACTCTGCTTTATAAACGGGTCGTTCTTTAAGGCATCTTTTGCTCTCTTAATATCTACGTCTTTTAATGGATGGGTCGGGAGTTTGTAATCAATGATATCTTGCGGTGTTATGCCAAGGTATCGCGCATTTGGCACGCAGAAATACTGATTAATGTGTGCCGCATTTCCTGATCCTACTTTAAGGGTTCTGTATATGTTGCTGATACCATAAGGGTCTCCATCAACAAAGACATAAACAGGGATCTTTTTCCCCTCTGACAAACGCCTGATAAATCTTCTGCATGCCCTGGTTGGAACACCTCCCATGGAGATTAATATGCAGTTTGCTTTCTTCCAGTAGTTATGTTTTACAAGCCGCTGGAACATTCCGGCAGTTTCTATTACCAGTATAAACTTCGCGTTGGTTTCGAATTTCAGATGCTCAGTTGAAATGGGAATAGAGTACGCGCCTGAGCCGAATTTAGTGCAGTCAATTTTGAGCTGCTTGTCGGTGTCCTGGTCCTTGTCTATTACTACCAGCTTTCCTGCGACGTCTCCTCCCTTCTCTTCCGGAATAAAACCCAGTTGTTCCCTGTTGACTTCAAACATTGCTTCTACATCGTCAATTACAGTATCTGATTCAGGTTGTTCCTCAAAACGTGCATCGTCCCAGTTCTTAGATACATAATAGGCTTCTCTTTTTGTGGCTACATCATCTTTTTCAATGAGCTCCTTGGAAAGGGACATTACTCTCAGCGTCTGGGCAAATGTCTTTACAGTGTTTACCGTTAAAGTGCGTGACTTTTTCTGCCCGATAAGTTCTAAGAAACCTCTTTTCGGAGTGTATTTGACATTGCTCAATGAGCGAATGGGAAATTCCATACTGGGTTTCTGTTTCTTTGTGATTTTGTTGTGAATGGTGGAGGCAGATTCTTCTATTTTTTTTAGCGTTTTTGTCACGATCTACTCCTTTCGAGGATATCTGTCAGGTTGTCTATTGCTTTTTGTTCCTGCTTGTCGTTTAGGTTTAATATTTCCTTTAATGCTATTCCTATATGAGGTATGTATTTTTTAATATACGATTTTTTCTTGAATTCATCAGCCGCCTTCTTTTTTCTCTTGATAAATGTCGCAACGTGCCGCCCGCATTCCTGCAAGGCCAGTTTTATCTCTTTTTCAATCTCAGGGTAATGTGCAATTGCCTCTTTGCTTTCTGATGTAAAAGGTACCCAGACAGATGCGAGGTGCACCATCAGAAGTATAGGACCGGAAGGGAGTGCGCCGGTAGATTGTGACAGTCCATAGTTTCTCCATGAAGTGTTTATTGCTGATTCGGTAACGACGCACGCGGATTGTTGATACAGCAATGGAACTCTATTGGCAAATCTCAGCAGTCTTATCAAGCCTTCTTCCGGTAAATCTCCTCCGTATGCAAGCCCTACCTCGATCTGAAATGGGTTGCCTCTATATACCGATGGCGGTCGCGTATTTGATGTGAAGAAATCTGCATTGATCTGTTTTTTGAGGCCTTTTATTATGGCGTCTTCTCCAATGGGAGAGATGCAATCTGTAGGAGGGTTCATGATTTTCGTTAACTTGATAGCCTTGAAAAGTGCGTCTGCTTCCTGGACTGCGATTCTTGAAGGTCGGGCCTTTCCCTGTAAACCGGCTTTTTCACAAATCTCATCTGCAACTCTTGTGCTTACTCTGGAGAAATCATTAGTAAGGCAAGTGCGGAGATTTTTTGATTTTGTGTCATGCAGCATCTTTATCAAAATTCCCAGTTCAATGCCATAGGGGTGTGGCTTTATCTCTTTTGGTTCTATCGGCAATTCCTTTGATGCTCTGGGATATCTTATTTCCTTGCCTTCTGGGGTGATGTATGTTATGTCGGCATGTGGATTGGCGATTGATGTTTGTTCAATGTATCCGTCAACAGATTGTCGGCCTTTCTGGTATCTAGCCTCTAATTCAATAACCACCTTTGTGCCTCGTTTGACTTCGTAATCGACTACCTCATCTTTAATAATTCGAGGTTCATTTCTTTGTGTGTCAATGACAAGGCTATAATGATGTGCAGGTGCTTTTGGTGAAATTTTCGACGTTATAAGTATTGGCTTTCCTGTTGTCAGTTGGCCATACATACCTGCTGCGGATATGCCTATTCCCTGCTGTCCTCTAGACATTTTAAGCGTATGGAATTTTGAACCATAAAGTAATTTACCAAAAATCTTTGGAATGTGTGTTTTTAAGATACCAGGTCCATTATCTTCAATGGTAACTGTAAATCTATCTTCAGAATTTTTTACATGGCTTATGTGTACTTTTATGTCAGGGAGGATTTTCGCTTCTTCACATGCGTCCAGAGAGTTGTCGATTCCTTCCTTGATCGTTGTGAGTAAAGCTTTTCTGGGGTTGTCAAATCCAAGCAGGTGTCTGTTCTTTGTGAAGAACTCACTGACTGAAATTTCTCTCTGTTTTTTTGCAAGATCTTGAGCTGTTATCCTTGGAGTGTCTTTGATCTGGTTTTTTGTTTTTTTTGAGGATGCCATTTATTCTCGTTTTAAAATGTCTTTTTTCCTTTCCATAATTTTTTCGCAATTACTACAGAGCTCTGCTCCTTTGTGATCTGTGTCGCCTATGGTATTTGATAAAAACATGACGCACTTATTATTTTTGCAGTGGTAGAGTCCATATGTGTGTCCAAGTTCGTGAACGGCTTCTATAATTGTTCTGTATTTAAATAGCGCAGGATCATCAGGTAGGGCGTAGAACTCCTGTCTGAGCCGTGTTAAAGAAATAACGGATACTTTCTTATTTACGTCTGCCCCTCCGAAAACAAAAGTACGTTCAGGTATATACAAATCAACATCGACTAATGCTAATATCCTGTCATATCCTGCTAGCCTTAAATTGTGTATTTTTTTCAGTATCCTTGTTGAATGGTACTGCTTTTTATGTTTGTGATACGCATAAGTAGGTTCTTCTAGTTGTCTTCCAATCTCTACTGCAACATTAAACCTTTTTTCAAGTTCCATTTGTGTGTGTTGTAGGATGTCGTTGTCTATATGTCCCATCGGGATTATACAAAATATTTTCTTCATATCGGTATTTGCAGCGTAGTTTGTTCTTGTGAATACATTATTTGCTGTTAATAGTATAAGTGTGATGTAGGTAGCTAGTTTACAATTGCATTTTAAAGATGATATCATGTTTTGATAATAAAAAAAATGGTGTGTACTGCTAAGTAGTCTGCATTTTGTAAAAAATTACTGTTCTATGCTAACAGGTTTAGATGAAATCACATCTCTTCGCATTTGGATGTGGAAAAAGATGAAAAGTGTTTGAAGGCAGATCAACATTAATTGATATTTAGTATTTGAGCTAGCGCTAGGCGCCCAAAGCTACAAGTCGTCATTCAAATTGGTGTCCAAGCCGGTACCATGTACTTTGATTATCTCAAGCGCTTGCGGTTTTGTAAAACCTTCTTTACAAAGTGAGGTATAGAAATTATGCATAAGCATTGCCAGCGTTTTTTGTAGATCCACACACTGCGGCAGGATCTCGTTTAGGTGTCGCAAGCCTTGTTCTGCCTCAATTTGTGCCATTAGACGTCTTAAGTTGTCATCCATTTTACGTAACCAGCCTTACGAGTAGAAAATAAACCATTGATAATAATGCTATCAGACTGAATTGAATACTTATATGCCTAAATTCTTGTATTACTAAACGCATAAGATTCCTCCTACTATATGTTGTAGAAAATTTTTAATACTGTACAACATTTAGACAGAAAGTCAAGTGTTTTTTCATTTAATTTTTGACAGTAGAAAGGCTGTTGGGCGCCGGGTGTTGGAATGCCTGCCTATATTTAGCAAAGGCATATGATACAACACGTTTTTTTTGCGTTTTGTTAGAAAAGCATGAGGCTGTCGACTCTTAACGGACATTTTTTTTGATGGCTTTTTATTATTTATGGTTAATAATATTTGTTTTTAGTGCGATATCATTGGATATAATAAGGTGTATAGCCTTTTGTTGCCAATGCTTATAGAAGTCTACAAATAAAAATATTTTTTGAAATTTTTATTTTCTATTGACAATTTTCTATTTTAGTATATATTTGTCTTTTCTGTTCATTGAAAATTGACAACATAAAAGCGTTGGGTGTATAGCTTATAAGTTATTCTCCTTGTTGCCGTTAGATAGGCGCGAGAAAATAACGAGTAGTTAAAAAGAAGCAAATGAGTACATTATTAAATTTATGAAGGGTTTGATCTTGGCTCAGAACGAACGCTGGCGGCGTGGATTAGGCATGCAAGTCGAACGAGGATATACCCTTCGGGGTGTAAACCGAGTGGCGCAAGGGTGAGTAATGCATAGATTACCTGCCTCTAGGATAAGGACAACTTTGTGAAAACGAAGCTAATACTTAATAATACAAAAGGGAATAATTTTCTTTTGTCAATGGGAGGGTAGCAATACCTTTTGCCTGGAGAGGGGTTTATGTCCTATCAGCTTGTTGGTGGGGTAATGGCCTACCAAGGCGAAGACGGGTAGCCGGTCTTAGAGGATGGTCGGCCACACTGGGACTGAGACACTGCCCAGACTTCTACGGAAGGCTGCAGTCGAGAATCTTTCGCAATGCCCGAAAGGGTGACGAAGCGACGCCGCGTGAGTGAGGAAGGCCTTCGGGTTGTAAAGCTCTGTCAGGGGTTAAGAAATGTAAGTGTGCTAATACCACATTTATTTGACAAAAGCTCCAAAGGAAGCCACGGCTAACTCTGTGCCAGCAGCCGCGGTAATACAGAGGTGGCAAGCGTTGTTCGGAATTATTGGGCGTAAAGAGCACGTAGGTGGGTTTGTAAGTCAGATGTGAAAGCCTTCTGTTCAACGGAAGAATTGCATCTGAAACTGCGAGTCTTGAGTGTAGGAGGGGAGAATGGAACTTCTGGTGGAGCGGTGAAATGCGTAGATATCAGAAGGAACGCCGGCGGCGAAAGCGATTCTCTGGCCTATTACTGACACTCAGTGTGCGAAAGCTAGGGGAGCAAACGGGATTAGATACCCCGGTAGTCCTAGCTGTAAACGATGGGCACTAAGTAGAGGGGATTACCGATGTTCTCTCTGCCGTAGCTAACGCATTAAGTGCCCCGCCTGGGGAGTACGGCCGCAAGGCTAAAACTCAAAAGAATTGACGGGGGCTCGCACAAGCGGTGGAGCATGTGGTTTAATTCGATGCAACGCGGAGAACCTTACCGGGGCTTGACATGGTAGAAGTAGGAACCCGAAAGGGTGACGAACGGTATCCAGTCCGTAGCTATCACAGGTGTTGCATGGCTGTCGTCAGCTCGTGTCGTGAGACGTTGGGTTAAGTCCCCTAACGAGCGAAACCCTTGTTTTTAGTTACCAGCGGGTTATGCCGGGTACTCTAGAAAGACTGCCGTCGTCAAGACGGAGGAAGGTGGGGATGACGTCAAGTCATCATGGCCCTTATGCCCCGGGCTACACACGTGCTACAATGGTCGGTACAAACGGAAGCGAAGCCGAGAGGTGAAGCGAATCCTAAAAAGCCGATCTCAGTTCGGATTGGAGGCTGAAATTCGCCTCCATGAAGTTGGAATCGCTAGTAATCGCGGATCAGCTCGCCGCGGTGAATATGTTCCCGAGCCTTGTACACACCGCCCGTCAAGCCACCCAAGCAGGATGCACCCGAAAACATTATATCTAACCAGGGCAACTTGGAGGAAAGTGTTGAAGGAGTGTTTTGTGAGGAGGACTAAGTCGTAACAAGGTAGTCGTAGGAGAACCTGCGGCTGGATCACCTCCTTTCTATGGAGTTATCAAAGTCGGTACATCCGGCGACTTTTATGTTGTTATTTGTTTTTTTTGGGATTGTTGGGAGGGTGCTGAGCCAACTGGCAGGCTGTGTTGCGAGTTCCTTTCGGGGGGAGGTTGAGAGGAGGTCCAGGGCCTATAGCTCAGTTGGTTTAGAGCGTTCCCCTGATAAGGGAAAGGTCAGTGGTTCGAATCCACTTAGGCCCACCATCCTCATGTTAAATCATGTTGTTTGTATGGTGAATTTAACTGGGGGGTGTAGCTCAACTGGGAGAGCGCTGCCCTTGCAAGGCAGAGGTTAGCGGTTCGATCCCGCTCATCTCCATAAGTTCTTTAATAAAGTAGTAATCAAGTAGTAACTGTTCTTTGGCAATAGACGCAATTTAAGCGATGTAAAACAATTGAAAATTTGGGTGATCAAGCTATTAAGGGTGCATGGTGAATGTCTTGGTACCAAAAGCTGATGAAGGACGTGGAAGGCTGCGATATGCTTCGGTGAGCTGCCAAACAAGCTTTGATCCGGAGAACTCCGAATTGGGAAACCTGTCGTGAGAGACACATTGTGTCTCTTTTGGTTAATACTGCGACATTGTTATCTGAATAAATAGGATAATGAGAGGAACGAAGGGAACTGAAACATCTAAGTACCTTCAGGAAGAGAAAGAAAAATCGATTTCCCCAGTAGCGGCGAGCGAAAAGGAAAGAGCCTAAACTGGCCATATGTGATAGCCCTTATGTGTTGTATGGTCAGGGTCGAGGGAGTTGCAATGAACAAGATAAGGATTGTTCAAAAAAGCATGTATTTTTAATCGAATAAGCAGGAAAGCTTAACTATAAAGGGTGATAGTCCCGTAGGTGAAAGAAATATAAGTTTTTTTTCGTAACATCCCGAGTAATTCCGGTCACGTGAAAACCGGTGTGAATTAAGGAGGACCACCTCCTAAGGCTAAATACTTTTGGTGACCGATAGTGAACAAGTAGCGTGAGTGAAAGATGAAAAGAACCCCTTTTAGGGGAGTGAAATAGAACCTGAAACCATGTACTTACAAGCGGTGGAAGCACAATATTAATTGAATTTATTCTTTTAATTCGTGTAACCGCGTGCCTTTTGCATAATGAACCGGCGAGTTGCTGTTTGTTGCAGGTTAAGCCTTTAATGGGTGGAGCCAAAGCGAAAGCGAGTGCTAACTGCGCGAATGAATGTAGCAAGTAGCAGACCCGAAACCGAGTGATCTACCCTTGGTCAGGATGAAGTTCCGGTAAAACGGAATGGAGGTCCGAACGCGTCTACGTTGAAAAGTGGTGCGATGAACTGAGGGGAGGAGTAAAAGTCTAATCAAACTCGGAGATAGCTGGTTCTCCCCGAAATAGCTTTAGGGCTAGCCTTATGTAACCGTGTAGTGGGGGTAGAGTTACTGACTGAGTCTTGGGGCCCACCAGGCTACCGAACACAATCAAACTCCGAATACTACTGCATTTGACATAGGAGTCAGACTATGGGGGATAAGCTCCGTAGTCGAAAGGGAAACAGCCCAGATCATTAGTTAAGGTCCCTAAAATGAGCTAAGTGATAAAGGAAGTGAAAGTGCTAAGACAGCTAGGATGTTGGCTTAGAAGCAGCAACCATTTAAAAAGTGCGTAATAGCTTACTAGCCGAGTACTTTTGTGCCGAAAATTAGCGGGACTAAAGCTCATTACCGAAACTATGAATCTTGATATTAGTATTAAGGTGGTAGGGGAGCGTTCTATGTTAGGTTGAAGCCTTACTTTAAAGAGAGGTGGACGAAATAGAAGTGAGAATGCCGGTATAAGTAGCGATAATGTAAGTGAGAATCTTACTCACCGAAAGCCTAAGGTTTCCTGGGGAAGGCAAATCCGCCCAGGGTTAGCCGGCACCTAAGTCGAGGCCGAAAGGCGTAGACGATGGACAACAGGTTAATATTCCTGTGCTGCTATCTTGACGTTTGAGCTTGGGATGACGGGGACACAAAGATTAGCAAACCTAGTAGACATGGTTTGTTCAAGCTGGATATATCGCTCCAGGCAAATCCGGAGCAATATGATATTGAAGGCGAGTACGTTGGCTCTTGGCCTAGAAGTAATTGGAGTGTCCTCCAAGAAATAATCTCGTTAGTGAGTTAATTTGGCAACCGTACTAAAACTGACACAGGTAGGCAGGGAGAGAATCCCAAGGTGCTCGAGAGAACCCTCGTTAAGGAATTCGGCAAAGATACTCCGTAACTTCGGGATAAGGAGTGCCTTTTTAGCTTCGGTTAAAAAGGTCGCAGTGAAGAAGGTTTGGGCGACTGTTTACTAAAAACACAGGTCTCTGCTAAAATGTATAATTGATGTATAGAGACTGACACGTGCTCGATGCCAGAAAGTTAAGGGGATAGGTTATTTCCTGAGTAATCAGGAGAGAAGCTTGGAACTGAAGCTCTGGTGAATGGCGGCTCTAACTATGAGAGTCCTAAGGTAGCGAAGTTCCTTGTCGGGTAATTTCCGACGCGCATGAATCGTGTAACGACCTAAACGCTGTCTCAACGAGGGGCTCGGCGAAATTGTAGTTGTGGTGAAGATGCCACATACCCGCGGAAAGACGGAAAGACCCCGTGAACCTTTACTGTAGCTTATTATTGAATTTTGATGCAGTATGTGTAGGATAGGTGGGAGACTGTGAAGTTCCGACGTAAGTTTGAATGGAGTCATTGGTGAAATACCACTCTTATTATGTTAAAATTCTAATGGAATTCCGTGAATCCGGGTTCTTGACAGTGGTAAGTGGGCAGTTTGACTGGGGCGGTCTCCTCCGAAAAAGTAACGGAGGAGTCCAAAGGCTTCCTCAATACGGTTGGCAACCGTATGTAGAGTGTAAAGGCATAAGGAAGCTTGACTGCGAGACCTATAAGTCGAGCAGGTGTGAAAGCAGGGCTTAGTGATCCGGCGGTTTCTGAGTGGAAAGGCCGTCGCTCAACAGATAAAAGGTACTCCGGGGATAACAGGCTGATCTCCCCCGAGCGTTCATAGCGGCGGGGAGGTTTGGCACCTCGATGTCGGCTCATCGCATCCTGGGGCTGTAGAAGGTCCCAAGGGTTCTGGAGTTCACAGATTAAAGCGGTACGCGAGCTGGGTTTAGACCGTCGTGAGACAGGTCGGTCCCTATCTTCCGTGGGCGTACGATATTTGAGAAAATCTGCCTCTAGTACGAGAGGATCGAGGTGGACGAACCTATGGTGAATCAGTTGTTGTGCTAACAGCATGGCTGAGTAGCTAAGTTCGGAAAGGATAAACGCTGAAAGCATATAAGCGTGAAGCCTATTTTAAGATGAGATATCGTTCTCTAAGCGATTAGAGGAAAGACATCTTAAAGATTATGAGATTGATAGGCCAGATGTGTAAGTCCGGTAACGGATTTAGCTAACTGGTACTAATTTGTCGAAAAGCTTGATCACCCTTATTATATATTTAATACATTGCTAAATTGCGAGAATTTCCCCAGTGACAACAGTAGAAATAAAAAACCCGTTCCCTTTCCGAACACGGTAGTTAAGATTTTTACGCCGATGGTACTATCCAACGATGGGAGAGTAGGTATTGCTGGGGGCTTAAATAACCCATCCCATTAAAACTGGGATGGGTTTTTTTACTTAAACATTCGGGATGTACTATTAATTGTTGTATATCTCTTTAATTTACATAGAATAGTTGTTTTATTATTTTCTAGTGAAAATTATGTTACATAGCTAAATTCTATAATTCTTATAAAATTATCAAGTTTGTATATGAACGAAGTTGAGAAGGTGTTTAGAGATTACGTGCAATCACAAGGATTAAAGTTCACACCAGAGAGACAAATCATATTGAATCACGTTTTTGAATGCCATGGGCATTTTGAGGCGGAAGAGTTGTTGATTGATATGAGAAAAAATAACAAAAGAGTCTCAAAGGCAACTATATATAGAACTCTTGCCTTGTTAGTTGATAGTGGATTGCTTAGGGAAGTCATTTTTGGTGAAAAGCATGCGCATTATGAACATGTTTATGGTCATGAACATCATGAACATTTGGTTTGTATCGGATGCGACAAAATAATAGAGTTTACCGATGAAAGAATTGAGGAATTTCAAGATGAAATATGTATTGAAAATAACTTCAAGGCAGAGTCTCATAAATTTCAAATTATGGGATATTGTGAAGATTGTAAAAAGGTATAATTAACTTTATATGAGAGGAATTTGTTATGGCGCGTGTCTGTGAAATATGTGGTAAAAAAACGGCTGTAGGATTTAAACTAGAGCGTAGAGGTTTACCAAAGAAAAAGGGTGGTGTCGGGCTCAAGATAACTGGTAAAACAAAGAGAAAATTTAAACCAAATATACAAACTATGAGAGCAAATATCAATGGAAGTATTAAAAGAATCAAAATCTGCACTGGATGTATGAATGCCGGTAAGGTTGTTAAAGTTGTATAACAAGTTTTAATAAATGATTTCAATTTTCTTTGTCTGATTACAATGGATATTGGTATAAAACAGATTGAACAAGTAGCTCGTCTTTCCAGGATTAAGCTAACAGACGAAGAAAAAGGTTTTTTTCGAGAACAATTAACTGATATACTGAGTTATGTCGAAAAATTGAATGAATTAGATACAGATGGTGTCCAACCAATGGCATATGCAACATCCCTGAAAAATGTTTTTCGAGAAGATCATCAAGAATCTTCTTTTCCACGTCAACAAATATTAGAACTTTCGCCTTCAAGTGCCAATGGTTTTTTTAAGGTGCCGAAGGTCTTAGAGTAAGGTTTCTGATCTATCATTCATAAAATTCCCATATAAGACCAATTCGTAGCTACTTCGCTTCCGATCATTATTAATGTTTTAAATGAAATTTAAATTTGTTAAAGAAATAAACTGAAAAAAAAGAGTGTAATTGTATTTGTCAGAATCGTTAAATTTGGAGTATTTGTTTGATATTACGTGAGCTAAGTGCAAATAGCATTAAAGAAAAGATAATTAAGCGAGAAATTACTGCTCAAGAGGTAGTAGAAGATCTTTTTAAGTGGATCGGTCTCAAAGAATCTTTGATTAAGGCTTATATTTCTTTAGACAAAGAGGGCGCTTTATTAAAGGCAAAAGAGATTGATGAAAAACTTAATAATGGTGGCAGGGTTGGATTACTCGCGGGCATTCCAGTTGCCATAAAAGACAATATATGTACCTGGGGGATGAAAACTACTTGCGCATCAAAAATATTAGAGAACTTTACTCCTCCTTATGACGCTTTTGTGGTAAAGAGAATAAAGGAAGAAGATGCGATAATAATAGGTAAGACTAATCTGGACGAATTTGCAATGGGTTCTTCAAATGAAAACTCTGCGTTTCATGTTACGCGTAACCCTTGGAATACTGATTGTATTCCTGGTGGGTCAGGTGGCGGTTCTGCTGCCGCAGTAACGGCAGATATGGCATTTATGGCTTTAGGGTCGGATACAGGTGGTTCAGTAAGGCAGCCATCTTCATTTTGTGGGAACGTTGGCTGTAAACCGACATATGGAAGAGTCTCTCGCTACGGGTTGGTTGCTTTTGCATCTTCATTAGATCAGATTGGCTCTATAACGAAGGATGTATCTGATGCAGCATTACTTTTACAGGTTGTCTCTGGTCATGATTGTCATGACTCGACGTCTGCTAATGTGGAAGTTCCTGATTATATAGCTGGTATTAATAGCGTAAATAATAATTTGAGAATAGGAGTGCCAAAGGAATTTTTTGGCGAAGGGCTTAATCCAGAGATTGAAAGTGCGGTAAAAAATGCATTGGGAATTTATAAAAAAAATGGTGCGGAATTAATTGATTTGTCGCTTCCTCATTGTGGGTATGCACTGGCCACTTACTATATTATAGCAACTGCTGAGGCCAGCTCAAACCTGGCAAGATATGACGGTGTTAGGTACGGACATAGAAGTCAGTTAAGTGAAGACAATATAATTGATATGTACAGTAGAGTGCGAGCAGAAGGGTTTGGCAGTGAGGTTAAAAGGAGGGTTCTATTAGGTAACTATGTGTTAAGTGCCGGTTTTTATGATGCGTATTATATTAAGGCTTCAAAAGTGAGAAATCTAATAAAAAGCGATTTTGAAGACGCCTTTAGCAAAGTAGATTGTATTATCTCTCCTACTTGTCCTTCACCGGCTTTTAAGATAGGGGAAAAGATTACTGATCCACTTGAGATGTATTTATCGGATATTTATACAATTCCCGCTAATCTTGTGGGAATACCAGGTATTTCAATTCCTTGTGGATTTACAACAACCGGCTTACCTATTGGAATGCAGCTTATGGGCAAGCATTTTGAAGAGGAAAAAATATTAAGAATTGCTAAATTATTCGAAAATGAAACAGATTTCCATTTAAAGAAACCGGGATTAAAATAACAGGGTTAGTTTATGAAATATGAAGTAGTAATAGGATTGGAAACTCATGCAGAATTGGACACGGAGTCTAAGCTTTTTTGTGGGTGTAGCACAAAGTTTGGCTCTGAGCCAAATACACAGACATGTCCTGTTTGTTTAGGCTTACCGGGCGTTTTGCCGGTGATGAATAAAAAGGCATTTGAATATTCATTAAAAGCGGCTGTTGCGTTGTATTGTGAGATAAATCAATTTACCAATTTTGATAGAAAGAGTTATTACTACCCTGATTTGCCAAAAAACTATCAAACCTCACAAAATTACTTTAATATTGGCAACAACGGCTACGTAGACATGGTCGTGGCTGGAAAAGAAAAAAGGATCAGCATTCACAATGTGCATTTAGAGGAGGAGGCTGGAAAACTTATTCATCCTGAATCGTCTGATGCAAATTATAGTTTAGTAGATTTTAACAGGGCAGGTGTGCCATTGTTAGAGATAGTAACTCAGCCGGACATGCGAAGTATTGAAGAGGTAGAAAGCTATATGCAAACACTTAGGAATATATTGCTCTATATAGGTGTGTCGGACTGTAAAATGCAGGAAGGTTCTTTGCGATTCGAAGCGAGTATATCTTTACGGGAACAGGGTTCAGCAATTTATGGCAATAGGGTAGAAATTAAAAACCTTAATTCTATGAAGGCGGTATCAAAGGTGCTTACATACGAAATATCTAGACAAAGTGAATTATTGGATAAAGGCGAAGATGTTTTAATGGAGACACGGTTGTGGGATGATGTTAATTCTTCAAGCAGGCGGATGCGATCAAAGGAGGAATCTCATGACTATAGGTATTTTCCAGAGCCTGATTTAGTACCTTTTTGGATTAAACAGGAATGGATTGATGAGACCATGGCAACTATTCCTGAGCTTGCCGTCAGCAAGCGTCAAAGATTTGTAAAGGAATATTCTCTTTCTGACTATGATGCCGGTATACTGACGGATGACAAGTTGCTTGCAGACTATTTTGAGGAATGTGTAGGCTTGTCTCAGGATTCTCCAAAAGAGTTGAGTAACTGGATAATCAACGATGTGCTTCGTGAATTAAAGGAGCGAAAATTAAACGTGCAGCATTTTGTTATTTCTCCAAAAATGCTGACCGAGTTAGTTAAAATCAAGCCAACAATCGGAAGCTCAATCGCAAAAGAAGTCTTTGTCGAAATGATAAACACAGGGAAGAGCGCCCATGCTATAGTTAAGGAAAAGGATTTAGTCCAGATAGACGATACCAGCGAGCTTAATGAGATCGTTATTAAAGTTATAGGCGATAATCCTAAAGCAGCAGAAGATTATGGGCAGGGTAAAAAAAACGCTTTAGCGTTTTTAATCGGTCAAACAATGAAAATCACCAAAGGCAAAGCAAACCCAAAGATTTTAACAGAATTATTTAAACAAAGATTATCTTCCATCTCACAGTAAAACTGCTATTCTATACATCCTTGGCTTGAATGGTCTTTCTGTTATTTCCTTGTGCTCTATATATTGCTTTATCAATTAAATCGTAAACTGTATTACTCAATTCGCCAATGAATTCTCCGGAAGTATTACAATCATTACTTTTTACATATTCCCTTATCTTGCTAGCAACGACAAGTATGTCTCTTTCTTTTTTTTTAGCTTTCTTTGCCATTCTTTTCTCCTTAGAATTAATTAGGCCTGAAATACTTCGGGATAATACCAAAAAAGCCAGAGAAGTCAAGCGCATTTATTACAAAGAATTTGAGAAATAAATTTAATAATTGTTATGAATATACGAGAAGAAATATTATCTAATGTCCGTAAAATTGTGATAAAGATTGGAACCCGAGTACTTACAAATGATGATGGGTTGCTGGATAAAAATCGAATTATGGAGCTATCGGAGCAGGTTTTCAAGCTTCGGTTAAGGGGCTTTAGTGTGGTTATTGTAAGTTCAGGTTCAATCGGCGCTGGTATTAGTGCGTTGGGCCTCCAGAAAAGGCCAAGCATTCTTCCCGAACTTCAGGCTGCTGCTGCAATTGGTCAGGGAAAACTAATAGAAGTTTATAATGAATGTTTTAAAAAGCATGGATACCATGCGGCACAATTACTTCTAACAAGACAGGATTTTGAAGATCGTCAGAGATATCTAAACGCATGTAATACATTACACGCATTGTTACGTTTTAAGGCGATTCCGATAATTAATGAGAATGATACTATATCAGTGGAAGAGATAACATTTGGAGATAATGATATTCTGTCTGCACTGGTTACGAACTTATTACGAGCTGATTTACTGATACTTTTGTCTTCTGTAGATGGGTTATGCACCACTCCTCCGACTCCCGGTAAAAGTTGTCGTGTTTTGTCTGTTGTGGATTCTATATCGGACGATATTAAGAAGCTTGCATTCAAGCAAAAGACTAAAGAAGGCGTTGGTGGTATGCAGAGCAAGCTTGAGGCTGCCAATATTGCAACGGGTTCAGGAGAAGCAGTGATAATAGCTAATGGAATGCAGTCAGAAATTCTGTCAAAAATAATGAACTATGATAATGTGGGTACATTGTTTGTTCCATATAATAAAAAGATTACAAGCCGCAAGCGATGGATTGGTTTTACTGTAAAGCCAAAAGGAAAGATTTATATCGATGAAGGTGCGTTAGGTGCCCTGCAAAAGAGAGGCAAAAGCCTACTGCCATCCGGGGTGATAAAAATTGATGGGAAGTTTGTTAAGGGAGATGTTGTTTCAATAGTGGAAGTGGGTGGAAATAGAGAAATTGCCAGAGGTCTAATTAATTATTCGGGTGATGAGGTTCGGATGGTTAAAGGGCTTCGTACTTCTTTAATCAAGAAAACGCTGGGCCATAAACCATATGACGAGATAATACATCGCGACAATATAGTTTTGTTATAAGAATCTTGCTGGGAATATCGTTTCTTTAGATTATTGATAAAATAGCATGTATGGCAATCATTCTGGGTTTATCTCTTGCAATAAGTTCAAGTCTGAAGTCGCGCCATTGATGGATCTGACTAACAGTAGAAATATCGAATTGCATTTCTGTTAATGTTTTTGTTAATGAACTTTGTTCTTGAATAAAAACCATGAGGATTGGTGAAGATGCGTACTTAGTAATCGTAATCTAAAAAATTCTTTAACAGCTTTGGCCCTTCTGTAGTCAGGAAGGATTCCGGATGGAACTGTACTCCTTCTAAGGGGATTTCCTTGTGCCTTATACCCATTATTTCGTCTTCATCGGCAAATGCTGTAATTTCAAAAGAATCCGGCAATGTTTCTTTGTTTACTATAAGAGAATGATAGCGGGTGGCTTCAAAGGGGTTTGTCAATCCATTGAATATTGTTTTGTTGTCATGGTGAATCATGGATGTTTTGCCGTGCATTATTCGTCTTGCTCGTATGATTTTTGCCCCGAATGTGTATGCGATGCATTGATGTCCCAGGCAGACACCTAATATTGGGACTTTCCCAGCAAAATCCTTAATTACAGAGTTAGATATACCACCTTCTTTCGGGGTGCATGGCCCAGGTGAAATGATTATATGGCTCGGACTCTTTTTTGCAATCTCAGCAATAGTAATTTTGTCATTTCTAACTACTTCTATGCTTGTACCGAAGCCGCCTATCTGCTGTACAAGATTGTATGTAAAAGAATCATAATTGTCTATTAATAGTACCAATTTGAAATTTTCTTGATTTTGCGATTGATAAGACAGAAAACTATGTAATTTCTTGTAATTATTCTGGGCATTCTCATCTTAAAAATATAATAAAATTGCAGATGCAAGTCTAGCAGAGTTTTATTTTTTGTCAAATACTTATCTTAATAAATAGCCTTGTAGGAACTACTTAGAGAAACTTAAAAACAAAAATGAGCTTGACAAAAAAGCTTTTCTTGTTATTATTAACTTTCGTTGTAAATCTTGCTGGAAGCAATTCGCTTTTGTACTAGCTCAGAAAAGATTAAAAGATCTGTATCGCCTTGGAAATATTCCTAACATATATAATTGTACTAACTTATGTCAACGGGATTAGTGGAAGCTCAATGAGAAAATTTATAATGAAGTGAGCAAAAGGGGATTTCGAATAATTGGAGTTGCTTCAGGTCGTTACAGAAAAAGTGGGATTTTGCCCACTTTTTTTTTTTAAAAAGTATTAGAGATAATTAAATGGATAAAGAAAGCTTATTAAGGTTAGTAGAATTATTACACAAAGACAAAGACATTGACAAGGACATTGTGTTTCAGGGTATAGAATCCGCCTTGGAATCTGCTACCAGAAAGCATCTGAAAACAAGCGAGCCGATTTCAATTAATATCGACAGGGAGACAGGGGAGATTGTGGCAGTACAGGGGGGACAGGAAATAGATCTTTCTGATTTGGGAAGAATAACTGCTCAAACTGCCAAACAGGTGATAATCCAGAAAATTAAAGAAGCAGAAAGGGATGTTATTTACAATGAATATGTTGAAAGAAAAGGTACGATAGTAAGTGGTATGGTGCAACGGCTTGAAGGGTCTACTATAATCATAAATCTTGGTAAGACTGAGGGGTATCTTCCAAAGTCAGAACAGATTAGTAATGAATTCCATCGTCCGGGGGAGAGAATAAGGTGTATAGTTGGCGAGGTGAAAAAGGCTGGCCATAGAGTGAAAATTCTGCTTTCGAGGACACATTCTAATTTTGTGAGACAACTTTTTGAGCTGGAAGTGCCGGAAATACTGGATCAGATTGTTGAGATAAAAGGTTTAGTGAGAGAGGCTGGTTATAGAACTAAGATAGCCGTATTCTCAGAAGATCCTAATGTCGATTGTGTAGGTGCGTGTGTTGGCGTGAGAGGGACCAGAATAAAAAATATTGTGGATGAATTGAATGGAGAGAAAATAGATATTATTCGTTGGGACGATGTACATGAAGTTTTTATTCCTAATACTCTGAAGCCTGCTGAAGTTACGGGGATTTTACTATCTCCGGAAAATCAAGTTGCAACTGTTGTAGTTCCGAATGATCAGCTTTCACTGGCTATTGGCAAAAGGGGACAGAATGTAAGGCTTGCATCAAAATTAGCAGGTTGGGATATAGATATAATTACAGAAGTTGAGCTGGAACGTGAGCGTGAGCGTGAGGAGGCGGATGGCTCAACTGAGAAAGACGTAGATGGAACAATTTCGAGTGAAGATGATACTGGCAACGAGGTCGAGGGAGCAAGGGTAGTCGGAGATGCTGGTAGCGAAGAAGTTGAAAAATAAATATCAATTAGTAGTGCTATTCTGGGAGTATTATTTTATATATGGTTAGAATTAATAAATTGGCAAAAGATTTAGGTTTCAAAAATAGCTTTTTAATAGAAAAGTGTCAAGAGTATGGTTTTGTAGATATTAAGCACCATGCGAATGCTTTGACAGATGAACAAGCAAGCCTGTTGCGCAGTAAATTAGTAAGCGGAGCTAAGCAAAGTGTTTCTGTTAAAGAAAAATCTGGCACTCCTGTGGTTAAAAAGGTAGGTACTGAGAAAAAAGCTGCTGGCGCTGCCAAGGTTGTGTCTAAGGGCTCAGATGCAACAACTGTACGGAGGCGGATTCCCTTATGGAAGCAAAAGGCGAGAGAAGATTTAATCAAAGGTAGATGGAAAGAGGTCACAAAAGTTTCGCAACAAAAAAGACCACGAAGATTTGAAAAACGCACAAAGGAAGTGCCTGATGAACAAGCAGTTGCCCCACCGAAGGAAAAAGAAAGTAAGGTTACGGTAGAGCTGCCTGCAACGATTAAAGATGTGTCAGCGGCTTTAGGAGTAAAAGCTGGCGATATAATTTCTAAGTTGCTGATTGGTCATAACATTTTTGCTACGATAAATCAGGGTTTAGATGGTGAGCTCATTGAAATGTTGGGCATAGAATATGGCGTTGAGATCGAATTAAAACAGGCAAAAGAGGATGAAGATGAATTTTCATTGGAAGAGGTAGATGATCAGGAAGAAGATTTAAAGGCAAGGGCTCCTATCGTAACTTTTCTTGGTCATGTAGATCATGGAAAGACCTCTTTGCTGGATAGTATTAGAAAAACTAATGTTGTCTCTTTTGAAGCTGGTGGAATTACGCAACACATAGGCGCCTACCGTGTAGAAACAAATGGGAAATCTGTTGTTTTTCTAGATACACCGGGACATGAAGCTTTTACTGCCATGAGGGCAAGAGGGGCAAATGTCACAGATCTGGTTGTGTTGGTAGTTGCGGCTGATGATGGAGTGATGCCGCAAACAGAGGAGGCGATCAATCATGCACGTGCGGCAGATGTGCCTATTGTGGTCGCTATAAACAAGGTGGATAAGCCAGGGGCAAATGTGCAAAAGGTAAAGCAGCAGCTTGCCTCTTTGGAATTGAACCCTGAAGAATGGGGTGGTAAGGTCCAGATGATTGAGACCTCTGTTGTTACCAAGGCAGGGCTTGATACGCTTCTGGATGGACTATTATTGGAAGCCGAGATCTTGGAGTTAAAGGCTGTTTCCAAGAAGCCGGCCAGGGGTATTGTGCTGGAGGCACATGTGCATGAAGGTAGAGGTATTATCGCAAACCTTTTGGTGAGAGAGGGCACATTAAAGCATGGTGATATTGTCCTTTGTGGCCAGACATATGGCAGGGTGAGAGCGATATATAATGATCATGGAAAAGAAATAAAAGTAGCCGGGCCGTCAACACCGGTTGCGATATCCGGGTTATCGACTTGCCCTGAAGCAGGCGACAAATTTTACAGTATTAAGGATATTCAAAAAGCCAGAGAAATTGCGTCAAAACGAGAAAGAAAAATGCGTGAAGTGGCACTGTCTGACCGTCAACATGTTACATTAGACAACCTTTATAAGAAGATTGAAGAGGGTCAGGTCAAGGAAATTAAGGTAATCATTAAGGCGGACTTTAAGGGGTCTGCTGAGGTGCTTAAGAAGTCATTGGAAGAAATCTCGACAAAAGAGGTAAGAACCAGAATTTTGCATAGTGGTGTTGGTGGGATTACGGAGACGGATATTTTACTTGCAGACGCTTCCGATGCAATCGTTATTGGCTTCCATGTTGTCCCTGAAGATAAGGCAAAAATACTTGCAGAATCGTGTGGTGTGGATGTCCGATTGTATAAAATTATCTATGATGCAACAAACGACATAAAAGCAGCTCTAGAGGGGCTTTTAGAACCAGACAAGATTGAACAGGTGCTTGGTAGTGTTGAGGTAAGAAAGTTGTTTAAAGTGTCGAAGATAGGAAATATTGCAGGCTGTTATGTGAAAAGTGGTAAGATATTACGTAACTCTCATATAAGGCTGATAAGGGATAGTGTGGTATTATTTGATGGCAAGATTGCAACCTTAAGAGTTGTAAAGGACGATGCAAAAGAAGTTAGAGCAGGATTTGAATGTGGTCTCAGGATTGCCGGTTTTGATGACATAAAAGTAGGTGATGTGATAGAATCTTATGAAATTCAGCATATAGCACGTAGATTGGAATAAGGAATTGATAATACAGAATAAGATTAAGAATAATTATTATGATCGTAGGCACTTTATGCATTAAGGTTGCAATGAGAAGTTCGTGTTCTTTAAAAGATAAACGACGCATAATTAAAAGTTTAAAGGATAGGCTCAGAAATACATTCAATGTTTCAGTTTCTGAAACAGGTTCGCAGGATAATCTTAGATGTTCGGAAATCAGCGTGGCAATGGTGGGAACAGACAGGCAATACGTTAATAGTGCATTATCTTCGCTTATAAATTTCTTCCGTTTTTTTCCACAGATAGAATTAGTTGATTATGATCTGGACTTGTTTTAATTATACGGGGTCATGACGAGAAGATTGGAAAAAGTTAAGGGGTTGATTGAGCAGGAGATCAGCAAGGTTATCTTGTATAAACTGCAGGATCCAAGGATAAATCTAGCAGCAACACTAACAAGAGTAGAACCTTCTCCTGATCTAAGAATGGCAAAGGTCTTTGTGTCAATCAAAGGTGATGAGTCAACACAAAAGGATATCTTATATGCCCTGCGACATGCAAAGGGCTATATACAGTCTGAAATAGCCTCACATTTGCAGCTGAAAAATACCCCCTCGTTGACCTTTTATCTTGATGAGGGGAAAAGGAAGGGTGGGTATGTCTTGGAATTAATAGAAAAAGCGATTAAAGAAGATAATGTTGAGGGAAATATGAAAAAATTAAGTTTTGGTTTACCAAAAGGTAGTTTGCAGGAATCGACAATTGGTATGATGAAAAACGCTGGATACAAGGTTTATGTAAGCAGCAGGTCGTACTATCCGTCAATTGATGACGATGAAATGTCGGTAAGATTAATCCGTCCGCAGGACATGGCTCGTTATGTTGAGAAAGGGATTATAGACGTTGGTCTTACAGGACAGGACTGGGTGGAAGAGGCTGGTGCTGATGTCATGTGTGTGGAGAAGTTGGTATATGCAAAACAGCAGTTAACAAAAGTTCGTTGGGTTTTGGCAGTGCCAGAGGACTCTTCTATTGAATCTGTGGATGATCTTCAAGGCAAGAGAATATCAACAGAACTTGTAAATGTTACTAAAAAATATCTTGAGGAGAAGGGTATTGATGCGGAGGTTGAGTTTTCGCATGGCGCTACAGAGGCGAAGGCGCCAGACCTTGTTGATGCCATTGTTGAGTTGACAGAAACTGGCAGCAGTTTAAGAGCCAATAAACTTCGCATTATTGATACAGTAATAGAATCTGCTACTGTATTTATTGCTAACCACAAATCGTGGGAAGATCCCTGGAAAAAGAAAAAGATAGAAAACCTGGCAATTTTATTTCATGGTGCAATCATTGCGCGTGACAAGGTTGGCTTGAAAATGAATATTTCAAATGAGGGTTTAAATACCTTATTAGAGAAGTTACCTGCTTTGCGAACACCTACCATTTCTCCGCTTTCAGGAAATGCAGGATATGCTATAGAAACAGTATTGGATGAGTCAGTGGTTAGAAACATTATTCCGGAATTGAAACGGGTTGGTGCGGAAGGGATAATTGAATATCCACTTAACAAAGTGATACTTTAATAAAACCCTGATCCTTGTTCGGTTTATAGTAATTCTGTCATACATAGAGTATAAAAATAATTGTGAAATTTGCAAAAGGGCATTATGTCCTGAACTTTCACAAATGTAACATCGTCATAGAGGTCTAGTATGCCGAAAACAAAAATTATCGTTTTATTGCTTTTTGTATTTGCTTTTGCACTCTTGTGTAAAACGACTTTCGCTGAATCCCCAAAAAACAGTGAAAATAATTTTTTACTGCATAATAGCACAGAATCTTATGTGGATTTTTGTACGGGATTTTATCTAATGCTGGATCATCGTTGGGAAGACGCAATCGTATTTCTTGAAAAAACATTGCGAACAAATCCAAACGTAGAAAGAATACACAATTATTTAGCTACTTGCTACTTCCAGTCGAATGAAAAAGAAAAAGCCATTCTTCATGTTGAAAAAATTGCACAATTAAAACCCGATGATTTTAGTATTCATTATACGCTTGGTAACATTTACGCAAGTGAAGGTAATGAAAAAGAGGCTATTTCCGAATATGAACGTGCTAATTCATCAGTAATTGATGGTGTTGACAAGAGTTTTGTGTCTGACATGCTGCATCGTCTGGCAAATAGTTATACGAAAAGTGGAGACATAGATAATGCGGCAAAAATATATGAAAAAATACTTGATTTAGAATTAACAAACGAACCTGTTACAATTCATTATAATCTTGGTCTGATTTATGTTGACGCGAAGAAGATTAAGGAAGCTATAAAAGAGTTTGTTAAAGCCAAACAATACAGTCCTCATGCTGAGCCTATAAGCTTTTATCTTGCATTATGCTACGAAGAATTAGAAGATTATGATAATGCGATTATAGAGCTCAAATCCTTTATTGATTATGATCCTGATGCCTGGCTTATGCGTATTAACTTGTCAAATATTTATGAAAAAATAAAACAATATGAGAATGCAGAATTAGAGAGGGAGAAGGCTTTCGTAATATTGGAAGAAAGTGTAAGCAAAGGGAGCAAAGGCTTAAGAGAATATATTACTTTAAGCCAGCTTTTCCAGAGAAATGGTAAGGATAAAAAAGCCGTAGAGACACTGAAAACGGCAATTTCAAATGTAATAAATGAAGATGATGATGCCATAAGTGAAGTTCGCTTTATGCTGGCGAATATATATTATGAGATGAATAATCATAATAATGTGGTAGTAGAATTAGAAAAGGTATTACAAATAGATCCAGATAACCACCAGGCAAATAATTTTCTGGGTTATTTTTTTATCGAACAGGGGGAGCAGTTAGACAGGGCTATAGATTTGATCAAGAAAGCGTTGAGTGTTAATCCTGAAAACGCTGCATACCTTGACAGCCTTGGTTGGGCGTATTATAAATTAGCGAAAGAAGATGATGGAAAGATAATTTTTGCATTACAAAAACTCATCGAGGCATCAAACTTTGCAGAAGATCCGGAAATAATGGGCCATATGGGAGATGTATATTATTCTCTCGGATATTGGGAAAAGGCACAGAGTCAGTGGGAGAACGCCTTGGATTTATGGAAAAAGTTGGAGGCAGAAGTGCCTCCACATTTTAAATATGAAACTGCCCGTGAGTTAAAAGCTAAGAAAACAATTCGAAACAGACTTGATAAGATTAAATGTTTGAAGGTGGTAGAAAGCTCAGAAAAAATGTTGGAATCAGAAAAAAAATTGTGTGTAAATGATGAAAGGTAATTAGTAATGTCAGGACATTCTAAGTGGTCAACAATAAAGCATAAAAAGGGGGCGGCCGATGCAAAGAGGGGTAAGGTGTTCTCAAAACTTGCAAAAGCCATTACTTCAGCAGCCAGACAGGGTGGTGGAAACCCTGATATGAATTTAAAATTGCAGTATGCAATTGATAGCGCGAAATCGGAGAATATGCCCAAGGACAATATTGAACGGGCAGTACAGAAGGGTACGGGAGAGTTAAATGCTGATACCGTCCTCTATGAATGTCTTTACGAAGGTTACGGTCCTAATGGTGTTGCTGTTATGGCAGAGATATTGACTGACAATAAGAACAGGACTGCCGCAGAGATAAGAAAAGTTTTTGAGATGTCTGGAGGGAACCTTGGCGAGTCAGGTTGCGTATCATGGATGTTTCAACAGAAGGGAGTGATAACTGTTAACTCTGGAGAGATTGAGGAAGATAAGTTGATGGCGCTTGTTCTTGATGCCGGTTGTGACGATCTAAATGTAGAAGACGGAAAATATGAGATTGACTGTGAAACAAAGGATTTTAATAATGTTAAAAAGGTATTACAGGATGAAGGGATAAAGGCAGAGTCAGCTGAGATCAGTTGGATCCCAAGTACGCTTATCGAGCTTGATGAGGCAAAAGGCAAGAAAATTATCTCTCTTATGGAAAAATTAGAGAATCATGATGATGTGCAGAATGTTTATGCCAATTTTTCACTTCCCGAAGGCTTATTGGACGCGTTATGATTTTCAGGTTGGCTTGTTTCCTTCTAAGTAGTTTTCTTCTTTTCCTCTTTTATATTTAGCAATTCAAGGATTTGCTCGGCTTCCAGGACTTCATCTTCTTCGAGTTTTTTGGCGAGTAGGTCAAGCTTGTCCCTGTTTTTTTCAATCAGAGACTTGGCTTTGGCATAAGAATTCTTAATAAGTAGTGTTACTTCTGCATCAATTTCTATTGCCGTTTTTTCGCTAAACTCTTTTTCCTGTACTAGATCATGTCCAAGGAAAATATTCCCCTGTTGCCTTCCGAATGTTTGAGGACCGAGTTTGCTACTCATTCCAAATTTACATACATAGCTCCTGGCCAATTTTGATACTCTTTCCAAGTCGTTTGAAGCTCCGGTGGATAACTCATTAAAGGCAATTTCTTCTGCGGCACGACCTGCAAGAAGAACACACAAAGTATCTCGTATTTCAGATTCTCTGGTTAAATATTTGTCCTCGGTAGGCAGCTGTAATGTGTAACCCAGTGCCGCTGCCCCTCGCGCAATAATAGATACCTTGTGCACCGGATCGGTATTAGGCAATAGTGCCGCTACCAGAGTATGGCCTGATTCATGATATGCAACTATACTTTTTTCCTCGTCACTTATTACCCTGCTTTTCCTTTCAGGACCGGCAATAACCCTTTCTATCGATTCCTCAAGCTCATCCATTTCCACAAATTTTTTATCACGACGTGCGGCAAGTAACGCGGCCTCGTTAATGACATTTGCCAAGTCAGCGCCTGAAAAGCCTGGAGTGCGCTTTGCTATTGTGTTAAGGTTTCCATTAGGTTCTATTGTTACACCTTTGGCGTGCACTTTTAAGATTTCTTCTCTTCCGATCAGATCAGGTCTATCAACAGTTACCTGTCTGTCAAATCTTCCCGGACGAAGCAATGCGTTGTCCAGGACGTCAGGTCTGTTTGTTGCGGCAATGATAATTACGCCACTATTTGAAGAAAACCCATCCATCTCTGCTAATAGCTGATTTAGTGTTTGTTCCCGTTCGTCATGCCCGCCGCCCAAGCCTGTACCCCGTTGTCTTCCAACGCTATCAAGTTCATCGATAAAGACTATGCAAGGTGCCTTCTGCTTGGCCTGTGCGAACATGTCACGCACTCTCGCTGCTCCCATTCCAACAAACATTTCTACAAAATCAGATCCACTTATTGAGAAGAAAGGCACTCCTGATTCACCTGCAACTGCTTTTGCCAGAAGTGTTTTTCCTGTTCCCGGCGGTCCTATAAGTAAAACACCTTTTGGGATCTTACCTCCCAGTTTTTGGAATTTTTGAGGGTACTTTAAATATTCTATTATTTCTTCCAGTTCTTCCTTTGCTTCATCACATCCGGCAACATCAGCAAAAGAAGTTTTTTTTGCATCTTCCGCGGCATAAAGTTTAATCTTTGCCTTGCCGAACGAAGCAAAAGGGCTTCCCATTCCTCCGATTCTTTTTGATATGAAAAACCAGGCAATTCCAATAATTAAAAATGGAAAAACCCACCACATAATCATATTCCTTAGAAAATTATTCTCTACCTCTCCCTTGAACTTAACGTTTTTTTCTTCTAATTGATTGACCAGTACGATGTCTTGAACTGGTACAGTAATAAAGGCAACGGGTTTGTTTTGTTCAGATGTTCCACTTTCATAGTGACCCTTGATTACTTTTTCTCCCACGGTGCAATCAACTATCTTTCCCGCACTTAAATATTCTCTGAATTGGCTGTAAGTGATTTCGCCGGCTTTAGGAGCCAAAAACATCTGAATGATGTATAAAACTACTAGAAAAAGGAGTAGGTAGCCTATAGAAAAACTGGTTTTCTTGGTTTTCAGATTTTTGGATATTTTTTTTGGAGTTTTCTTGTCTGTATTTTTCATCTAATCCTTGACGGTATAGGTGCTTGTGACATGTCAACATTGTCTGGTGTATATAAAGTTACAAGCAAGGATTATATGAAAATATCGATTTTAAGTCAAAGTAATAAATTCGTGGATTAACCCTTGGGTCTTACTTAAAAATAGCAGTAGGTTGGTAGTTTCTCCTTGAAAACCTAAGAGGTGTATGGGAAAACCGCCCTATTAAACTCTAAAATGGTAAGCAGTTAAGTATTAAGTTTAGATTTCTGCATTTTTAACTGTAGGACATTACCTTCAATAAGGATTTCTTTCAATACTACCCAATAGTTGTAAAACCTTGTAAATTATATAGATAGATTGATAGCGTGTTTATGGTATGTGTCTTGCGAAGTGTATATTTCAAGCAATGTGTGTTCTTAACATTTAGGAGGTAATAGGTATGAATATTAGGAAATTATTTAGTATGTTAATCGCAGGACTTGCAATTATAAGTTTTACTACGTTAGGTTATGCTTCGCTGGAAGAAGCCTCTCATTCTGATGATATTAAGTCTGAAGCCGCATCTGAACAGGAAAATGCTAATGAAGAAACCGATTCAGCGCAATCTACAGAGGATATTCAGTACGGAGCTGAGCCAAAATTTGAGTCAGATGAACAAGAAGCTAAAGCAGAGGAAAAAGAGTAGTTTCTGGATCAGTTTAAAAAAGTAATATTCGGAAGTCAAAGCACCAATATATTTTTTTTAAACAACAAAATTTAGAGTTTACACAGAAACACACATTGCTTTCATTTTACTATAAACTTTTAACAATATATTTTTAAAGTATATTTATGCTCCTTATTTTTTTTAATGGAACAATATTTGGCTTAAAATTCGTTTCGATAATAGAAGAGGTTTATGCTTATTTGTGATTAGAGGCGATATAATGAAACTAAAAGCTATAGTTCTTGAAGACAATGACTCGTTAAGGACTTTAATCTATGGTATCTTGAAAGATAGGGGTTATGAAGTACACGCTTTCTCTGAGCCTTTTTTAAGCCCCTTATGTCATGACCGCGAGTTCCCGTGTCCAGAAGGACATACCTGTCCGAATATTATCATTACTGATATCGATATGCCAAATATGACTGGGTTTGAATTTATAGAGTACCAGAAAAGCAAGGGGTGTAAAATTCAAAACATAGGAATAATGTCAGGAAGATGGACAAGTGAGAATATTAAACACGCCAAGAGACTTGCTTGCCATATGTTTAATAAACCGTTTAAAATTGGTGAAGTTAAAAAATGGTTAGATGAATGCGAAAAAGAATTAGACCGTAATAGTAAATTGATAGATATGCAAACCTCTTGTTAATTAATTAAAAATGCAAGTCGATACCCCCCCCCCCCCCCCCAACAAACCACATATTACCAGTAATATCTCTATGTATCCTGATGTTTAAAGTTCCTGTACGCGGTGTGTAAGTTTTTTTATTGAGGCCAGGCTGTTGGATTGTAGCTATACGTCTGGAGAGAGTCAGGGTGCATATCCCCCCTTGGGTGATTATAGAATATACTTACATACTAAACGGCTGTGCTTTATTCATATCTTGATTCCTTGGTGAACTACACCATAAATAGGACTATTTCTATTTCGTAGCAGGATTAATATTGTGTCCTAAAAACACATGGTTGGTGGTTTCTCCTTGAAAACCAATTGATGTGATTTATAATGAACACGCGCAGGGTAAGCTGTTAAACTCTGTGAGCATAAAAAGGATGCTTGCTGAAGATAATGTTTGATCGCCGTTTTGTGTAAATGACAACTTTTACAAGATTAATGAAAAGAATTATTATTGTCCTGCTAACAACACATCTACTTATCGGTTGCTCTTCTTTCAAACCGGTCTCAAAAATGTCTGACTGGCAACTGCGACAGGAGTATTTAGATGTTCAGTACAAACTATCAGAAATTAAATCAAGGCATAACTTACTGGCAAATGAAACCGCAGGTTACATAAATAATTATGCAAATGTCGCAAGTCAACTTGTTCCATATCCTGGTATTTACAATTCTTCTGTTCGAAGTGTTGTTTCAGAAGGTGATAAAGTTAGGTTAAAAAATGATATAGCAACGTTATCGGAAAGATTAAGCAAATTAAGGTTGGAAATGTCAAAAAGAGGTATATATTCGCCTTGATTTTATCTCTATCCTAGTTATTATATTCTAGATTCTAATTTAATATTCATACCAAAAGCCTGAGGGATTTGGTAGAAATTACAGAAGCTGACTTTAGTTTACATAACAAGCGAGAAAAAAGAGAGGCACAAAATACCAAATTGTTTTTCATAACCTTTGTGATGGAAATGGTCGGGGCGACTGGATTCGAACCAGCGACCTCTTGAACCCCATTCAAGTGCGCTAAGCCAAGCTGCGCTACGCCCCGAAAAAGAAACATATATTTTGATTTTTGAAATAATGATTGTATCAAATAACTCTTATTCTTCAAGAACTTTTGCACATTCCATCTCGTCTCAACTGCACTTTACGTAGAAACCTATAAACTTCATTATGGAAACCGGGCGTTATGTTTCTAGATTTGCCCGTTACTTTTATATTTAACAAAATCGCTATTAAATTATCCCGAAAAATATTATGTATTGTGTCAAAAGATATCCTGGCTACAATGTATCTGGATTTGTTCCACAGGATATAAATTCCAGAGGAAATAGTGTTGAAGTTGATAGGGTATTTCTAATAAAACTTTAAAGGGGTATTTAGAAATGGTTATTCTGAATCAGATTGTAGGTATTGGAGGCTTTAGCATAGCAGATAATTTGCGTTTGATTGTCATCGCGGTAATTTTTATTGGTATTATTGTTGTACTTTTATACCTTAGGGTTGCAAAAAACGGGGAAAAGACGAATAGAAAATATATTAGTAGGGAAGAAACTATAAAAGACAAGACGGGTGAAGATATAGAAGATTTAGAAAATATTGTAGAATATGCAGAAGAAACGGCGGAGAAGCCAGTTATTAATTTTGAAACAATTGAAGAAAAAATAAAGAACTCAGAGGCTGAAATGATTGCGAAATTTGCGGCAGTCATAAAAGACGTAAGGGTCAAAATTGATGCGAAGCTTACAACAGAAATTGAAGAATTAATTGCAAAGATAGAAGAGAGAGAAAAAGAGATTGTAAATAAAATAGAAAACATTATCGAGGCAAAAGTTCAAGAAGTTTTAAATAAGATGAATGACAGGGTTGGGGCAGCACTTCATGCTCAAAAAAAACCAACAGCTTCGGTTTTGGAAGAACTGGTCGATCCTTTGCGTACGGAAGAGGTTCCGGCAGACAGTTTAATTTCTGAAAAAGCAGAGAAAACCGTCAAAGAAAAGGTTGATTTTGAGGAAATGAAAGAAGGGCCTGTTAGCGTTTCGTCTTCTAATGAATCTAAAGCCGTAGTTGAAGAAGCTGTAGGAGGCACAGATGATTTTGATATGCAGGAGTTCTTGAAAGAAGAACCTGTTGGTATTTCATTCTCTGGTGAATCTAATGTGTTATCTGAAGACAACGTAGAGAAGAATTTAGAGGCAAAAGAGTCGATTGTTTCGTCAGGAAAAATTGAAGAAAAGGTGCCAGAGGAAGCAGGGGGAGACTCGGCTGATTTTGATATACAAGCTTTTTTGGATGAACTGGAAAACCTTCCTTCTGAAAAAGATCCGAAAGCTGAGAAGTGATGACACCAGTTTAACTGTCTTCTGTTTCTGATTTTGGGTCACGAGCCATTAGTTCTTTTACCGCTTTCATTGGATCTTTATCTTCAAAAAGTACATTAAAAATTTCATTTGTAATAGGCATTTCAACATTATATTTTTTCGCTAATGCGCAAACCGACTTTGTAGTCAATATTCCTTCTGCAATCTGATCCATTTCTTCCAAAACCTGGGATAATTTTTTACCCTTGGCAATCAGTTCACCTACCAGACGGTTTCTGCCGTATGGACTAACGCAAGTGGTTATTAAGTCTCCGAGTCCCGCAAGTCCTGAAAAAGTGTCTCTCTGTCCTCCCATTGCAACTCCCAACCGTGTCGTTTCTGCCAGTCCTCTGGTTATCAGTGCAGCTTTAGAATTGTCTCCAAAACCGAGTCCGTCGCATATTCCTGCCGCAATTGCTATTACATTTTTAACTGAAGTTCCAATCTCGACACCTATTACATCGCTGTTTGTATAAACGCGAAAGTGTTCAGTTATAAATATTTCCTGGATTTCAGTTGCCAGTTTATTGTCTTCAGATGTGACCACAACGGTAGTTGGCAGATTCATTGCTACTTCTTCAGCATGACTTGGGCCAAGGAGTAGAGCGATTGGAGGTTCTACAAAGATGTCCCTGAGTATTTCACTTCCGCGCATGAGTGTTTCGTTTTCAATGCCTTTTATTACACTAACAATTGGTGTTCCTGAAATATAATAGTTTTTAAATGGTTGAAGGGTTTTTCTGACATAAGGTGTCGGTATTGCAACTACTATAAGATTGGTTTGCTCTTGTGCGGTTTCAATATCTGACGTAATTTTCAGGTCAGGGGGGATTTTGATGCCCTTCAGATATTTACTATTTTCTCTCTGTTTTTTTAATAATTCGACATAGTCGGGTGTTGAGCCCCAAAGAGTAACATTGTGTCCCTTGCTGTGCAGTACAAGTGAAAGTGCAGTGCCCCAACCGCCTGCACCCAGAACCGCAATTTTCTTTGTTGTTTTTTGCTTTTCCATAAAAGGATTAGTTCATCTGCATTGAGGTTTAAGGGAGGGGGAATCGTTTGAAAAAAATTAATCCTCGAAATCTGTGAGATCTTTATAGATAGGGTAAGTTGCACAAAACGTCACTACCTCACTTTTAATTGCTTTCAATTTACTATCATCATTACTGGCATTTAGTGCACGATCAATCCAGTTAGCAATTTTTAACATTTCAGGCTCTTTCATACCACGTGTTGTAACAGAAGGAGTGCCCATTCTTATTCCACTTGGATCATTTGCAGTCCTTTTGTCAAATGGGATCATATTCCTGTTGAGAATAATACCTGCTTTTTCCAAGGTTACCTGTGCTTCTGTTCCGGAGATATCCTTGTTTGAAAGGTCTATTAGGAAAAGGTGGTTATCTGTACCCCCTGAAACAATTCTATAGTCCTTGTTTTGCAGGTTACTACACAGTTCCTTTGTGTTTTTAAGTGTCTGGATTTGAGCATCTTTAAATTCTTGAGTCTTTGCTTCCTTGAATGCGACTGCCTTTGCCGCTATAACGTGCATTAACGGTCCGCCCTGGATACCAGGGAAAATTTGCTGATCTATTTTGGTAGCGTATTTAGACTTACAAATAATTATCCCGCCCCTCGGACCTCTCAGGGTTTTATGCGTTGAGGTCGTTACGAAGTCTGCGAGTGGTACTGGGTCCTGATGTACTCCTGCTACGATCAAGCCGGCTATATGGGCAATATCGGCTAGCAAAAGTGCGCCTACTTCATCCGCAATTTTTTTGAATTCCGCAAAATCAAGTTCTCTTGGATAAGCGCTCGCTCCTGCAATGATCATGTGCGGATTACTCTCTTTCGCCAGTTTCCTTACTTCATCATAATCTATATATCCGGTCTTTTCACTTACACCGTAGGTAATTTTTTCGTACAACTGCCCTGAAAAGTTCTTTTTGAAGCCGTGCGTAAGGTGTCCGCCATGAGAAAGATCCATACTTAAAATCTTATTCCCCGGAGTTAATGAAGAAAACAATACGGCCATATTTGCCGACGAACCTGAATGCGGTTGAACATTAACATGCTCCGCTCCAAATATATCCTTTGCCCGCTTAACTGCAAGTTTTTCAGCTATGTCAATCTCTCCGCAACCGGCATACCATCGTTTGTCAGGGTAGCCTTCAGCGTATTTATTAGTCATTATTGAACCCTGTGCCTGCATTACTGCGGTACTGCAATAATTCTCAGAAGCAATCAATTCAATGTGAGTCTGCTGGCGTTTAACTTCGTTTCGGATTGCTGCGTAAATTTCAGGGTCAACTTTTTTTAGAGTATTCATAATATTGGAGTGTGTTCAGTTAAAAACAGTTAAAGTGGTTAAAAAAATTCTATTTGCCGATCTTCCATTTCAAATATGATGTAAGGAAATCATCAATTTCTCCATCAAGGAATGATTGCGTTTTGGCGGTCTCTGCACCTGTTCGTAAATCCTTTATCATTGTATAGGGTTGCAGCACATACGATCTTATCTGATGGCCCCACGCAATATCACCCTTTTCATCATATGCGTTTGAAAATTCTTTCTCGCGTTCCTTCTCTTTTATTTGATATAGCTTCGATTTCAACATTTTCATGGCCGTTGCTCTGTTTTTGTGCTGAGACCTGTCGTTCTGGCATTGCACTATTATGCCTGTTGGTATATAGGTAATTCTCACGGCAGAAGATGTTTTGTTGACGTGTTGGCCTCCTGCGCCGGAAGAACGGTAAGTATCTATTTTTAAGTCTTTCTCGTTAATTTCTATATCAATTTCAGCATCTATTTCGGGGATTACATCAACAGCCGCAAATGAGGTGTGTCGCCTGCTGTTAGAATCGAATGGTGATATACGAACCAGACGGTGGGCGCCAATCTCTGATTTTAAATAACCATAGGCGTAACTACCTTTAATTATGGTTGCGACCCTTTTAATTCCAGCTTCGTCACCGGGCAGAAGATCGATCGTTTCCATCGAAAAGTTGTTTTTTTCCGCCCACATACTGTACATTCTCAGTAGCATTGATGCCCAGTCACACGATTCCGTACCTCCTGCACCGGCATGAATACTGAGGAATGCATTGCAACTATCATTTTGCCCATTCAGCATCATACGTAATTCCAGCTTCTCAAGCTTTTGGGTAAATGATTGCAGGTCCTTCGCTATCTCAGCTTCTAATTCGTCATCGCTGTCCCCATCCTCTGCAAGTTCGGATAAATCAACGACATCACTAAGTGATTTTCGCAGTTCATGAAAAGGTATGGTTAATTCTTTTAATTCTTTGAGCCTTTTTATGGTGGATTGTGCCTTCTCCTTATCATTCCAGAAATCAGCATTTCCTAACTGCGTTTCAATATCATCCTGTTCTTTTTCCTTGGAATTCAGGTCAAAGAGAGTCCCTTAAATGTACGAGCCTGTTTTTTAACGGATTTAGTTGCTTATCAATACTTTTGATCATTTTCAACCTCTTATTATCAAATGGGTTCCTGATTTCGAGTCGAAATTATAGTTTATGGAAATATTAAAGTCAAATTGTTTTTAACAGCAAAAAATATTAGTTGAAATAGCGCGAAAAATCAGGTAAATTGACTGTTTCCCATATTACGTGGGGATTACACTATAGATAGGCGAAAATGGTTAAAATAACATTACCCAACGGTACTGAAAGAAAATATGAAGATAAAGTCACTGTAAAGGATGTGGCTTGCGATATTGCCGAAGAGAATCACGGTATGGCAATAGCGGGTAAAGTTAACAGTACGCTTGTAGATCTTGATAGCCAGATTGATGCGGATACAACACTGGATTTTGTGATGGCTGATTCTGAAGACGGTCTTGAGATCCTCAGGCATAGTACCGCTCACGTCATGGCTCAGGCCGTCACTAATCTATACCCGAATGCCAAGCTCGGGATTGGTCCTTCTATCAAGGACGGTTTCTATTATGACTTTGATATGGAAACAACCCTGTCTGAAGAAGACCTTGAGAAGATAGAAGCTGAGATGAAGAGGATTATTGAGTCCGATGAGACATTTGACCGTTTTGAAGAGGCCAGTGATGTTGCCATAAAAAGAATGGAAGAGTCGGGTCAGGATTACAAGGTTGAGTTGATTAATGGACTGGAGGATCAGACTATTTCTTTTTATAGGCAGGGTGATTTTGTTGACCTGTGCAGAGGGCCGCATTTGGTCAGTACAAAAAAAATTACGGCATTTAAGCTGTTAAGTGTTGCGGGGGCATACTGGCGCGGAAAAGAAACCAATCCGATGCTTCAGAGAATATATGGCACTGCGTTTACGAATAAGAAGGATTTAAGAGTACATCTAAAGCTTTTAGAAGAGGCTAAAAAACGAGATCATAGAAAAGTTGGTACCGCGTTAGACCTATACAGTTTTCATGAAGAGGGTGGTCCCGGTCTTGTATTCTGGCATCCTAAAGGAGCAAGAATAAGGAGCATTATTGAAACGTTTTGGAGGGAAGAGCATTATAAACGTGGTTACGAAATAGTTTACAGTCCTCACATTGCGAAAATAGATCTTTGGAAAACAAGTGGTCATTTGGACTTCTATAAAGAGAGCATGTTTTCCCCTATAGAAGTTGACGGGCAAGAGTATATCTTGAAGCCGATGAATTGCCCTTTTGCGATTCTTATGTACCAAACGAAGATGCGTAGTTTTCGCGATTTACCACAAAGGTGGGGCGAGCTTGGTACTGTTTACAGATACGAGAGATCAGGGGTTTTGCATGGACTTTTAAGGGTTCGTGGCTTTACGCAGGATGATGCCCATGTGTTCTGCAGACCTGATCAATTAAAGGACGAAATAGTTGGTATTATAGATCTTGCACAATATATGCTTCAGAGTTTTGGGTTTAATGAATACGAAATAGAGCTTGCGGTCAGAGGTAATGGCGAATCTGAAAAGTATATAGGCGAAAACGAAAATTGGGACCTTGCGGAAGAAGCTTTAAAGAACGCCCTCGAACAAAAAGATCTGGAATATACGCGGGAGGAAGGCGAGGCGAAATTCTATGGACCGGCAATCGATATAAAGATCAAGGACGCTCTGGGCAGGGGTTGGCAGGGGCCAACCATTCAGGTGGATTTTAATTTGCCTGAAAGGTTTGATGTTAATTATATCGCTTCTGATGGTAAGAAGCATAAGGTAGTGATGGTACATCGAACCGTGCTTGGCGCCATGGAGAGATTCGTCGGGTGTCTGCTGGAACATTATGCCGGTGATTTCCCTTTGTGGCTTGCGCCTACACAGGTCAGGGTCCTGCCGATAACAGACGCTCATGATGAATATAGTAAAAAGATAAAGGATAGATTGTCCGAGATAGGAATTCGTGTTGATTGTGATTTGAGGAATGAAAAGACAGGTTTTAAGATAAGAGAAGGCACCTTGGAGAAAATCCCTTATCTGCTTATTATAGGCGATAGAGAGCTAGAGGAAGAGACTGTGTCTGTTCGGAGTCGTAAGAATGGAGATGAGGGCGCTCTGCCTTTGTCAGAATTCCTGGTACGTGTTGAAAGGGAGGCTAAGGACAAAATTTAGTATTTCATTTTATATGGAGATTTGTGATTAGCCGGGATTCTTGCGTTAGTGGAAATTATAGTTTTTTTAGAATGGGGGTATAGAGATTTCAAAATTCCTGAAAATTAATGAAAGAATATTTGCGAAGACAGTAAGAGTTGTTGGTGAAGGTGGAGAGCAATTAGGCATCATGAAAAAGCATGATGCTCTCAGTAAAGCTTTGGAATTAGGCTTGGATCTGGTTGAGGTCTCGCCGGATGCTGATCCTCCAGTGTGTCGCCTTCTGGATTACGGTAAGCATCAATACAAACTGAGCAAAAAATCGCATCAGAAAAGCCGTACCGTTCAGTTAAAGGAAATAAGGGTAAGGCCGAAAATTGGAGCGCATGATTTGCAGACGAAAATGAAGAATGCCAGGAAATTTCTCGAAAGAAAGGATAGGGTTCTGGTAAACATGATGTTCAGAGGACGAGAGAGGGCACACAAGGATCAGGCAAAAGAAATATTTGACGAAATTATTAGAACACTGGAAGATATTGCCAAGGTGGAATCACAGGCAAAGTCAACAGGAAGAAGTATGGGAATTATTTTAACACCAAAAACATAACACTAAAGTTAAACCTAGAAAATGAGGGAGTATTGGAATGCCAAAATTAAAAACACACAAGGGTCTTACGAAAAGAGTCAGGGTTTCTTCTAACGGCAAGATTAAGAGAAAGAAGGCAGGTGCCGGTCATTTAATGTCGGGAAAAACTGGTAGTCGTAAAAGAACACTCAAGAGAACAAGTCTTGTATCAAAAGGGTTTACCAGATCTGTGTTACGTGCTTTAGGAAAAGCATAGTAAATATTTTAGAATAAGCGCAAGAAAGGTTTTAAAGATGCCAAGAGTAAGAAACGGTTCAGCAAAGAAACAGGGAAGAAAAAGACTTCTCAATGCAACAAAAGGGTATTGGGGTGGTAGAGGTAATCTCTTTAGGAAGGCCAGTGAAACGTATGTGAGGGCAATGGCCTTTGCTTACAGAGATAGAAAATGTAAAAAGAGGAATTTCAGAAAACTCTGGATAATACGCATAAACGCAGCTGCTAAAATGCGCGGGATAAATTATAGTCGTTTTATCAACGGGTTAATAAAAGCCAATGTTGTAGTTGACAGGAAGATGTTAGCGGAAGCAGCAGTTAACGATCCTGTAGCTTTTGATAAATTGGTTGAGTTGTCAAAGCAACATATTTAAAGCCGGAATGCGTACCATGCGTTCCGGCTTTTCCACTCTTTATGGTTTGTTTTTTGATTAACAATCTTCGATATCCAATCCGCAATTTGGAATATTGTTATGTACCATTCCTTTCGGCCCGCCCGGATAAGTCGTTCGGACGGGAAGGATTCCAGTGACACGCCGGAATATTCTTGAAAGCGAGATTAACACTTGAGTTAAGCAGCATGCAATTCCACTTGCACGTTATGCCCCCTTAATACAAATTTTGTTTTGTGGAACAGCACTACCTGGATTGGCCGCTATAGGGAGCTGATTTATTATGCAGGAAAGATTAAGTGAAATAAAAAACCAGGCAAAGGACGATTTGACAAAGGCTGGGTCTATCGAAGAAGTTGAAACGATAAAGACCAGATATCTCGGAAGAAAAGGTGGCGTTATTACTGAGATAATCAAGACTATTCCAGGTTTGCCACCAGAACAGAGATCGTCTACCGGGAAGTCTGCAAATATTCTTAAGAATGAAATAGGCAAGTGGATAGAAGAAAAAAAAGATGGGTTTAACACTTCTGCTGATGGTTCATTTTCTCTGCCGTTACCTAGGCTAAAAGGAGAGATATTTGATGTGACGCTACCGGGAGAGCACAAACCCTATGGCCGTAAACATCCACTTACACAGACTATCGATGAAATTAAAGGGATATTCAAGAAACTGTGTTTCGATATAGAATACGGACCTGAGGTAGAACACGAATACTACAATTTTGATGCTCTGAATATCCCCGCTGACCATCCTTCCAGAGAAGATTTTGATACATTCTACCTGGGTAACAAGCGCCTTCTGAGAAGCCAGACCTCCACCGTTCAGATAAGGGTAATGGAAAAGAAAAAACCTCCCATAAGGATGATAGCTCCGGGAAAGGTCTTTCGTCCGGACACAGTTGATGCTCGTCATGCTTCCATGTTTCATCAGATTGAAGGGCTGATGGTGGATGAAGGCGTCAGCTTCAGCGATCTAAAATATGTTTTAACCCTGTTTGCCCAGTCGTATTTCGGACAGGATATAAAGATGAGATTTCGACCTTCATTCTTCCCCTTTACCGAGCCAAGTGCAGAAATCGATATTTCATGCTCTCTCTGTAAAGGAAAGGGATGCAGTGTGTGCTCCCAAAGTGGCTGGGTTGAGGTATTGGGCGCGGGAATGGTGGACCCCAACGTATTTGATACCGTTGGCTATGATTCTGAAAAATATACCGGGTTTGCATTTGGCATGGGCGTGGAGAGGCTTACCATGTTGAAGTATGGTATAGATAACATCAGGCTCTTCTTTGAAAATGACCTGAGATTTTTATCACAATTTTAAAACCTATGAAAATCAGTTACAACTGGCTCAAGGATTATTGCAAACACGGTCTTTCCGTAGAGAAATTGGCAGAAAGTTTAACGAACGCGGGATTGGTAGTTGACACGGTAAGCCCGGTAGAAGATGATTTCTGCCTGGAGGTTGAGGTGACTTCAAACAGGCCTGACTGCCTGGGTTTTATCGGTGTCGCAAGAGAAGTAGCTACCATTGTCCGCGGTAAGCTTGACATTCCGGATGTGGGTTATGATACAATGGATGAAAATATAAATGATATAACCAGTGTTACTGTAGAAGATAATGAATTATGCCGGAGGTATACGGCACGAATCATAAAAGACGTGAAAATAGGGCCATCTCCGGGATGGTTGCAGAAAAAAATCAGCAGCATTGGGCTTCGTCCCGTAAATAATATCGTAGATATTACAAACTATGTATTGATGGAGAGTGGTCAGCCATTACACGCCTTTGATTTTAACAAATTAAGTGAAAGCAGGATTGTTGTCAGAAGGGCAAAGAAGGCAGAGACTATGGAGGCAATCGATGGCAGCAAGTGTACGCTTACGGATGATATGCTGGTGATTGCGGACTTTCAAAAACCGGTTGCCATTGCCGGTATAATGGGAGGAAAGGATACAGAGGTTTCTGATACCACAAGAAACATCCTTCTGGAAAGTGCTTTCTTCGATCCGAGAAGTGTCAGAAGGGTCTCCAGGAAACTTGGCCTGGTGTCGGACTCTTCCTATCGTTTTGAGCGTCGTGTTGATCCTGAGTGCGTTGACTGGGCATCAAGGAGAGCTACAAAGATGATATTGGAGATAGCGGGTGGTCAGGCGGTAGAGGGTGTAATTGATCAAAACTATCTTGAAGACAAAAAGGTGTGTGTTACATTGAAGATGTCTCACTTGAACCGCCTGTTGGGACTTCAGATAGAAAAGGATACGGCGAAGGATATTCTAGGACACTTACAATTTAGTATAAATTCAGAAACGGAAGACGGGTTCAGTGTGGATGTTCCCAGTTTCAGGGGAGACGTTTATCGGGAAATCGATCTGATAGAGGAAGTCGCCAGGATTCATGGTTACGACAAAATACCCATAAAAAGCAATATAGGAGTAAAACTGACACAGGATAACCAGTTTGACAAAATTACGGAAAAAACAAAAAATGTTATCTCCGGACTGGGTTTTAATGAAGTTATCACTGATAGTATTGTCGGAGATTCGCAGAATCGGCATGGTACTCTCTGGTCTGAGACCAGTAGTCTGAAGATCCTTAACCCGATACGGCAGGACGAAGACCTTTTGAGGAAGGCACTGGTGCATAACCTTTTGAGGGTGAAGAAGCATAATCAGAACTATGGTGTAGAGAAAACTGATATATATGAATTGTCCAAGGTTTATTTGCCTAAGGAGGACGACCAGTTGCCGGAAGAGAAGGAGTGTTTATGCCTTCTCGGGGAGGAAGGGTATCTGGCTTTAAAAGGCGTTATAGAGACGATACTCAATCACCTTAATATTGCGGACAGTCTTGAGAGTACGCATTTTAATTTTGGTCTATTCTGTCCTGAAAAATCTGCAGAGCTGAGGCTTGGAGACAGTGTTCTGGGATTTATAGGAGAATTAAGTAAAGAAGTAATTAGTGATTATGGTTTCAGAAGCAAGCCGTGCGTCGCAGAACTTGATTTTAACATACTGATAGACAAAACAAACCTTGAAAGCTCATACCGAAAAATACCATCATTTCCCGTAGTGACAAGAGATCTTGCAGTCGTAACTGATGAGGATGTTACCTGGGCAGATATAAAAAGATGCATCGAATCTCTTAAAATAGACTATGTTGACGACATAGAATTCTTTGACGTATACAGAGGCAAGCAGATTGAGAGGGGCAGGAAGAGTATCGCCTTCAGGATTACATTCAGGGCAGATGATAAAACCCTGAAGAGCGATGAAGTAGATATCCTGAAGGAAAAAATCCTTACAAATCTCAGCAATTCCCTTGGTGTAAACCTTCGTGCATAAGACCAGGAATTATTATATGAACCGTATCGCCACCTAAAAATCTTTAAAACTTTCATTATGTTCCAGAATCCTATTCTCACCCATTGGAATAATGCTTTCGTTAGAATCTGTTTTGACTGGAACGTCTTCATTCCTGCCGTTATCATTATCTTCCGTTTTATTATCAGTACCAGGAGCAGTTTCAGGTGAATCCATAGACTCGGATTTGATTCCTTTGTTGAAATCATCACGCTTTCTCAGTTTAGCGATTGAATTCAATATGTATATTGGTAAAGAAATTAATTTCAATACACTCTTGCCTGGTGTTTTTACGTCTGTAACATTCTGTTCCGGCGTCTCACTGGAAATTACATTATCAGGTTTTTCTGCATTGCCTTTATCAGGATTTACAGGTTTATTTCTTCGATGTTCTCCTTTACTATTAACCTGCATTGCTAATATATTAATTTGTTCCTTCATTGTTTGTGCCTGGGCTGCTAATTCTTCGCTTGCAGATGCCGTTTCTTCCGCGTTTGCCGCCGTCTGCTGTGTAACCAGGTCCATCTGTTGTACTGCATTGCTAACCTGAGTAATACTCTCTGATTGTTCTGCAGATGCTTCCGTTATCTCTTTTGTCAGAACCGCGGCTCGTTTTACGTCCTTAACAATATGTTCAGTATCTTCTTTGCATTTAGCGGCAATCCTGGTTCCTTCTCCAGCTTTTTGAACACATTCACCAATCAGAACAGTAGTGTTTTTTGCCGCATCCGCACTCTTTTTGGCAAGATTGCCTACTTCTTCTGTGACAGCAGCAAACTTCTCCCCGTTATCACTTGCGCGAGCGGCTTCGACTGCAGCATTAAGGGCCAGGAGGTTAGTCTGAAATGCTATAGTTTCTATGTCCTTGACACCTCTGGCAATCTTTTTAATATTTTCATTAAATTCTTTGTTTTTGCTTGCTCCATTCTCAAATTTATCGGTATTTGCCAGACAACTTTGAACTATTACACTGGTGTCTTTTGCTGCAGCCATACTCTTATTAGCAAGGTTTCTGACCTCTTTTGCAACTACAGCAAAGCTGTTTCCCTGCTTGACGATCTGAGATGTATCCTGACCTGCTTTAAGTGCCAGGGCATTGGTCTGCGATGCTATACCGTCTATTATCTTTGTAATCTCCGCTATCTTCTTGCTGCTGAAAGCTATTTCTTCCATTGAACTGCTTACTTCAGCCGCCGCCTTATTACCGTTTTCTGCATCAACAATGCACACGTCTACTAATTTTGATGTTTCCTCTGCGTTCTTTGCATTTTGTTTCGTCATGGATGACATCTCTTCCATGGATGCCGATGTCTCTTCCAGAGAGGATGCCTGTTCTGATGAACCCTGTGCAAGGGACTGTCCCGCAGAAGACAGTTCTTCAGCTGCCAAGGCAATATGCTCTGAGCTATCTGATAATTTTGCGACGAGACCACTCAAAAAGTTTATTAATGGACGCGCAAAAAGTAACCAACCAAGGCCGATTACTGCACAGACAATTATTACAGAAAGCGTCTGTATCTTTAGCAGCATTGACATCCTCTCTTTCGATCCTGCCTGATATAAGGCCGCTGCGTCATTTATAGCGTGCATCGTGGAATTCGCGCTGGTAAATGCGTCATCATAGGCAACAATATATTCCGCTGAATTTATTTCAGTATCCAGAAGGGCTTGCAGATTCGCCTGTGTGGTATTCCAATATTTTTTTGCCTCAATTAATTTCGCAAGAATCGGACGATCATTACATGCTGGTAGTGTAGTGAATTTTTTCATTTCCATGTCCAGAGGTGCTTTCCCACCGCTAATGAGTGCTCCGAGTGTGGTATCAAAAACCTTTTTTGTCTTGAGGAAGGTGTCTTCACCAAATTTACCGTCATCTGAATCGGCAAAGAATGCCTCCGTTTTCGCACTCATAGTACCTATCGGAATATTGACAACAAGAATGCCCATAACTTCCCCAAGCTTGAAATCTTTTTTCGGGCTATCTTCATGGGAGTTATGGCATTTTACACAGGCCTCGGCACCGGCGACATCTGGTGTCGCATAACGAAGGGTAAAAATACCATTGTGCTCCATAAAACGTGAAAAAACATTTCCTTTATCTTGATATAAGAAATCGAATGCCTCTCTCTCGAAGTCTGTGCGAAGGTTTTTTTCCTTGTTTATGTTCCACTTGCTCAGGAGGTCGTAACTGTACACACCTTGTTTGTTGATAGTGCTTGAAACTTCCTGTACAAAGGTAGCCGGAAGGGGAATACCTCCGTCAAGGTTAGTGTAGTTCCTGTTTGGATGTACATTGGTTATGCCGTCTTTCTTAAGTTTTGCTATTATATTCTTAGTATACTGTTTGCGATCCTCTACAATCTGAATGGTTGCAATTTCAGCAGCCTTTATTGTACTGTAGCGAACCTGGCGAGGCATTAATTCATTAATGTATTCTTTAAAATATTTCTGGGTAAGTATGCGCTGATTTGCGGCCAGATTAACAACTACCAGATCAGACTGCTGTTCTCTTGTAGTCTTGAAAACAAAGAATGCACCAATTAATACCGCAACTAAGAATATTGAAAATACTAGAACAAATTTTTTACCGATAGTCATTATTTTCCCCTCTCAAGTTAAAATTACTGACTTTACGAGTATATATTGTATATTTCTTGTACAAAACAATAGAGTAAGTACTCTGAATAAGGAAATTGCAAAAATGATACCGAATACAGAAATTTCATCACAGAAGTATATGGTAATATGTCTATACCTCAAAATACTTTGCATTGTTACAAGATTTAAGGAAAAGATTATAGTGGGAAGAATTATTGGGCTAGTACAACAGCATTGTTTTTGTCAGTATTACATTGGAATTACAGCTCATTGTATTATAAAATGACAGCAACATATCAGACACATAATCAGATAAGTATGATTAGTTAATAAAATTATCTTCTAATGATTGACATACAGGGCGTTTCTAAAGTATACGGTCAAACTACAGCACTTCATTCCATTGATTTGACGATTCCTGCCAGCCAGACAACAGTGCTAATTGGCCAGAGTGGATGTGGGAAATCAACTATACTGCGGCTCATCATAGGGTTAGTACAGGCAGACAGTGGGTCTGTTTATTTTGAAGGGACCAGGGTTACTCCTGAAGTTGTGATTTCTTTAAGGCGAAAGATGGGTTATGTTATCCAGGAGGGAGGCCTTTTTCCACACCTTACAGCATATGATAACGTGGCGCTGATGGCACGCTACCTGGGATGGAGTGATGAACGGATTAAAGAACGGTTGGACGAGCTTGCCGAACTGACGCATTTTCCATCTGAAGGACTTGAACGTTTTCCAGTACAGCTTTCCGGTGGTCAACAGCAGCGGGTGAGTTTGATGCGGGCTCTCATGTTAGATCCGGATGTGCTTCTGCTGGATGAACCCCTTGGTGCCCTGGATCCGATGATAAGGGCTGATCTCCAGGTAGATTTAAAAAGGATATTCCAGGCGCTTGGCAAAACAGTTATCCTGGTAACTCACGATATAGCAGAAGCCTGCTTCTTTGGAGACATTATTACCTTGCTGAGGGATGGAAGAGTTTTACAGAAAGGCACACTGGATGAGTTTATACAATCACCTGCCGACGCATTTGTTACCCGATTTATCAATGCTCAGCGAAGCCCTTTAGATGTTATGGGAAAGGATTCCAGGTGAAAACATACCTTATTATTATCATACACCTGTTTGTGTGCAATATTTTCATCGCAATTTTCCTTCCTCATGCTGTATATAGTTCCACGCCGGAGATTAAGATTGGCTCTAAAAAGTTTACTGAATCTGTAATTCTTGGTGAGATAGTAACACATCTGGTAAAGAGTACAGGTGAACAGCCCATCCATCTGCGGGAACTAGGAGGTACGCGTGTACTGTGGAATGCGTTGATAAGAGGCGAGATTGATATTTACCCTGAATATACAGGTACGATCAGTGAGGAAATCCTGGCAGGTGAGGGAGTGCATAGTAAAGAGGATATCCGACAGGCCCTGATCAAGTATGGTATTATGATGACAAAGGCGTTGGGTTTTAACAATACCTATGCCATTGGTATGAAAGAGGAAGTTGCGGAAAGGCTGAAGATTCAAAAAATCTCAGACTTACGCCAACATCCTGGTTTGAAATTTGGTTTCGGTAATGAATTCATGGCCCGGGGAGACGGATGGCCAATCCTGCGCAAAAATTACAATTTACCTCAACAGGATGTGAGAGGTTTGGATCATGATCTTGCCTATCGTGGTCTGGAAAAAGGTACTATTCATGCGATTGATATCTATTCAACTGACGCCAAGATCCAGTATTATGAGCTGCGTATACTGGAGGATGACTTGGGCCATTTTCCCGCGTACAATTCCGTAATTCTGTATCGGTCAGATTTAGAAAAACGTGCCCCGCATGTGGTAACTGTTCTTAAAAAGCTTGAGGGTAAAATTTCTGAATCAGAAATGATAAATATGAATTCCAGTGCTAGCCTGGAAATGGTACCAGAAGGTCAGATTGCCTCTGATTTTCTGTCAGGAAGTCTCTCTTTGGAGACTGAATCGTATGAGGAAACCGTAGCTGGTCGCCTGTTACGTCATACAGGAGAACATCTTTTTCTTGTCGCAATCTCATTGTCTGCCTCCATCATAGTCTCAATACCACTGGGCATCCTTTCTGCAAAAATGCCGGGATTGGGACAGGTTATCCTGGGTACTGTTGGTATCATCCAGACCATTCCTTCACTGGCGCTTCTTGTTTTTATGATTCCGTTACTGGGTATTGGCGGGCCTCCTGCCATTACGGCGCTCTTTCTCTATAGTCTCTTGCCGATTGTAAGGAATACATATACAGGCTTTCAGGATATTCGTCCACAGATACGAGAGTCTGCAGAAGCACTTGGACTCCCACCGGGAGCAAGGCTTAGATTGGTTGAATTGCCAATGGTGTCCCGGTCTATTCTGGCAGGCATAAAGACTTCCGCTGTCATTAACGTTGGAACGGCAACATTAGGTGCGCTTATCGGTGCTGGTGGTTATGGGCAATTAATACTTACCGGTATCAGGTTAGATAATATATCACTGATTCTTCAGGGGGCCGTGCCGGCAGCCATACTTGCTCTGATAGCGCAAGTATGTTTTGAGGCCATGGAGAGGTTTTTCGTACCAAAGGGCTTACGTTTAAAACCTGCATCTTGAACTTTTTGGATTTTTAAATGCTTTAAACTAAAACATTTAAAAAAAATCTAAGTTTTCTTGGTTTTCAAGTGGAGTATATTGTAAAATGGATGCTTTATAATAATGATTTCAGAAAGGAGAAAATACAGTGACACTTTCAGGAATTGAAGAGCGGTTTACGCTTACAACAACTGATGACGAAGTCTTCATAAATAACTTCTCTGAAGACGTTAAAACAGGTCTTAAATCTGAATCCAAATACCTCCCATTTGTCTATTTCTATGATCATATAGGATCGCAGTTGTTTGAGAAAATCTGTGAACTTCCGGAGTATTACCTGACACGTACAGAAGCAGATATCCTTGAGGCAAACGCTGATGATATTGCCTCTCAGTTTCCTCAAGAAACAGTCCTTGTCGAATTGGGTAGTGGAAGTTCTACAAAAACAAGGATTCTGATAGAGGCGTTTCTTGAACGTCAGAACCTGGCTCATTATACACCTATAGACGTGTCCCATCAGATGCTTGAGGAGAGTTCGTATTCTCTGCTCGAAGCATATCCAGATCTGGAAATAAATGCCATTGCTGCCAGGTACAACGAGGGAATTGATCATCTGAATATCCAGACAGATCAACAGAATCTCATTACATGGTTAGGGTCAAGTATCGGTAACTTTGAGAGATCAGAGGTAACTACTTTACTACGGCATATACGGGAGACAATGCACTCTGATGACAGGTTTTTGGTCGGCATCGATTTGCAAAAAGACAAGACGATTATAGAGAATGCCTACAATGATACACAGGGTATCACTGCTGAATTCAACCTGAACCTCCTTACACATGTGAACAGGGAACTGGGTGGTAATTTTGATCTTGAGAATTTTGGTCACAAGGCAATCTACAATGAAAAAATTGGACGGATTGAGATGTACCTGATCAGTAATATTGATCAGAAAGCCTTCATCAGTGAGCTTGATTTAGAGGTTTCTTTTACAGCAAATGAGACTATTCACACGGAAAACTCATTCAAGTATTCACTCGACGATATTGATACGCTGGCAAAAGAGTCAGGTCTCTGCGTTAAACAACAATGGTTTGATACTGAACGGCTTTTCAGCCTGAACCTTTTCGCGCCGGCTGTTGATTTGCAGTAAAGAGAACATTTATGGGATCAAAAAAAAATATTTATGATAAGCATGCAATTTGCGGCATTTGTCCGGCGGGATGTTGGGTTACCGTTACCTACGATCCGGATGGAAGAATTGGTGAAGTACGTCCTGATGAGAGCTCTCATTTAGGGATGATATGTAAACTCGGAGAACACTCTGCTGAGATCGTATACTCTAAAGACCGTCTTCGCTATCCGATGCGGAGAAAGGGTCCAAAGGGGACATATGAGTTTGAGAGAATTTCCTGGGATAATGCCTATGATATTATTGTCGAAAACCTCAATACTATTAAGGAAGAGTCCGGGCCGGAGGCTACTGCTATATATACCGGAAGAGGGAGCTTTGAACTTGCCATGTGTGATATCTTTCAGCCAAAAGGTGTAGCGGTATCTTCCGCATCAAGCGTCTTGTTCCCATTCGGTTCGCCGAATACTCTTGGTGTGGGAGCTCTCTGCTATGTTTCGTTTGCAATGATTGCTCCTCATATCACTATGGGGGGGATGCTTATTAATATGTTTTCTGATATTGAGAATGCCCAGATGATAGTAGTCTGGGGGACAAATCCTGCTACCGATTGTCCGCCGCTTGATCTCAACAGGATTGTCAGCGCGCAAAAACAGGGAGCCAAGGTTGTCGTAATTGATCCACGCAAAACCATGACGGCAAAGCTTCCCAATGCAGAGTGGATCCCGATACGTCCCGGTACTGATGGCGCTCTGGCTCTCGGCATGTGCAATGTTCTTATAGAAGAAGAACTATATGACGAGGACTTTGTAAAAAACTGGTCGGTCGGATTTGATGACCTTGCCAGATATGTTCAACACTTCAGGCCGGATGCTGTAGAGGATATTACGGGTGTTCCTGCCGAGACAATCAGATCGCTTGCCAGGAGAATTGCAGAGGCAAACGGAGCGTCTCCAATTATGTACAGCGGGCTTGAGTATAGTGACAGTGGTGTGCAGGCAATACGGGCAACGATGGTCCTCTGGGCACTTGCAGGACAGCTTGATGTTCCGGGAGGACGTTGTTTTACAATGAAACAGAACAATTTTTCTGTAAACCGTGAAGGTCACGTTCCCAATCCTGATGTGCGAAAAGCGCTGGGTAGAGAGCGATTTCCTGTCTACAGCGCGTATCGTGGTGAATCCCATGCAATCTCGTTACCGGAATCTGTTTTAGAGGGTAAACCATACCCTATTCGTTCTCTTATCATTCTTGGAGGATCAATCATTACCTCCTGGCCTCAACCTGCTATCTGGCGTAAGACGCTGAATAAACTGGATTTCCTTGTAAGTATCGATCGCCAATTGACAGCAGATGCGGCTTATGCAGATATAGTCCTTCCTGCAACAACCATGTATGAAATAGAATCATACATGACTTATGGGCCAATCTTCAGGATCAGGGAAAAAATTGCCGAACCAGTAGGTGAGGCCCGCAATGATTTCTTTATTTTAACAGAACTTGCTGAACGCCTTGGATATGGACATCTTTACCCTGCCAATGAGGAAGAGCTCCTTCGACATGTATTAAAGGGTTCCGGCTTTACTCTCGAAGATGTTCGGAATGCAAACGGAACAGTGCAGATTCCAACAGTTTTGACGGAGTACAAGAAATGGGAGAAGGGATTACTGCGTGCTGACGGCAAACCAGGGTTCGATACTCCGACAGGAAAGTTTGAAATAGCCTCTACTATACTTGAAGAGCATGGTTATGATCCATTGCCAGTCTATACAGAACCTGGTGAAGGTCCACTGTCACAGCCTGATCTTGCGGAGAAATTTCCCCTGATATTCAACTCAGGGTCACGCGTAACTACGGATTTCCGCACACAGCATCATGGTATCCCCGGGCTTTCAAAAGAGAGGCCTGAGCCGACGGTTACGCTTAACACTCTGGATGCGGAAACTCGTGGTATAAAAAGTGGAGACCTCGTTGATATCATAACAAAGCGTGGTAAAGTTACCATGTGCGCATTGGTTACCGATGATATTGTTAAGGGTGCCATTGATGCCAATATGGGTGGAGGTGGGCCTGTTGGGCCGGAGAAGTGGCAAAATTGCAATATAAATGAGTTGACTGATCTCCAGCGGTATGATCCCATCTCAGGCTTTCCTGTATATAAAACACTCTTGTGCGAAGTGGTCAAAGTAACAGAGAGAGAAAAAATGCTTTCGGTAGATTCAGGTGAATATAGTGATACTGTCGGGATGATAGATTCCGGCTCAGAGTCTCAGCATGTTGAGAAACGTATTTATCTTGATCACAATGCCACTACTCCCCTTGATCCGGAAGTTAAGGAAATTATGCACCGGTTCGCTGAAAATGGTCATGGTAATCCATCCAGCATCTACACTGAAGGAAAGGATGCACGGTTCGCAGTTGAGGAGGCGCGTCGAAGTGTCGCCCAGTTGCTCAATTGTACTGCACGGCGCATAACCTTTACCGGCAGTGGTTCAGAGGCTAATAACCTCGCTATAAAGGGTGTGGCTTTTGCGAACTGGAATTCAAAGACTCATATTATTACCACTTCCATAGAACACCCTTCTGTCATCGATACATGTCGGTGGCTAGAGAGGCATGGGTTTGCAGTAACATACCTGGAGATTGATAAAACGAAGAAGATTAACCCGGATGACCTGAAATCTGCAATTACAGAGAAAACATGTCTGGTGAGTGTGATGATGGCCAATAACGAGACCGGTTCTATTAATCCTATAACAGATCTGGTCAAAATAGCGAAAGAACAGAATGTCCTCTTCCATTCTGATTGTGTGCAGGCGATCGGCAAGATTTCGATTGACGTAGAAACCCTCGGTGTGGATCTGCTCACCATGTCAGGTCATAAATTATATGGTCCGAAAGGTGTTGGTGCATTGTATATTCGCAAAGGTGTTGTTCTGGAGCCCCTGGTAAGTGGTGGAAAGCAGGAGAACGGAATGCGTGCGGGAACAGAAAATGTATTGGGGATTGTCGGGCTGGGTAAGGCTGCGGAGTTGGCAGTCCAGCGAATCCACGAAATGGACAGAATTAAAAGGATGCGTGACAAGCTGGAAAAAGGCATACGTGAGTTAATGGCAGATGCAAAATTGAACGGAAATCCGGATGCACTGCTACCAAACACCTTAAATATGACCTTGCCCGGAATACGCGGAGAGTCAGTGGTTCTTGCCCTGGACCAGAAAGGTGTTTCTCTCTCTTCCGGGTCGGCATGCAGGGCCGGTTCGCCTAAACCTTCACATGCCTTGCTGGCAATGGGACTTACCGAAGAGGAGGCGCATTGTACTCTGCGTTTCTCGCTGGGACTGGGTAATACGATGGAAGACATTGATCGTACTATTGATCTTCTTGGAGAAGTCATCAGGGACAAGAAAACCATGGTACGCTTCATACCCTGCCGTTGAGGTAAATTACCTTAATATTGCTATTACTTTGATAAATATTAACCTCAGTTGTGTATCGCAGATTTCCCCCTTTTTGTATTAAGATGTTGTGGTATAATTTTTTGTTATACAATCTGTTAAATAAATATTAAAGTACTGCATTTTGCAGTTAAATGTATTCATATTACATACAAGGAGTGACATGTGATTATTAAAAGATTATCAATGATTTGTGCTGTTTCTATTATAGGGTTGTTTGTAACATTACAAGCATTTGCGAGTGGATTGAACGAGCCTGATCCTACGTTCAAATTAGCTGTTACCCTTTTGCCCATTGATGGGGGAGAACTTTATGTCGGAGATGTTGACAGGGACAAAAAGACCTTCCGACTCCATCTCCGTCATATTGGAAAGGATAGTAAGTGGGTTTACTATTACGCCAATGCCGGTGCTTTTGTGAACGAGGACGGCGATGTAGAACCTGATAATGCAGTGGCATCTTTAATATATCCCCAGTATACAGCCAGTGTTATCGGTAATACTTTTCGGAAAGCAAGAGTAAGGATCCTCTTTAGTCCTCGCGGTGACGGAAAAGGATTCTTCAAAGAAGCCGGGCATGTTATTTTCCAGGAATGTGCAACGAAAACGTTTGAAGCAAAAAATTGGAAATGTACCGGTTGGGAATATCTGGGCACACTACCTGGATTTCAGTAGAGGTTCGATGTCGTGCCGAAGGACAGACCTGCCTCTGGCACCGTATTCAAACTTAATGTTAAAAAAAAATCACACAAAGATGATAAGTAGTTTAAAAATATGAATAAAAATAAAACAAGAGATGAAATAGAAGATAAATACAAGTGGGACCTGTCCGTATTGTACACATCAGACGACTTTTGGGAAGAAGACTATCGGAAGGTGGAAAAAGAACTTTCTCAACTTCTGGAGTTTAAAGGCACCCTGGCTGATTTCAGTAAACTCGAACAGTTTATGAGAACTTATATTGACTTTTCTATCGTTAAAGAAAATTTATATGTATACGCGAATGTGCGATTTTTTGAAGATACCCGCAATGCCATATATGAAGAGATGAAAGGCCGTATTGAGCTGCTCGTGTCAAGGATTTCTGCAGAAACCGTTTTCATAAAAAAAGAGTTGTCCTCTTTGTCAGAGAAAGAGATCGATAAATTAATACATGAAAATTCCCGGCTGTCAGAGTATCGTTTCTTTCTGGATGGCTATGCCAGATACAACCCCCATATACTTTCTGAAGAGTCGGAAACTGTATTGGCAGAACTGGGAATAGCCCTGGGAAAACCTGATGATATTTTTTCCGCCTTTAACGATAACAATATTTCGTTCGATGTGTTTAAGCATAAGGGAGAAGAGATCCACCTGTCTCACGCCAAGTATGCTCAAATATTAGAATCACCCGACCGGGAGCTTCGTCAAAAAGCGTTTGAATACTATTACAAACCGTTCCTGCAGAATATAGACGTACTGGCAAATACGTATGCCACAACAGTACTTACAAACATTAAACTGACTAAAATTCGTAACTATAAGTCAATGCTGGAAAGTGCCCTGTTTCCAGATTACCTTCCAACTACAGTATTCACTAATCTGGTTGATGTTGTGAAAGAGAACATTGATGTGGTCAGTGATTTCAATGCCCTGAAACAGGAGGCGCTTGGAGTTGAGGAACTGCACTTCTATGATAATTATATTCCACTGGTTGCTGATGTAGATAAGGCGTATTCTTATGAAGAGACCATTGATCTTGTCCGCACGGCACTAGAACCCCTTGGTCCGGAATATTCAAGGAGGTACGATGCCACAGTTAACGCACGGGTAATCGATGTATTTGAATCTGTTGGCAAAAGATCGGGAGCGTTCTCCTGGGGGAGTTACGCGAGTCGTGGACTGGTTTTTCTGAATCACACGGGAAAGTTCTCTGATGTATCAACATTCGCGCACGAATTCGGTCATTGCCTGCATCGTGATTACTCTATTGAGAATCAACCGTATATCTATTACCAGAACCCGATCTTTCTGGCAGAGATAGCCTCGACATTTAATGAAGCTCTCTTGTTCGATCATATGTCAAAGATTGCTGTTTCCCGCGAAGAAAAAAAATTCTTTCTTTATCATAATATGAAACGAATTGAGGCGACTTTCTTCAGGCAGACTATGTTTGCAAGTTTTGAAAAAGAGGTTCATGAGATGGCTGAATCAGGCAAAGTGCTGATCGCGAAAAGTATCACTGACGTCTACAGAAAGAACCTTGAAGCCTATCTCGGCAATGGGATGGTTATTGATGAGCAGTTACATTGTGAGTGGGCACGGATTCCCCATTTCTACAACGCTTTTTATGTCTACAAATATGCTACCAGTCTTTCTGCTGCAATAGCCCTGGCTGAGCGTGTAAGCTCAGGCGAGGCGAGAGCGGTTGATGATTATCTCTCATTTCTGGGAGCAGGTTCACACAAAGAACCACTCGCAATACTCAAAGATGCCGGAGTCGATATGACCGGAAAAGAGGTATACGAAGTGACCGTTAATAAATTCAGAAAATTAATGGAAGAATACAAGTCGTTGTAAGATTATTTTTACTCTGTAATATGGAGTGCATCACCTTGATGATGCGTATTAAAGCAGTGATTCGGTTACTGTACTCCAAAAAATGGTGGTTGTTTTTGCTGTTTTCTTCTCTTTGCGAGTTTGTTGTGAATTCTGTTTGTTGTTACTCATAAGATAAATTATGTGCGGTAGATTTGTATTAGAAGGTATAGATGAAGTTTTCCCAAGATTCAGGCTTTCGGGCTCAGAAGATCTTATTGGGAATATAAAGCCTCGCTATAATATTGCCCCTTCGCACTATGCTTATATTATCAGTCGGAATGCAAGACAGGAAAACAGACTGGAGATGATGAAGTGGGGGTTGATTCCATCCTGGTCAAAAGACCCGAAGATTGGACGCAGAATGATCAACGCGAGAGTGGAGACAGTCGACATAAAGCCATCATTTAAAAATCTTCTAAAAACAAATCGATGTTTAGTGCCATGCTTCGGGTTTTATGAATGGAAAATAACCGGCACGAAAAAGATACCATATTATATAGGACTGAAGGACTGTAAAATCTTCTGTCTGGCAGGGATTTATGATGTATGGAAAGACAGCGATGGAAACGATCTTAAGACTTTTACCATAATAACTACGCGACCTAACAATACTCTTAAACCAATACATAATAGAATGCCGGTAATTCTACATCAGGAGCTTGAAGACCAGTGGCTCAATACTAAAATACAAAACCCTGATACTATAAAGCGACTATTAAGGCCGTATCCGGATGATAATATGATATCCTATGCCGTCTCAAATGAAGTTAATAATCCGGGAAATGACAACCCTCAATTAATAAAACAGGTACATTGAATGATGCCTGTAAATTATCAATCAGTAAATAAGAGCGCAATTAAGTGCAGAAATCAGTGGTCTTAAATTTCATAATTAACAGTATGTCCTGCATTTTATTTAGAAGAAAGTCAGGTTTATAAGAAATTTTGCTTGTAAAATTACTTTAAAGCTATATAAATCATGAGTATGTTATTAGAAATATTAGGTAACTGAGTATTTCTAATAACATAGTGTCTGTATATTTAACTGTTGTCTGAGTGGAAAATACAATAATCAGAAGTTCCGATATCGGAGAGAATTTCATTTAAATCTTAATATGAAGGAGTAAAAAATGGCAGAAGCAAAGGGATTGAGTAAACCGGTAAAGCTGAAAACTGAGCTGGCGGAGTTTCTAGGAAAAACAGAACTTCCCAGGACAGAAATCACCAAAAAACTATGGGACTATATTAAAGCGAATAAACTTCAGACAAAGAGTGAAAATGGAAAAGCGGAGAACGCGGGTAAGTACATTGTGACTGATGCTAAATTGCTCGCAATTTTCAAAAACACAAATTCAAAAAGCAAGTCAGGCAAGGTTACTAACCTTACAAAGCTGAAAGTGGGTCAGACAATCGACATGATGCAGATGGCCGCTGTCGTCGGCGCAAACATAGAATAAGCATAAAGTGTTGGGCTGTATTTGAATAATGCGGCCCGAACTGAAAACGTAAAAACGGGGTCAATTCTTTGTCGTTGACAGTTACTAAGACTGGAAAGTCTTGCTTGTCAATTATAAAGAATTGACCCCGTTTCTGTTGTGGGAAAATGTCATTTGTCGGTGCCTGACCCAGATCGGGTAAATAGAACATCGATGTCGGAAACGATCTGGAAAAAGGCTCCCTGATGATTTGCTGACATTATTAAAATACCAGTCACACATTTTGAGATTACTATGAAAAAAACGTTTAAATTGACCCACCCTACCACTAAAGTTCCCAGGCTTGTTGAAGCCATTAAATATGAAGTGAAAAAATATCTAAAAAGAGAACGCAGAAAGGACCTGCCCAAAGGTGCCGATTTTTGGGATTTTGACTGTCGGATGGGTGTTGATGAGGAAAGTAGTGAGGTTGTTCATGTGTACGACATTAATAAATCCATTGATCAGGCCGAATTAAAACAACTCGAATCCTTTTATTTGGAAATTCTGGCCAAACCTGGTCATCGAATTAAAAAGCCAGGGAAGAGCAGCGAGTAGCTGTAGAAGATTGAGTACCTCAGGTTTCTACATGCCACTTTCAAGGTCTGGACATGATGCTCCTTTAAAAGGAACAATCTACCTCAATATTGATATACATTGAAGTTTTCATTTCCACATCTCAAATAGAATGATAATTTTCAGACGTGTAAAAGATAAGCTATACTTAGCAAAAGACAAATACAATCCCGGTTAGAATTATGAGTGAACAACAAGCGAATAACCCTCTGCACGGTGTGACCTTGGAACAAATTGTCAACAGCCTGGTTGAACATTATGGTTGGGACGAATTAGGCATACGCATCGATATCCGGTGTTTCAACAGCGATCCATCTGTGAAATCCAGTCTCAAGTTCCTTCGAAGAACGCCCTGGGCAAGAAAGAAAGTCGAGCGTTTATACCTCGCTACGAAAAAGGATTAATAATTTAAAGTCAGGTATTTATGGAAAACAGAAAATATACATTGGAAGAGATACAAAACTGTATCACAACCCTTGAAGCTTTGGTTGAAGATAGCGAACAACTTGTCTGTTTAAGCAAACAGGAGAAACAGAAACTATTTACTGCGGCGGGGAAAATTGCAAGGCCTTCGACTGAAGAGAGGAAAAAACGCCGTAAAGATGAAAAAATTGCGAAAAGTCGGGGTTTAAAGAAAGCGGACAGAATTGCCAGGCGCAATACGGGCATCCGTGATGCCAGGTTAAAAGATGTATTCAGTGCGCCGAAAGAGTTGTCGATGGACAGGATTGAATCGAGACTTAATCCGGAAGTGCTGAGTTCAGAACGCAATTGTTATGTCTGTAAAGCTGGGTTTACGACGCTCCATCATTTCTATGATTCGATGTGTAAATCCTGTGGTGACCTGAATTATAGGAAACGGTTTCAAACAGCACCGCTTAACGGGAGAGTTGCATTGATTACCGGCTCGCGGCTCAAGATTGGTTACCATGCGACATTGATGATGCTTCGTGCCGGTGCCACGGTGATTGCCACGACCCGTTTCCCGGTTGATTCGGCAGAGCGATTTGCAAAAGAAGATGATTTTGATAATTGGAAAGAACGTCTGCATATTCATGGACTTGACCTGCGCCATACCCCAAGTGTGGAGATCTTTGCCAGCTACATCGAGCAAAGTTATGACCGGCTTGATATACTCATCAACAATGCGGCTCAGACAGTTCGACGTCCTCCGGGATTTTACACGCATTTGATCGAAAATGAGTCAAAACAGTTGCATCTCTTATCGGAAGATGTCCGGACTCTCCTTGGTAACTACGAGGCCTGCAAAAGCCGGCTAACGGCGCTTTGCCAAAATGAACCTGAACAAGACGCTCTTCTGCCAGTTGCATGGCACGGACAAGGCTTCGGGATCGGATTGCGTGCTTCCGCAAAACTTTCTCAGATTCCATATAATTTCGACAACTCTATAGCTGCCGCGGAACTGTTTCCAAAGGGTGAACTTGATGTGGATCTTCAACAGGTTGATTTACGAAAAACAAATAGTTGGCGTCTTAAGCTTGGTGATATAGAAACACCGGAAATGCTGGAAGTTCAGTTGGTGAATGCGGTCGCCCCATTTGTATTGTGTAATCGACTGGCCAACTTGATGAAACGTGATAATACCGGGCAGAAACATATTGTGAATGTTACAGCGGTGGAAGGCAAGTTCTACCGATTTAAAAAGTCAGATCGCCATCCTCATACGAATATGGCGAAGGCTGCCTTAAATATGTTAACCCACACCTCGGCAGGTGATTTTGCAAAATATGGTATTTTCATGAATGCAGTAGATACTGGTTGGGTGACAGATGAAGACCCGATAGCACTTTCTCAATTCAAACAAGACGTGCATGATTTTCAACCTCCATTGGATATTGTGGATGGAGCGGCAAGGGTTTGCGATCCGTTCTTTGATGGCATTCTTACCGGTAAGCATTGGGTCGGGAAATTTCTAAAGGACTACTTCCCAATCGACTGGTAACCTTTACCTGTATTGTAGAAATAACTTGTCAGCATCTGTGTCTTAATTTCATTTATTTCGTTGCTAATTTAACCATTATTTTTACAATCGCACAGTCATGATAAGAAAAGAGAAAAATGGTAACTTTATAGAGAACGGTACTTTCTCTACAAAATATCAGTTCAGTGTCGGCAGGAAAATAAGCAAGACTAAGCTGTCAAAAGCCAAATACAACTCTTTACTGCAATTACAAAGTCTTGATCCGGTAAAAATTATGACTGACCAGGAGAAAAGCAGGACTTGGTGGATGTATCAAGATCTATTTTATATTGAGAATGAAGACATATCCGGGGATGAAGTAAAAGCTTTTGCCCTGGAAGAATTCGGAAAGAAAAAGAGATAACAATGGAAGAATTTCCCAGAAAATTAACCGCGTATTTAGATACACTTGATGAGAAAAAGAGGGATGAGAAGACCAGACTGTTTCAATCATTAGTCGAAAAAGCTCAATCCAATAAATTTCAGAGTCCACGTTTCTGGGCGATGAGGCAGATCCTCTCAGGTAGATCGCTGGAACAAATAAAAAGAAATATTAAAAAAAGAACTACAGCGAAAGCGGATAGACATAAATAGAGAACAATTGGAACAGGTTAGTATGGAAAAAAGAGGATATTGCAGCAACAAATTAAAAAAATGGTGTGCGTGACTATTCTTTCAAACTGACATCTCATTGCACTAACAAAATCAGAAAAACAAAAAAGTTAAAATTTCTAAAATGCTAATAAAATAAAATCAAAAAGATAGAATAATCAATACTCACAAAAGTCACGCACACCACATAGAAAATTGTATAACAAATCAGAAAAAAAGCAAGTGAAAAACCAAGAATTATGTCACTCTTTTGATACAAGAAACCAAGAGCTAATGGCATGAAATAACTGTCTTGGTATTAAACAAACCGGAGGCGGTGTGTCAAAAATCAAATCAACACTTCAAAGTGTTTTTAGCATCTCCAAAGTCCGTATCCGAAAATACCACAACACCTTACAGCCTGCAACAACCAGTTTCTTCTTTTGTGCTATTTGATCAGGTGCACTTATTGCGACATTCTTGTGATAGATAAAGAGGTATCTTCACTGATAAATTTAACAATCAGGACCCGCCTCCTATTGTGTCTTATTAACTGAACGGACCGGGCGGACACGATTGCGGGCATTATCGTATACCCAGCATGCATTACCTCCGCCGTAGCCGCCAGTGAAGCGCACGCTCCATGCACCATCCATAAAACCGGCACTGTCATTTTCGTCGCCTGTCCAGATACCGGTCTGTTTCGCATCAAATACTGGGTCTACGTAAAGGCCGCTGGGATTTATGTTTGGCGCCAGCAGTGATATTGCTTCTTCCACAGTAGGCAGTCTCCAGTCTGAATACCCGGCATATCCGTTGTCGTTTAAATCTTTTACCCATTGCTTCGCTTTAGACCAATCCATTTCTTCGTCAGAGCCGGACTGATGCCAGACCAGGCCAGTGGTATGGTCTGTTACCACGCTATCTCCACTTACAGACTTGTTTTCATAACTATTTTTGATTGTACTATGTCCGTAAAATCCATAATTATGTTTATTGACGATAAAAACGTTCGAGATATGCTGCACTTGCAAAGCAATTAAATCTCTATAAGTCGAACGTAGAACTATTTGTGATTTTTCTTCTGCCTTTATTATAACAGGAGCAGAAAGAAGCACAAATGATATGATTAGAAGATGTAGTGGTAGGTGTTTTTTCATTTTATACATTTATTAGAAGAATTAGAAAAATAAGAGAAAATTTTGAAAACACCGATTATAAACACAGCAGGGAATTAGGCAAGTTTATTTTGATTCAGGTTGGACATACTACAATATTTACTGAAATAATTGTTCCGTTTTGAAACTATGGTAAACGCATATACATGCATCTAAATATTAATGAAAATGAGGTGGCAGCTGCCTTTTGACAAATTAAAAATGTAAAGAAAAAAAGTGGATATTTTTCAGAAAACAGGGAGAATAGACATGGAAAAATTGGGGGAAGTATAAGCGACGTTTATGGTAAATTAACAGAAAGGGGCTGTACATGAGTATAGCAGATAGTAATTCAGAAAAGAATCAAACCATTAAGGAAAAATTCGTAGACAGAGAGGTCTTCGGAAATATAAGTTCATTAATGGAAAGGATCATCAAGTGTGAAAAAAAAGAGGTCTCCATTGAAAGGGATATCCTGGGTTCCATGACTACATTAATGGAAGATATTATCAAAAGCGGCCGGAAGGATGGATCGGCTGAGAGAGAGGTCCTTGAACGTACCGGCGCATTAATGGAGTCGATAAAAGGAGATAAGGACTGTGAGTTATTCAATGAGATAGAAAACCTGTACAAATATCGCATTGATATTCCGGAAATGAAAGATATGAAAGTCCATGAAAAGGTAAAATCATGCAGAGGTGATGTTCTGGAAAAAGAAAGAGAAAGAGTCATTAAAGAGATAAAGGAAAAAATCGCTGAACTGAAAGGGGAAGAGAATTTCAGTGAAATGATATTGGCAGATGGAGAGATATCCGAGGAGACAAACAGAGTAAACCAGGCAGATATAGACGAAAGGATTGCGGAGCTGGAGAAATACTTGCCGGGCATTGAGAACGCGAGCGGTGAAATGCAGGAGATTTGTGAATGGATACATGTTTCAAATTTCCTGCATGACAAGCTGCGGGAAAAGGGACATACGGTCTGGAATGACGACAAGGTGTATGTATGGGGGAGGACATCAACGTGGCAGGCAGTATTATTTGATGACGTGATATCTGAAATCTGCAACGACATGGAAATCCTTGAAGGCCAGAAGGACGAGTGGAAGATATAATCTGAAAAAGCACGAATTTTAACATGGTTATAATTAACGCAGAGTGCGCTGAGAACACAGAGAGGATAACAGATGCAGCACTGTTAAAATATACCAAATGCTAAACAAAGATATTTGGAATTTAATATTAACCTTTGATTAGCTGGCAATTTGCAGAGTTGTTTAAATAGCTAGTGTAGGGTGGGCACTGCCCACCAATAACATTCTACAATTCTAAAATAATGGTGGACAGTGCCCCCCCCCCCTACTATACCACGTTAAGAATCCCGACAGTCTACATCAATCTTCCTATCAAACCGGAGATGGCGCTCTCGACATGTAGAGTTCTTTCTCCCATATGAACGGCATTAAATCCACACTCAATTAATTTATTGATTTCATACGGGATGAAACCTCCTTCAGGGCCGACTGCAAGTGTTACCGGGCGGCCAACATTGTATGGGCACAGTTCTGATGCGTATGGGTGGGCGACAAAGGGCATAGTGTCTTTTATCATATCAGGCAGTTCATCTTCTACAAAAGGTTTAAACAACGGGCGAATTAAAACTTTCGGAACAATAGTGTCCTGTCCCTGTTCAAGCCCGGTAATGAGATATCTATTCAAATTTTTTTCTTCCAGCACAGGGCTTTTCCAGAAACTTTTCTCTACACGATATGAGTTAACTACAATGATTTTCTTGATCCCCATAGCACTTGCCTGAGTAATAACACGCTTAAAAACCCTCGGCCTCACCATGGAGAACATGAGTGTAAGTTGTAGAGGTGCAGGTGGTTCCCTGTCCAGGGTCACATCCATTTCAATCTTATCTTTTTCTATGCTTGTAATTCTGCCACATCCGATATTTCCATTTACCAACCCGACACGCAGTTCATCTCCAACCGATGACTTATTTACATCGCGGATGTGCTCAAGGCGGTGATCCCGAATGTGTACCGGCCCGGTATCTTCTATAAAATCATTTTTAGACAGGATGATCAGGTTCATAAATCCATTATAATTTTTTCAATGCTAATCAGATATAATCCGTGACAATTAGTGGAATTTGTGTCTGAAAATATTTTACATTTAACTGGCTTCATTACAAGGGTTTATCATACATAAAAGCAGAGATCACGGAGAAAACAAAAACGTGGACAAAAAAATTAATTAGACAGGATAACAGGATAAAACAGAAATTGAGGATTTTGAATTGTCGTAACCGGCAACTCGCACTTTCTGACACAAACCTCGCAACCCGCAACCCGTAACCCGCAGTCAATCAACCTCTTTCTCCAAGCTGATACGAATAATCAAGTAGGTATGAAGCTGAAGTAAAAAATTACCTGCCAATGCAGGTATTATTTACCATATCAAAGTCTTCTCCGGTTGTGACTGAAGAGTGTAGAGTCAATGTGCATAATATGTTATACGAATTGTCCGTGGTCTGGCATACCATTAGCTTTTAAGCAAAGCAGGCTTTAATAACGTCTCGTAGAATTTTGAAGAGATGTGAAATTTTTTTGTAACAGTGCTTTGAATTGCTCAAGTGAATAGTTCAACTCTATTTTTATAGTATAAAGGAGAGGAATAATGGATGGCATATCTACAGGGAACCTGTTATTCGGTTTAAATCAAGCTAAATCTATTGAGAACAAACTTAGTAGATTTATCAGCAAAAAAGATACTGACGGTGACAATGCTCTGACTATCAAGGAGTTAGGTGTTGGCAAAGATATCTTCGACAGGATTGATAAAAATGGTGATGGTCAAGCTGATAAATTTGAGATCATTATCGCGGCACACAATCGTTCTAAAGGTATGTTGGATGCCGGAAAATCAGATGTATCAATAAATATCTTCGACAGGATTGATAAAGATGGTGATGGTGAAGTTGATAAAGCTGGTCTCGATATCGCTGATCACGGTCGTGCTGATGCTGTTGATGAAAGGATAAATCAATTACTAAGTACAAAAGACACCAACGGTAACGGTTCGTTGGATGCCGGAGAATTAGGTGTGCCTGAAGCTGCCTTCAAACGGATTGATAAAAATGGTGATGGCCAGGTCGGTATAGGAGAACTCAATATCGATGCTCGCAATAAAATCGCTGCACGCAATCGTGTAGATGCGGTCAATGAAAAGATAAGTCATTTATTAAGTAAAAAAGACACCAACGGTAATGGTTCGTTGGATGCAGGAGAGTTAGGTATGCCCAAAGATGTTTTCAACAAGATTGATAAAGATGGTAACGGTCAAGTTGGAAGGTACGAGCTCAATGCCGCTGCTCGCGCTCGTTCTGCTATTAATGACCTGCTAGGTAATATTCTGCCGAACAAAGAACCTTCAAAATTAAATGCCATTGCGTAATCTCTCTTTAAACATGGACAGACGCTAATTATCTAAATAGTGCCTGTCCATATTTGTTCTATTCGTTTGGCTAACGGCTAGTTTATTAATAATGATGTCTACAAGAAAGAATATGAAGAGAGTTTTCTTCAACTCGATATACAATTCTATGTTCATGATCAATTCGGCGACTCCAAAACCCTGATAAATCAAACTTCAGAGGCTCAGGTTTGCCTATGCCGTCATAAGAGTTTCTCAAAATGTCTTTAATCAATTGATTAACCTTCTTAAGGATTTTTTTATTTTCTGATTGCCAATAAAGATAGTCCTCCCAGGCATTTGGATGAAATATTATTTTCATTCATCATCCTTAATTAATTCTCTCTCTGTTCCCTTTCCGTCATAAAAACTTTTGATGCTCTCTCTTAGCCTTTGAGCATTTTTAGGATTTTTTAAAAGGTACGACGTTTCCTCTATTGATGAATAGTCTTCATAAGAAACCAGAACGAGGTTATCACGATTTTTCCTTGTAATAATAATTGGTTCATGATTTTCACAAACCTTATCCAAAGTTGATTTTAAATTTCTCCGTAAGTCACTATAATTTATTGCATTCATATCTACTCCTTTAAAAAGTTCATTTTATTGAATTGTACTTATTTGAGTACAATAATGCTACTGAATTTTAGTAAATTTAATTTTCAAATGTTGAAAACAAATCTCTCTTTATGGAGTGCAGTGACCGCCTGTCCGCCAGTCTATTAGGCGGGTGTCACTGCTTAAATACGCATCATCACGGATGATGCACTCCATATTCCCTCCTTAATTCAATGACATTACCTATGTCTATCTTGTCTTTTGCTTTTCCTTGTGTTCTTCGCGGCTTGACGTGAGAAATAAATTATGCTGAATAGTTACCCATAAATTACATTAATGCGTGTAAAATTACAATATTTTAAATCAGATATGGAAAATGACAAGACTCTTCAGAGCGACTCCAGTGCTCTACAGTTTGCTCCCTGGCAGTGGATGAACATCAACAATAAATTATCGAGCATAGATGTCACACTATCAGGCATCGCTAAACTACGCCTCTGGAATGGATCTGCATTATGATTATAAAACTCTCGAAACACTTTTTGTTTTTCCGGATCGCCTAAGTGTGCGAATGTATCCACATAAAGATAATCCAGCGTTTTGCTCAAATGTCTTACGGCTAAATACGTTGCAGGGGAAAACTTTACCAGTCCAGGTATGTACCAGTGTTCAACCAGAAAACTTTTTCTGTGCCAGTCTGTCATGTCAGGGTTCAGTAGAATCGGAATAATGCTAGTTCCGTCTGTTTCGTGTTGAGGTACAGTGCTGGCAATTTCTGCCAGTGTTGGAGCCAGATCGTTATTAAGTACAATTTGTGATGCTTTCGATTTTGCAATAACAAACGGCACATGTATTACAAGCGGCACTCTAATGGCCTCTTCATATGCTAACTCTTTACCCGACACCCTGTGTTCACCATAAAACCATCCATTATCAGACGTAAACACAATAACGGTATTATCATAAATCCCCGTTTCCAGCATAGCTAAAGATAGCTGACCAATCATATCGTCAACTGCAAGCATTGAAGCAGCCATAGACTTATACTGAGAAAAAAGACGAGTGATATCAGTTTCATCTAACACCGGCCGATCACCTACAAATGTAGAATCAGTGTTGTATGTAATGCCTGTGGGGGGTAAAGGGGAGGGGCATGAGGGTTTATCAGATATATCCGGTTCATTAAATGAAGGTTTGATGTTTGGAGAAGGCATCTCACCGTTAGAGACATCACCGTCAATCAAGTGAGCATGACGTGGCGCCGGACGAACTCCTGCCGCAAATGCAAGAGAAATATCGTTTGTTGTCAAACCGGCAAAAACATCAAGAACTTCCACGTGTGGAGCAAGAGGAGTAAGTGTAAGGAAAAAAGGCTGACCGGTTTGCGCGCGATCATTTATAAATTGAACAGCCCTGCCGGCTAGTACGTCCGTCTGATAATCAGCTTCTGCGTCCCCATACGAAACTACCGTTCCGTTATCATTTATGAAATAACTGTACATACGATATGTAGATGGGTCTATCAATCCCTGCCAGTTATCCCAACCCGGGGGTATATAAGTCTTTGTGTCAGGTACGTTATAAGGCGCCTGAGCACCATAACCGTTCAAATATTTCCCGATATATCCGGTGTAGTACCCGGAATCGTGCAGCCATGTGGAAAGAGTAGACTCATTTTTCCCAGCCACACCTTCTACGGGAAACCAGCCTGGCCATGCGATACCTGACTTAAGTGGATGTGGAGACTTATTAGATAAAACCCCGTGATTATGCGAGTACTGCCCGGTTAGAAATGTAGCCCTGGACGGGCAGCAGACAGAGTTTGTGACGAAAGAATTTTCAAAACTCACACCTCGGTCAATTAAGTTAGACTGAAGATTCGGCATCCATCCGCCTTCCACAAGCGAATTAAAAAGATCAAGGCTAAGATCATCAACCATAATAACTACTATGTTCGGCCTGGTGTCTGGTTCAACAGCTGTCACTGAAGCTAACTGAAAAAAAACTGTGAGAATTACGAATACCACAACTGTTGGATATTTCATATGGCCTCCCTTTCGTTTGTTGTCCTCAAAAGCAAGCGATCAATACTGAAAAATAAACCAAATAACACGTCACTTTTTAACATAATTTCAGGAAAATTGCGAATAACAAAAAGATGTTTCCTGCAAGGGTTACAGCAACCACGGATAAAAGCACACCTGCCAGTTTCACAAAGAACCTCCCAACCAAAAGCACAAAAGATATGGGAACAGTCAACAACCACGTATATTAGTAAAGAAAACGAGATTTTGTCAATAAAAATAAATGCTCTATATATAAAACCAATCCAGAAACATCCATATTCAGGTATTCAGGAAAGCACATCTTCACTCTTTATTCCCTAATGATTATGATATGTACTGATACAAAAAAGTACAGCTTTTCCCCAACTACCGTGTTATACTACAAAATAAATTTACGGAAAAAGTAGTTTTTATTTGCCTTGCTTGCTTGGAACTTTTAGACTACAGAGTAGACGCAGAAATATAACTAATGGTGTTACAATACCAAGAAGCCAGTTTATGCAGAGGCTCTACTGTTATTACAAATTGGTAGATGTTTTATATAATTGTTTTGCCTCAGACGGAAGTCGTTCACTGGCGTAAGCAGTCAGAATAAAACAATAATGAGTAAAAAAAAACACGATAACCTGCGGTTGTCAGGTAAGAGATTTATATACAGACAACTTTTACCCCTCATAAAATATTCAACACCGGCAAAGCTTCAAAATCTGTTGTTTTGCGAATTGGGTAAACGGTGCAGTATAATAAAACCAAGGTCGGCTCCATACATAGGCATATTAGATATTGCTAACATGTGCAATATGCGCTGTTACCACTGTCCTACAGGGAAACATTTGTACGGACGTAATCCTGGAAATATGGATCTGTCGTATGTCAAGGAGTTCATGGAAAAAGTGGGAAAGTATTTGTACCTTGCTCATCTTTACAGCTGGGGAGAGCCTTTGCTCCATCCTAAGGTTACTGAGATAATACGTATGGTCAACTCTTACAAGTTGTCAACGATAATATCCTCTAATCTAAATATCAAGAACAAGGTGCTTCTTGAAGAAGTCTGCAATGCGGGTCTTGACTATCTCGCCCTGAGCATTGACGGAAGCAGTCAGGAGGTATACTCCCGCTATCGCATCGGAGGAGATTTAAATCTGGTACTTCAAAATATACGACATATTACCGAATACAAGAAAAAGAATAATCTTCGGACTCCAGTGATTGAATGGCAGTTTCTCATATTTGAGCATAACAAACATGAAGTTAAATCTGCTTATGAATTATCAAGAGATCTTTGCGTTGACATCTTTAATGCCAAGCCTGGTATTATTCCGAAAAAATTCAAGAGTGCGTGGTCAGGCCGTGGCCTTAGGTGCCCATTTCTATGGAACACCATCGTACTAAACAATGATGGCGGCCTCAGTGCTTGTTGTAATTTGATTGACAAAGAAGACGATTTTGGCAATTTGTCAACACAATATTTTAAGGAAATATGGCATAATCCAAGATACGAAATAGCACGAAAATTATTTTCTCCTGCAGATATCAAAGACCTTCCACCTAATCTCAACCATCCTTGTCTTAACTGCTCACTGGTAAGACAGCAACCTCACTTATTAGAATACCTTAAAACAAATAAGTATACTTGTGAAGAGGGTGCCTCATCTATTCACAAAGATGATACCATCGCAGTCCGGTCTGGAAATATGGACAATTGATGGCTATTTACGCTGACCGGAGATTAAGCCGGTTCTCCGGTGGCAATTCGAGTTTATTTATGAACGCAATTGAGCAAACCCTAATCTTCTATAATACACAACGAAATCATTTCCATAAAATAAATGAGTTTGAATTTTAAAAAAATAATTAATAAGGGAAGAAATACTTTTATAATACACGGAGCATCATTAGTTGCAATGCTTATTCAGAATTGGTATCTGGCAACTATTATGGGGAAAATAAATTATGGAATTGTAATGTATGCGTTTTCCTGGGTATTTCTATTGGGCAGTTTATCAACATTTGGATTGGACCTTGTGTTGATAAGAGAAACGGTAAGATATGAGAATGACTCTCGGCATAGTAAAGTTATTGGATTAGTAAAGTTTTCGTGTTTGACAAATATTGTAATTACCGTTCTTTTCGCAACAATTGTTTTTCTTGCAATAAATTATATTATTCCTTTAGAGAATAAAGCTTTAAAAGACGCGTTTCTTTTATCTATTGCAGCCTTACCGTTTTTTGGCCAGTTATTAATACTGCAATCCGCTTGTATCGGATTGAAAAAAGTGGAAAGGGCACTATATCCTGAAAGAGTTGTAAGGCCGTTCCTTTTCGTGTTTTTTGCATTTACCATCTTTAAATATAATGCCGGTTCAATTACAATAGCTGAAGTGATTTCAATAAATATTTTTGCATTTGCGATAGCAGTGGCAGTCTCTTTCGTTTTTTTAACTTTTTCACTACCAAAGCAAAATGTCAAACCAACTTATGAAAATAAAAGATGGTTAGTACTGGGAAGCTCATTCTTCTTTCTTTCTGCGACCGTTGCAATTAACTCTAAAGCCGATATAATAATGTTAGGAATGTTTGGATATACTGAAAATGTCGGAGTTTATTTTGTTTCTTCGAAGTTTGCCCAATTCGTAGGGCTCCCGTTGATGATAACTAACAGCATAACGGCACCTTATATTTCTGAATTTTTCAAAAGCAACTTAAGGGATATTTCGTCAATTATAAAAAAAACTACCAGAATTGTGTTTATAATCGGTTCGTTTATACTTTTGATATTAATATTTCTGGGTTCGTTTATATTAACCTTACATGGTGACGGTTTTAAGGAAGGTTATTATTGCTTAATAATTTTAGCGGCAGGCCAGTTCATAAATATCTGTTTTGGCCCTGTCGGCAATATTTTAACCATGAGTGACTGTGAGGAATTAGCGCTGAAAGGCATGATTGGAAGCACTGTTATTAATATAGTCTTAAACGTTCTTCTAATACCGGTATATAATATAAATGGAGCGGCCATCGCTACAACGGCCAGCTTAATTTTCTGGAATACTCTTTTATTCATACTCATCAAGAAAAGACTAGGTATTAACCCATCAGTTATATGATATGATAGGCAACATAAAAAAACCGGAATTTTTCATCGTAGGAGCTCCTAAATGCGGGACAACTGCTCTTGATTTCCACCTTTCTCTTCATCCGGAAATTTTTATGGCGCCTAAAGAGAAGCATTATTTTATGCTGGATGAAGGTATTAACATTAAGCTAAAATCTATAACCAGAGCAGATTATGTAAATTTCTTTGCTTCTGCATCACATCGACAAGTTTGTGGGGAGTCGTCCGTCTGGTATTTATACTCTGAAAATGTCGCCAAAAAAATATATCAGTTTAACCCGGAAGCCAAGATTATAATTATTCTCCGTAATCCTAAAAAAATGCTTCCATCACTTCATTCTCAATTCCTATATGATGCTGACGAGCATATTGTAGATTTCAAGACTGCTTTATTAGAGGATATTGAACGTATTAAGAAAGGGAAAAAAGTAAAAACTCGAACCTTTGAAAATAGACCTGGATATATAAACAGTGTCCTGTATTATGAACAAGTGAAACGGTACCTCAGCGTTTTTGATTCTGGACAGGTTACGATTCTGTTACATAACAAGGTTAAAGATGATTTTGAAGGTGCTTATCGATCTATTCTGAAGTTTCTTCAGGTAAGCACTGATTTTTTCCCTTCTGAACAACAGGTAAACGTTAACAAGAAAATAAAAAGTGTAAAGCTTCATAGTCTTAGTAAACGGCCTCCAGAAAAGCTAAAAAAAATATTCAGGACTATCATTCCATTTAAACCTATTCGTTCTTCGTTAATAAAAATAGTTGAATCATTAAACGTTTCAGAAAAAAATAGAGATGAGCTTTCGGAAGAAGTGAAAGAGTTGGTAAATAAATATACGAAGGATGATGTTTTAATGCTAGCCAAACTAATAGATAAGGATCTGTCGGATTGGCTCAGATAAATCCCATTCAGTAGCTGCGTTACATTTGGAGAATGTATAAATTATTGCTTTACGGCAGTAGCAATAAGTGCAGTACGGAAATCTAGAGAAGCCATCTTCGTCAGTTGGTAAAGTCCGTTGCCGACACTCGAATATAAGCGAAAAAGTCGAGAAAGCGGACGATCCATTGGCGTATCTATTCTGAAGTTTTTTATAGAATGAGTAATACACTGCTTAAAGCCGGCCGTGGCAAGCGCTCTCAACAAAGTTTCTGATGTCCAGTGCGTCAGGTGATCAAAAGGATACCATGGAAGATGCTGTTTATTGGTGGCCTTGCAATACAGAGGTTTTATTTTTTTCAAATAACGTTCGAAATAGTAGTATGGCAAATAATTAGGTGTTTCGATTAAAAGAGTACCTGAAGGACAAAGTACCCTGCGAATCTCTTCAAGAGCTGGAAAAGGATCAGAAAAATGTTCTAGCACTTCCAGCATGGTAACTACATCGAAAGAAGCATCGTCAAAGGGCAAACAGTCGGCTTGTCCGTGAAAAAGAGGGGCATTACAATGTTGCTTTCCATAAGCTACCGCCGTTTCTGAATAATCACATCCAACCGCCTCAAAACTATAGTTTTCAGCCGTTTTAACAAAACCACCCACTGCACATCCCGCATCCAGAAGACGTGCTCCAGCAGGCAATTTTGATTTAAGGAGCTTAAGTATTGAGTGGTAGGCAGGGTGCCTCTGTTCAGACGGCAGGTATACAAAATCACGCCCCTGAGCCGCCATGATACCATTGCAGGCAGGGTCATAGAAACAATCTTTCCATTCTGAAGAGGGGCTGGGATTGGTTCGTATTAACCGGCAATTGCGGCAGCGCACCACATGGAAATCTTCCCCAAATACCGGCTCAACAGTAACCAGAGAGGAGTCGTCCGACTGGCAAATCGGGCATGGTTTTTCTTCCAATGGCCCAAAGGAATGGATTTTCATAAAACGCATCTTTTGGCAGTTGGTATTCATAAGATTCAAGAAAAAGGTACTAAAAATTTATGGCAATAATTTGACTAATCGGTTCTTACTGGTTCCTTGTCTTTACTGTACCTTACCGCTATGGTATCATCTTCGTGTACGCTTGCTATATCTTCGGATCTGACGTGTACATTTTTTTGTAAGTATTCTTTTAAATGCGGCTGTAGATGCACGAGCGAACAATTCAGACATGGATGTTTGAGGTCTGGTTCAAGCCGGTCGATTAGTTTAGGTGAAAAAAGACTCCGGGCACCCTTGTAACGCTTTGAATGCCATATTTTTTTAAAAGAATCTGTTGACAAATTGCCGAAATCGTCTTCCTTATCGATCAGATTGCAACAGGCACCGATGCCTCCATCAACCTGTAAAACAACGTTACTCCACAGGAATGGACAGCGTTTAGTGCCGAACCAGGCAACGTGAAACTGCTTGGGTACAATACCTGATTTAGCATTAAATACATCAACAAGATTTGTTGCAAGTATGCGTGCTGCTTCAACTTCATGTTTATTATGATCGAAGATTAAATACTGCCACTCAACAATGGGCGTTTGTAATTTGTTCCTTTGCTTGTAATCTTTAATATAATGCAGATTCTCCATAACCAGTTCCAGCTTACCACCTACACGGTACCTGGAATAAACATCCTGTGTCGCACCGTCAATACTGACGATAAGGTAGTCAAGGCCGGATTCACATATTTCTTCCAGTCGGGCCTTGTCCTTAGTATTAAGATTTGTGGAAATGGTTGTTGATACTCTGTATGATCTAACCAGCCGAATGATACGGCCAACATTAGAGTTCATGAGAGGCTCACCCCAGCTGAAAAGGTGAGCCACAAATAAATACTTACCATATTCAACCATGAATTTTTTTACCTTGTCAATATCAATAAATCCAGGTTTGCGTCCGTATAACTTTTTCCCGGTAGGACAATGGTAACAGCGTAAATTACAAATATTCGTTATATCAATGACGGCTATATACGGATGCGCAGAGGGTGTAATTGATCCAATCCGTCTGGACACCTTTGAGAAAAATAAATTTACTGTTTTTCGGGGGGTTATAGAGCGAATATAGGTAAAGTACAGTAAACAGGCATGAGGTATTTTTTTTAGTAAATTTTTTATTATCATTTTGAACGGATCTTTAATATTGAAAAACCGTTTTAACTCCTATTTTACGGGCAACAGACCATCAGATTTAAAAAAACAACAGACAATACGTATTAATTAATTTAGAGCATTCTTTCAGAACACAACTCGTTTTTTCGTATAGCAAATTAATACTGCATATAAAACATAAAACATTATCATATTTCAAGTTTTTTCTATTAGCTTGAAAAAGAGCTTGAGATTCTAGTTAAATTGTGTTAAGTTACTTGCTTATACGTCGAGAAGAGTTCTTATTCATTTTATTACATTAATATTATATCGTTATATGCTTTTTCACAAAAAACTACTAATTATATTAACGCTTCTATTGTGTTACAGCGCTATATCTTGCGATGCAGAGGCAAAAGAAAAGTCTGGTGGTTTTGGCATCTTTACGAGTACGCTTGATGGTAAAAATTTCAGAGAAATTATTTCCGATCCCTACCGTGAAATCAACCATGCGAGAGTTTCACCTGACAAAAAATGGGTTACGTTCTCGCGGTTTAATAAACGTAAGTTATTCTCTAAACTTGCAGAAGAAAAAAATGGATATACAGAGACCGAGATCATGGTTGCGAGCCTGGATGGTACTGAAATGGTGAGCCTCACGAAACCGAGAAAGAATATAATTAATGTTAACAGTTATTGGGCTCCTGACGGCAGAGGTCTTGTTTATATGTCAAATGACAATAATGATAAAAGGAAACTGAGGATTAAGCATATCGATATTGTTAGTGGGGTAATTACCGATGTTTCACCTCAAGAAATTCCATGGGCGTCAGACCCTCACCAGGTTGGAAATACGATAGTATTCCCTGCCACAATGGACACTAGCGACGTCAGATCGATATGGTTAATGAATGTGGGGTCTAATAAGGCAACTCCAGTTACCTTTCCTGATGTTCCAAAATCAGCACTCAGCGGTAAGCCACCGGCAGGAGATTCTGATCCTAAAATTTCTCCTGATGGAACAAAGGTCGCCTTTACCCGCCACTTCGGTAAGGGTAATTACCACAATTGCGTCGTAGATCTTGAGACAGGAGAGGAAAAAGACTTCTCCAGTCCTACCACGGTCGATGTCATGCCTGAATGGTCAAGTGACGGCAAATTATTGATATACTGGCACGTTGACATGAAAAATATCCGGAAAATCGGGTTGTATACGGTAGATCCGGAAAGCAATAACGCTCCACAGCAAGTCCCGCTCCCTCGAGGTTATCATTTTAAAATGCCTGCCTTTTTTCCCGGAGAAGGTTCAGGGAAAGACGCAAGAATTATATTTACCGGAAAAGTGGTTCCCGGTTTGAGATAGCACCTGATAATTTTTCTATCTAAGCAAGAATCACAACTGTCGTATCAAACCGCCAATTGTAATCTCCGCTGGGTGTAGTCTTATATTATTCTGCGATATGGACACTATTTTTTATCTTTCACTGACAATGGATCCTGAGAAGCATTTGAGGCTTTCTTGAATGCATTGATAATCAAGTGAAATGTTGCGCGGAAGGTCAGAAGAACTGACGCAATTAGTCGACGAGGGTCGCTAAAGCCGTATGTATAGTGCAAGCAATAAAAGCGATAGACACCCCGGTGGAAGTTGACAATTCGTAATGGATTCTTTTTAAGAGATCGCTTATTATTATCGTGATGTGTGATAACAGCCCCGGGAAGAAAAAAGATAGATCCTCCGGCTTTCTGAAGCCTTTTGCACCAATCAGCATCTACCCAATACGAATGGTACTCTTCATCCCACTCACCGATAGTATCATATGTTTTTTTACTGAACATCATACAGGCAGCTGAGACGTGTTGAACCTGATATGGACCATGTTTCCTCACCGCAAAATTATAGTGATCAAGGTAACGTCGGGAAAATGGGTTGTTTGGGAATCGCCGAGTCAGTATGCTTTGCCTCCCAAATATTCCATTAATTTCAGAAGGAAAATTTCTGGCACTCTCTTGTACGGTGCCATCTGTATTGAGTGTTTTCGGGGCGACCATCCATATATTAGGATGTTGCTTCAGGTATTCAAACATTTTCCCGATAACATCCGGTTTCAACTCTACATCTGCGTCCAAAAGCAGTATGTGACCATTTTTTACCAATCGGCACCCTTGATTTACCGCTTTAGTGTGACCAACATTGACAGTGTTTTTGACCAATTGTACTTGTGGATATTTTTCATGAATTTTCTCAAGGGTTCCATCCATTGAATTGTTATCTATTATAATAATATTAAAGTCAGAATAATCTGAATTATATATTGAAGAAAGACATGGATCCAGGTAATGCCAGCAATTAAAACTTATAATAAGAATTGTGATTTCGGAATGATTCATATTTGAAATTTACCTGTTCGTTTGTATAAAAGTTATTATTTTTTAAAAAGCGGGCATCGAGCACAGCTGGTTTGCGCCGTTTTATCACCATTTGAAAATAGCTCCCTGGCACCCTGGTAATACTCATTGTTCCAAATCTGAGATAATTCAGTGTCCAACAGACTTCCAAATGATTCGCTTTCTTTCCATACAGCGCAGCAAGGGGCAACAACACCTACCGGATTTATTGTAATAGATCTATAGAGGTAAAAACATCCACCTTCAGCCGGTTTCTGAAGAAATCTATCAATCGTATATCCCTCTTTATCAGGAGGAATATAGGGATACCATTTTTCAGCAAGTTTCTGTTTGTCGTTAATGTCAAACGGAAGGCCGACCGGAATGAATCTGATTAAATCTACGCCTAACTCTTTTGCCATTCTTTTAGCTTCATCTATTTGATGGCAATTATGTTTCATTACCAGAAATTGCCACTCAATAAAAGGGGTTTTGCTTTTCATTCTTTTCTTTTCTTGAATAATAGATTTTAAATTCCCGAGTACATTTTCCAATTTCCCTCCCACTCGGTACGTGCTATAAACATCCTGAGATGTTCCGTCCAACGATACTATAAGGTACTCCAGTCCTGTCTGAATAAGTTTTTCAGCACTAAATGGAAATGTGTTAAGGTTTGTACTCAGGTTGGTGCCTATATTTTTCACAGAACTATAATGGAGCATTTCCAAGATGTCAGGATTCAGAAAAGGTTCCCCCCAATTGTGTAACGTAACCTCATAAGCATAAGGTGCAAAGATATCAATTGCTTTTTTAAAATCTTGAAATTTGACAAGCTGTCTGTTTACACTTGTTTCTCTGAGACCTGTAGGGCATAGAGGACACTGTAAGTTACAGATATTGCCAGTATCAAAAATAATAATATATGGATATCCTGCTACCACTTTCTTCTTCCTTATGCGATCCACTTCAACCTTGAACAAGTTATAGATTTTTAAAGGGGTGCTATGATTTAATAATGTAGTTATATGGCGTTTTAGTCTTGTATACTGCGGGGTTTTCTTTAGACTATTTTCAATATCTGGATTCATCGTCATGATAGTTTACCGGTTAAGAAGGATGTAATGTCGTTTTAGAAACATCAGCTACCCCTTTGTGAAAGTGATATGAGATAGCACAACGATAAAACAACTTGTGCATGAAACGGGCTATAAACGTGTTTTTTTCAGCACATTTCATCAGAGGATACCATATATATGGAACCGTGATAAGATTAAACATGATCACTCGTATAACCTGGCCAGCAATAAGCAAAAACGGATTACTGTCTAACCCTAAAAGACCATTGTGTGATTTAAAGACTGAGTGATAATCCTTTAAAAATCTTGGGTTGAGGACATGGTAACGAATCGTGAGTGCCGGATCATCAACAACCTTTCGCAATTTGACCCATGTTAATCCCTTTTTATATGCAGTCTGCATAGCCTGGTCAAGGGTAACAAGATGATAATGATATCCCAGAGCTTTCTTATTATACAAAATTTTCAACCCTTTTTTGCAAAGCCTGTATCCCAATTCAACATCCTCGTGCGCGTATGCACCGCCTTTTACCAGATTTTCGTTGAACATACCATTATCAATTAAAAATTTCCTTTTGAATGAAATATTACATGCAAAAAAAAGATAATCTGGTAATTGTCTGAGATTTTCCAGTTCGCTAAATCTAAAAGGATCCCAAACTTTAAGAAAAACCGACTGATTAAGAGCAGGGGATTGTATAACTTTACCAAGAATAGCGATATTATCCTCCTGGCACTGCATATGATCATTCATATGCTCCTTAAGTGCTTGAGGGGCAAGATGGATATCGTCTGCTATGAGACAGATAATAGGCGCATTTGCGGCCCTTATTCCTCGATTCTGTGTGTAGCAAATCCCCTTATTCGGATGTTTCAAATACAATATCTTAAACGGTAGATCTGTCTGTAAAGACCTGACTACCTCTTCTGTATTGTCAGGAGAACCGTCATCTACAATAACCACCTCAAATTTATCTGGACTTAATGTCTGTTCTGCCAGATATTGAAGTGTTATCGGTAAGATTTTGCTCCTGTTATATGTGGCAATTACAACACTAATTTGGAGTTCTGTCAATAAACTGACCCCTCTACAAAAAAACTTATACTGACAAACACTTTTACTGGAACGCTTCTCCCTCCCCTTTTTCCTGCATACGATGGAGAGCCATGCTGATACCTAAAAATACCCAGAGCTGAGCATATGGCGTAGCCTCCCTGAACATCATGTTAGTCAGTCCGTCAAGTAAATATCCAACAAGCCCGCATAATATTGCGAGTGCTAATATTCGTATCAATCGATCATTGCTATTAATCAATTTAAAGCACCGCCTTACTGCAAGGAATATAATTCCATAAAAGGAAACAAAACCAAATATTCCCTTTTCTGCAACTAACCACAAATAAGCATTATGTATTGGCCTTTCACTCATAGCACCATCATGACCAAGAATTCGTATAGAAGGATCTGTGATTGCCTCGATATAATTACCGGGTCCATAACCAAAGAAAATGTTTTGTTTCCATATATTCAATGCTGATGATACCATATCGTATCTTGTTTCCATAAGTCCTTCGGGAGCATTAAACAATTTTAAATCAATAATCTGAAAGGCCTTTGGTATAAACGGCATTCCCGCAAGTATTAACGCCATTAAAATTATCAGGGACCGACCTTCTTTCCATTTCAAAAATATGACACTTAAGGCAAGAATGGTTGATGACGCGAAGCTGAGCCATCCTGATCTGGAAAATGTTATGATAAGACCCCCGACACCAAGCATGAATATCAAGGCGATAAGTACCCGTTTAAATGGCCTTAAAAATCCGCTCATCATAAACACAAAAGAAATTGGCAATATCATGGAGTAATACAGGCCAAGCGAATGCGGATCTATGGTGGTTCCGGAACCCCTTATTTCGTTTTCTACTCCCGGAACTTTTCCCTGGTTAGCAAAATCTTCTGATTGTACATTTCCTTTTGCTGACGCAATACCGACATTTCCTGTCAAACGTTCATAGAATGCTATCGGACTTTCAATGGCAATTGCCAACAAAAATAACGCTATGATTAGGCTCAGATACTTACGCTTTATTTTATGGACAATAAAGAAATAAATAAGTATGTATTTAATATTGTAAATTATGTCAAAAAGAGCAAGTTGCTTATTTGGAGCTCCAAACATGGAAATCAACTGAGAAAATATGAGCAAGAAGATCAAAGCGTCCACTTTGTTCAACTTTGGTAAAGGCTCTTTCTTTGTGACAAAAATTTGACAGAACCAGAGAAAATATGCCAGCAATAACATCAATTCTGGCAGCCCAATACTTATACCCCTTGCAGGTACTGCTACTTCTATTGCAAACATCCATTTACCAAAAATGGAAAAAGGTATAATAAAGACGAATGCATATACGAGAAATTCATCAAGGTAGTAAACGAACACCATGGCCAGTGAAAGGAAAAGAACGGCGCCTGTTATTGCTAATGCGTATCGAAATTCAAATGTAGTAATCTTCCAAACCAGAAAAGAAAATAAGACGCCCAATATTATGGCAACCCATGATCTGTTTTCTGTGACATTTATTATTTTATTAAAATGCGCCATGTCTCATTATTACACTCCAGACGGTCATAATGATAATTTTCATATCAAGCCAGACGGACTTACTATTCGTATATTCCAGATCGCATGAAACTGTATCCTGAAATGACAGCCTGCCTCTACCTCTAATCTGAGAGAGCCCGGTAATTCCTGGTTTAACAGTGAATTTTTTCATCTGTTCCGGCCGATAGTTATGAATCATCTCGTAAACTTCCGGTCTTGGACCAACCAGTCTCATATCTCCTTTGAGTACGTTCCAGAAATTTGGCAATTCATCCAGCGTGGATTTGCGAAACCATTCTCCAATTTTTGACACCCTGGGATCATTCTGGTATTTAAATGCTATTGTCTCAATCTCTTCTTTTGTGTAATTGTAATCATATAATTCAGGAAATCTCTTCCGCGCGTCCACGTACATTGTCCTGAATTTGACAAATCTAAATGTTGTTGGGACCCAATACTCCTTGTCTGGAGAAAAGTCCGGATCACAAATCTGATATCTCACATCACTCTGGATGTCTGCGCCTCTAACCTTCTTGCTCCTGGAACACCTGTCCTGAAAAAACAAAGCGGGACCGGGAGTATCTAATTTGATAATTATCCCTATTATTACCATTATTGGTATGGTCAGTAACAAGACAGTAGCACTAAAAGCAAATTCAACTATTCTATAAATGATTCTTGCTATCTTCTCCCAAATAGACAGATGGTCTCCATATCCATGATTAATTGGGATACAGACGATCTTATGAGCGTTCTGTTTGTCTGCAAGAATGGTTTCCCGTGTATCTGAGCCTTCCGCTTTGCTGGTTGATCTGACATTTGGTATTAATCCTTTACGGCCTTGCATGTTAAAACTTTCTTTTTAAAACTGATTAATTTATCGAAGTTTATTTTCTGATTGCCTTCTTCTACTGGCTTGGAGTTCTTTGAATCCTTCTCTAAGGAAAAAACTCGTAGTCCCTCTATAAGTAAGACTAGAAGCAAATAGTTCTGCAAGCCGATTTGTTTCCGCCTTTTTCAATACCGGCAGCCAGAATTTATGAATTGACCACTTATTAAAGACACACCTTCTTACAATCTCGCGAGGAAGAATTTTTAAAAATGCTTTAAGGCCGGCTTCCAGCGTTGCTATTTTATAAATAGGAAATACATACGGTTTTGGAATATTATCACTCAACATATCAAAATTAAGGCCTCTCTCGTAAGCTCTTTTACAACATCTCTCTAACGATTCTTCATGAAAGTGATATGCCAGAGCATCCTCATTGTGGAGGATTTTAAGACCGTGCCGGCTTAATCGGTAGCCAAGTTCTGCATCCTCATGTGCAGCACCCTTCCTCTCGCGGAACATACCGTTTTCAAGTAAAAAGTTTTTCTTTACAGATATGTTGCATGCATAAAAAAAAATTCCAGGTACTTCACGCATTCCTTTAAATTTATGAATGTGAAAGCCGTCCCAGTTTTTGTGCATCACCGTAGCTGGGAGATCTGGAGATTGAATAACGTTACCTAAAACAGCAACACTTTCTTCAGTATTTTCTTTATGCATCTTGATATGTTGTATCAATAGATCGGGTGTCGCCCAAATATCATCAGCTATCAGTAGCAACAAATCACTTCTGGCTTCCTGGATTCCCCTGTTTTCAGTATAACCAGGTCCTCGGTTCTCATGCCACATATATTTTAACGTATATGGCATTTTAGAAATCATTGAGTGCACCATTTCTGATGTTTTGTCACCCGAACCATCGTCAACAACAATTACTTCAAAATCATGCGGCGCTATGCTCTGTACTGACAATTTTTCAAGTGTGATTTTCAATGTGTCACAACGACGATATGTTGCAATCACCACGCTTATCAACGGTTTACAATTTCGCATGACGACTCTTTTGCTTCCTGGCCACTTTCTCTATTCCTTTAGCCTCTGCAGCGACCTTTTTGCCGTCGAGAATCGCATCATCCATCCACTGGTATTCCCAGTTTCCATATCTCCCCGCACAAAGAATACTGTGGCTCTCGAAATATTTCTTTAATTTTTTCAAACATTCAACCCTTTTATAGTCATAAATAACGTAGCCGTAAGGAATATCCCTAACGTCGATAAGGTCAATTTTATCTTTTTTTGTCAAAACTTTTGCATGGATTAGATCTTTTACAACAGTATCCCCAATGTTTTTTTTATCGATAGGCTTCTTCTTTGAATATGAAATTTCTGCTGTAATTGAACTCTTTCCTCTCGGGGTTAATGAAGAAGCAAAGTTCTTGAGAAAACTGATCCTGAAAAATGAATATTTTTTCTCATGATAATATATCCAATGGTTATCATTTAATTTGTCGTTGTTAATGCCAATGTTCACACACAAAATCGAGTTGTACTTCAACCGTCTGGATTCCATAGCGATATCCTTTGGAGCGCTGGTCAGCTTGGTGAGTTCAGGCAGGGGGATTGTTGAAATCAATACCTCATAATTTACTTTTGTGCCGTCAAAAAAAAATACTTCCTTATTATACAGATCAATTTTAACAGCCTTTTTGTTATTTATAACATGTATACCGCTTTTGTGGAATTCGTCAGGTATTGCTGAAATGCCAGATTTCCTGGGATATCTGAATGTTGCGTTTGGACCAAATCCTTTCTTTTGATCTGCTAATGCTCCTTCAATGACTTCTTCAAGACTGGGAAGAGGTATCCTGGTTCCGAGCCATTCTGTAGTTATCTGCCTGGGATGAACAGTCCAGAATTTTTCTGAATATGGAATCATAAAATGTTTAGCTATTGCTTCTCCGAAAGTGGCTATCAGCCACTGTTCATAATTATAGTATTCGGAATTTTTATTATTCTTCTGTTTGCAATAGTTTTCAACAAATGATATTAAGCATGATTTGACAAGAGGTACGGGCAATCCAAATGTATTTGCTTGAAACGGATATCTTGTTAGCTTGCCAGATGAATAAATCCATGCCTTCCTTGTCTGTGTTTTGAGATTTACGCCCAACTTGTCCTGCAGTAATCGAAGTACATATTTATTTTTTGTATGCAATACATGGATTCCAAGATCAAATGTATATCCATCAACAGTTGGAGATATGCACGTACCTCCAATCTGTTCTTCACCCTCATAGACAGTATAGCCTCCGTGGTAAGCCGCGCTTAGCCCGGTAAGTCCACCGCCAAGGATAATTGTTGCTTGTTTCTCATTTTTCATTTTCCAATTTTGTTAAGAATGTAATATACAGTTATCGCTAATGCGGAACCCCATGTCGCAATAATAAATAATCTTATAAATGGATGCAACCTCTTCCGTCGTTTGATTTGTTTTGTACAGGTTAATGAGTTTTCTGTATTAAAAGGAGGATTTTCCAACTTATCATTATTCTGTTTCATTTTTTTTTTGCTTACTAAAAAATTAGATTTTCAATTCAACAGCAGAAGATTTCTGTCGTAAAAAACAGATTACCACAAAAGTATTACAGGAAGTAAAAATTACTTTATAGCGGGATCATTCCTGCGCCCTTTAACACCACGGGACACAAAAAAGGTGCGTATATTAAAGAAGGCAAATACATATACCATTCCAACAGAAAAACACAGCCCCAGAAGTAACGTTAATCCTACATGATAAATTTTTATTGGTTGTACGGGTTTTAATGGAATTTCAGCATGGTGCATAATTTTCACTTCGCACTCGCTGATATAAGTTTGTGAGAATGATTCGAGAACCAGGTCGTTTAGATTAATGTATCTCCGTGTACTAGCCTCGTTTTTCATATTCATTTTCGCTAGCCAACTTTGAACATCAAGAAGAGTCTGCAATCTCATTTTCAACGCATCTATTGACTCTCCCATCGCCTCCCTTGTAGCGATCAGACCTTGTAAATCAGCTTTTTCAAACAGGCTTTTTTTCTCCATATCTTTTAAATAATCAGGATTGGAAAAACTTTTTGAATTGTCATGAATTGACTTTAAAAGAGCCTCAACCATTTTTGTTTTCCCCTGAGCGCCAGCATCTAATCTTATATATTCAGTTTCTAACTCATACAGGCGGGTTATCCCTTCCTCAATTTCATCTTTAACGGAAATAATATTATTATCGGTCAATAGTTTATGTCTCTCATCGTAATACTTATTAATTTCATCTGCTTTCTTTTCAAGATGCGCTTCCAATTTAGAATGCCGCAATAAAGCAGGCGCAAAACCCTGTTGCGTTAACCACTCTACCAAACGCACTCCAACGGTATCAACTATCTTGGCTGCCCTTTCCGGATATTGATCTTTTACTGTCAACACATAGATATAAGAATCCTTTGTCGCTCTAATGTTAATATTTTCTCTGAACTCTTTAATGGCGCTGACTACCGGTTCTTCTTGTATAATACGGCCGTGTTTCATTAATAACCATAAATTTGCAGAATACCTCTTCACAGAATCTTTTGCTACATGGTACCAGCGTTGAATCCACCCGGATTCAGATTTTTCCACCTCTTTATCTAAACCAAGCTCTGTAACTAAGGGCCTTAGAATTACGTCACTTCTTACAATGTCAACTAATGTTTGTACAATCACTCTGAACGGGGGAGTCGGAGCCGGTGCTCCGAATGAAGCGACGTCTTTCATACGCATTAGACTTGTTTCAACCGGCCGATAGTATATTGTTATACCCGCTACGTACTTTTCAGAAAAAAGATATGTTAAGGCAAGAGAAGTTATTATTGCTGAAAGGCAGAAACACAGAACAAAACCTTTCTGCTGTGATAAGATTTCAAAATATTTTTTGAGATCAATGTTGAATAAATAATCGTATATGTTTCTTTTAGTCGTCATGCTTTATAATGATATTAATTTTTTTGTAATATTTTTTGCCTTACTGCGCCTCATATATGATCTTGAGTGCAACCCTAATCTGAATAAAGGGATCAATCTTATTCTCTGAGTTCTGATTTTACTAAAAATAAAGCTTATTTTAAAGATAATCTCGAAAAGTGGATTTCCTGGTAATTTAATGAGTAGTTTGACTGTTTTAAATGGTATATGGAAAATCAAAAATGCTTGCATCAGCCTGTGGAGGTTTAAAACCTCATTTTTATTCTCTATCTTTATTTGACTGGTAACAAAAAAAGACTCTTCTGCCACTCCATCATTCTCATCTTCCAGAAAACCTTTTTCCTGGATGTATTTAGTTAGTTTGGTGCCGGGGTATGGCTGTAACAACGAACACTGTATAAAGTCTGCCCTGATTTCTTTATTCAGAGTAAACGTTTCAAGAGATTCTTTAAGGGTTTCTCCAGGCAGGCCGAGAATATTGTATGTAGTTAGCTTAATTCCATAATTCTTTATATGTCTAGCCGCATTCTTAATATGTTTGTTTGATACTTTTTTGTTCAAAATATTCTTTCTCAAATGCTCATTTCCTGTCTCAACTCCCATCCTTACACAGATACACCCCATTTCCTTGATTAATCGCACATATTCTTCTTTCACCTGAGTCGCTTCACTGTTTATCATGAATGGAAGTCTTAACTCCTTTTTATATACTTCTGCAAATTCTCTCAGCCAACTTGGAAAGCTGAAAAAAGCATCGTCTATAAAATTTACTTGCCTGACACCGTATTTTTCTTTGGCTTCAAGAATTTCCTGCACAACATTATTGGGACTCCGCTTCCTGAGATAGCTGCCCTTTCCAGTGTAAAGTACTTTATATGTACTGTTAAAGCAGTAGCTGCAATTATATGGGCATCCTCTTCCGGTTATTACGGTGTACATGTCGTTATTGTATGGGATTAGATATTTGTATTTACAGTAAATATCAAAATCCGGCATAGGTAAATCGTCAAGGTTTTCTACAAATGGCCTTACATCATTTTTGTATATTTCTCCGGAAGGACTCTTTGACCATATATTAGGGATTGTTTTTATTCTATCCGGATTGTTTTGCATTGCATCCAGCAAGTCTAGTAAAGCATACTCTCCTTCTCCGCGACAAATAAAATCAATATCCTGATTTTCTATCGTTTCGGGAAAGAAAGTGGTATGAGGCCCTCCAACAATGATAGGTGTTGAAGAGCACTTCTTCAATTTTTCTACCGTTTCTAAAACCCAGAACTCTCCCCCTGAAGTACAGGAAAAGGCAAACAGGTCTGCATTACTATCCAAAGCAGCCTTAATTATATTTTTCTCTCCGGTCTCAATAAACAGTTCACAAGTATAACCATTTTGTTTTAATACCGCAAAGAGCTGCTTTATGGCAATTTTCACGAAAGAGTCTTTTTGTAGAAATACGATTTTCACAATTTGTAATAAAAAATTAATTAATAGAATTTAAAACTGCCAGAAACAGGCTATCATTACTAAAGCTGTTTTTCAAACTTTATTCTATGTTGTATGCTCAAAGATCAAGGCTTTGCCTTCCTAGACAAAAGCATCTTTCTCGCTTTTTATTTCAATTTATGGCATGGTAATGATAGCCTACAGCAAGGTATTTTGCCTATTTTTCCAACGCCAATATAGATAGTTGTGAATCTTTTTTCGAAAGAACGGGGTTTCCAATTGGCCATTCTATATTTACAGATGAATCATTCCAGATAATTCCTCTATCAAATTCCGGGGAGTACTCCTTCGTACAGTAATATATTACTTCCGCATTGTCAGATAACACGCAAAAGCCATGGGCAAACCCTTCCGGAATGTATAACATTCTTTTGTTTTCAGAAGATAAATTTGCACTTACCCACTTTTTGTAATAAGGAGATTCTTTTCGTATATCGACGGCCACATCGAATATTTCCCCTACAACCGCTTGCACCAGTTTTCCCTGAGACATTGGGTCTAGCTGATAATGCAATCCCCTTAATACGTTTTTTTTAGAACATGAATGATTAACCTGTACAAATTGTTTGTTTATACCAAATTGGCTAAAATCTGATAGTTTGTAGGTTTCTGCAAATGAACCTCTTTTATCTTCGTATGTTACTGGCTCAACCAAAACTACTTCAGGAATATCCATTCTTTTAAAATTGAACGCCACTCTTATACCTCTCTCATTATTTCAAGTAAATACTCACCGTAGCTGGTATTTATCTCGCTCGCAATGCCCGTTAGCTGATCTCCTGAAATATATCCCATTCTATATGCTATTTCTTCAATACAACCAATCTTCAAGCCCTGCCGTTCTTCAACTGTCTTTATAAACATTGAAGCACTAACTAATGAATCATAAGTTCCCGTATCAAGCCACGCGTATCCACGCCCTAGTAAACTCACATTTAATTCATTTTGCTCCAAATAAATACTGTTTATACTTGTAATTTCTAGTTCACCTCTATGGGAGGGTTTGATTTTCTTCGCAATACTGACAACGCGATTATCGTAAAAATAAAGCCCTGTTACAGCCCAATGAGATTTTGGGACTTCTGGTTTTTCCTCGATAGAGATGGCATTACGTTCTGCATCAAACTCAACAATGCCGTATCTTTGAGGGTCATTTACATAATATCCAAAAACAGTAGCACCATGCTTTCGGTTAGCTGCCTGTCTCAATTGATCACCCAATCCGTGACCGTAGAAAAGATTATCTCCCAGGATCAGGCAGACACTGTCGTCTCCAATAAAATTTTCACCTATTATGAAGGCATCAGCCAGGCCCCTGGGCTCTTCTTGTATTGTATAATTAATTGTAATGCCGTAATTGCCGCCATTTCCTAATAAATCATTAAAACGAGAAAGATCTTCAGGTGTAGTTATGATAAGAATATCTCTGATCCCCGCCAGCATTAAAGTAGACAGCGGGTAGTAAATCATAGGTTTATCATAAACAGGAAGTAGCTGTTTGCATACTCCTTTTGTAATAGGGTACAATCGGGTCGCCCTTCCTCCTGCTAAAATTATTCCTTTCATACAACCCCTTCTTCTCTATATTTGTCGCTGCAAATATCTCGTTATGCAGAGTGCCTGGTTAATCGCGAGACAGCCTGAACGGCTTACATATTAAACCTTAATAACGTATTAACAATATTCTTTATTATTTTACAATTACCAAATAATGCAAGATTATCTTCGGCAATATTTCAACTGAAAATTTTATAAGAGATAAAAGGGCACGATATATTTAGCACTTATCGGCATCATTCTACAAGAGTTATCATTATGCGATGAAATCACTTGTATCACAACTGGCAATATTTGTAACACAAAAGTAGTTATTTAGAAGCGACTCCATTCCAACCTTCTTTGATTTTCCATTACGTAGTTCATCAAGTGCCATTTCTGAAATCTTTTTGGGTAGAGTGCCGTTACCTTGATCAAGCTTGATAACCTGGCCTATCTTCAGCTCTGCACTGGTCAAGATCCCAATTCCGGAAACACTTTTGTCAATGATAACACCTGAAAATTCAGTATAACCAGAATTATCCTTTAAAGTAAAGACGAGGACTTCTTTAGAGCTTTTTCTAATATGCTTTCTCCTCTCTTTTCTGTCAGCATCAGAGCAATAAATGTGATCAAAAAAATAGTTATGGATGTAGTCATTAAGAGATTCCTTCCATGGCCGCATATTGTGGATTCCCAGTTCTCTAAGGTTTTTGTTGTACATCATTTCAGAAACAGGCCTAGGGGCGAAATAATCATCCTTAAAGTAGTCGGATTCAACTGGAGTTAAGGTTATATCATCTCTGTTGCAAATATGAAGAATTTCCTTGGCAACATCGTATCTTGTACCATCTCCCTCGCATACCATATGATATGTACCGTACTTTTCTGTCTTCAATAGCTTAAAAAGATTCATGGCGAAATCATATGTGTACGTAGGAGTACCCCATCTATTGTCTACGGCATAAATAGTTTTTTTACCGGCAGCAATCTGCTGCAGTATTTTATAAATGAACTTTTTTTCTTTATTTCTACCGCCGCCCATCATCCAGCCGGCACGAACTACATACGTTTTTGGACAGTATTTCAGCGCCTTCAGCTCGCCATCATATTTGGTCTGCCCGTAAACCATAATTGGATTCGGGTTGTCCTCTTCCGTATACAACCCTTTTTTGGTACCATCAAAAACCCCAGCAGTACTAATGTATATAAGCGTAGAGCCATACTCTTTCGATAGCTTCGCAATTGTTTCTGTCGCATCAACATTAGTCGCTATAGCCACATCCGGATGGGTTTCGCAGAATTCAAGGTTGGTTTCCGCAGCAAGATGAAGCACTATGCTCGGCCTGTATTCTTTGAACGTGTTACTTATCCCCACATCATCCCTGACATCCAGCTTAACAAGCCAATCTTCGTTGACATCTTTATCGCTAGCCAAAACGTCATTAAACATGGCAGCAAAATAAGGATAAATTGCGTTGCCCAGCATGCCGCCAGCCCCGGTTATGAATACTTTTCCTGCCTCCAATTGCCTTCTCCCGCGATTATTAAATATCAGATTATAACTGTGTTGCCATTGCGATCATATAATGTGCTACTAAATAGTAATCATTAGTAATACCAACAACAAGTTAACAATATTATTGTACTATCTTCTCAGAAACACCTGTCTGTCTGGTTTCTCTTATTTCTTATAAAGTGTTCACCGGTTAACTTTTTTATTAACCACTCTCACTATGGTGACCCTGGATTAAAAGTTTTTACATCATTTGCACTGGGCCTCAAGTCATATTGAAGGTTAACCTGTACATTTCTTGGGATAAAGCCATACAGGTGTTCTTTATAAAACTCGACTTTTGCCAGTGTACTTTTCGGCACATACACAACATCTTGAGATCTCAAATTTATGTCTGGTATATTTCCGTTAATTATTTCTTTCAAATTTACAGAATAAATTTCTGGCTCACCAGAACTATTATTTCGGAGAAGGATAATACTGTCAAGTTTTGCAGACTCCTTTGTGCCACCAGCCAAAATCACGGTGTCAAGAATCCTTAACTGTCCCCGTATAGGGATTAACGTTGGCGTAACTACCTCACCTCCAACATAAATTTTCTGTGATACTGCTTCTTTGACGATAACAGATAGCTCCGGTGACTCAATGATATCGGCAAATCTACTTGTAAGTAATTCGTCGACTTGCATTGTTGAAAGACCGGCAATCTTAATGTCATCTATAAGTTGAAGGGTAATTTTGCCGTCTGATCTTATAACAACATCATCATTTAGTTTTTCATTATAATAAAATTTAACAGAAATTTTATCTCCTACCCCGAGAATATATGTATTATCCGTATCCGGTATATTCATCTTCATTATATTGGCAGTTTGCAATCCTGAATTCTTGTTGAGTGTGCAACCAGAAAACATAATTATTACAAGTAATATCAATATATCCTTGTGTCGTGAGTTGTATTTATACGTTAACACGTTTCTTTTATATTATAGTCGAGTGAGCCACTGAATATGGCTATGTTGTAAAAGGCGAGATAATAATATGTACCCACATCCCACTCCCCAAATAAAGAGCAACAAAACCGAATACTTAGTAGCGACAGATACAAAAATTAGTTGCAAAACAGTAGCATATACAAAATGTCATTGCAAGTATATTATTGGTGCTTATTCCCTAACATAGAAATAAAATATTGTTCTAACCATTTTATCTACTTGACTGTTTGTACATGAAAGAGGAATCTGATTTTTAATCTACTCACCCGTTTTAAAGTTGTTTCTCTGGGGCAATAAGCTATAGAAAAACAAAGCAATTATTCTACATTTTTGAGCGCGTCCACAACTCTACCCAAAGGGGAGCATTTCCATCTTTTTACATAAAACAGGTTTTACATCACATCTTTGTATAACAAAAACAATACCAATTGTAGAGATAAAACAAATATACTTATAACTGCCTGCCAATTAACACTTATAAGGACAGGGATACGATGCCATAACAATATAAAACAAATCCTGCTGCATTATATTTGGACAGATTGTATTACATTAGTACAGATTTGTGCATTTTCATGGTTTTTTAAAAATTGTTTTGTTGCTTTTCTGCATTCCTGATGACCTTATGGCTGACTCTTTTTTATTGCAATTATTATCTAAATAATGGGGCGACGAAATTTATCCTTTGACAGGCTTTTTATCTTTTTGTCAATCTCTTCTTTCGATTGGCAGGCATCTAAAATCCCTGCTTCTTGGTCTATCATGCATATGATGTTCGCTTAGCTTTACACCAGTTATTCTCTCGTAGGTCTCCGCTGGCCGTCTCTTAGGCGGTTTCACTCGATAGCCAGGTTTCCACATCTTATACATCATATTGTTTCGATGATTCAGACAATCCAAGGGCTTCGTCTAAAGGATAGCATCCTAAACGACACGCTCTGTAATAAAAATAAGGCCTCGTTAATTTGTTTATCTATTGCCGTAGCAGCAGGCATGTGCCAATCAAGGAACAGTATAAACATCTGCGCTCGAAACTGCGTAGCTATACAACTACTACGGTATTCGTGGTAACTATAAACTGATACAGGTGTTATGCTGGCATGTTAGAAGTTGCTGGCGTCGATGGCTTGGCCGTCTTACGAGAGATGGTTACATTAGCTGGAAGAAGTTTGAGAAGTTTCTATTGGTGTGGAAGCTTGCTAGAGCTTAGCCGAAAAGGTTTCTACGGTTCTAAGCAATATTGTAGTACGTTATTTTCCAAGTTTCAACTATCCGCCATGGTACAACACCTGTACTTACTTGATGTTATAGGAACCGCAAAAAAGAGTAAAAAAGCAAGCCAAACAAAATTCTTTCGATTCCAATGGTAAATATAAATAAAAATTGCAAAAATGCGTAAAAAAGTAGAAGAATAATAGATCAGCAATAAAAATAACGATATAATTACTCCTTTGGTATGTAGCCGATCAACATAATAAGGAGAAATTTAAGTGAAAAGTATTCAGCCAATGTCACTGATAAATGGCCTATTCCTACCAGTAGCAGAAACAGCATTTAGAGATTATTTAAGCGTATGCGAAGACTTAATAGAACGAGAACCCCGGATATTAGAGATGGTGAATAGCGATTTAAACGGGAAAGCAAAAGAAGAGAAGAAATGCCGACTTGAAGACCAAGAGTGGAAGGATCGACATACAAAAACATTTCCCTGGACGGAAGTAGATCAAAAAGAGATAGTAGCAGAGGAGTTAGAATTACAAACAGGCCGACCACGGATGTCCGCCTATTTAGTGTTTATATTTGTGATGGTAAGAGCATATTTGGGTGGTATAAAATCGCAAACAGCAAAGGTGTTTATAGGCGAATCAATAACATTAAGATTGCTAATAGAGGGTAAAGGAGTAAAGATGCCTGGCTTCAGCACGATACTGGAACTGATAAACACGGTAAGTAGTGAGACAATGAATGCGATATTTGATGCACAAATTCGCATGGTACTAGTAGAGGGGTTAGACGATTTTAAAGAGTTGACGGTAGATAGCACAAGCGTAAAGGGCAATACTTCATGGCCCACGGATTCAAAGATACTAACAAGACTGGTAGGCAGAGCCTATAAAAGCAGCCAAGCAACAAAGATATTTACAATAGAAACGGAAAAAAATACAGAAGTTGAGAGGATACTAAAAGAGATGAACGGTCTATGCAAGAGCATAGATTTAAATGTAGGCAAGAAGAATGCGAAAGTGAAGCGCAACAGGGCTTACAAGAGATTGTTAAAGCGCGCAAATAGAGCGAATAAGATATTACGAAAAGAACTACAAATGATAGAGAACGCGGCAGCAGAATTAGATATAAAACCGTCACAAAATGTACAATTAATTCGAGTGATAGGATTAATAACAGAAGACCTCAATAATCTAGAAAAGGTAATAGATTATTGTCCAAGGAGAGTGTTTAAGGGAGAGAAGATAAAATCATCAGATAAGGTGTTAAGTATGTCAGATGGAGATTCGTCATTTATAAAGAAGGGTGACCGTGAGCCGCAAATAGGTTATAAGCCACAATTAGGGCGTAGTAAAAGCGGATTTGTATCAACATTGGTAGTTCCGGAAGGAAATGCGGCAGATTCCGGTGAGTTGGATGGAACGATTGAAGATCATATAACGCGAACAAAAGTAATACCGAGAGAGATCAGTACGGATGATGGATATGCGAATACAAAGATACGAGCAAAATGGTTATCAGGGGGAGTCGAAATATTTAGCATAAGTGGTTCCAAGGGTAAAAAAATGACAACAGAAGATGAGTGGGAGAGTGAGGAGTACAAAGACTCCCGAAACAACCGTTCCGCAGTCGAATCCCTAATGTTTACAATAAAACATAATTTTGAATTTGGAGTTGTGATGCGCCGAGGCATAGAAAATGTTAGAGCGGAGCTATTAGAGAAAGTCATCGGGTACAATTTCTGTAGAATATTAGAGGTAAAAAAACAGAATAGAAAGCGCGAGTTACAGAAAGCTGCCGCTTAGAAGTATATAAATTTTCATTTAAAAAAACAGACAGTACCGGTATGTTTACGGAAGTGACAATTTCGCAAATACACATAGGTTTTTATAGAGATTATAGCTACTAACGGAAATTTAGATACTTTCGTATGCACTGAAGGTCTATGATTGTTGGCTGTACCCCTTTCCGGCTAAGCTCTTGCTAGACACAGAATAATGAAAATGGTGTAGTGGGGTTTGTCAGGTACATCGTCATATGTTGGAGCTGTGTCGCTGTTCCGATTACCGAGGAACCGGATGATGAAGGGGTCATGTCCGGATCAGTGGGGAGCGTCGCCCGGAAGGGCGGCTCTTACCCGGAATGTGGAAATAAGAAGCGCATCATCCGTGATGATGCGTTATAAAGCAGTGACACGGTCACTTGTACACTAAAAAAGAAGGTTTGTATATGAAAATTAAATCCCTTAATTCAATGACATTGTTCGCGGTGTATATCGAAATATTTTTTGTATGGTGTATTGTCATCTTAAACTAAGGTATCGAGCATAAATAACTTTCATTATTTTTAATCTGTACGAAACCGACTGTAAAAAACCAGCAGAGGAAGATCGCTAAAGGAATTTGTTTATGCTCGATTCATAATTCGAGTATCTGACCGTCCGGATCTGGTAATTTTAGAAAGTAAGTTTTTCAATTGGCAAGCCACTCCATTTTACGACTTTTTAAATGTGGATTGAACCAGCGGGCTCATTACTCCCTTAAGCCTCTTTCTTCTGTAAAAAACCAAGCCTACCAGACCCAATCCAAGCAGTATAAAGGTCGAAGGTTCTGGGACTGGATCTGAGTCTGCTGGTGCTAATACAGCGTCTACACCGGAAATGAATTCAAAAGCAACTGGCTCACCACTGCCTAGCGCAAATGCAAGAAATAAATCACTACTACCAATAACGGGAAAAGTTGCCGCCAAATCTTCTTCCCCCATGTTCAGGGAGGGGACTGTGAATATCGTATCAAAAGCTGGGCCAGGATCAAGAAAGAATCCAATTCTTCCCGATCCTGTAAATGCGCTTTGTAAAACTCCCCCATCATCAGAGTCAACAACACGATTCTCAGTAAAATCAATGACGACAGTCTGCCTTACAGGGCCTTTGTCGTCAGAATCAAATATCGTAATTAGTTTGCTGGGATCAGTTACATCTACTCCCTCAAAGAAAAACCCGAATATAACTCCACCATGTGCAGATGTATCTATTGGGTCCACTATCTCAATGGCAATTGCTCTGTCTGTATGCACAAAGTAACCTGAATCATTAAGATCTTCATCAAGAAATCCGACCCTAGGATTAGGGATTATTACAGCAGACACGTTCCCTGCAATGGCAAAGACAATTACCGCCACGGACAATATCATGCTAAATAGTTTCATCGTTTTCCATCTCCTAAAAAGGTTTCAAAGGCACAATTTTCAAACCACATTATATAAATAAATAATACTCTGTCAATAAAAAAAAATTTTAAAAATAAAGAAATTGTCAAGAGGTTGATTTTTTAGGCATCTATAAAAACTACTCTGTTGATTTGATTCGGTTTTTCCCAATTATAGGAAATGTAGTTGTCGCAGGCCATTACTATTCACCAGGCTATGAAATTAGCTAAGTAGTTTTCGTGTATGAATTTATAAGTGTATTAATTGCTGCCGTTTATGACTGGAGACAGGTAGTAGAAATCCTTGCAAAAGGGGAGTTATATGATACATTCCAGTTTCTATAACTTCAGAGATCCTGATCTCACGGATTCAATCTGATAACAAATCGTAATGCAAACGCAGGTTAGGCGGCAGTTCGAGTTTTTCAAGAAACCGTTTTCAGCTCATTTTTCGGTCTTATTAATGGATGCGGATATTTTCGGTGGATATGGCCAGAGAGCCTTCCTGCCCGACGGCAGGCAAGAAACCGCTCTACGCCAGCTCTTTTTTCATTTCGTCTTCATACAAGGGTGACATCTGCCAGCACCGGTCTATAACCTTGGGAAGTGTTTCCAGGAAATAGTCAACGTCTTCTTCCGTATTGTCCTTTCCAAGGCTTACTGTAATTGAACCGTGGCATACGTCCGGTGGTACTCCAATCGCCGTAAGTACATGAGATGCCTGAAGGTCCGGTGAACTGCAGGCTGAACCACTGGCGATTGCTATACCGTTGTAATTTAAAAAGAGGACAAGTGATTCACCTTCGGCGAAAGATATCCAGAAGCTCACGTGCCCGGGTAACCGCTTTGTCAGGTGTCCGGTAAAGTGGAGATATTTTATCTTATCCGGAAGTGCTTTGATAATCTTGTCACGAAGCGGAGTAAGATGTTCTATGCGTGATGTCATCTCCGTTTTGGCAAGCTCGGCAGCCTTACCCATTCCAACGATTGCCGGTACGTTATCTGTTCCCGGTCTCAGCCCACCTTCCTGTGCTCCACCTTTAATTATGGAAACAATTTCAGTTCCTTCTTTTACATACAGGGCTGCAATACCTTTTGGGCCATAAAATGTGTGTGAGGTCAGGCTTAATGAATCTACGCCCAGTTCCGTTACGTCTACCGGGATAACTCCTGCTGTCGCAATCGCATCGGTATGGAATATAATACCCTTTTCTCTCGTTATCTTTCCTATCTCATCTACAGGCTGGATTACGCCTATCTCATTATTTGCATGCATAATTGAAACAAGGAACGTGTCCTTGTTTATAGCTTTTGCAACATCTTCAGGGTCTATCAGACCATCTTTGTCTACCTTTATGTATGACACTCTGAAACCATCTTTTTCCAGTTCTCGTGCAGTGAACAAGATTGAGTAATGTTCAATTTCTGAAATAATTATGTGTTTTCCTCTGTCTCTGTTCGCGAGAGCTAAACCTCTTAAAGCAAGGTTATTTGATTCACTTCCCGTAAAGGTAAAGATTATCTCTTCCGGTTTGGCATTAATCAGGTCAGCAACCTTTGCTCTCGCTTCGTCAACGGCTTTTTTGGCCCTGAGTCCATATGAATGCAGATGAGAAGATGGGTTGCCGAAATTTTCTGTAAAAAAAGGTAACATCTCTTCCACTACTCTTGGATCTGTAGGTGTCGTTGACATGTGATCCATATAAACTTTTCTCATTGTACGTTCCCTTCTGTAATTTCCGGTACCATCAAATCCTGACCTTCCTGATTATCATGTATCTCGTACTTTTCGGATTAAGTAAATGTTTAGGTATTTCAAAGTTGCCTGAAATTGTCGGCGGGTTTCTTACCCGGCATTTTTGAACTTTAGGCACTTCAAACTTAAATGCGGCTATGCCGCACTATACTATTCCTGTAAAGTCATTGGTTGTCCGCAACACTCTAATGTGCCGGCGCCACCCTCTTTTACCTCAACTATTGCACCACATATGTCACATTCATATACTTCACTGGTTTCTGTTGGCATGGTTTTCTCCTTTTGTTAATTGTTAATATTTAAAATCAGTTTTCCCCGCTCAGTGAATTGGGGATGCATGGAACTACTATTAATTATACTAATAATTTTCCTGCTGTTATCAGGAAATATTCTCCTACTGCAATCATCAGCCATCCAAAGAATTTCTTGATAATTACACTCCAGTTTCCACTTTTTGGCAGACTCGACATAAAACCTGCAAACGTACCTGCGATTATTAAGAGAGTGCCTAACCCTATAGAAAAAACAAAGAGTAGGCCGACACCGTAGGCAACCTGCTGCTTTGCGGCAACAAATGTCAAGACAACTCCCAGCACTGGTGCGGTACATGGCGCAGCAACGGTTCCCGCGAGAAGACCAACCAGGAATGCGCCGGTACGTCCGCCCTTGTTACCAGTTTGTCTGCCGGCCAAAAAAGATGGCATGGGTATTGTAATAACATCTAACATTGACAAACCTAAAAAGATAAAGACGTTGGCGACGACAATGTAAAGTATGGGATTTGTTGAGGTAGATCCGAAGAATTTACCTGTCAAAGCTGCAAACGCACCCAGTGCGGCATATGTTACTGCCATTCCCAACACATAAAACAGCGAGAGGGAAAGTCCCTTTAGTTTAGAATCACCGCTGCGTCCGCCAATATAGGCGATCGTTATCGGTATCATAGGGTAAACGCAGGGAGTGAAGCTGGTAAGCACTCCGCCCAGGAAAACCGCTATGAAGGCAAGAAGCGGAGACGAACCAAGGTAGCCTTCCAGCCCTTGTAGAAAACTTTCCATATCGATCTTTCCTTATTAAGCCTCTTCAAGTTTTTGCTTAAGTTTGCTCTTGCTTGTCACACCTATCATTGTTTCCTTCACTTCACCATTGCTAAACAGTATAAGAGTAGGCACAGACAAAACACCATACTTTACTGCCAGATCTTTGTTTCCTTCTGCATCTATATCAACTTTTGCGAATTTAACCTTCCCATCAAATTCCTCAGCTAATTGGCTAAGAATAGGTCCCTGTGTTTTGCATGGACCACACCAATCCGCATAAAAATCAACCAGGACGGGTGTATCCGCCTGAATAACAGCTTGTTCGAAATCTTCGTTTGTTACTGCCTGTAAGCTTGACATTATTTACCGTTCTCCTTTCATAAATGTTTGTTTCCAATTCTATTGAATCATGTTGATACTGTCTACCAGATTATCATTTTCATGTTGGAGGTTGACTTCCATGAGAATATGAATCGACAGACAACTTGCTGAAATTACTCACGTTAGAATACTGGCGACTCTTAAATGTACTCATTTCATTCTATTCTGTATTATGGAAAAAGCAAGCAAAACTTGAACTATCTGAGACAGGATTAATGAAGAAACACAACATGACCCGACATCTGTAGTAAAAACAAGTAAATACGGTCTTCGGGCAACAAACTACGTAGTTGGAAAGAGAGGATATACAGGCGTGTTGGGAGCATTCCCATTTTATTGTATATAAAAGAGGTGGATTCACTTCGTTTAATCCACCGCACCATACGTTTGCTTATCTGGTGGATTAAGGCCGGAAACCGAATCCACGTATTCATGAGTATCATACCTGATTTCCAAAAAAAATTGGAATGCTCCCTTATAGAACCGGATCAGTTTTTGGAAGGCATGTCTATCGTCTTACATCCTTTTTTTGTACTTTATTTCCTTAAATCTAATTTTGAATTCTGTCCCTTTGCTCCTATTCAGTTCTATCTTACCATGAAGCTGGTTTTCCGCTAAATTGGTTACAAGCCGCAAACCTAGTGACTCGGTATCCCTGAAATCCAGGTCGTTGGGGAAATTAACACCGTCATTGCTTACTATTATTTCAAGCTCATCGTTATCCAGTGAACGTAAAGATATATTGATTTCACCATCTCTGCCTTCGGGAAAAGCGTATTTCAGAGAATTTGAGATCAGCTCATTGATAATTAGACCACATGGAATGGCGGTTTCAATTGCGAAGAAAAAAGTTTTGATATTAATCTTTAAAGTAATTTTATTAGTATCCATTTTATAAGATAGAAGCAATCCATTTACCAGTGACTTAACATAGTCATTGAAATCAATATTTGATAAATCTTTAGATCGGTAAAGATTTTCGTGAATAAGAGCCATCGCTTTTATCCTGTCCTGGCTCTCTTTAACCATTTCAATATACTTTTCATCTTTTATGTATTTACATTGAAGACTGAGCAAGCTGGAAATAACCTGCATATTATTCTTGACTCTATGAAAAATCTCACGCATAAGTAACTCTTTTTCGTTAAGGAGTTCCTTGAGTTTGATCGTCATTGAATTAAATGATTCAACTACCTCTCCTATCTCGTCATTCCTTTTACCAATTGCTATTGGATGCTCTAAATTACCATTTGCAATCCTTTTGATCCCTTCTGTCATTTTCTTTATAATTACATTCATTTTAGCAGAAATAACAAATCCCAGAAAAAGTACGAGAAAAAATACCCCACCTCCCGAGAACACAAATATATATTTAATCTTTGTCAATGGCAAGAAAGCCTCTTTAACGCTTTTCTCCGCAATAATTACCCAGTTTGCTTCAGGTACAAACAATGCCGAACCTAATACCGGAACACCCTTGTAATTTTTATATATATCGGATAACTCTTCTTTTGAAACCAAAACTTCCTGTACTTCCTTAGTATCAACTATCTGATTAAAAATTACACCATTACTTGCATCAGCTATTTTTATCTTGTCTCTGTTGACAATATATATTTCACCGAAAGGTCCAAAACCTTCTTTATCAGGGTGGTGCATATATTGGTTAAGTACACCCTGAAGGATGTCGCCTTTTACCTTCGTTACTATCACCCCTAAAGGCCGTTGCAAGATTCTTTCTGTTAATAAGGTAGAAAACACTAAATGAAAAGCGTCACGTGTTTCTGAGCTTTGAAGGGCATCTGAAAAATAAGGGCCTTTATTCTCAAGTAAAACGAATGGGATTCTGAAGTAGTCTTCGTGCGATCTGTCAGCACCTATCTCTTCTTTAGAAGTTGAAGCAATAACCTTTCCTTTCTGATTAAGAATCTCGATCTCAAGAATATCAGGGTCTAATCTTTTCTTATTTACTATTAAGTGGGTATTTAGTTCTTCGTTTATTTGAAAAGATTCAGGAGGCATTTGGTTAATCTGTTCTACACGGTCTCTGATAAAACCATCTGAGCTGAAATCTGCAACCCTGCATCTTCTTTTGGATAGTAAGAGACCCAACTGGTTATTAAGGCTATATGACATAGACCTCAGTTGCCCGAATACTTCATCTCGTGTTCTGTCATGGACGTGTTTGTAAACTATAGTACCTGCAATACCAAGGGGTACGAGAGACATCAATAAAAACAGACAAAATAGTTTAAAACCAACCTTTGTGTACCTCATTTTACACCTCGATCTAACCAATAAGTCACACAAACATCAAGATTAACGGTTGATATAATCAAAGATGAAAGTTTATTTCAAGTGGCACCATAATGCTTATTCCGCCACGAACGTCTCCTTCTTTATACCCAAATGCCTGATCATATGGATATTTTCTCTCCAGAAATTTTCTTATTTCAGGTCGTGTTTTATCTTTTGAGGTATGACATTTCAAACACGCCTTTTCAACATAAATTGGTTTCATGTATCTATAGATTTTCCTGCCATCTATCTCCAGGATCTCGCCAAACCCTGTACCTTTTGGATATTTTGACAGCTCGAATTTATTTAATATTTTCTTTTCCCACTCATCGGGTTTATTATTAAGATTCCTGAGATTAAGGCTCGTCTGCTTTAGTTTATATCCGGTCATCAAACTGAAATCATTGGCGATTTCCGAACCAACCAGGGCAGGTACAAAGCCTTTGAAGTAGTAGTTTCCCGTTACCGGGTCTATATTTATAAGGTCCTGGTTCTTTGCTATAACACTTCTCGTGGCAACTAACATGTTAATTGTTGAATCTGCCAATTTTTGCAAGCATTTCATCTGATTATTTTCTATGTCTTGGGAATAGGCATGTTTATTACTAATAATGGATATTGAAATTACAAGTACAAGCATTGATAACGATGATTTAATCAACTTGGAACACATAATGTTTACCTCCAATAATAATTGTTTCTAAGAGCCTCTTGCTTTTTACCTTACTTCCAATTGCCATCTGAATCTCGTATCCTTTTGCAGGAAGGGCAGACCGGAAGTAAGCCGGACAATGATGTAATCTTTGGAAGGGCGCCTTGTAGCTCTTCAATGAACCGCTTTCTCTCCTTTTCCATCCTATGCTTGTACATGGCAATTTCAATTGATATTTTCAAGTCTTCATTTACAAAAGGCTTGACGATGTATCCGAACGGTTCAGTTATGCTAGCCCGTTCCAGAATTTTATCGTCGGTATAAGCTGTTAGATAGATAACTGGAATATTAAAACGGGAACGGATTTCATTAGCGGCTCCTATACCGTCCATTTCGCCTTCCAGCACAATATCCATCAATACTAAATCCGGCTTATCTTTCTCCGCATTTTGAACCGCCTCCTCTCCTGAAGATGACATGGAGGTTACCTCATATTTCATGCTTTGTAATACCATCCTGATTTCTTCCGCAATCATCCATTCATCTTCCACAATCATTATTCTTGTTTTTGTCATCGTCGTCTCCTCCTCCTGTCAAAAATTCACAATTTCCCCAATCGGGCATTTTAAAAGTATTATAATCTTTTTATTTATTTTAAATAAATCCTAATTCATATACTTCATAATGATTTCCGGTATTTTGCGTGAGACTATAACTAACAAGGGAGTTATATATTCCGGGCATTAACTCTATCCTTGTATTCTTTCTCTTTAAAAATTATCTGGAATTCTGTTCCGTTTTTCCTGTTTATAGTAACTGTGCCATGTAGCGAACGTTCTGTTAAATTGGTTATCATTCGCAAACCTAAAGATTCAGCCTTTTTAATATCAAGGCTATCAGGAAGCCCAACTCCGTTATCACTGACTATCAATTCTTTCTTGCCATTATCAAGTAAACGAAGAGATATCCTGATCTCGCCGTCTTTGTCAGGTCTGAATGCATATTTCAGGCAATTTGTGACCAGTTCATTGATGATTAATCCGGTGGGTATGGCGGTATCAATTCCCAGAGAAATATTTTCAATATCCATCTTCAACGAAATCCTGGAAGTACTCACTTTGTAGGAGACGAACAGGTCGTTTACCAGATTTTTGATATAGTCATTGAAATCAACATTAGCAAAATCTTTTGACCGGTAAAGTTTTTCGTGAATAAGCGCCATTACCTTAATTCTGTTCTGGCTTTCTTGCGCCATCTCTATAGCGTGTTTATCCTTACTGGATCTGGATTGAAGACTGAGCAGACTGGAAATGACTTGTAAATTATTTTTTACCCGATGATGAATTTCGCGTAGAAGCAGCTCTTTCTCCCGAAGAGAAGATTCTGTCTTCGCTGCCTCCTTCTGCAGGGCATCCATCACCCAATTGTAACGTTCAGCTATTTGTCCGACTTCTGTGAACGGTTCTACCGGTACGCGGAGACTCATATCTCCTGTCCTGGCCTGATTATTCATAGTACTGAACATGTCATGAAGTTCTGTCGTCGCTCCATGTTCTGAGACATTAAGGCCAATGTATTCGTCATCCAGAGAGACTCGCAAAGGGAAGAACCGGTTTATTAATAGAAAAAGTCCATAAGAGGTACCAAATGCCCACAAAAAACATACACCGATACCTGATGCTTGAACCAAGAGTTGTTCACCACGGTTTAGACCGGTATGCAGGATCTCTTCTTTGCCAAAAATCGCGACTGCAAGCGTACCCCATACACCAGCACCCAGGTGGACGGGAACAGCGCCCACTGCGTCATCAATATGTAGATAATCAAGAAGATATTCTACTCCTAACATCACAGCTCCTCCAATTCCGCCGATGACCAGTGCTGAAACAGTGTTGACAGCATGTGCTGAAGCAGTAATCGCTACAAGGCCGGCAAGTGATCCAAATATTACCAGTTCAGCATCCGCCCGTTTTCGAATTATCCATCCTATAGTAAGTGTTACCATGGTACCTGAGGCGCCAGCCAGAAATGTATTTGTAATAATAGCGGCAACCTGATCATTCATGGCAAAGGTACTGCCGCCATTGAACCCGAACCAACCGATCCAAAGAAGCAATACTCCCAGTACCGATAAGGGAAGATTACTGCCATGGATCTTCATGTGTACTCCATCCGGAAGAAAGCGACCTGTACGGGGGCCGATAACCAGCAATGCTGCCAGTGAAACCCAACCACCAACACTATGTACCACAGTAGCGCCCGCGAAATCTACAAAACCTGCTTTCCCTAACCAGCCATAGAGTGTTCCTGATTGTATTCCTCCCCAAACCCAATGCCCAAAGACAGGGTATATCAGACCGGCAAGTATAATTGATATGATAATATAGCTACTGAACCGCAATCTTTCTGCAGTCGCTCCTGAAACAATAGTCACAGAAGTAGCACAGAACATGATCTCGAAAAGAAAGAATGAATTTATCTCTGATCCTTTATCAAGAGATAAAATGAAATCAGTTGATCCCACCAATCCGCTACTGGTTGTCCCAAACATCAGAGCAAAGCCAAAAGACCAGAATAAAATTGTTGTGATTCCAAAGTCGGTAATATTCTTAATAGCGACGTTGATGCTGTTCTTTGATCGTGTCAGACCTGATTCCAGGCATGTAAATCCTGCCTGCATGAGAAAAACCAGACTAGCGCATATTAAAACCCAGAAAATATCGGTTAATGATGTATCCATAATCACTCCTATATTGTTCTTGAAAGTTATTTCAGCATTTATATTGACACATTGTCTCAAGTTGCCAGAAAATCCTCTTATGTATTATGGTTTTTTTTACAAACAGGACAAACCATATGTTTGAATTCCACATCAAAATGTTCATGAATAAAATCTTCAATCAGTTTCCAATCACCCCCTTCATCTTGTATTTTTTTACAAGAAGAGCAAATGTGAAGAGGTCCAGCCAGTGCGTTGGCCTTCGCCAGCGCATTACTGAGATCCTGGATATGTTTTCTTCTTTTTCCTTCGGCTTTGTGTTTATAAAGAGCCAGTTCAATAGCAATTTTCAAGTCCTCACTTGTAAAAGGTTTGACGATATATCCAAACGGTTCTATTACTTTTATTCGCTCCAGAATCTTATCATCAGCATAAGCTGTTAGAAATATAAAAGGAATATCGAAGCATGAATAGATCTGTTTTGCCACTTCAATCCCATCCATTTCACCTTCTAAAACAATATCCATCAATACCAAATCCGGTTTATCCTCTTCCGCCTTTTGAATCGCTTCATTTCCGCTAGACGCCATGGAAGAGACAACATATCCAAGATCCTGTAATTTATTTTGTGTATCCTCGGCGAGGATCCACTCGTCTTCCACAATCATAATCTTTGCATTTGTCATTCTCATAGATCCTTTTTTGAATTTCATTTCCCCGTAGACTTTAATTTTTCTATCTCTTGTTGTAACCTTTTTAATTCCATCTCCAACATGTCTTTATGAGAAAGCTCCTGGTTGGCAACTTTAATAAACATCCTCCTGGCGCCCTCATGTTTAGTGAACTTTGCAAGATCCTGGTAGAATTTGTATGTAGCCTCCTCCTTGGGTATTATAACTATCAAAACTTCTATTACCTTTTCCAACTCTTTAATTCGTTCTCCTAAATCTTTAATCTGTTTCTCCATAAACCCTTCTCCTTTGTTTTCGGGTATAAAAAACATGGCAATTTCTTTATCGAGGCAATCCGTAAACGAGCTTGCCTCCCAGATGCCCAAGATAGATGATAAGTGGTATAGTAGAAATATTCAAAATAATGAAAAGTATATTATATATACCGGTATAATTCAGCATGTCCGGACTAAACCAGTACCAGATAACACAGATTGCTCCGACGGCACTTAAAATCAGGCTGAAACGAATTTTGTTAATAAAAATATGGGTTTTTGCCCCTCGATATTTATTTTTCCACTCAAGTATTCCGGTAAAATGTGAAATCGGTGTAAAAAAAGCAGCGATTATCATAAGGTAAAAATAGGTATTACGAAATGAATCCCGATCGAAAATCAAGGCAAGGAAAAGAAAGATAATTGCAACAGGGTAGAGGGCTGTTGGAAAATGAACGGCTATTGCATGAAATGGAATTTCAAATAATTTGATTTTCAGTTTTGTTTTTTCAGGAAATATTTTTTTCAGAATTTCCACTAGACTTGTTCTCATGGTCAATTTCATAAATAAACCTGCTTTCATTCTCTCATTGATCCTGTTATTTTGTCTGCAATAGTGGTCTCAGGAACGTTAATTCAGTCTGATTTGTCGTCTCTTTCTGCTTCTGTAATTCCCTGAACTCCAACTATTGGCTGCGATCCATCTGCTATTCGTGTGATCTTAAATCTCTTAATTTTCAGGAAATAATCCATTATGTAATTGGCTTCAAATGGTTCCGGAGGGGAGTCCCCTTGTAAACAGACAACTTGTCCATAACTCAGCCCGGAAATATCTTCTATCTGTAAGGCCAAACCTTTACAGGAATAATCACAAATGGTCTTTATTGTAATAGCTTTCTTACTCTCTTCCGGACATAAGCTTACTGACGGTTGGCCCCACTTCCAGGGTTGTCTTGGGAATTTACGCAGGTCAATTGCATTCACAAAACTATCCTTCGGTTGGTAAAGCACCCCATGCACCTGCTTAAACCACCAGGAATGCAAATCAAATATCTCTTTAATTATACGACCGCGATCCGCATTTCGGGTTTCCGCGTGAAACAGATCTATATTTGATGTAATCCACATTTTCAGGAAATGGTCTTTGAGTATATCAAAAGTCATTACATCCAGTTGCTTCTGGAATTTAAACACCGGCATGTTATCACCGATACACCGATTTGATACGTTTTGTTCCGGGCTTCTGCCAAAGGTATAGGGTTGAAAATGAACAGTGTTGTCTACTAACATTAACCAGCAGTTTGGAGTATGCGTATAAAACCTGACGGTCGATCCAACATTTGGAAAGATGCGAAGCCTGTTACACGCATGGACAAAATCACTATAAACCCGCTGATGGAAGAATGGATCAGATGGTTTTATTTTTGATCTATCAGTATTAACGATCTTTGTCACCTCAGAAGCCGTGCTCTCAAGTAATGTTCTAAAGACCGCCGCAGGTTGAAGTGCGTCAAGCAAAAGTATTCTGACATCCAGGCCGCATGTTATCTTTTCATCAAGTGAGGAGAGCAAATCATCCAATTGAACAATCTCAGAGTGTGCAATGCCAAGTAGCCATAACCTTCTTTCAGCATTTTTTACAGCATTATATAGATCATTTTTTGTATCCTTGCGTGAATAATATATATCGGTAAGTCCGCAAACTGCGGCTCCACAAATGATCTGATTGGACGAGCATAAAGTCTTTTCTATGAGGGTTCTGTTATCATTGATAAGCTTGTGTGTGGGGGAAAGGGTTTCTGTAAAAATATTCTTCATGTGCCCGAATATTTCCCACCAGAAAAACGCGTACTCTATGATATGAATGCACAAAACGGCACAAAGGACAAGGAGAAGATGTTTGATTATTTCAGGTACGTTGTGCCAGTAACGAGGTAACAGAATGTAAAGCGCAACCACGGCAAGAAAAAAGAAGCACGCAGTCAGCATCCGTGCAAAAGGCCTTCGCTCTTCGCTCATCGATCGTCACCTCCCACTTGAAAAAGGTTTTGTGTCTCTATTATAATCTTCTTTGTCTTTAAAAAACAGTTTTTATTACGTTTTTTCAAGGCTGGTTTGAATTAATTACCAGAAAGCATAGCTTTAATGTCTTCTGAGACTTCACCGATAGGTTTTACATTAAATTTTTCAACCAGAACTTTTGCCATATCAGGTGTCAAGAACCCGGGTAATGTTGGTCCCCGTCTTAAGTTCTTCACACCTGAATGAAACAATGCCAGTAATATCGCTATTGCCTTTTGCTCATACCATGCAATATCAAAAGAAAGCGGCAATTCGTTAATATCAGTAATATCAAAGGCTTCAGCAAGCTTCTGTGCAATTATCACCAGAGAGTAAGAATCATTACACTGTCCCGCATCAAGCACTCTTGGAATTCCATCAATATCACCTGAATCCAGTTTGTTGTAACGATACTTCGCGCACCCAGAGGTTAAAATAATAGTGTCTTTCGGTAAGGCTTTGGCGACCTCTGTATAGTATTCTCTCGATTTGTGCCTGCCGTCACAACCGGACATTACAATAAAGCGTTTAATCTTTCCTGTTTTTACCGCTTCAACTATTTTATTTTTCAGGGCTAAAACCTGATGGTGTGCGAAGCCACCAACGATTTCACCTTTTTCCAGTTCCACAGGAGGGGGGCATTTCCCTGTCCTTTTCAAGACTTCCATCAACTCATTTATTGATAAGTCTTGAGTAGTTGCGGCTAATCCTTCCATTAGAAAGTCATATATTTCCTGCTCTTCATACCCTAATATTGCAGCATGATCAGCGTAAGCGGAAATACCCTTGCATCCATAAATGATAAATGCTTTTAAAGAGCGAATGTCTTCATCTAAATACGACAAAAAACCGACTTCTTTAGCTTTTTCATGAAAGTCGTCGACGTTTTCAGGATACCATAAAGCACAATCCGGAATATTTTCAAAAAATTCCTTTTGAATAGAGACAGATAATAATCGCTCTTTTAACCTTTTTTTAATATCCAGACCTTCTTTTATTAATGAGATGATTCTTTCATCATCGAAATTAGCATTTGTGATTGTAGCAAAAAGAGATTTGGCAATAAACAAACCAATATTATTATCAATACGTTCAAACCTGTTTACTTCAAGCCCATAGATGGATATTCCCTTGAGAACATAAATCAATAAATCTTGAAGATTAGCGGTGGTTTCGCTTTTACCACATACACCTCTTACCGTACATCCTGAATTATTCGCGGTTTCCTGGCACTGAAAACAAAACATGCTCATTGACTTTATCCTTCCATACTGTTTTACAAAGGTAATGTAAATGAAAAGGTGCTTCCCTTTCCCGGCTCACTTTCTACCCATATCCTGCCACCATAATGTTTTACTATCTCTTTGCAGATGGGCAACCCAAGACCCGTCCCTTTCTGTTTTCCTTTAGTAGATGTGCCAGATTGTTTGAATCTATCAAATATCTTCTCATGATCAACTTCAGGTATACCACCGCCTGTATCTATTACACTTATAACTATATCGTGATTTATCTTCCTTGCCCTGCATGTTACGAATCCATTCTGTGTGAACTTCATTGCATTTGAAATCAGGTTAATAACAACTTGCTCAAGCCTGTTCTTGTCACCCACAATCTCAGGCAAATCATCCTCGACATCACTTATTAGCTTAACACCGTACTCTACAAAAGAACCACTTGTAAGAGCTATTGCTCGTTTAATAATATCAGCTATGGAAATGTGTTCCGTCTTCCACTCAGTTTCTCCGCTTTCGATCTTCTCGATGTCAAGGAGGTCGTTTATAAGATCTGTCAACCTTCTACCCTCTAATATTATGATATCAAGGTCACTTTGCACTTTACTTATTGACTTTGCAACCTTGCTATCATCAGTTCTAACATTAGGAAAAATGAAATCTCGAAGTCTGCTGTTTATAACAGTTGCAAAGCCCAAAACCGCTGCCAGAGGTGTCCTTAATTCGTGTGATGCTAAGGATAAGAATTCCGTCTTCCGCTGATCGCTTTCTTGAAGTTTCTTATTTGCTTCTCTTAATGCAAGTGTTCTCGACTCCACTTTTTGCTCCAGTGCCTGGCTGTATTCCTCTAATTTATTTGACTTTTCTGACAATTGCTGTTTTGCATTCACTTCAAAGGTCCTATCCCTGATGATTCCCGTAAAATTATATCGATTGTTTCCGGTATTCTGGAATGATAAAGACAATTCTATAGGGACTTCAACCCCTTCTTTTGTCTTTCCAAAAACTTCTATTGATCTGCCAATCATTCTGGCTTGACCGGTTTGTAAAAACCGCTGTAATCCTTCCTCATGCTTTTTTTTGTATTTTTCAGGAATAATGATTGTTATTGATTTTCCCATGATTTCACTCTTTGAATATCCGAAGATCTTTTCTGCGGAGTGATTCCAGACTCTAACACTGCCATCTTCATCAATACAGACTATAGCGTCATGAGCAGTTTCTATCAAATTCTCCGAAAACATCTCCGATCTTTTCATCTTTTCATCAACTTTTTTCTTCTCTGTTATATTTTTCTGTTGTCTAATGGCACCTTGAAATACACTTTCCTCATTAAGAAGAGGGTATATAAGCAGAAGGATTGTTTCTCCCGTAATCGGATCATCATATTCATCATATTCAGGTTTTAAACTTCCGGCACATTTTACGAGTGAACATTTATGCAAGGCTGTGTCTGAGCAGCGAAATATCTCAGAGCATTTTTTCCCATATAGTTGTTTTTCGTCTATGTTAAAAACATCATAAAATGCTTTATTTGCCCTGACAATTTTATAATTCTTGTCATGGATTGTAATAATATCAGGAATTGCATCAAAGATTATTGTCCACTCTTCACTACTCCTCTTTATCTTAAATAAAAGCAAATCGTCACTCTTAATGGAACGGATGTCATAAGAGCTTGCTTGCCTGTGTTTATGCAACTCTGAATTAATTAGTTCTCCCAGTTTTTTTAAATCGTCCAGACTTCTATAATCCATTACCGGCTTCTCTACATCACGTTTTGAAATATTTCTGGTTACTTCTGAAGTTTTCGTTATAGAGTTTGTAACTCTTGTAGAAACAAAAACGGCAACTAACACGATAACAATAATACTGGTTGCTCCAATAATGATAACGAAGTTTCTCAAATATATGATCGAAGCAAAGGCCTCAGAAACATGCTTGCTTGCCACTATAACCCAATCCATCACTTCAAAATATTTAGAGACACCAAGTACCGGGACATCTTTATAGTCAAGGTATATAGCAGCCATACCACTTCTATTATCAAATGTTGCTCGAACTCCCTCTGTATCAACAACCTGATTATACAAGGCATCATCTGCGAACCTTGATTCAGTAATCATTACTTTATTATTATTTACAATATACATCTCTCCTGTCTCTCCCCATCCATCAGGCTGAGTTACTTGCCATGATTTTCCTTTAATTCCACGATGGATAACTCTACTGAGGCAATCACCATTATATCTATTAACGATTATGCCAATAGAGACTTGTCCACCTTTTATAAAAAGGACACTACTTACATCAAAGTAGGCATTCTGTTTATAATCTGGATGAGAATGTATATCAGATATATAAGAACCTCTTTTCAATGTTTCTGAGAAATATGTTTCACCTGAAACATCCCGACCTACCTGGCCGGCATCTGTTGAACTGATTACCTTACCGTTAAGGTCAGTGACAAACACCTCAAGGATATCAGAGTCAAGGGGTTTTTTGCTTGTAACAAGATGATTATTTAAAACGTTAGTATAATACTCTCTCATGTTATCCTTTCGGGCAATTTCTTCAGTACAGTTTTTAATGAATCCATCAGAACTAAAGTCGGCGGTACGTCCCTGTTTTCCTGATAAGAAAATTTCGATGTTATTCTGCAGCTCAAAAACCGCAATTTCTAATTGATCAAAAATGTTTTTTCTTACCACTTTGCTAGTGTGTAAATAACAAAATACTGTTGTGACAGTAGCAATGAAAATGGATGGGAATAAGAACCAGAACAATATCTTGTTTTTTATAAACATAATAGATACTTTCAGATATCAAAAATGTGCTGAAAAATTAATTGTACAACTAAGTAGTCCTTATCCAATTTTAGCAGTAATTTCATCTAGTAATTTTTCTTTTGTGACTGTTTTGTCAAGAAATGTAAGATTCGGTTCTACATCCATTAAGCTTTTATAACTATGTTTGGACTGGCTACTAATTATAATAACCGGAATATCTTCACACCCAGGCATACTCTTTAAGTATAGGAGAAACGTATCACCGGTCACCATATCCATTACTATGTCGAGAATAATCAAATCAGGTTTTTCTTTCTCTAATTCCAGCAACGCCTCATCTCCATCATAGGCATGTATGAGCTTATAATCAGTGTCTTCCAGTAATTCAGTATAAAGATCATGAAAAACTTGATCGTCTTCCACTATCATTATGGTTTTATTCAATTTTCATTCCTCCTTAAATAATTTAAAGTATTTGTAACAAATATACATTTTGCATTAATCTCTTTTGCCTTGAGTAAGAACAGGATTTAATATACACAAAAAACATACCTTAAATTGGTATTTCTCTATATCTAAATATAACTGTCAACGAAATTGATCATTGCAAAATGAAATCTATTGTTAGATCAGCTTGTGTCATGAGGGGAATAATGAATTTGTTGAATAACATGTAGAAACCACGTGTTTCTTAAGTCTTTATATTTGATGGGTTAAAAGATTACGTGATTTTTTTATGACATGTAATAAGGCAGGAAAAAATGAAGTTAATAACTTCATTAAAAAAGCAAAATCCGGTATTTTAAGTACTTAATAACGTTGAGTCGTCTTTGCGGGGCTTTGCTTGTATATTGAAATAATGAGTCGGCAATTCATAAAAGTGTCGCATGCGACAGTTGTGTCGATATCGACACGTGTGAGATATGCGACACAGATTGAGGCGCTTATTGTGGCCTCTCCTCCTCCTCAGTTATATCAAGCTGTTTCATCTTTTTGTAGATTGTTGCCCTGTGTATGCCAAGTAAACGTGAAGCTTTTGCCTTATTCCAGCCAGTTTTTTCCAAAGCTTGAAGGATTTGAAGTCGATCAGTTATTTCATCTGTTCCTTTACGCAGTTTCTTATCAAATTTAATATTTTCAAATTCGTATGGTAGATTATTTACAGTAATCATATTTTCGTTACTGGTTGTAAAAGCATATTCCATAGTATTGTAGAGTTCCCTTATGTTACCCGGCCATTTGTAGTCCATAAATATCTTTAAAACATTTGGACATACAGATTTAATTTGTTTGTTTAATCTCACATTGAGTTTTTCTATAAAATGCTCTACTAAAAGTGGAATGTCTTCACGTCTATTCCTGAGAGGAGGGATAGCTATCTCCACTACTTTTAATCTATGATACAAGTCTTCTCTGAATTTCCCTTCATGAACCCTTCTTCGAAGGTTCTGGTTCGTAGCTGTAATTATCCTGACATTTGCTTTGATGGTTTTTGAGTCTCCAACACGTTCAAATACCTTTTCCTCAAGTATCCTTAACAGGCGTAATTGCATCGTATCTGATATATCTCCTATTTCATCCAGGAAGATTGTCCCACCTTCAGCCTTTTGAAACCTTCCTACTCTATCACTTATGGCACCCGTAAAAGCTCCCTTAACGTGTCCAAACAATTCACTCTCCAGTATACTGTCAGACAAAGAGGAACAACTTATCACAACATAAGGGATGTTTGCACTTTTTTTCCCATAGTCATGCAACGCTTCAGCTACCAACCTCTTTCCTGTACCACTTTCACCCGTAATCAACACTGTAGTAGGTTTGTCTGATAGAATTTCAATCATAGAGAATACCTTCTGTATAGTAACACTTTTTCCTATGATATTATGTAAACGTCGAGGCTCATGTAACTCACCCTCAAGGGATGCAAGTCTGGTTTCATCTCTTAAGACTATGACACAACCATTAAATTGTTCCTGATTGTCACAAATCGGGTATGATGTTATGCTGACTAATGTTTTACGTTTGTCATTTTTGAAGCATTCAAAACGGCGTCTTTCAGCAGGAAGTTTTTTCTTCGCTGTTTCAAAAATATCTTCAAGGCATACTCCGCTACATCCTTTTATGAATGACTGAAACTTTTTACCTCTTGCACTTTCAATATCAGGGAAGCCGCAAATTTCTCTTGCCAGGTCATTGAATTCAAGTATCCTCAGTTCACTATCTACTATAATAATACCATCTTTAACACTCTTAAAAATTGCCTGAAGATTTCTTTTATGCTCCCAGCTCTTCAAAAGTACTCTATTGAATTTCTCATCAATATTTATCTGTTCGGTGATATCTTCCATGCACAATAAAATCAATTTACTTTCTTCTCTGCCATTAATTATGTGTTGCGCATTAAGTAGAAACACTTTTTTCCCAAGGGATTCAAAATCATGCACAATCATATAATCAACTATTTTGCCTTTATCTGGCAGATTTTCTTCTAAAAGCTGCCTCAATCTTGGAATATTCCACTCGCGATTTCCAAGTTCATAAATTAATTTACCTAGAGTATCTTGAGGAGAAACAACGAACGTCTTATAAAATGGCTTGTTTGCAGTAATTACACATAATCTGGAATCCAACACGATAAGCGGTTTACGTGCTGTTTCAATAATATATTCAGCATATTCACGTGCCGCAAGTAAGGACAAGTCTTCTCGTTCTTTCTGGGTCCTACGGAGTTCATCATTCTGTTTTTCAAGCTCAATCTGTTTTATCTGAAGCTTATTTGCCAGTTTGCGAACTTCATCATCTGACAGTTTCTCTATTGGTATTAATACCGGCTTATGCTTTGCCTCTGTTTTTTGCCTCAGTTCAGCAGATTTCTTATCTTTGATATGGCTTGTCTTCATACTTAAATTCGACCTGTTAGTAACCTATTCTACTGTTAAGATTCCCTGCACCCTCTTCTGTTTGTATAATATTGAACTATTCGTTTCATCCTGACATTTTTTTATGCTTCTGTCAAATTAAGAAATCCCAGTTATTTTATTAATGCAAGGGTTTAATAATTAATATGTAAACAAACAACGGTGAAAAACAATTAAATCTATATGTATAGGAAGAAACTAGGGTTTCTCTTCTTTTGCAAGACGCAGGTTGGTTTTCAGTGTTTTCGTGTCGGGGTGATCATTGCCCAGCCTCACCTGAATAACAGATAATGCCTTCTCAAGGTGTTCGATTGCCTTGTCGTATTCTCCTTTTGCATTCAAGGCTGCTCCAAGGTTATTCCTATAAGTAGCAACATTTGAATGTTTTTCGCCAAAGGTCTTTATATCTGACATTAACGCCTTTTCAAGATATTCAATTGCCTTGTCGTACTCTCCCTTAGCGTTCCAGGCTACTCCAAGATTGTTCCTGTATGCAGCGATATTCGGATGATCTTCACCGAAGTTATTTAGATCAGATTCAAGTGCCTTCTCATAATATTCAATTGCCTTGTCGTACTTACCTTTTGCCCGCCAGGCATCTCCCAGGTTGTTCCAGCGGGTAGCAACTTTTGGATGGTTTGCGCCGAAGTTATTTAAGTCAGATTTCAGCGCCATCTCATAGTACTCAATTGCCTTGTCATATTTACCTTTTGTTTTCCATGTTGCTCCCAGGTTGTTTCGATAAGTAGCGACATTCGGATGATCTTCACCAAAGTTCTCTAAATCAGATTGCAACGCCTTCTCAAAGTATTCAATCGCCTTGTCGTAATTTCCCTTTCCGTTCCACGCGGCACCCAGGTTATTTCGGTAAGTAGAGGCATTCGGATGGTCAGTAATCAGAGGGCCAATCAATTCTACAAACCATTTCTGTTTTCTCGCCTCTTTCCACATGTCGTAAGGCAGTATTTCATCATTACGTATAAGCCTCCATGCCTTTTCCCTTTCGACGTCATTGGCGTACCCTTCCAGATTGATTCTCGCCTGCTGTTCATCACCCTTCAGCCAGTACCATAATGCAAGCAGCTCTTTATCTGCACTTTTGGCATCAACGTAATTAAAAACCTCATTTGCCTCTGCTTCATTCTTTAAATAGAGCAGGTTGTTTGCTAAACTTAACATTGCGGAATCACTGTTTTTCCCCTTCGCGTATTTTTTAGATAACTTGATCGCCTTGTCATATTTGCCCAGTTGATATGCGATCCTTGACGCCAGAGCATACGCTTTACCTTTATTAAATGTGTTTAGGTGTCTTTCGATTTCATAGAGCACCGGTTTTGCCTCTTTATAAACCTGTTTTAGCGCCATAGTATCACCTCGTGACAGGTAAAAGCCGGACCATGCAACATGCATTTTAAGCCAATACCTCCTGGGGTCGTCTTTGTCCATTCTGATGATGGCCTCATCATAATATGAAATAGCATCCGCATAATCTCCCAGAGAATGTTGGAGGCTGCCCATGTTCAGCAGGGTAATAAAATCATCAGATGCTCCATCGCTATAGCGTAGAGATTCCTGAAAAGCATAGATCGCTTTGGTGTATTCTCCCATTAATGTGAAAATGCATCCCTTTTCATTGTACCCCCAGCTATAAGTCACATTCATGCTGCAGTTGTTAATATATTCATCAATTAACTCCATGGCTTTTTTCAGCTTGCCTTGAGCTTTAAGTGATACAATTACTGACTCTCTGGTTTTCCCTGCAGCTGAGACCTTTTGTTCAAATATCAGGTTTAATAGAAAGAAGCCGGAGACTATCAATACACAAAAGATAATCCGGTTTAAATTTTTCCGTATTGAGTGGAACTCTGTTTTCATAATTACAACTTGCTTTTTATTGTATGGGTTAAAATTATATGGGAAAAACGACACATACATACTATGCTTGCCGCTAAATTATCGATCATGGAATTGGGGGCAGGGCTATAATGTTTCTTAATATTTATATCATCGGGAGCCTGAATCTTTTCAAGCCGCCAATATTATGCTTCTCTACAGTGAAATTCAAGTTAATTTTGAACCTGCAAGTCTTGCCACAACCTTTTTCAGCATGTCAACAAGATAAGCAAACGTGTGGTGCGAGGTATGGTGGATTAAACGCCTGTCCGCCAGTTTGTCAGGCGGGAAGTGAATCCACCTCTTTTTTATACAATAAAACGGAAATCATCCCGATTTGTTTTCGCATTTGAAAAATAAAACCCTTAATTCAATGACATAACCATGCGAAGGAAGGAAGGGGCGGTGTTAAATATATAAGTTTTTTAAGCTTATTGATCAATTACGGTTTTTACATTCATATCTGTCTTGACAAAGCTGTATATTATTATAGGATAAGTGCGACATGGAACTGTAACGGGTAGAACATTGTGGGGGAGGGGGGAGTAAAAAATTATGAAACATATTCTTGTGACAACAGATTTTTCTGAAGCGGCTGAGTCCGCATTTGATTATGCCAGGGAGCAACTCGAACTTGTGGGAAAAGAGAACAGCAAGATTAGCCTGTTAAAAATAATTGATGTCGTCCCACCTGCAGGCATTAAGTTTGAGTATGGATTGGCGCTTCCTGACAAAAAAGGGATGATGGAGAAAGTATACAGACACGCTTCAGAACAAATTCAGGAAATAGCGAAAAAACAATTTGCCGGTTTTACTGTTGAAACGGTCGTTGTTAAACCGAAGAAAGCTGTTTATCAGGAAATTATAAATTTTGCGAAAGCTAATGATGTAAGTTTGATAGTGATGTCGACCCATGGGCGGACCGGAGTGAAGCACTTTCTATTAGGAAGTGTCGCTGAACGCGTAATACGCCGCTCTCCATGTCCCGTCATGATTGTCCCCGCAAACAAAAAAACGTAATGGCGAAAAAGTATTGACATCTATATTCATATTAAAACGGTAACCTTCTGCTGCCGGTGACGACTCCTTACCCGGTTGTAAGGGTGGATTAAACGAAGCGAATCCACCCTCATTTTACGGTATCAACACATGGGCATATTCGGTGGATTCGACCTAATGGCCTTAATCCACCCTGCCCAAATATCGCCAAGTCCACCCGTAGGGCGCTACTGCACCGCAAAATGGAGGAATCTTTTGCCAAAAGCAGAAATTACATACTCAGATGCTTTCAATCCGGATGTTGTACTTATCATCTCTGGCCTCAATACTTATTTTATACTTCATTCCAACTTCCAGAAATTCCTGGATACTCGTGGTTATTTCGTTGCCGCTTAAAAGTCTCTTATTCTCTGTATCAGCGACACGATCGTCAACGTGGCTTGCGTCTGTAACATCATCATCATAAATGTGGCTTGGGTGGTCTTTTTTCTCTTTGTATAGTCCGCACTGTCTTAACGAGCTTGCATCCTCATGTGATCTGTACCAATACCCTTCATAAATAGTTTCCATTATATCCTCCTTTTCGTTTATCGTTTTTAGCCTTACAACTAACGTTCATTATATTCTATTAATGACAAAATGCAAGTGTGCCGGGGCAGGTTGGTGGGAAACGGAGCATACATCGTACCCTCTCTGGTTAAGATATCGACAGGCATCTTGAATATCATTCGTAATAAGGGCATTTCTAGCAAATTTCATAACCGCCTGATTTAGTGTATCTTATGTTGTTATCACACAATCTTATTTGCGAGGACTTCATTTTAAATTTTGTTATTTATGCGCTGCGCGATCACGAGTAGCATCAATGAGGATAGCCGACCCCAGGATGTCATTGTCAGCAGAAACACCAGGGAATCGTCTCTTTGTTACTCTATAGTATGGCGTTACGTCTCTGGGACTACTTCTTTCTGCGGGCATTGACACTTGAATTAATTCACGCGCATAGCCTTCAAATGGGGGGGCCTTGTAGTTCAGCTATGATTATACGGACATAGCATTCACAGGTATTATGATCAAATCCACTTATCGCTGTGATGAAACTTTTCTGACTCATCGACAGAAGTTCTTCTATTGTCATTGAAATATACTCATATACGTTTTTGAGGTTAAGAGAAAGAGAAAAATAAAGTACACAATCAATATTTTTGAATTACGGCAAAACACCGTTTTATATGTTTACTTTCATGTCATAAATTGCAAGAACTGTCGCTCCGGGTTATCAACCTCATGTAACACAAAGGGAAAACTATCAACAATCCGTTTTTGATGACGAAGCAGATTTCAGTTGGTACCCTCAATAGAAATCTGATAAATAGTTGCTGTTTCTATTTGTTACGTATTATATTGTCATCTTAACACCATTCTGTTTTAACCAATTTTCGTATTCCTTATAATTCGGCATTTTTTTATCTAATTCATTCCAAAATTCCGGAGAATGATTGGGGTATTTCAAATGCACCATTTCATGTGAGATGATGTAGTCGATTACAGGGATGGGTGCCATTGCGCATTTCCAGTGAAAATTAAGCCCGTGCTTTGGTGTCCACGATGCCCAGCGGTTTTGCAATTCCATTACCTTTATGGAAGCAGGCTTCTGTTGAAACTTTTCTTCAATCAGTTTCAGTCGTTCCGCAATCTTCTTCAATGCTTTTTCTTTATAGAACAGTTTAAATATCTTTTTCGCTTTATCAAGTTCATTCCTGTCAATTGTAAGATAGCCCCTGCTTAATTTTAAAGGCACTTCCTGTTTGTCAACAATTGAAAGCCGGTAGTTGCGACCAAAATATAGAAAGGACTGACCGTTTACAAATTGACGGTTTACCTTCCCCTGATTGAGCTCCTGCCATTTAGCCAGTTTTGTAAATATCTGGTATTGTTTTGACCTGACTACTTTCTCAACTGTTTCATCACTTGATGAAACAGGCGCCAATACGCGAACAGAGCCGTCCCTTTCGATAAAAATACTAGCCGTTTTTCTGCGGTCGGTCTTTTCAATTTTTATCTCTACCCCTTCTATATTCATTTTAAATCTGCTTCTCTATTTTTGGCCAGCTTCATTAATTCGGTTGTTAATTCACCCGCATTTTCCGAGATGCCGGAGATTCCGGAATAACGCAGTTCATCTTCAACCAGTCCCTCAACTCTTTTTCTTTCTGCACCTTTATCACTCCAGAAGTTCCTGATCTCCGCTGTTTCTTGAAGGATAGGTATCAGAATATGGATAAGTTCTTTTGTTTTGTCTATTTCTGCTTCATTTTCATCTGCAATACTATTTTTCAGCAAATCAAAAAACGGTGCCTCAACGAAGGAAATCCCTTCGGTTTCTTCTTGTCTGCCTTCTGCTATCTCTTCCCGCAACTTGCCCAATTCACCAACAATGGTTTCCCAATTTTCTTTATAAGAGCTTAAAATTGATTCTAAACGGTCTTTGAAACGGCTGTAAAGTGCAGGGTCATTTTCAAGGTTTACCTTAATGTGCCAGCGAATGGCATGTTCCATTTCCGATGCTTTTGATTTTGGCGTTTTATTCAGGTAATCAACCTTTTTACCGAATTCATCCGAAAGGATGGAAACCTGTTGCACTTTTGTGTCAATACCTATAGACAGCAAATGCTTATCAATGAGTTTGCGCACTTTGTCAGAAGCCCATTTCAGATCCATTGTTTCATCTTTGTAGCGGTCTTTGATGCGCCAGATAATATACCCCAGACGCTTTGCAGGTATCCAGTATTCGGTTCCAGCCTGAACATTAAAAAGTAAATCCAGACTATCGAAGAAACTCTTTGAATAGGTGAGTAATTCTGCTCTGAACTTTACGTTTTTCGCTGTCTCAATACAATCTTCAGCAAACTCAAATTCTTCTGTTTCATCGATAAATTTCTGTTTCAGGAAATCATCAATCTCGTTCAGTTTGTTGTCCGTGAACAAATCTATCAACCGTTTATATCTGGCTTCAAGTATTGGAATCTCTTTATCAATATCGCGGAAAACCTTCTGAAAATCTTCAAGTTGTAATTTGTCCTTATCCGTATAGATGTTCAGGGCATCACTCAAATGTTTTGTAACGCCGAAATAGTCTACAATCAAACCATACTTTTTGCCGTGCTTTGTTCTGTTCACGCGGGTAATGGCTTGAAACAGATCGTGCTCCCGTAAACACTTGTCCAGATACATAACCTGCTCCACCGGGGCGTCAAAACCGGTAAGCAGGCGGTCGCACACGCATATAATGCCAATGCCTGTTTCGGGCTTTTCCGGATTAAAATCGGCTTTAAAGTTTTCAATGGCATTCATCTCTTTGGCCTCTCTGCGAGCCTTGCTGATGTATCCGGGTTCATTATTCCCAAGGCTTGATACAATGGCAGACACTTTCAAAAATTCCAGTTGCTGTAACTGTTCCACGTCAATCTCTTCTTCCGGTAATTGTTTTAATTCGGCAATTTTATTTTGAATAGCAATTTCCAACTCATATTTGTAACGCACTGCCGCCACGATACTGGAAGCCACCACCTGTGCTTTAAAACCATTTACCAGGATATCTTTGTAATAATGGTCGATAATATTCTTGCTAATGGCGGCGATGCGCTCTTTCGACTCCAGATAGGCAATGAATGAACCGTATCGGCGCTGAATTTCTTCTTTCTCTGCCTGGGTGCGCGGTTCAAACATATCTTCAAACTCGGTGTCAAAGGCTTCTTTATCGTCTAACCTGTCTTTTGATATCTTGCCGATGTATTTAATTTCGACGGTTGTCCGGTCTTTTACCGCTTTGTCAAATTTATAAAAATCAATAAAACCGCCAAATCGTTCATGGGTTTTTATTTCGTGCCGCTCGGTGAGCAGGGGCGTTCCGGTAAAACCAATGCGGGTTGCATTGGGGAAAGCAGAAAACAGGTTATCACCCATGTCGCCGCCCTGTGTGCGGTGAGCTTCATCTATCAGCAATAAGATACGGTCGCTGTTGTTTATGGTGTCAAACTTTTCAAAGGTTGGAACGACGCCTGCTTCAATCAGCGACTGTGCGGAAACATTTTTCTCATCCAGAAATTTATGGATCATTACCATATTTACATCGCCGGTATCATCGCTCAATTGATTAAGTTTATTGCGCCGGTTGATGATACGCACCGGTTCTCCTGTCATGGCAGCGGTTTCGGATAGTTGGTCTTCCAGATCCATGCGGTCAACAATAAAAATAATTTTTAAATCCTTTAAATCATCCAATGAACGCAGTTTGCGAATAAGAAAAACCATGGTCAGGCTTTTGCCGCTGCCCTGGGTATGCCAGACCACGCCGCCTTTCTCCAAAGGCGAGTTTCCTTGCCGGTAATTCTTGATGATTTTGCCGACTGCCCGGTATTGATTGTAGCGGGCGACTATTTTTACCTCCACCCCTTTTTTGATTTCAATAAACAGGGTGAAGTGCTTGAGCAGGTCAATCAGAATTTCTTTGTTCAGCATGCCGTGAATCAAAACCTCCTGACGCTCTTCGTTGGGCGGATATTCTACCGTGCGGTACTCTTCGGGAAAAATGTCCACCCAGTTGTTGTAAAAGTCAAATTCAGCACTGATGGTTCCTACCCTTGCTTCGGTGCCGTGAGTGATGATGCTGAACATATTGTAGTGGAACAGCCGTTCTTCACCCTCCTTAAAACCGTAATCATCATCGCGGGTGTTGGCGTAGCGGGTTACCTGCAGATACGCTTCGCTTAACGGTTCGGCCACATCAAAATCTTTGGCTTCCACCACGCAAACCGGCATGCCGTTCAGAAAGAGCACAATGTCGGGAATTATTCCCTGGCGGCTGGCGCCCGGTGTAATCAAACGAAACTGGTTGATGGCAATAAAAGAATTATTGTCATAGTTTTTAAAATCAACCAGACGAACTGTTGGGTCTTGTTCGCCGGTAAGTTCGTTTCTGGCAACCGATGTGCCTTTGAGCAGTATCCGGTGAATTTCCTTATTTGCCTCATGCAGGCTCTTTCCGGGGAAGTTCTCTATTTCAAACAGGATTTCATCCAGTTGTCTGTCGGTCAGCCATTCCCTGCCGTCCGGGGTGGTGTTTATTTTTTTGATGGCTTTCTTAAATTCTTCGGGCAAAACCACCTGTTTAAAGTTTTCGCGCAGGCTTTTTGCCGGTTCCTGAGGAATGCCAATGCCCTGGTTGATTACCTGCCAGTCCAGCAGACGCAGTTTTTCCAGAAACGGTTTTTCTACATTTTTATATTCTGCCATAATTTACTCTTTTTTCTTTTTGGCCTTTGTATGGTTGATTCTAGATTCGGAAAGTTTTTTTACCACTTTGTCAAAATCACTTTCAACAACTTTGTTTTGGGCGGTACGAAACTTTTCAAACTCTTTTTCTGCCAATGTTAAAGCAATCTGATGAGATACTTTGCCTTGATGTTTTAAAATTGCTTCTTCATTAAATTGCAGGAACGCGTCTAATTTCGTAATCCAATCATTCATATACATAATCACGCCTTTACGCGCCTGGTTTTCTGCATAATCAAGATACATGGTTACAATGCGGTTTAAACCTTCCAATTCTTTTTCATTCAGATAATTTTTTGCTATGCCAATATCCGTTTTCCGTATCCTTCCTTTTGGCGCGTTTTTCCAGGTGGTTAAACCCATGTTTTCTTTTTCGCTGCCAACTCGTGCCGCAATTATTTCTGCTGCTGTTTGACCGGTTATTGCCCAATGCAATTTGTTTTGAACGGTGGCAAAAAAATCTTTTGTAGTTTGTGAATCCAGTTTATAATCGGCGCTGCATTGTGTGTATATGTCGGTAATTTTTTGATAGAAACGGCGTTCACTGCTCCGTATGTCTCTGATGCGGGCAAGCTGCTCTTCAAAATAATCCTTACCAAAAATGTTGTGCGGATTTTTCAACCGTTCATCATCCATTGTAAAACCTTTGATGATGTACTCTTTTAATCTTTCCGTAGCCCAAATTCGAAAGGCTGTTGCCTGTGTGCTGTTTACTCTGTAACCAACTGAAATAATTGCATCTAAATTGTAGTATTTAACTTTTGTAACCTGCGTTTTTCCTTTGATAGCGCCGTGTTGAGTGGTATGTTCCAAAACGGAACTCACCAGTTCTTCTTTCAATTCACCTGATTCAAAAATATTTTTAAGATGCTTGGTAACGGCCGGGCGCTGCACGCCAAAAAGTTCTGCAATTTTTTGCTGGGTAAGCCAGATGGTTTCGTTTTGCAAATAAATTTCCACTTTAACATTGCCGTTGGGCGTTGTGTAGAGCAATATTTCATTGAAACCCTGCGGTGTTATATCTGGTTCTTTAGTCATATATTTACCAGGTTAAAAGTGAAAAGTTTATATTATTTCCTGTTTTCATCAATATCCCAATGTTGTGGATTGGTTACAATATAATTAACAATATTATTATATGATTTATCATTCCTGATGATGTGATCGTAAAAACGTGATTGCCAGCCAAATTCCAAATCATTATTTTTTGCATATTTGGTAATGCCGATTTTAAAACCACGGATAATTGACGCCAGATTTTTTGATTGTGGACCGAATTTATTTTTTGGTTTTGATGGTGGTTGTTGTTGTAGAGACGCAAGATTTTGCGTCTCTACGTTATTGCGTCGATAATTGGTTTTATCAATTACAATTATTCCGTGAATATGATTGGGCATTACCACACACGCATCCAATATTACAAACGGAAAATGATTGGGGATTTCGGACCAATATTTTTCTGCCGCCATTCCCAATTGGGATAATTGCATTTCGTCATCGACAATATCGCCAAAATAATGTTCGCGGTTTTGGGTACAGATGGTGACAAAATACATAGCATCAGAACCATAATCCCAGTCTTTCAGTCGGGCTGATTGGATACGATATCTGTTTTTATATCTTTCCGGCATGGTATATATCTTATTTTATGATAATGGTGGAGACGGTAGAGACGCAAAATTTTGCGTCTCTACCGTCTCCACATTCTTTTTCCCGCTCAACAAATCCGCCATTAAACCGGCTTTTATCTGCTGCAGTTTGTGCAGGTAGGTTTGTTCAGTTTGGATTTTGGTGTCAATTTGTTCAACATTGTTTGATATTTTATTTTGTTCTTTGTCAGAAATAATAGGTACAGGGATTTTACAAAAGTCTTTTGTTGTAAATGAAGCTTGATTTACCGCTGGTTTTACAATTGCCTTAATCTCATTTTGCACAATATTTGAACTAAGTAAATAATAAAGAAATTTTGGTTTAACAATTTCCGATGCTTTTATTCTAAAAAGGTTTGTAGTATAAATACATGGGCGAAAGTAACCTTCATAAATTGCAACTTTGCCAATTTGGTCTATGCTGTTTATAAAACAAAGCAGAATATCTCCATTTTGAAGAACATAAGCACTGGTGTCAGCCCCCTGCGGGTCATTTTCATACCAATATCTAAGGCAAGAGAAGTCAATTTTATTCTCTTGAATGTTTCCTGAAATTAATACTGGTAATCCAATGTCTTGTTCTGAAAGCAACCTCGACAAACCACTTCTTAGTAGTCCAAAATAATTATCTAACCTCTCCACTTCCCACTCCTTCGGAATCCAGCCCAACTTGCTCTCTTTATACAATTCCGGAGCGTCTTCATATGTGGGGCGCAGTTTGCCCCGCCGTTCAGACGGGCAGGCAGTTGACACGTCAATGCCGCGGGTAAACAGATCGTGCAGCATCCCTTGCTTAATGGCTCTGTATTTGGCTATGGCGGCTTCTGTTTTTTCTATCACCGCGTCGGCAGTGGACAGAATGCGGGCGATTTTGCGTTGGGTTTCCTTTTGTTGCGGGTATGAAATTCCAATACTATTAATTGTTTTTACTGTTAATTGAGGTTGAGCACTACCAAAAGATATCCTTTCAATTTGTTCTTTAAGAAAAGAAGATTTCAGAAAATGATGGAGGTATTTATGGTCAATGTTATTATCCTGGTTTCTTAAAAGAACCATTCCTGAATTAATTCTAATGTGCTCGAAAGGTATCTTTTCATCATAAAAGGCAATATTGCCAACAGTTCCTCTTGTAGTTAAGACTATATCAAGACGGTTGAGTTTACCAGTACCAAGTATTAAATCTCTTTCTTTAGAAATAAATTGACAGATATCGAACTTAAAACCATTATTTGTTACATTTTTTGCATTTAGAAATAAGCAGAATCCTTTTTCTGAAAAATCTTTTTCTTTCGGATAATTAACACCTCTATCACCATCAATTACTTGAATATCTAAATCACTTAATCGATTATTCTTCATAACCCAACTCCATTAAAAAACTGTTCAGCAATTGGGTTTCTTTGTTTCTTTCGCTCAAAATGCTGTTCAGGGTGGTGGTGTATTTCTCCCACAGGTTTTCAATGTTTTGAAGAAGGTGGCGACTGTGGGCCTGCAGGTAGCCGTTAATGGTCTGGTGCAGGGTGCGGTTCCAGCGGCTTAGTATCAGTTCTTTGGCTTCTTCTGGTGTTATCTTTAAGCGGGCTTCGTCCACCAGTTGCTGCTTGCGGTCTTTAATCTGCTTAATCACCTTTTTGCACTCCTTCAGTTCGCTTTCCAGCTCCGTGTGTCTGGCAAAGCGCTGTTCATCGGCGTCAATCTGTTCCTGCAACCGTTGAGACGCAAGATTTTGCGTCTTTACATTAGCGACGCATTGCAGAGCCTCGCTACCGGTTTCCATATCTGCTTTTTTATAGGCGGCAATGCGTTTGTTCAGGTTTTTTACTTCTTTGACTACCTCCCGGTGTTCGCCTTTCAGCGCTTTCAGGGCGTCTTTATGCTCTTTCAGTTCGGTTTTGGGCCAGACGTCGTACTCTTCTTCGCTCCAGACACCTTCTTCCAGTTCGTTCACTTCGGCAAACAGGGCTTCCAGTTCTTCTTTGCGGCTCTGGTTTTCGCTCAGTTCTTTCAGCACTTCGGGAAACTGGCTTTGCAGAATTTCATCGTCGGGGATCAGTTCGGCATTCCAGCCGCTGGCAGCCACGCTCTTTAAATCGGTTTTCAGTTCATCCCAATATGCGGCTAAGGCGCCACGGCCCTGGTATTGGTCTAAAACCGCCCCGTTGTTGTTCTCGCCAAAAGGGAGCATATTCAGTGCAACGCTGAAACTATCCGAGAATCTGCCGTATAGTTCAAATACATTATTGGTTTCGGGCAGTTTTTCAAAATCGCTCACCACCTCATTCCACCATTTCTGCAGGCCTTTGCTGTAGTTTTCAAAGGTGGTGTTTACTTCCGGGCTTTCATCCAGCAATTTTTTAATCTCTTCTTTCTGGGTAACGGCGCCGGTAAACTTCAGGTAGTTTTTCTTCAGTTCAGTAAACAGTTTTTCCCGCAATCCGGGGTAGGAAGCAAAGGCAGGATTCAAGGCGTTCACTTCGCTTTCCGGGATACCTCCCTGCAGGTGAGCGTGCACATCGTGCGGTTCGGCGGGAGGGGCATTGTCCACAAAACGGCGGATATTCAGGTTGTATTCTTCGTCCGCCAACTCGGCTTTGCTGACCAGTCGGCTGTATTTATAAATCTCTTTCTTGTGTTTGCAGGAATAACTGATTTTCTCAATATCTTCAGGGCGCAGTCTGTTCTGGTTTTTGCCTTCTCTGTATTCGCGGTCGGCATTGATGAATAACACATGCTCGCGCAGGTGGGCGTCTTTTTTATTCACCACAATTACAGAAGCCGGAATACCGGTTCCGTAAAACAGACCCGGCGGCAAACCAATGACCGCTTCCAGGTAGCCTTTACCAGTGAGCCATTTTCTGAAATTGCGCTCTTCACCGCCACGGAACAGAACGCCGTGAGGCATCACCACCGCCATACGCCCGGCATTGTTTGTAGATGCCACCATGTGCTGCACAAACATAAAATCGGCCTTGCCCTTTACCGGCATCCAGTAATTGAAGCGTTCTTTGAACTTCATACCGTCTTTGCTGTAGTTTTGTGAAAATGGCGGATTGGCAATTACAATGTCAAAAGTTTTGAGTTCTCCCTGTTGTATGTGCAGGGGATTCATCAGGGTGTCGCCGTTTACAATATTGCTGTCAAAAATATTGTGAAACAGCATATTCATCTTGCTCAAACTCCACACAGTTCCGCTCTTTTCCTGTCCGTAAAGCGAGATGTTTCTTGCAGAACCGTAGCGGCTTTCCACATAGTTTTTGCTTTCGATGAGCATACCGCCGCTGCCCACGGTGGGGTCATAAATTTCGGCATCTTCCTCCGGTTCCAGGATATTAACCAGCAATCGAACGACTTCATTGGGTGTATAAAATTCACCGGCCTTTTTACCGGCGCTGTCGGCAAAATATTTTATCAGGTATTCATAGGCAGCCCCCATCAGGTCGGGGAATTCCAGATTGTCATCCGTCAGGTTCTTTTTGTTAAATTCACGAATCAGTTCCCGTAAATCTTCATCGGTAATCTGTTTGTTGTTTTTGCCAATGCTGCGGTTAAAGTTGATCGATTTTAAAACACCTTCGAGTTTGTCAAGGTTGGCGTCTTCCAGAGCGGCAAGGGCTATATTCAGATGGTCGCCAATCTCTTCCTGCAGGTCCTTGATGTAGTTTATTGGCTTCCCCTCTTCGTCAACTTCCGGGTCGCCTTCAAACTTTTTCCAACGGGCAGTTAATGGTACAAAGAAATCATACTCCGGTGCGTTTTGCCTTTCCAGTTCACCATAAATTACTTCAGGTTCTTTAATATGCCGTTTCTCGACAAGGTTTCTTTCTCTCGTTTCACGGTGAATCTCAAACTGGTCGTTCACCCTTTTGAGAAACAACATCGCAATGATGTATTCTTTGTATTCAGAAGCATCCATGTTGCCGCGAAGGCTTTCGCAGGCTTCTTCAAGAAAGGTTTCTAAACGGGCAAGTGATAATTTTCGTATAGCCATGAAATTTTTTATTTATAGACAAGTAAGAATATATTATTGATGGCAACTAGAATGTGGTAAAAGAGATCTGTAACTGCTTTTATTTCAGGGTATTATAAAAGAGCGGGGTTGTTTTGCAATATAAAAAGATTATTCACTGCTCCCAGTGCGCCATCCCTGCCCAAATGCCTGGCAGGCAGGAGTGATGATGCTTTTTAAAGCAGTGACCGTGTCACTGTACTCCAAAAAAGAAGATTTGTTTCTGTAGCCTTCATTGCCAGACCAACCAGTATTGTGATCCCCGCATCGAGAGATTTGTCACAGAAATCAAACCTGCCCGTGTGAAGCGGTGGAGATGATTCCCCCATTCCCAATCGAATCAGAAGGCCCGGGATGAGTTGTGTATAATTACCAAAATCTTCTGACCCCATACTCTGTTGTTTAATATACGCTCGTTTTTCAGGAACCAACAGGTCTGTACATACCTTTTCAAATAAATGGTACAGATCGGGATTGTTATTAACGGGCGGGCCGTATTTAATGAAATCTATCGCTACTTGCACATTCTGTTGAATGCCGATTTCTTTCACTGTTTTATTAAACGTTTCAAGTGTTTTCCGGCGATTTGTTTCATTAAGGGATCTGATTGTTCCTTCGATAGATGCATGGTCCGGGATGGTATTTGGCTGTGTTCCGCCTTGTATTATTCCCACGCTCACGACGCATGGATCTTTGCCATTATCACCTTTATTCGTAAGAGCACTTATTTCTTGTACTATGTGCGATGCACTTATGATAGGGTTGGTACTTTCATGTGGCCGTGCCCCATGACCGCCTTTGCCTTTTACGGTTATACTGAAGTAATCTATTGCAGCAGTTATATTACCGGGTTTCGAAGCAACTACACCTGATTCCAGATAAGGCCATGCGTGTAAGGCAAAAATTGCGGCAGGCAGGGGACTCCCCAGTGCACCGGCGTCTATCATGGCCTGTGCGCCTGTTCCGTTTTCTTCCCCGGGCTGAAAAATAACTCTTACAGTACCAGCTAACTGTTCTCGAAGTTTTACAAGTATACGGGCTGCTTCTAATAAACAGACGATATGCCCGTCATGTCCGCAACTGTGTGAAAGTCCTTTGTGCCTGGATGCATAGGGCTTTGAGGTTTCCTCTTCAATATTAAGCGCATCCATATCTGCACGTAAGGCGATAGTATTACCGTGGAGTCCGCCTTTTATGTTTGCAGCAACGCCTGTCCCGGCGATTCCTTCTTCGACGTCCAGTCCCATTTGTTGTAGTTCCTGAGCAATCAAACGTGAAGTTTTGTTTTCTTCAAACGAACGTTCCGGTATCTCATGGAACCGATGCCTTAGATCGATTGCTTTTTCAATTATTTTACGCACTTCATTGTGAATAGTGTCTCGCATTTTTTCAGTTTAAGTGTAGATTGTGGAGCTACTAAAATATAAGCAACAAATTAAGGAAAGACTATACATGATTTCTTCAGTAAGATGCACGGTTTATTTTGGTGTACTCAATCGTCGTTTGGTGAGATAGGTGATAATCATAATGTGCAGGAAGAGGATTCTGAACAGGTGTATTGTGCGGATGAATGGTAACAGGAGTTTCCAGTCCTTTATGTGATAGAGGGAGAGCAGGAGCTCTCTTGATTCTTTCAGTGCTGACTCTTTCACCAGCACATTAAATGAGTTCTTAAGGTGGGTGAAAATATTGCCATCCCTGACCAGGATCGCCATGAGACGTTCGCTTGCAGATTCAAGCCATTCAGGGCATTCAGTTAGTTGGTCGTAACATTTTTCGTAATACTTACTACTATCATCACTCAGGTTGTTTATTGGTTCCGGCAGCTCTGTTCCGAGATTTCTCTTGATCTGCCAGCAGTGATATTTAAATAAAGATTCGATATCATTTTTCCTGACTCTGTGCAATATCTCCTCCCAGTCTATCCTTTCTTTATAATATCGGGAGGTCATTACAAAATCACATAAATCCTGAATACGGAAATTTACTAATTCCTGGTGCCGTATTACGTCGTGAACAAACTTATGGTATATTTGATCTGTCGGGCTGGGAATATGTGTTTTAAGACCATCCATCTCTACACACAACGTGTTTGACCAGAACGAATCCATATCAAAGAGGTCTATGTGTTTTTCAGGAACCGGCAGATAGTGCATATCGATGGCGATATCCCTGCCTTCAAAATCTTCGCTGAGGTCGCGAGGGATTCTGCCTCCTATATAACTTAGCCCCGCAGTCTTCATACATTGTCTTGCGACAGGAAAATCTTCTTCCTTAACGAGAATATCCAGATCTTCCATTGATCTTAAATTCCAGTTTTCATAAATATTCTCACAAAAATTTATTGCACCCTTTAGTATGATGGCTTTGATGCCGCATTGATTCAATGAGCGGATTATATCCTTTAGCACATGCCTGGTAACAACATTCCGCGCCACTCCCTTTTGATATATGATTGACATAATTCGGAGGGTTTCGGGTTTTAGTTTTTCTTCAAGTCCGAGATGTTTTATTTTATAAAACAAAAATGTCATTACACGATGTTCTTGAGCGATATTTATAACATCATCCCATCCTGCTGATTCTAATTTATTCCATATCTCGTCAACACCTTCTCCTCCTTTCTTAAGGTCCAGAAGCCTGGCGATATATCTTTTAATAGTTGGTTCGTTCATATTTGAGACACCAGGCGAACGGCATCTGTAACGTTGTTTGTCTTTAATGAATAGCACTTACTATTTCTGACCAGCCTTGCCAGTATAGTGACTCCATTCCGCTTGTAGTTGTGAATGTTAAACGACTGCTTCAATAGCTTGATACACATCTGTGATTTGCTGACCGGCCTCAGTTCATTTTTGAAACGGCGGCTGTGTTTTAATTCGATTATGGTATGCGGTTTTGTATTTCTAACAGGTAATCTGTTCGTGGAATAAGGATTATAGTATAAAATGTCTTCTGATTTACAATAGTATCCGTTTTTTTTATCTATTAAATGAGATTCAGCCATATTTTTGATTGATTTGTCTTTTATTAAAAAACTTCGTGGGAAAGGAATAATCCCGGTTGTCTCCGGCTCTATTAAGACAATATCATCGGAAAGGCAACGATAGTGATTTCTGGTAAGATTTAACGTCAGGGTTGTCTTCCCCTGGCCATGGTTGGCTGGCAGAAGTATAATCTTTCCTTCCTTTATGACAGCACCTGCGTGTAATTGAAAGAACTCGTGTAGATGTGATAATGCGTTGCATGTAATCATCCATTCGAGCGAGGAAAACATTTCTGATTTAATATTCGTTTGATATTTTTTTTTGCCGTTTACAAGGATCTCATAAAACGTACCGGTAGCGTTATCGTTTCCCATCTTCAGTGAATAAAAAACATGAGCGGATCCTTGGCTCTCAGACCTGGAGTTTGGATAGAGATGAGAACATAGGTCTGCCAGTTTTTTGTTTCCTGTCTGTATAGTAAACCGATGTGATTGGAGCTTGTAATGTAATAGATACATAACAATCTGTATGCAATAAAAAGGCCTTATACCGGGATGGCACAAGGCTTATTGTGTTAAAAGCTTTTTTTTTGAGAAATCTTTGATGATTTTTATTATGTCTCTCAGGACCGGCTTACTTTCAGATTTGAAACTTTTTTCTACAACGTTCACTATTTCCTTTACTGAATGCTTTCCATCACAACATATCCAGACAGTAGTTGCGGTGCTATTTAAGCTGTGTACATCGTCTTTCTCTGTATCATAAAGTATGCAGCCATCATCAAGCTCCTCAAGTTCAACGCATTCCTTCGTCACTGGTACAAAGTTTTCATTGATCTCCATTTTTGAGATATACTACTTTTCCTTATCCTGTTTAATGTGTTTGACGTAAAGATCTTCGATAAGGTCGTACGCATGTTCCAGTCTAAACATCAGTTTTTTTAGAATGCTCAATGCCACTAAAGGTTTACCAGCCACTAACGTTTCCAGGATATCCTTTGTTATGATATTCAGTCGACAATCAGTTACTGTTTCAGCCGAAACAGTCCTTGGCTTGTTTGTAATAACTGACATTTCTCCGAAGAATTCTCCGAAGCCTAACTTAGCTAAAATCACATCTCCATGTGGAGTTTTCCTGCTCAGCTTAACTTCACCTGAATTAATCAGGTACATTTCTTTACCTTCTTCACCTTCCTTAAATAATATAGTTCCTTTCGGAAATTCTTTTCCAACATCTTTGAACGCGGAACCAGCTAAACCCATATCAACCCCTCTATTTTAAATTCAATTATTCTAGCCTTACTATACTATCCCGGCTATTACGTTTTTATCATAAGTCTCCAACTGAAAAAATACGCAACACCACTCGACTGACTTGGTTATAGTTCACCTAAAATACTTCCGAAAATTTGCAAAGTCAAGTTATAAGTATATAAATAAACAAAACCTGTATCGGGACATTTTAAATAAAATATATGAAGTTTTTTCTTGACGAAAACAGAAAACATGGTAAAAATAATGGTTTTAATAATTTTCTACATTTCTACAACATGACCGATAACTTAGATAAACCTACAGAGGACTATGGAACCTTCCACATGACAACCATCTTAATCAAGAGAGCGAGAGAATTGATGGATGGTGCACCGTCTCTTATTGGGTCGGATACGAGTGACCCAGTTCAAGCTGCATTCGAAGAATTTGCGAGGGGTAAGCTTAACATTACTGGGGATGTTGTAACAGAAGAAAAATAAGGGAACTTATTTGCTCATAGTTTTGTTGAGAACAAAAGCTTGTCAAATTTATCAGTAAAATCTGGAGACTCCCCATTATGATTAAAGTCAAGAATTTAGTGAAGCGATATGTAAATGTCAACGCAGTGGACAATATTTCTTTCGATGTGGAAGAGAACGAAATAGTGGGTCTGCTTGGCCCAAATGGGGCAGGTAAAACGACTACTATGCGAATATTAACCTGCTTTATGCCTGCGACTGCCGGTTCTGCAACTGTAGCCGGTTATGACGTATTTACCGATTCGCTAAACGTACGTCAGGAGATTGGATATCTGCCTGAGAATGTTCCTCTTTATCTGGACATGAGGGTGAAAGAGTATCTGATGTTTCGCTCAAAATTAAAAAATATACCCAGAAGAGAAAGAAGGAAAAAGATAGAGTATTGTCTCGAAATGACAGGAATAACAGATGTGCAAAATCAGATTATAGGCACATTGTCAAAAGGGTATAAGCAGAGAGTGGGCCTTGCGGATACGTTAGTGCATGATCCGAAAATTTTAATTCTCGACGAGCCTACCATTGGGCTTGATCCTAACCAGATCAGACAGATCAGGAGCGTTATCAAGAGTCTGGGACAGAAGCATACAGTACTGCTGTCAACACATATTCTTCCAGAAGTTGAAATGGTCTGTGATAGGGTTATGATAATTGATAAGGGTAAGATAGTGGCAATGGACACACCTGCAAATCTCATGAGGCAGTTGAAAACAGGTTCAAACCTGGTTTTAGAGATAAGGGGTGATGGGGAAAAGATAAAGAGAAGCTTGTCCGGCATTGACACCGTCCAATCTGTATCCTATAGAAAAAAGGACGACGCAAATGAGTTTTATATCGATGGAAATGGTGAAAAAGATATAAGGGAAGATGTTTTTAATTGTATTGTAAAAGATAATTATATACTGCGAGAAATGAGACGGCAGACGATTACCTTAGAGGAAATTTTTCATCAGGTCACTACCAAGGAAACGGAGGAAGAAACAGCCAGTGCGTAACGTAACTACTATATTTCAACGAGAAATTTTATCATACTTTTATTCACCTATTGCATACGTTGTAATTTCTGTATTCCTTATTGCATCCGGTTTCTTTTTTGCGGGCAATCTGCAGTTCTGGCAGGAAGCTTCTCTTAAGGGAAGCCTGGACTCAATTCAATTTTTCCTTCTGCTGCTTACACCCGTGATCACCATGAAGCTTTTTGCAGATGAATCAAAGTCCGGAACGATGGAGACACTCATGACTTCTCCGGTAACGGATTTTGATGTAGTGTTTGGTAAATTCCTTGCAGCCTTAAGCCTGTATACTGTAATGATACTTCCGACATGGATATATGTATTGTTTCTGAGTATTTTCGGGAATCCGGACTTCGGGCCAATTTTTTCCAGTTATATTGGACTACTGCTTATGGGTGGACTGTTTGTGTCTATCGGCTTGCTTGTGTCATCGTTAACTAAGAATCAAGTTGTTGCTGCCGTGATCGGAATAGTTGCATTAATAATACTATGGGTAGTTGGTTTTTTGAGTACTTACGGCGATGGTTGGTTTTACGAAACACTTAGGTATATTGGGACTTATGACCATTGGTCATCCTTTACAAAAGGCATTGTGGATACCAGGGATGTAATTTACTATCTGAGTTTTACGGCATTACTTTTGTTTATAACAGTACGAAATGTTGAGAGTAGAAAATGGAGGTAGGAAAGTCATTGAATAATAAAGAGGTAATAACACCAGAGAATCCGCAAAATATAAAAAAGCAAAAAACCCTGATCGGGGCTAATGTAATATTTATGATACTTATCGCTATAGCGATCTTTGTCTTTATCAGCTATATCAACGATAGGCATTATTACCGTATTGATTTTACTGCGACTGGGAAATACTCACTAACTGCTAAAACGAAGAAAATTCTGAAAAATCTTGATCAGCCTGTTTTTATTACCTCGCTTCTGGTAAAGAAACAGGATTACCGTTTTTACGGGCAGGTCATAGACATACTTGAAGAATATAAGTATCAATCAGACAAGGTAACGGTTACTCTCCTGGACCCGTTGACAGATCGCACTAAAATAACTGAGCTGGCAGAGAGGCTCAAGATGGATCTTGAGCAATTGCAAATCAACTCTATAATCTTCACTTGTGGAGATAAAAGTAAGCATGTACAGCAATCTGAGGTAATCGAAAGAGAATTTCCTTTCAAATTCAAGGGTGAAGAGATCTTTACGTCAGCAATTTTAAGTGTAACACGGGATAAACAGACAACCGTTTATTTTACCAAGGGGCATGGAGAGAGAGATTACGCAGATTTTGAACGTGCAGGCTTAGGAAAATTGGCAAGCGCTATCAAGCGTGCGAATTACAACGTTCTGCCACTTGATTTATTACAACAGAAGCGAGTTCCTGAAAATTGCGATATTCTCTTCATTGCAGGACCGACAAAAAGTTTCTCAACACAAGAAACAAACTATATCCGCGACTATGTTGGAACTTCTGCAAGACTGATAAACGATAAAGGTGAGCTTAAAGACGGCAAGTTACTCGTAATGCTTGAGCCCGCCATAGGCGTCAATAAATCACCCGGTTTAAGTGCATTGCTGGGAGAATACGGTATAGTTGTCAGGGATGATGCCGTTGTATACAACAAAGTGAATATGCCGCTTTTCGGTATGCAGACGGTTGTTGAGGTGTATATAAGTGATAAGAAATACTTAGACCATGAGATAACGGCAGACATCAAAAAACTGACATCGGTTTTTTATGGATCAAGCGTAATAAGCATTGCCCCTTTGAGCGACACAATGGCATTCGCTGCTAAAGGGATTATACAAGCTCCTGATCAAAGTTGGGGTGAAACTGAGATAGTTGGTAAAAAAAGACCGAAATATGATGAAGACTCAGATATTTGTTCTCCAATTATTTTAGCAGCGGCATCGGAGCTGAGAGAAGCGAAACCAGACCCTACCGCACCTCCACATGCTACACAGGCTTTTGCCGATATTGGTAAAAAGGGACCGCGTGTTGTTGTCTTCGGTGATACAGATTTTGCCGCAAACGCATTTTCTGATAACCCGGGTAATCAGGATCTTGTCTTAAACGCTATAAGCTGGCTGGCACGGAGGGAAAAGGAGTTAGGGATATCCGCTAAGGCTCCTGACGTCAGGAGGGCGATTGTCAGACCAGGACAACTGGCTGCAATATTCTGGCTGTCTATTGCGGGGCTACCTTCTATCGGAATAATAATAGGCGGCTACGTCTGGTGGAGAAGAAGAAGATAATAATAATAAACGGAGACTTTAAACAACTATGAAATTTAGAACTACAATAATACTTTTAATAATTGCAGGCATTGGTGCGGCATACATATTTCTGTATGACAAAAAACAATACAGGACAGATGTATGGGTACAGAGGCAACAAATGGTATTGCCGGATTACAAACCAGGCCAGATTAATAAAATTGAAATGAAAAAGGGGGATACAAATATCGTCCTTGAGAGTACCGGTAATGAAAACTGGAGGATGGTGGAGCCTCTGCAACTGAGAGCTGACAAGGCTGAGGTGGCAGAAATTCTCGCACAATTTGAGTTTCTGAGAAAAATCGGTGTTGTGAAAGAGAGTGAAACGGCAAACTTCAGCTTGAAAGAATACGGTCTTGAAACCCCGGGGCTTGTTGTTAGCCTCTGGCTTAAAAAGGGTTCAATGGTTGGTGGAACTGCCGGAGATATTACCAGGTATACTGTTAATATCGGGGACAGGCTGGCAGCCGGACAAGACACTGTATATATAACAGTGGGGGACGACAAGGATGTTTCTGTCGTTGGCGCTAAATTCCTGGAGAAAGTAAACAAAGGAATCAATGATTTAAGAAATAAATGGGCATTTGAGTATGATAAGCATTCTGTAGAAAGAGTGAGACTCGAGAGCGGTGAGAATGAACCCGTGGTGTGTTCTAAGGCGGAGCAACTCTGGTGGATAACACAACCGCTTTCAGACCGTGCTGATACTGAAAGAATCCAGGATATTCTCAATGAATTAAAAAATCTGAAGATTGCAAAAGAAGATTTTGTGTCTGATAGTGAAGAAGATATTATTAACTACGGTCTGGATAAACCCGTATTTTCTATCAGTATAGGGACTACAGACAATGTGCAAACTCTCCATTTGGGTCACAGACTGGATGAAAAGGTTTACGCAAAGCTTGACGGTGAAAGTTCTATTTTTCTTGTACATGATATTATTCTTCGCGATTTAGATTTAGAACTGAACGATTTTCGAGACAAACAGCTATTGAGGTTTGATGCGATAGGTACTTATGGGATAGAAAAAATTGATATGAAAACACCGGACTCAAGCCTTGTTATGGAAAAGACAGTGCAATATGACTGGATGATTAAATCGCCAAAAGAGATTCTTGCTGATAGAGATACGGTAAGAGAATTCGTTGAAAAAATTAAGGATTTGCAAATACAGCAATACGTTGACGATAGTGGTGAAAACTTTGAGAAGTACGGATTGGCAGACTCGCCTATCGAAGTTTCAGTATTCAGAAGAATCGGCGAAGGTGAAACCGTGAAATTTTTTATAGGTAATGCAGACGAAAATGGTGGACTGTGCTACGTAAGACGAGACGGAGAAGACGCTGTATATACCGTTCCGACGGAAAATTTTTATGAAATTGCCAAGGCTGGCTATCTCGCATTCAGAGATAAATTAGTAATGGAATTCCCCAAGGAAACAGCTCGAAAAATAGTCATAGAGCGGGACGGTAAAACACTTATATGTGAGACGGCAGAAGATTCTACTATGCACAGACCGAAGTGGAATATGGTAAGTCCTGTTGCAATGGAAGCAGAATTGGACTCCATTAATCAAGTGGTATGGAACCTATCGTTTTTGATGGCTGATAAGATAGTGACTCTTTCAGCGGAAAATCTGGATAATTATGGACTAGACAAGCCTCTGTTAAAAGCATCTGTAACATACGAAGCATCAGATATGGCTGCGCACAGTGCTGAAGTAATTAGTGAAAAGAGCGACTTGGTAAAGCCAAAGGAATTGAAAACAAAAACGCTTCTGATAGGAAATAAAGTTGAACCGGAAAAAGATAAATCTAACTACTATGCTAAGGTGAATGATCAGGACATGGTTTTTCAGGTAGGGTGGACTGATGTGAGGGATTACAGTATTGAGCTTGTTACAAGGGAACTGTTTAGTTTCGATTCCACAAATGCGAAGTCTATTAAAATAATACATCCTGAAAAGGAGCTGCTTTTTCAGAAAAATGAAGAACATATGTGGCAAATGATCAAACCGGAAGTCATGCTATTGAGTGGTAATCTGGCAGATCGAATAATTTCATCACTGAAGTTACTGAGGGGTGAGTCTATTGTCCAGTATTCAAACAAAGATTTATCTAAATATGGATTTGATAACCCGCAGTTCACAATTACCATTAATCTTGACGAGGCAGACGTTTTATTTCTGGTTGGTAAAGAGGCAGGTAATGATTATTATGTTACCGGTTCAGAGACAAACTTTGTCTACCTGATGAATAAAAACAAGATTGAAGAACTGGTAGAAGCATGCGTAGTAAGAGAAATTCAATAACAAAAGTTCATAAGATTATCTAACTTTGACTTTTACTTCCGGTAAACATCTATCTGTAGTAGACTGAGTATGGTATCAAAAGATATTAAAAATATAACGGACATTATCAAAGAAGAGAGTGGTGTTCTTTCTAACCTGAGCAATGAGATGGGGAAAGTAATTGTAGGACAAAAACATCTTATTGAAAGATTGCTGATTGGTATTCTGGCGAATGGCCATATCCTCCTGGAAGGTGTTCCCGGATTAGCAAAGACCCTATCTGTTATGACACTGGCAAAAGCAATTCAGGTGAAGTACCAGAGACTTCAATTCACACCTGATCTTCTGCCGGCAGATCTGATAGGCACCCTTATCTACAATCCTCGTTCAGGTGAGTTTACCACAAAAAAAGGACCGATATTCTCAAATATTATACTTGCTGATGAAATTAACAGGGCACCTGCAAAGGTTCAGAGCGCTCTTTTAGAGGCTATGCAGGAGAAGCAGGTAACGATAGGCAGTGAGACATTTAAGCTCGAAGATCCTTTCCTGGTGCTTGCTACACAAAATCCAATTGAGCAGGAAGGTACTTATCCTTTGCCTGAAGCACAGGTTGATAGATTCATGTTAAAGCTTAATGTTGATTATCCCAGTAAAAGCGACGAACGTGAGATTTTAGACAGAATGGCATTGACAGATACCAGCATAAACGTGGATTCTGTATTAAAACCTGATGACATTAAGCGTTTACGTGTGGTGGTCGATCAGATTTACATTGATGATAAGATAAAGGACTATATAGTAGACTTGGTAATTGCTACCAGAGATCCTCAGAAATACGGCCTTAGTTTAGGTGAATTCATTGAATATGGTGCTTCGCCCAGGGCAACCATTTACCTGGCGATTGCGTCAAAGGCATACGCTTTTCTCAAAGGCAGGGGATATGTCACTCCACAAGATGTAAAATCAATAGGAATGGATGTACTGCGACATAGAGTTATCATTACCTATGAAGCAGAAGCAGAAGAAATGACCGCAGAAAAAGTCATACAAAACATCTTTGATAATATAGAAGTACCTTGATATCGTAGAACTTCAGCATCCATTTTACATTTCTCATCCATTAACATGGTGAATATCAGTATGAAAAACATCTGGCTGGTACTCTTGTCGATTTTTACATTAGTAATTATACAAAACTGTACCACGACAGATAGGATTGCTACGGACAAAAAGGCAATTGCTGATGAAGAACTCTATAAGGAGGCTCAGGCTCTTAGAGCAATGCTAGGTAACGCGCCTGAGGACAAACCCATACCCGATATAAAAACAACGGCACAGCCGCTTGAGTTTGGTGTAAGCGTAAGTGAGGTACAGAAACAATTTCCTGCTCCAGACAAATTAGAATATGCTCCAATGGTAAACAACAAGGTTACCACGCTTTCCAGAAACGTTTCCGGCGGCCGTTTCACGTTCTTTTTTTATGAAGGTAAACTTTATAAAATTGTCGTACTCAATAGTTGGACCGACTATACTTTACAATTTGCTGAAGATGATATAAAGAAGACCAAGACAATTTTTATCGAGGGAAATGGTGAACCGGATTTAACAGAAGAGGACGAAACACATAAGAAGATGGTGTGGCTAAAGGGAGATTTGGAAGTTAAACTCGAAGAGTTTAACTTGTTGTCACATAGGGGGATGAATAGGGTAATGTCTCTAATGTATACAGACAGAAAGATCAGTCTGCTTGCAAAAAAAGATGAATCTTTCTAATTGTTTAAAACAATACGAAAAGTAATTACGAAGAGAAGTTGAAAATTATCAGGTCTTCTATTCGCTTTAGCATCTATTCAGAAAATGGAAAAGAGCGTCACCTTGAGATCGTTCTATATGTGCAATTTATAACGGTTTCTTGAATGTGTGCTTCTATTTTTAATGATTGTTTTGTCCTGAACATTTTGCTTAGGACAGGTGACAGCCCTTCATGCTCCCCCTGAAACCGCAATTTAGATCTTTCTATCTGGTATATAATCAGGTTGGTATATAATCAGGACATAAATTCCCCAACGATACACACTACCACTTATTACCTGCATACCATTCTGACCATGGCTCCCACTCAACATATTTCCCACCGTCAGACAGCCAGAATTGCTCTCCTTCTCTCCATCGTGTGCTTGTTCCATAGTTTGTAGATTTTGTCTGAGTCTGTTTTACCTTTGCATAGAAATAACAGTCTACCTGGTGGAAATTGATATCCTTCTTGTCCTTCACCTCTATAAGTTCGAGATCAGCCATGGTAACGCTATTTGCTGCTATCTTTGCTTCATCAACAACGACATCATATGTCGTTATCTCTTTAACCCTTACTACAGTGCCTCTAGGTTTTGGGTCAGGAATAACGATTGGATTTTGATATGGTTCAAATGGCTGATGATGGGTTTCTGATGGTTTTTTAATATAATCTACTGCTTGTACCTTATTAATTGTGCTATTTGTAAAGCTTAATACAACAATCGCAACCATAGAAATGATAAGTTTCCTATAAATATTTAACATCGTTCCACCTTCCTTTTTCTAAATACTTCTATAGTATCAATCGATATATAATACTATTCTAATAACTTTAATTACTGGTTAAATTTTACCTTAAAAATATTATTTGTCAATACGCTGCCAATAAAGATCGTGATAACTGGAGATGGAGTCAAAGGAGTTAGATACTATGCTACACACGTCATATGTAAGCAGGGAGTTTATTCTTGAAGCCGTAAAAAAAAGCACAGAAAAATATTATGTTCTTGCCTGATATATTTTTCTGTGCCTTCTAACTTTAATTAAATGAATTAAACAGTTACGCCTTTTTCTGACGGAACAGTAACGGCACTGCTCTTGTACCAGTCTTTGTAGTAATCCCCTGAATCGTATAGTAAACGAAGATTTTCCAGTACCTGCTCAAATACCTGTATCCAGTCAGAGCCAACCCTGAATCCAAACATGGCGTTACGTTTACCGTGTGCCGTACTGCCAATAGTTTGAAGTGATTTTCGGAATCGCATTCTCAGATTGTCTCCGGCGTACAGATGATCATACATATATTGCATGCCGTCTATGAACTCCTCAAGGTTCATATCCACAAGTCTGTGAACCACATGCGCAGTATCATAATATTTCCAGTCTTCAGGGTAGTTCTTTCTGAAAATCCTCTTTTCAGAATCAAGCCTGTCATAAAGCGCTGTCTTAGGAAACGGACAATTAATGCCAAATGTAAGAACGTCAATATTGTTTTCCAGCACAAATTCTGTCATTCTTTTGAATGAATCTTTGTCATCACCATCTGCTCCCAACACTATAGAGCCCCAGACAACAAGGCCGTGATCGTGGATTTTTTGAACGCTGTCATAATAATTATCGGCACCAATTCTTAAATTAGTCGTTTTATTCATCTTCTCCAGAACTGCTTCATTTGTTGACTCTATGCCGCAGAGAAATCCAAAATTTCCACTCTTTGCCATAAGATCAAGTACCTCTGCGTCCTTTGATATGTTGAGCGCAGTAAACCCAAGCCAGTCCTTTTTAATACCCCTATCTATCATGCCACGAAAGAGGGCCTTTGCCCTGTTGGCAGAGTTCTTGCTATGGCCGTAAAAATTGTCTTCGGCAAACATAAGCCCTTTATAGTCCGTAGCTTCCATTTCGTCCAGGACATCTTCATACGGTCTTTCCCGGTATTTTTTCCCCTGAAAGGTTGGTACGCTGCAGAAATCGCAGTAATTTGGACAACCTTTTGTTGTAACAATAGATGAAAACTTGTAATCATATTTTTTCTTCAGAAGTTCCCTATCCGGAAATACATGCTTCATCTCTGACAGGCCAGGCAGACCGCCATTGTACTTTTTTTTGAGTTCGCCATTTTCAAAATCTTTAATGACTTGTGGCCAGAGAGTCTCTGCCTCTCCGATAAAAATAGCATCCACATATTTTGAGGCTTCCTCCGGCACTACCGAAGCGTGTATACCACCCATGATAACAGTCATACCCTTTTTTCTGCAGATCTCAGCTATTCGGTATGCTCTTGGCACTTGATAGGTAACAGAAGTGATACAAACCATATCCACAGGCTCAAATGTAATTTCTCCGTTATCATCAAGGGCCAGTTCCAGATTTTCATCGATTACGTCAAACTCCCAGTCACCCGGCGTAAGGGCCGCGATGTATGCCAGATTTAAAGGCATTTGAACTATGACAGATATGCTCTCCTCGCCATGTCGTCCAGGGGGATGTGGATTGATAAGCATCATTTTCTTCATTTTTTAATCCTCCTAATTATTTATTTAAAATCATATTAGCAACTCTCCAACCAGAGGATACAACAGCACATATCCCCGGCCCAGGATTTGTCCAGTGGCCGGCCAGGAAAAGATTTTTGAAGGGTGTTGTGTGCGGAAGTCTATTTGGTCCTGTCTGACCTACAGTAACAGCCCAACCATAAGCTGCTCCTTTTGAGTTCAGTGTGTAGCGATGCAGCGTCTTCGGTGTGGCGGCATCAATTACTTCAATATGGTTCTGAATATCTGGTACAAGATTTTCCAGATAATTTATTGTATGTTCTTTCATTTTATTTTTATACACAGCCCAATCGTCTATGTCGTCGTAATCGTCTCTTGACGAGGCAACAACAGAAATTATTTGTTTGTTATCAGGTGCCAGGCTTGAATCAACTTCCGTGGGAACGGAAATATAAAACCAGTCACTGCCGGAAAAATTTAAGTTATTTGATGTATGGTAAAAACCTCTTTTCAGACATTTTAAGTCTATTTTGTCATCAAGACCAAGGTATAGTAAAAAGAATGATACACTCTCCTTCATGTTCTCAACCTTGCTAAGAAATGAGTCATCAACGGTATTTTTGTCTATTAAACGGAAAAAAGTTTGTTTGGGATCAATGTTTGAAACAAAAGTATCAGCAGAGATTTTCTCTCCTTTTTGCGTTGTAACTCCTTTTATAATACTATCCTCTGTTAGTACCTTCTCTGCGCTAGAAGATAGCATAATGTGTCCGCCATAGTCAATAAATTTTTGAGTGATTGTATCTGAGAAATTCTGGGTACCGCCGACCGGGAAATAAGCCCCATCTTTCAGATAATTTACCAGCATTTGACACATGCCAATAGCCGAAACTTCGTGAGGAGGTGAACCTATGTATCCCCACTGTGCAGAAAGTGTCATTTTAAGCTGCTCATCTGTAAAAAAATTATCCAGCATTTCCTTATAGGTAAGGTTCTGGTATTTGATGAGCATCTCATGTCTTTCAGTGCTGAATGTAGCCCGGTATAGTCTGGTAAACTCCTTAAAAAAAAGTGATAGTTGTTCCCTTTCTGAGGGAAAACGTTTCATTAACAGATCCACATAATCGTCGATCTCGGCGGGTACATCAATGGAAAATGAAGGGTAATGTATGCTGTCCATAGGGTCAAGTTGCTGAAAATTAATACTTATGTCGAGTTCTTTAAGGCACCTGCCAACAACACTCCATTTTCCACACCCACCGATATGATGAACTGCGGCATCAAAAATAAAGCCTTTTCTCTTGAAAGAGGTACAATAACCTCCGGGAATACTATGTCGTTCAATAATCAGTACTTTTTTCCCATGTTTTGCCAGAAAAGTTCCGCAGATTAGACCGGCAACTCCAGCTCCCAGTACAATTACATCATACTTAGATTTAAGTTCAGATTTGTTCAGAGAGAAATTACTCATGAAGACTGCCGCTATGAAGTTATGAATACTTTGATATGATTACGGCTGAAATGTTGCCTGTATCGGAAAATGAGTTGATAAGGACATTGTTTACTTTTGATTCTCTGCTATTGTTAGGTACGCAATCCAGATTACACTCTTCATCTTTTTCCTGATAGTTTATTGTCGGAGGGATAATACCATTATTGATTGCCAATACGCCGGCAACACACTGTAACGACCCTGATGCGTCAAGGCATTCTCCTGTCATTGACTTTATTGCACTCACAGGTATCTTGTCAGCGTTATCACCAAAATAGTCTTTAATGATTCTAGCTTCCATTATGTCGCCGGTTATACTGGAATTTGCACATGCGGATATATAAGAAATATCTTCGGCATTAATCCCGGCATCTTTCATTGCGATAGAGATACATCTTGCGCCTTGGGTGGTGTCAATGTGGTCACGAGAAACCTTGTCAGGGTTAAACGTGCATCCGTATCCTTTTATCTCGGCATAGATTTTCGTGTTTCTTTCCAATGCGTCTTCGAGCCTTTCAATAACAAGTAATGCGGCAGCTTCGCCAATAACAAAGCCATTACGTCTTTTATCAAATGGTGCGGAAATTTCAATATCACCATTACGGCTTCCTGACAATATTCCCGAGCGGTAAGCTCCCCAGAAAACATCGGGAGTTAAACCATGAACTCCGCCGGCTACCACCGCTTTTCCTCTGCCTAACCTTAGGAAATCAGAAGCGTAAATGATAGCGTCCAATCCACTGGCAGTACCTGTAGATATTGTAGAATTTAAGCCTGTCGCGTTACAAAAAATAGATACCCTGCTTGCCGGCGCATTTAGGACAGTATTTGGAAATTCCATGGGATTTACGAAAGTTGGTCCTTCCTTTAATCCTTCCAAGTCGAATGAGCTGATACTGTCAATACTGCCATACGTTGACCCGATTACTATTCCAAGTTCGTCGGCACCATAGGTTTCATGAGTGATATTAGCATCTTCCATGGCAAGCTTTGCCGCAGAGGATACCAATAATGATGTTCTATCTATGTGGCGGATACCTCTTTTCCCTAAGTATTCTTTTGCATCAAAATCTGTTATCTCACCCGCTTTTTTGCTGTTATATTTAGAGGCATCAAATAGCGTGATATCTTTTATTCCGGAAGCGCCATTTGTCAAGTTGGTCCAGAACTCATCCTTGTTCACACCGATTGACGATAAGACACTTATCCCAGTTATAACCAGACGATTATTCATATATACTATCTACCTCTATAGAAATTATTTTTAAAGCTGAGAAATGCTAGCGGTATTTCTCAGCCGGAATACCAAGGCATCATTATTTTAACTTTTAACCTGTAAACTTTTTCAGTATGAGGCTGCTATTGTTACCGCCAAAAGCATATGCATTATTCATGGCAATATCAACCTGCATTTCACGTTTAACATTTGGAACAAAATCCAAATCACACTCAGGGTCTTTTGTTTCGTAGTTTATCGTTGGAGGTACAACACCCTCTTTAATAGCCAAAGCACACGCTATCGCCTCAATTGCGCTGGCAGCTCCCATTGTGTGGCCAAGCATTGATTTTATAGAGCTTATGGCCAGATTCTTTGCATGTTCACCAAAGACCTTCTTTATTGATATAGTTTCAGCTTTGTCATTGGCGACTGTTCCTGTACCATGCGCACTAATATACTGAACATCTTCGGGCCTGATTTTGGCATTTATCAAGGCCTTTTTCATTGCCGAAGTAACGCCATTTCCTTCCGGATGCGGAATTGTTATGTGATAACCGTCACAGCTCAGGCCGTAACCCAGGATTTCTGCATAGATATTTGCGTTTCTGGCTAGTGCGCCTTTCAGGGATTCTAATACCAGCATCCCTGCACCTTCACCAACTAACAGGCCTTTTCTGTTTTTATCAAAAGGTTGACAAATGTCCGGTGCGATGGCATTTAATCTACTAAAACCAACAAAAGCAACTTTCGAAAACGGATCTGACCCGCCGGCAAGCATTATGTCTGCTCTTCCCAATTTTATCAGGTCGCATGCATAACCGATAGCATAGTTACCAGCGGCACAGGCAGTAGGTATTATTGTGCTTGGACCTTTAAAACCAAATTCAATAGATATATTAGACGGCATATTAACGCAAGGATGCATAAGAAACAAGTCAGGATCTACGCTATCTTCTCCATTTTCATGTCTTATATGGTTTACCTTTTCCAGAATCTGAATTTCACCTGCAGTTGTTCCAATTGAAACACCAGCTCTTTCTGGATCTATATTATTTAAACCAATATTAGAGTCTTCGATAGCGAGTTTTGCAGCTGCTACGGCAAATTGTGAACCTTTGCCAATCTGACGACTAGAACCGTTTTTTGTATAATCATCATAATTGAAATCTTTAACGGTACAGCCTCTATGTACTTTAAAAGGAGAAGTGTCAAATGATGTGACCTCAGACACGCCGGATGTGCCGGAAATTAACGCCTCCCAAAACAGATTTTTTTGGTTTCCTATAGGGGAAATTACACCCAGACCGGTAATTACAATTCTTTTATCCATGGTTGTTTACTTTACAAATACTAATACTTTTATCCTGTTAATGAATCTTTGTTCGCAACGCCAAAGCTCAAAGTTGCTTTTGTTACAACTTTGTCTCCCACTTTGGCCACTCCCTTAACTATTGCCGCACTGGAAATGACCTTTTCTATATCAATTTCCAGAATTAGCTGGTCACCGGGAAAAACAGGTTTTGAAAAACGCACGTTTGCAGAAGCCAACAAAAAGACTTTATCTTTATGCTGTTCAGTGCTAAAGCTCTTTTTGAAGAGGATAATCGAGGCTTGCGCCAGAGCTTCTACAATGAGAACTCCAGGCATTATGGCAAAATCAGGGAAGTGTCCTGCGAAGAAAGGCTCATTACCAGAGATGTTTTTTAGACAAACAATTCTGCTCTCTTTTTGAAGCTCAATAACTTTATCAATAAATAAGAAAGGGTATTTTTGAGGAACCAGCTCTCTTACTTCCTCAAAGTTCAACATTAAAAAAACCTTTCGTTCTATGTAATAGTCACTGCATATCCACTTTTATCGTTTGTGTATAGGCATATAGATGTTTAAGAAGCGTTACAAGCTTTTTACTATTTTCCTTCAAGTGTAGACCTGGTCATTTCAATTGTTGCATTCAATGATGTAATGTCTACGAGTTTTTCTTCCGGAATTTGAACCTTGAATTTCTTTTCTATCAGGGCAAGGATTTCCAGTGCCAATAAGGAGTCAATCTCCAGATCTTTAAAAAAATCGGCATCTCTTTTCTCCCATATTTCATTCTCATCCAGCTCGGTTACTTCAGCTACAATAGCAGTAATCTCTTTCTCTAAGTTCTCTACAGGCAATATCTTACCTCCCTAATAAACAATCAGAAATCTGACTATACACAAAACACCAATCAAAAAATTATCAATCGGGTATTATGAAGTTGCTTTCTGTAAAAATTATTGGTCTAAAAGTAATGATGGTAAATGTCTTCGATAAAATGAAAACTATCGAAAAGGGCAAAATAACAAACTTATATTGATATGTCAATAACAATCTTATGACAATTTGCGTTGTAAACTGGTATAGATGATTATCGTTCGCAATAACATATAATATAAGATATATGCATTCCAAACGGAAGGTATTTGAAACCAGAGTGCAAAGCGTTGCCAATGTGTGTTTTTTCAATGGATGCAGAGGCAAAAAGAGCGGTGGAATGAAGTTGCACATGACTGGCAATAATGTATAAGTCTCTAAAATCACAGGACTTTCTATAATAATTAGTACGCGTTTTTTATATAAATATACTTGACAACCATATTTTGTATGGATAGACTTTTCACTATCAGCCTAATACATACTACAAAAATACAAATCAAAGAAGGTCAAAATGCGTAGTATTGCGTTCATAAATCAAAAAGGTGGGGTGGGAAAAACGACTTCGACTGCAAATGTTGGAGCATGCCTGGCTGCGCTTGGTAAAAAGGTACTTCTGATCGATCTCGATCCTCAAGCCAATTTGAGCATTCATTTCGGAATTAATGTCCAGGGAAAGGATTCATCTGTTTATGAGCTTATGTGCGGTAAAAAAACTTTTTCTGAAGTATTAACAAAAACAGCCATTAGTGGTCTGGATATTATCCCTTCCGACATTGATCTTGCAAGTGCAGAGGTAGAACTTGTCAGCACGGTAGGGCGTGAAACGATAGTTAAGTTCTATATCGGAGAGATGTTAGACTCGTATGATTATGTTTTAATTGACTGTCCACCGTCTTTAGGACTTCTAACCCTGAACGCACTTACCGTCGCTAACGAAATTTTTATTCCTTTGCAGACTGAGTTCTTTGCTTTGCAGGGTGTAAGTAAGCTGATACAAACTTTTGATGTTATTAAGAAACGACTGAACAGCAAGTTAGAGATTACAGGAATAATACCCTGTATGTATGATAGCAGGACCAAGTTGGGGCAGGCGGTACTTGACAAGATCAAAGAATATTTTGCAGATAAGGTATTTGCTACGACAATTAGAAAAAATATTAAACTTTCAGAATCAACAAGTCATGGTATGCCAATTACAACATATGCTCCGGACTCTAATGGCGCTCAGGATTACATGGCGTTAACTAAAGAAATAATTGCCCAGGAGAAATAGTGTATCAAAGGGGTGATGCAATTTTAAGCCGTAGATTAAACTAACCGTATTTGTTAATTTGTAGATTATAAAATTCTGGTGATATTTATTACTAAAAGGAAAGAGTTGTGCAAAAAAAAAGTGTACTTGGATCAGACCCATTTGAGTGGTTAAAGGGAAATAATAAAAAAGAAAACACTGTGGATCAGAAAAGCGATATTGCTGGTCAAAAGAAACAGATAGAAAATCCGTCTGATCCGATAATAGATAATAAAGAAACAGTTGTAAAGCACGAAGAAAAAGCATACAAACCTATTGATATATCAGATACGTCTAAACCACAGGAGAACAAGATTTACGAGCCCGTTAAAGTGGCAGAGCCCTACAGTCGGCAGGAAGAAAAATCTTTTGCATCCAGCGACATATCAGAGGCAAATCAAAAGACTGTTTTGGGTGAGGATGTATATGCTCATCATGCTAAACCTCGTGAGACAACACAAAAAGATAGTCCCGCAACGGCATTTGTAATTGTATATACCGTGTTATTGTTAATTCTAGGTTTCATTATCTATAAGGATCTGACAAAACAAATTAATAAATTGGAGACAAAGCTGGAAAGTGTAGAAAAACAGCTTGATGCGGGTTTAATAAACTACGAGGATACAAAAGTAGATGATGTGTGGTGATTCATAATAGTCTGTTCAGTTTTAAACTTCTTTTCACGTCCATTGTAGATGTTATCTGCTCAAGTGTAATTACTTCCCTGCCTATTGTATCCGTACGCAGGTTATCTTTAATTTTGTCAGAGAATAAACGAACAGGTTTCATCTATTTTGCGGGGAGGATTTTATTGAAACTTTGAAGGTAGTAATCGTTGGAAGATACTCATTTATGAGGTTCAATGACCACTTTTATAGACTCTTTAGCTTCGGTAACCAGCTTAAAGCCCTGTACTGCTTCTGCCAGGCCTAAACGATGAGTAATCATCTCTCGCACAGGAACACGTTGAGAACTAATCAACTCAATTGCCACCTCTATGTCAAGAGGGCTGGCGCCGTACGTCGGCAATAATGTTATACAGTTTTTCCAGAAATCATTAAGCGGTATGGAAAGACAAGTCTCCGGGCCGCCAGGCGCAAAGTACAGGATGGTACCACCTCGATCTACAGATTTTAGTGCTGTATCTAAAGCAGAGTCTGCTCCGGCTGTTACTATCACACGATCTGCAAGCCTGTTACTGTTCAGTTTGAGAAGATGTGAAGGTAGATCGTCATGAGCAGAGACGACAGAATCCGCTCCAAATTTCCTTGCCATCTCCATACGATATTCACTTACATCAGTAGCAATTATTTTCCCGGCTCCCAGTGATCGAGCAAGTAAAATGTGCAAAAGTCCTGACATTCCACTGCCGATAACAACAACAGTTTGACCGGGTTCAATACGAGCTACTCTCTGGCCGCGAACTACACAGGCCAATGGCTCAATGAACGTTCCATCTTCCAGTGACATATTATCAGGAAGTACAGAGACTCCTCTGTCTACATTGATCTCCGGTACTCGTACATATTCAGCAAAGCCTCCGGGATCAAAATTCGTGCTACGCAAGGTGTCGCATACAGTGTGGTTGCCATTTAAGCAATAATGACATGTATTACAGGGAACATGGTGTGATACAAAGACCCTGTCTCCTATATTAAATTGTTTGACACCCTCTCCGATTTCAACAATCTCACCGGTTGCCTCGTGGCCTAGCACGAGTGGCGCTTTGTGGATACGATACCATTCCATTATGTCACTACCACAGATACCACAGGCCAGTGATTTCAATAATATCTCGCCCCGGCCAATCTGGGGTGTTGGCATCTCTTCTACTCTAATGTCACTGTTACTGTAATACATTGCTACACGCATATTTATTTTAGGATATTTTGTTAGAAGGTGAAGATCCGATGTTTATGTATCTGCTCAAGTGTACTTTTTCTTTTTTTGCGTTCTAAGAAAAAAATGGTCGGGGCGACTGGATTCGAACCAGCGACCTCCTGCTCCCAAGGCAGGCACTCTAGCCAAGCTGAGCCACGCCCCGACATTTTTTCTATTTTTTACAAATCTGTTTAACAAGTTCTTCCCTGATTTGACGTCCTTTACCAGATTTTAAAATTTTTTTCCTTGCCATAGCTTCACTTCTACTTGAGAATTCTTCAGTATGTATTAGTTTAAATGGAACACGACGGCGCGTAGACTTCATTTGGTAGAGAGTAGTGAATTATAAGTGCCTCATCACTAAAGGAATGTTATAAAAAATATTATATTTGATTGGGAATGTCTCAGGATAGTCGAGTAATTTAAAGATGTCAACTTTATTCACTGGTAGAAACTGTCGATAGATAGGTTGTCAGTGCTATCTTCTTCGTTAAAGTCTTTTTCTATCTCAGATTCTATTTTTTTTCTCGGTTCTAATATAAGTTTTTTATACCTCTTTTTTAAGAAAGCCAATCTCTCTTCGATATTGTGATTCTTCTTTAAATGTACTTTTAATTTGATAGCCACCTTTTACTCCTTTTTAAACGGCAAAAAGCAAATGGTAAACAATGAAGACTAAAAGGTTTTTATAATGCGAAATACTTAACTTGTGTATTCCATTTCCGTTATTATTATGAAATTATATATTTCAAAGAATCATAGTCAAGTTGAATTTTACTTTTCTTTAAATATTTAGGGTTTGTGAGAAAATTATTTTAGTATATCGAATATTACAAGACTCATTATTTTGCCAAAATCCAGCAACTCCTGAATCTCTATGGATTCATTTGCAATGTGCGACTGGTCTTCATCGCCAGGACCAAATCCAACTGCCATAATACCTTTTTCTATTAGTTGCTTGGCTACCGTGACACCTGAGAATCCGATGGGTATTGGTTTCGTTCCGAGTATTGACTCAGTATGTTTTGAAATCAAGCTGATCAATGGGTTATCTGCCGGTATCAGGGTAGGAGGCAGATGTGTATCAATAGTAATATCAAATTTTGCAGTTGAATTGTGTTCTTTTATTGAGGCAATAATTTTATTAATGTTATTTAAACTTTCATTTTCCGTCTCCCCGGGTAAATAACGTATATCAAGTTTTACTTCGCATTTGGCAGGAACAATATTATGTGCTGCTCCACCAGAGATTGTGCCCAGGTTTAAGGTTGGAGGGGTAAACAGTTCGTGAGTTATACATTTGTGTTTTAATTTCTTTAATTGATTGAGCAACTCAATCATATTCCATATAGCGTTAATACCTTTTTCCGGTGTTGAACCGTGGGCCTGCTTACCATATGATGTAATGTTTAAGAACAAAGCTCCTTTTTCCCCAACGTCTATTATTTTCATATTGTTCGCAACATCCGGTATAATCGCGTAATCAGCGTATATACCACATTCGTCAAGCAGGTATTCCAGACCCAGGCGAGAACCTTTTTCTTCGTCAGCGGCACCAATTAATAGTAAACTGCCATTAAGTCTTGATTCATTGTCTTTTAAGAATTTAGCCAGGACCAACATGGATGCCATTTGTCCTTTATTATCGTTTGCTCCACGTCCGAAAATTCTGCCATTTTTTACTACTGACTTGAAAGGGTCTGTGTCCCATCCGTCACCGGACGGAACTACATCCAGGTGACATGCAACAAGCAGTGTCGGGTTTCCTTTGCCAATATATCCAATTATGTTTGTTCTTCCGGTAACCTTTTCAAAAGTATCATATCTGATGCCATGTGTACTGAAATACTTCTTAATAATATTTACAGCCAGGTATTCATTGCCGGGGGGATTTACTGTGTTGGCGCCAATCAGCTCGGCTGAAAGGCGTACAATCTCATCTTTCTGGTCTTGTATGTAATTAACGATGTGTTCTTTCACTTTTCCTGCAAGTAAAATTATGGACGGTCAGAGCCTGCCAGTCTTAGTATACGCTGAACGTGTAGTGCTTTGGCGCCGATGGTAGTAGTATTTGAGTTGTGAGTAGTGATCATCAAATATTACAAAGATTAAGTGTGGAATACCGCGAAGAATATCTTATTGAGATACGCTATGCCTGAATCTCAGTTTGTTCATGGGTTGTTGTATTGTTGTTTACCTTCTCTTTCATTAATTTCCCCACCTTAAAAACAACAACATTTTTGGCAGGTACGAAGGCTTCCTCTCCTGTGCGAGGGTTTCTTGCTTTTCTTCCCGCTCTTTGCTTAACCTCAAAGACGCCGAAATCTCTCAATTCTATTCGATTGCCTTGTGATAACTCATGAACTATCCTATCGAGAAACATTTGAATCGTTTCTTTAACTAATAGTTGTGAGTTGTCGGTTTTTCGTACTATTTTTTCACATAGATCTCTCTTTGTCGTAGTTTGCATTTCTTATGCCCCTTTCTCTTGCGAAAGCTATTTGCAGATTTCATAGAAAGCTTTCGGGACATGCTATCAAGTCTAAATACTTATGTCAACAGGATTTTATGACTTTTATTAAAGTATCTTTTGTTTTAAAATATCTTTTGTTTGACAAATATTTATCATTCTATAGAATATGAATCTTGAAAATTTCTGGAAGTTATACAGGAATTAACCAATTGGTATTTGACTTGCGTGGTCAGATGACGTTATTTCATATTTAAGATAAAAACTTGCCAAAGCAACTGTAGAAAAACTGTTATACAACAAAGGACAAAATTATGAAAATAAGAATCAGAAAGAGTTCTCTTAAGCGAGTAAGAATGTGTGGTTTTCGAAAAAGAATGAGTACGAAAGGTGGAAGGGCAATACTTAACAGAAGGAGAGCAAAGGGAAGAAAATTTAATACGTAGAGTGACTGCGTAGGTTAATATTTGCACCGTTTTGCTACTTTTCCTGATAAAGATAATCTTAGTGTATTCAGCGCCGCATTTGCGGCACGTTTTTTTATTTCTAACCTGGATCCGAAAAAGCGATACTCTTTACACTCCAAATCATCATTTATTGCAGTTGCAACGTAGACCAGACCAACAGGTCTTTTTTGATCAATACCTCCTTCAATACCAGTGGGTCCGGCTATTCCGGTAACCGCCAGGCCTATATCTGCCTGTATACGTTCTCTTGCACCATAAGCCATTGCTTTTGCAACCTCCGAACTTATCACACCAAATTCTCTAATAAGTTTTCCTGAGACGTTGAGCAGATTCTCCTTTACCTTATTGCTATAAGAAACTATTCCTCCTAAAAAGAAAACGGAACTACCCTGGACGTTTGTCAACAAATTTGATACTAATCCTCCGGTACAAGACTCAGCAACGGCTAATGTTATAGCATTCTCTTTAAATATTTTAGAAATGATATTTTCAAGTGATTCTTCGTGTCTGCTGAAAACGAATGCACCTAATTCTCTGCAAATTTCTTCTTCAATTTTATCAAGTATTGAGTCTGCGTTGATCTTATCCGTATTGCATAATGTAGTGCGAATGGAAACTACGCCATTGCTTACAAGTGTACTGTAAGACAAGTATTTATCCGCTTTGATTATTCGTTGAATTTTTTCATCAAGTATAGATTCAGACATACCAAATGTGTTGATTACTCTTGTATATCGTTTCTTGCTTTCTCCTGATTCTCTAAGAATGTAAGGGATGACCCAATCCTCAAGCATTTGTACCATTTCCGTGTGTACACCAGGCAAGCAAATAATGTTAGCCTGAGAGGCGTTTATAAGAAAACCTTGAGCCGTTCCTGTTCTGTTGTGGATAACAGTACTGCCTTCCGGGACCCTTGCTTGCTTTAGACAATTAACGTACTTCTGGTCATGTATATTTCCTGTTAAGTTTTCAATGTGATTTATTGATTCTTCGTCTGATACTAATGTGACATTACAGAAATCAGCAACAGTTTCCCTCGTGATATCATCCTTCGTTGGCCCCAATCCGCCTGTTATTATAATTAAGTCTGCCCTCTCTAGTATCGATTTAAGTGAAAATTTTAATTCTTCAGAGTTGTCATTCGCAATAGTATGATTTACAACATTAAAGCCAAGTTCTGTAAGTTTAGATGCTACTAATGGCGCATTTAAATCTCTGACTTGTCCACACACAAGCTCTGAACCAACCGATATTAATTCTATCTTCATCTTTAATATTTTTTTTATGATAATTATGTTTGTTAATGGGTTTACTAGTTACCATCATATACATACAGAGTGTTTTTGCCCATCTTCTTTGCCTTATAGAGGGCTTCGTCTGCTCTCTTAATCAAGGAATCATGTGTTCGGGCATCATCAGGGTATCCCGCAAGCCCCGCACTTACGGTTACCGCTTCATTGTGAGAAAAACCTTTGAGCTTTGAAGTAGCAACACCCTTAACAATCCTATCGGCAAATACTCGGCCGTGTTCCCTGGCTGTTTGAGATAAAATTACGGCGAACTCATCGCCACCGTAACGTACAGCAGAATCAGTTTTTCTTACGAGAGATTTCAATATTGATGCGATCTCTTTTAGTATGTTATCTCCACTCTGATGACCGTAATTATCATTGATTTTCTTAAAATCATCAATATCAATCATTATCAACGAAAAACTGAATTTATATCTGTCTGATCTCGAAATTTCAGCATCTAATAATTCATGAAAAAATTTATGGTTATACAATCCGGTAAGTCCGTCCACTCTCGAAATGTGTTCAAAATACTCTCTTTCTGCGGCACGTTTTTCAAGTGTTCTTTTGTACAGCGATTTTTCAACTATAATATTAAGGTATTCTAAATCCAGGGGCTTTGCCAGATAATCAGATGCACCATTTTTCATACATTCAACTGCAGTTTCTACTGATGGAAATCCAGTCATAACAATTATATCAGTTTTGGGAGAGATTTCTTTTACCATTTTAACAAACTTGACCCCTGGAATCTTTGGCATATTCAGATCAGTAATTATTAAATCATAAACTATATTTTTTATCTTTTCAATTGCCTGTTCCGAATCCGCACAACAGGTTACGTTATGTCCATGATCTTGTAGCTCACTTTCCATGAGTAATAAGATGCCCTCTTCATCGTCTACAACCATAATTTGAGCTTCTTCAGAATCAATTTTTTCAGTTAGCTGTTTTTCTTCCTGGTTTACCATATTGTTCTCCAATAGTTTATTGACTTACTCTGTTCTGATTCATTTCTCAACGCGTGGTGTAGAAACTCCGGCTTCTGAAAAAGTTGTCATTTGCGTAAAGGTTTTTACACCGGCTTCAATCAGGCTCATTGCTAATACTGCTCCAGTACCTTCTCCAAGTCTTAGATCCAGATTTAGAATTGGGTTTTTTTGTAATTTTTCCAATGCAATTTTATGGCCGTTTTCTGTAGATGTATGTGCGGATATGAGATAATCATTGACCTTCGGTTCTATTGCACATGCAATTAACGCTGCGGCAGTAGAGATAAATCCATCAATCAAAACTGGTGTCCTGTGCCTTGCTGCAGCAAGGCACAGGCCTGCAATACCGCCTATCTCAAATCCACCTACTTTTGAAAGAACGTCTATTGGATCTGAAGGGTCAGGCTTATTAACACTCAAAGCTGTTTTTATAACATTGGTTTTTCTTTCTACGCCTTTATCGTCTAAACCTGTTCCCCTCCCTGTTACTTTGCTTAAATCTGCTCCTGTTAAACATGCAATTATTGCGCTACTTGGCGTAGTATTCGCTATGCCCATGTCGCCGGTTGCCACAATATCTATACCGTTAAGGAGTTCCTCGTCAAAAGCTTCTATACCCGTTTCCAGAGATTTTATTGCCTGCTCTCTGGACATTGCCGGTCCACGTGCAATATTATCAGTCCCGTATCCCACTTTTTTTATCTTCAGACCATGAACAGGTTCAAAATCAGCCTTTACACCACAATCAACGACAACAACCCTTGCTCCTGCATGTCGTGCTAAAACGCTTATAGTTGCTCCACCGTCAAGGAAGTTTTTTACCATCTGCCTGGTTACCTCTTGTGGAAAAGCGCTTACGCCTTCACTGGAGACACCATGATCTCCAGCCATTGTAAAGACAACTTTGTGTCTTATCGTCGCATCAGATGACCCTTTTATCGAGGCGTAAATCGTTGCAAATTCTTCAAGTCGCCCAAGACTTCCAGTGGGTATGGCGAGTTTGTTAAATCTGTCTTTTATACTTCCATCTGAATCTATCGAGACTTTTTCAATGTTTTCAATTGTTTTACTGAAAAGCTTCATAGCTGCCATTTAAAATCTGTGATAATATGAGAAATATTATTTAAGGATACAGTGATAATTTGTAATTTCAATATTCAAGCTGATACCGTTTTCTTCTGCCTGTTGTTGCTTCTTTAAGGATTTCCTGAAGATCGCTTAAATCCTTTCTGATTTTTATTAAGACCTTCTTTCTTCATTTCAAATTTTTATCGGTTTAGTGGAATAGATACTTGACAATGCTATTATGGATAACGTTGAAATAATGGTAGTGCTCTTCATGGTTCAGCCTTTTAACGTTAATTTTCCAACATCTGAATTCTATATCTATCGATTATCTTAATTTTTGATTATTTCGATGTTTTCTTGATTTGAAAATTTGAATTGTAGCTTTTAATTGAATGAGGGCCATTTGAAGAGATAATTTTGTTGGTATCCTGTCCATAAGTACATAAATCCCGGGAAATCATTATCTGCTGAGGCGTGTAAGCTAAACTTGATTGTTCGATTTCCAAATAAATTATCCATTGAGCCTTCAAAGATTTCTGCCAGATTAAACATTTTTTTATATTTTATAATTTTTGCTTCCTTTAAATCGGTTATATCTTTAGCCAGGGTGATTGCGTCATCTATATATCCTAATTGATCGACTAATCCATTATCCAATGCCTGTTTTCCAGTATATATTCTGCCATCTGCCAGCTTTTTAACATCTTCTATTTTCATATTTCGACCAACTGCAATAATATTCACAAACCTTGTATACATTTCATCTACAATGTCATACAAGACCGTTCTCTCATCGTCAGACATCTTTTTAAGGGGCGAGCCAATACTCTTCATATCTCCTGACTTTATAGAATTATCTTCAATGCCGTATTTTTCTACTAGATTCGCAATATTGATAAGAGGCATGATTACTCCAATGCTTCCGGTAATTGTAGTGGGATGAGAAATTATTTTGTCTGCAGCAGCCGAAATGTAATAAGCACCTGATGCCGCAACGTCTTGCATGCAGACGATTACTTTCTTATTTGTTTCTTCTTTAAATTCTAAGACCTTTTTATAAATAATATCGCTTGCTGTTATTCCTCCGCCAGGACTGTTGATTTCCAATATCACCGCCTTTACCTCATTATCGGTCCGTGCTTGCTCAAGTTGCTGTTTCACACTGTCAACTATGCTTGATGTTTCCTGAAAAAGCTTCTTTGTAGATTGCCCTGTAATAACACCCTTTATTGGAATTAGAAGTATTTTGTTGATACCACTTCCTCCTATTACCGTTTCAGTAAGTTTTTTGGTGCTTTCATCTTCAACTTGTGTTGTGAGAACACTTTTTACTACGAAGAGCCCCATCAACGAAATGAATAATACAACACAGCACATAAAAAAGAAGATTGCCAGTGAAGTTGAAATCCAGAAACCTACTCTGCTTTTTTTCTTATTGTCATCCATAATGCTATTCCTGACCTGGGTAATAATATGCGTGGCAGACATGCTTTGTCAGTCATGCACGAACGTGATACTAAGATGTTTCTCTGTTTGCGGATTCTATGAAGCCATTAATTCAGGACTCATGTGTCTCCAGTCGCCATAACTCTTTTTAGTATACGGTAGGTACTCTACCCCAATGTAGTCAAGAGCCTTCCCTACCATGAAATCTACCTGATCATCTATCGTTTTCGGATGGTGATAGTATCCTGGCATAGCAGGTAATATACAAGTTTGCGCTTTTGATAATTTCAACATATTTTCGAGATGTATTGTTGTCAAAGGAGTCTCGCGAGGCATGACAACCAATTTCCTTCCCTCTTTTAACGTAACACTTGCAGCACGTTGAATAAGATTTGATGCAATGCCATTTGCTATTGAGCAAAGTGTGTTCATACTGCATGGTGCTATAATCATTGCTTTGGTCTTTAATGTGCCGCTTGATATGGTTGCGGCAATATCTGATATGTGGTGATAAGTTATATCGTGATTTTCTCTATCAATAAATTTACTGATATTAAACCCATCCAGGCTTAAAGCAAGATTTAATTCACTTTCTATCACTTGTAAGGCAGCTTCTGACACACTTAAGTGAATAGAATATGATTTATCACTCAAAGCCTGTAATAGGCGTTGCCCATAAACTACACCACTGGCTCCCGTAATGCCTACAATTATATTTTCCATTTAAATGCCACCCATATTAATACTTAAATCTAAAAAACCGCTTTTACAACTTTTTATGTATATTATTAAGATATTATTACAAATTTTAACATGAATTTCTAATCAAATACTCTCTTTATTTATTTTAACAACTTTTGTGAGGGGCAAATCTGTTTAGGGTATAATGTTTAACTCGTTTATATATCAGGATTTGCGATGGTAGATTACGTATAGGCATTTTGGATTACCAGGATATCATAAATAGCATGTGTATACACCGCAATCCCTAAACCTCTGAAAATAAAGATAGCAGATAAGATAATTCCGGCAACCAGGCGGAACGAGAAGCGGCTTATTGAAAAACTATCGCCTGATGGTCCTATGTGATGCATGATAGAAAAAATGAAAGCGCATATTAGTATACTGCAAAGAGAGCCAATAGCAGGATTGATTCTTAATGCTTTAACTATAATAAAGTAAATGATGCTTAATAGCAGCATACGAAAGAGTATTTCTTCGTATATACCTGCTCCAAAAGAGATAATGATACCCTTTATGAAATTTTGTACGTATGAGTTAGTAATATCAAACGGCAAATATCCATGTACGAAAAACAGTATTACGTATCCAAGAGAAAAACCGTAAGCTGCACTTTCAAAAAGCATAGGAATAAAAATCCTACAGCTTAAACGATTTTTTCTCTCAATATAAAATATTGAATAAAGGGAGATGATAATGATTAATGAATTGAATACCAGTGTCGCGCTATCGCCAAAAAACTCAAATGGTTTTTTTACGATAACGTCAGCAGTGTTTTTTGTTTCAGCGCCATAGAGTACTATGCCAATTTCATAAAAGACTAAAAGAGGCAAAATAAAAAGAAAGCTTTTCGGTAGATTCCTCGAACGTGTCAGATAATCATTCATATGAAGTAAATGATTACAAACAACCCAACTGGCCAACAGTAATAAGAGAAAAAATGCAGTTTGCCGTTATTGACTATTCTTATTAAGACGCGTAGTGAAATATAACCAGTTATCGCGGCGACAACACTTCCAATGATGAGAAAAGAAATTTCTCCATTTTTGAGAGTAATGGCGTTTTTTGTCATCATTGCCATAGCTCCCAGAATCGCTGGTATTACCAGTAGAAAAGAGAATCTTGCGGCAGTTTTTCTGTCAACGCCCCTGAATGTGGCCGTCGCGATTGTTGTGCCTGACCGTGATATACCGGGGGTAATTGCAAGTCCCTGTACAGTGCCAATTATCAAGGCATCAATAATCCCTAAATTCTTTTTACTGCTTTTAGTCCTGAAATCATATTTGGTAAACCAGAGCATTGTTCCTGTTGTGATTAGCATATATCCGGCAATTCCCGGTTTACTGAAAAGACTTTCAAATGCATTTCTAAAGGAAAATGCTATTATGACTGTAGGTATTGTGCCAATTACTATCAGGAGAAAGAGACGTGTATGAGGGTCGTTTTTAAAGATGTTAGTAATGCTTTCGCCAGAGAAGATCTTTTTACAGGACAGGCAAGCGTTTTTAAACATCATAAAAATGTCTTTATAGAAAACGCAAAATATGGCCAAAAGCGTACTGAAATGTAATGCTATTTCCCAAATAACACCCTGGGTTTCTACATCTAAGAAACTCTTGAATATTACGAGATGACCAGAGCTACTGATCGGTAAAAATTCTGTTAAGCCCTGTATCAGTCCCAGTATTATTGATTTTATTAACATTTACTCAGGGTATTGATTGATATTGATCAAATGAGGCAGGTGAAACGTCTGAAAGTATAGCAATCACAGTATTTAGTGTCAACGGATTTTGTACGGAAAGTAGTAAAATCATTGCTATTCATAAGAAAATTATAGATAGTGAACAGGGGGTAATTCCCTCACAAGTTTTAATTTGTTCAGCTAATTTGTTTAGCTTTTTCGTATTTTAAAATAATGTTGACAAAGATACCGTGTGTGTTAGAATTTTCGAGGTATTATCAATATTTTTTGAGGAAAACACTGTGATGGTTCACATGGAATTATCAAGGATAATGATATCTGAAACAAGCGACCATCAGATAATTGTTCTTAAAGAAAAAAGCGGCCAGAGAAGTTTTCCGATAGTTATAGGTTTGCACGAGGCATGGGCTATTGATAGAGCGGTAAAAGAGATACCAACGCCAAGACCGCTTACACATGATTTGCTATCAAGCGTGATAGCGCAGTTAAGTGGCGGTGTTGAAAGAATTGAAATCAGTGATTTAAAGAATAATACGTTTTATGCAAAAATAATCATTAAGCAAAATGGTAGTGCTTTAGAGATAGACTCAAGACCAAGTGACGCAATTGCATTGGCTATGCAGAGCAACACACCAATATATGTAGCAAAGACAGTTCTCGAAGAAGTCTGCAAGTGGGACAATTTAGAATAACTTAGAATACAAAAATTTTAAACTCGACCTTATCAAATTTTTCGGATTTGAAAGGTTAGAATTGTTAAAAGCGGTTTTTCAGGAGGGATGGCCGAGTGGACGAAGGCGGCAGTCTTGAAAACTGCAGTCCTGGCAACGGGACCGTGGGTTCGAATCCTACTCCCTCCGCCAAAACAAAAAGACGTACTTTCGCTCACAAAGTTATACAGGATCAAAGAAAATGTTTCTTCCGTCGTAGGAGAGGTGGCTGAGCGGCTTAAAGCGGTGGGTTGCTAACCCATTGTTCTGCTGATAGTGGAACCCCGGGTTCGAATCCCGGCCTCTCCGCCATTTGTTCATGACTTAGCAATCAACTCTTGATTACTTCAGCGTTCTGCATTCTGTGATGAATGCATTCTAAGCGGAAGGATACAGTGCCATTCATTGGTCTGGCAGGAATGAATTCTCTAATTTTAGAACCACTTTTTCAGGGGAATTCCTGATGATAATCCTCCAGATTTTCCATCCGTACGTATTACACGGTGACACGGTATTATAGGCGATACAGGATTTTTTCCGACCGCATTTCCCACTGCCCTGACTGCAGTTATATTGCCTATTCCGAATGGATTATGTCTGTCATCCGCTTTTATGACCAAAAGTCAGTTTGATTCCTTTTATAAATCCGATTATTACAGAAGTTATAAAGAGGATGGTTAACAGCATTGAAATGATATAAGTGACTATTTTCCAGGAGTTCTGTAATGCTTGGTCCCACCATTTATAATCCAGAAGCGATATTCCAGATATCTCAAGAAAAAATAGAGTTGTTCCCAGGACAATAAAGCCCGGCACTATATATTTTATATCGCTCTTGTGTGGCGCCATAGATACCGTGAAAATGATAGATGCAATAATGAATAAAATGGAGCTTATGCTTTGGAATCCACTTTTCCAGAATAAGTTAAGTGTCACCCATATCATATCCAGGAAATTTTTTGCGTAATCAAATACCAGCTTCATAGACAATGTCATTTCATTCGGTAAGGATTCACTTACTTGAATGGGATTTCCTAGGATAATAGATGTTACAATCAGGATAACAGCACAGCCGAAGATAGGGGAAGTTGTTATAAAAAAATCAAAAAGATACGGAACTTTTGGCCTGTCGTACTGTATACCGCTATTTTCAATTTTGAAAATATTAAGTTCTTTAATGGTAGTGCCGGTAACCAGACAGAGAAGGGCGTGACTTAATTCATGTATTACCGCACCCGGGAAAAGAAACGATTTGACGATCTTTACGTTTAGATACTTCGACCACAGCTTTTCAATGCCGAAGCTAGTGAAAACAATCACAATGAGACCAAAAGTAAAAGCCAGGTATACCGTTTCAGGACTCCTTGTCTGCCGTGGATAAAGTTTGTATAGTATGAAAAAAAGTAAAATCATTTTCTTGTTTTTACTTTTCAGGGTAATAGTGACTGACGGTTCTGCAGGTTAACAAACCTTTTATAAGTTGTCAATTATATAATGGCACTTCTTGATGGTTAAAAAATAAGGATTATTAAGAGGCCTTTTAGGTTAAGTTTTATTTTGTATATTCAATAACTATAATGTATTCTTTTACACATATATCATCTCCTTGTAAACGGTTTGCATTTACTTTAGGAGATGATTATAATTACGATGATGTCAATAGAAACGGAAAACAATAATAATAAGCCAAGGGCCGTAATACTTCGCACGGCTGGAACTAATTGCGCTTACGAAACGCAGTATGCACTTGAAAAAGCAGGTGCTGATGTGGATCTAATGCATGTTAATCAATTGGTCAGGGGAAAAGGCTTATTGAAACCTTATCATATCTTTGTTTTACCTGGCGGGTTTACCTATGGGGATGACATTGCCGCAGGAAAGGTTCTGGCAAATCAGCTCAGGCAGCACATACTGGATGAACTTATGCGGTTTATTGACGATGGTAAACTGATAATTGGTATTTGTAATGGTTTTCAGGTTTTAATGAAAATGGGACTATTGCCGGATGTGAAGGGGACTCAGACATCTTTGCCCGGTGGTAAGCAGCGATTCACTTTGACTTATAATGACTCAAATAAATTTGAAGATAGATGGGTTTATTTGAAGTCAGCTTCAAATAAGTCTATTATTGTTGATAATGACAGCGTCATGTATGTTCCAATCGCCCATGCTGAGGGGAAATTTGTTGCAGAGAACCGGGAAGATATAGAGAAACTTGATAAATCCGGGCAAATAGTATTTAAATATGTTGATAAAGATGGTAACATGGCTGCTTATCCGTGGAATCCAAACGGTTCTTCGGGGAATATTGCGGGGGTATGCGATTCGACGGGCAGGGTTCTCGGCATGATGCCGCATCCTGAGCGTCATATTGACCCGACTCAGCATCCCAGGTGGACCAGGGAAGGATTAAAAGCGGAAGGCGATGGGATTGCCATATTTAGAAATGCCGTAAATTATATCAGCAGGACATTTAGTTCATGATATTGAAGGAGAAGATGTGAAAGATAAAGCCATAGAGTTAGCGCCTGTGGACAAGATTGTTGCGGGATATAGCCATGACTATGATTCTAATTTGATAGCAATCTTGCAAGAATCGCAGGACGAATATGGATACTTACCCAAATCTGTATTGAAGGAGATTTCAAGGTTAACGGATGTACCACTGACAAGAATCTTTGGAGTTGTCACGTTTTATTCACAATTTACTCTTATACCGCGTGGTAAGCATTCGATAAAGATTTGCAACGGTACTGCCTGTCATGTAAGGGGTGTGGATGAAGTCAAAGATAGAGTAAAGGAATATTTAAACGTGACCGAAGGACAGACTACCGCAGATTATCAATTTACTTTAGAAACAGTTGCCTGCATTGGAACATGCTTCCTTGCACCGGTAATGATGGTAGATGACAGGTATTTTGGTAAGTTGACGACAGATACAGTGGCGGATATTGTAAAAGAGTATTCAAACTAATACTTAGGGATAGAAAATGCTAAAAAGATTAAAATCGCATGATGACCTTATTGCTATGAGAAAATCAGGTGATAAGAAGCTTAAGCAGGATAAGGTTAAAGCATCTATTTGTATGACCGGCTGTCGGGCTCTGGGTGCTCAGGAAGTTTATGAAGAGTTCGGTAAGCAGGTTAAGAAACAGAAATTGCAGGACAAGGTTGAGGTTGTAGAGACCGGATGCCAGGGTCTCTGTGCAAGGGCTCCGGTTATGACTATAGACCCTCCTGATGCTCCTAGCATTTTTTACGGCAGGGTTACCGTAGATATTGTGCCGGATATTATTTCTAACACAATCCTAAAAGGAGAGGTTATAAATAAGCTATGTTATGCATCGGCCGGGAAAAAAATACCTTACCTGAATGACATACCGTTTTATAGTAGACAGAATAAAATTGTTCTGAGAAATTGTGGGATAATTGATCCGAACAGTATCGAGCAGTATATAGAAAAAAAAGGATATGATGCGTTCGCAAAGGCGCTTTTTGAATATGATCCGGAACAGATAATCAGAGAGATTACTAAATCAGGTATAAGAGGTCGTGGAGGTGCCGGATTCCCCACAGGGCTTAAGTGGGGATTTTGCAGAAAGGCGAAAGGCGATACTAAGTATTTAATATGTAATGCTGATGAAGGTGATCCAGGGGCATTTATGGACAGGGCTATCCTGGAAGGTGATCCTCATGCGGTAATTGAGGGGATGTTGATTGCCGCGCGCGCAATCGGTTCTGAAAAAGGCTTTGTTTACGTACGGGCTGAGTATCCAATTGCTGTTAGTCATCTCAGGAATGCGATCGCACAGGCCAGAAAACTGAATTTGCTGGGCAATAATATTCTAGGTTCCGGGTTCAATTTTGATCTGGAGATTAAAATGGGAGCTGGCGCTTTTGTCTGTGGTGAGGAGACGGCTCTTATTGCCTCTATTGAGGGTAAAAGGGGAATGCCGCGTCCTCGTCCTCCGTTTCCTGCAAATTCCGGATTGTGGAATAAGCCTACTAATATTAACAATGTGGAGACGTTAGCTAATATACCGGTGATAATCGCTGAAGGTGCCGATTGGTATAAACAGCTTGGCACAAAGAACGGTTCAGGTACCAAAATATTTGCACTGGCAGGTAAGGTGAAGAATACCGGATTAGTGGAAGTTCCAATGGGAACAACCTTGAGAGAGATTATTTTTGATATAGGAGGTGGCATACCCGGTCGTCGTGGATTTAAGGCGGCACAGATGGGAGGCCCTTCAGGTGGTTGCGTGCCTGAAGAACACCTGGATCTGCCAATAGATTATGAATCTGTAAAGGAAGTTGGTGCTATCATGGGGTCTGGTGGTCTGATTGTTATGGACAATGATACATCGATGGTTGATATTTCAAGATACTTTATGGAGTTTGTACAGGAAGAATCTTGCGGTAAATGTGTGCCTTGCCGAGTAGGTACAAGAAAGATGCTGGATATATTGACAAGGATAACCAAGGGAGAAGGTTGCAAGGAAGATATAGAAGATTTAAAAGAGATGGCATATGTTACACAGACTGCATCTTTATGTGGGCTTGGACAAACGGCTCCAAATCCAGTGCTATCTACAATCAGGTATTTCATGAACGAATATGAAGCCCTTATAAAATGAAGAAAATTGTGGTTGCAGGAACGTCAAGTGGGGTAGGGAAGACTGCTGTCGCATCGTTTCTCTTGAGCAGTTTGTCTGGACATACACAATTACATAATAAAAAGTATGAGGGAATAGTCCGGCATAGACGTGTATTACAGCATGCAGGCAGAACTTCTTACGGGGCAATAGAATACTCACCCGACTTACATCCTTTTGAAAGCTTATGGAGCGCTTTAAAAATTACTATAAGGCATGAAGGTTCCTGTCCCAGACATACGGATTGTGATGCGTGTGATCCCGGATATGAACCTTTTAAGGTTGTAACAAGTAAAAGTGTTCTAAGGGAGAAAGGAAAAGATACTGACCAATTGTCAAGAGCAGGAGCCAGTAAAGTTGTCTGGCTTCAGTCTGATTCAAATGTTGAAGCAGACGGCATAGCGGCCGCGCTGGACTGTTTTGGCAAAGAACATAATCTGGTAATAGAAGGCAATAGTTTTCTTCGAGTTGAAAATGCGGATGTGGCGATTTTGGTTGTATCTCCTCTGATAGATAAAATAAAGAGATCGGCCAAACTATTGCTTAACAAGATAGACTTCATTGTTATTAACCGGCACAAAAGCCATACAACTAAAGAGATTGATGCCTGCAAAGAAAAAATGGTTACTTTTGGATTCAATGTGCCGTTTTATGCTGTCAATCCTTGTCAGAGTGCAAATTATTCCAATCAAGTGTTTATTGAAAAGATGCAGGATATGTTGTTTAAGTAGTAGTGAGGCAAGACCGTCCGCCTGAATGGCAAAGTCGGGCAGACAACCACAGATTTGAAGTGCCTAAAGTTTGAAATGCCCAAAGTAAATGTATTTCTTTTATTATCGCCTTCAGCGGGTAGGCTAAATTTAAATAAATAAAAAAATCCATAACTTTATGTACTTTAGTTCACTTCACACTTTAGTCATTTCTTTTAGTTCGCTTTAAGCACTTTTAACTTTTTATAAATTGAATGGCCATCCAAGAATTGTCCCAAAAGAAATGGATAATCTCTCCTTTGAATGTAAATCTCCAGACAGAGATTTCAGACGCACTCCGCATTTCTCCATTATTATCACAGTTGCTGATGAATAGAGGTTTCACAGATGTGAGCTCTGCCAAAACATTTTTAGATTCAACTCTGTCTTTACTTAGCGATCCGATGTTGCTGCCTGATATCAAAAAATCGAGTGAGAGAATTCTTGACGCGTTAAGCCAGGGCGAAAAGATTACGGTTTATGGTGATTATGACGTTGATGGCATTTCTGCTACAGCATTGATGGTACAGTGCCTTGAGACTCTTTCCCGATTATATTGGAACCAGAAATCCACCATCGATTATTACATTCCGAATCGTTTGGAGGAGGGTTATGGTTTAAGTGTCGGAGCAATAGAGATGCTGAGTGAAGGGGGCACAAAGGTTATTATCACGGTTGATTGTGGTGTTAATTCTTTTGAAGAAGCTAAATCTGCCAGAGAAAAAGGTATTGATCTTATAATTACTGACCATCATGAACCTGGGGATAATTTATTAAGTAGCGGCAAAGATGCTGCGTCACAAAACCCGATGTCTTGCGGTTGCGACGATGCTTTTGGGTTGATTAACCCTAAATTGGCGACCTCAGACTATCCTTTCAGAGAGCTTTCCGGTGTCGGAGTTGCTTTTATGCTTGCGTGGGCATTAGGGCAAAGTGCTTCTACCCGTGCCGGTACTGCCAGTCAAGATGGCCAGGCAGGCACTGTTCACTCACCGAATAAGAAGGTTGCGGGTGAGTTTAAAGATTTCCTTATGGATGCGATAGGATTAGCTGCTTTAGGTACAATTGCTGATGTCGTTCCTTTAAAACAGGAAAACAGAATATTGGCAAAATACGGTCTTAGCTCTCTACAAAATTCTACAAATCCTGGAATTAAGGCATTAAAAGAAATTGCAGGGCTTAAAGACAAAGCAATTATTTCATCTCATGTAGGATTTAATTTAGGGCCAAGAATCAATGCTGCCGGTAGGGTGGGAGATGGGAAAAAGGGTGTAGAACTACTGACTGCAACGTGCGAGGATAAAGCGAAAGAGATAGCCGAATATTTAGAAAGTGAAAACAAGAGAAGGCAAAAGATACAAGGCGATATATTAAAATCGGCAAGGGAGAAGATATTAGATGAGGTGGATATCGACTCTGAAATGGCAATTATAATATCTGATGACAGCTGGCACCAGGGGGTTGTCGGTATTGTCGCTTCAAGACTTGTATCTGAATTTTACAGGCCAGTCATTATAATCGCGACTGATGGCGATGTAGGGCATGGTTCCGCACGGTCAATACCTGATTTCAATTTATACAACGCTCTGGTCAAATGCCAGGAATATTTCACTGACAGGAAGATATTAATCTCATTCGGGGGACATGCACAAGCTGCCGGATTAAGTATATTAAAAAAGGATATTCCTGAGTTTAAGGAAATTTTTAATACCGTTTCAATAGAAATAATGCAAGGTGAGGATATGACTCCGACTCTGAATATAGACCTTGAAGTTAAATTGTCATCAATTTCAAGCTCTTTGTTCAAAGAAATAAAATGTCTGTTTCCTCATGGAGAAGGTAATCCGGTTCCCATCTTCTCTACCAGGAATGTAAAGGCTGTTGGTCAGGTGCGTCGTTTTGGAGTTAATGGCAAACATCTGGGGTTTTATGTGCGGCAGGGGGATGTTTCATTCAAAACCGTCGGATTTGGTATGGGGGATAAAATAGAGGCTCTTAAACAAAACAATGGAAATTGTTCTATTGCCTATGTGCTCAGGTCGCCATACAGGAAAGAAACAAATGGGATGTACAGCAACAATATGACGTATAAAGAAGATATCGAGCTTGAGCTGAAAGATATTTCTACTTGAAAACGAGATAACGTTTTATTACCATAACACTTGCAATCTAGAAAATGGAATACTTAAGATTACAGGGGGTTTTGATTCAGCTATGGGTTTTCGGTTTGGGACTCGTTATCGGGAGCTTTTTAAATGTTTGTATTTGTAGAATTCCCGAAAATATCTCATTGCTATGGCCGGCTTCTAGATGCGTTAATTGTAGTAAACGTATAGCATGGTATGATAATATTCCGGTTTTAAGCTATCTTTTTCTCAGAGGCAAGTGCAGGCATTGCCAACATAAGATTTCAGCGATATATCCAATAACAGAGATAATCACAGGTATTGTTTTTCTGTCCCTATTCCATAGCGTTATAGTGGTAAAAGGCGATTTAATTTGTGCTTATATCTTTTATTTGATCTTTTGTTGCCTTCTTATCGTTGGTTCTATCGTAGATTTAAAGCTTTATATCATACCTAACGAAATTACGTATACCGGGTTGGTTTTAGCTCCAATAGCGAGCCTTTTGTGTACGGGGAGTCGTAATTTGAATAGTGCGCAAGGGTATTTTGACAATAGCGCTAACCAATGGATGGCTTCCCTGCAGGCATCAGTAATAGGAATTTTTATTGCCGGAGGAATGATTTTTCTATGTGGCGTTATTGGTAAGTTGGTATTGAAAAAAGATGCAATGGGCTTCGGTGATGTAAAGCTTATGGGTGTAATAGGTGGCTTTATAGGGTGGAAACTAGCTGTTGCAACTTTTTTCTTAGCTCCATTTTTTGGATTATTGTTTGGTATACCCAGACTTATTTCAAAGAAAGGTAAGATGATTCCTTACGGTCCATTTTTATCACTGGCAGCTTTTGTATGCCTGTTGTTTCAAGATGTTACTGTTGGGATTATTGACAATTATTTAGATGCTTATGTGACCCTTTTCCTATATTTTTTTTAGTGTTTTGTGCCTTTAAAAGTTTTAGAACAACGAAATAGAAGTAAATAGGCAAGGCTGTATAAGAAGTTTTTAAACTCTTGTGGTTTAATTTTAGAGAATGGAGGTATCTATGGGTTTTAAGTCAGGATTTGTGAAATGTTTCTTTTTATCATTGATGATTCTTTTTGTAGGATGTGCAGAGCTGACAGGTCTCCGGGAAGAAAAAGTATTGATGACTCAAAGAATAGAAGATCTGCAAAGAGAAAATGAAGGTTTGGGTTCTAGATATGCTATGAGCGAGGGAGAGAATGCAAGATTAATTGAAGAGAGGAATAGATTAGAGAATGCTCAGCGCAGTATGGAGGAGAGGCTGAAAGGGACGGGTGTAAGTGTCAAGATCAAGGAGGGTCATATTTCTGTTGTCCTTCCTTCGTCAGTTTTGTTTAATTCCGGACAGACTAAACTGAAGAAAGAGGCGGCAGGCAGTCTGTCTCAAGTGTGTCGTATTATCAAAAAAGATTTCCCGGGTGAGACTATCCGGATTGAGGGGCATACTGATAATGATCCAATTAAACGTACCAAACAGCTCTACAAGACAAATTGGGAGCTTTCTGCTGCGAGGGCTGCAACTGTACTTCATTATCTCATAGACAATTGCCATTTGGACCCTAATAAGTTGTATCTTGCCGGTTTCGGAGAATATCAACCCGTTGCAAGCAACAAAAATAAAAAAGATAAGAAGAAAAATCGACGTGTGGAGATTGTTGTTCTGACAGACTGATGATAGTGATTATTGACTACGGAATGGGTAACCTGCGGAGTGTAGAGAAGGCATTTGAAAAAGTTGGCTTTGATGCTGTTGTAACTGACAAATCTGACATTATAGAAAATGCTGAAAAGATTGTATTGCCGGGTGTTGGCGCCTTTAAAGACGCGATAGATGGTTTGCGGGAGAGAGATTTGATTGAACCAATTAAAAACCATATAAAAAAAAACAAGCTTTTTCTGGGGATTTGCCTCGGCCTTCACCTGCTTTTTACAAGAAGTTATGAGGATGGGGTGCATGAAGGTCTTGGCATAGTTCCTGGTGAGGTGGTCAGGTTTGATGCTGACAGGCTGAACATGGATAATACCGGCGGGCAGAGAAAGGCTACGGAAGCGCTTGATATGTTGTCAACTGTAAACTGTCAAAAGTTAAAAATACCTCATATGGGTTGGAATACAATACGGGAGAAGAAAGAAGTGTCAGTCTTAAAAGGCTTACCGGTCGATCCATATATGTACTTTGTGCACTCTTATTTTGTGGTTCCAGATAGAGATGAAGTTGTTGCTGCCGAGACGGAGTACGGTATACCATTTGTTTCAATGATTTCTATAGATAATATCTTTGCAATGCAATTCCATCCAGAGAAAAGCCAGCAGTATGGCTTGATGATTCTCAAGAATTTTGGCGAATTGTGATCTAAAGAATTGATAGTAGTGGGTTCTCTAATGGGGTAACGATGGGACAATATGGAATGGAAGATAACAAAACAAGTTTTATTAAGTTATCGCATAGCCTTTTGTCGATTTAACCGTCTGGCCCTTGACATAATGTCCTTTTTTTTCTTGCACTGTAATATTATTTGACAAGTTGTCAAAAGGAGAATGGTGAGAGATGGCGGGCGGCTTGTCACATTAAAAGTCCAGGCGTTTAAGTGCAAGGTGTTTATACATTTATGCAGAAATATTTATTCTGTTTATCTTTTTGTCCGTGGCACTTCTTTTGCGCGTTTTTAGAATGAGTTGACAGGCATAGCTTATCATCGGTGGAAGACACTTCGTAAAGTTAAGTAGTTTATATTTGGATATTAAGTAAAATAAGGTATAGTATTAATTTACATATTTAGAATATAAGTGCTAATTTATCTTCAAAAAAATATTTCGTGGTAGTTCTTATAGCGTATTGTTGCAGATTATGTGCTTTACGGTTTGGCGGTTTATCCTTGATCAAAGTGTATCCATATGCAGGCAGCACGGCTGACTTGCAGATAGGAACACGGTTTTGCCCAGAGAAGTCCGTCAAGCATGAAATCTATCTATTTTGAATATTACCTTTTTAAGCTTTTGTACCATGCCCATGAAAGGAGGGGGGTGATAATGTACAAGGCACTAGTGGAAAGGCGAGATTTTTATCAAATCCAATTTCATGGAGGTTCTAGTTATGCGAGAAATTTTAATTGCGTTTATGTTAGTCGTTACTTTTATGGCAGGTGGTGCACAGGCGATAGCTGAAGAAACAAAAGTAGAGCCGAAGGTTGTAGCAGGGACAGAGGTTGCATCGGAAACGGAGCTTGTCCTTACCCCTGAAGAGTTCGAAAAATGCAGGGTGATTTACTTCGACCGTTGCGCAGGCTGTCATGGCGTTCTGAGAAAAGGAGCCACTGGGCCAGATCTAACTCCAAGCAAGACGAAAGTCACGGGAACAAAAAAACTCAGAGAGTTTATATGGTTTGGAACCGGTGGGGGTATGCCCGGCTGGGGGAAAATGGGTACGATCACCGCGGAAGAGACAGATCTCCTGGTGAAGTACATTATGAATGAACCTCCTATCCCGCCTCAATGGGACATGAAGAACGTTAAAGCCAGTTGGAAATTGTTGATCCCACCGGAAGAACGTCCCACTAAGCCGGAGCACGATCGTGATGTTGATAATATGTTCACCGTGATTCTGCGCGATGCCGGCCAGATAGCGATTATTGACGGTGACACCAAAGAAATAGTAAGCACCGTTAATTCCGGCTATGCGGTACACATCACCAGAATGTCAATGTCAGGAAGATACGTGTATTCCATAGGCAGAGATGGTAAGTGCACAATAATAGACCTCTGGATGAAAAAGCCTGACACAGTAGCAGAGATTCGATGCTCTCTTGACGCGCGATCTGTCGATGTAAGCAAGTTCAAAGGCTTCGAAGACAAGTACGCTGTAGTCGGCGGTTACTGGCCACCCCAATTTGTGATTCTGGACGGTGCGACCCTTGAGCCTATTAAAATCGTGAGTACTCTGGGCTTCACCTACGACACAGAAGAGTTCCATCCGGAGCCGCGCGTAGCCAGCATTGTAGCGTCGCACTTCGCACCCGAATGGGTCTTATGCATTAAAGAAACAGGGCAGGTATGGCTCGTGGATTATTCTGCCCCAGACAGCCCCGGAATTAAAATGATTGAGGCCGAATGCTTCCTGCATGACGGGGGCTGGGATTCAACCAAGCGCTACTTCCTGGTGGCAGCGAACGCGAGGAACAAGATTGCCGTAATAGATGCTAAGGAAAAGAAGCTTGTTGCTCTTATTGATAGCTGTGGCATTAAACCGCATCCCGGAAGAGGGGCAAACTGGGTTGATCCGGAGTTTGGTCCGGTCTGGGCCTCAGGGCATGTTGGCGATAGCGTGGTCTCAGTGATAGGCACGGACCCGGTGAACCACCCGGATAGTGCCTGGAAAGTTGTCAGGAAAATAAATGCGCTTAGCTCTGGCAATCTGTTTATTAAGACCCATCCGAATAGCAAGTGGGTCTGGCTTGACTCTCCCCTTGGTAAGAAAGCGAAAGATCGGACAAGTGTTGCTGTATACGACAAAGCAAATATGGCTGCCGGGATATTCAAGGTTTTGAAAGTCGCAGACTATGGCAAGGCAGTGCACTTTGAGTACAATAAGGCGGGAGACGAAGTCTGGGTAAGTGTATGGGGCAATTTGGGAGATGCTGACAAAGGCCAGGCGGGCGAGATTGTGATTTATGATGACAAGACCCTTACAGAGAAAACGAGGATAAAGAACCTTCTCACTCCTACTGGTAAGTTCAATGTGTACAACACTGTACATGACGTATATTAACAACATGTTTTACGGATTATTTAAATAGATTACAGGAAGGCACGGACAAATTGTATTTGTCCGTGCCTGTTTTATTTTTTGTTTTTTTACGAGTGAAAGACGCGGTGTCGAATGATAAATTGTTCGAAGCTTTTACAAAGCACAAACACACTGAAAGAATTAAAAAGGTACTCGGCACTCAAGAAGGAGACGCCAAAATGGATGCTTCGCTTCTCTAAGACTGCCTCACCTATAGTGGTCTGGAATACAACCAGGAAGTGCAATCTGAGCTGCGCCCATTGCTATATTAACGCAGTGGGGGAAGAGGAAGAGGCAGATACTGGGGAACTCACAACCAGAGAAGCGATGGACATGATCGAGGACTTAGCGGCTATAAAATCGCCAATGCTCGTTTTTTCAGGCGGAGAGCCGTTGCTGAGAGATGATATATATGAGCTTAACGTGTACGCAATGAAGCTGGGGCTCAGGACAATACTCTCTACCAATAGTACTCTCATAACCAGGGAAGCTGCGAAGAAAATCAAGGAAGCTGGTTTTGCCTATGTTGGCGTCAGCCTGGACGGCACCGAAGAGGTTCACGATAGTTTTCGGGGTGCCAAGGGGGCCTTTGAGAAGTCGATTCAGGGGCTGAGGAACCTTATGGAGGCAGGGGTTAGTACAGGTGTGCGGTTTGCCATTACCAATCAAAACTACGGCGAACTGTCCAAGGTTCTTGAGATAGCCAGGCGAGAAAAAATACCAAGATTCTCACTCTTCCAGCTCGTTTACGGGGGTAGAGGGAAGGAGATTATCGACTGGGACATCTTCAACGATCAGCGGAGAGAGGTGATGGATTACATAATCAAGGAAGCCAGGGTGAGCAACGGCATGAACATTGTCACTGCAGATAATTATGCAGACGGCATTTACCTGCTGCAAGACGTTGCAGAGAACGACCCGGAGCGCGTTGCAGAGGTGGAAAAACTCCTTGCCATGCAGAGTGGCTGTCCGGCAGGGGACGGGCTTGCTAACGTAGATAATCGAGGTGACGTGCACCTCTGCCCATACTGGCAGAGTCGGACAATTGGTAATATCCGTGAGAGGAAGTTTAGCAAGATCTGGTTTGACGAGGAAATCGAAATACTCGCCAAGATGAGGGATAAAACGCGTTATCTCAAGGATAAATGTGGGAGGTGCAAGCTTAGTCACCTTTGCATGGGATGCAGGGTCAGGGCAGAGGTCGCTTGTGGTGATCCTTTTGGTGAGGACCCTGCGTGCTACCTGACCGAGGAGGAGATTAGCGGGGCAAAGGTTTGGTTACATGATAGAAGTTAGCAGGATACTGGTATCGGAGAAACTTGAAAACAAGGCCCTTCGTCACAAACGCCGTGAAGGCTCGGCTCCGGTTGTAGTATGGTGTGCGACGAAGAGGTGCAATCTGAATTGCATGCACTGCTATTCCGGTGGTAATGCAGTCTCTGATGGTGAACTCTCGACTGATGAAGCAAAAAAAATGCTTGATGAGCTGGTGGATTGTGGCTCCCCATTCATGATACTTTCTGGTGGGGAGCCTTTTTTACGGGAGGATGTTTTCGAATTGGGGAGATATGCCAGGGCGATTGGATTGATGGTTATAGTCTCTACCAACGGCACTATAGTTACTCCGGAGATAGCGGCAAAGGCGGCAGATGCCGGTTTCGGATACGTTGGCGTCAGTCTGGATGGTCTGGCCGAGACGAACAACTACTTCAGAGGAAGTAGAGATGCTTATAGCAATGCGCTTCAGGGAATGCGGAACCTCCGCGATGCAGGGATAAAGACAGGGCTGCGGTATACCATAACACGGCTTAACTGCCATGAACTTCCGGGGATTATGGATCTCCTGGTTGAGGAAGGGTTTCATCGTCTCTGCGTTTATCATCTCGAATATGCCGGTCGTGGACGAGAACTAATGAATAACGACTTGTCGCCTGATGAGCGGCGGAGAGCCGTAGATAGTCTGTTTTCGAAAACCGTTGAGATAAACCGCCATAACCACGATCTGGAGGTCCTCACCGTTGGAAACTACGCTGACGCCGCTTACATTTACATGAAAGTTTTGGGGGAAGATCTACAAAAAGCCGAGGCAGCGTACGAACACTTTCTCCGCAACGGAGGTGAAGGCTGCGGGGAAAAGCTAGCCTACATAGACGAAGCAGGCAATGTTTACGCCAGCCAACATCTGAAAACCGAACTGGGGAACATAAGGGAGAGAAGCCTTAAAGATATATGGAGCGGTGATAATGAGTTTCTGTGGAAGCTCAGAAACAGGGAAAGTCTGTTTCATGGTAAGTGCGTAGAATGCAGATTTTTGAAAATATGCAGGGGTGGCTCAAGGGCCAGGGCCCTCGCGGTTTATGACGACTTTGGCGCCCCTGATCCGAGCTGCTACTTAACCGAAGAGGAGATCCTTAAACCTGTGCATGAGGAGGCGAGGCATGATTAACTTCAGCCGACTGCTCAATGTAAAGGAGACGGCCCGGGATGTCAAAAAGCACTACAACAAAAGGGCTGAAGAGGTGCCAAAACATCTCATCAGATACGCAAATGTCAAGGCCCCTATGGTTGCCTGGAATATTACCCGGAAGTGTAACTTCTCCTGTGATATGTGCCACCTCGATTCTGCTCTTGAGGCAGATAGTGATGAGTTAACCACACAGGAGGCCATAACGTTTATTGACCAGATGGCCTCAATGAAGGTCCCTATGATTTCTGTCTACGGGGGAGAACCCTTAACCAGGAATGATTTCTTTGCACTTGCGGGTCACGCCCATAATAAGGGGTTGAGGATTATTTTATCCAGCAACGCAGCCCTTATAACAGAGAAAAAAGCCAGGGAGATAGCGGTGTCCGGTATCTCCTATGTGGGTATTGATATGGACGGATTTTCTCAGATAAGCGGTGCTATGGATGTTATTGCGGGGTTAGAAAAAGCTTTACCCGCTATAAAGTACCTCAGAGATGCAGGGGTGGGGTGTGGTGTGAGGATTACGATTGGAAGTTTCAACCTGTCTGAGATGTCGTCCATAATCAAGGCGATAGAAAACGCAGGACTGAAGAGATTTGCGGTTTGTCAACACTTTGGAGGTAGAGATTGGAAGACTGTGAAGGAAGAGAGGCGCGAAATCATTGACTCTCTTATTGATTATGCGATGAAGAATCCGGAGATGGAGGTTGTTACCGAGCAATTATATGACGACGGCGTTTACCTTCTGCAGCGTGTTGCGGAGTGTGAACCGGAGCTTGCTGCTGAGATGGGAAAACTCCTTGCCCGGCAGGGCGGTTGCCCGGCAGGGGACAGGATTGTCAATGTAGACTACCGGGGCAATGTGCACCTCTGCCCCTACTGGAAGGACCGGACAATAGGCAATATTCGGGAGCAGAAGCTCAGCGATATCTGTTTTGATGAGGGGAACGAAATCCTCACAATGATGAAGGATAAAACTCGATATCTCAAGGGCAAGTGCGGGAGGTGCATGCATAATCACATTTGCAGGGGATGCGGGGCCAGGGCAGAGGAAATGTGCGGTGACCCCTTCGGGGCGGATCCCGCGTGCTACCTGACCGAGGAGGAGATTACCGGGGTATGCCATTCATGATTTTTTTGTGGCGAAAAGAGGGATAGTAACCATTTGAGGAAAACTGCCTGCAACAGCAGATAACACGAAGTGCTTGAGGTTGGCGCCAAAAATTAACAACACCCTTCACCAGTATTCTACACATATATATTACTACGTATGGAAAAAAGCATCCCTTCAAAAAAAACGTATTTCAGATTGCTGGGTTATTTAAAGCCGTACCGGAATAAGTCTCTGATCATTCTCATACTTGCAGCGCTCAGCACATATATAGCCGTTTTGCCAATACAGATATTAGGTATTGCTGTGGATGAAATCAAGATAGCCGATAAATATTTGAAAAACACCCAAACTGAATGGCATGATGCAGCGGCGCCGGACAAAACGCATGCTTACGAGCTAAAGAGCGCTATTCCGCTTTCGAAACCTCTATTAACGGCCTCACAGTATGTCCATACCCATTGGTTTAATAGTTATAACACCACCATGGTTACGCTGCTCTTTCTTGCAGTGAGTTTTATAATTATGAATGCTGTAAGCGGTAGTATTATGCTGGTCCATGGTTTCATTTCCGCAGGATTAGGTCAAAGGCTTACTTATGATTTGCGAAATCAACTTTATGGCCACATTCAGCGACTCCCTCTTGCTTATTTTGAAAATAATAGAACCGGCAATATTATGAGCCGTCTCATGAATGATGTCAACTCACTCGAACAGGCAATTGTCGGCCCGATTATTGCCTTTATTACCGACATGTTCAAATTTGGCTGGATAATCTTTTTTTGTATAAGGCTCGACTGGCAGCTTTCCGTTATTGCACTGGTAGTCTGCCCATTTATCTCCCTTTGCACTTATGGCTTTGGTAAAAAGATCAGAAGGGCCTTTCGCTCTTTGAGGGACAAGACGGGAGAGCTTAATTCCCTGATTCAGGATAATATATCGGGTATTAAGGTTATTTCCGGGTTTGCAAAAGAAGCTGAAGAATTGGAACGTTTTCAGGAGAAGAACTACGAAAGCTACAACCTGAACATCCGGATATTACGACTGGCTTCTACATTACGACCGGTTATCGACTTTATAACTGAAATGGGGGCGGTAGTTGTTATCTGTTTAGGCGGATATAAGGTCTTACAGGGACAACTTTCCGTTGGTACATTTGTGATATTCTTTCCTTATCTTCAGATGATGTACGGCCCTATTACAGGTTTAACCCGGTTTTACAACCAGGTACAACGCGCCATTGTTTCAACCGAACGAATCTTTGAGATACTTGACACACCAAGTGATTTAAAAGATAGCCCTGACGCCGTTGATTTACCACCGGTACATGGACTAGTGGAATTCAGGCATGTTAGCTTCATGTATAATCAGGGCGTTGAAGTCCTCACCGATATCAATATAACGGCTCGGCCGGGCCAGATGATTGCGCTGGTTGGTCCAAGTGGTAGTGGTAAGACCACCCTCACAAAACTGATCCCCCGATTTTACGACCCGGAAAAGGGGGATATCTGCATTGACGGTCATGATATCAGGCATATAAAACTCCATTCTCTGCGTACGCAGATGGCAATGGTGCTTCAGGACCCTTTTCTTTTCAACGATACAATTAAGTCAAACATCGCTTATGCTCGATCTGATGCGCCTGATGAAGAAGTTAAAAACGCTGCCATTGCTGCAAACGCGCACGGTTTTATTGCGGCGTTACCGAATGGATACGACTCTATAATAGGAGAACGCGGTGTAAAGCTTTCCGGGGGTCAGAAACAACGCATTGCTATTGCCCGTGCCATCCTTGCCAATCCACGCATCCTCATCCTGGATGAAGCAACCTCTTCTGTGGATACAGAGACGGAACAACTCATTCAGAAAGCCATCTACAGTCTGGTGAAGGGTCGCACCACATTCGTTATCGCGCATCGTCTGTCAACCATATTGCACGCGGATTTAATCGTGGTGCTCGATAATGGGAAAATCGTTGAAACAGGACGCCACCATGAACTTCTTGCGAATGGAGGGCTGTATAAAAAACTATTTGAGATGCAGTTCAGTGCTCAGGGAAAGACGAAACAGGAAATCTCAGGAACTGAGGTTGGAAAGACAGAATCCACTGATAAACAAAAACAAATTATTGATTTAAATGGATCGGCATAGCACAATAAGTGGTTATAAAAAAGAAGCACGCAACCGTGTATGGCACTTATTCATCACTCTGGTTTGTCATATCGGCTGTCATCTGCCCCCTGCCCTTGATCTGTAAAGTCTAATTTTGTTTTTGCGTCTTTATTAAAGCTTTCATGGCATGCGTTACACGACTTTATCAGATTATCGAATTCAAGATTGGCTTTATCGGAGTCTTGTTCTTTGCTGCACAAAATTAATTTATTTAAGGCGCTGTTAAATTCGCTGCTTAATGCCATAAATTCATTTGAAACATTATTATTCTCAATCATATATAATTCAACACAATTAAAGCCTATATTTTCTTTGAGCTCTTCTGACCACATAGCCATTTGGACCCAGTCACTGTTTTCCACCGTCCTTGCCAGTCTCCTCATCGTCCTGGATGCCTTCTTCATGGCCCCTGCCAGGCTCCCCTGTTCTGGTGCAAGTGCCTCAGCCTCACCCATTTCAATCTTTGCCTCCTCAGATTTCTTGCAGGAGGCAGTGGCTATGGATATCCCGATGATTACGGCAAAAATTATGAGTGAATATTTCATTTTCCCTCTATCTCTTCCAGTGCCTCTTCCGCCTTCCTCCAGACGCCTTTGTCACTACCTTTCAGTTTATCAATCAAGTGTTCTACCGCACGGGCATCCTTTATCTTTCCCAATGCCTCTGCAGCACACCACTGGACAGTACTGTTATTATCCTTCAGTGCATCAATCAGGGGCTGAACAGCGCGTACATCCCTTATTTCCCCCAGCGCAACTGCCGCATCCCGCCGGACACCGCTGTCATCGTCTTTCAGTGCAGCAATCAGAGGCTCAACAGCGCGCACATCCATTGTCTTCCCAAGCGCCCTTGCCGCAGAGTTCCGGGTGCTGATATCGACGTCCTTCAAGGTAATAATCAATGGCTCAACTGCGCGGGGATCCTTTATCTTTCCCAGCGCTGCGGCTGCATACTGCCGGACTCTGCTGTCACTCTCCTTCAGTGCGGCAATCAGGGATTCAACTGCTGGTGAGCCTGTCTCACCCAGCGCCCCTGCAGCACTCCACCGTACACTTTTGTCATTGTCCTTCAATGCATCTATCAGGGGTTGAACTGCGCGGGCATCCTTTATCTCCCCCAGCGCCTCTGCTGCACTCCACCGGACGGTTCTGTCATTGTCCTTTAATGCGGTAATCAGGGGTTTAACTGCACGGGCATCCTTTCTCTCACCCAGCTGCTCTGCTGCCATCTGCCGGACGCTTCTGTCATTATCCTTAAGCCATTGGATTAACGTGAGCACTTTATCCGCTGTGTCTTCATCGGTTTTATATTCATCAGGTTTACCGCATCCAACGAACGATATACAGGAAATGATGAGCAACGCAGCGATTGCTGCCTTAATAAAGTTAAATACCGTGAATTTGCTATGCCGCATAATATTTGCCTCCTTCTCTCTGACATGTCATTCGTATGAGAATGACATGTTTGGGAGCAAAGTCTGCCGGTAGAGTATTAAATTTCTACAAGCTGGAAACTAAAGGCTATCCCCATTAGGAAATTATTCAACCGTAATAGACCCTATCATCCCCTGGTCTAGATGAGCACCGCAGTAGTAAGGAAATGTGCCGGTAGAGTGAAAGGTGTAGGTAAAGCTCCCTGAAGCCATTTTGCCCGTTTTCCAGAGGCCATCAGGCACGCCCTCCTTCCCATCTTCCGTCATAATAAATGTCCCACTTGCCACTTCGTGAGCCTTTGCGCCGGTCACAACCCATTTCACACTATCTCCCTGTTTAATCGTTAATGAAGAGGGAACAAACTCATAATTACTCGTCATCTTAACAATGTGTGTTGTAGCCCCGGGTGATGGGGAGCTGCTCTCTGAATCACTATTCGTTTGATCAGCAGTACCACACCCATAAAAAAAGAATACTATTAATAGAACTACTGTATTTAATACAATCACGGTTCTTTTCATAATATGCTCCTCTTTAATTAAGTGCCAATATTTAGGGATCGCTATAATGGAATTTTTGAAAAGCTATTTAAAAAGCTTACAGCTTCATTGCTTGGATTACAAGTGTATTTTAGTTACAATTTTCAATTTTTATTGCCACATTTTTTCAGAGTCAACAATGTAAGCATTATCAGGTTATGACATAATGTCCGCAATATTGGTAAATTGTAATGTGTATTGACAGACTGTCACAATATCGGTACGGAAATGCGACGGGCAAATCACATGCTCAAAAATATATTTCTATATGTGTTTTGATAGTTGGTACTTACGTTGTTAGAACTCTTTTGTGCTACTTAATGATTATATGGTACATTTTTTGCTAAAGTCTTACGCTAGAGAATGTCAAGTCGGAAAAAGGAGATTGAGGTGTCTTGGATGTGGATAGCTGGTGATGCCCATTGGGTCTCTTTGTTTGTCTTCTCTGTGTTCATGCCGGTCTGTGGGATCGTCCTGTTCGGCTGAGGTGATGGGTCTCTCCTTTGTGTTGCTGTATAGCCAGCCAATCAGGCATGATGAAATATTAAACTAAACGCTTTTCGATGTTGCGATTGCACGATGGGCGGAATTTTTTCGGTTTTTACAACCTTCATTTCCTGTTAAGTTTTAAACATGGCGGATAAGATTGACGTAAAATACTTAAAGACTATAAGCGGAGAGTCAACAGCGGAAATTGGTGGATCCTACGAACCTGGATCTATTCTTGGTCATCCAAAGACAATTACAAGAAGATGCCTTTTCTGGGGAGCATGGGGGTCTTTCTGGGCGCTTGTTGCCATGTGGAGTTTTTCTGTTATTCACTATTTGATTCCCAGGGTATCGTATGAGCCTTCAAGTATTTTTAAAGCAGGTAAGCCGGAAGATTATCCTTTGGGTTCTGTGACGCTCATAGAAACACGTAAGGTATGGATTATCAGAGAGGAGAGAGGTATATATGCGCTGATAGCAGTATGTACGCACTTATCATGTCAGCCTCGATGGATTGAGGAAGAGCAAATATTCAAATGCCCGTGCCATGGTGGACTGTTTTACAAAAATGGAGTAAATTTTGCGGGTCCTCCACCAAAGCCTTTGTCGCGCGCGCATGTTGAGGTAAGTGATGATGGTCGTTTGCTTATTGATAAGGAGAGGCTTGTGAGTGTTGATTATATACTGCCTCTTTAAATCGGCATTAAGTTTTAGCATGACATATATAAATTTCTTACTAAGTAGCGTGCGAATTGTAACTTATCTGACAATGGTTATTCTGTCACTTTGATAAGGAGTTGGTTCGGTTATGGAAGAAAAAAAGGAAAACGGTAAAAAAGGTAAAAATATAGAAGAATTGGCTGCTGGCACGCAGGTATGGAAGGCCATATTCGGGGATCTTCTGTTTGGTGAATTCAAGCCTTTGTCTCCAATAAATAGCATAATGCGCGGAATTGCCAAAATTATGCAATTGCACCCGTATAATATGAGTGTGGGTGGGAAGAGAATTATTATGTATACATTTTGCCTGGGAGGCTTGAGTGTTTTTTTCTTCGCTTTGCTTGCGTGTACGGGAGCATTCCTGATGATTTATTACAACCCTGATGTCAACAAGGCTTATGCGAATGTTGAGGATTTTCGATACATTGTGCCGTTTGGTGTTTTGATCAGGAATATGCACAGGTGGACTGCGCATTTAATGGTACTGTTTGTGTCTCTTCATATGTTACGTGTGTTTTTGACAGGAGCATACAAGCCTCCAAGGGAATTAAACTGGATTGTAGGGGTAATTCTGCTGGTATTGACTATGCTTTCAAGTTTTACAGGGTATTTGCTTCCATGGGATCAATTGGCTTACTGGGGAGTTACTATAGGATGCAGTATGGGCGAGAATGCTCCATTTTTAGGGGCAAAGGGGCCATTTGCATTGTTAGAGCCAGGGAAAGACGTGAATTCTATCCTGGTAGGTGGCGCTGCGGTTGGACAGCCCACATTGTTAAGATTTTATCTTTTGCATGCGATAGCGCTTCCTCTCGGAATAACCGGTTTAATGGGTTTCCACTTCTGGCGGATTAGAAGGGCTGGAGGGGTTTCAGGGCCGTTGTAGATGGGCTCTTTCGAAGTTCATTAGTTCATTATTCGACGTTCGGTATTCATGATTAAGAAATATAGAATATTAAGATAGGTGAGAGTCCCCTGGAAGAGGTTATTTTCTAAGTATGGTTTAAAAGAAAATAACGAATAGAGAACATCGAACTCCGAATAATGAATTCAGCAAAAAAGTATGATTTAGAAGATAGATTAATAGAGTTTGCTATAAGGATCATAGAACTCGTTGAGGAATTACCTAAAACCAGAGCAGGCAATCATATTGCTGGCCAATTGATTAGATGTGGAACATCTCCAGCGTTGAATTATGGTGAAGTCCAAAGTTCTGAGTCGCAGAAGGATTTTATTCATAAGATGAAAATTATTTTAAAGGAGTTAAGGGAAACAAATATTTGTCTTAAGATTATCGAACGCAAACCTTTAATAAAGCAATCGCAAAGGCGAGACAAGATAATCAAGGAATGTAATGAGTTGATTTCGATCTTTGTATCAAGTGTTCGGACTGCACAAAAATCGAAGGAAAGAGTAAAGAAAAGTTAATAATGGATAGAATTCTAAATTCATAATTCGTTGTTCATAATTCGATGTTCTCTTTATAACGAGTTGTTGCCTTTTGGGCGGTTTGGTTTGTGGTTTATCAACTCATGTCTGGTTTCGACGTATTGCAGGTTGTGTAATGGTTTAATAGGTTGGGTTTTGCGGGGAAGATATAATGGCTGAAGCACAAGATGAGTCGAAAGAAAAAGATGAAGTGATAGTCCGTATGTCAAAGAGGGAATGGGAATACGTTAGGGATATCCATATAACCGGTGATTATAAAGAGGGATTCGAAACGTTAACTCCGGAACAGCAGGACTATACAGTTAAACACCTCCGTGATTCTGTTGGGATAGAGTTTATTGCAGGGCTGTTATTCACCTTTATAATCATGGTGTGGTCTCTTTTTATGGACGCACCGCTTAAAGAGCTGGCAAATCCATCTGATACACCGCTTGATGAGAGAGCGCCGTGGTATTTTATCGGGCTTCAGGAACTTCTTGTATATTTTGATCCATGGCTGGCAGGGGTTGTAATTCCTTCTATATTGCTTGTTGGTCTGATAGTCCTGCCGTTTATTGATCCGAATAAAGAGTCTGGCATTGGCAGGTACTCCTTTAGGGCAAGGCCGATTGCGGTGTCTGCTTTCTGCTTCGGTTATGCAATGTGGTATATCCTGATAATTATTGGACAGTTTTTCAGGGGTCCGGGTAGAGTGTTTTATTGGCCATGGGAAGATAAAACCGTGGCAAAGGCAGTGCCGATGGTTGAGATGGTGAACTTTCACATCGCCGGCGGGTTTGCGTTTTTCATTCTATACTTCGGGGTTTGTATAGTCGTTCCAAGGCTTATTTTCAAAAATTTTTATAAGACTATGGGCGTTATAAGATACCATATTTTTGTAAGTTTAATGGCAATAATGTGGTTAATTCCTATCAAAATTTTTCTGAGATATGTGTTTGACGTTAAATATATTCTATCAATTCAAATATTTGATACAATCTTGAGCTTTTAATTATGAGTCATAACGTTTCAACATACACGGGAATAAGTACAAAAGGCCAATACGTAAAATTAATATGGCTGCTCACGGTATCTATCTTGATGCTGGGTGTTTCAGTGGTGTGGTTTTATAAAGAGTATAATCCTGAATGGAAACAACACCAAAGAGCCGTTATCAAGAAAAAGATCTCTAAGGCAGAAGAGAGCTTTGAATTCTGGTCAAACCCGGAATGGGGTGATCCGAAAAAAGCAAAGGAGCTGGAGGGTAAGATCAAGAGTTTGAAGGGCTCAAAGCTTAAGATTAAGCAGATATTGCTCAAAGGAGAAGGGCTTTGGAGTAATCAGGAGAACGGGCACAGGGTAGAGAGATGTATGACTTGTCATATTGATGAAGAAGAGTTGACTAAATTGCATCCGGAAGGGCTTCCAATTCCTTTCGATATTTACGGGTGCACGGTATGTCATGGTGGCAATGGACGGGCCCTCGAATCCGAACGTGCACATGAAGGGTCTCATGCAGACAGGAAGGCAATGGAAGGGCCTCGTACTGCCTCTGCCGATGATTTTATAAAAATGTGGAAACGGCTTCATGAATTGAATCCGGAATATGAAGACCGGCTCAGGGTAGAGAGCTTCTACAGTCCGACAGGGGAATACCAGATTTATGTTGGTAGTAAAAAATGTATTAAGTGCCACAAGAAAATGCATCCGGAACACGTCGAAAGGTGGAGGAAAACAAAGTTTGAGACATTTGAGAGAATAGAAAAAGAGCCTGACTATAAAAACGGCAATGCTGATTATAAGAGGAAATGTTATAAATGCCATACCACAGGATACAGAGAAGATAAGAAGGTATACTCAGAGCAGGGTGTTGGCTGTGAAGCATGCCATGGTCCAGGAGAGGTATACAGCCACCTTATGGCAGGTGAGCACAAAGGTGATGTTGAAAAGGGCCAAAAACTGGCAAAAATCTCTTTTGACTTTAAGATCTGTGGTGACTGCCATATCCCGAAAAGGCATGAAATGCGTAAGGAATATTTTAAGGATGTTGCGCGTGTCAAATAATTATACATTTCGAAAGAAGGCAGGTATTTAGAATTATTGACGTGCGGTTTATGTTGCTGTTGACATATATATCTTCTATCGTATCTTAAGTTCAGATCCGTAGGTGGCGTATTCATCTATTCAGACTTTGTGGGTTTATAATTTCAGCGTGAGAGGGGGGACTATATGAAGCATTTGAGGATTGGCGTCATATTGTTAATTTGTGTGGCTTTTCTGATATTTAGTGGCGGTACAATTTTTGCGCAAGGACCCGTTAATCCATCTCCGGAAAGATTGGTTTTTCCAACGGAGAAAGAGCAAAAAGGTTTTGAGGAGTGGGTCGGTCTTGAGAAGGGTAGTGGCCCTTGGGCTGACTATTATAAGCCAACACCGCTTCATATGTATTGGAGTCCGAAGAATCATTATATAAGGCCGGATTTAAGTGCTTTCAAGGATCTGTTTGATGAATATGCTTCAGGTGATTGTATGGGGTGCCATGATGAGGTGACTCCGGGTATTGTCAGGTCCTGGAGATCGTCAGCTCACGCAAATCCCAGGAAAAACGCTCAGATCGCGGAAAAGACAAGGGCGATTGAGGAGGCATCTGGTGTAAAGATAGAGCAGGTGACATGTAATTTCTGTCATGGTGAAAGTCATGATGAGCTTTTTTTGCCCGTAGCTGATGATGTATGTAAAAAATGTCACAGGCAGCAGGTAGAGGAGTTCGCATCAGAAATTGCAGATGGAAGGCCAAGCCACAGAACAGCGTGGCTTTCGAATGTTGTCGTACCCTGGTATGTAGAGGGTTTCAGGAGAGGAGAGGGCTATTCTTTCATAGGATGTGACCAGTGTCATCGTTCAATGGAGAGTTGTGACGCATGCCATACACGACATAAATTTAGTGCTGAAGAGGCAAGGAGGCCTGAGGCGTGTTATTCGTGTCACATGGGCGCAGACCATCCGGATGCTGAAACGTATAAAGATTCAAAAATGGGTATTATTTATGCCGTAGAAGGTGACACATGGGCATTTGACAAGGGATTGAATGATTTAGAACTTGGCGGGTCTGAAATGCGTGCTCCTACATGCCAGATCTGTCATATGTACAATAATACCACTGGGAAGTGGGGGCATAATGTGACCTCCAAGGGCCGATGGCGAATGGGTACTATCCCGCCCGTTCAGGTAGAGTACAAATCCGGTATGAAGGATTACCCTTATGGGATTACCATTCCTCCAATGAACAAGAAGCTGGATATCTATGATGGCGCAAACAAGAAGAAGCTGGAGAGATGGCTGGAGGTCTGCAGCACTTGTCACAGCGGGCGGTTTGCAAGATTATGGTTTGAGGCCCTTGATGAATATATGTTTGCCGCATATCGTAAACGTGATGAAGCTCAGTTGCTCGTAGAAGAGTGCTTTGAAAAAGGCTGGATCGATGTTAATGCCAGGGCTCCTTACCCAATGGGTGATGTGCTTGCCGACAAGCTGGGAGTAAAGCTGCTTGGTGAAGGTATTTTCAAGGCGTTTAAGATGGCCAAAGGTAAAGTTCCGGTGATTGGTCCAATACTTGGTGAATATGCTAATTACAGCTATGATGATGGTAACCCGAGCCAGATTGAAACTGAATACGGGAACATGTGGTTCTGGTATGCACTTAAAGGATACAAGGGCGTGGCGCATGGCCAGCAGGACTATGCATGGTGGTGGGGCTGGGCGCCGATGGTAAACCAGCTGTCACGCATCAAATCGCAGCATGATATGCTGGAGAGAGTATACAATATTGAGGCTAAGCTGGGAATAGGACTCGGAGGTGACAAGTAGCCGCAGGCTTCGTCAGGTTAGGACTGATTCTCCTGTTTCCTCCTTTGGCTAAAGGTATCGCCGGGTTTGGCGATAATGTTTGGAGCGATACTTAAGTTTTTTATTGTATTGACCGGAAGAATAATATAACATGTATCCGAATTGAGCGATTTGCGTAGCCGCATACCCTGGGTTGTGTTATCTGTGGGGAATATACGGGCGCCAATCAGGTGATGCGAAACGCAGGCTAAAGTTTTCAATTGCCATAACAGATGGAAATGGCAGGAATTAATCGCAATTTGAGGATCACCCACCCGGTATCAACTTAACGGCATATAGTTTGCGCCATATAATTATTAGTTTTTTAGCGATTATTTTGTATAAAAAGCTTGCAATTAGTATGGCGTTATGTATAGTTATACAATTCTGTCTGTTTGAGGAATATGTAGGAAGTACGCTTATTTTTAATTTTTTATGGGGAGGACGTTAGTATGGTGAAATTCAGGAATAATTTTATAATTTTTGTGTCGGTATTCGCGATCACGGCAGCATGTGCTCTGGTTGGAATGCAGGATGTCAAGGCTCAAGAAGGCAGTATGTCTGACCTCATTAAGAGGATAGAGGCGCTGGAAGCCAAGCCTGGCGGTAGTAACGTAACTGCCGGAAAGATCAGGGGTTTGAAGATCGGCCTAAACCTTAGACATAGATATGAGAACAGGAGTCAGGATTTTAGTGCAGCCGGCAGATTTAACGGAGCAACCGCAGCAAGAGGTGCACACGCTTCAAGACAGCCGGCCAAAGATTTTACAATACAGAGGATGAGGCTCTCTTTTGACGCGGATATTAACAAAAACGTTATGGCTCGTGTTATGTTACAGGATGCACGTACGTTTGGTGAAACGAATAATGCAGATTCCAACATTACTACGAACCTGCAAAGAACTGACATTCAGGAAGGGTATGTCCAACTGAGAGACCTTGGCGATATAACCCCGTTGCTCACCAATGTTCAGCTTCGTATTGGTAGATGGCAACAGGGCTATGGTAACGAGAGGCAAATTGGTGCTCTTGGATGGGCTAACCAGAGCAGGTCTTATGACGGTGCAAAGGTTATGTACAAGAAGGGTAATCTCTGGGCAGATGTCTTCGCATGGCAGATCCACGAAAATGTAACCGGTGGTGTAGATGGTGGTGGAATTCTAGGAGCTGGTTCTAATGGCGGTACAACTGCTGCTGGACTGAAGGATACGGTATTATACGGATTGTATTCGCAGTATAAGTTTGGTGGCGCCCTGGAGGGTAACCTCATTGAGCCATTTTTTATAGCTAAGGCTGAGTCAACAGATGAAGATAGGACAAATGCCGTTACGCAGCCTGATAAAGAACAGAGATATTCATTCGGTTTCAGGGCTGCTGGTGAAAACATAAATGGTTTGGGCGGCCTAGATTATACCGTTGAGCCTGTTTGGCAGCGTGGAAAGACACAAACGAAATCAGCAGGAGTTTTCGTTTCAGATACTATTAATGCATTTGCAATTCATGCAGAGACAGGATATACATTCAAGAGTGTCCCTTGGACTCCCAGGATAGGTTATGCATATTCATATGCGAGTGGAGATGACAGTTTTGGCAGTGGCAGTGCAAAGACTTTTAAACAGATTAGTCCTACGCAGCATGCTCATAATGGGTACATGGACGTTATTGGATGGCAGAATATGAGAGACCATCAGATTCATTTTAGCGTGAAGCCAACAAAGAAGCTTGTGGCAGACGTAAAGGTGCACTTCTTTAAACTGGACGAAGTAAATGATGCTTGGTGGAATGTTGGAGGAACTGGAATGAATAGAGCAGCCACAGTAGGCAGCAATGGAACCTTTACAAACGCATCAGGTGCTACTGAAAGAGTGGATGATGAATTGGGTCAGGAAATTGATGTTACACTCAAGTACAAAATGTTCGAGAACTTTGGTGTCGTCGCAGGTTATTCACACTTCTTTGCTGGTGATTATATCGAAGATACAGGTGGCGGAGTAGACAGAGGAATTGACTGGTTCTATCTGCAGACAACAGTTAGTTTCTAAGATGGTTTTAAGTAAATCGGATTTCTAATCCGTTGAGTAATTAAAGGGGGTAAGAGTCGCCAGGATTCTTACCCCTTTTTTTGTTGGGCTTTGCCCCGCCCACGAAACGAATGTTATTGAATAAAGGTTTGTACCAATCTGGTATATACCGGCAAACTGTAGCGGAACAGCTTTAGCCTTCCATTCATTCACTTTGGCATGACAATGGAAACCTAAAAGGTTTCCGTATACAAGAATCCTCTCGAAAGAGTGGTCTGCCACTGATGTTACCCGACGAGCTTAATGTTTAGAAATTTCAAAGTTGACATAAATATTATAAGGGTGGATTAAGGACGAAGGACAAATCCATCAATAATAGATCACGATTGAAGGTGGATTCGCTGTCGCTTAATCCACCCTACGCTAATTTCAAAAGTCGTTGGATTTCTATGTTAAAACCCAACCTAATTTAAAGGCTGTGTTTCAAATATAAAAACATACCGTTTGTTATTCTGAATTTGTTTCAGAATAGATTGATTGCAACAACCTGACCTCTTAAAAAGGAGATTACAAAACAGTACTGAATCAAATTCAGCACGGAACTCCGGATGGCAATTATGACATAGTCTGTACTCAGGAATGTATGTTCAGAATTCTTCTTGCAATTTCAAAGTAAATAATTATACCGGTAACGTCAAGAATTGTGGTGATAAGAGGTGCAGACACGATAGCCGGATCGAGTTTAAAGTAGTTGAAAAGAAGCGGTATAGCGACACCTGCCAGATTACCGACGGTAACTACAGTTGCTACTGAGATTCCTACTGTAATTCCCAGCATTGTATTATCGAGCAGAAATATTGATATAAAAAATGCAGTAGTCCCTAAAACCGATCCAATTACAAAACCGGCACAAGCTTCGCTCACAAGCACTTTCCGCCATTGCCTTAATGATAATTCTCCGGTAGCCAGCGCTCTTATCACAAGTGTAGATGATTGTGAACCGATATTACCACCGGCTCCCATAAGCATGGGTATGAAGTATGCGAGTGCGATTAACGAGCTGAGAGCCAACGAGTATTTCTGAAGGATCTTTCCTGAGATAGTAGATGCCAGTACCAGTACAAATAGCCAACCAACTCTTCCTGACAGTTGTTTAAGATATCCTGCACGAAAATACCTCTCTTCGGGCATTTGAATAGCGGCCATTTTATGGAAATCCTTTGTGGCTTCTTCTTCTACTACGTCTAGAATATCGTCAACTGTAATGATACCAACAAGGCGGTTTTCACTATCAACAACCGGAAGAGAGAGAAAATCGTATTTCTGAATTACCCTGGCAGCTTCTTCCTGGTCATCAGTGGTATATACCTTATAAACTTTTTCGTTCATTATCTGGTATATTTTCTGATCGGGCTTTGCCAGGATAATGTCTCTAAGCGAAACAACTCCACACAGTTTCCTGCCTTCATTTATTGCATAGCACGTATAAATTGTTTCTCTATCAGAACCGGTTTTTCTAATAATTTCCAGCGCCTCAGAAACAGTAATTTCAGTGCCCAAATCTACATATCCGGTAGTCATTATCCTTCCTGCCGACTTCGGCGGATAATTGAGCAAAATATTCGTTTCCTCTCTCTCTTCGATTGGAAAGAGGTTGAGCAGTTTTTTTACCATTGATGCAGGAAGCTCGTCAAGGAGTTGTATCCTGTCATCAGGATCCATTTCAAGCAGGATTGATTTTGCCCTGCGCTCAGTAAAGTATCCAAGTAACTCCTCTTCCTCTTCAGGGTCGAGCAGAGAAAAAATCTCTGCGATCTTTGTCTTATTAAGAACACGAAGAGTTATTACTCTTTCTGTGGGCTCCAGTTCCCGGATTATGTCGGCGATATCCGCAGGGTGTATGTTTCTTAGTAAAAGACTTAATCCCTTAAGATTTTTGCTCTCAATAAGTTCCTTTAATTCAGGAGTAAATATTTTATACCACTTCATAGTATTAAGTTAACAGGGCTTACTCGCCGACTGTAGTAAAACGGGTTAAAAAACGGTATTCTCAAGTGATTTCAAGCTTTTGCCAGAGCGGTAGAATGGGTGATAATGTAATCCGCAGCATCTTGAGCAAATCGGTAGAACATTTTTTTTGATAAATTTCCTGAACTTTCTGGATTTGTTATTATTCCAGATGTCTGAGAATCTTTCGGTTCTTACGTTTCCTAATACATAGTCGGGGTTGTCATTACAAAATACTATGTCTCCATTAGGGTACACCATTGTTTGTGTCCAGGGTGCGATGCAGCGTTGAACCTTACGTTGTGATTTACCGCCATTATAGAAATTATCTTGAGTGGTAGAATAATAATCTGGTATATCAGAAACCTTGATAGTCGGGAAAAAAGCTAGCTTGAAGTTGTGTTTTTTGAGAAGCAAACTTGAAATACTATTCTGTACGGCTTGTGTGTCTATCTTTATTTCGTCATTAACCCATCCTTGCCACGATGGTGCATGGCATTGAAATACCTTTTTCATCGTTGTTTCATAGTTTTTGCCTGTCCTTGTATTATTAAAATACGGATGTTTAACAAGCAACATTTCAAAACCCAATTCGTCAGTTGTTTCGGTAATATTTTCCAGATATGGAAAGGAGTGCTCGGTTATAGTGAATACCTGGCACAAAAGAGGTCTTTGTTTCTTAAATTTTTCCTTTGCCTGAATGACTTTTTTTATGCCTGATGCAATCTTCCGGTAACCGTTGTGGATACCCCTGATCTCATTGTGTACATGCTCAGGCCCATCGACTGAGATATATAACACATCCACTCCAATTTTGACGATATCATCTGCATATTTCTCAAGGAGTGTTCCATTCGTGATTACCCAGCAAATCAGGTTTTTCTTCTTTATATATTCAATCAGCCTGATTATGTCTTTAAAGTAGAATGGTTCTCCTCCGGTCAGGAAAATTGTTGGTGAGAATTTAGCGACATCGTCAATAAGTCTTTCAAATTCTTCAATATTCATAGTTTCATTTAAAAGATCGGAATCCTTCTTACTATAATTGCCGGTTTCACCCCATTGCCCACACATTTTACAACGTAAGTTGCATAAATTTGTTGGTGTTATGTGTATAAGATAAGGAGAAAAGCTGTAGCCATTATTTAGCCGTCCGTCGATTTGGAATGAGAGCAGTCTTGTCACCCATTTCATCATCCTTATATCGGAAAATGGGTTGTTTTTTGACATTTTAATGATATTTGAAATATAGCCCATTGCTGAAATATAGTATATGAAAAAAGGTGGTGGTTATATATTTGCCACGGATGATCCTGTAATGGTGGGTGCACACATGGCTTAGCTGACTGGGAACGATGGTAGATGATAGTAAAATAATGTGAAAGACGCAAGACGAAAAATGGTTTTGTTCAATACATCAGGGAATTAGATAATAAATTTTTTGAATTATCAGACGTGAGTATGATATGATTCAGGTTCAAATTTATTTTCATAAGCATGTGTTGAAAGCACAAACCTGAAACTTTTCAATAAACCTGGTAATTACTTGTTCGGTGTGAACAGACATGAACGATTTTATACGATCTACAGCTTTGCTACTTGTCCTACTCAACCCGTTCCTGGTCAGCATTTACCTTATGGGAGTGATCCAGAGACTGGAACGAAGGCAATTTACTTACGTTCTGATCCGTGCAGGCTTGATTGCCGGCTCTGTCTTCTGCGGCTTTGCTATCCTTGGTGATGCCGTTTTCTCCAATATAGTACAGGCGGAATTCGCATCGTTTCAGATATTCGGAGGCGTTATATTTCTTCTTATCGGGCTTCAGTTTGTGTTTCACGGACCAACTGCTATCAAGTTACTTAGAGGCAAGCCTGAACACCTGGCTGGCGCCATTGCCATGCCTGTACTCATTGGACCAGGAACGATCAGCGCCAGTATCATTGTTGGCAAGCGACAGGATCCGGTTAGCGCATGCGCGGCTATTCTCCTGGCGGTATTCATCTCCATCGTATTGATACTGATATTCAAAGTGATACATGACTATGTTCTCCCGCGCCGAGAGCTCCTCATAGAGAGATATATAGAGATTGCTGGTCGAATCTCTGCGCTCTTTGTGGGAACCGTATCAATTGAAATGATCATGCAGGGTGTCCGGACATGGGTGGAAAAGTTCTGAGGAACTGAAAACATCGAACCAGACGTTTCGACAAGGCACTTGCCAGTGTAGCTGAAAGCAGTCGTTAAATATCTTACGGATAATTTCAAACAGTTTTGAAACACTGCGACGTTATAGTGCTCAAATCTAAAACCAGGCTAATCAAAATATTTATCATAAAAATCACTGGGAACATCATAATGCTTTCTACCAGCAACAGCATAGTAAAATAGCGGTTCTCCCTCTACTGAAACACGATGACGGTATCTCTCTAAATGATATATATCCATATATTTCGAAAAAATCAAATCTCGGATCATTCGTGAGAAACCGCTGGAATCACTGTCGTTAAGAAATGTTTCTTTTATATTAAACGCCACCCAACCTTCTGATTGGATGATATTAAATGCTACCATAAATGCTTTAGGCGGAATGTCACCAAACCCTAAAGCAGCGACTGTTGTCAAGCAGTTGAAAGACCACGAAGACAAATCCTCTTTTTCCTCATTACTCAAATTACAAAAATCTATAATTTCATAAGCATCATATACTTCAGGCCTGTCTCGCTCAGTTGCCCGTCTCGCTTCAGAAATAATGTCAACGCCTACGAGCCTTGAAACACCATATTTTTTCAGTTCTGCACCCATTAACCCGTTTCCTGCTCCTAAGTCCAGGATCCTGAGTTCCGTGAAATTTTCGTGTGTTTGTGCCAGGCTTGTGTTAAGAATTTCAGCCACTTTTTTAGGGGAGCAGCATTTGAGACGATCGTAAAAGATCTGCTCATATAATCCGGGGAAATTATAAATCGTATCGTAATCATGAAATCGAATCTTCCTTTCCTCTTTAGACTCTATTAAATAAAAAAAGGATTCATCCTGGTCAGCGCTTTGGCATTCACTCTTCGGAAACTTTATTCTGTATCTATTTTTATTCATACATTTTTTAAAAGATGGGAAATTTTGTTATTTAAGATGAGGAGTATTGTATCATAATTCATTCATAAAATCATTAACATTATATTAACATGGAGAGAAGCAGAATATCAATTTCTACGCCGTATGGACAAAGACGAGAAAGCAAAAACCCGGATTATGTGAGAGTATTGTTAAAGAGCTTTCAAGAGACTGTCTTGCAAACGATTTTGATTTAACAGAGAAAGATCGTGAAAAGGCCCAACGTCAAATAAAGGTTATGGCAAAGGATATGTATTTATTATATGAAACATTTATCAACCATAACCAGGTCAAGCATTATGAAAGCTTTAAAACATTAAATTTTGTGTTCTAATGTTAATGAGTCATACCGTTGAAAACAAGAGTAAATATAAGCATATTAAAAATCAATGTTGCACTTTGTCATTCCCATGAAAATGGGAATCTGATTGTCGCTGTACTGACAATTGTAGGTTCCCGCTCAACAGAATACGGGAATGACAGAGGACAGCTCGATTGTTTGTTTTGACTTTATAATATTCCTATTTCATAAGGGAATGGATTCGTTTGACATCGAGCAGTGCCTTGTCTGTCGGGACTAGAGGGGTTATCTCTATATCCGTGAAAAATGGGAACAGTGGCAGGTTTGTTACGAGTTGGTCAAGGTCTTCGTTTGTATCAACTTCAATAATGGCAGCGGCACCTCTGCTGCCGGCCAGTTTTCCACCGGCAAGGATCCTGCCTCTTTTTCTCATCCTGATAAAATATTCCCACTCCTTGACAACATATCCCAGGAAATCCTTCACCGGCATATCAGGTATTTTTTTTATTTGAACTTTTAATAAGAAGAGCATTTTGTATAAACTCCTTTCTGTCTAATTCGCCATCTTTGTTTTGCGAACATTCCCAATTGATGCACTCCATATTTCTGGAAACTCGCAATGCGGAACTCGTAACACGCAACAATTATATGTATCTATAACGCCAATCCACCATCAAGAGACAACACCTGACCGGTGATATAATTTGCATCATCTGACAGCAAAAACTTCGCGACCTTCGCCACATCGTCAGTCGTACCGAATCTCTTCAGGGCTGTCATATCTGTCATCTTTTTCTTATATTCTTCAGGAAGCTCTGAAGTCATGTCTGTTTCTATGAATCCGCAAGCAATGGCATTTACATTAATTTTTGCCTTACCAACCTCCTTTGCGAGTGCCTTTGTGAAGCCTATCATTCCTGCTTTGGAAGCGGAGTAGTTGGTCTGTCCTGCCACACCAGCAATACCACTGACAGAGGTTATGTTGAGTATGTTTCCTCTTTTCTGTTTTATCATGGTCATGATGACAGCCTTGGAAAAATTGTATACACTCTTCAGGTTGACATTGATTACATCATCCCAGTCTTCCTCTTTCATCATGGCAAGGAGTTTGTCCCTCGTTATTCCCGCATTGTTGACCAGATAGTCTATTTGGCCGAATTCATCTTTAACTTCTTTAACCATGTCTTTAGCACTCTCAAAATCGGATACATCCGCCTTCTTTGCCATGGCCTTGACTCCGAGCGCTTCTATCTCCTTTACGAGCTCATTTGCCAGGTCATCACTCTTGCTATAGTTGAAGGCAACATTGCATCCGCCTTTTGCCAGCTCAAGTACTATCGCTTTGCCTATACCTCTTGTACCGCCTGTTACTATTGCCGTCTTGTTACTCATATCTATTGCCTCCAGGAAATTATTATTGATAAAAAAGATTGTAACTATTCACCGCTCCCCGGACAGAAAACGCCGAGGACAAGAAGACGCAAGGGGCGCAAAGTTTAAAAGAAAATTGATGTAAAGATTATTAAAATCTATTTTTTTATGTTTCTCTCTGCGAACTTTGCGTCTGCGGTGAGTTTTTTTTCAGCTTTGATCGCATCATTTTAGCAAATACACCGACCTCGTATTCCAGACCTTTTGTAATATCATTCTCTACTGCAAAGTTGACACATTTTTTCATTTCGATGAGAACTCCAGTGTCTCTCTCTAGCAGCACCTTTGCCATCACTATGGCTTGGCTTAGAAGCTCATTGTGTGGAACAACCTGATTGACTAAACCCCATTCCAATGCGGTTTTTGCGCGGATCATCTTGCCAAGAAACAGCATCTCTTTTGCGCGAGCATGACCGATTAGTCGTGGTAAACGTTGTGTTGTGCCCAGTGCCGGAATGATGCCAAGTTCCGGTTTGGCTTCCGGCAGATTGAAAAATGCACGTTCTGACGCGATACGCAGATCACATAGCATTGCAAGTTCAATTCCTGCTCCTATCGCAATGCCATTAATTGCGGCAATAACCGGTTTCTGGCAATTTTCCATTTCAACAAGCATCTCGTAGGAACGATGGAACCGTTCGTAGTCTTTCTTTGCTACCAGATCTGAAATCCAGGACCCAAATAACTCTTCGCGGTCTACACCGTCGCAAAATACTCCTCTTAGCTTACTGGCAATAATAATGGCGCCAACATTCTCATCACTTTCGTACTGGTCCATCTTCTCATATAGAGCGTCCAGTAGCCAGGAACCCAGAGAGTTTCTACCGGGTTTGTTCAAGTAAATAATTCCAATTGTCTTGCCATTATCAGCTTCTATCTCTTCAAACTCCAGATAGTCATAACCGGAGTTGTCACCGCGATTCATTCGAATATCTTTCATAACGTTAAATCTTCAATCCTACTTCAAACCCTTCGTGAATTGCTTCGAGTGCTGTTCTCACTTCTACACAGTCACCTATTTTATATAATTCGTCAATCTTACCGTTCAATTTCCCGGTAAGGTTCTGATTGGATTTGTATCCTGCGGCGATGATAACTGTATCTGCAAAGATCTTAGTATCTTTATTGTCCTTTTCAAACGTCACGCAGACTTTATTCTTTTCTTTTTTTAATTTAGACATAGCCGATATATTTTTTATTTTTATTCCGGTTATACTGTTGATGCCGGCATCCTGTACCTGCTTCAAGATAACCCATCTTGTTGAGATACCGAATTTTCCACCTATTTTATTTTTCATCTCCAGGATAGTAATGTTTCGTTTTCCCTTTGAAGTAAGTTCGACAGCTTCATCCCCGTTAATAATTTTATTCTTTAAAAGAAAGCAGGCAACTTCCGGTTCCATTGCCCCAATCTTTGCGGTGTGAAGGGCGATTTCGCAACCGATCGTGCCTCCGCCAATAATTACGACGTCTTTACCTACCTTTACCTTATTATCAAATACGTCTTCGGCCACAACAACATTTTTCTCTTTAATACCGGAAATCTTTGGAATAAGAGGGCGTCCCCCTGTAGCCGCGATTACGACGTCCGGCTTTAATTTATCTATCGTAGTAGTGTCGACTTTTTTGCAGAGCTGTATTTTTACATTTAACTTCCTTATCTGGTTTTCCAGGAATGTTATAACATTTTCTATCTCTTCTCTTCCCGGAGGAATATAAGCATATCTTAATTGACCACCAAGTGCATCTGTTTTTTCAAACAGATGTACGTCATGTCCTCTTAATGCAGCGACCCTTGCAGCCTCCATGCCTCCCGGTCCGCCGCCAATAATCATTACCTTCTTCTTCTTTTTAGCCTTTCTGATCTTAAATTCACTCTCTCTGCCAGCTCTGACATTGTATAGACAACTGACAGATTTGAAGCCAAGCAGAGAATCAAAACATCCTTGATTACAGGCGATACATTTTCTGATATCATCGAATTGTCTATTTTTATACTTATTTGGTAATTCCGGATCTGCTATTAATGGTCTTCCAATCGAAACAATGTCTGACCGGTTATTGTCTATAACGTCTTCAGCCAGTGCCAGATCATTTATCCTAACTGATCCGATTACAGGTACGTTCACGCTGTCCTTAATCTTTTCAGACAGAAAGATATAAGACATCCTCGGGATAGCCATAAGCATTATGGGTGTGCGGCTTTCATGCCAGCCGGGTGAAACATTGAACGCATCCACACCCGCTTTTTCCAATTCTTTCGCTATCACAACACTTTCATCTATCTTGAGGCCGTCTTCTACAAAATCAGCGCCTGATAAGCGGAAGATTACAGGATATCTCTTCCCCACTTTTTTCTTTATAGCTACTACTATCTCTTTCGCAAAATTTATTCTGTTTTTGAGACTGCCGCCATACCTGTCTTTTCTCTTGTTCGTTGCCTTTGAAAGAAACTGGTTGATAAGATAGCCCATGCCGCCGTGTATCTCTACCGCATCAAATCCACCCTTTTTTACTCTTACTGTGGCGGCTACATAACCTTCTATCACCTTCTTTATTTCAGGGATGGTAAGCGCGTGCGGTTTCTGTTTTATGTTGACGTGTGCCAGGCTTGATGGTGATACAGGATGTGTTTTTGAGAAAAAAGAAGATGCACTTCTGCCGCCATGGAGTATTTGCGCTGCAACCTTAGTATCAAATTTGTGGAGCGTATCGGTTAATTTTTTTAATCCGGGTATATATTCATCCTTGTCCAGGCCAATTATGCTCTTCCATACCTTGCCGGTCATTTCCGGATAGCATCCGCCTACTACAATCAACCCCACACCGCCACGAGCCCGTTCTACATAAAAATCTATAAAACGTTTGTTTATAGAACCGTCTGAGGTAAAGCCAAGATCCATTGCTGACATGGCCAGCCGGTTCTTGATTTCTAAATTGCCGATTTTTATTGGTTCAAATAGTTTACTCATATTTTTTAACAACCAGGCATGAGTTGTTTCCTGACAAATCAAAAGAATTTATGAGTACGGTGTTTATCTCTTTTTCGAGTTTTTTATTAACAATATTCAGACTACATTCAGGATCTTTTTCTTCGCAATTAATTGTAGGCGGCACTAATCCGTTGTTTATGGAAAGTAAAGCGGACGCTGTCTGTGCAGCTCCAGATGCGCCGTAACTTTCCCCTAATGTAGATTTAACAGAGTGGACAGGAATCTCAGTGCCACTCTCCCCAAATAGCTTATTAATAGCTTTTGCTTCTATGAGGTCTGACAACTTACCTGAATTTCCGTTTGCGCTAATCAAGTCTATGTCGTCCGTGCATATTCCGGCATCATCGATACATGATTTCATTGTGTTCACGGCTTTTTCAACCCTTTTCCCAATATCACTGTTTCTACTGCCTGTAAAGAGACTTCCATATCCGGAAATTTCACCATATATTCTTGCCCCGCGGCTTAAGGCGTGATCATAGTCTTCCATTACAAAGACATAACTGCCTTCACTCATAATAAAACCATTTCTTCTTTTGTCGAAAGGCATGCTGATCTCGCTTCCGGCACCATCAGATCCCGCCAGCATTTTCCTCAGATAAAAGATCATGTATAGATCCAATGAAATCTGCTCAACTCCACCTGTTATGATTACCTTTGCTTTCCCATTTTGTATAAGTTTAATAGCATTGCCAATCGCGTCGGTACCGGATGTGAAACCGGAAGAAATTGTCCTGGCAAAACCCTTCATCTTGAAGAATACAGAGACGTAATTTATGGATGAATTCAGCGCGACATCATAACTCTGCATTGGTGAAAGATCTGATGGGCCATCCCTGACAATATCGTGAAAGTAATCTGTGGTTTGTGAGAAATTTCCAAGGGAAGAGCCAATGATAATCCCGGTATGGTTTGACAGTTCTTCATCTATCTCCAGGTTTGCGTCATCTACAGCCAGTTTTGCACCGGAACCCAGAAACTTTGTCCCTTTATTAAGATATCTTAAACCTTTACGTCCTAAATATTCTTCAGGATTTAAACCTTTGACTTCTGCTCCGTTCTTACATTCATACTTTGATAGATCAAGGCATTCCATAGGCGCTATAGCGGAATTGCCGGAAACTAGATTATTCCAGAAATCCTGATGTCCGATACCTAACGGAGATACAACTCCAATACCAGTTATTACCGCTTTTTTCTTCATCTATAATCTACTGAAAATATTCGTGACATTATTTCCTCCAAATGCAAAGGAGTTGTTTATAACACAGTTGACTTTTGTTTCGCGTCCCTCATTTGGCACATAATCCAGGTCACACTCAGGATCAGGTGTTTCATAGTGTATGGTAGGTGGAACCGCGTTGTTTTTAATTGCCAGACAACTGACGACAGATTCAATTGCGCTTGCGGCACCCATTGTATGGCCTATCATAGATTTTATAGAGCTGACTGGAATTCCTTTTGCCCGTTCCTTAAACACAGACTTTATGGCCATGGTCTCCATTCTGTCATTTAATGGTGTTCCTGTCCCATGTGCATTGATGTAGTCTACGTCCGCGTAAGAGATATTAGCCATGGAAAGTGCATTTGACATAGCTACAATTGCGCCTGCCCCTTCCGGATGGGGTGCTGTCATATGATGTCCGTCACAGCTCATACCGTAGCCCTTTAATTCGGCATAAATTTCAGCATTTCTTTTTGACGCGAAGTCCAGTGTCTCAAGCACCATTATTCCCGCACCTTCTCCAATTATCAGGCCTTTTCTCTCTTTGTCAAACGGCTGGCACATTTCAGGAGCAAGTGCCTTCAGATTATGAAAATGCGTAAACTCTGTTTGTGGGATAAGTTCACCACCGCCTACCAGCATTACATCAACTTTTCCTTCGTATAATAGGTCTAATGCCCAGGCGATAGCGTGGTTGCCTGAAGAGCAGGCATTTAGCGATACCATGTTAGGCCCTTCAAAACCAAAGTCTTCAGAAAGCAGAGTTGTTATAGACGATGGTGGGTATGTCAGTGCCACACCCATGTCAAAGCCGTTGGTCTTGTCTTCCGGTGTGTTACGTAACAGGTATTCAAACGGAGGCAGTTCTCCGGCAAGAGTTCCGATAGCGATACCAAACCTTTCTCTGTTGCAACCTGTAATATCACCCAGGCCACTATCTTTCAACGCCTCTTTTGCCGCAGTGTATGTATATTTGTGTATCGTGTTTGCCGTGGTTTCGTTTTCAAAAACAGTATCAATTTTGAAATCTTTTATCTCACATGCACGATGTACTTTATATTGTGATGTGTCAAAGGACTTTAGCTCCGCAGTGCCATCTTTGCCATTCATGAGGGCATTCCATGCATTTGCAACACCAATACCATTAGCTATTACTAATCCTAAACCGGTTACAACAACTCTTGACATGTTTAATCCTTCGGAAAAAATCAGAGAATACCTGGCTCTTCAGTACCAAGAGTATCCCGGCCATACTTCACAAAAAACAAATCCCCCTTATTCTCCCTTGTTAAAAGGTGAGTAAAGTCCTCGGCGTTGTTTGTCCGGGGAAGGGGGATTTGGCCTTTTATTATTGAGAAACAGTCTGATCAGCAACATGACTTGGCAGAAACAGGTGTTAATAAGCTACAAATTTCAAATCACAATGACTCGTCCTGAATATATGTACAAATAATTTTTTGCTAAAATTAGTAAAAAAAAACTTTTACCAGAAGACTAAGTCCTGGTGTTTGCCATGTCCAGGTTTCTCTGGCTTTTCACTGTTTCATAGCGTTCCAGGGCTCTTTCATAATCTCCTGAAGCTTGTAGCTCTCTCAGGTTTTCTAACAGATGTTTGTAAACCTCCTGCCAGTCAAGATTAACCCTGAAGGCAAACATCGCGGCGTTGAGATTGTTCATCTCATCTTTTGCCGCTCTGAATTTTTTTCGTATTACTTCTGTTGAATATATGTTGTTATAAACATACTCTATGCCATCAATAAATTCCTGAAGTGTGAGTTTAGACAAAATATACGTTAAATGATGCGACGTGTAATAGATCCAGTCCTCAGGAAAGTTTGTTCTGAACAGTCTGTTGTCACCGTCAAGCCTCTTTTGTAATGGTGTATTGATAAACGGACATAATAAGCCACAAGTCATTATGTCGATCTTTGCATCCAATATAAAATCAACTACATCTTTAAATGTATCTGGCGTATCATTATCATTCCCAAAAACCATGGTTCCCCAGACGGCAAGGCCATGTTTTCTTATATTCTTTATTGCCTCTTTATATTTATCTATTGTTATGCGGAGGTTAACTCCCTTATTCATTGATTTTAACGCATCTTCATTTATGGATTCAATACCAATGAGCACTCCCACGCATCCACTCTTTGCCATATAGTCCAGTGTTTCGTCATCCTCATAAATATTCAACGAAGTAAACCCGAACCAGTTCTGGTAAATACCTCTGTCAACCATCCCCTTAAAAAGATCTCTGACCCTTTGGTATGATTTTTTGCTATGGCCATAGAAATTCTCGTCTGTCAGGATGAGCCCTCGGTATTGTCCTTTTATTGCCTCCAATTCATTCAGGACATCCTCTATCGGTCTCTCCCTGTACTTTCTCCCCTGGAACTGTGGGACTGAACAGAACTCACAACTGAACGGACAGCCTGCAGTTGTAATTATGCCGGAGTATCGGTATTTATACTTGTCTGTCAAAAACCTTCTATCCGGCAGAAGGTCCTTATATGTCTCCATAGGCGTCAAGCCGCCATCATATGCCGGCTTGAGTTCATTCTTTTCAAAATCAGAAATTATCTGATCCCATATCGGGACAGCTTCTCTTATTACCACAGAGTCAACGTATTTGGCAGCCTCTTCAGGGTAGCTTGTGGCGTGTACCCCACCCATTATTACGGGTATTCCGTTCCTTTTGCATGCGGTGGCGATCTGATACGCCCTGTTTGCCTGATAACTTACGGACGTTATTCCAACCAGGGCGACATTCGTCTTATCGAAACAGACATTTTCACCTTTTTCATCTACTGCCAGTTCCTGAGTTTCATCTATTATGTCTACTTCCCAGTTGTCGGGAGTTAACGCCTTCAAATATCCCAGGTTCACGGGCATCTGATTTAGTACTGAAACATTTTCCTCGCCAACATTACCTATCGGGTGAGGGTTTATAAGAATTAGTTTTTTCATTTTTTCTCTTATCCCTGCGATTTATCAGGTATTAATAATACATGTGCAATAGCATATTCTTTACAATGTGATAGTGAGACAGAAATCTCGTTAATATTTTTTTCTGTTGCCAGCTCTCTGGCTCTGCCGTAAAGATTTACATAAGGCTTGCCCAGTTCATCATTCAGTGTTTCGATATCAGTCCACTTCATCATGTCTCTTAAACCCGTTCCAAATGCTTTGAGAACGGCCTCTTTTGAAGCAAAACGTACTGCATAATGCTGGTAACAGTTCCTCTTGGCTTGACAATACTCTATCTCATCAGAAGTATAAACTCTCTTGAGAAAATCTTTGTGTGAACCAAAGACCTTTTCTATCCTGTTAATTTCAATAATATCTATGCCTGTATACATTTACAATCTTTTAATCTAAGAAATTTATAATTAAAAACAAAAAAGTCAAGTGCTCTATAGTACTGAAAGGATGGTATATTCAGAAAAAGTGAATAAGGCGGGTATGTTTATGAATTTACTTTACATAAGTATTTAGTTTCTCATACTATCAGTCAATTCAAGTGTGATTTTAAGTAGAAAAGTTTAATGGTTGTATTGGTTGTTGTCAACCATAATTTCAATCCTTATCAATCCTCTTTTACCGTTACACCAGAAAAATAACAACTTGACACGTACACGTATATGTGTACGTGTCAGATAATGAAACGCAAGGCTTTAGAAAATACACTTAGAAAGCTCGGATGGCGGTTTTTGAGACATGGGCGTAAACAATGATGTTTGGACTGACGGAGAACATCAAGAATATATACCCGGGCACGTTGAGATTAATGAAATGCTTGCGCGTGCTATTATTAGAAGAATCAAGAAAGGAAGTTGATTTATGAGATTTAGTGGAAAGATTTACAAAAATGGCAAATTCTGGTTGGCAGAAATACCTATTCTTGATGTAATGACTCAAGGGCATTCAAGGAAAGAGGCTTTTGAAATGGTGGGGGATTTGATTGAGACCATGGCTGATAAAGAAGGATTTCATGTGTCAGTATACTCAAACCGGCAAGAATACTTTGAAATTGGTTCAGAGTATACAAGGACTCTGGTTAGTATTCTTCTTCAAAGAAAACGAGAACTTAGCGGGCTCTCTTTAGCGCAGGTAGTTGAGAAAATAGGCACTTCTTCACGAAAGGAAGCATTCCCAATTTTTTGTAAATCAGGTATTATACCCATGAATACGTGGATTCGGCCTCCGGCCTTAATCCACCCTTACAAATAAGCAAACGTATGGTGCGAGGTAGGGTGGATTAAACGAAGTGAATCCACCTTTTTTATATACAATAAAATGGGAATGCTCCC
>SMSL01000005.1 GCA_007859995.1 Candidatus Brocadiaceae bacterium S225
TGTGTAAGTACTTCTTTAATGCTTAAATCTGTAATTTTAACTGCCGCTTCCATGGCTTGTACATTACCAAATTTCCCGTCAATTAGGTAGCTTATACTAAAGTTTTTTTCTGAGTTTTTTAACGAACGCAAGGGGTGTTTAACTGGGTGCTTACGTTGCATCTTCTTTTCCACAGTTATCACATATCATAAATTAAAACATTCCATTACTTTGTTTCATAGTTAATTATGGCTAATTTTATTGTGCCATATCAGCTATTTCCTTGTCACTCTTTATGAGATTATTAACTATGGTTGATACATCTTCTTGTCTCTTCTCGGCTATTTTTTCAACAAAAGAATAAGCTTCAGAATCCAGATAAACTGGTAGATTAAGCTTCACATCGGGCTTATAGAACTTGCCCCGTTTTCCTTTTGAAAAATCATACTCTTTTTTCATCGGTTTCCCTCCAAATATTGTTGTTTTTCCAGCCTTGTTGACTTTCGACTTGAGAAAATTCTAATATTTACATTTGTAGCGTCTACTTCATTAAACGTGTGGTGAACCGCTATTACATTTCCGGTAGAAGCGCTTCCAAGTGTAATCCAACGATCCTCATAATCGCTATGTTTTGTATCGTAAATAGAAATTGCGAAAGGATCACGAAAAACAGTTGCAGCCTGTTCAAATCTTACCTTATGTTTTCTCCAGTTATTTATTGCCTTGTTTGGGTCCCAATCAAAATTGTATTGCAAAATATTTTAATCCTCAATGTTTAAGCGAAGGCGGGACGAACAAATAATCATAAAGACCTGTATACCATCACTATTGTAATAATATTCAATTTAGCAACAAGTACAAGGAAACATACATGTCAAAACCGTACTCTATAAATAGAAGAGTAACATGTCAAGTGTGTTACTTGAGAAAAGTCCTTAAGTATCCCAACTCCCTATTTAATAACCTTCCCTTCCATTTGCCAAGGGATATCGATTCCCATACGATCCAGGACAGTAGGTGTTACATCCATTATTTGCAGATCATCTCGCCTTTCAGAATGATATACGTTATCGCCACTCATTACAAATATTCCGTGTTGAGAGTGGTTTGCGTCATCCGCGCCTGTATCATTCTCATTCGTCCACAGAGTATTGTGTCCTACACTGCCAATAGACCTCCAGGCCAGGTCTCCATAATAGACAATTAAATCTGGTGGTATATTCCTGCATTCTGTGTAGATATCCTCAGGTTTAAAGACCCTGGTGTTTATTTTCTGGCCTGTTTTATCTCGCTGATCTTCAAGTGCCGTTATTAATTCATTCCTGAAAAATTCATAATTCTGTTTCGGGATTACTCCTCTCGGCTCACGGCCTTTTACATTAAAGAACAGGCGTCCGTAGTAGCCTCCCTCACCCCACACCATGGTTTTATCCCAGTCAATCAGGTGTTTGCTGACTTGAGTAACTTCATCGGGGTAATGTACCAGCTTCAAGTATCCATTATTTATCAGCCACTCGTTTATGCAGATCCCGCCTTCCATCAACATGGCGCCGTGGTCAGATACAATCAAGGTAATGGTATCATCGTCCAGTAGTGCAAGAGTACGACCAATTTCTTCATCTACATATTTGTAGTAGTCAAATATGACATTCTCATATTTATTACCCGGAAGGTATTCCAGATGTCTGTTGTCGAAGAATCTCCAGAAGGCGTGTTGTATCCTGTCCGTCCCCATCTCCACCATCATGAGGAAATCCCAATCTTCATTTTGTATAAAATGTCTGGTGAGCTTAAATCTCTTTCTTGTCATTTCATAGATTGTATGTAGAACCTGCTCTTTTTCCACACCCCTGAAATCTTTTACGTCCAGTATATAGCCTTCTGTAATCCTTTCTACCTCATGCTTTAGCCCGTCAGGCCAGGTATACTGATGGTTTTTGTCCGGTGTAAGGAAGCCGCTTATCATTAATCCATTGTGAACAGGTTTGAGAGGGTATGTCAGTGGTACGCCGATGATGATAGGTCTTTTACCGTGCCGCGCAAGTATATTCCAGATGGTCTCTTCCTTAACGGTGTTAGAATCCGCAAAATGCAGACCTTCGTAATCATAATTGATTCTATTCCTGAAACCATAGATTCCCAGCTTGCCGGGGTTTGTGCTTGTGACCATTGATGCCCATGCTGGACATGTGATTGCGGGTATCGTACTCTCCAGCTTGCCGGAAATGCCATTTGAAACAAGATGTTTTATATTAGGCAGGTCATCAAGCCACTTATCGAAGACCAGTTCCGGTGGAGCCGCGTCCAAGCCAAAAATTATTACTTTTCGTTTAGATAAATTCATTAATCAGAGGTAACATTTTCCAGATCATAATCAAGGTTACCTAAACCGATTTGATGGGCATGATTAAGCTGCACGGTATAATCAATCTCCGGCCAGATATGTCTGAAATAATCTTTTCCGGTGTGTTCGTTTATTAAATCTATAGTCGCTTTTTCAACAGCAACCGGGTCTCTTGATACAACGATACCGATATCAGGTATATCCGGTTCAAAGGGCTTGTCCATACAGTCACAATGTTTCGTAATGTGTGTAAGGAAGTTAAAAAACGCCGCTTTCTCCTTCTTCTCATTTAAAATTGCAAGGCAATATTCCGCAACCTTTTTCTGTAAATTTGCCGTGTCTTCATCCCATGCAATCTTAACCGCGCCGAATTGACAGACTGCAAGACATTCTCCGCAGCCGATACATTTCTCCGGGTCAATCACTGCAGTATCCTTATCCATGTTGATTGCATCTGCGGGGCACCAGACCTGACACACCTTGCATGTTGTACAATTTTTGCTGATAATTTGAGGTATCACACCGGAGTGCTGAGCTAATTTACCCCCCCTTGCAGACAACCCCATACCAACATTTTTAAATGTCGCTCCCATGCCTGTAGCAAGATGTCCTGTAACGTGTGCAATAGAAATAATGACATTTGAAGCCTTTGCCACGCCGGAAATATAAGCGTTTTTGCACAATTTTTGATTAATAGGGACAATGTAATTGTGCTCACCAAAAAGTCCGTCTCCAATAACAACAGGAGCACCTGTGTTTTCTATGGTAAATCCATGCTCATGAGCAAGCACTAAATGGTCTATTGCATTGGTGCGTTGCCCTACATATAACGTATTCGTTTCAACCAGGAAAGGCTTGCCGCCGTTTAACTTTACTTTATCCACAGCAGCTTTGATTATTGGGGGTTTAAGGTGGCCAATATTTCCCTTTTCTCCAAAACTGGTCTTTACCGCAACCATGTCACCTCGTTTGACCATGTTCCCAAGTCCGGCAGCATCGTAAAGAAGCTTCACTTTTTCAGCTAGTGACGCAAGTGATTCATCGCTCCTGGTTTTAATAAAAAATACCTTACTCTTTTTTCCCATTTTAAATATTGTTAACGCTTTTCTTTGTCGAATTGGAAGATATACTTGAATGGCTTTCTGTTGCGCCCCTTTGAACACTTAATAGAATGACATGCTGGCGAATGATACTGTTGAATTGGTCTCGTCCGCGTATTGAGAGTATTTAAGAAGCTTGCTTCTATTAGCATCAATAACATTCAGCAGAGTATTAATAGCCGGGTATCCACATATTTTCCTACTATTCTGGTCTTTCTGTATCGAATTGTTAAATCCCTCTACATCCAGATTTTCAACATATTTCAGCATATCAGTGTCTTCGGAACGTAATTTATCGAGATATGTGTCGTCCTGAAGTTCCGTGTCGCCAAACCGGGAACCGACATGTGCAAGGTCGACACTTGCAATTATACAGATTTTCTTTCCGCTCTCCTTAATTGTATCCTTGAGTGAAGAGACAAATTCCTCAAATTGAGAAGGCGGCACGGAACAAGTGTTATTACCGTCTGCTTCACCAAATGAGGAACAGAGTATCGGGATTATCTTGAAATTCTTTTTCTGGTGATAAAGGTATTTAAGGAATACCGCCTGAAATCCGATTGAGTGTTCGTCTCTGTGGACAAATTCGTCTTCAAAATAATCAGTCTTACTCTTTTTTTGTAATGAATTGAGGAACTCTTTGTCTGTTTCTACATTACCAAATGGTGTCTCAAAGGTCTTATCCGTCAGGACAAAAAGATTATTAGTTCCCGTATGAGCAATACCAAGTATTATAAAAAGTTCGGCGTCTGACGATTCTGCAATCTCCTTGTATGCCCAGGCAAAACATGGCCCCCCACATCCTAAATCAATATGCGGTGCTATTACTCCCTTTAACCCTTTGGTCTGGGTGGATTGCGATGGCATGCCTGGGCCATCTGAGGATAGGAAAAAACCGTCTATCTGGTCCTTTAATTTCTCTTTGTCCGCTTCGTATGCAGTGCCTGCATGCGCGTCCTTGCGTATGTCCGAATTCCTGAAATCATCTTTCAGCTTTTTAATGAAATCTCTGGATCGGCTATTATCTAAAAGAAAGTTTTTATCCAGTTCCTCTATTACCTGTTGAATTATTCCCTGAATATCACCTTTGCCATGTCTCTGTATATATATTTCCTGTATGTCCTTTATGGAGTGATTGCCGTCAAAGTAATAGACAATGTTGTCAAAAACTTCACGAGGAACAAAAGAGTTCCTGGTATTAAACGGGTCTCTGAGACATACAGTCGGTTTCCCGGACATATCAATAGGAAACACATCTATTAAACGTAATTTTGGGTATTCCAGAATTTAGCTCCTTTCACTCGCTAACTTCCTCATAAAAAGCAAAAACGCCTACTTGTCCGCCAGACTTTGCTGCACTATGTTAACACCTTTAGCTCGGCAGATAAAGACTCTGACTGTTTAGTAATTATTACATATCCGCCTTCTCGAAACATACCGGCATTGAAGACTAAGGTATTTTCTATTGTATCACTTCCTCTTGCCTCGTGGATGTGTCCGCTCAATGCGATATCAGGCTTGTGTTTTAGAATAAAATTGCGGACGCTCTGACTTCCTACATGGACACCGGCGGATATAATATCAAGCTTCGTATCTTTTGGCGGCATATGCGGTACCATGATTTTGAATTTAGTGTTCCTTACCTTACCAATGCCCTCGAGTAGAAAAGTCTCAATCTCATCTTCGCTGAATTCGGTAGGGGTATTGAAAGGTGTGGGGTTTGATCCGCCTACACCAAATATTCCTATATCGTCCCTTATGAAACCATTTCGGTGAAGGTTGATGCCTTTTTCTGTCAGGTAATCGTTAACCTCCGGCTGATCCAGATTTCCTAATTGGGCTAATACATTCTTGTTGTACTTCATTATTTCATCAATTACCTTTTTTGCCTCTTTTCGACCATTAAAGTTAGTCAAATCACCGGTAACTATTACAAGATCTGCATTTTCCAGCTCATTCTTCAAGGGTATCAAATTGCTGAAATCTTCATGGATGTCGCCAATAGATATTATTTTCATTTGCTATTTAGATATAAGTCACCTAAATTCAACATATTAACAATCCTGAAAAAAATGTTCAAGATATTCTTTTCAGGGCTGTTTTATGTTGACGCTAAAAAATAGTTTTGATAGTATTAAAATTTTATAATGAAGATAAAATCAATACACTAATCTCAGGTTGTATAACCTTTTCATATTTAGGAGAGAACTACGCATAAGTGTTGATCTCCTCGGCAGATAAATGGATGAAAAAATATTGTTTGTCTATACTTGCTTTAGCAAGTATATCAATTTGTAGTTGTCTGATAGTAACTGAAAATAGAGTTGTTGATGCCAATGAAGAGAAGTTGTCCAAACAAACATCACAGGAAATTTCACCTGAGCTGAGAATTAAGATTGATGAGTGGATGAAGCTTTTATATTCAGAGGATTCCGCAATACGCACGTCTGCGGTCATTTCATTATTGGGACTTAACCTTTCCACTGTTTATGATTCGTTAATTGACATCCTTAAAAATTCCGACAATGATGATGTCCGTATCTCACTGATTAAAGCATTTGGTTTTGCCGGTGATGACAGCAGGGCATTAGATTGTATGATTAATTTGCTTACCAGTGAAAATAAGGAGATGAGAATTGCTTCTGCTGATGCATTGGGAAACATCAGGACAAAAAAGGCGATAGATGAGATGGCAGGCGTACTCCTGGATAATCGCAAACCGGTTGAATCCCGCATCCTTATTACGGGTGCCTTGGCAAAGACCCGTTCACGTGAGGCAGTGAAACCACTAATAGATGTATTAGAATCTGATAATAACGATTTGCAGGCTGCGGCTCATGACGCATTAGTGGAGATTACAAAACAATCTAACAGTAAAGCAAACTCTTTCTGGCAAGAGTGGTGGGAAAGAAATAAGGTTAAAACAAGGGAGCAGTGGCTAGAGGATATTGTTGACAAGCTTGAAGGAGGGTTTAAGAAGCTTAAAGCAGAAAACAATTTATTGAAGGAAGAGATAGTCAGGCAGACTATAAAAACCTTAAAAACAGGTAAAGAAAAGGATGACATCAGGCCATTAATTGATGCCTTAAAAAGTGAATATCAGGCGGTAAGGATTTATGCTGCAGGTGAACTGGCAAATCATAAAGACCCTGAAGTTGTCAAAATATTTGTTGATTTGATTTCAGATGCTGATACAGAGATACGTGTTCTGGCAGTAAATGTTCTTGGAAAAATTGGCGGAGTATCTGAACTGAAAAATTTAATATCGGCACTGCAGGACAAAGAAGCCAGGGTAAGGGAGAGCGCAGCAATGTCCCTGGGCAAACTGGGTCAGAAAGAAGCAGTATTTGATCTGTTAACCGCCTTAAGCGACCCTGCCAACAGTGTAGTATGCGCGGCGGCAGAAGCCCTTGGCGAGCTAAAGGCAGATAAAGCAGTAGAGCCATTAATCAACCTGTTTTCGAATAATGATCCTAAGGTGAGGGAATCAGCAATAGTTGCCCTTGGCAAGTTTCAGGATAACAGAGCGATTGAGCCCCTGATTAATTCACTGAAAGATAAAGAAGAAAGGGTGAGATGGTATGCTGCAGACGCTCTGGGAAAAACAGGAACAAAAAGGGCTGTTTTGCCTTTGATTGCCTTACTTTCTGATGAGAGTGCTCGTGTTCGTGAATCAACGGCAGCGGCCTTAGGGTTAATCGGTGATGAGATTGCGGTTGAACCTTTAATCAAGCTGCTAAAGGATACAGATAATAGAGCTGCAGAAAAAGCAGCCGATATGCTTCTTTCTATAAAGTGTGGGTCTTTTGTATTACTTGATAGTATCGTTAACGCCTTTTATGCCGAAGAAGATTACAAAAGAGCGAAAGTGATATTAAAGAAACAAATCGAAGACTATAAAGGTGTGCCTGAATACGACTATGCATTGTGGCAAAGTAAAAAAAGGTTGGCGAAATTGTATTTCTCAGATAATGATTGCCAAAAGGCCACTTTGCTCTATGAAGAACTTGTCACGCATTTTGATAATAACATGGAAATGAAACATGAACTGGTACATTGTCTGAAAGAAGCAAAGCAATATGACAAACTGTTAAGCTTTTTATCATTATGGGTAGAAAGTTCCTTGGCAGATAACCATTTGTGGTGGTCTGAGATATATGAGGTTGTCAAAGGATTATATCAAGAGGGTTCTTATGAAAGAGTGAGAACACTTGTAGATGCTTTCGAAAAAAAAACCTCATATTTGGGAGGTCCTGAATTGAAATCCAGGTTTTATGACTTGAGGAAAAAAAGTATGGCAGCGATCTCACCTCAAGCTGAAAAGTCTTGAACGTATATTAATTTTATATAAGAGTGCGAGAAACACGGAATGACGCAGTATAACGTTATTTCGTGTTTTTTGTATTAACCCTTTTCCTCAAAGACTTAACTTAAAAAGGTTATAGATGAAAATTCTCATAATTGGGGCAGGTGCTGTAGGATTCAGTATTGCGAAACAGTTATCAGCGGAAGGGCATGACATATCAGTAGTTGATGAGAACCCCGAATTATCCAGGAAAATTTCTGAAAAACTGGATGTCTCGGTGATTACCGGTAATGGTACTTCTCCCAGTGTCTTGGAATCTGCCGGTGTACAAGAAGCACATATGGTATTAGCCGTAACCACCAGTGATGAGGTCAATATTGTCACTTGCATCATTGCCAGTAAATACGGTAACGATAAAAAAATCAAGATCGCCAGGATTAGAAACGGTGAATTTACCGGTAATAAATCAATTTTTGAACATAATGGATTCTGTGTTGATCATATGATCAATCCGGAGCAGGTTATTGTTGAATCGATTATTAAGATTTTAGAGACTCCGGGGGCAACATTTGCGGTTGACTTTCTCATTGGTGATGTTGTTTTAAGAGGGTTTCATGTCCCTGAGGATGCTCCGCTTGTGGGTTTGACGTTTTCAGAACTGGAAGAGACTGAGTATACAGATTCATTCTTGATCGTATATATCCAACGTGATGATGAGATGATTACGCCGTCGCATAGTACTACAATATTATCAGATGATAATATTTTTGTACTTATATCGAAAACAGGATTACCATATTTTCTGCCAATGGTTAACAGAAGGGCGGATGAGGTGGAAAAGGTAATTATATATAAGGCGAGTCGTATGGGTATGCTGCTTGCCAAAAGGCTCGAAAACAGCCCGATTGCCGTAACAATAATTGAACCGGAAAAAGATAAGGCTGTAATGGCAGCAGCCTCTTTAAGGACTGCAGTTGTTTTACATGGTGATGCTACTGAAATAGATGTGCTTAAAGATGCGGATGTCGCAACTGCGGACATATTTATTGCCCTTTCAGAAAATGAACAGACCAATCTGCTTACAGCCTTGCTGGCAAAAAAGAATGGTGCAAAGAAGACGATTGTGCTTACCAATGAACCGGAATTGGTACATATAATTAAACAAATTGATGTTGATGTGGTTGTAAATCCAAGGTTGGTGACAGCGAGTTATATACTTAAGCACATAAGGAGAGGACAGATACAGTCAATAGCCAAGTTAGGCGACAGCGAGGCGGAAGCGATTGAATTGATCGCCGAAGAGGGCTCTGAAATCGTAAAGAAACCTCTTAAGAAGATCCGGTTTCCAAAGAAATCTATCCTGGGCGCTATTGTAAGAAACAATACAATGCTCCTTCCCAAAGGTATTGAAGCTATTAATCCCGGGGAAAGTGTTATTGTGTTCACCCTCCCTGATGACATAGAAAGGGTTCAGGCTCTTTTCAGCGTAAAGAAATAGAAATACATTTTTTGTAAATTTTTCCTGACAAATCCTCTATCAAAACATGAATATCCTTTTAGTGTTGCGTACTCTGGGAAACCTCTTAATACTGCTTTCCGGTATCTTAATTGTTCCATTCGGAGTATCGTACTGTTATGGAACGAGGGAAGAGATCTGGGCGTTTGCAATAACAATCATCGCGTCCGGGGCTACCGGTTTAGCATTAAAATTTTCTTTAAAACCTGAGAATGAAGATATTACGATTAGAGAGGGTTTGGCTATTGTCACATTCTGGTGGATATCCTGTGCCTTGTTTGGCGCCTTGCCTTATTGGTTTTCAGGGGCATGTGATACCTTTTGTGATTCTTATTTCGAATCAATGAGTGGGTTCACAACTACAGGCGCCTCTATTTTCAACGATATTGAGGCGTTGCCGAATGGAATTCTTTTCTGGAGGAGCATGACACAGTGGCTTGGGGGGATGGGTATCGTTGTTTTCTTTGTCGCGATCCTTTCGACGATTGGCGTTGGAGGTCACAAGCTGTTCAGTGCTGAAGCCCCTGATCTTACTACGGATAAGATAAAACCTCGCATCGCCCAGACAGCAAAAATATTGTGGGTTATATACCTTTCTCTTACTGCCATTTTAATTCCGCTTTTATGGCTCGGGGGGATGGAACTATTTGATGCCGTCTGCCATGCCTTTACAACGGTATCGACTGGAGGGTTCTCTACAAAAAATCTGAGTATTGCGGCATATGACAACCTGTTTATAGAGATTGTCCTTATGGTATTTATGTTTATAGCTGCCTGCAACTTCATACTGTATTACCAATTGGTTACGGGAAGAATTAAAAAAGTACTGATGAATTCAGAATTACGTTTTTTTGCAGGTTTGATATTATGTGCTATATGTTTAGTAACGCTTGCGTTGTTTTTCTTTAATGCAAACGATTATAACGGAGGCGTAAAAGATCATAAATTCGATACCATTGGCGGCTCGCTGAGGTACGCCGCGTTTCAGACGATATCCATAATGACCAGCGCCGGTTATTGTAACGCGGATTTTGATATCTGGCCAAATTTTTGCAGAGTATTTCTTGTCCTGCTCATGTTTATTGGTGGATGTGCGGGCTCAACTGCCGGAGGCATGAAGGTGGCAAGGATAATGTTGCTTTTCAGGTCCGGTATAAGGGAGCTTGTTCACGTAATCAGACCGAGAGCTATAATGCATGTTAAACTCAGTGGTAAACCGGTCAGTGAGGACATAATTACAAACACACTGGGGTTTGTTGTTATACATCTGGGTCTGCTTGGTGTCTTTTCTCTTATCCTGACCATCTTTGGTACTGAGTTAATTACGTCATTCAGCGCGGTTGCGTCGATGATGAGTAACGTTGGGCCTGCCCTTGCAGATGCGGGCGCTACCAAAAACTACAGCGGATTTGCCTATCCCTGTAAATGGGTGCTTGCTTTCAGTATGCTGGTGGGCAGGCTGGAAATATACACGGTTATACTTATCTTTATGCCACTGACATGGAAGAAATAGGATTGTAATAAACACAAGCAGTCATTTAATAAAAAACCACGGAAGGTGCAAATGGCAGGACTTGGGAAGGTAAAGAGCGTTGCGGTATACGGAATTGAAGCATATGTACTGGAAATAGAGGTGTTCGTTACCAAGGGGCAACTTCCCTCAACGGTGGTTATTGGATTGCCGGACGCGGCAGTTAAAGAGTGCAGGGACAGGGTAAAAGCGGCACTCAAGAACAGCGGATACAAATTCCCTTATAAGAACATAACCATAAACCTGGCCCCTGCTGATAGAAAGAAGGAGGGGCCTTCCTTTGAGTTGTCCATAGCGATGGGATTGCTCATTGCTTCAAACCAGATAGCAACAGAAAAGATAAACGAATACGGTATAGTAGGCGAGCTTGCACTGGATGGACGGGTTAGAAAGGTTAATGGCTGTTTGTCAATGGCCATAAAATGCAAAGAAGCGGGGCTGAAAGGATTGATCCTTCCTGCAGATAATGCGCCAGAAGCCGCTATCGTAGAGGGTGTTGATATTATTCCTGTTAATACCCTGTCTGATACGGTAAGTTTCCTGACAAATGAATTCATTATTACTCCATTCTCCTTAAACCTTTCAGATGTTTTCAGTGATTCTTCTCATTATGATATTGATTTTATGGATGTGAAGGGGCAGGAGCATGTAAAACGTGCACTTACCATAGCTGCGGCAGGAAATCATAATGTACTTATGATCGGCCCTCCCGGTTCCGGCAAAACCATGCTGACACAAAGACTGCCAACCATAATGCCCGGATTAACACTGGAAGAGGCGATCGAGACTACTGCAATATATAGCTCAGCAGGACTTTTAGGGCAGGATAACTCCCTGATAGCGACCAGACCTTTTCGTAATCCACATCATACTATCAGTACTGCGGGGCTGGTTGGAGGCGGCAGCTTCCCACGCCCGGGTGAGATTAGCCTTGCGCATCATGGAGTCCTCTTCCTTGATGAATTACCTGAATATAACAGGAAGACGCTGGAAGTATTGAGGCAGCCATTAGAGACGGATGAGATTACGATTTCAAGGGCAATGAGTTCAGTGATGTTTCCGGCAGAGATAATGCTGGTTGGAGCTATGAACCCATGCCCATGCGGATATAATACCGATCCGAAAAAAGAGTGCCACTGCTCACCGCGCCAGATTCAGAACTATATATCCAAGATTTCCGGCCCCCTGCTTGACAGGATCGATATCCATGTTGAGGTCCCGAATGTTCAGTACAAAGACCTGACATCTGATGCAACCTGTGAATCATCGGAGGAGATTAGAGCGGAAGTTACAAAGGCACGTGAAACACAGCTAAAGAGGTTTCAGGGACTCAAATACTCAACCAATTCCCGAATGTCAACCAAACAGATAAAGAAACATTGCTCACTGGACAGGCAGGCGGATGAGCTGCTTCATCAGGCAATGACTGAACTGAACATCTCCGCAAGGGGCTATAATAAAATACTCAAGGTCGGCAGAACAATTGCTGACTTGGATAAGAGTGAGGATGTGCGCATAGAACACATATCTGAGGCCGTTCAGTACAGAAATCTGGATCGTGATTTGTGGAAGTGATGAAACAAAAAAGGCTCTTTAGGGTTTCAAGTGACACCATCTTTGCACTGTTTCCGATTAAAAGGGATATCAAACATCAGTAATATGGCCTTTGATTCGCTAATTCATAAAAATAAATTTTCTTACTAAACTTGCTTTTGGTGGTAATAGTTATATAATTATTATTATTATAATTGTGAGATAAAAATTTTGGGAGGTCAATACACATGAGTACAAATAAAAGTTATTCTCTTGGCAGCCATTATGAAAATTTTATCAGTAATCAGGTTGCTCAGGGACGTTTTAACAATGGTAGTGAGGTTGTTCGTGCGGGGTTGCGGATGCTGGAAGACTATGAGGCCCGTATGAACGAATTGCGAACACTTATTGATGAAGGGGATACTGCTGTTACAAAAGGGCAGGTAAAGACCTATACTGATGCGGAAGAGTTGACTGCCGATATTGTTAAACGGGGTAGAAAACAATTAAATTAAAACGACTGGATATTTCGGCACCGGCCCAGACTGACCTTATTGCAATCTATCGTTATATTGCACAAGATGATCCACTTGCGGCAGAACGGTTTGTTGCTGATCTGATTCGGCAAATGTATAAAATAGCAAGGCTCGGCATTTCAGGATCACCAAGGGATTGGATACGTCCTAGCCTTCGTGGTTTTTCTTACCGACAACGCTGTATCTATTTTCGGAGCTATAAAGACCGCATTGTAATTGTTCGTGTTCTGCATGGCAAGCAGGATATTGGTAGGCAGGAGTTTGATGAATCACAGAGCACGTAATGTAATTCCAAGACACGCCTTTTGCACCTGAAGAAGTAGAAGTGCCAGTTAGAGAGGAAAAAGAGCAAGCCAGAAAAGTAGAAGAGTCAATAAAAAAAGAACTTTGGAGAAGGCATAAAAATTAGTTTTCAAAGAACTCAAAAAGTCTGACTTGGAAAAAGTATTGTTTCTACAACCGAAAAAACAGGGACAGCGCAATCACAAAAGAAAATTGAAAGGGCACCTCTAACTGGCAAGCCATGCGGTAATGATCGATTTTTGAAAAGGCTTGAAAAATTATTCGGAAGAAGGCTAAGGGCTTTACCGTGAGGAAGACCACGTAAGACTAATAAATAGTCGCTGTCCCTATTTATATCTCCTGAGATGGCGTTAAATGAATTTCACGATAAGTGGTGATAAAAAAATGTTCTTGACAAACCACGTTGTACTGTTTAATTTGAGCAACAGCCTTCGCTAATCATCTCCACTTTTATGTTATAGGAGTAATTAATAATGCAAAAATCACTATTTGCCGCTGCTAACGTATACTCTATTATTACGCCAAGTTTTTACGCCAAGTTTTGCTTTTCTGGCACAATCACTCATCTTCTTATACTCCAAATATACCGTCTCAAGACTTACGAGGCGTTTCAAATACAACCATCAAATTTTCCGACTCTCAATATACATTATGTTCAATGACATTGTGGTTTATACTTGTTTCAAGATATTGCGGGAGGATTTTGTACATTTAATCGACTGGCGAGTTTGCTCGCCTTCATAATACGATAGAATCTTTTTCTAAATCTATAAGGAATGAAAAATGAAAATGGTACAAAGGTTGTTTATTTTAGTATTTGTACTGTGTATTTACTTCATTTATGAAGCAAATGCACAAGAATGCATAACAGACTTATCTGTTCGTGCAAAGTCAGGCAAAGTACAACTCACATGGACACACGTAGAAGGTACAGATAAATACATAATCATGAGAAGATCAGATCCGGCAAGTCCGTTTGAATCATTAGGTAATATGAAATTGGGGTCAGAAATTTGTGGTCAAACCTAATCTATTGACAACTCTGGGCAGATGTTTTAGTTTACCGCTATGGCAAGACCATTACGAATCGAATTTCCTGGTGCATGGTACCATTTTACCTGTCGCGGTAACGAAAGGAACCGTATATTTAAAAATGATACTGATCGAAAAGAGTTTCTAAGTATATTAAAAGATAGTTTAGAAAAATATGCGACACAATTACATGGGTATGTTCTCATGGAAAATCATTTCCATCTTATCCTCCACACACCGATCGGAAACCTCAGCCGTTTTGCACAAAGATTTAATACCGCCTACACAGTTTATTACAACCGAAAACATAAACGGACCGGACATCTGTATCAGGGCCGATATAAGGCCATTCTAATTGAAAAGGATTCCTACCTTTTAGTACTTTCATGTTATATCCATTTAAATCCTGTTAAGATTAAAAAAGATTAAGAAATTATCTCTTTCAGAACAGATAGAGTGTTTGAGGAGTTATCGATGGAGTAGTAATTTGGAATACGGATTATTAAGGTACAGAAATGATTTTATGTGTTACCGTGATGTTCTGGATTATATGGGAGGGGACAATAAGTATGGCAGGAAGGGCTACAGGGAGTTTGTGGAAGAAAGGTTAATGACAGATATCGAATCACCATTTGATGACATTAAGGGGCATGTCGTACTTGGAGAATCAGGGTTTGTAGATTGGCTCTATGAAAGCGTGTTAAAGAATTCTAAGCCTGACAAAACAGAACAGTCAAAATCGAGAGCAAGTCTTTAAAAATTATGTCCACCTGTAACCTTGTCTACAAGCTTACGGGGAGTTATACGCGAAATTTTACAAACAAAACGAATATCAAATATCAAAGATGTGACCCCGTATTCTTTGTTATGCCGTTGTACGCTATTTTGTTGACAATAGTTAGTGATTAGCGTACCATGGAACGCATGATACATTCGTTCAAACATAAAGGGCTTCAAGAACTTTATAAGACTGGCAAGACCGGACGTATTGATAAAGGAATGCATAAGCGCATTCTCAGGCGACTTGACGCATTGGCCTCAGCATCCAGACCAAAAAACATGAACATCCCCGGTTTTGATTTTCATGGACTACAAGGCTGTGTGCCGAAACGCTACACCGTCCATATTAACGGCCCTTGGTGCGTGACGTTTGAGTGGGACGATGGTGCTGAAAATGTAGACTATGTGCAATACCATTAAAGGAGAAAAATGATGACTAGACAACCGACACATCCGGGTGAGATTTTGAAGGAAGATGTTTTTCCGGCTTTGAAACTCAAACCTTCAAAGGCAGCGGAAGCCTTGCAGATTTCCCGCCAGTATATGAGCGACATACTGAATTGCCACAAACCGCTTACACCCTTTCTTTGTCTGAAAGTGGGTAAGCTTGCCGGAAACGGGCCGGAACTGTGGATGAATATGCAGAGCAAATATAACCTTTGGGAAGCACAGCAGAATCGAGAAAACCAAAAGATACTGGCCGGTGTTCCAACCCTGAAAGATTTAGAATCTACCCTTAAAGGATAAAAACATTCTGGTTCCGTCTAACCGGTCATGTGCACAATCTATCACTATCCCCCTGGAAATGGTCGAACTAAACATCTCTGCAAGTGGTTATAATAAGATACCCAAGGTCGGCAGAACAATTACAGGCCTTGATCACAGTGAGAATGTTTGCATCGAACACATTTCAGAAGCTGTTCAGTACAGAAATCTGGATCGTGATTTGTGGAAATGATGTTTCTTGTAAGCAGATTAGTCTATATTGTGCCGAGTAGAGAGATGTCTATGTTTTCGCATTATTTCCAATTAAAACGAATATCAAATATCAAAGATGTGACCCCAAATCCCTCCAAATCCTCCTTGATTACTTAATGGAGACTCTTACCCTTCTTCAATTTTTCATATATTACTGCTTCCTCCTTCGCCTTTTTATACAAACCGGCTTTTTTGTAGACTACGCTGAGTTGATGGCGGATCCTGGCATCTTCAGGCATTAATTCGATTGCTTTTTTTAACTCGTCCATTGCATCATCGAACACATTGTTACCTTCATAGGCCAATCCGAGTTTGTAATGCACACCGGACCTCTTTTTTTTCTGTGTCTCAGGAAGGAGTTTTAACGTTGTCCGGTATTCCGTTATAGCCTTATCAAACATTCCCTGCCGGTAATAAGACAAACCAAGATTATAGTGGGCTTCTGACATACCGGGGTTAATTTCTACTGCCATCCAGAACTCATCTGCAGCATCATTATACTTTCCTTTCATTGAATACAACGTTCCGAGGCTGTAGTGCGCGCGTGCATTATCCGGTTCTATCTCAATTGACTTTTTGTAGGCATTGATCGCATCATCAATCATCCCTTTTTCAGCGTAAGCACTTCCCAATTCAAGATAATTTTTTGTATCAGTAATCTTGTATTCTATTTTTTCTCTGTATTTTTTTACATACTCATTAAATTTGTTCGGATTGAGCCTGTGGGCAATGGAAAATTCAGACCTGGCCTGTTCATCCATACCATTCCGTTTAAATGCCCGGCCCAGGTTAAAATGGACCTCTACACCGGAGGGATTAAGTTTAACGGCCTTCTTAAAAGCATCAACTGCATAATTATGCTGCCCATTATTAAGATAGTTAACCCCCAATCTGTTGTAGTGGTCATCGTCCCTACGTGAACATCCGAAAAACAGAAAAAAAACTACCACAAAAGCAAGACTTCTCTTTGAATAATTATTAAAAATCCACATTCTAAATCAGGTCTTTGGCAACTACTATTTCCCCCGAAGATCACGAAAGTATTTTTTGTATCTTTTCGTGTGTTTCGTGGGCTTCTTTGAAATTAAACTAAGTTTTGTAGCAAAATTTTGTTTAAAAAACCAAAACATGGAGTATTATACAAGCCATGCCAGATTTGCATCAAGAAAATAAAGTATTTTTGATATCGGCAATACGCGATATATTCGTTGGGTTTTTGGATGTTTTGTACCCACGTCACTGTTTTGCCTGTGACAAGAGTCTTCATGAAGAAAAAAACACCTATATATGTGAAAGCTGCCTGGAAATAATAGAAACAGCCGAAGCAAAACGCTGCAGTAAGTGTGGTCTAAAATTAGGATCAGGCATAACTTCTTCTAGCAAAGGATGCCATGAATGTAAAAACAATAAATTCAGATTTGAAAAATGTTTTTTTGTATCTGATAACACAGAACCTGTCAAAACCCTTATTCATCAGTTCAAGTATAAAAAACATACATGCCTGGCGACACCATTAGGATATCTGCTAACAAATCTCTTATATCAAAAAACTATTTGTGAAATAGACTTTGTTGTACCAGTGCCCCTTCATTGGAAAAAGAAGCAGGAAAGGGGTTTTAACCAGTCTGAGTTGATGGCCAAAAAAATATGTGATGAATTATCTATACCAATTTCTATAAACAACCTGCATCGTGCAAAAAACACATTGTCACAAACTCAGCTCTCACGTGTACAGCGGCAGAAAAATGTTAAAGGTGCCTTCAGGGTTAAAAATCCGGAGAAGTTTTATCAAAAAAATATTCTCCTGGTAGACGATGTTTTAACAACTGGAATGACGGCCTCAGAATGCGCAAAAAGCCTGGAAAATGCAGGAGCAGGCAAAATATTCCTCATCGCACTTGCGAGATCAAAGATGTAACGACATACGGTTGAACCGCCATACAACCAATCTTGACTCTCCATTAGCCTTAACAATATGCCATTAATCGCTTGACTACATTAAATAAAAAAAGTATCATCAATCCTTGGCCTTTTGCTTAATCAGAACAAAAAATTATCAAACAATATTATTTAGCTGGTAGGAGGAAACAAGATTTGGAGATAATCATACACGCAAGGCATCTGGACGCTACAGAAGCAATCAAGAACTATGTAAATAAGAAAGCTTCGAAACTTACTAAATATTCAACCAAAATAACCAAGATACAATTTACCCTGAAGATAGAAGGTGTAAATAACATAGTAGAAGCAATATGTTCAGCTGCGGGGGGGACACTTGTTGCAGAAGTGACAAATGCTGATATGTATGCCGCTATCGACCTTGTAATGGACAAACTGGACAAACAAATTATCAAACAGAAAGAAAAAGTGAAACAACCCAGAAGAAGCATAAGAGAAAAAGTTCCGGCAGAAGAGGAGGATGAGTAAGTAATTTTATCAATGGAGGTGTGGCCTGTTGAAGTAATTACACTTCTTTCCGTACTTTATTTATTAATGCATTCGGGTTTTATTTTTTAAATTATTTTTTTTACAAAGAGAGCTAATGAAAATAATCGATTTTATAGATGAAGAAGCCGTAATAGACGATTTACAATCCACCGATAAAGAATCCGTCATCCGGGAAATGGTTAACGTATTGAAAGACCTGAACAAGATTAATGAAAGTGAATTAGACGATATAATGAACGCGCTCATAAAGAGAGAAAAAGTGGGAAGCACTGGAATAGGTAAAGGAGTCGCAGTGCCTCATACAAAACACAAGAGTATTACAAAAATAACAGGAGCATTTGCTCGTTCGTTGAAAGGAGTAGAATTTGATGCGCTTGACGGTGAACCTGTCTACCTGTTCTTTCTGTTACTATCACCAAATGACTCAACAGATGTACATCTCGCCGCCTTGGAAAAAATTTCATCTGTAATTAGAAACTCTGATTTTCGTAATTTCGTAAGAAATGCATCTGATAAATCAGAAATGATTGACATCTTAAAGGAAGTCGATGAGGCAAAGTCTGAATAACGCAATTCAACTATTAACCAAACCAACCAATGCTTATAGAACGCAGGACAAAGATAATAAATACAAATGGACTACACGCAAGACCTGCGACACGTTTTGCAGAAATGGCTAATAAATTCAGCTCAGAGATTTTCGTCAAAACAGAAAACAAGGAAGAAGTAAACGGAAAAAGCATTATTGACCTTCTAACACTGGGGGCAAAGAGAGGAACTGAATTATTAATAACTGCAAATGGAAAAGATAACGAACTTGCCCTGGACGCACTAGAAGGTCTTGTAAATGACGGATTTAACGAGGACAGCATGGAAACGAGAAAAGGTATTGCTGTGTCGCCGGGTGTAGTAATAAAAGATGCATTCATTTTAGAAAGCGAAGGCTATCGAATACCACGCCACCTTATCAAAGAAGGTGAAATACCTAAAGAGATATCCAGACTGAAAGAAGCAACAACAGCAGCATGGAAAGAGATCGAGAAGCTTGAAGAGCGTGTTTCAGAAAATTTAGGTTCACAAATTGCTTCTATCTTTGCCACCCACAAATTAATGCTTCAAGATAAGCTGTTACTGCGTGAGTTTAGCAATAAAGTTGAACAACATAAATTCAGCGCTGAATATGCAGTTACATTAGTCTTACGCGTATATATAAAAAAATTTGAAAGTGTTGACGACCCATATCTCTCTGCAAGAGTTGGGGATATATATGATATAGAAAAAAGGCTCTTAAGAAATTTATTGGGAGAAAAAAGAGAAGAACTAAAAAACCTTACAAAAGAAGTTGTCGTTATTGCACATGATCTCAGCCCTTCGCAAATAGCATCTTTAGATACTACGAAAGTACGCGGCTTTGTAACGGACCTTGGCAGCAGGAATTCGCATGCTGCAATAGTTGCCAGGGCTTTAGGAATACCTGCCGTAGTTGGGCTGGGAACAGCAACAGTCGATGTGTTTGGCGGAGATCGTGTTATTATAGACGGCAACCGGGGAGATGTAATTGTAAGGCCGGACGAAACAACCATCAGGGAATATCAATTAATAGAAAAAGACTTCCATGTCTTCGAAGAAAAGCTTACCTCTGAACTTAAAGATTTACCTGCCGTAACCTTAGATGGCAGAGAAATCTCGATATTAGGTAATATCGAATTTCCCCGTGATATTGGCCCAAGTTTAAATCAGGGTGCTACTGGTATAGGTTTGTATAGAACAGAATTTTTGTTTCTCGGTAGCAATGAAACACCAACAGAAGAGGAACATTTTAAAGCCTATTCACAATCAGTGCAAGAGCTGGGAGATAAACCATTAATTATCAGAACCGTTGATTTAGGCGGAGACAAATTCTTCCCTGCAAACAGCAATACTGAACTTAATCCCTTTTTAGGCTGCAGATCCATCCGTTACTGCCTGGAGCACCCAGACATTTTCAAACCTCAGCTTAGGGCTATCTTAAGAGCCTCTGCATTAGGTAACGCAAAAATCATGTTCCCATTAATCTCTTCTTTACAGGAACTTCGAAAAGCAAAGGATATTGTAAAGGAGGTAATGGAAGATCTGAATCAAAAAGGAATAGATTTCGATGAAAAAATAGAAATTGGTATTATGATAGAAGTACCATCTGCCGCTATGGTGGCAGACGATCTGGCAAAAGAAGTTGATTTCTTTAGCATAGGAACAAATGACCTCATTCAATACACTATGGCCGTAGACAGAGGCAATGAAAAAGTTGCCCACCTTTATTCACCAGCTCACCCGGCGATCTTAAAATTATTGAAGATGACCATAACGGCTGCCGAGGAAAATAATATAAAGATTGGGATTTGCGGAGAAATGGGTGGTGAAATTGAGTACACTATCTTGTTATTAGGATTGGGCTTAAGAGAGTTCAGCGTCGCTCCGGCAATGATAATACCGGAAGTAAAGAAGATTATCAGGTCAGTTACTTATGAAAGAGCAAAGGAAGCAGCAGAAACTGTTTGTTCTTACAACGATCCTGCAAAAACCATAGAGTACCTTCGGAATATTGTTCGAGAAATTATTCCAGAATTAGTATATTAAACCCGAAGGTTGATTTGATTTACCGTAAAACTGGATTTCTGCAATCCTGCCTTTTTTTCATTTCCTTTGCATATCGAGCAAACGTGAGAATACTGTTGACAGATTTGATATTTGTTACTAGAATCTGTCTAAGTCTAATGGGGCAAACGTGTTGATAAATATTTAATAAGTAAACTATTTTGGCAATATCTTGAGAATTCAAGTTAAATTTATAAAACAGGGGAGCCTGAGATTTATCTCTCATCATAACTTAATGAAGCTTTTCGAAAGAGCAATTCGTAGAGCGAAAATTTCAGTCAAAATGTCTGTTGGGTATAATCCAAGACCTAAAATTGCCTACCCTTTAGCCCTGCCAGTTGGAATCAAAGGTATCGACGAAAAATTGGAAATAGAACTTTGTGAGTGGATGGACGTTTCTGAACTAGAAACAAGGCTAAAAAAACAGCTTCCGGAAAACATGCAAATTACATCAGTCGAGCCGATTTCCAGTAAGGTAAAATCTACAGTAAAAGACGTAACTTACGTAGTAAAACCAAAAAATGGTAAAATGCCAGAGGCGGGGATAGCAGACGAGCTTTTATCCAAAGATGCCGTAATAATACAAAGAAAAGGGAAAAAACGGGCCTTTAACATTCGTCCATCAATAGACAGCATTAAAACAGATTCACAATCTATTGATTTGGACCTGAAGATGACACCGGAAGGAATGGCTCGACCTGAAGAAGTATTATTACATTTAGGATTGAAAGTTGGCAAAGACTACGAAATTTCAGAAATAGTTAGAAAAAGAGTAAATCTCTTCTCCTAAAGCGCCTGCTAGCACAAGCAAAAGGAGTATATGCCATGAAGAAGAGAATGTTAATAAATGTTGTAGAGCCGGAGGAGAGCAGAATCGCCATCTTGGAAGATGGAATTCTTGAAGAATTATATATTGAAAGGTTCTCTCGTGAACAAATTGCAGGAAACATATATAAAGGTCGTATTGTAAATATTGAGCCAAGCATAGAAGCCGCATTTGTAAATATCGGAATATCAAGAAACGGATTCCTCCACGTTTCAGACGTTAAGAACAGTCGCAGTAGTGGCAATGGCAATGGAGATTCATCAGGCAAAACTGAAATAACGGACAAAAAAGAAACAATAGACAAAACTGAAATAACGGACAAAAAAGGCAAAACTGAAACAAAGGGAGGCCGCTCAAGGATCAAGTCTCTATTAAGCCCCGACCAGGAAGTACTTGTTCAGGTTATCAAAGAGGGAATTGGTGAAAAGGGGTCGAGTTTAACCACAAATGTCAGTATCCCTGGAAGATTTCTTGTACTTACACCGGACTCAACTCGTATAGGTGTTTCGCGAAAAATTGTCGATGAAACTGAAAGAGCAAGACTTAAGCAGATAATCGAGGAGCTAAAACCACCTCCAAATCTAGGCATGATAGTAAGAACCGCAGGAGAGCGCCAGACAAAGCGTGAGCTTTCCAGAGATTTTAATTATCTTCGCAGGCTGTGGAAGGTTATAGAGAATAAGGAAAAAAAGGCGGAAGTACCATCCGTGATCTATCAGGAAAGCGATTTAGTAATCCGCACGATCCGGGACATATTTTCGACTGATATAAATGAAATAGTCATTGACTCAGAGGCTGTCTTTAAAAAAATAAGATACTTCCTGCGTTTAATAATGCCCAGCTGTGTAAAGAAGCTGAAATTCTACAACGAACAGGAACCATTGTTTCACAAGTATAACATTGAGCGTGAAATAGAAAAAATAAACAAACGGGAAGTTCGCCTCCCGAAAGGTGGCTCCATTGTAATTGAACAAACAGAAGCATTAGTCGCAATAGACGTAAATAGCGGAAAATATAGAGAGGAAAATGATCCGGAAAGAACCGCACTCAAAACAAACATAAAAGCAGCAAAAGAGATTGCAAGACAAGTCAGGCTGAGGGATATTGGTGGAGTCGTCATAGTTGACTTCATTGATATGAAAGAAGAAAAAAATATGAGGGCTGTTGAAAAAACACTGGAAGCATCTCTAAAAAGAGACCGTGCCAGAAAAAAAATACTAAAAATATCTAGATTTGGTATTGTAGAAATGACCCGGCAGCGTATCAGACCCAGCCTTAAATCGGTAATTTACGAAAGTTGTAAAAATTGCGGAGGCACAGGAGAAACACAGACACTCGAAAGTACCTGCCTGAGCCTAATGAGGCAGATAAAATCGATGGTAAATAATCCACAAATCAAAAAAATCGAAATTACTGCCAGCGATGCGGTCGCAGGATATTTACTAAACAATAAAAGAAAAAAGCTTGCAGAACTTGAAGAAAAATTCTCAACAACCATTATAATAAACGGTATAATTGGGCAAAAAACGGGTGAAGTAACAACTAATTGTACCGATAGCGAAGGGAATCGAATTGTAACCAGATAAATTTTAATTGCAAACCGCTCAACTATCTGCCTCAATAGTATTGGAGGGCGGTATAAAAAGAATTAGCTTTAATACTCACAAACGAGAGAATATTGAAAGGAGAAATACTAAATGTATGCAGTAATAAGAGAACGCGGAAAGCAATACAAAGTTGAACCGGGCAACATTATAGAAATCGATTTAAAGGAAGATGCCAAAAAAGGTGATACGCTTGAACTCACTGATGTTTTAATGGTATCGAAAGATGGAGAGACGCAAATAGGAGCGCCCACTGTTGAAAATGCTAAAGTTATTTCTGAAGTGCAGGGAAATACTAAAGGAAAAAAACTGGTAGTAATGAAATTCCGTCGTCGTAAAGACTCCAGAACAAAACAGGGGCATAGGCAAAAATATACAAAAATCAAAATAACGGAAATTGTTTCCTGATATTAAAACTACGAAATATATTTTAAAATTTTTGTTACACAAGGAGTAAAAAATGGCTCATAAAAAGGGACAAAGCTCGACTAGAAACGGAAGAGATAGCAACGCTCAACACAGAGGCATTAAACATTACGGCGGCGAACTGGTCAAATCCGGTTCTATTCTGGTTAGGCAATGCGGGACAAAATTCAAGCCTGGCACAAATGTCGGATGTGGAAAGGATTACACATTATTTACTAAGATAGACGGAAAAGTCAAATTTGAAACTGGCCGTCGAGTTAGTGTACATCCTGCGTAGCAGAACTTGGCTGTTAAGCTTAGCGTATCAAAATCAAGGGAGCTTAAACGCTCCCTTTTTTCATATAAAAATAATTATGTTTATAGATGAAGTAAGGATTTATGTAAAAGGTGGTGATGGCGGTGATGGCGGTGTAAGCTTTCGTCGTGAAAAATTTGTCCCTCGCGGCGGGCCTAATGGCGGAGATGGCGGCAACGGTGGCAATGTCATCATACGTGCAAATAAAAATATTGATACATTACTGGACATAACATCAAAAACAAAATTCATTGCTGAGGATGGAGGAAAAGGACAGAACAGCAACAAAAACGGCAAGGACGGAAAAGATTTAATCATTAACGTACCTAAAGGAACACTGATAAAGGATCTTAAAACAGGACGGACAATTAAAGATTTAAAAGAGAATGATATGTCTATAATAATTGCAAGAGGAGGGAGAAGAGGCAGAGGAAATGCTTTTTTTAAATCTCCAATTGACCAGACGCCACGTTTTGCTGAAGAGGGAAGAAATGGGCACGAACGCTGGCTGAGGCTTGAGCTAAAACTTATCGCGGATATTGGTATAATCGGCCTGCCAAATGCCGGAAAGTCTACTTTACTTTCAAGGATCTCATCTGCACGGCCTAAGATTGCAGACTATCCGTTTACTACTTTGCAACCGCAATTGGGGATTGTAGAATTAGAAGATTATAAAAGATTAGTGTTTGCAGACATTCCCGGTCTCATAGAAGGAGCACATAGCGGCTCAGGCCTGGGCAACACGTTCTTAAAACATATAGAGCGGACCAGAGTCGTTGTCCATCTAATAGATATTTCTTCAACGGATCTTCTGAAAACATACAATCTGGTCAGGAATGAACTGGCGCTTTTCAGCTCTAAATTGAGTGAAAAAGCAGAAATAGTAGCCATAAACAAATCCGACATTTTAGACATGGAAACCAGCCGCATAATGGCTGAAAAACTGAGTAAAGAAATTTCTAAACCAGTATACATGATCTCCGCGGTATCAGGCAATAACGTGAAAAAGCTAATTAAGGCTGCATCAGATTTAATAGACAAGGAAAATGAAGAAGAACTTTTATGCCTGTCATCTCCTGCAGACCATGACGCAATTGACAAAAAGGGATTAACATTTTAATATTGTTATCTTATCAAAATCCTAAATCCTCATGATCCTGGCAGTAGATATTGGTAATACAAACATTAATATAGGTAGCTTTACAGGCAAGAAGCTTATTTCGCATTTTTGTATAGGCAATACATCTTTAATCAATCAAAAAACTGCACTACCCACTAAATCATCACTACTGAATGAAAGTAAAAACATAGTAATCGCCTCAGTAAATCCTGACATAGAATCAGTTTTTTACAAATCCTTAGGGAAAAGGCATAAAAAGAAAATACTAAAGATAGGTAGAGAAATAAAACTGAGGATACCGATACTTGTTGAAAATCCACAAACGGTTGGTATTGACAGGTTGTTAAATGCACTTGCCGCGTATCGACGAACCAAAACATCTACAATAGTTCTTGATTTTGGTACTGCAATAACTATTGACATAGTGTCAAAAAAAGGTGAGTTCCTGGGCGGCTTGATACTCCCTGGAATAAAGACAAGCGCCTATGCCCTGAATAAACAAACCGCACTTTTACCAGAAGTAGATATAAAAAGACCTAAAACAATTATTGGAAAAAATTCGGAAGACGCCATCAAAGCGGGAATCTATTTTGGAACTGTCGGGTCCGTAAACCACATAATAAATGAGTTGAACAGAGTTTTTGGAGATCTGGAATATACTATTGCAACAGGTGGCGATGCAAATATATTTAAAAAAGAGATTCCAAAAATTGACAAATTTATTCCACGTTTAACGTTGGAAGGAATAAGATTAGCTTTTGAAGAAAAACTTAATTCATAGAATCGCATTAAACAATTTTTTTCGATGATTTTGACAACTTATGAATTAGTACTTTATAGTCATCTTCATCTCTCAAACTATCCAGATCGCTATCATTTACCAAATGTGCCAGGTCGTCATAACCCAAATCTATTGCCTTCCCTAAAGACACCGACGATTTACTAAGCATTCCCATTAACGCAAAACTACATGCAAGATTGTAGTGTACGAGAGGATCTTGTGGTCTAAGTCTCGCCAATTTCAAATCGACCTCCAATCCTTTCTCGTACATGCCGGTAGCGGTATATGCATTGCCGAGATACATCAGGCATTCGACATAGGCAGGGTATTTCTCAAGAACACCTTCCAAAAACCAGATTGTAAACTCATCATCGGTTTTTTGGAATTCCGGTGTTTTTAAATCAAACCTGTATTCTGGAATTTCTAATCTCATCTGACAAATAAAATTTACTTATCATTAGCTAATACACGACGCAAAACTAATCTCAGTTTATTGCAAATTGATGTATTGTCAAGCATGATTTTAAAAAATTGTTGTCTAAAGCGCCTATGCCTTTCACCTTGACATATTTCTTTGTGAAAAGTAGAATCTGCTATGAATTTTTTGCATACAAGTCTATAAATACAGTAATCCCGTTTTTATAACTCAAAAGATCAGGACTACTATTGAAACTCTACGAATATCAGGCGAAAGAAATCCTTCACAAATACAATATAAATGTCCCCAAAGGCGAAGCGGTAACCGATGTGGAAGGGGCAACAAAAATATACAATCAATTGGGAACGGAAAGGTGTGTTATAAAATCACAAGTCCTTGCAGGCGGCAGAGGCAAAGGCGGTGGAGTAAGAATAGTCAATACGCTGGAAGAAGTAAAGGACTACACTTCTAAAATTATTGGCTCTCACTTAATAACCTCCCAGACAGGAGAGAAGGGTGTACTGGTAAACAAAGTCCTCGTAGCAGAAGCCATTGACATAAAAAAAGAATTATACCTGGCAATCTCAATAGACAGGAGTGCATCAAAAATCACCATAATAAGCAGCACAGAGGGTGGTACAGAAATAGAAGAAGTCTCTTCAAAAACACCTCATAAAATTTTTAAAGAACAAATCAATCCATTATTAGGCATTCGTAATTTCCAGGTGCGTCAAATAGCAATCAATCTGGGCTTGACCGGTCCTCTTTTAACAAAAGCATCCAGCCTGCTCAAAACTCTGTTCAAAATATTCGTTGAGAATGATTGCTCTCTTCTTGAAATAAACCCACTGGTTTTAACACCCGACGATGAGATAGTGGCTCTGGATATAAAAATGGAGATTGACGATAACGCCCTCTTCCGACACAAAGATCTTTTGGAAATGAAGGACATTTCAGACACCGGTAATGTCGAAAATGTGGCCACGGAAGCGGGACTTAGCTACATTGGGCTTGATGGCAATATAGGCTGCCTGGTGAATGGCGCCGGACTGGCAATGGCCACAATGGATATTATTAAACTCTATGGTGGAGAGCCCGCAAATTTTCTGGATGTGGGAGGTGATGCCCCGGTGGAAAGGATAACAACCGCCTTTGAGATAATATTTACAGATCCTCATGTTGCAGGCGTATTAGTAAATATCTTCGGAGGTATCATGAAGTGCGATATTGTTGCTGAAGGGATTATCCACGCTATAGAGAAGGTTGACATTAAAGTGCCTCTCGTAGTCAGGCTGGAAGGCACAAATGTTGAAATCGCCAGAAAAATGTTAAATGATTCTAAACTGAACATAATATTTGCGGATAGCATGAAAGACGCGTCTGAAAAAATAATCAAAGCCGTAAATGAAAATAAATGAGTATCTTAATTAATAAAGACACTAAAGTAATCTGCCAGGGAATTACTGGAAGTTCAGGAAGATTTCATACGGAACATATGCTGGAATACGGTACAAAAGTCCTGGCAGGCGTTACTCCCGGAAAAGGAGGAACTCGGGTTTTAGACGTTCCGGTTTTTGATTCCATGAAAGAGGCTATTAAAGAAACAGAATGTGATACATCCATAATTTATGTACCTGCCCCTTTCGCTGCTGACGCTATAATAGAAGGAGCAGAAGCAGGCATAAAATTAATCATATGTATAACGGAAGGAATTCCTACCATTGACATGCTGAAAGTCAAAGCGTATCTCAATACTCAAACAACTCGTTTGATTGGACCTAACTGCCCGGGAATCATCACTCCAGGAGAATCAAAGATCGGAATTATGCCGGGTTATATTCATACACCTGGCCCGGTAGGCGTTGTATCAAGAAGTGGAACACTTACATATGAAGCCGTGTGGCAACTAACACAAAGGAATGTCGGCCAGTCAACGTGCATTGGGATAGGCGGAGACCCTGTCATTGGAACAACATTTATAGACACCCTGAAATTGTTTCAGGAAGACAGCAACACCGAAGCAATAGTCATGATTGGAGAAATCGGTGGCAGCGCAGAGGAAGAGGCTGCTGAATTTATAAAACAAGGAGTAACCAAACCTGTAATAAGCTTTATTGCGGGAGTAACAGCTCCGAAAGGCAGAAGAATGGGTCATGCCGGAGCCATTATTGCCGGAGGGAAAGGCACTGTCGCTGAAAAAGTATCCTGCTTGCGAGGTGTCGGTGTCACCGTTGTCGATAGCCCGGCAGATATAGGAGAAGCGGTACAGAAGATTCTAAGCTAAATGAATATAAGACTTTACTAACATAATAATCCAGAGTGGAATAAGGTAGATGCCAGAATCCACAAATAACGGCAAGGCCGTATGACATAATTTATATTCTTGACCAATGGCGAAGAAACAGGGAATTGTTAACATAAATCACAATCGGTGTAAAGCATGCGGTATATGCGTCAGTGTATGCCCTGTACAAAATTATAAAATAGAACATGGAAAACTTCGAGAGTTCGGTAAATGCATTGCATGTCTACAATGTGAAAGATATTGCCCTGACATGGCGCTAATTATAGATACTAAAAATGACTAAAAGACTCCTACAGGGCAACCAGGCAGTCGCGCTGGCTGCCGTAAAAGCCGGCTTAGATTTTTATGCCGGATACCCCATTACACCAGCATCAGAAATTTTGCACGAACTGGTTAATAAGAAAACGGTAAAAGTCTTGCAGATGGAAGATGAAATCGCCTCTATTAATGCGATTATTGGTTCGTCTCTGGCAGGCGCAAAATCTATGACCGCAACATCAGGTCCGGGATTCTCACTTATGCAGGAGAGTATCGGCCTTGCCCATATGATGGAAATTCCACTAGTCATTGTAAATGTTCAACGTGTCGGTCCCAGCACGGGAATGCCAACATTTCCAGCACAGGGAGATATACTACAATGCAAATATGGTAGTCATGGTGATTACTTCCCTATAGTCTTTTATCCAAACTCTGTTGCAGAACTTTATGAATTTACTTTTAACGCCTTTAATGCATCTGAAGAATCGCTTAGTCCGGTAATCCTCTTAAGTGATAGTTATGTAGGACACCTCTACGAAACAATTGAGGAGACTGATTACCCGATATCGAAAAGGACTTTGGCCCCATTGGGAACATCTAATAGGCACTTCACAGGCCTTACTCATGCCGATTCTAAACCTGCAACATCAGATCCTGAAGTACATAAGAACTTTATAAAACATCTGGAGGCAAAGCAAAAAAAAGTATCCAAAAAGTATAATAGTTACGAATATATTGAAAATAATGAGTCAGACACCCTCTTGATAGCATACGGTGCGATGTCAAGAGTTGCGTACGATTTCAAAGAAGATTTTGCGATTTATAGACCGGTGAGGATTTTCCCAATAGTAGAAAAAATCAAAACTATAGCAAAAAAATACAATAAAATTGTGGTAATGGAAATGAACACTGGACAATACGCGAATGAGGTTGAAAGATTGCTGCATCGAGAAGTCAAACTTCTCCCAATCCTGGGAGGCAAAATAGATTTAAAAGAGATTGCATCTAAACTCAGAAGAATCAAAAAGAAAAAATGACTAAAGAATTAACGTATCTAAATTATCTGAAACAGGAACTCCTGCCCACACAGTGGTGCCCCGGATGTGGCAACGGAATTATTCTTAAGATTGCCTGTATGGCTATGGAGAAACTGAATTTCCAGCAAAAAGGCACTGTTATGGTATCCGGTATTGGCTGCTCCGGAAGGAGCGCCGGTTTTTTTGACCTTGATTCAGTCCATACCGTCCACGGAAGAGCACTCCCGGTTGCTGAAGGGATTAAACTTGCCAATGAAAAACTAAACGTAATGGTGATCAGTGGCGATGGGGATCTTTTCGGAATAGGAGGAAATCATCTCTTGCATGCATCCAGGAGAAACACAGATATTACGGTAATATGCATTTCAAATGCAATATACGGTATGACAGGCGGACAATGTTCTCCCACTACCGAACTAACCTCTAAAACGCTGACAACACCACGAGGGAATGTGGACTCTCCTATTAACGTGCAGGCACTTGTTACGGCACACAACTGTTTTTATGCCCGCTCTACAACGTTCCATTTTAATCATGCACTGAAGTGTGTTTTTGAAGCGTTACAACACAAGGGATTCTCATTTGTTGAGATAAAGAGTCAGTGCATTACAAATGACGGTCGCAGACGTGGTTTTAAAAACTCTTATGAAATGATGATGTCATACAAGGAAACCTACAAAATAAACAATAGTACAAATAAATTGGAACACAATGAAATTGGAATTATAAGATGAAATACGAAATAAAGAAACTTGAAGAGCGCGAAGTTAAGGATACTCTTACTCTTTTCAGATCAATAGTTGACGAATTGCACGCAGACAGCTCTAAAGCCGAACGCTCACGCTATAAAGCAACTCATTCTGCGAGCAAAGTCAGGAAGCTGCTGCACGATAAAGATAGCGTCTATCTGGTAGGCAAGCTGGGGGATGAAATTATCAGCTTCATGTTTGCGCTTGTGGCTGACGGCATTGGCAATATCCATTGGTCGGGTGTCAAAGCGGAACATAGAAAAGAAGGATATGCCCGATTGCTTTTGGAGAAAACTATAAACATATTTAAAAAAAAATCTTGTCATGAAGCGAGAGTTTTCATTTACCCTGAAGCAGAGGGCGCGTATAAGCTGTTCAAAAGTTTTGATTTTGAAGAAAAATCATACATAGATGAACAGTTCTTTGGTATAAGCATTATTTTGATGGAAAAACAGCTGGCACCGGTACCATTAAAAAAAATAGCAAAGAAAGTGATACTTACCGGTGAAGCAGGACAGGGCATAAAGCTCATGGCACATACCCTGGGCAACATACTCGCTAAAATGGGAAAAGAGGTATCACTGAATATTATTTACGGAGCAGCAGTGCGCGGAGGAGAAATAACTGCCGAATTGATCTATTCTGACGAGAAGATAGAAACCCCATTCTTTGAAAAAGCTGACGTGGGTGTCTGCTTATCAAAAAGCAGGAAGGAGATGATCAATGCAAAAGAATTAATTGTCGAAGCAACTGCGTATGATAGCGACCTCATCCATCCTATACCGGATGTAATGCCGTTTGCCCAAATTGCCATGGATCAATTCCATAGCCATGTATTTGTGAATATGATAGCACTGGGAAGACTGCTCAGCATCATTGGTATAAAAATAGAGAAAGTAGATTTTGAGTCAGAATTTCAATCACGGTTCCTTGAAGAAAACACCCGTGCAGTAAAATTTGGCTACACATACCAGGATTAAGAAATAAGAAAAACTTTTGCACAGGGTGGGCAATGTCCACCAAAAATATTCTATAATTGTAACTGAAGTGGTGGGCAGCGCCCACCCTACAAAAGCTTCTAACTTAATATGCAAAAATCCATTGTCCTCATCATCAGAGACGGCTGGGGCATAAATCCGAATCCGGACCATAACGCCATAAAAAATGCCAGTACACCACATACAGATTCTATTCTGAAAAAATATCCAAACACCATACTGGAAGCATCCGGTACGTCAGTTGGCCTACCCGAAGGCTATCAGGGCTCTTCTGAAGTAGGCCATCTTAATATTGGAGCGGGCAGGATCGTTGAACAGGAAATTACCAAGATAACAAATAAAATCCAGGACGGTTCTTTCTTTAATATCCCTATCTTCCGCAATGCCATTAACAATGTTCTTGAAAAAAAATCATCGCTCCACCTGATGGGTTTAGTACAGGATGAAGGTGTACACGCGCACCAGGAACATCTGTTCGCGATCATGAAATTCGCGAAGGAGCATGGCGTCAAAAGGCTATACATCCATTTCTTTGCGGACGGGAGAGATTCCGCACCGAAAAGCGCCATAAGCTTTATCCGCACCCTGAAGGAAAAAATTGAAGAGTATGATATAGGTGAAATTGCTACATTTATGGGAAGATACTATGCAATGGATCGCGGCAAAATATGGCAGCTCACAACAGCAGCATATGATGCTATAACAAAGGGAAAAGGGAAAAGGATAGAAAGTGGTGAAAATCTGGAAGAAGCAATACAGGAAGCCTACAAAACAAAAACTCCAAATGATAAGGAGATGTTTGACGAATATATTCCACCCCTGATAATTGGGAATTACGAAGGGGTTAAAGATGGGGATTCCGTCATTCACTTCAACTACAGACAAGACAGAGCCATCCAATTAACCATGGCATTTGTTGAAGATGATTACCCGGGAGAAAGGTGGAAGAAATTCGATATAGTTTATTGTGGACTCACCAGATATTACGATACATTTCTCTATAACATTTTAGAACCTATGGATGACAGCGGAGGGATGGACAATCTGCTCGGCCAGATCCTGAGCCAGAGAGGCTTGAAGCAGATCCGCATATCAGAGACACAGAAGTACCGGCACGTAACATCCTTTATCGATGGCAAACGAACGAAACCATATCCGGGTGAAGAGCAAATAGAGATCAAGGGAACTTTCGACCCTGCAACATTCGCCGATCACCCAGAAATGAATGCGTATGAGGTTACCGATGAGGCCGTTAAAAAAATAAATTCAAATAAATTCAGCCTTATGATCATTAACCTGGCGAATTGTGACATGGTCGGGCACACCGGTATCTATGAGGCGGCAAAGAGAGCAGTAGAGGTTGTAGACGAATGTGTAGGTAAAATTGTTGAAACTATTTTGTCACAAAACAAAATAGCTCTGATTACGGCCGATCACGGAAACGCTGAAGAAATGATAGATTACAAAACAGGCATAACTAAAACATCCCACACAAAAAACCCGGTAGAATTCATCTATGTCGCAGAAGATTATAATAGCATAAAATTAGTTGAAAGAGGCACTCTCTCAGACATCGCTCCTACGATCCTATATCTGCTTGGCATAGAAAAACCGGTAGAAATGACCAGTAATAATCTGATAATACCAGATAAAGCATAATCCTTCATTTCTTAACAGCAATTTAGTTTACTTTGCATTCTCTGCTTCTGCTGTGAATACAAACAAACAGGGAGTTATCAAGTTTGACAACAAGAATTAAATTCATACACTGTGCAGACCTCCACCTCGACAGCCCTTTTCAGGGTCTGACCACGAAAGAACCTTCACTGGCAGACAGGTTCAAACACGCCACGAATGATGCATTTGTTAAAATAATAGACCTCTGCCTGTCAGAAAAAGTTGATTTCCTTACCATTGCCGGTGATACGTTTGATGGTGCTGACAGAAGCCTGCACGCGCAAATCCTGCTGAGAGATCAGCTTGAGAGACTGTATAAGGCAGGCATACCCGTTATTATCGCAGCAGGAAACCACGACCCGTTATGTGACTGGCTGACAGAAATAAAATACCCTGAAAACGTACATCTGCTTGGAAGCGATAAGGTCGATAAGGTCACAATTGAAAAAAACGGCAAAGTAATTACTACAATATTTGGAATCAGTTATAGCGTACGAGAAGTAACAGAAAACCTCTCTTTAAAATTCCTGGCGGAAGCGAAAGACACTGTTTCTATCGGTATGCTGCACGCAAACGTGGGGTCAAAGAAAGAACATGCCGTTTATTCACCCTGTACAATAAACGATCTGAAAGCAGCTAATATGGATATATGGCTGCTCGGGCACATACATACCCCGGAGGTGCTCTGTGACAACCCACTGATTCTCTATCCAGGAAATATTCAGGGCAGGCATATAAACGAAGACGGACCAAGAGGTTGTTATATAATTAAGATAGATTCCAGCCGGAAGATATCATATGAATTCAAATCCGTTCAAAATATTCTGTGGAAACAGGAAGAGATAAACGTAAAGAATATTTTGACTTCTATCGAGCTGACAGATTTACTTTCAGACAAATGCGAGGAAGGGCTTTCAAAACTTATTAATGATGAAAAGGGAATCGTTATAAGGTGGAAACTTACCGGCTCATCTCCACTCTATCATGAGTTAACAATGACAGATAAGGTAGTAGAAACAAAAGAGATACTGGTAGAACGTTTTTTCAACCAGACCCCATTTGTTTTTCCTGAATCAATACGACTGTCAATCAAGCCTGAGAGAAAAAGGGAAGATTATCTTAACCAGGAAAATTTCATTGGAGATTTTCTGAGACTTGCCGGAAAAGTAAAAAATGATGATCAAATGAAGACCGCATTACTGGAGATTTTGAATCAACCGTTATCAAACAGAACAATAAGGAAATACCTTGAAGAAGTAGATGAAACAGAGTTATTAGATATCCTGGAAAATTCTGTAAATCTGGGGCTGAATCTGTTATCGGGTGGTAAGTAACTATCTGAATTCCCGTTTAGAAAAGGCGAAGGAAGAGGGGTTTGATTTTCAAACTATATATAAGTTGGCAGCTTTATCACCACCCCCTTTATCCCCTCCTTCGTAAGGAGATGAATAGGAAGATCCAAATTGTTGTAATACAGCTCTAATGGCGGGAAATAGTTAGTGCATCATCCGCGATGATGCGTATTATAGCAGTGACACCCGCCTAATAGAGTGGCGGACAGGCGGTCACTGCACTCCAAAAAACAATCTATGAAATTCATAAAGGCGTACATAGACGGATACGGAAAATTTCACAACCTGGACTTTGTCTTTGAACCAGGGTTTAACCTCATCTTTGGTCCTAACGAGGCAGGAAAGACAACAATGATGTCCTTTCTCCGGACAGTATTCTTTGGATTTCCAGGAAAGAAGAATGCAGTTGACCGTTATGAACCTCTGGCAGGCGGTGTCCATGGTGGGAGGCTGGAACTGGAAACAACAGATAATAAGAAATTCTCTGTATCCATTAAACCAGGCCGGACACTTACCGGAGAAATAACTATTCTCAATGGAGACGGAACTGAGTTGTCCGGTGAAGGCGCAAAGAAAAGTTTACAGGTAGCCCTTCATGGTGTAAGTGAAAATATATACAAAACGGTATTTGCTTTCAGCCTGACGGAATTGCAGCAGTTGGACTCACTGGAAAATGACGAAATAAACGCGCATATTTATTCAGCAGGTACAGGGGTCGGAGATGTTACCCTGCCGTACATATTAAAGGCCGTTGAAGCGGAGAAAAACAAGATATATAAATATGGTGGAGCGGCTCAAATAGTACCCAAAATCACAAATGAACTTGAAAGAGTCAGGGTTGAAATATCAGATATAAAAAAAGATCAGGAAAGATATAAAGCAACAATCTCGGAAATCGAAACACTGAGACAGGAACAAACACGGCTCTTCCATGTCATTGACAACAAAAGAAGAGAAAAAGAAAGAGCCTCAAGACTGAAGGCTGGCAGAGACAATGTCAACGAACTGAATGAGATAGAAAAACAAATTACTTCTTTTCCGTTTGTAATTAAAGAATTCCCTATGAACGGCACAGGAAGGCTGGAGAAGCTTGAAGAAAAATTAACAGAAAGAAAAGAAGAACTGCAGGAATGCAGAAATAAGATTAAAAATCTTAGTATACAAACAGACTCAATACGTATTGATAGAAACATTTTAGAGTCTGAAGCCCTTATTATATCTTTGACTGAAGCCCGCTCGGCAGAAACCGAAAACATAAAAAGAGAAGATGAAATCAGATCAAATTTAACCTCACTAAAGACGGATGTGGCAAACGCAATCACTGACATCGGTACAGATTGGAATGAAGATCGAGTAACAGCAATAGATGTGGGGAAAGAATCTTTTCAGAACACAAGGGTTTTAACTGAAGATCTTTCAAGTGCTCAGGTTAAAGTAGAGAAAGCGGAAGACGCCCTTGCACAGGAGAGAAAAAACAAGGAAGAATCCACCAAAGAGTTTCTTGTTTTCTCCCGCAAGTTTGAGAAAACCAGAACGGTAATCCAATTCAAATTCTTAATAATCTTTGGGATGCTCATATCAATAGGACTGGGAGCATTCTGCTGGATCACCTTTAAGCCGGTTTCCGGCATAATGGCCACAGCTTTAGGATTTGTGTCCATTGCCGCCCTTTACTACGTTTATTATAAATCAGCGAGCGATACTTTAGATGACTCAAAAGAGCAACTGTCAAATATCATGGAATCAAAGAGGCAGTCTATCGCGGTAGCAGAGAAAGTGCTGTCAGAGTCAAAGGATGAATATCAGCAAGTATGCAGGAAATGGCAAGACTGGCTTCAAAATAATGGGTTTAGTACGGAACTGGACAGAAACGGAATATTCGCCTTGATTGAATCGATCAGGAAGATCAAGGAACTGATAAGAAAGAGTGAAGATGCGGAAAAAACATTGCAACAAGCCAGAGAGCGAGCTCACACATATCTTGACCGTGTAAATAATGTTTTGAAGCTATGTAATCTGGAAACGGCATCACGAGAGAACATTTTTCAGTCAATCCACAGACTAGATGATTCATTAAAAAAACAGAAAGGGTTTAAGGAGAAGAGAGAACAGCTTGAAGAAAAAACAAGGGAACTTAAAATCCGGGAAAAGACGATTGAGGATATCATTGCCGGCATGGAAAATGATATTCATAACCTGATAGTTGAAGGTGGGGCAGGGAATGCCGAGGAATTCAGGAAGCACTCAAAGATTGTACAAAAAAGAGAGAGTTTGCTGGAACGGAAAAACAACCTTGAAATACAGCTTGCGCGGCTGATTGGCAGCAAACTGGAAATTGAAAAGTTTAAGAAAGAGGTTGCCGATGAATCAGACCCTATGACAACGGATCAATCTATTGAGGAGCTTGAGGATGAGATTACACAACTGGAACGCAAACGTTCCGGCACCATGCAGGAGATGGGGGCAAAGACAAATCAAATATCTGAACTGGAAAAGAGTGAAAGACTGGGAGAACTAAGACTCGAAGAAGAGAACCTCAAATCAAGATTACGGGAAGCCATTTCAGAATGGTCTGTAAATGCCTTGTGCTATACACTATTAAATAAAGCGATGACAATATATGAGAGAGAAAGACAACCTTTTGTCCTCAAACATGCGGGGCGATACCTTGAGAAAATTACGCGGAGTCGATACGTTCGCATAATCAAGAAAGCTGATGACAACAGGCTTGTAGTCGAAACACCGGAAGGATTACAAAAAAGCGTGTCTGCACTCAGCAGGGGAACTGCTGAGCAGCTCTATCTCTCAATGAGATTGGCATTTATCAAGGAGTATGCAAATAGAGTGGGCACGCTGCCACTGATAGTTGACGATATTCTCGTAAATTTTGATCCCCAAAGGGCGAAGACGACAATCCGATTATTGAATGAGGTGTCAAAAGAAAACCAGATCATAATGTTCACCTGCCATCCCAACACCGTGGACCTGTGCAAAAAAGAGATAAAGGATTTTAATGGACCTGTTAAGATAGATATTTAAATAAATCCATTCCTATACTTCTCATTCAGATCTCCTGCGTAGATATAAAGCGCTTAACGCCCCACCTCACAAAAACCCCACCTGTTGGCCGGTATGAAGTCTTATTTATCGTACCGTTCCCCCTTATTTATTATTAGGAACCTTTTAATGGGAATTTATGTTATATTGGTACATAGTTTTTTAATAATTTTTGAGGGAGATGGAAAATGGTAGGAAAATGTAAGTCATTGGTAATATTTATCGCAGTAGTAGGTGTTGCTTGCATAGTACTTAATTTTGCAGGAATAGATGCACAGGTTTACGCGCAGGGTGCGGCAAACGTCAAATCAAGTGAGTGTCCGTTGGATAAAGGTGAAAAATGTTCAAGTGACAATGATTGCAGCAAGAAGCCTAAATGTGACAAGGGCGGATGTGACAACATTGATAAAATGATGGATCTTACCCGGTGCGCGAAAAAGGAATTGCTTAAGGAGAAGATTAAGGCGAATCTTGAGAAAAAAATGGGAACTAAGCTAGATAAAATTGCTGATCTTCTTGTTGATGCAATGCTTAACGAATACAAAGCATCAATGGGATGTAAAACACAAAGAGCCACACTTGAAAATAATATAAGGGAAGTATTCAGCGGGAAAGGTTCTCAGTGACATTTGGTATACGCATATTCGCAGCCAGCCTGTCACTCCGGATGGTTTAGCTATAATGCAAAGCAAAATTACCAAAAAGCAGAACCGGATATCGTGATTGCCCAGGAGCAGCTTTGCGGGCTATCTCTATCAAGACCAGATTGCCTGCCCGTATGTATTGTTAGATACGGGCAGGTTTACTGCCAAGGCCCAATACCATTTCCTCAATAACCACGAAACCTTCTGACTCCTCTGAACACGCATAAAAAAAGTCCCCAATACCCTGTTACGAATATTGAGGACACTATTATCACAGTCATATTTTTTAAAACCACTCTATACTTTTATACCGTCTATACAGTAAAATATATGAGCACTCTTTGTAAAATATACTTATAATTTAACAACGTTTGCTGCCTTGCTACCCTTTTCACCTTCTTCAATGTCAAACTCTACCTGATCTCCTTCTGAAAGGCTTTTAAAACCTTCAGACTGGATTGCGGTATGGTGAACAAAGACATCGTCGCCATTCTCCGGTGTAATAAAGCCAAAACCTTTTGAATCGTTAAACCACTTAACTGTTCCAGTCGCCATAATAAAAACCACTCCCTTCAATAAAAAAACAAAAAAAAAAGCGGCAAGATTGGTAAACCTTGCCGCCTTACTTATGTATTTAACATATAATCTGACGCTACAGTACAACCAATACTACCAGCTAATACGAATTAGTCATAAAGGTATCAAACATTATTTATAAAAGCAAGAGAAAATAAAATAAATAAAATTATTATATTTCCCGGTTTTTCTATGATGTATGAATTACGATTTGATACTTCAAGTTGTCTGATATTTTTCCTGTTGATTTTGCTAAACAACATCACTATTATTTACTCGAAAGCTTTAGTATTAACATAAGACCTGACAAAATAATGGCTCATTTTACACTAACAGGTGTATTGTCATCTTTAAATACGGGCTCTATCTCCGGAATTTTCTGTAATTTCAAGTGAAGGATTTGGAATATGAATATTTTAGTTGCTATCGATTTATCCAGTGCCTCACAAAAGATATTAGATAAAACAAAAACGCTCGCGTTAGCATTGCCTGCTAAAGTATGCTTACTCCATGTTATTGAAGGTGACCCTGATTTTCTGGATGATGAGCCTGATTCACAAGACACAAGTGCCCATGGCCAACAGGAATTTCCCCTGGAGTATAAGGCCTTACTGAAAGAGGTAGATGGACTCCGACAATCAGGGATAGACACAAAGGGACTTCTCACGCAAGGTTCCGTTGTCGATGTTATCCTTCAGAAATCAAAGCAACTGGAAATTGACATAATTATTGTTGGCACCCACGGACATGGAGGTGTCCATCACATGATATTTGGCAGCGTCAGTGAAGGAGTGTTGCGAAACACCTCCTGCCCTGTTCTTGTGATACCTACACTTGATCGAGAGTAATTATCCACCTCAAACCCGCAGAGAACTATTTTTTTGGAACCTGATCAGGCCTCGAATTTAAAATATGGAAATAACCCCCTTTCAACGGTTCATATTGGTAAACCTGTACAATCTCTGGAAAGAGTACGGCACCAGTAAAGTAAAGACCTTAGATGCACTGATAGAAGAGTACGATTATAAAGAAAAAAATATCAGAAAACCGATGAAGGCCCTTATCTCGGCAGGGCTTGTTGATTCTGATTCGTACGGTGCATGGTTAACGAAAAAGGGTATTCGTCAAATGGAAGTTGCCAGTAAGTCCGACGATAGCACCGTTACCCGGGAAGACAGGGCGCCGGTTAACATTACAATAAATTTTCTGAAAAACTTTGAACAGGCGATCGGCAAATCCGAACTTCAGTCACCTGAAAGGGAAGTGTGGCTGGACGGCATAACTCAGATCGGTCAAAACCCCTTGCTCCTTAGAACATTAGAGACTGCTCTTAAGGCGACAATAGAAAATAAACCTTCTTAACTTTCCAGGAATTGCAACCGGACGCACATCCTGGATATTTGTATTTAATTCCGGGCTACCTGAATGAAAAAATACCGTTTAAACATCAAATCCGATATTTACTGTGATGAAGACCAGTTAGGGTTCGGCAAATACATTGAAACTCTTAATACAATGTTTACCGATAGGGACTTCAAAACACCTTTCTGCATTGGTATTTTCGGAAAGTGGGGAAGTGGAAAGACAAGTTTTATGCATCTTCTTGAGAACAGGCTTTTAAAGGATAATAACGAACCACGTATTATTCCGGTCTGGTTTAATCCCTGGAGGTATGAAAAAGAAGAATACCTGATTATTCCTTTTTTAAAGACCATTGAACGTGGAATCAGGAAATATGAAGAAGAAAATAAAACTAAAGGAGACAAACTGTTAAAGGTTGCTACAAAGATAGGAGATGTTTCTGCCGCTTTCGCTTACGGGATAACGGCTGATGCTAAGCTGGGAGGGTTTGGACTAAGGCTAGATGCTTCAAAAATCATGTTGCATTAGAATGCCAAAGTACAATCGTGTAAGTTTGGACTAAGGCTAGATGCTTCAAAAATGGCAAAAAGGGAAGAAGAGTTGTCCTCCAGAAGAATGAAAGAATTAAGGAACCTTTCAGAAGAATACTGCTCTATGTACTATGAAATTACAAAGGAATTACAAAAGGCAGTTGATGAAAAGCTCTTTAGAATAGTTGTCTTTGTAGATGACCTGGATAGATGTCTGCCCGATAAGGCAGTAGAGCTTCTTGAGGCAATAAAGCTCTTTCTCGATATAGAAGGATATCTCTTTGTCATTGGTGTTGACCGCGAAGTGGCAAAGAAGGGGATTTCATATCGATACAGATTTTTTGAACACAAGGAGGAAAAAGAGAAAGAGAACCTCATTATCTCACCGGAAGACTATCTGGACAAGATGATCCAGCTGCCTCTTGAATTACCGACTATCGAGCATGGGAGGAAGAAAACATTTATTGAATCCTTAATGGGAAATTCAGAAGATTTCAAAGAACATTCTGACGTGATAATTGACGCAGGAATTGGAGAAAACCCAAGATCTCTAAAACGTTTTATCAACCTGCTCGCCTTTACGGTAAATCTTGCGAAAACGTTGAAGGAAAATATTGTAGATGATAAAGTTGATCAGGAGGAAACCAAAGAACATAAAAAACTCTTAAGAAAATATTTTATGCCTCTATTATATATGAAATGGACAATTATTGTGTTTCATTATCCGAAGATACATAATGACATTAAGGGAAATCCAAAAAGACTGATTGAGATACAAAGTGCGGCAATAAATGACGACATTTCACCGGAGACAGAAGATAAAAAGACAGAGAAAAAGGACATGCAGATAGACGAAAGGCTGAAAAAGGTACTTGCAAAGTGAACCGCGTTTCCCGATGACGACTGGTTGATAGAGCGGTTTATTCATTTGACAGAATCAACGGTTATCAGCGATAAAGACAAATCAGGAACTGTAGGTTACACCCAAAGTTTCAAACTTGGCGAAACGGTATTGATCCCTAAAGGTATATTCCTTTATGGTGAGGATAAGACAAAAAACGATAGTATAAAGAACGACTACAAAATTGATGTGTATCCGGTTACCAATAAACAGTACAAAGAATTTATGGACGAAACAGACCATGAAGTGCCGTATAGTGATAATGAAGATGAGAAACCGTACTGCTGGAACAAAAATAATCGAACATATCCTGAAGGATTGGGAAACCACCCGGTAGTACTTGTATCCCATAACGACGCTATAAATTTTTGCAGGTGGAGGTCTGAGAAAGAAGGAATAGAAGTCAGACTTCCAACAGAATATGAGTGGGAAAAAGCAGCAAGAGGCAGAGATGGACGAGAATATCCCTGGGGCAATGAATTTGATTTTAATAAGCTAAATTGTGCTGATTATCACGTAAAAAAGGAATTAAAGGATTATGATGAATGGGATAAAGTGTTTAACAAAGAATTTTATAAAAATAATAAAATGAAGGCACTGACAACAGAAGTCGGCAGATTTACTTATGGCGCAAGCCAATTCGGCTGCCATGATGTGGCCGGTAATGTCTGGGAATGGACGAGTAGCCCCTACGACAAGAGCAAAGACACCTTTGTTTTGCGCGGCGGCTCGTGGTACTACAGTAGTAGCGGTTGCCGGTGCGCGTATCGCAACGACGACGTACCGGGTAGCAGGAACTACAACATAGGTTTTCGTTGTGCCAGGACTCTTACCCTTTAGGTTTTTTACCCTTTTACCCTCTGTTTTTATTTTTTAAAACTTTTAGTTTTTTTGTTTTACCGACGAAGTCGGTCGAAATTCATTTTGAAAAACGTGCGAATAATAGGGACTGTTCGGGGAACAGTCCCTACATTTTCTGATCAAGGATTTTATTTTGTAGGATCAAATATAAACGTCCCGTATTACACGTTTCCCGAAACTGGCCTTTTGTAACGATTGTATCATTATAATAGGCATTCTGACAAAGTCCGTTTGGGAAACGGACCCTACAGGATGTTTGCTCACTTGTCATTTGTCGAGCAAGGAAACGGACACTGCATTTAATATTCGTAATTTTGACATAAATTGTGGTATGAATAGTAAACCAAAACGTAGAAAGAATATCAGACTTAAAGGTTTTGATTACACAGGAAACGCTTATGTTTATTTCATAACTATTTGCACTCATGATAAACAACAATATTTTCGTAATGCTGAAATTGCCAAAATAATCAAAGATGAAATTGAATTCAGAATGATAAAGGAAATACAATTGCTCTGTTACTGTATCATGCCTGATCATTTACATATGTTGTTATCATTAACTGAGGACTATACAAAGAAAGGTGAAGGCAAATCTGCAGGGAAAGGTACCCTGCAGAATTGGGTTTCGGCATACAAGCGTTATACATCAAGGATTGCAAATCAATTATTTAAAATTAAACCGTTATGGCAGAAAAATTTCCACGATCATGTTGTAAGAAAAGAAGAGTCGTTGTTAAAAATAGCAGCATATATTGTTGATAATCCGGTAAGAAAAGGGATGGTATCAGAATGGGAAGAGTATCTATACAGCAGGATTATGTAGGGCCCGTTTCCCAAACGGGCATTATTTTAGCTGTCGTATTATAAAGGAAATTCTGATAAGGGCTATTCAGGAAAACGGGATCGACAAACCTTGAATGTATAGGAATTTCAGAGTATAGTTTTTGTCGCAATAGCGACTTCACTTGTATTAAAAAAATGACTGAAATCAAAGAACTAATACGCAGTTTTTGCGAGAAACATTTAAATGATGAATTAATGGGCTATGCCTTAAAACTATGCGATGCCCTTGGCAGAAAAAAGAAAATTAACCTTTCTCGCGGCAAAAAGGAGATATGGGCAGCTTCAATTATTTGTGCGATAGCACGTCTTAATTTTTTATTCGACAAGAAAAATGAAAACTACATAGCGGCTGATACTATATGCAGTTATTTTAGCACCTCCAGGTCAACGATAGGAAACAAAGCAACTCAAATCGAAGATGCCTGTAATCTGACTATTGGGGCCGAAGGATATTGCAGTAAACATGTCACGGACTCACTCACTTTTTATAAAACTCCGGAAGGTTTTATCGTCCCAAAAAATATGATTGAGGATCTGGAAATAGTTTATGAAATTGCGGAAGGAGAAGATGCAAAGGAGCTTGAAAGATTTGTTGAAAATCAAAGAAGGATGAAAGAACAGGAAATAAAAAGGAAACAGGAACGAAGGGCAGAGATAAACAGAGAAATTGCGGAAAAAAAGAGAAAAAACAGAAAAAACAAGGACTACAAAAACAGGCAACTAAAACTGTTTGGTGATTGATAGGTTATATGAAAAATAATTGCGTTCTCATAAATTGATTTTTAACAAATGAGTACTTCTCGTGTAATACGGGCCACAGTCTTTTGAAAAACAGAAAGAGGTCCTGTTTCGTTGATAACCTGACCGGTTTTTTACCTTTCAGATAATCATCCAGAATATTGTCATACAGACCCCAGCCAGCACCGGCAACCATCGCGTTACCTATACGCCTCAACCTTAGATTCATTCAGATTATCGACACCTGCCATATTAGAATCAAAGCACTGGGGAGCATTCCCATTTTATTGTATATAAAAGAGGTGGATTCACTTCGTTTAATCCACCCTACCTCGCACCATACGTTTGCTTATTTGTAAGGGTGGATTAAGGCCGGAGGCCGAATCCACGTATTCATGGGTATAATACCTGATTTACAAAAAATTGGGAATGCTCCCAAAGCACTGTAAGGTGTCTGCGCCAATAACTATTTTATTGTCTTTTCTTAACTACCACTGCAATAGACATATTTTTCTCCCGGAAAACCTGAAATATTTATAATAATCGATCTTACGTGCACCAATCTGTGTTTAAATTAGTGCCCTACGGACGGGCTTTTAGTAAAAACATGCTCACGCAAAGCCGCCTCTATCAGTTTGGCAGTCTAAACATAAACATTTTTATTAATAGCCTTGATATGATAGAATGCTTCCTTCTTTATTTTATTTTTTACTGAAAATCAAATTTCTATCGCTCAATATATATATAAAAAAAACCATGAAAAAATATTTCAGCACATGCCCCAGAGATTGTTACGATACCTGTGCCATGATCACAACGGTTGAGGACGGTAAGGCAGTCAAGCTTCAGGGCAACCCAAAACACCCTATAACGCGGGGATTCCTATGCTGGAAGATACAAAACGCTTTAAAGTTTGTGTATTCACCGGAACGTCTGAAGCGTCCTCTCAAAAGAGTAGGAAAGAAAGGGACTGACAATTTTAAAGAGATTACGTGGAAAGAGGCTTACAGGGAAATCGCACACCAGATGGAAAATGTTCAATCCAGACACGGGAGGGAAGCAATATTGCCGTTTCACTATTATGGCCATATGGGCCTGCTTAATAAGCAATTGCCACAGCGAATCTTCACAACACTGGGCACCAGTAATTGCTCACCCACAGTATGTTCAAACGCGGGACGAACAGCCATGCAGTATGTCTATGGCGGATTCTGGGGTCTTGATCCGGAAGAGATACCCTCTTCCAAACTCATTATCTTCTGGGGATTGAACGGGCCATGGAGCAACCTGCACGGATACAACATGGTTAAGGAAGCCGTACGTAACGGAGCAAAGTTCTACGTCATTGATCCCTTGAAAACAGGCCAACTAGGCAAGCACCTTGCCATTAAGCCAAACACTGATGGTGTCCTTGCACTGGGAATTGCAAATTATCTGATAACAAGTAATATGTACGACAAGGAACATGTTGAAAAGTATACGCACGGTTTTGAACAATTCAGGGAAGTAGCTGAGGATTTTGACCTTGAAAGGGTTTCAAGGATAACAGGCTTATCTGTAGACGATATTAGAGAATTAGCAGAAGATCTGTATCGGATAAGACCAAGCTTCATTCACCTGGGATTCGGTATCCAGAAACATCTTTATGGTGGTGAGGCTGCCAGGACTATTGCACTCCTCCCGCCTCTTGTTGGCGGATTCAGGGTACACTACAGCAATACTGACAGAGAAATAGACCTTGCCTTTCTCCAGGGCAAACACCTTATCAGTCAGGAATTCCCGAAAACTCAGAAGATGCGTAATATGGCACAACTTGGCAAGTTACTTGAGGCGGAAGAGATAAAATTCCTTTTCGTCTTCAATACAAATCCCCTGGTAAATCTCCCAAACCAGGCACTGGTAAAGAAGGGTATGGAGAGTGAAGATCTCTTTACGGTGGTACATGATATCTTTTTAAATGACACCTGCAGCTACGCGGACATTGTCCTGCCTGCCCCAAGCTTCCTGGAATCATTTGATATCCATATATGTTATTACCACAACTATCTCTCCATAAATCAGAAGGCAATTGAACCTCTTGGCGAGTCAAAACCGAACTATCAGGTCTTTAAGGAACTTTCTGCGGCTCTTGGCCTGAATACGCAAGATCTCTTCCCCCCGGAACGTGAAGTGACCGAAGAGTTCCTTAGCAGAAGTAAGGCCGTAGATTTTGCCCTGAAAGATCTGGAGCAGGATGGTTTCTGCAAGATGAAGCCCAGGCCGCAGGATGAATATCTCACTCCGTCCGGCAAGATTGAAATGTACTCTCAACTGGCGGAAAAATCCAATATTTCGCCTCTACCCGGTTACTATGAAGAGGAAAAGAGCAGGTATCCTCTCCAGTTTCTAACGGTAAATCATAAACGTATCACGCGTTCTCAATTCCACAACATCTGGCAAAAAGAGATTGAACCAATCGTCCTGATTAATAATGAAGACGCAAAGAAGAAAGGTATAAAAGAAGGGGATTGGGTAGTATTAAAAAATGACCAGGATACTTTGAACATGAAGGCACGCCCTACCAGGGATATTAAACAGGGAGTTACTTTAGCCTATGGAGGATTGTGGTCTAAGCTGTGTGAAGGAAAAGGCGCAAACACCCTTACCCCGGATATTGTCCAGGATTTTGGAGGCAACGCCACTTATAATTCTACCTACATTGAGATTGAAAAGCTGTAATGTGGTATGTATAAACCTGATTCCCACATGGAAACGAAAGAAGAGTGAAGACAGGATATTTAAAATCCAGTAAGATTGGTCGATGATTTATTGGACAGGTCTGGTTTTCTTTTCCCCCTGGCCATTTTCTCGAACTGATTAAAGTGTTCCGGTTCTCCAATCACTGCGACCTTGTCTCCCTCCTCTATCAGGGTATGAGCACGGGGGTTAAATAATATTTTCCCATTTTTTTTCTTCAGAGCCACGATTACAACCCAGTTTTTTGCTCTAATGTCTGCATCTTTGATGGTTTTGCCCGCCAATGCAGACGCCTCTTCTACCACAACCTCTTCTATCTGAATTTCCATATTACCGGCTTTTGCCGTTAACTCCAGAAAGTCTACTACCGTTGGCTTAAGTATGGTATGAGCTATCCTGAGGCCTCCAATATGGTATGGAGAGACGACCTTGTCCGCACCCGCTCTTGTAAGTTTGTAATCCGCACCCTCTTCATTCGCCCTTGCTACGATAAAGAGGTCATTATTAAGCCCTCTTGCGCTGAGCACAACATAGAGATTCTGTGCATCGGAATCAAGGACCGATATAAGCCCCTTCGCTTTTTCTATACCTACATCTCTAAGGAGCTCGTCTCTAGTCGCATCTCCATAAGTGATTATGACATCTTCATCTAGATCGAGTTCCTGAGGCTCTTTTTCTACAATAACAAAAGGGATCCCCTTTCGTTTTAATTCGGTACATATAACCTTCCCCATACGGCCGTAACCGCAGACAATGTAGTGATTTTCCAACGACTCTAACACCTTTTTCAATTTTCTTCTCCCAAATACATCCTGAAATTCACCTTCAAATATAGCCTTTAGCCCGTAATTTAATGCATAAGCCACAACACCCAGACTAAAAAATATCAGGCCAATAGTAAAGGCCTTTCCCTCTTTTGAAAGTGGTTCTATTTCATGAAACCCTACCGTCGAGAGGGTGATAACGGTCATGTACAGAGAATCAAAGAGCTGCCATCCCTCAATAAAATAGTAACCTGCAGTACCTGACAATAAAACAATAATGAAAAGAACCAGGGAAAGAATTAACTTCCTTCTAAATGTGGTTGCACTGTTTTGCATTAAGGACAGAAAATTATGGAATTATATCTTATATCAAAAAAAGGCACAGACCGTTGATATTATTTTTGGCTTATTCGCCAGAAAACTACTACAATCCGGATCATAAGTCAAGAATTTCCCTGAAGTTACCCAGCCAAATCCTTAGCTATTTTATTCAGGGCAGAACCTGCTCTGAACCATCCCAGCTGTTGTTCTGACATAGTATGTTTCGTTTCTATGTTCTCTTCGGTTCCATCGCTGTGCCTGATCTTTACGAGAACATTTTTGCCAGGAGCTAAACTGTCCAAACCGGTAATCGACACCTTGTCATCCTCGCAGAATCTTTCATAGTCCTCCGGATCAACAAATGTCAGGGGAACGATGCCCTGTTTCTTTAAATTAGTCTCATGGATTCGGGCGAATGAACGGACGATTACCGCAACGGCACCAAGAAACCGTGGAGACATGGCTGCATGCTCACGCGAAGAGCCTTCTCCATAGTTTTCATCACCTACAACAACCCATGAAACTCCACGCTCCCTGTAGTCACGGGCGATGTCTGAAAACCTTATACCCCTCTTACCGGTGAAAAGGTTTTTACCTGTACCGACTGAACCATCAAACGCGTTTACGGCGCCAAAAAAGGTGTTATCAGATATATGGTCCAGATGTCCCCTGAACTTCAGCCACGGCCCCGCCGGAGAAATATGATCGGTTGTACATTTCCCGGAAGCTTTTAACAACAAAGGAACATCGATAAAATCTTTACCACACCATGGTGCAAAAGGGGCCAATACCTGAAGACGTTCTGATTCGGGATTGATAACAATCTCTACCTTAGAACCATCTTCCACTGGCGGCACATAGCCTTTGCCGCAACCGGTAAATCCGGCAGATGGCAGTTCTTCCGATGATGGCTCTCCCAGCATCACTTCCTGCCCGGAAACAGTTTTCAATTTATCTTGCAATGGATTGAAGGAGAGAGAACCTGAGAAGGCGTATGCCGTTACAATTTCAGGAGAGCCGATAAATGAAAGCGTCTCTGTGTTGCCATCATTACGGGCACGAAAATTTCTATTATAAGAATTAACAATGGTATTTTTCTCGCCTTTTTTGATATCGGTACGTTTCCACTGTCCTATACACGGACCGCAAGCATTGGCCAATACGGTTGCACCGGCATCAGTCAGGGCTTTCATCTGTCCATCACGTTTAATAGTATCTTCTATCAGGTTTGATCCCGGTGTCACCAGTAGTGGTATAGCCAGCTTCAAGCCCTTTGCAATAGCATCCCTTGCCACGGCAGCAGCACGCCCCATGTCCTCATATGAAGAGTTTGTACAGGAGCCGATAAGTGCAAATTTAATATTATCAGGATAATCTTCCTTCAATATTTCGTCTTTGAAGTCTGATAGAGAACGTACCTTATCAGGTGTGTGAGGACCGCATACCTGCGGCTCAAGTTCTGACAAGTTTATCTCAATAATCTTATCATAATACTTTTCAGGATCTGCATATACCTCGTCATCAGCCCTGAAACACTCTGAATATTCCTCCGCTAAAGCAGCAATGTCAGACCTGTCTGTTGCTCTCAGATAATCCGACATCCGCGAATCGAAAGGAAATGTAGATGTTGTGGCGCCGTGTTCCGCCCCCATATTACATATAGTGGCCTTACCCGTGCATGAAATTGAAGCCGCACCATCCCCAAAATATTCGACGACATAACCAGTTCCTCCTTTGACAGTAAGCTCTTTCATTACCCTCAGGATAACGTCCTTGGAAGATGACCAGCCGGATAATTTACCGGTTAGTTTTATACCTATAACACCGGGCCACTTCAGACCGAAAGGCAGACCTGCCATCACATCTACAGCGTCCGCCCCGCCCACACCGATTGCCAGCATACCCAACCCCCCCCCATTGGGAGTGTGTGAGTCGGTACCGATAAGTAGACCACCCGGAAAGGCATAATTCTCTAAAACTACCTGATGAATGATCCCTGCCCCCGGATTCCAGAAACCCATACTATATTTTTTAGCGGCAGAGGAGAGAAAATCATAAACCTCCTTATTTGTCATTTTTGCGGCAGGCAGATCATCTTCCACGCCCTGATGTGCCAGTATCAGGTGATCACAATGGACGGTAGTCGGTACTTGCACAGATGGTATACCTGATGACATAAATTGTAATATCGCCATCTGGGCGGTCGCGTCCTGCATAGCAACCCTATCCGGATACAGATCTACATTAGATTCCTTTCGAGTATATAGTTTTATATCCTCCAGCTTCATATGAGAATAAAGGGTTTTTTCCGTGAGGGTCAGACCCCTCGCCAGAACTTCTCGTGCTTTCTGATGTTTTTCTTCTAAATTCTTATATAATTTTCTGCATGTCTCAATTGTCATATTTTCCCCCTTGTAATGCTCATTTCTTATCTATATATTATAGCGGCAGGCAAATTTGAAATGCCTACCAGCCTGACCAATCAATTCGGGCAGGAAGTTTAAAGTGATCTAAAGCTTCATGAAAATGAGGCTTTTACAAAACTAATCCTAAGCCTAACTCAGTTTTAATCCGTTTGCAAATAAACAGTGTAATAGCATAATACCATAATATGGCACAAGTGCAACCCTGTCTGACATCTTGTCAGACGGGCGAAAACAACAGGATCCATCACTTTACAGGTAAAAAACAACTAAGTTCAGCTTAGTCAGAAAATAGACGAAAGGAATTGATTTATGAAGATTGGGCAATATGAATTACATTCGATTGAGACAGGAACGTTTGCCCTTGACGGCGGTGCGATGTTTGGCATTGTACCCAAGGGAATATGGAGTAAACTTCATCCTTCAGATGAGCAAAACAGGGTACCGATGGCCCTCAGGTCACTACTCATCATGGATGATAAACGCAAAATTCTTGTTGACACCGGCATCGGCACAAAATTATCAAAAAAAAATCAGAAAATCTACAAAATAGACCAGACCGAACACAACCTTGAAGCGTCCCTGGAAAAATATGATCTGGAAACGAAGGATATAACTGATGTGATTCTGACTCATCTTCATCTGGACCATGTTGGAGGAGCAACTTATTTAAAAGGCAAAAAACAGAAGCTTACATTTCCAAACGCATCATTTTATGTTCAGAAAACCCATCACGAGTGGGCGTTAAAACCGAGTGAAAAGGATAAAGGCAGTTTTATCAAAGAAGATTTTAAGGCAATAGAAGGAGAAGGAAAGCTTCGACTAATAGATGGATACGCCATGATATTACCAAACATCGACGTCATAATCTATGACGGCCACACTATAGGACAGCAGCTTGTAAAAATTTCAGACGGAATAAACACGCTCGTTTACTGCGGCGATGTAATACCCTTTACATCTCACATCAGGTTACCGTATATAGCGAGTTACGATATTAATCCGATAACGTCAATTGAAGACAAAGAGAAATTACTGTCAAGGGCCTGTAATGGGGATTGGATCCTTTTCTTTGAACACGACCCTGTAACAGAGGCAGTTAAAGTAGAAAAGGCGGAGAATGGGTATACAATAAAGGAAACGATATCTTTATAGATTTTTCCTGACATGACAAACAGTATATGTTTCACATTATAACCTGGCAAACATGTCAACAAAGAGAGGTTGCTTTGAAACTGAATGGTAAAGTCGCGATCGTAACGGCAGCGAGCAGTGACAGAGGGAGTGCGATTGCAGAACTCCTGGCATCTGAAGGCGCAGCAGTGACAATTAATTACCTGAAAAACAAGAAGAACGCAGAATCCATCTTGGATAGGATTGAAAGCCGTGGGGGCATGGCTATGGTGATGCAAGCTGACGTAACCGTAAAGGCAAGTGTGAATAAAATGGTTAAGGATACCATCAAAAAATTTGGTGGTATAGACATCCTTGTGAACAATGCACACGGTACCATAAGACGAAAAACCTTTGAAGAAACAATATGGAATGAATTAACAGAAGCCATCAACGGCACGATAAAAGGCGCGCACAATTGTTGCCAAGCGGTAATTAGCGAGATGCAGAAGAGGCAATGGGGAAGGATCATCAACATAATGGACAATATAGTTAATGAACCCGTAAAAGGGTATACCAGTCATATAACAGCCCAATCCGCATTGGTGGGGTTTACGAGAAGCCTTGCAGTCGAATTGGGCAGTTTCGGAATAACCGTTAATTTGATCAATGCTGGATTTACTTTAGCGAAGAAAACGCCTCACGCGCCACCTCGCATACAGAAGGCAATGGCGGAACAGACACCACTGAAACGACTTGCACTACCTATAGACATCGCTAAAGCAGTCCTGTTCTATGCCACTGACTTGTCTGACTTTGTAACCGGCAATTGCTTATCAGTCAACGGTGGCAAAACAATGCGTTAATCTTATATTATTATTTTTTCATTTACATTTCTTTCAATCATTATGTATAAAAAAAACTTCATATTTAGCACAAGTCGATAAGGAGGCATTGGATGCTGCAAAAATATATAAGATATTGCACCAGGAAGGTATTAGATGCCGTAAATATCGGAACTATGGAACTGGTAAATATGGGGCATACTGTGTTTACAACGGAGTTTGTGCTTTTAGGGTTACTGGTCCAGAACGATTCTACTATTATAACAATTATGGAACAACTTAAACTGGATACAGAAGGATTTAAAAAACGTCTCATGGATGACATTTTTGCATCTTTAGATAACCAAACAACTAATGTTGCAAAAACCGGTAATATTCAATTAGTAATATCCAGTGAGGTTGATAAAGTATTTGAGTCTGCTTTGCAGGAATCAAAAATGATGGGAGACAAGCTTATCAGTACTGAAGCTCTGTTCCTTGCGCTCTTTAATCCACAATCCGGGAAAACTGCTGAGATTCTCAAAGACGCTGGCCTTGATCAGGAAAACGCCAGAACCGCTATTAAAGAAATCAGGGGTGGAAGAAAGGTTGTAAACCAGGATGACGAAAGCAAACTCGATGTATTAAAAGAGTATACGCTGGATCTGTTAGAGCTTGCAAGACAGGGAGAACTGGATCCTGTCATAGGAAGAGAAAAAGAGATAGAAAGAGTAATCCAGATCCTGTCGAGACGCAAGAAGAACAATCCCGTTTTAATAGGAGAAGCAGGAGTGGGTAAAACCGTTATAGTAGAGGGCCTTGCTCAGCAAATTGTTGCTGCAGAGGTGCCACAATCGTTACTGTCAAAAAGGATACTTTCACTTGACATGGCAGCCCTTATTGCAGGAGCCGGTGTCAGAGGTGAATTTGAGGGTAGACTTAAATCAATCAGGGATACGATAATTGATTCCGGAGGCCGTATTATACTCTTTATAGATGAATTACATACTGTGGTCGGTGTAGGAGGCGGTGCCAGCGGAGGCATGGGAGCGCCCGACATCTTGAAACCAGCCCTGGCAAGAGGCCAGCTACAGTTGATTGGCGCTACTACGTATGATGACTATCGAAAATATATCGAATCAGACAGAGCGCTTGCGCGACGATTTCAGACGGTACAAGTAAATGCACCAGGAATAGAAGATACCAAAAAAATCCTTGAGGGGCTTAAACCTTATTATGAAAAACATCATAATATAGATTACACACCGGAATCATTGGACGCTGCCGCGCGTCTTTCTGAGCGTTACATCACAGACAGGGCACAACCTGACAAGGCAATAGACCTTCTGGATGAAGCGGGTTCAAAGAAACATCTTGAAATGCACTACACGCCACCTGATCTTAAAAAGCTGGAAAATGAAAAGAGGGCGCATACGGCGCTCAAAATGGAGGCTTTTGAAAGACAGGATTTTGAGGAAGCGACGAAACACCATGCAGAATTACAGATTATAGAAGAACAGCTTGCCACCGAGAAAGAGAAGTGGCAAAAGGAACTGAAAGAGAAGGACGCCTCTGTAACTTCTGAAGATATAGCTGGTGTCGTTTCGAACTGGACAGGTATTCCGGCTTCAAGAATGCTGGAAGGTGAGGCAGACAAGCTGGCACATATGGAGGAGAAAATACACGAACGCATAGTAGCGCAGGAAGCTGCCGTAGGGGCAATTGCCGATGCGATCAGGAGAAACAGAGCGGGGTTGAGGGAAGCTTCGAGGCCAATAGGAACCTTCCTGTTCCTTGGCCCAACGGGAGTCGGGAAGACGGAACTGGCAAAGACCCTTGCGGAATTTCTATTCGACGACGAAACCCATATCGTCAGGTTGGACATGTCAGAGTATATGGAACGTCATGAAGTCGCAAAGCTAATTGGAGCACCTCCCGGTTATGTGGGTTACGGAGAAGGGGGACAGCTTACCGAAAGGATAAGGCGGGTACCTTACGCGGTAGTACTGCTTGATGAAGTAGAAAAGGCCCATCCCGATGTATTTAATATGCTCCTCCAGGTACTTGATGAAGGCAGGCTAACCGATGCACAAGGTCACGTCGTAAGCTTTCGCAATACTATTATCATAGGAACTTCAAATATAGGAAGCGAAAAGCTTGCAGAAAAACATGAGATAGGATTTAAGTCGAGCCCTGGCATTATCAGTCATGACGAAGCAAAGGATATGATTTTATCCGAAGTTAAAAAATATTTTAAACCGGAATTTCTGAATAGACTGGATGATATGATTGTCTTTCACTCTTTAACAAAGGAGCATATTTCACACATATTGGAGATTCTTCTTAATAGGCTTATAAAGAGATTGAAGGAAGAAGGAATATATCTTGAAATAGGAACTGAAATTAAGGAAAAACTGGTAACAGATGGATATGAACCAAAGTATGGCGCCCGCCCGCTTAAGAGAGCCATTGAACGTGAAATAGAAAATAAATTGTCCTTATGTATAGTAAACCGACAATTTCAATCAGGCGATAAAATCAAAGCAATAATTAAGGATAAAGAAATAGCTTTTGTAAAAATCTCTGTATGAATAATACGAGAAAACCATTTAAGAATAACTATCGGATTCTGTAACTACCTGTTCGGAAAATACCTTAAAAAGTTAATAATTTCATACAGAGTGACCTTGTGTTCAAATCATCAACCATATATCTATTAAAATGGATCTGCTTTGCGGTTAGCGCTTCCACTCTTGGGATAGGGACTATCTATTCCTTCAAGTATTTATTGATAAAAATACTCGAATTAATACACTATTCAGGTATTTCTTTATACCTGTGGCCAGTATTTGGCGCTCTTGTATGTGGCTTGATTATCTATCGGATATGCCCCGGTTCGGCGGGTGAGGGAATGCCTGCTTATTTGCTGGCGGTAAACTCAGAAAATGGGAACCTGTCACTTAAAGCCACGGTATGTAAATTTTTCGCAGCTTTATTTACTCTAGGGTTCGGTGGTAGTGGTGGAATTATCGGCCCAATGGTTAGAGTTAATTCCGGTATAATGGCAAGCCTTGGAAACCTTTTCATGAAGATTGGGTTTACCGAAGAAGATCGTAGAATTATTGCTATTTGCGGTGCATCATCCGTTTGCGCTGCTGCATTTCAGTCTCCTATCGGCGCGGGTTTCCTTGTTGTAGAAATATTAAAGAGAGCAAATATGCATTATCTGGATCTCTTTCCCTCCATTATAACTTCATGTTTATGTGTTACTTTAATTCGATACTTGAATTTACCTGACATTTTCCCTTTTCATATTTCTATTGTTAATGATAATTTTGTTCTTTCGAAAGATATGATATGGATTATAACCCTGGGTTTTATAACCGGGGGGTTTTCAATTCTTTATGTAAAGTTTTATGGTTGGATGCGCAGGTTCATGGAGAGGGATTCCCTCAGCACAATAAATATGTTGATCGGTTCAATCATAGTTAGTGGTATCGCTTATCTGGTACATAAAGATCTTTTGAGTGCCAGCTTCTCTTATGTAGAAAATCTGACTTCTGGAAACGGTGTATGGCCTTTTGCCGAAATTTTTGAAGGAAAAACTCTATTTGTTGTTTTTATTCTTCTTGCCGTCACGAAAGGATTAACTAATTCTATAACAGTTGGTTCAGGGCTTAGTGGTGGATTTATCGGGCCTTCTATTATTATGGGTCTCTTTCTTGGCGCTGCTATGGCGCAATTTTTAGGTATTCAGGCTAATAGTGGAGTTTATTACGCATTATTAGTTGCCGGAATGAGTGGTGTCTTATCAGGAAGTTTGAATGCTCCCATTGCTGCTGCAATAATTGGTACAGAAATTTTTGGAGCAGGCTATGCGGTTCCGGCCACATTATCTTCAATAGTCTCCTTCCAGATAGCAAGAAGTTCATATCTGTATGCCTCCCAATACGACAGCTTAAAAGAGCCGTTGGACGTAAAATAGAAAACAAATTATCCTTATGTATAGTAAACCGGCAATTTCAACCAGGCGACAAGGCCAAAGCAATAACAGGGTGAAGAGATAGGTTTTGAAAAGATCTCTGTATGAAAAAGGGTTGTTTAGCCTGCCTGACTTGCCCTTTTGCATGAAAGCGTAAATATCTGGTTTGCAGAGAAGCGGTAAAAATAAATGGGGAAATTATTGAGTATCTAATTTCTTTCTAAGACATTTAATACTACCTTAGGTTCTTTTGCTACCACATTAAGTAAAACCAATGCGGGACCATGTGGTTTTCTATCACCTCTTTCCCAATGCCGCAATGTTCCTAAGCTTATTCCAAATGATGATGCAAATTCTGTTTGAGTCATTCCAATATCAGTCCTGATTTTTTTTACATCAACAGCATCAAATTCGTGAACTACTGCTTTAACAGGTTTGCCTTTTGCATAATCAATAGCTTCTGTAAGCCCTTTTTTAATACTCTCAAATGCTTTACTCATTTATTCCTCCATACGATTTGACAAGCACACAAACGAACTTTGCCAATTCATTTCTTTCTGACTTTGTCAGGTTGGTTTTTTCGTTTTTACCAAATACGGTAAGTAGAAACAAAGGCGTATTCTCATTATGAAAATAATAGACAATTCGCAAACCTCCTCGTTTTCCAGCGCCATGCCCTTCCCACCTAAACTTTCTTACACCGCCTGTTCCTGGCATAATTGTTCCAGCTTTGGGGTGGCAAGCCAGATAGTTGACTATACCTTCGCTATCTGACTTGATTAATAGCTTCTTAATCTTCCTCAAGTATTCGGGCAACTCCACAACCGTTTGCATACGCCCAAACATTAATCCAATGGATTACCTATGTCAATTAAATTATTTAATTGTTTGTCGATACTTCACAACAATAAAAAGATTGGATTATAAATTCTATAGCGACACAACCCTGTCTCCTGAGGACGACACAGAGGGGATACGACTCTGTCGGTCTCACGCCTTACCCCGATCCGACACTCAGTCGGAATACGCTAACTCACGACTATTTTTCACACAACTACCTTTCTCTTGACTTTAATAATGTATGGTTTTATCATTCCGGTATTCCGACTCTATCAAAGTAAAGACGGTGCCAAATCTTGAATGTATGTCAGAGTTAAAAGATGAGCAATCAAAAAGTTAACACAAAAATAACTTCAATATGGGACAAAACAATTTTTGCCCAGTTTGAAAATCCTAAACTCGAGAAAGAGCTTATTGAGTGGGCAAAAGAACACCAGCTTGATATAACATGGGGAAATCCTGAACATCCAGACCTGATAGCTTGTTCAAGTTTTGCTCTAATAATTGACAGAAATTTAATAATTGAAAATCAAATCTACTCTCTCTCAATATTTATCATATATCAATGAAGTTAACTCAGATGGTGAGCTTAAAGAATTAAGAGACACCAGTATTTTTATAATCGTTGACAATATTAATAACTTAGAATTGCCTTTGTTGGATGTAGTTTTACAAGTAGATATAAATCAGAAAAATGCGGTTAAATTTATTCTTCACAATCTTGAATTATCATCGAAGTTAGTTGCTGGAACTGCTGATAAACACCTCAAAGTAGCAGAAAAAGCAATAGATAAATACCTCAAACTCAGGAAATAAAGACAATACTAAATTCTGAGTTTACCAAAGCCTATCATGACTAAAATAAACATTGATGTTATACCTGAAATACTGTCAGTCCATAAGTTTCTTTTGGATACCTTCAAGAATATTACCGGAATGGAGAAAAGATCGCTGGTATCAAAATATCTACATTTTCATTTCCCGAATTTGTTTTATATTTATGATTCGAGAGCCGTAACTTCTCTTAGAAAATTCCAGAAGAGAAAGCGGGTTCGTTTACCCCAATGTGAATTTGATAAAGAATATGCTACTTTTTTTGTAAAACTGCATGGTTGGCAACAAGAGATATATGAGAAAACAGGCGCTGATTTGACTCCTCGCGAAATGGATAGACTTTTATTAAAAAGAAAAGAGGTTATTTCGCCTAATCAGCAATGTGTTGGTACTCATGAAACGGGAGTAAGAAAATCTTAGAGAAAAGCTCAACAATCGATGAAGCGTATAACTTGTTGAAAAAATTAGAAGCTCCGGAATGTTTGTTTGTTCATGTAAAACTGGTTGGTGAAGCATTGGAAGAGATTATCTGTTTTTGTCAAAATATAACTTGCCAATAGATTATAATTTTGCACGTTTGGGTGTGGTTCTTCACGATGCGGGCAAAATAGTTCATTCTCTGGAATTTACAGATTTTGGAAACAAGCATGAATCAGAAGGTAACAGGCTTCTCCTGGAAAATGGGAGCATTCCCAATTTTTTGTAAATCAGGTATGATGCCCATGAATACGTGGATTCGGCCTCCGGCCTTAATCCACCCTTACAAATAAGCAAACGTATGGTGCGAGGTAGGGTGAATTAAACGAAGTGAATCCACCTCTTTTATATACAATAAAATGGGAATGCTCCCCTGGAAAATGGAGTAGCTCCAGAACTCGCCCAATGTTGTATTTCTCACGCGCAATATGACGGGAATGAATACTCAGTTGAAGAGTTGTTAGTCGCACTGTCTGACAGTCTCTGGAAAGGGACAAGGGTGGAAAGGCTCGAATTAAAAGTAGTTGATAAGATAGCAGAGTCAATGGGGAAAGAGCGTTGAGATATTTTTCTGGAATTAGATGACTGTTTTGAGGCGGTAGCATCATCGGGTAACAAAAGGTTGGAACGTAGTAAAAACAGCTTCTGTTTTTAAGCAATAAATCAAAGTGAATTAGTGTAAATTCGTGAAATTCGTGTCTGTTCAATAGCGCTCTAAGATTTTTTTGACAGTAGGAGCAAGTTTAATCATCCCCGCTCTCTCGCCAATTAAGAGTGCCTCTTCTATATCTTTTTCATCAATGTGAAATGCCTTAAGCGCAAACATTGCGCCGACACGTTCTCCGCTTTTACAGTGAACGATCAATGGATAATTTCCAGGCTTAGAAAGCGCCCCAGCAAACGCTTTGGCATTCTGCGGCGTAAAACCCTCTGTCACGATAACAGGAATATGAATATATTCCATTCCAGACCCTTCAACCCAGACTCTCTCCTGTTCAGGATCAGGCAATTCATTGCCTGCCCGGAGATTAATGACAGCCTTAAATCCTGTTTCAGCAGCCTGTTTTACCTGGTCAAAAGTCGGTTGGCCACCGGTCAGAACGCCATCAAACGGTACCTGACTATTTGGAAGGTTTATGAGTGCTGAACTAACCTGTCTTATAAATGATCTTTTATCCATGGTTATATTATCTGCAAATACATTAGATACAATAAATAAAGTTAACCATGCAACAGACAAAACCCTGATGTAACAATTCATTTTGAACTCCTTACATTATTATATTCCGTTATTATTTATATCCAAATCGACTTAATGCCGCTTCATCTTTTCTCCAGTTTTCGCTGACTTTGACCCAGAGGTCCAGATAGACCTTTTTACCTAAAAGTTCCTGGATACCTTCACGGGATTTTCTTCCTATCTCTTTCAGCATTTGCCCGTTCCCACCGACAACAATCAATTTATGACGTTGCTTTTCCACATATATATTTGCAGCTATATAATCAAGTTCATCGCTTCTTGCCACAACCTCCTTTATCACCACAGCCACCCCATGCGGTATTTCCTGCCTTACAGATAACAGTATCTGTTCACGGATAAGCTCAGCAATTGCCAGCTTTTCCTGCTGGTCCGTTACGGTGCCTTCCGGATAGTAAGCCGGGTTCTCCGGCATTAGTTCAAATATTTTTTTGATCAGAATCGGAATATTAATTTGTGTTATGGCAGAAACAGCAACACCGCCTTTAAAATCTCCAAGCTTTTTATATTCCGCAATAATCGCATCGAGATTTGGTATATCTGCAATATCTAATTTATTGATTACCAGCAAAATATCCTTATTAACGTTGCGTATCAGTTTTGCAGCACGTTTATCATCGCTGTGCGGAGGCGTGGTACCATCTACGACAAACAAGACTACATCAGCATCTCTAAGGCAGGAACGTGCCGATTTGACCAGATACTCATCCAGTTTCTGCTTTGGTTTCAGTATTCCCGGTGTATCAAGAAATACGAGTTGCCCCTCTTCCGTCTCACAAATCCCCGAAATTCTGTTACGTGTCGTCTGCGGCCTTGGCGTAACAATAGCCACCTTTTCACCAACAAGCCTGTTAAGTAGTGTTGACTTGCCTACATTAGGCCGCCCCCATATCGTTACAAACCCTGATTTATAACTCTTATTTGTCTCTTCTATCATAATGAATTTCTCTTAGCCAGATACATAGCTTTTCAATATTAATAACACTTCGACTTCCTCAGTATGATGTTATCCTAATCGCAATAATTAAAAAATAGTTACTGGTTTAAATTTAATCCAACCATGGAATAAAGTCAAGTTTTTAACAATTTTACTAATAATACGTACTATCTTAAGAGGGATTATGTCACCTATTTTACCTTGACTTAATTAATATACAGCTTTATTATTCCGTCGTATTCTATTCAACCAATTTACAACTTATCATATCCATAAAAAAGGGCTTGACCCGGTTTAATGTCCCAAATAGTGCTGAAATTTCTGGAGACACACCCGGACTATCTAAACTTACGAGACAAATAGCATTTTTTCATAAGTAAGTTTAAAGAATTGCAATCTTATCTTTTATTTAAAAATAGACCAGCTATCAATGCTATCAATTAAAAAAATTAATACCCAAAATGAATTTTCAAAACTAAAAGAAGAATGGACTTCTCTTTTGAAAAAGAGCAGAAGTGACACGGTTTTTCTTACCTGGGAATGGATGTACACTTGGTGGGAATGTTTTAAAGGTAACAAGCAACTCTTCCTCCTGACTGCATATGGTGAAAAAAAAAAATTGATTGGTATTGCACCATTGTGTATGGATAAAAAGAAGGTAGTCGGCATTACCGTCTTAAAATATTTACGATTCCTGGGAACGATGCCTATCTCTTCCGACCATCTTGATTTCATCATAAATAGAGAGAGAGAAGGAGAAGTTCTTAAGGCAATAGTCGATTACCTGTTTCAAGAAATCAAGTGGGACTTATGCCTCTTAAGCAACATACCCATCTCTTCTTTAACCAGCAAATTACTCAGAGAGATTATGAGAAACAGACCATTTCAATCAGAGATATCTCAGGTTTGCCCCTATATACCGCTGCCAGATCAAATTGAAGATTTCTACCTTTCTTTAAGTAGAAACATGAGAAACACTATAAAGAGAAGGCGGCGTAATTTATTCAGGAAATACGATAATATTGAGTTCCTGGCATGGGAAAATCCGGATGAAATAGACAGCGCCATGGAAAGATTGTTTGAACTGCATGAAAAACGGTGGATGATCGTAAAACACAAAGGAAATTTTATGAAGAGTAACGTCAGAGGATTTCATAAAAAGATTGCTAGAACATTTCTGAAATCCGATATGCTGAGACTGTACTTTCTCAGGGTACAGGGGAAGGATGTGGCGGCATTATATTTCTTCAAATACAAAAACATGCTTTTTTACTATCAGGGAGGATGGGATCCGAAATGGTCTGAGGATCGTGTCGGGAATATTCTGACAAATCTTGTAATAGAAGATGCAATAAATAAAGGGTATTCGGAGTATGATTTCTTACGCGGAACAGAGGATTATAAGGTTCGATTGACCGATAAGAAAAGAGAAGAGATTGATATCTTTATATCAAATTCCTATACAGCAAAAATATATCTTCTTTCCAGAAGTCTTTATCATAAAATGAAAGAGTATGGTAATAAAAAACGTATATAATCCGGATATAATAACTCCTCCCTGAATTTCCTATTGAACCTGGATAATCCTGCCTTTGGTAAGATGCCAGGCAATGGAAAACGGTAAACTGGATTTTGAAACACGATAAAACGGTACCAAATCAGCATCATATTGGCCTTTAAAACTGGCCTTGGACGGGCCTCCGGCCTGACCAAAATCATAGAAGTCGTACCCTTTGTCTTTGTAATATTCTATTGCTTTCCACTGCAAAAGAGAATTAATCCCCGGATCGGGAGTCTCCGGTATAAATCCACTGAATAAACCGTAAACGCAATTTTTCTTATAATCAACAATAGAAATATCAACTGCTTTATAGCCTTCATTCTTCTCTTCCTTTGCGGCAATAATTACAATATTATTGCTTATTCTCTTAAAGATTTCAGTCATTTCATCAAAAGCCAATGGACACGTTACACCTTGCCTGGCGTATGTATGCTTTATGACGTCATAAACGGGTGCTACATCCTCAAGCACTTCGATTACAATTGGTTTCTTTTGCGCTCTTTTTATCTGCAGCCTTTTAGGTTTAGATATTAAAGAGAGCTCAACCTTATCAAGATGCGTTCGGTAAGAATAAAGTAAGTTTTGATTCCAACCTTTCCACAAAAACCCTCTAATGTCCTTTAATTCAGGATGATTAGCAATTACCACATAATGAAAATCACTTTGTAACCTTTCAGCTATTGATGTAAAAATATCAAGAACGTATCTTCTCTGGCTCTCTTTATATTGTGTATTTCTAGGAATATAATGGCAACTGTTGAAATAACTGATCGGTGGAACGTTTGCAATCTTCAGCCTAAACTTTTCAACAGCTTCAAACGCCACACCGCCAATTAGAGCATCTTTATTAAATACCCCTAAGATTTTGATTTTACAATTCAGTACGGACGACAAGGCATCAAGCCAGAGTGTAGTGTCAAATATATTATACGCCGGTGACTGCGATACCAATGCGTCCCACCTCTTGTATTCATCACCGGCAAGGTATTTTGTTGTATAAGAAGGCATAATATAATAGAAATTGGCTAGAATATTTATTTATTACATTTTCTCTTTTCAGGCTTTGAATTTTATTATAGGCGGTTTATCTAAAACCGATACGCCTCAATACAATATTTAAGAACTCTTGCTTATAGAGAACTAAGGTAGGAAGCGGATCCTTCCATGACCATGTCATATGGTGGGAAGCCCTGAAAATGCTGATTATAATTCTAAACATCCATCCGATCCCCTGTAAAATAGAAATCTCTTTTTTCCTCCGTTCTTTTAACATGCCGGTAATATCCCCAAACAACCAATGGATGCGTATGCCAAGCCGGTAATCTTTTGAATATTGTGGTAGTGATGCGATCTCTCCACTCAAATACTGATGAACGTCTATTGCCTGTTTTGGAAAATCAACACCGCAGTAATATGGCAATGCATGACTTCCGCCCATTCTCGGGTTAAATTCCAGAAAGTAAGGAGTGCCATCTTCTTCATCTACAAGAAACTGAATAATACCAATACCTGTATAATCAAGCTTATGTGTTAGTAGTTCACAGTAGTGTTTGCGTTTATTTGAAGGCCTTACTGAAACAGTATTTACCGCTGAACCAGTGTAATCATAATCTTCCGTTCTAAGTGTTTTAGCTTCAAAGTAACCTACTATCTTCCCGTTGATTGCCGTAAAATTACAATTATAACGAAAACCCAGTACCTTTTTCTGTAATAATAAGTCTGAATGATTCTCCGGCCATTTCGGGAAATGATTTTTAAATTCATCGGGCGTATGAGAAATAATACACTTTTTACCATAAAGGCTCTTGCCGGAAGTCCTGGGTTTCAAGATGAAAGGGAATCCAATCTTACCTATTTGAGTGTTAATATCTGTAAAGCTTCGAACTGTACTTGTTTCTGGTAAAGGTATGTTTTGCTCATGCGCAAGGTCATATGTCTTCGCTTTGTCCAGACAAATTTCTGTTGCGAACGGGCTTGCCATTAAGATTCCGCAGATTGAACTTATCTGATCAAAATTACGAGTAAGTAGACTGATGATGGCATTGTCTACCGGGAAAATATATTTAATATCGCCTCTTCTTTTTAAGAAAGCGGTCAAGGCTTCTATAAATTTTTCTTCTTCATTGAGAGCAGGATGAAGCCATGTCTCTTTAGTGTATCGGGACGACAATACAAATTTATCTCTAATTTCGTCATGGTAGCCGATAACTGTATCGTATCCTGCATTTACCAACGAACGAAGAACAACTAACGTTTGCCGACAATTTTCCAGAATAAGTATTTTGTTTTTTACCATATTTTTCCGCTTTGCAAGGACGACCCGTACAATTTTTAAAACAATTGTCAGTTCCGTGCAACTATTCCTCAATGGAAAGATAGAGCCTTTTGCAAACCGGGTTCTATTGAGTATTATCTCTGCACAACTTTACCTTTAGTCAAATGCCAGAAAAACTTAAACAGCAATTTAGATTTTGAAAGCTGATAACATTGTATTAAGTCGGAATAGAACTCGCTCTTGAAATTCGCTTTTGCCAATATACTTGCTTCTCCAAGGTCAAAAAACCCGAACCCCTTATCTCTAAAATATTCAATCCCCTCCCACAAGAGAAGAGAATTCGCCCCTGAATCCGGAGATTCAGGTTCAAACGCATTAATTAAATTGTAGACAGATCCATTCCTCTCATCCGTAACTAATACAATAACTGCTTTATACTCTTCATCGCCCTGTACTCTGGCCGCACGAACGATAACGTTACTACTCATCATATTACAGATCCCGGACAGCTCATCCAACGTCAGTGGGCACTGTAGATTCTGCCTCGTGTAGGTTTGTTTTATAATATCATATACCAATGCTATATCCTTAATCTCTTCGGTTATAATTAGTTTTTTTTGTGCCTTTTTTACCTGTCTTCTCTTCGATGCTGATATAAGTGACAAATCGATACCATCAAGGGGTACCCGATAAAAGTAATGTATATTTTGTCTCCAATTTCTATTCTTTAAACCTCTGATATCTTTACATTCATAGTGATTTGTTATTACAACATAGTGAAAATCATTTTCTAATCTCTCCGCTATGGCTACAATAATTTCGTGTATATATCTCCCCAGCCTATCTTTATGTTGTGTCTCTCTTGGAATATAATGTAAAGAGTTATAAAAACTCATCGGTGGGGTGTTGGCGATCTTAATTCCAAGCCTTTTCATTAGATCAAATACTGCGCCTCCAACAAGTTTTTCCTTCTTAAATACCCCTAAAATCTTAATGTCACATTTTAAAACGGAAGATAAAGTATCAAGCCAGAGCGTAGTGTCAAATATGTTATAGTTAGGTGATTGCAGCACTAACTGATCCCATGCCTTGTAATCATCTCTGGACAGATACCTTGATGTGTAGAGTGCCATAAGAGCAAGTCTTTCTTTTGAAGTATATTCAACACAAAATATAAAGCCGATGCATAGATTAATATCAATGTTTTTATCTTTCGTTACTTCTTATAAGCAAATCATACAACTCTTCTATTCTATCAACCATAGTTCTGAAATTAAAGCTTTCGGCGTATATTCGCTTACTATTTAATCCCATTACTTCTCGTTTTCCTTTATCATCCAGGAGTTCAACGATTGCATCATGAAGTGCTTCAGGCTCTTTTGGCAGAACAAGTATTCCGTTTACCCCATCCTTTACCACTTCAGGAATACCCCCTACGGTTGTTGCTATGATGGGCTTACCACATGCCATTGCTTCAAGAATACTTAAACCCAATCCTTCTCTGATAGATGGCAAAATAAAAATATCTATTAATGACAGAATCTCAGGTATATCACTACGTTCTCCGGTAAAAATTACATTCTTTTCAATATTGAGATCGACACAAAGCGTTTCCAGCTCTTCCTCTTGCTCCCCATCTCCAACCAATAAAAAAATTAAATCTTTTCTGGATCTTAACAGATAAGAGGCGGATTGTATTAAGTAGATAATCCCTTTGTGTTCTTCCATGTGAGTTACTGTCCCTATGACCGTATGTCCAGGAAGGATTCCAAATTCCTCTTTAAGTGTATTGATTGACTTTCCCGAATCAGCAGAAATATTGTTTATACCGTTATGGATGGTTATTAGTCTTTCAGGATTAATTCTCTGTGTTTCATTTGCAAATTTTCTTACTATGTCGGAAACGCAAATTATTCTATCAGTGATGAGACTCAGAAGCCGCTCAACAAAGTGATAATACTTATTATAATAATCATAAACGCTATGATTGTGCGATATAATCACTGAAACTCCGGCAAGGAACGCACTTATCCTTCCAATTGTTCCGGCAGAGTACGCATGGGTATGGATTAAATCAATTTTGTGGTATTTAAGTAATTTGTATAATTTATAAATACCAACAGGATTTCGAGAGGTAGAAATACTGAGTATCTTGACATCAACCCCCTCTTCGATGAGCTTATCAGCAAAGAAACCTCCCTTACTCAGACACCATACAGAGACACTGTATTTTTCCCTGTTCAAATTTAATGCTATCGTCGTCAAGACGCGTTCCAAGCCACCAATTCCCAGTTTTTCAACAAGATGAACAACATTGGTTTTCATTTTATTTCCATTAATCAACCTGCAAGTTATGTCTTACCGTCTTTCTGTGCTGCAACAACTATTGTACGTTTGCCGTTTTTGTCATACCCGAATTCTTCCCCGTTTTCACGAGGACAAGCTTAGCGGGAATGGCAGTTATGTGGCATTAATTTGAACATGCAGAAACTCAACTGGATACTACTGGTTTTACTTTTTAACAACCCCTAACTTTCGAAGAGGCATCTTAACGGTTGAGAAGAATACCTTCTTATCATATTCGTCTAGGTACCTGACAGTAAGAATACACAACAGGTACGTTACTGAAAAAATAATACCTTTAAGGCAAAGGAACACAAAACAACCTATTCTCTCTGACGGGAAAAAATTAATTAAATAAAATAATAAATCTATCACAAATGATACCGGAACTGCAACAATACAGGCTAAGAGAGGTTTAAGGCATACATCTTTAAAAAAAGATATTATTGTTTTTTTTATAAATGTATGAAACCTGATCATAAAAACTGATGACCCTGCAATAGCGGATGTACTTGTTCCTATAAGAGCTCCAATATAACCTAATAAAATGATGAGGATGACACTGAGTAAAATATTCAAACTCAGAATTATTAAGGCAGAAACCATTTCATGTTGCGGCATGCCCATACCCCTTGCCATTAGTCGCCCCACACTGTTTATTAAAAAAAAGGAATAACCAATTGTTAAAATTTGAATTGCAAGGACAGATTTTTCATACCCCGGCCCGCTCATCCAGAAATGCATGATGGGAGATGCATTGGTAATAACAAATATTGAAAGGGGGAAAGTAAGGAATACAAGATACTTTGTACCTTTTGTGTAGAGAGCATTTAATGCCCTTACGTCCTTTGCTGCATCCAACTCAGATGAAACAGGCTCAATTGTCTGCAAAAAAACCTTTGGCAGATTACCAACCGTAAGCGCCATCTTAGAACCTAGCTCATAAAAACCCACTAGCTGTACATTCAGCATATAACCCAACAATATCTTATCAAGTTGTCTGTTTATAAACTCTGATAATCCTGCTATTTGTACTTTATATCCGAATCTCCATAACCTTTTGAACATTGTCGAACTAAAGAATTTTGGATGAATGGACATTTGCGGAAATATTCTATAAGCACAAAATGCATAGGAAGTGACAGTAACCAACGCAACCAATATGCTGTTGCATACAAGGCCCTTCAGTCCATATCCAAGGCCTAGAAATATAATTATGCCTATGGAACCCGGAATAGACACGATAACAAAAATAGTATTTGTTATATCCATCCTTTGTAACCCAGTCAGAGTTGATTTAAAAACGGTGAAAGCGTAATTTATAATAAACACCATCAATATACCGAAGAATGTAAACAAAATATCTTCGTAATATTCAGGTGAAAACTTCAGAAAACCAATAATGAAAGTCTTTAGAAACAGGTAGATACCAACCACGCCCACGCAAAATAGCAACGAAAATATGAGTCCCGTATTAATAACGTTATTAACCGTTTTATAGTCTTTTTTAGTATTATATTCAGCAATATATTTAACATAAGACGAGCCAAAGCCCGGATCAAGAAATGTAAAGAAATTGATGGTAGTATTCGCGATTGCCCAAATCCCAAATGCTTCGATGCCAATTCTGTGAATAATAAACGGTGTAAGAAGGAAGCTCAGGAGATAGCTCCAAAAGAAACCTGCTGAACTGAAAATGGTATTTCTGATAATTTTTTTCGAAGTGGATTCAGGCAATATAGTCATTCCTATATAATTGAAAAATACTTCATTTTTGTTGAAAAGTGCAACTATAAATGATAAAGATTATCTATTATCGCATGAATTGCAAGAGTTGTTTATATTTCGGGTGCTTTACCGCTAAAGATATACTGCAAAGTGCAATACTATTAATAGATTGAGGGAGAGAAGCAGGAAGTATAAAATTTTATCTTAGAGAATTTTAACAGAGAACAGTGCTTTAATAATGAAAATTTTATTCTCCGGCTACCACAACCCTAGTAACATGGCCCAAACAGAATATGTGGAAAGAGCTATTTTGCGATTAGGGCATGAACTCGAAACGCATGATTATAGACAGCATATTATACCTTATCGAATAAGCAGGAAATTACCCGTCCTCTACCAATGGGATATGAAGAGATTGAATAATGGACTAATAAAGCTGATCAATCAGTTCAAACCGGATATATTCCTGGTAAATTGTGGTGGCACATTATTTCCGGAAACAATCACTGAGATACACGAACGATTTAACGCCATCACTATAAACTGGCTTTCAGATTTTCCCGGAGGGGCTGGCGTGCTGGAAACGGCGCTTAAGGTTGTACCCGCATATGATTTCTTTTTTGCACAGAGTACCGATGCCCTCAAAGCCCATGAACAACACGGAAACAAGGGAGGAATGCAATTAAATGCGGCATGTGATCCTGACATCCACAAACCGATAAATTTATCTTCGGAAGAAAAGGTGAAATACGGATCTGATATATGCTTTGTAGGCTCTATGTATCCGGAAAGAGTTGAGCTATTTGAAACACTTACTGACTTTGATTTGAGCATTTGGGGTCCGGGATGGGATAAACTCGATAATAATTCACCTTTGAAAAAGCATATCAGAGGAGGCCCCACTACCCCTGACACCTGGGTGAAGATATACAATGCGTCAAAGATCGTGATTAATTACATGGGGCGCTATAGTACGGATGTTGATGAGAACAAAATTACTCAGGCTAGTCCGAGGGTCTTTGAAGCTCTTGCCTGCGGCAGTTTTCAAATAGTTGACTCAAAGAAGGACGTAGTCGCACTTTTCAATTCAGGCGAACATCTGGTTTGTTTTAACAAAATCTGCGAGGTAAAAGAGCTGGTAAAAGAGTACCTGGAGAATCATCAAAAGCGGAAAAAAATTGCAAATAATGGACGTAAAGAGGTTTTAGCAAAACACACATGGGTACATAGAATAGAAGAAATGTTGAAGGCAATTGGAAAACGCTGATTTCAATGTTCTGTATCTGTTTTTATCAATAAGAACCATTTGATGAAATGACAACCTATAATCGTATTCATAGCCACCATGATTGTGATAGATTACTTCAGGAGCGTCGATAAGAAACGCACATATTCGTCCGATTGTTTCAGCAGAATAGACATGGGTGTGTATTATGGCAAATTTGCGGTTTAAGAAATTTGTAGAATCGGTAAATGCTTAATGGATACTATAATGCGGAAATATGAGACACCTGGAAATCATAGAATATACTTCGTTAAATCCTCATCTTTTACAATGTCTTTCATCTTATCCTGCACGTATCCCGCATCAACTAAAATATCCTTATCATTTAAGTCTGGAGCGTCAAAAGAAGCATCTTCCAATAATTTCTCCATAACCGTATGCAGTCTTCTCGCCCCGATACTCTGGCTTCGCTTGTTTATCTTAACTGCCATATCCGTTATCTCTTCAATCGCGTCTTTTTGAAAGACAAGGTTGACTCCTTCTGTCTTCAACAACTCAGTATATTGTTTTATAAGCGCATTTTTGGGCTCTGTAAGAATCCTGATAAACTCTTCCTTACCCAGATCTTTCAGTTCAACCCTTATTGGAAATCTGCCTTGAAGTTCAGGTATTAAATCTGAAGGCTTTGAAACATGAAATGCTCCGGCAGCTATAAACAGAATCCTGTCTGTCTTAACCATGCCATATCTGGTGACAACAGTAGACCCCTCCACAATTGGTAAAATATCTCTCTGCACTCCCTCACGTGATATATCAGGCCCGTGCCCTGACTCACGACTTGCAACCTTGTCCAACTCATCTATAAATATAATCCCCATATTCTCAGCACGATATAACGCGTCCTTCATAAGCTTCTCTTTATCAATCAGCTTCTCCGCTTCTTCCTGCTTAATAATTTTCCGCGCTTCACTTATAAGAGTCTTTTTTACCTGTGTCTTTGCCGGTATCATCTTTTCAATTACATTCTGGAAATCTACACCTATTTCCTCTATTCCGGCAATAATGCCCTGCATAACGACAGGCTTCTCCTGTGTTTTAATTTCCACCATGCGGTCTTCAAGTTTACCTTGTCTTAACTTATTCCTGAATTTCTCGCGAGTTGTTTCACGCTTTTCGGCAACTGCAGTCACCTTATCTTCATCCCCATCTACACCTTCCCCGCTAACGACTCCTGGCTCTTCCTTTTTTCCAGGTAATGGGAGAAGCAAATCCAACAACCTCTCCTCTGTATTTATCTCTGCCTTTTCACTGACTTGTTCCATCTGCTCTGTCCGCACCATATTAACGGCTATCTCTACGATATCTCTTATCATAGACTCTACATCACGCCCGTGATAACCAACCTCGGTATACTTAGATGCCTCTACCTTCAAAAAAGGGGCCTTTACTAAATTTGCTATTCTCCGTGCAATTTCAGTCTTTCCCACACCTGTAGGACCTATCATTATAATATTTTTAGGCATAACCTCTTCACGTAATTCGTCAGAAAGCTGTAATCTTCTCCATCGGTTCCTTATTGCTATAGCAACCGCTCTCTTTGCCTCATTTTGACCGACTATATATTTATCTAATTCTTCAACTATCTTTCTTGGTGTCAGCTCCCGCACTTAATTTCCTCCACACGTATATTTGCATTTGTATATACACATATATCTGCCGTTATCTTTAATGCTTCCTCCACTATCTGTTTTGCACTAAGTCCAGAATGTTTCACCAGAGCCCTTGCAGCAGAGGTAGCATACTGCCCACCGGAACCAATACCTAATATTCCATCATCCGGTTCAATTATCTCTCCGTTACCAGAAACAAGGAGAGAACAGTTCTTATCTACAGCTATTAATAGCGACTCAAGCTTTCTCAATATCTTATCTGTACGCCAGTCTTTGGCAAGTTCATGTGCACTTCTCAGCATATTACCCTGATATTTTTCTAATTTAGATTCAAACCTTTCCATTAAAGCAAATGCATCTGCAGCCGATCCTGCAAAACCTACAATAACCTTTTCATGGTATAATTTACGTATCTTGCATGCATTTTTTTTAACGATAAAGGAACTCATAGTAACCTGCCCATCACCGCCTATGGCGATAGCGCCTTTATGTTTTACCGATAATATGGTAGTAGATTTAAACATTTAATTTACCCGAAATAAAAATATTCATTCGTCAATCATATCAACAAATATTAGCATGGCAAGAAGCTTTTACTAAAAAAACATATTTCGGCGAAACTCACAAGGTGGGAGATAATGAATGGACTGTCAGGTTTAATCGGAATGGTTTTGCAGTATTCAAAAAAAAATATCAGAAGCAAAGTTACTCATAAACATCAATAGCATAGTCTGGGCACATCAATCCACAGAATTTACAAGCAGTACATTTTTTCCCATTACCAGTTACAAATTGTGCAGTATGGTAGCCAAAATGATTTACCTCAACAGACATCTTTAGAAGTCCGTAAGGACATGCATCGATACAAAGCTCACAGCCTTTGCATCTATCTTCCTTAATTACAATTTTTCCCATTAAATATATATTGAAAAGATTTTAATCAACTTTTTCTCTCAATTCTAAATTAACCTCATCTCTGAATCAACAAGAAAAATTATTTTTCAAAATTACACTTCACACGATATAATGCCAACTCAGAAAAGCGCCAAAGATTTTATAATATAAGAGATTGATTAATAAGGATACCAATCTACATTTACAGGTAGTACTCTGATCGGAACCACCTTTGTGTGGTGGGATTTCCCTCATTATATTATCGGTTGCATTGCTGGTTGATTCGTTATAAAGCCCAAAGGAGGAGACAACAAATATGGCTGAAATTATTTCAATTCATGTCGTTCGAAAGCGAAATGCTGCTGCCGAATCCTGTAACCACGTCACCGTGCGTTCTAATTTTGGAATTGTAGGTGATTATCGTTCAGAAAAATTTCAGATCGGACAAATCACTTTAATAGAAGCCGAAACGATAGACGTAATGTCGCGAAAACTTGGCTATGAGATACCTGCCGGTTCAAGCAGACGACAGGTTATGGTTAAAGGTATCAAGCTGAATGAGTTGATTGGTCGAAATTTACGCATGGGCCAGATACTTGTCCGTGTAGAAGATAGATGTAATCCATGTAAAAAGATGGAAACGAAGATTGGTCCCGGTGCCAGGGACGCAATGAATGACAAAGGAGGCATCCGTTGCAGGATCATCGAAGGAGGAGATCTTCACGTTAGCGATAAAATAACAGTGGAAATTCCCCGTTGTCCTTATTACGCAAGACTATCAAGCTTTTGCTTTAAGTTTATCAGTTATCTCAAACAACTTTCTAATAAGATTTAATACCGTGATGCGGCATAGCCACGATCTAAGTGCCTCAGGTGTGAAGTAAACTAGATTGCTCAAAATAAAGCCAGGTTTATGTTTATTGAACAACCACGGCTCACTTAAACACCCGTTACTTCAAACTCTCTTACCCTATCTTGGCCATGATTTCTTCAATTATTTTTTCTTTTGTAAATGGCTTTTCAAGAAACACAAGATTCGGATCCATATCCTTCAAATTTTTATATGCTTTTTGTGAGAAACTGCTACATATAATAACCGGAATATCTGAATATTCAGGCATACCCTTGATATAAAGAAAAAATGTATCTCCGGTTACCAGATCCAGGAGTATATCCAGAATAATCAGATCCGGCTTCTTTTCTTCCAGTTTTGCCAATGCCTCATCTCCGTCATATGCACGCACTATTTCATAATCAGTATCTTCCAGCATCATAGTATAAAGGTCATGAAATGCTTGTTCATCCTCAACTATCATTATCGTCTTACCCATTCTCTATTCTCCTTTCATCAGTTCATAAATTTGTACACATTAGCCCTTGCACATTTATATTTATTACCGGGTAAAGTATCGCAATACAAAACCCCTTATCTTCAAATACAACACTATACTATACAAATCATAATAGGAATTTCCATCTTTAAAACCACACCACCTCTTCAGGAGTTCAAGCTGGAGTATCTGAGGCTTTTTGCTCATCAGAGATTACCGGTAATGTAAACTTGAATGTTGTGCCTTTTCCCTTGCCTTCACTTTCAACCCAGATTTTCCCACCATGAGCTTTTACAATCTTCTTACAGATAGCAAGACCAACACCGGAACCGTCGGCGCTTGCTCTTTCCTGGTAAAACCGACTAAAAAGTTTGTCGAAATTTTCCTTCGGTGTAATTAAACCAATTCCTTGATCTTTAACTGTTATCTCTATGTCCTCAGCCCTTCTCAGGGCCGACACTATAATCTCTCCAGTTTCAGAGTATTTGATAGCATTATCTATCAAGTTGGAAACTACCCTTGTAATCTCAGTTCTGTCTCCAAATACTTCCGGAAGTTTGTCAGGAATTCTAGTAGTTAATATCAACCCTTTCTTCTCCGCTATTAATTTCAATCCCTCTTCCGTTTGATGTACTATTTCTTCCAGATTCAAATTTTCCTTTTGATATGCAACACGGCCAGATTCTAATACTGATAAATCCAATATACTTTGTATGGTTTTTTTCAGTCTTTGAATGTTGTCATCAATTATTTTACTTAATTTCTTCCCCTTCTCTTTATCTACTTTTTCCTTAGCTGCCTCACTAGTCCAAAGATCAATTGCCATTTGTACCTGTGCTACCGGTGATTTTAATTCATGAGTTACATCTCGAATCATTACGTCTTTCATCTTATCAAGACTACGTAATTCCTCATTGGCTTTTTCTATCTCGACACTTCGTTGCTTTAGCTCTTCATTTGTTGATTTCAGATCTCTTGTTCTTTCCTCAACGATCTTTTCCAGATTCGCAGTATACTCCTGGAGTTCCTTTTCAAGCTTTTTCTGCTCAGTAATGTCCCTTACCATTTTTATTATTGACTCCAATTTCCCTTCTTTATTTAAGATAGGATAGGAGGCGATGAATACATATTTTTTGTCCCTCTCCACATAGTGCTCTGCCGTAGCAGGTAATAATGTTTCAATTGACTTCATTGTGGGACAGTTATCACAAATAGATTCCCGGCCTTTATAAACACAGTAGCATTTTTCCCCGACAATATTCTCACCGTAGGTGTCCATTGCAACCTTATTAACCTGCTTAATAGTCCCATCTTTGTCCAGGACTGTCATAGGGTCTCTTATGGCATCAAACATTGATTCCATAAAAATATTAGAGGATTGAAGCTCTTCATTTCTCTTTTTTAAGGTCCTGGTCATCATGTTAAAAGAGACTGCAAGTTCACCAATTTCATCCTTTGTATGAATATTTACTTCTTGAGTAAGATCTCCTGCGTTCATTTTCCTTGTTGCATCGGTCAGATAGAGAATTGGAGCTACCATCCTTTGACCCATAAAAACAGCAAGCACCACCACTCCCAAAGAAACGATAATCATGATTGTATTAACACGTTTACGAAGTCTATCAACTTCTATATAACCTTCGTCATAATCAATCTCAGCAATTACACCCCAATCCAGTTCCGGGATCCATTGCCAGAAACCTATTACCTTTACTCCACGATAATCTACATAACCTTTTCCGTCAGAACCTGTGCGTCCTTTCAAACATTCCGAAACTGATTTTGTCAATTTTCCTGTTTCAGGGTTGATTAGTTTAATTTGAAGAGTAGTGTCACCTTCTATCAAACCCTGATTTCTTAAATCGGATGCGAATCGAGATTCTGTTATCATATACCCCTGCTTATTAACAAGATATGTTTCGCCGCTTGCACCCAACTTTATGCTTCTCATTAATTCACTTATTTTTTCAACGTCGACCCTGAGGCATGCAACACCCATTATTTTGTTTTGATCAGTTATTGGAGTTGCGACAACCATGGTGGGAACACCTGTTTCCATTCTACCGAATCTATTTTCAACGAGTTCCTTTGAAGGAAATATCTGTGACGCGAATGTTTCTCCGTCCATCGCCTTTTTAAAATATTCCTGGCCAGAGATATCTGCGCCTATTCTACCCTTTTGAGTAGAGACATGGATAATACCTGCCGCATCGCTTATAAGGACCTCCTTATAATCATACTCGTATCTTATGTAGTGAGTATATCTCAAAAGACGCCAGAACCGTTTATCATTCGTGTCTATTCTGGAAGCAAGGAGCGTGAAAGGGTTTTCCGCAATAACCCTAACATCACCCTTTCTTTCTTCTGTCCAACCTTTGATAAGCTCCGCTTGCTTGTGCCCGACACTGTGCAGGTTTTGTATTAAAGATGTTTGTAATGCATCCTGTGCTTTAGGGTAAACCACTAACCTCATTGCCAACAAAGGAATAAGCGCCAGTATTAAAAACACCAGTATCATTTTCTTTTTTATTGATTTGATTTCGAAAGCCTTCAACGAGGATCTCAACTGTTCAAGGATTATAGATAAAGGCCCCTTTTTCTTTAAGACTTCCAAAATATAAATTCCTTTTTTCCCCATATTTAATAACCTTATGTCCGCTTATTAGTTATAACCTTACTAATGGGTTTTATCACCCGTGACATAAAAGAGAACTGTTTAAAGAACCACGTTATTAGAATTTTCACCACTTTCCAGGATAATTGTAAGCTAATAGTTTCAAGAATTATTTCCTTGAACATCTTGCTGCCGGCAACTGAGTCGAAAAAAGCTGCTCTAAATTTCTTATCTTCCTTCGCCAATCGAATCATGGGGGTGAAGAGCCCATAATGTGCGCTAAAGCCTGCAAGCATTCTAATGGCTTTTCCATATGGAAGATCACTGGTTATATCAGAAAAGCTATTATAATAATCCTTAAAGGCTTCTTTTGATATACCCACGTCCATCATGACCTCTGCAGCCCTTATCCCTGTCATACAGGCAGTATTCACGCCTTTACCCTTAAATGCACGAATAATACCTGCGGCATCGCCTACTGTGACATATCTATCCCCAAAAAGATTCTTCGCCGGAGAAGTTGGAAACTGCCAGCGGCTATAAAATAAATCGTGTCTCTGCATAGCAAAATTTGAAGGCAAAACCCTGGTAACCTGAGGCATTAAAAGAAAATTATCCATCCAGCGCCAATTAATCTTTGAACCGGCAATGTTAATATCAAGATGATCGATTTTGGGTGTTATGGCTCCAAACTCTATTCCCCTCAGTGATGGAAGAAATGCGTGTATACAGTTTCCAAACTTTTTCATTTCCTCCTTTTCCGGATAAAACTTGGTTAAAATAGTACTCATATAATGGCCTGTCCTATAACGTGTTGCCGTCTCAAAAACCTTGCAAGCCCCTTCATCCAGACCGAACGCTCCAACAACAACATCTGCCCGCCTATTGTCCTTTTCACTATAAACCATTACGCCACTGGGCTCGACATCAATATTTGTCACTCTACCATGTATTACTTTTACTCCTGCATCTTTCGCACAATGTAAAAGATAATTATCAAATAACATTCTATGCACCGCACATGATACTTCGCCACCGCCTTCCAGCTTTATGTCTTCGTCATCAGAATGCAAATAATATGCAGGTATTTTTTCCAATATAAGCTCATGAGGAAAAGGAATCCTTAATTTTTCTTCTAATATTTCTTCAATAGGCGAAGACAGTACACCAACACATGGATTAAACTGCTCATCCTTTCCAAAATCTTTGCCTTCATACAATACTATATTTAAATTGATGTTACGTCTTTTGGCTAATCTGCTAAGTGTAATTGCACAACTCGTCCCACCGGGACCGCCCCCTATAACAACCACAGTTTGACCCTCCTCAAGAGGACCAAGCCCTTTATCGGCCAAACTTTTTAATACCTTCTCGCGTCTAAATTTCCCACCGGCGACAATAGATCCAACTATCTGCCTGGTCCATACAATCACAGTAACAGGTAATAATCTTAACTGTAAAGCCGGATCGAATACCTTAATAAATAAATCCTTAAAGGGTATACTTCCCGTAAACATATTCCATAAAAATTCCAACTGAATATTTGCAACAGGTTTTTTCTTTTCTGACTTAAGGAATGAAAAATAACCGGCTGAAATACGCTTTCTGGAAGTAATATAATCGTTAAGGCCAAAAACCAATCTTCCATACAAGTTGTCAGATCCTAAAATCTTCATTACAGGTTTATAATAACCTGTTCTGAAAGCATTTTCAGAGATACCGGTTTTAAACACACTATTTGCCGCTATCCTGGAGGTAATAAAAGCAGACTCAATACCGTGCTTATAATATCTCGAAATGCCGGCACTGCCCAGAACAACAAATCTATCAGCAAATGGATGTCTGGACTGCGTAATATTTATCTTGGGAAAACAGATACAATAGTTTTTTGACAACTTCCAACCTTCTTCTGGAAAAGTACGACGCACAATAGGATGGCGAAGGAATTCTATCAAATGGGCCTTATTCAAATCAGTATTACCAACCAGTGTGACTGTTAAATAGTCTCCTCTTGGTGTAAAAGATGCATACGTAATCGGTTTTATGCCTAACGAAAAAACGTGTATCCAGTTATCAGAATATCTACTTCCATCCCTGCTGCCCACATAAATCTCTGCCTGACAAGCCCTGACAGTTTTGGGCGGAACATAACCAATCCCCATTCTCCTTACTTTTTCCAACATGCCGGTATTCAACCCAAACGCACCCACCACCAAATCTGTGTCCCTTATTCTCCAGGAACCCTTCTTACCGAAATATACTTTTACTTGGTCTTTCTTGTTTGATGGCAAGATTATATTACTTACAATATCAGAGCTGATGTTAGCCCCCATATCCTTTACACGTCTTGAAAGAAAATTGTCAAAACTTGTACTATCAGATAATGGTGAAAACATTGGCCCATCGCCTCTAAAAACCGTTAATATTTTTTTATCTGCAGACGGTTTAGGATTCTGAACTTCTACACAACCATCATGAGTATGGAAATAGTAACCTTTGATCTCCTTCTGCACACATCTGTCCGGAGGAAGCAAATCATTTTCCTTTAATTCTCCATAAAGTTTTTCTGATATAACTCCCGGACACATATTGCATCCCCGAGGCCCCTTTTGACAAAAGCTTTTTCCCTCGAAAATAGTAATATCAACTTTTATGCCTTTTTGAGCAGCATTTTTTAATGCAAAATATGCAAAAAAACTCCCTGCCGGGCCACCACCGACTATGGCAATCTTTGAACCATCTTTTAGGAAATAATCTCTATCTTTCATATGATAATCTATTCCTTAATTAACGTTGCTATAGTTACCACTCTTTTTTCTTATCCACGAAAGGGGATTAAACGGTAACGTTTTTGATATTAGGCGTAAGTTCAGTGCTTTAACAAATATTTCTTTGTAAGGCACATTTCCGGTAAGCATATTCCATAGTATCTCATTAATTTGACTTGCCGTTTTCACATCATCGGTAGATTTTACAAGTTTTACTTGTCTATTTACTAATTGCCTGTTAGATGATATATAATCATTAATTTTGAGCATCATAATTCCATAAAAATTGTCTCTGGCCAAAAGTTTTTTTGCCGGCTTAAAATAACCATCCATAAATGACTTTGCCGATACTCCATTCTTAAATGCCGTATAAGCAGACATCTTTGCCATGTTAAATGCAGACTCAATACCGCTTTTATAGGACCTTGAAATACTTGCATCCCCTAAAACAACAAACCTGTCTGCATACGGGTGTTTTGCATACGTTACAGGAATTTTAGAGATACACATACAAAAACTATTAGGAATTCTCCATTTTACTGGCATCAATTTTTTTACTGTTGGATGGTTAAGAAAGTCAACCAGGTTGTTTCTTGTCAGATCCTTTCTCCCTACTAAATTTACAGTGACATAGTCTGCTTTTGGCGTAATGGAAGCAAATTTTAGCTCACTTTTACCTAAAGCAAAAACAAAAACATTGTTGCCAAATGTTTCTTCTATATATTCCCTGTTTAGTATTATTTCACACTGACATGTACGAACAGTCTTGGGCGGCCTATAACCAAAACCCATATTAGCAACCTTTTCCATCATCCCGGTATTTACTCCAAATGCTCCAACTACAAGGTCAGCCTCAAATTCATATCCAGAGTTTCGTTCACCGCAGATTACTTTAACAGGTTCTTCTTTTCTGACTGCCAACCTGAAATCTTTAACCATATCTGATATTATCTCTACTCCCTGCTCCTTTACATGATTCAAAAGATAGTCGTCAAAACTGACATTACCCTCGTGTTCAGACTGTAAAGGTCCATTTCCGCGAAACACTGTAACAATTTTTGGTATATGCCCCGGAATTGGATGATGAAGAACTACGCTCTCATCCTGTGCTTGAAAGCAGTACCCTTCTATTTTTCTTTGTACGCAGAAATCTGCAATATTTATCCCCTCTTCCTCCAGGCTATTAAAAAGATTTTCAGAAATAACGCCTGCGCACATATTACAGCCACGTGGACCCCTCTGGCAGAAGCTTTTCTTGTCGAATATTTTTATAGATACATCAATCCCTGCTTCTTTCGCATAACGCGAAGCAAAATGCGCAAAAAAACTCCCTCCAGGCCCGCCTCCTATTATCGCAATTTTAGAACCGTTCTTAAGTAATAAATTATTATTCATTTGTTGATGTTTTATTAACAATCCGACAATATCTCTAGTTGGAAGTTTATTAGCATTTATTATATAAATCAAGGTTAATAAATCTATTCGTAAATACTTTTGTTCTCATAACTTCTGTATATGTTACTAACGATAGTAACTTTTTTATAAGAAACCAAATCTACTGCAAAAAAAAAGGCGCTCGAAATCGAGCGCCTCTCTTTTTATACTGTATAGTAAATAATTCATCATAATTATTACTCTATTATTTTAATCCTTCTTACTCATCCTGACTGCAACAATCACCCCTACAAGTAAAAGACCGGCAAACACAATAATACCGCCTACCATCCCCGCTGATCTCTTTCTCTCTTTTTTACCCAGAAGGTTATCAATTTCTTTAGCACGATAAAGCTTCTGCGCCTCACTTTCCATCGCATTCACGCTCTGGAATGCCTTAGATGCTCCGTACCACCAGGATATATCCTGCTGCGCATGTGCGTACCTTTATAGGCATGCGCCTTATCACCAAACCACATGTTGGTATATATATTCTCAATTACAGAAGGATTATTCCTTCCAGCCATAAAGACAGTGTATACACCAAGTATAGGACCATACACCGGTACCTTACCCACCAGTAGTCTTGAACGCATTATAAATACCTTCTCCCAGCAATCCAGGGCCTAGTGCGTCCGCTAGTACGTCGCCCATCGGAAAAGGATCTCGTTCTGATACGGGAGGGCGTCAAAAGCATCTGCAGCGGCCAAGCCATCCATAATTAAATGCGCCCTGTCCTGTATTTTCCACATCTCAAACATCATGTCATCCAGATTCTCCAGATAAAGTCTTCCCCATCGCGGGCTATGGCAATTCGAGCACATCTCTATCCATTGTTCCTTTTTTTTTATTTGCAGCTGAAATTATATCCAGCTTGTGATCTAATGGCGGCAATTTTACACCATAGGGATAATGTTTCAATGATGATTCAAACTCATAGCTTTTTGGCGGAACTGTACCCATTCTCCATATACCTTTTGCTGCAAGAGTATGCGTAAACTTACCTTCTGCCTGGTACATATGGCAGTATTGACAGGTAGGAGCTCTATAATCCTTGCCTGCGATCACGTCGCCAAGCGGCTTATCCCAATCCCAGTGTTCTCCTTCCATGTGATAAATCATTCCCATCTTGGACTCGCTATAAGACTCTGCATCAGGATGGTCAAATCCCATGTGACAGCTCATACATGCTTCAGGCCTTCTACCTTCTGCAGCAGTAAACTTATGCCTTGTATGACAGATATCGCACTTCTCAGTAGTCCCGTGACAGTAGTCACAGCCAAACATTGATGTCAAATACCCCTGTCTTGCCGCTTCAGGATACCAAGGAGGCACAACATTAGCCGTAAATGTATCTACGTGGTTAGGACGCCCATACTGCATTTCATCTAATATTCATTAACTTGTTTCGGATGACAATTACCACAATAATCCGGTGGGGCATATGAAGCTCATTATGATACTTTTCCGTGGACACTCGCTACAATCTACACTATCCAGATCTCTTTCAATAAGCTCCTCAATCTGCCTTGTCCTTATAGCGAAGAATTCATTCTTTTTTGGATCTGCATGTGTTGAAGCTCTCCAATCGTGAACGATACCCGGTGTAACCTTTTCGTGACATTCTATGCACTGATCTGCTTTATATTTTTCCAGGAGCTGATCATAATATGTTCCTTCCGGTCTTACATAATGACGTGATGGGAACCAGTACAATATGCATCGGCTTAGGCTTATAAAAGTCCTGCCATGGCCCTGCACCTTTTTCTAAACCTACATTATCACTATATACAGAGCCCTGGCTGCAGCAGTTGTATAAACGCTGCTAAAATAATTCTTGGCTCTCTCATGCTGTTTCTTGGTGATAGGCTCTAAGCCGGGACCTCCAACACCGTCTGCGGAGGCTCCTTTACCCGCTTCAGCACCCACATAGTCCAATTCGCCCATATAATTCGGTTCAGTTGATGCATTTGCAAAATGCAAAGTGCAACAGACTGAAAAGAAAACAACCGCACACGTTTTCAGAAGATCCATTATGAAAATCCTCCCTTTCTTTTATTAAAAATTACAACGAAACATAAACACTCATAAAGTATATATCAGAACAACAATTTAATCTCATTATTTTGCTATCTTTTTTACCATTAACTCTCAAGCGTCACCTAACGAACTTTATATTATGTTTAGGCAGTGCAGGGTTAACCTCCTTGACAGTGCCGCTCCTCTTCTTCTCTAATGCCTCACTTACGATTCGTTTATACTTCGGCTGAAACCACTCATATGGATCATGATCTTTACTGTCTCTGAAGAATTTAACCCGCATCTCGTGCCTCCTGCTCCTATGGCACCCCTCAGTCCCTCCACACTTGTTATATGCGGGAGTGATTTTTGCTATTTTCTGACCCTCTGTTGCCTTGCCTCTGTCCATAAAAAATGCATATACTTCTCCGGGACCGTGACAAGCCTCACAGGTTATACCCTCTTCTTCATATGTTTCAGTCTCTTTATTATAACCTGTTGTGTGACACTCATAACATTTTTTTCTATAATCTTCATCACCTGCGATGTAGTCAGGGGCTTCTTTGATGACATTAAAGCTTTCGAATTTTACTCTTTTCCATCTTTCGACATGCGGAGCGGTCAGCCCTGTGTGGCATCTCATACATTTACCGCTGCCCATGTATATTGCCTTTTCACCCGTTATGGTTCTATCTTTAAAGCTGGCCCATTCTGTTTCATCTTCCAGAGAAAGGGTAGCAAATTCATTCCACATATCAAAAAGAACATCCGCATGTTCCAATCTTTGGCGCATCGCCCTCTTATGTTTAAAAATACCATGATGCGCATGCTCTTCGACAAGCGCGCGACCCGTTCCACCATGGCACACGGTACACCCATAAATATCAAATGGAAAATCTTTCACAACGGTCTCATGAGAAGCAGCCAACTTTGCTTCATCAATATGACAGGTCATACATCTATCTGTTTTCTGCCCATTACTCTGGTCAGCCCAACTATAATCACCCTTTAGCAGTATCTGCTTAATTTCGTATTTAGGTTTTTGCAGCTTAGCGAGTTTAGCCTCTAATTCTGCTATCTCTTCTTTACCACTTGTGCTCTGCAGCTGTTTCTCTACTGCTTTGCGCTGCTGCTCATAATACTCTACCTGATATTGCTTCCATTCTGGCTCCAACATATCCTTAACCCACATGAGCGTGCTAACTAGCAGCAATATACTGGATAACAAAAATAATTTCTTTTTCATTTGTTTACTTCTCTCGAAAAAATAGAAAAAAATAAATCAATCCTCGTCTTCGGAATCTCTAAATGTTAAACCAGGGTGTCTGCAATATATACTTAATATTAAACATAAGCCTTAATGCAATCTTTACAAGTACTCCCATCATCAACAAGAACAGACTCATAGTGATGTTGTATCTGATAAATCCGAGCTGTTTAGCAAATTTCCAGAAAGCAACTGCAGGCACCAACATTCCAAACCCGAAATAGATCAGAAGAGCAAAAATACCCAGCCAGTTAGGCAAGCTTATCAATGGTGGAGGGGTTGGAAAGTCAAAACTCCAAGCCTCCCAAGGCCAGAAAAATGCCCAGAACGGCCCTCTCATGTATGTACCCACAATTATAAGGAGATACCAGAAAATAAACCCGAACAAAAATACCGTTACCGCAAATCTCCTATCCCAAAAACAGTAACCCCCATTCCCCTTAGGGTTCACATCTATATACGGTATTACCATCAAGCCTATAATTATTATACTGGGAACCACAACACCTGCAATCCAGGGATCAAAATATACCAGGATTTCCTGCAAACCTAAAAAATACCACGGCGCTTTTGCCGGATTCTCAGGCTCTCCTGGATTGGCAAGCTCCCTTAATGGAGCATCAACATAATAGGAATAAACAAGCAAAACAACAGTTACCAGAATTGCCGCGATAAACTCTTTTGCTACCAGGTTTGGCCACGAAAAAACTTTCTTCGTTTTCTTATAGTTTGCTATCTGCGCCTTTGCATGATTTGACATAAAAAATTCTCCCAACTATTTATAGAGGTCCTGAAATACCACCGTCTTTTCTAACACGCCAAAAATGAAGAATCATCAACGCTCCCGCAATTATCGGTATTCCTATGCAGTGCCACACGTATGCTCGCAGCAAAGACGGAGCATCAATTTGCGTACCTCCTAAGAGAGCAAAACGGATATCATTATTAATCTTAACACCTAAAAGCTCGGCAAATGGACCCTGGTAACCCATAACAGGAGTTGCCGCTCCCATGTTTGTTCCTACCATTATTGCCCAATACCCGAGCTGATCCCATGGCAACAAGTATCCGGTAAAGCTAAGCAGAAAGGTAAGAACTAATAACAGTACGCCCAAAACCCAGTTAAATTGTCGCGGGGCCTTATAGGAACCGGTAAGAAATACCCTCAACATGTGAAAGCAAACTGTTATGACCATGGCATGTCCAGCCCAGCGATGTGATGTTCTTAGCAAACGCCCCAAAGGGACAACATACATCAGATCAATCATATCCGCGTATGCCCGATTAACATCCGGAACATAATAAAACATTAACAGCACACCAGTCACAGTTAAAAAAAGGAAAATAAAGAATGTTAGTCCACCTAGACACCATGTAAACCGAATCTTAACAGCGTGCTTTGGAACTTTTACAGGATGCAAATGCAACCATACGTTGCTTAAAGTCTGAAGCGCTCTGTTCCTGGGGGTATCCGTGTAACCATGCCGAAATACGGATTTCCATACTTCAGTTTCCGTAAGCTTCCTGATAAAATACGAGATTAAATTCATTTAAGCATCCCCTTTTAAATATCACTTATTAAACAAATCCACATCATTAAACCAACGCCCTAATCACTACCAGCTATTTGTGCTTTAGATGATTTATTAATTTCTTCATTTGGCTCCCAGAATACGCGCTTCATATTAATCGCATCCACGGGACAATCCTTGCAATTCCCGCACCTGATACACACATCAGTATGCCTTATCACGACCCCGTCTTTACTAACATGAGGCTTATAGTCACCTCCAGTATCTGCATCGACCTGTTCCAGCGCATCAACCGGACATACACTACTGCACCGGCCACAGAGGATACAATCCTCAGCCACAACCTGAATGCTGAGATCACACTTCAAACAACGCTCGGCCTCTATCCGAACCTGTGATTCCGTAAACCCAAGCTCAACCAGATCAAATGACCCTCTTTGCGATTTAGGTATTGTTACCATTTCCTCACGGGGAGTACTATCATAATTACTCTCCCTCTCCTGGATGTAATCTCCTTCTATCAGGGTAACCCAGGTTTTATCCTTGGATTCCTTGAAGTCTTCCCCTCTTAAGTAACAATCGATCGATTTAGACGCCAGATGACCCTGGGCGATACATTCAATAATCGTGCTTGGCCCCAATGCGACATCACCACCTGCAAAGACACCTTTTTTACCGGTTTGCAAGCCATCATCTACGACAAGCGTTCCCCACTTTGTGGCGTCTATCCCGCTGTCGTCGCCTAGAAATTCCAAGTCTGCTTCCTGGCTAAGTGCCGTTATTATGCAGTCTGTATCAATTATAAATTCAGATCCGGAAATCGGCTCGGGCCTACGCCTTCCACTACTGTCAGGCTCACCCAATTTCATCTTGACACATTCAAGACCCTTTGCCTTCCCATTCTCAGTAATGACTTTTACAGGTGCAACCAAATAGTGAAATTTGACACCCTCAAACTCCGCCTCTTCAATCTCATGTTTGAGAGCCGGCATCTCATTCCTCGTCCTTCTATAGATTATATATACATCAGGTGTTATTCTTTTAGCCGTTCTGGCCGCATCTACCGCTGAGTTACCTCCACCAATCACCGCCACTGTCTTACCAGGGCTTTTCAGGTCACCGGCGCTCACATTCTTCAGGAAATCCAGGCAATCCATGACGCCCTCTGTTCCCTCTTCCCCAGGAACTTCAAGCTTCCTTCCTTTCTGTGCGCCAACAGCCAGAAACACCGCTTTGTATCCTTCTTCCAACAGTCCGGAAATCGTTTTATCAGGACTTCCAAAATGCGTATTCAGCTTTATCTCAACACCCCGAGCTTCTATATTACTTACATCAAACATTATCTGCTCACGCGGCAACCTGTAGGACGGTATTGCCCACATCATCATACCGCCAACCTTTGATTCTTTTTCAAAAACAGTTACCTGATACCCCATTCCCGCAAGATCATTTGCCGCTGTTAATCCGGCAGGACCTGCTCCAATTATGGCAACCTTTTCATCTCTTCTTTTTATCTCGGGGACAGGAATCTTTACTTTGTTTTTATATATATAATCTGTAACGAACCTTTTAAGGTTGTCAATTGACACAGGTTTGTCAAAATCACCACGTTTACATTTAGACTCACAGGGGCGTGGACAAACATATCCACAAACGGTAGGAAAGGGGTTGGTTTCCAGCATCAGTTTGTATGATTCCAGATACTTACCCTGACTTATCAGGCGTATGTAACCGGGTATGTCCATATGCGCGGGACAACGATGCTGACAACGAATATTTTTTTCTAACCAATCCAATTCAAGGAAAACTCTGTTCCCTTGCTCGGAAGCTGCCGATTGACTCATCTACACGCCTTTCGTAGAAATTTTCACTAGCATGAACTTAAGACAGTTAAACAACCAACTCAGTATTTATCGGTACTATTTTCTCTGTATTTACGACCAGCTTACCATCATCAGCCACACTAACATCAAAATGATATAATGGCCTGGGAGCCGGACCAGCGAAATTTACTCCATTCTTATAATATTTACTTCCGTGACATGGACACTCAAATATGTTTTTTTCCTTTGTCCAATGCACTGCACAGCCAAGGTGTTGACATATAACTGATATCGCCTTAAAGCTGTTGCCCTCTCGAACGATAAAGATCTTCCTGGCTTTTAACGTTGTTACGGTGCCCGGCACAAAATCTGCCGGTAAACCAACAGAAAAAACAGGAGAAGGCTCAAAAAGAACCTTAGGGAAGAAAAATCCTCCGATGTTTTTTGGCCCAAACAATTTCAAAGTATAGACCAAGCCGGTCACAAGGAATACTGCCCAGCCCGCCAAGGTAAAAAAATCTCTCTTGGAAGTATACAAGTTACCACTGTAAGCTTCTTTTTCTTTTACATTATTAGCCATGTTTCATACCTCCATTATTGATGATACGGTATCAACTATTTTACTTTTCCAAGCTTCATTTAACTTTCCAGAACTATTATAAGCAAAGCCTGAAACCAGATACTTCGGCAACGCGAAGAACTACAAATAAAGCTCTTTCAGATACAAAAAGATTGACACTCAAACGCGGGCATATTAGCAACTATTTATAATTAACGCAACATTTAATTTGAAAAAAATTGTTAAAACTCCGCCAACACATTTGAGCCATTAAACAGATTATTTATGGTATCGACAGCAGTCGAAAAAACCCAACCTCTTCATTCAAGATCACATATAATTTTTCTACTACTTCCTGAAATACATCTGATTATATTTAAACCGGCTTATAAAAAAGAAGAATTGAAAACACAAAAACTATTAGCTCTTTTTGACATATATCTTATATCCGTCGTCTATCTTTTCAACCGCCACAACCTTGTGCCCCTCCTCTTTTATACTTCTCGGAACGTTTCTCATAGGCTCGCCATCATCCAGGGCTATTTCCAGGACTTGCCCATCATCCATCATTTCCAGCTTTAATTTTGTCTTAACAAAATTAATCGGGCAAAGAACACCTCTTAAATCAATTTTTTCATCGGCAACGTTTTCACTCATTTTTCTTTCCTACCTATCATTTTTCTAAAAAAGCCCTTCAGGATTTTTTCTTTAAGAAGCTCATAACCTTCCTTACCGGCAAAACAAATACCCAACCCCATCAAACCCCAACTAATACAAAAATAACTTATGAATGCCGAACTGACTTTCACTTTCGAGGTCAACGGAAGAAAATATATTCCCGGAACAATGAAATAGGCAGTAAAGCTAAGCCCCATAAGCAACAAGCCTATTTTAAAGTTGCGCCTGTCTACCTTTACTTCTTCTTCCTCAACACCCTGCTTTCCAGTATCAAAACGCCAGCATCTCAGTTCATCATCCACACCATCTTTCACAGATATTATTATGTATGAATACTCTGTCCAAACACTCGCGCAATCTTTATCAAATGCCGAAGGCTCCGCCGGATGATCCGGATGCGAATGATAAATACCTATGATATTCCATCCTTTTTTTGCCGCTTCCCGATCTATTCTATCAAACTCTTTAGGGTCTATTTCGTACCTGTCTGCAGCCCTGACCCTATTTTTATTTTCAACCGGATAGACCTCATGTACCTTCTTTCCGGAATCACTAATTTTACCGACAAACAAACCACAGCATTCATGGGGGTAGGCATCCTTCGCCTCTTTTAACATCCTGTTGACTAAATGCTGATTAATATGGATCACGATTCTCTTTATTGGCTAATTTACTAGCAATGTTAAATAAACAACTGAGTTTCAGCGCCTTCAGCCATCTTCAACATTGTAGGCAGCCCTATAATGTCATCGACTTTACTTTTTACCAGGTCTTCATCCAGTCCCATTAATTTTACTGCACCGCTGCAGGCAAAAATTTCCAAATTCCCCATCTGGCCGACTTCGCTTAACAATTCCTTCAGCATATTTGACTGTCCCTGCGGTACGGCTTCCAACAACTGCCTCTCTTCGTCATTCATCCCTGCAGGAAACTCAATAACATCCAGCTTATCAGTCGCAAACTTCTTCAAGGCCCAGAAGAATAAAAAAATATAGACCTTACTCCCCATAGAAGCGGCGGTTATGGCCAGCATCACAGCCTGATACAACTTCTCATAATTGCCGCTATGCAGAAATAGTATAAATTTTTTCTCTTCCATTTAATTTTCAATAAAAGGACGCGCAACCTCTTCTTTGTATTTTTCCACTCCGACACGGTCAAAAGTTGACCCGATCCTCTCCCCTCTCTTACCATTTGCATTATACCATTCGACGGTTTTGCGAATGTAGTCCAACACCTTTTCATCCGGCAGGAACAGCATAATGTTATCTGCAGTCCTCGGGTGCCTTCCATGTTTTCCACCTGCACGGACAGCCCAGCCTTTTCGTTTTGGAGTCCATGCATCAGTAGGACATGCCTTTATACAATCACCGCAATATACACATTTGTCTCTGTAGAAAATAGGCTTCCCATCTTCATCTGCAACTATCGCTCCTTCCAGACACGCCTTTTCACAAAGAGTACATCCCGTACACGGATCGTCCTCGTAGCCGGGATCGACAACACCCTGAAACCCTAAATCCATTCCTCTTGTCCTGGCACAGTCGATCGGACAGGCTGAAAACGAAATCTTGAATTTATGAGGGCAGTTCATGCCAAAAAGCTCTTTGTCTACTTCCAGCGCTTTTTTCTGCGCATCCATAATCCCGTTAGGGTTATATTCATTGCCGCCACAAGCTGTCGGAACACGGATCCTGGGACCACAGGATGCTATTGGCTGTCCAAACGCCGCCAATTCTTTTACCGCTGCATCAAAATCGTCTATATGTACACCAACAATTTCAAGTGACTGTCTGAAACTAAGGTGGCAATAACCCATTTTACTGTATTTTTTAGCAACTGCTGCAATCTTGGACATCTTATCGATGTCAAGCCTGCCCCCCGGGACTCTTAAACGGACCGTAAACAGGTCTTTCTGGGTCTGTTTAATAAAACCACCGGTCTTCAATTCATTAAAATCAACTCTTCCCGCACTCTTTTTCTCAGACATCAAATGCTCCTTAAGCCTCTATTAAATGGTGTAATTTATAAAAAAACGTAATGTTACGACGTTTCATGTTATCACTGAAAAAGAATTGTTTCAAGCAGAAAAATAGTTGTCCGTAGAGAGGAAACGATACCCTTTTGGCCGCAAAACCTGTTTTTCAGAGTGGTAAAATACCACCCTGAACGAAACGATGTACTCTATATATCTATATATAGCCTGACAAGCAGTAACAGCTTGTTCCCATATTCCTTTAATCCAAACCCCAGTTACTCAAAAATGATTTCCCTCATTTTTGCCTCAGCGCTCTTAACCCCTTCATCTTTCACAGTATCAAAAATATCTTTTTCCGCCAGACGCTGGAGTATTTTTCTGCGCCTGGCGCTATCTTCTACACTGGACATTGCCAAACTGCGCATTTTAGCTAATAAATCCAGATACTCTTCATATTCTTTACCAAAGACACTCTCTAACTCTTCTCTAATTCTCCTGGCAACAGCCGGACTTGCACCTCCGGTTGAAATACTTATACAGAGATCTCCCCTGTTTATTGTTGAAGGGACGATAAAGGAACACCGTTCAGGATAATCAACCACATTTACCATTATGTTTCTCTTCTCCGCATCCAGCGTTACCTTTTTGTTAACCACCTCATTATCAGTTGCGGCAATTACCAGCAAAGCTCCATCTAAAAAGCACTCGTCGTATTCTCTCTTTATTAAAACAAGTCCTTCCTCATTAACCATCTCAGGACAGACCTCGGGACTGACCACTACAACGTCAGCGCCGGACTCTTTCAAACTACACGCTTTACGGTATGCAACCTTACCGCCGCCGATAATTACGCATTTTTTGCCTTTAACATTCAGGTGTATTGGGTAAAACTTAGACATTTTATGTAACCCATATTCTAAAATCTCTACTTGAATTGTTTTGTATATTATATATAACTATAGAGTGGAAGAACCGCAACCAAATAAAAAAAAGTATAACAGGCGCTTAAGTCTTGTATCCTGACCGGTTACGATACAATTATCAAATAAAAAACGAAAGATTCGGGAGGCAAAAGGATGGCATCTGAAAATAGTAATAAATTTCCTTCATTTATCTATGGCACTGCATGGAAAGAAGATGCTACAACCGATCTGGTAATAAAGGCAGTTTCCGCAGGATTCTCAGCTATTGATACCGCAAACCAACCCAGACATTATCAGGAGCACCTTGTTGGAAAAGCTTTATTGAAATTAGCCGGTAAGGGAATAAACCGCGAGGGGCTGTTTCTCCAGTCAAAATTTACTCCTGCTGATGGACATGACCAGAGAATCCCCTATGATCCTTCTGTAAACCTCACCACACAGGTGAGACAATCCTTTGAGAGTACATTGAAAAATCTTCATACGGATTACCTGGATTCCTATCTCCTACACGGCCCCTATTCTCAACCGGGCCTGGGGGATGAGGACTGGGAGGTATGGCGTGCTATTGAAGAGATCTACAATACAGGGAAAGCCGGAGTCATCGGTATCAGTAATGTGAACATTATGCAGTTGGAGATCTTGACTGAAAAAGCGGAAGTCAGGCCTATGGTCGTACAAAACAGATGTTTTGCGAATCGGGGATGGGACAGGGAAGTCAGGGAGTTTTGCAAGGCAAACCGGATTGTCTATGAAGGTTTTTCATTATTAACCGCCAACCCTTTTGTTTTGCAGAATCCGGAAGTCCGGTCAATCGCCAGAGACCTGGGGAAAACCCCGGAACAGGTTGTATTCAGATTTTCCCTGCAGGCGGGAATGATCCCTCTTACGGGCACAACAAGTGAGCAGCACATGAAGGAAGATCTGCAGGTAACGGACTTTAAACTCAGAGACGGTGATGTACAACTGATAGAAGCGATTACCGGATAAAATTAAGAAACGAAAAAAATATGCTGGAAAGTTCAAAAAGAAAAGTCCTCATTCACGAAACCCTTCCCGGCAGGGATTTAAAACAGGAGGATATGTCCGGCAGATGCCTGATCGGCAGTACAGTCCAGTCAATCAAGCTGCAGGACGGACGCAGCCGTTTTATAAGGGCACAGAATACACGCTTTCAAAATGTATCAATTTATCAAGTCCTTTGCGATAAAGGATATTACCAGGACTGTAATTGGGGGAATTTACAGGTTCAGAACTCCTTTATTACCGAGAGCCATTTTTCCGGATGCAGGCTTGAAAAATCGGAAGGGAAACTAAGCTCATTTGGTTTATCTACTTTCTACGACTGCAAGCTCAAAGAGTCCCGCTTCAGTGAAGTATCATTCAGCGGTTCATGGTGGCAAGCCTGCCGGTTTGAAAATGAAGATTACTTCTTTGTTCGTTTTCCCTCCTCTGTTTTTATTGATACCCAATTTACAAAGTGCCGCTTACAAAAGACTATTTTCAGGGCGGCAACCTTTATACGCTGCACTTTTGAGAGCTGCGACCTTAGCGACGCGGTATTTCATAAGGCACGATTTATTGAAACGCAGTGGATTGAAACCGATATTCATCAGGCAGCCAATCTGGAAGAAGTCCGATATGAGTAAATTGTATTCTATTTGACATCACAACAATCATAATTCTGAAAAAAATTACCATCATGATGACCAGCTTCATATTCAGACGTTTTACCGTGGGAGGTTACGGAATCAATGGCTTCCTTGTAGCAGACCCGGAAACGCGAATCGGAGTGTTTATTGACCCGGGCGGTTTCAGTGTAGAGATAGAAGACTTTATCCGGGAACAGAAGATACAGCTCAATTCTCTCTTTTTCACACACGGCCACTGGGACCATACCGAAGGCATGCCTGATTTCAATAGCCGCTATAAAACCGAGAGCTATGCCGGGCAGGGAGAGATTCAGGATGCAAAGTACCAGTTACAGGGAGGCGAAATGATAGAGGTCGGAAACTTAAAGTTCCAGGCCATTTCCATACAGGGCCATACCCCACACGGGATTTCGTTTTATGGACACGGTTGTGTGTTTACGGGTGATGCTCTTATGTGTGGTTCGATCGGGGGAACAATCTCTTCAAAAGCTGCACAATGCCAGATCGATCATATCCGCAAGCGTATCTTTACCCTGCCGGACGAGACACTGGTATTTCCCGCCCATGGCCCTATGACTACGGTGGGGATCGAAAAAAACAGCAATCCTTTCTTTTAAACAAGCTATTTCCCGTTTCGCTTCATTACCTATTGCGAGATGAATATTGCAAAACTCCCTTTGTGATTAATTCCTATGAAACCCGAAGAAAATACGATACCAGAATCAACATTCAAACCATTTTTTACAAAGCACAATAATTTCCATACATACGGATTCAAGGAGTGGGTATTTTATCCCGGAATGTTATTTCAGAATATGGAGACATGGTGGACAGATAACGGCCTCAGACCCACACCTCACGAAGGAGTAGACCTCTGCTTTTACAGAGATAACGCAGGGAAGGTTCGCCGCATTGACAATGGAACAAAAATCCCCGTAATGTATACCGGAAATATAGTTCACACCCACGATGACTTTCTGGGAAAATCAATATATATAAAACACAATATCAACGACAAAATCGGGAATGCCCTTCATACCATATACGGACATACCACTCCACGGAATCGCCATGATACAGAAAAAAGAGTACGCGAAGGAGATATCATTGCAGAGGTCGCTGCCGTACCAGAGAACAGTAAAGTACTCCCGCATATCCATATTACCATGGCATGGATCCACAAATCGCTTCCCTGCAAGAAACTCAATTGGGACACAATTTGGACTTCCCAATCTGTTACCATTTGTAATCCACTGGAGTATATTGACTCCAAGCTGGAAGTATCTTAAGTGAACTAAAGTGCCTAAAGTTAAAAAGGAGTTTCTACCTCTCTGCGTGTGACGCACAGGCAGGCAACTTTAGCCCACTTCAAATTTTAGGCACTTTTAACTTTTTCTGAGACTCAAAAAATATTCTTTAAAAAGAATTTTTTACAGAGTAATAGCTTACCTTATGTGAGGTGTGACAGTAATCAGAGTTTCCCTCATCTCTCCCGTCTTACGGTAACCCAGCATAGCACTGGCTACATTCTCGCCTGAAGAAGTGTCACCGCCTATTACAAGTGTCTGACCCGGACGTGCTCTTACTGTCGTTGAAAGTTCCGTCATTTCAAGATCGCCGCCATCATTTAAAAACCTGGAGAAGACGGGAGTCAGCTCCATTTCTATCAAACCGGAAGGAAGCTTTCGAGCTGTGATTTCCAGGGATCTGCCCGCCTTTCGAAATTCGTAATCTATACCACTGTACCACCTGCCAAAGTAGAAAAACCGCGGCACAGAAATCTCCTTCCCAATGTTAATAGAACCGGATGCGCCATCAGCCAGTACCAGAAAAAGTTCAGAATCTTGAGACGACTTGAGCTTTCGTTTTGCAATATCAATCTGAGCACGAAAGTCTTCTCCGGCCACACCTATCTGCAAGCCGGATTCAGTGAAGACTTCAGAGCTGTTTGTAACAGTAACATCTCCGTATACTCTTTGTGTCAGGGCATTGATAGCAAAATAGTCTGCCACACTTGTAGTCAACAGATTCACCGTTATCTTGATGTTATCTCCAATGGAAGCGTCCTGGTCCGCTTTGGCACGTATTCCGGCTATTTCCCGGGAAACCCGTTCATGATGGCTTCCTGATGAAGTCTGTGGAGTTATACAGCCCGTAAGAAGTTGACAGAAGCAGAGAGTAAGGATTAAATATTTAATCATGGCGGAATTATAACCAGAAGGAATAGACCTAAGCAAGCGCAAAGCATTAAAATCGCCATCCCCGGCTATCCATTTTTCCTTTATTTCCACGGCCAAAACGAACTTTCCTGATTTATCGATGACATGATGGCTATTAACAGTATAACAGTAGATATAAATACCCAAAGATTGTAAAATGTAAAGCTGTCCGTATTGCGTTATTATCATCAATAAATAATATCAAGATGATTCAGCACAAGGCCGTTATTATTAAAAATAGAAATGAATACAATTCCACCTAAAATACTTTTTCCCAGGACACGTTCACTATGGTTCGGGCTTACACTTCCACACCGGGCACTTAAGTTGATATTTGTGAATAAATCGCTTCTGTTCTGGAGTGCACTTCCACTGGCTTTGACGTTTATACTTTTTATCTATGGTATAAGCCAATTACAGGATTGGGCAATTTCACTCCTTCAGGATTATATTACCAGCCTTGGTTTTGATCCTGCCAGCCTGATAGGCCGGTTTCTTATGTTGTCCGGTAAAATGATATTGTGGATGGTTGCGGCCTTGACATTTATCTTTACCAGCAGTATCGTAGCTTCCCCATTTAACGATACACTGGCAGAGAGGGCAGAGAGGGTTACTGAGATCCCATTGCCGCCGGTTACAAAAAAAACACTGAAAGCCCATGTTAAACTTATCGGAATTGATCTGTTTAAGACAGCAATAGCATTCGTAGCCGCTGTCTTCGCCATAATATTTTGCTGGGTACCAGTGATAAACATATTTGCATTTATACTCGCTTTTCTGCTTGTCACATTCCAGTATATCAGCTATCCACAAACCAGGAGAAGTATAGGCATCCGGCAGGGGGCCAAATTCCTGTGGCATCATATTTACGCCTGCACCGGTTTTGGATCAATATTTTTGCTTCTTTTTGCAATTCCGTTTTTGTCAAGTTTCGTACTGCCATTAGCAGTGATTGGTGGTACACTACTGGCGGCAAGAGCGCCGGGAACACTACAATTAGCACCTCTGAAATAAATATGTTGCAGCGAAAAGGACAAGTATAGAAAAAGTTGACGCAATCTTTTGAAATGTTATTATTTGCAAGAAGGTATTGTTAATTCAACAGGAGAGAGTTAAGAGATGATAAAAGACCGACAGGGGTTAGAAAGCGAAAATCCATATGAAGAAAATCATGATTGGAGGAAATTACTCGCCACATCAGAAGGTCTTATTCTTGAGATTGGTTTGATTATTGCTTTGTTGTTTATTACCGTGCTGGGAGTGGGTTATATATATTATCAAGAGAAAGCACATGTCTTTATCGGAATGAGCGCAACAAATATTCTTTTCGGAAGGGCTGCCGGAATTTCATTCGGTTACTCTTTTGATATATCCAATGTATTGGTTATATGCACAAACATTATAGTTGAAACGATATTAGTGCTTATCTTTTATCCGTTTTTTGTATTCAGCTGGCAAAGTATTCTGATAATCAAACCGCTCAGAAGAATCATGGAACGCACAAATACCGTGGCCGAAGCCCATCAGGACACTATCCGCAGATATGGATTAATCGGGCTCTTTATGTTCGTATGGTTTCCATTCTGGATGACCGGACCAATGGTTGGCTGTGCGGCAGGATATCTTTTAGGACTTAGTCCCTGGAAAAACCTTACAATCGTACTATCCAGCACTTGCCTGGCAGTAATCTGCTGGGCACTACTGCTTCGATCAATTCACGACAGGATTGCGGAATATGGCCCTTATGCTTCAATGGTCCTTGTTATAATGATTATCATTATTGTATCTGGAATTTATTTCCTGCGGTACCTGCGACATAAATATTAAAATAGGGCTGTTTATACTATTGTTCAATTTCTGCTGTTATTGCCAACTGCCTTCTATCTTTTCTCTGCGTTCTTGGCGTGAACCTTGCTTCTTTCCTTTTTTTTCTGTTGCCTTTAACCTCAGCATTTAGTCTGTGTAAGTCTGTGGCTATATTTCTCCTTTCTTCTCTGTGCCTTCTATCAGCTCCTTGAGGAGCTGCTTTCCCTTCCCGTTATCCGGGTTGATAGCCAAAAGATAATCAAGCCTCTGCCTGATTTCCTCTTTACTAACTCCATTAAACTTTGAACGATATTGAAAATATTGAGCTTCCGCAAGAGCCATATGTGCCTCTTCCTGAAATGGATTAAGTGAAAGCACTTTTTTGTAAGCCGCTGATGCTTCAGCATAATTTTCAATACTCTTGTAAACTACACCCAGTTGATTACATGCATCCTCATTATCAGGATCGAGTTCTATCACTTTTTTAAAGAGTTTTATGGCCTGGTCATTATCACCGAGCTGTACATACAGATTGCCTGTATTTAAAAGTGCCTTTAAATGACAAGGATCCCTATCCAGGACGCCCTTGTATTCCTCCAGTGCTTCATCAAACATATCATAATTGTCATAAAGAACCGCAAGGCAGAAACGGGGTGAAATATTATCAGGAGCAAGTTTAATTGCCTTATTGTACTGCTTGACAGCATCGTGATAGTTTCCTTCCAATTCCTGGACTTTTGCAAGATTGAGCATGGTCTCAACATTTCGTGGATCAAGTTCGGATGCCTGCATGTATGCCTGCCTGGCGCATCCGAAACGTTTCATTCCCTCATACACGAATCCCAGGTTATTAAATGCTTCAGGATTCATCGGTTCGAGCTCAACCACATCCTGGAAGCATTTTGCAGCCCGTTCACAATCCTTTTCCGCAAGATAGATAAATCCCAGATTCACATAAGCACTGGTAAATTTATCGTCATATTTTATACATTTCCTGTAGGCGTCTATCACCTTATCACGTTTTGAACCGATACTGTCATACCGACACCCTTTCAAAAACAACCTTAGGGCCAGGTTCTTTTTATGCATCAACTAACTCTTTAAGAATTGTTAAAAAATAGAAATTCATTACAGTGTTCTCTTCTCCTTGTACTTAGCCGCTAATCTTACAAAGTACAAACTTTTTTATTTCATTCCATATAGGAACAGGATCGACGGAAGCGGCCACCTTTGTTAATTCGCTGTTTTTCCTGAGCGCCTGGGCGGCTATCGCACCGGCCAGTTTGTTACACTGATCCTGATCGGAAGCCCTTGCCTGCTCAATAAGACTGGAAGAAATATCTAACTGAAAGCTGCGGCCTCCAATATTCACCTCATCCTGCTCTTCTTCATCAATAACAGCATATTCAGAATGTGTCTGCTCATCTGCAAAACGAGCCCCTTCCGGAAACATTCCAATTTTCTGTTCTATCCCGTCATGAACAGCAAACTCCTCTTTGGTCATTACATCTGTACATTCCGACATCTCTTTATCACCGGGACATTCTGATTCATGCAATAGTGTTTTATCTCCATCATTCTGCAGGCACAATACTGGCTCCAGCGGTACCTCTGTTTCGACAACAGGCTCAACCGGTTTTTCGCCTTGATCCTTCAGGTTAGCTTCTGAATACCTCTCAAACTCTTTAACAGGCTCAGGAGCAGTTTCATTCTCATGGTGTTTTCTCTGTCTCCTCTTTGTTCCAGCAGGACGCATTATCTTCTTGAAACGATCCCCGATCTGCCGGATTATATCACCGTCTATTTCCGTCAGTTCATTGGTTTCTCCAGCCTTCAATGACAGCTTGCATATTTTATTGATCAGGCGGGGCACCCCATGTTCCGAACATTCCCACATTGCATGAAAAGAATCATCCGCAAAGATCTTTCCCGAACCTCCTGCACTTTGCAGACGAGTTTCAACATAGGTTTTTAACTGCTCCACTGTAGGAATCTTCTCTATCCGGCAGTAAGTTCCAATTCTTTGAAAGAAGTTGGCTTTTTTCGGATGTTCCAGCCGCTTTGCCAGTTCCATCTGACCGACAAGTACCATGGTGAACAGGTTTCTACTGTCCTCCTGCATGTTTGTCAAAAGCCTTAAATCCTCAAGTTTCTTTGGCGACATAACATTCGCTTCGTCTATGAAAATGAGAACCTTTTTCCCCTCATCACTTGCCTCAAACAGAAGTCTGTTAAATATTTCCAGCAGATCATCCTTTTTTCTCTCCCCACACGGTTTTCCTGTTATCTGGCCTATGATCTCCCTCAATATCTGCACAAAAGTTGTACTGGGATTGGTGACTAATGCAATTTTATATTTTTCACTTTCAAGTGAATCTATGACAATACGGATAGACATCGTCTTCCCCAATCCCACATCTCCAACTATCACAGAAAGACAGTCTTCTCCCTCCTCTATGGCAAACTGGGTCTCGGCTATAGCACTCTCCATAGAAGTATGGCAAGCCGCATACATTGTCGGATCAGGAACATTATCAAAAGGTGACTTTTTCAAATTCCAATATTCGTAATACATAATTTTCCCCTTATTAAAAAATTGTTCTCACTTTTCAATATTCTCAGTCAGATAATCAAGGACGTCCTGAAAAGAGAAACGCCTGATCCTACCGAACTTATAACTTTTAAGTTTTTTCTCCCTTACCAGTTTCATTAAAAAACCGGTACTCACCTGTAGCATCTGGCAAGCCTCTTTCGTCTTAAGCAGTTTCATGCTGCCAGCATCACCAAAATGAAAGTTAAGAAAGGTTTGTCCATCTACCTTCTTCATGTTCAAGACAAAACTCTTTGTTTCGTGATCCGCAAATGACTTTAAATGCTCATTTGATGTTATCAACTCCGACTGCTCAGAAGTGAGATTCAATGAAAGATCATCGCTTTCGACATCAGCCAGATTTCCAAACTCATAATCTGTTCCACCATAAACCTCACGATTATCCACAGGAACGAAAGCCCGATTCTGCCTCAGTCCGTTAGAGATACTGCTTCTCCTTTTTACAATGCATATCTTTTCCATAAATCACCTGACCAATAAATTTCAATAATATAAATAACGATGCCCGCTAGAAATAATTCGGATTTCCAATTTGTAATTTGTGCTTTCTTTGAATATTACAAAAACAGTACCAATTGCGGAGGCAAAACAGATACATTCATAACTGCCTGTACAATTAACATTTATAGAAATAGCCAATGGAGAGATGATAATTTGAAATAGTTCCTGTTGTACTATAGTGAAGCAGGTATGTACTTTTTCAGGAACTTAAATGCAGGGGTTGGTGTCAGGTCTTGTTTCCTGTGATTTTGTTTTCCGACTTTAACTTCTATGATTTTCCGTGTCTTTCCGTGGTTAATTCCTATCTCTTTCCTTCATCCTCGGTGCCTTTTGTCCGGGGAGCGTGAACCTTGCATCCTTACTTTTTCCCCTTTGTTTTTGACCTCAGTGTAAAATCCGTGTTTTTCCGCGGTCAGGTTTTACCATTCTCCTTTCCTCTGTGCCCTTTGTGGCTTTGTGTGATACACGCCTTTAGAATCTTTTGTATTGCAAAACGCCCCCGCCCTTTTATAATATCCCTGAATAAAAAGATTTGATAAATTTCAAGTCCCAAATGGCAAATCACAAATAAATCACAATACCAAATGACCAAAATAAAGAATCAAAATAGTTTACTTGTTTATACAAGTAAGTGTTTAGCATACATTAATTCCATAAAGCATAAATTATCATGAGACTGGATAAAGGACAGATCGAAGTTGTAGATAAAAGGGTTGCAGAAATATTAAGGAGAAAAACCGGCCAGGAACGACTCAAAATGGTCTGGGATTCCTGGACTTATTTTTATCAGAGGCTTAATGCCCATTTAAGAAATGCACATCCTGAATGGACGCAGGAAGAAATTCAGAAAGAGATTGTAAAACGAGTATCCTATGGAACAAAGCGAACTGATGAGTCTGATTATTCAGGCATTTGAATCATTAAAAATACCATATATGATTACGGGTTCTCAGGCTTCTGCATATTATGGTGAACCCCGTTTTACAAGGGATATTGACGTTGTGACAGAATTAAAAGAAGAACAGGTAGACGACTTTTCCAGGTTTTTTCCGGGAGAAGAATTTTATTGCGATAAGGATATGATAAGGGCGGAAATAAAACGACATGGCCAATTTAATATTATCCATTCTACTTCCGGATTAAAAATAGACATAATCTTAACCAAGGTAACCCCCTTTTCTAAAACAGAATTTTCTCGAAGGAAACCAGGCGCGGTATCCCCGGAACAGGAAGCATATTTTGCCTCTCCGGAGGATGTGATCATTAAGAAGATGGATTTTTACCGAGAAGGAGAGTCCGAGAAACATCTTCGAGATATTACGGGAATTCTTAAAATTTCAAGCGACATAATAGACATAGGCTATATTACTAAATGGGCAGACAGCTTAAGCCTTCGTGAAATCTGGGATGCAATATTAAAGAGAATAAAGGAATAACAATCCAGCTCTTTTATAATATTCCTGAATAAAAAGATTTTATAAATCTCAAATCCCAAATGGCAAATCACAAATAAACCACAACACCAAATGGCCAAAATAAAGAATCAAAATAATATGATTTGGTTATCGGTCTGAATATTGTAATTTTGTAATTGAATACTGTTTGTAATTTGAGGATTGTATATTGTAATTTAGCTCCTGCCCCACTGGAGGATGTGCATTCTGTTGCAAAATATTTCTTTTTCCCTGCGTTCTTCGCGTCTTTGCGTGAACCTTGCTTTTTTCCCTTTGCCTTTGACCTCAGTGTAAAATCCGTGTATTTCCGTGGTCAGTTTTACCTTTCTCCTTTCCTCTGTGCCCTTTGTGACTTTGTGTGATACCCGCATTTAGAATCTTTTATATTGCAAAACACCCCCACTCTTTTACAATATTCCTGAACAGGAAGCAGTTGCAATTCACTTTTACCATTTTAATTATCTATAATTCTGAATTAGACCCAGGACATGATTTAGAAAATAGCAAAAAGAACTTTCCTGTCCCGGATACACTTTTATATTTTAAATTTCTTTTTGTAAGCTATAATAACACCTATGAGCCCTACTGTTTTCAAACAAGGGAAATATAGATTTCATTTCTTTTCGAAGGAAGAAGAAAGAGTACATATACACGTTGTTTCACCTGATGGAGAGGCCAAATTCTGGTTAGAACCAACTATATCTTTAGCAAATTATTCTGGTTTGTCGAAAAAAGAACTTAATTTTTTACAAAAAACAGTTGAGAAACACAAAAATGAAATCATTAAAAAATGGAAAAAACATTTCAAGACCGGAAATAACTAATATTTCAGAACATGGTTTCTGGATTCTTTTAGATAAGAAAGAGTACTTTCTCCCTTTTGCTAAATATCCCTGGTTTAAAGATGCTAAAATTTCATCGCTAATCAAAGTTAAGCTGTTACACGGCCATCACCTCCACTGGCCGGAGCTGGACGTTGACTTAACCATAGAAATCCTGGACAATCCGGAAAAATATCCTTTAAACTACTCATAAACTTCGTAATTGTTCAAAAAAATTCTTCTGACATCCCGACTGAGTCTCAGAACTTGAAACTACTCCGATGGGCGCCTCCCGCGCCACGGCGGATCTATAATCTGCCCACAGGGTCGTCCTCAGGCGACGGGCGGCTTACTTCTCACCTCAGCCTTCAGTGTTAATCCGTGTTTTTCCGTGGTCAGGTTTTACCTTTCTCCTTTCCTCTGTGTACTCTGCGATCTCCTTGTCCTCGGCGCTTTTTGTCCGGGGAGCGTTAAGAACTGTTTTTTAGAATCTTTTATATTGCAAAACAACCCCGCTCTTTTATAATAACCCTGAACAGAAAACAGTTACAAATTATATTTAGTACATTTTAATTACCTATTCCAAAAACGCTTAAAAAAGAATTAACAGTCCAGAACATTATTAAAGTCGTAAAACTGAACTTTTCAGATTTGTTTAGGCCAAGTAAAGGTTTTAAGAGAAGGAGGCAACTGAAATGACAAAACTTACTGTTGAGACAGACAACAACTGGACGAAAAATAAGATAAAGGATGCTATACATACGGAAATCAAGCTTCTCAGAAAGGCGGCACAGAGAACACAGGCTAAATTGCAGGACTTTGAGAATAAACACGGGAAGTTTGACAGAAATTCTTTTTACGGCAAAGTGGACGATTTGGTTCTTGTTGAATGGGAGGGAGAGTTTGAGACATTGAAAAGGCTGCAGGAGAAATTAAAATCTCTTGAGGACATAACATTTGAATATAAATGATTACATCACCAGGCTGGAATCAATCATCACCTCCAGTTCTTTAATAGCAAGTTATAATTTGAATATTGACAGAAAAACCAACGAGATTGTCTTCATTTCCGGCTTCATAGAATTTCGCTACAGCTCCATCCTTGATTTCAAAGAATTTATTGAAAAAACTGACAAAGGAATCGAAAAATACAAATATGCCTATAATTATCGAAAAGGGTCTAATAATTTATTCAGATATGATAATGCCCCCGACCCAAGGGCTAAAAACTTAAAGACATTTCCTTACCATAAACACCTTGAAGATGGAAATATTACTGAGTCAAAACAGATGGAATTAACAGACATTATTAATGAAATTGAGAACCTTTTTATTTCAGAAGATAATGATTGATCCCTATACCGTTCAGGTAATTTTATAAAGGAAAATTTAGATAATCTATTTAGCTCATTAATCCAAAACCGTAAATCTTCTTACCTTTGCAATCTTGCTCTTCGACTTTTAACTTCTGTGCCTATCAGTGAAAAGTCCTCAACGCTTTTTGTCCGGAGAAATCTTTGGCTGAACTTTCTATATCACTTCGTTATTGCTTTGTTGCTATTGTCTACTGCCTATCGCCAATTGTTTTCTTTTCTCCGCGTTCTTCGCGGTGAATCTTGCCTTTTGCCTTTAACCTCAGTGTAAAATCCGTGTATTTCCGTGGTCAGGTTTTACCTTTCTCCTTTCCTCTGTGTACTCTGCGATCTCTGCGTTAAGAACTGTTTTTTAGAATCTTTTATATTGCAAAACACCCCCGCTCTTTTATAATGATGAACAGAAGACAGCAATTAATTTTTTTTTAAACCATAGCTTTCCACAAAAAAAATTTTGTTAGAAGAGGACCCGGCAAAACAGATTATTTTCCAGAAACCTTATTTTAAAATTTCCGAAAAATACAATAAGCGGTACGAAAGGAGGACTTATGCTTGAGCGCATATCAATTGATCCGAAAATATGTCATGGTCAGGCATGCATTAAAGGAACGCGCATTCCAGTGCACCAGATTCTACAGATGCTTGCCAATGGTGATACAATTGAAGAGTTGATTGAAGAGTATCCCTCTATAAAGCGAGAAGACATACTTGCATGTCTTGATTATGCCGGGACACTCGCAGAAGAACAGTTATCTCCTGTTGAAACAATAGAAAGTAACAATTGAAAATCTTAGTAGACGAGAATATCCCCAAGATGACTGTTAAGTTACTTATAGAAAAAGGACATGACGTGCGAGATATTCGAGGATCAACGTTAGAGGGAATACCAGACAAAGATATCTGGGATTTAATCCAGAATGAAAATAGAATGTTAATTACGACGGATAAGGGTTTCTTGCAGTATCGCAGTAACCATCATAAAGGAATACTCATTGTACGTTTAAAGAAACCAAACCGCCTGAAGATTCATAATCGTACAATGAAAGCTTTAACTCAATTTTCCGAAGAAGAATGGAAGGGTTTAATAGTTGTAATGCGTGATAATGTTCAAAGTGTTTGCCGCCTTCAAAAATAAGGGAAAGAAAGAGTGCAATAGTTAATCTGGCAGCCAGTATTCAATCTTAGTTCTAACATCTTGCTTCTTGCCTTTAACTTCTGTGTCTATCTGTGAAGATCTGTGGCTAAATTTCTCTTTCTTCTTTCCTCCGCGTTCTTCGCGTCCTGGCGGTGAATCTTGTCTTGTGCCTTTGGCCTCAGTGCAAAATCCGTGTTTTTCCGTGGTCAGGTTTTACCTTTCTCCTTTCCTCTGTGTACTCTGCGAACTCTGCGTTAAGAACTGTTTTTTAGAATCTTCCCATAACTGACCAATAGCACACTATCCACTATCCATCATATAACACCTTACTTCTTTCCTCTATCTTCAGTGTTAATCCGTGATTTTCCGTGGTCAAATTTCTTTTTTCCTTTTGTTTGTCTTCTGTATTAACCTGTGAAAATCCCTGCCCAACAAATGTCAAGCAGGAACGGCTAAATTTTTCTTTCTTTGCGTTCTTCGCGTCTTTGTGTGAACAATGTCTTTGTTTTTCTCTTTTAGTGTCTATCAGTGAAAATCTGTGGCTAAACCTTCTATATCACTTCGTTATTGCTTTGTTGCTATTGCCTGCTGCCAACTTCTTTTTGTCTTTTCTCTGCGTTCTGACTTTGTGTGATACCCGCCTTTAGAATCTTTTGTATTGCAAAACGCCCCCGCTCTTTTATAATGACCATCAGCAGGAGGCAGTTATAATTCACTTTTATCAAGTTCAAATATACACTCAAGGGGAGGATTAGTTACCTCTGCCCTATTACTTAAAAGGATAAATTATAGAATGAGTAATGATGGTATCACACCCGGATCTGAAGAGACTGATTCATCTATAAAATATGATGATGAAGGAAACATTATAGATTTTGGCGGCTGGGAATCTGAAGGGGCAAAACTGAGGCACAACCTTACATGGACACCGGAACAGATCCTGAATTGGCTGGAAGAGGCCAATGGTTTTAATAAGGCAATCAGGGAAGGTACAAATGTTCTACGAGGAAATCATCAGGAAGCTTAACAATGCAGGTGTAAGATATGCTATCGTAGGCGGAGTAGCAGTCAATCTTCACGGTCATATTCGTATGACGGCTGATCTGGATATTGTTTTAGAGTTGGAAGACAATAACCTTGCAAAAGCCATTACAACATTAAGGGAATCAGGCTTTTCCTGTAAGATCCCGGTTGACCCTATGGGATTAGCTGACTCTAATACGAGAAATGATTGGATAAAAAATAAAAACATGAAGGCACTTAATTTTTATCGTGATACCGAGGAAGTTGATCTGGTTGTTGATTCTCCCGTCAAATATGAGGAAGCAGAAAAGACGATCTTTGCGGTAAAGGACATAAGTTATCCCGTAGTTTCAAAAGAAGATTTGATAAAAATGAAAGAAGTAACTAACAGGGATCACGATAAAGACGATATCAGAAAGCTCAAAATCTTAATAGATATTGAACTGGATAATAAATAGTTTTTACTCAGCATGTTTTCTCAGCAGTTTATCTGGCGAGCCTGCCTTCTGTCTTTTCGCCTACATCTTAGTTTTTCTCTGCAGTGTCCGGTTAGGTTTTTGCGTAAGCTGCATTTATTGTCCCAAACCTGTCATTCCCGCATTCTTTTAGCGGGAATCTAGTTTGAACCGACCTTTTAGATACCCGATAAAGGCATTCGGGTATGACAAAAACGGCATAAGCAAAAACCTAACCGGATGGCGCTGAGTTTTTCTCTGCTTCGCGTCTTGGCGGTGAATCTTGCCTTTTACCTTTAACCTCAGTGTAAAATCCCTGTTTTTCCGTGGTCAGGTTTTACCTTTCTCCTTTCCTTTTTCCTTTTGCCATTAACCTCTGCATTTAGTCTGTGTAAGTCTGCGAGCTCCTTGTCCTCGGCGCTTGGTCCGGGGAGCGTTAAGAACTGTTTTTTAGAATCTTTTGTATTGCAAATCACCCCTACTCTCTTATAATAACCATCAACAAGAGGAAGTAACAAATCACTTTTAACTTACTATAATGTGCGGCTAATGAAGGATTTACATTCTATTCATCTTGGAAGATATAGTGTAATTGACAAAAAGGGAGGTTGGATAATGTTAGACACGTTAAAAATAGATCTTAAACCAGCGGAGATTATAAGGGCTATAAAAAGGATGAAAAAAAAGGAGAGAGATACCTTCCTTGAGGATCTTTTAGCCGCAACTTCACCTGAATATTTAGACAGTATAAGAAAAGCAAGGGCTGATTATAAGGCCGGGCGAGTCAAAACGCATGAAGAGGTTTTTGGCAAGTGAATTTTAAGCTTGTATACACCAAGAGGGCTATCAAGGATATTCAGAGCCTTGATAATAATATAAGAAAGCGAATTGGAAAGGCTCTCATTCGATACAGAGAAGACCCGACGAAGAAAGCGGAGAAACTTACAGACTTTGCTTTTGGCACATACAAATTCAGAATTGGAGATTACAGAATAATCTTTGATATAGAAGATAAAGATATTGTTGTTTTAAGAGTAGGACATAGAAGAGAAATTTATAAAAGGAAGTAGATATACTAAAACCGGTTTGGTTTTTGGCCTTTCAAAAAACCAAAGCTTGGTTGCAGTTATCCCCGGACAAAAAACGCCGAGGACTTTACTCGGGCAAAATAGTTTTTGGATCTTATCCGAAAACTATTTTGAGATGAGTATATAACTGCCGAAAAAACAATATGTATGCGAAATATTGACACTTTTCCGCATTGCGTTATAATGGGTAAAAACTTTTCTAAAGGAAAATACTATGACCATACATGTATCCCTTCCGGAGGCACTCGAAAACATGGTAAAGGATCGTGTTGAAAGCGGCGTTTACGGTAGCGCAAGTGAAGTGGTAAGGGAAGCTCTGCGCAGATTTTTTCACGTCTCCGAAGATAATAATATCCACCCGGAAGATATAGAGCATATCCGGCAAGTAGTTGGACCACGCCTTGAGGCAGTCAAGAATGGCACAGCAACGCTCAAAGATGGTGAGGCTGTATTTGACGAAACGGACGATATGCTGGTGGAGTAGAAAATGAACAAATACAAATTTGTTCTAGAAGCACAAGAGGAACTTCGCAAGGAGATTGCATATTCTGCGGAACGGTGGGGAAAAGCCCATGCGCGAAAATATCGGGATTCTTTGCGCGAAAAAGTAAGAACGATCTGCCGGAATCCGCACCTTTACCCATTACGAAACGATATCCTTGCAGGCATTCGCATATGCACATTTAAGGGCAATCATATCATCTACACCTTTATCGAAGAGAAAAAGCTTGTTGTTGTTCTGGCCATTCTCAGCATCTATCAGAACATAGAAACAGCTGTATTAAAACGGCGCCAGGAAAATCAGAAATAGAAAATCCAACTAGCAACATCTGTCGAGGAAAAAAGCGGTCTGATTATGAACACATCAATCACTTATCAATACAGAGATGCATCCAACTACAAGGAGTTGGATACCGTGATTATCAGCGGACAGCTTTCCATAAACGATATTGAAGAATATTTATATGAGAAAGAATTCTTTATTCCTTCAGAGACTGGTTTGAAAGATCTTCAGCCGGAGAACCTGAACCAGGATGACCATATATGGCACGAAATACTGGAAATCAGCCACACACATGAAAAACCTACGGTAAATATTACTGCCGAGGAAATAATATCTCATTTTAAAAAGGCGTCTCTTGAGGAGTGGAATATACTTGAAGCGTCAAGGCGAATAGGATTATTCATATGAGAAGGAATTGGACACGGGAGGAATTGATCCTAGCAATTAATTTATATTGCAAAACTCCTTTTGGCAGAATCCATAATAGAAACCCGGAGATTATTAAACTGGCCAAGCTTATAGACCGCACACCGAGTTCAGTTAGCTACAAATTGGCAAATTTTGCCAGTATCGATCCGTCATTACAACGCAAAGGAGCTTCCAACGTAAGCAAGCTGGATATTGAGGTCTGGAATGAATTCTTTAATGACTGGGAAAAACTTGCTTTTGAAAGTGAAATGCTTTTAGCTAAGTATGATAATAACGGCCTTACTACCGATATTGAAATGTTTCCTCCGGAAGGCTATGACCGCGCAAGCATTGTAAAGACCCGTGTTAATCAGACATTTTTTAGAAAAACGGTCTTAGCCTCATACAATTGTAAATGCTGTATAACCGGCCTTTCGCTTACTGAATTGCTTGTAGCAAGTCATATAATCCCTTGGTCAAAAGATGCAAAAAATCGACTGAATCCAAGAAATGGACTTTGCTTGAATGCCCTTCACGATAAGGCATTTGATAAGGGATTTATAAGCATATCTGAGAAGTTCAGGATAATCGTTTCAAGCAGACTAAAAGACAGCGAGACATCCCCTGAAAAGGAATTAATAAATAAATATGACGATCAGCCCATCTCACTGCCAAGCCGATTTCTTCCGGACAGCGAGTTTCTTTCTTATCATAGAAAAAATATTTTTAATTGATACCATATTCTAAAGAAGCTTAAAAGATTAGTAAAAAGGGATTTTTCCGATTCTGGATGATCTTCTATGTTTTAAGATCGAAATATAATCAAAAATGGTCGTGCTCTCTATATTTGTCTGTTAGGCAGAAAACACGGAGCACAAAGTCAACATGACTGAACCATTTGTCATTATGAAAGATTTGACACTCTTCTTTCTTGCTGTTGGTTAGATATTTTTTTAAAATCATATTATGATGCAACAGGGACTTTATGAAGAGCTTGTAAGTAAATTGATTTCATCTAAATTGAATGATCTAGATAGAAATGCTTTTTACATAAAGGAAACGGCTATTGACAAAAACGAAGCGGCAAGCATTTTATCACAATATTTATGTGATGTTATCAAGTTTGCCTTAAATTCAATTTCTGGTGACGGAAATATTGAAAAGCAAATCCATTTGTCTAACAAAATTATTTCTCTATTACGAAATGAATTAAACAATGACACATTTGATGAGGATTTGATTGCAACAGAAGCAAAGATTCTCTCCGCTATTTTTTCAAAAATTGACGCAAGGTTTTCTAAGTTTTCTAACTTCGAAAAACACTTGAAAGAAATTACTCCTTATACAAGACTATCTCAAAGCGAATTATTCACTGGCAATAATGCTGGCATTTCGCTTGAAAGCGAAATCAAAAAGGAAATCCTTTCTTCAGATAAAATTAATTTTCTAGTTTCTTTTATCAAATGGACAGGAATACGAATTTTTGAAAACGAATTATTAGAATTTACTGAAAGAGGTGGGCAACTTAGAGTAATAACAACTTCTTATATGGGGGCAACTGACTTTAAAGCTGTAGAATTTCTCTCTGATTTAAGGAACGCAGAAATAAAAGTTTCATATAATTCAAATAATGAAAGACTGCATGCAAAAGCATACTTGTTTTATAGAAATACCGGATTTCATACTGGCTATATAGGTTCGTCAAATATTTCTCGTTCAGCTTTAACTAACGGCCTAGAATGGAATCTAAAAGTAACGACAAAAGAAGTTGGACATATTATTGATAAGTTTCGAAAAACATTTGATACTTATTGGCAGGATAGAGAATTTGAGCTATTTAATAAAACACATCATTCTAAAAAATTAAGAGATGCTATCAAAAGGGAACGTACAACAGAAAAAAATGACCCCTCATTTTATTTCAATATTAGGCCATATCATTATCAGGAAGAGATATTAGAAAAACTAGAAGCAGAGAGGACCGTTCATAATCGTTATAGGAATCTAATTGTTGCTGCCACAGGAACAGGTAAAACCGTTATTTCTGCATTCGATTTTAAGCGTTTCAGAAAGCAAAATTCTGGTGCTAAACTTTTATTTGTTGCTCACCGAAAAGAGATATTGCAACAAGCTCAAGCAACTTTTCAAGGAGTCTTAGGTGATAACAACTTTGGTGAATTATGGGTAGATGGAATTGAACCAGAGAAATATGATACTGTTTTTGCTTCAGTTCAAACGTTGAACAACAGAATCGATTTATGGAATATTTCGAAAACATTTTATGATTTTATTATTATAGATGAAGTTCATCATATTGCAGCTTCAAGTTATCGACCAATTCTAGAACGTTTCAAACCAAATATAATTTTAGGGCTAACAGCAACACCAGAAAGAATGGACGGCGAAAATATTCTCAAAGATTTTTGTGACTGTATTGCCGCTGAAATAAGATTGCCAGAAGCATTGAATAGAAAACTACTTTGTCCTTTTCAATATTTCGGAGTGACAGACAGTATTGATTTGTCAAATGTAGAATGGCGCAATGGAAGATATTTACCAGGTGAATTAACAAACATTTACATGCAAAGCAACAAAAGAGTAAGAGAAATAATAATCAATTTAAAAAAATATTTAAACGACATTTACGATACAAGAGCGCTTTGTTTTTGTGTAACGCAAGAGCATGCACAATATATGGCTGAAAAGTTTTCACTTGCCGGCTTCAAAGCAGATTATTTAGTGAGTTCAAGAAATCAATTAAGAGGTGAGTTAAGAACTAAATTCTTGAGAAAAGAAATTAACTACCTTTTCGTTGTTGATATTTTCAATGAAGGCGTTGACCTGCCAGATATTGATACTATATTGTTTTTAAGACCGACAGAAAGTTTAACAATATTTCTTCAGCAACTTGGAAGGGGTTTGCGATTAGCAGAGGGTAAGGATTGTTTAACAGTGCTAGATTTCGTTGGTAATTCGCGCCCAGAGTATGACTTTGACGGAAAATTTAGAGCATTAGTCGGAAAAACGAGTACTTCTATTCAAAAAGAAATTGAAGATGATTTCCCCCACTTGCCTTTGGGATGTACAATTATTTTAGAAAAAAAGGCAAAAGATTTTATTCTTCAAAATATTAAAACAGCAACATCATTTAACAAAGCTCAATTGCTTATAAAGCTTCGAAATTACCAACACCAAACTGCTTTACCGCTTAACCTAAAAAACTTTTCAACTTTCTACCATATACCTCTTCAAAATATTTACAAAAAAGGAAACTGGAAAAGATTATGTGTTTTAGCAGAGCAAACTGAAGATTACCCTACTAATAATGAAAAGGAAATTCATAGAACAGTCAAAAATACATGGCTTTCTTGTAATTCAAATTCTTATTTTAAGTTTATTTTGTCATTAGCTAAAAAAGATTTTGGTATCAATTTCAACTATTTCAACAAAGAAGAAAAAGCCATGTGCCTAATGCTTCATTATGATGTTTGGCAAACAGCTGGCAATTTTAATTCACTAGAAGAAAGTATCAAAACAATCGGAGAAAATAAAATCCTAACAGAGGAAATTATTCAGGTGCTTGAAATACTAATTAATAGAATTGACTTTATAGAAAGGGATATATGTCTTCCATTTTCGCAACCGCTTAAAGTCCACAGCCGCTATACTAGGAGTCAAATATTAGCAGCTTTCGGTTTTCACTCCTTCACAAAGAAAAGTGAAATAAGAGAAGGTGTTGCCTTCAGTAAAGAAAAAAATACAGAATTACTTTTTGTTACTCTTAATAAATCTGAAAAGGATTTCTCACCTACTACTCTGTATAACGATTTTGCTATTAGCGAAACCATTTTTCACTGGCAGTCACAAAATGAATCAAAACCCGATAGCGGTAAAGGGTTATCCTATGTACAGCACAAAGAAAATCAAAAAATAATCCTTCTTTTTGTACGCGAAAAAAATAAAGATGAATTTGGAAATACAATGTCATTTGTTTTCCTTGGAGAGGGGAATCTAATCGATCATTATGATTCTAAACCAATGAGCATAAAATGGAAACTTAATGAACCAATGCCTCCCTATCTCTGGAAGGATTCTGCAAAAATGGCGGTGGGATAATTCTACGATAAAACAATCAGAGGTTACCCATTAGTAGACTCCTATCAAACCGTGATCAGTGATTAGCAGATAATAAACCCCACTTATTATTTCAAGTTCCACCTAGACCAGGAACAGAGACTGTTTCTATTTCCTGCCTCTGTTTTTTCTCCCTGGTGAACTCACACCAGAATTTACGACTGAAAATCCCGGGATAGGAATGGCATGCTTTTCGTCAAATCGTTTCACTATGTTGTTATCTTAATTAATCTGTAAAAAAACCCAGCGCCATCCGGTTAGGTTTTTGCTTATGCTGTTTTTGTCATACCCGAATGCCTTTATCGGGTATCTAAAAGGTCGGTTCAAACTAGATTCCCGCTTGAAACCGGTATTGTTTCCATGAAATATCAATTTGTGAAACCAGTAACTGTCATTGGCCATTCTTTCTTCTCCTCTGCGTTGAATCTGTTCTTTTCAGGCTTTTGCCACCGGATGTATATTGGATAACTCTTTTGAATGGGTTCGTTCAGCCTGCCATAAATCCACAGCATGTTGCGCGTTTAGCCAAAACTCCGGGCTGTTTCCGAAAAAACGAGATAGTCGCAAAGCCATTGAGGGGCTTACCGCCCTTCGCTCACGCAGCACTTCATTAATCGTCTGCCGCGAAACACCCAGAGCCTTCGCAAGGGACGGCACGTTCATGTTGTAGTCAGTCATGAAATCTTCACGCAGCATCTCGCCTGGATGCGTGGGTTGTCTTTTCCGTCTTCCGGTATTTGGAATGCTCATTACAATCTCCTATTAATGATAATCAGTTATTTCAACATCATAGGCGTTATCATTTTCAAACCGAAAACAGATACGCCATTGATCATTTATGCTTATTGAATACTGTCCTTTGCGATCACCCCTGAGTGCGTGTAACCGATTACTCGGTGGAACCTTCAAATCAGAGAGAGATATGGCAAGGTCTACGTACTCTAAACGACGAACAGCCTTTCTTGCCAATTCCGGATGAAACTTTCTTGATTTACCGGTAAGGAAAATATCACGTGTATGTTTATCCGCAAAGGGAGCATTCCCATTTTATTGTATATAAAAGAGGTGGATTCACTTCGTTTAATCCACCCTACCTCGCACCATACGTTTGCTTATAAGGGTGGATTAAGGCCGGAGGCCGAATTCACATATTCATGGGTATCATACCTGATTTACAAAAAATTGGGAATGCTCCCATCCGCAAAAGACCTGATCATTGGCATAAATATAACGTGTCAGGAGACACTTTTCAAGCACCTGTTTTTCCTTATAGAAAGATCCGGGTTAAGCCTTTGAGATTGTTGGTTGGTTATTTGTGATTAGTGTCAATTTGTGAAATCCTGGTCTGTCATTTTTTCTCCTTCTCATCTTCGGCGTACTTTGCGTCTCCGCGTGAGTTAGTCATTAGTTATTAATCCTCACTATCCTGTCATCTTCTACCCAATGTCTCTGCGCTCTCCCCGGCAAATTCACACCATAATTTACAACTGGAAATCCCGGGATGGAAATGGTATGTTTTTCGTCAAGTCGTTTCACTATGTTGTTATTTTAATTACTAATATGTAATAAAAACGGAGTTGTCCGGTCAGGTTTTTGCACGCACGGTTTTTGTCATACCCTAGTGCCTCCACGTCTTCCCGCCCAAACGCCCGCCTGTCAATATGTCGGACAGGGATTCATCGGACTGGCACGGGGACAAGCTTATCGGGTATCTAAAGGCCCATTCATCCTGGATTCCCGCTAAAAGAATGCGGGAATGACATCTTTTGAACAATAAATGGAGCATCCGCAAAAACCTGACCGGAAATTCACTCTTTACAGATTTGCAATTTAGTTGCAAATCTGTAAAGAGTGTGGTATTGCTGTCAATACTGTTAAAAGCTGGCTGTCTGTGCTTGAAGCCAGTTACATTATCTTTCTGCTCAGACCCCATCACAAAAACTTCAGAAAACGATTAATAAAATCTCCTAAACTCTATTTTATCGATGTGGGGCTGGCTGCTTATCTGCTCGATATTCAGGATGAAACGCATGTAAAGAATCACCCGTTACGCGGGTTCCTGTTTGAGACATTTATTGTTGCTGAAATATTAAAGAAGAGATTTAACAACATCAAAACTCATAACCTCTACTATTTTCGTGATAACGTCGGCAACGAGGTAGATGTCTTAATGGATCTGGGAAGCGAAGTTATTCCTATTGAAATTAAATCAGGACAGACCATGAATGATGAGTTTTTTAAAGGCCTTAATTACTACCGCACACGAAATCCTACTGTCAAACAAAGTTGGCTGATTTATGGAGGAGACAAATATTATCAGGATGGAGAACATAAAATTTGTCCATATGATCAAATGAACAGGAGGATAGTAAAACTATAGATTTTAGTGTCAATTCGTGAAATCCTGGTCTGTCATTTTTTCTTCTTCTCATCCTCGGCGTGCTTTGCGTCTCCGCGTGAGTTAGTCATTAGTTATTAATCCTCACTATCCTGTCATCTTCTGCCCAATATCTCTGTACTCTCCCCGGCAAATTCACGCCAGAATTTACGGCTGGAAATAGTGCGGTGAAAATGGTATGTTTTTGATCATGCTATTTAACTACCTTGTTATCTTAATTAATCTGTAAAAAAAACCCGGGGTTTACCTAATATGTTAAAAAGAGATAAAAAAGCTGAGTTTCTTGAGGTCGGTATTGTTTCCTTAAAATATCAATTCACTACCGAAAAAAAATTCAACAAAAGTTCGCTCTCCAAATCTAAATATCGCAAATTATTGGAACTGCAGTGTAATGACCCGGTAAAGGTTATGGAAGAAGAGGATACCAGCCAGAGATGGTGGATGTTTCAGGATGAATTCTTCGTGGAGGATGAAGACCTCAATGCAGATGATGTAAAGGCCTTTGCCCTTAAAGGGGTGAGGAAGGAAAAAAGTTAATACTGATAAAAATGGGAATTTCAGGTGAACGGATTGTCATTGCGAGACAGTAGAAGGATTATAGAAAAATTACTGATTATAGAAACAACATATAATAAAACCTGTAGAGGTAATTCATGAATTGCCCCTACAGAACTTGAAAATAAAAGGAGAGATTATGATAAGTGTTGATGAAGCATTAAAGATTGTTCTCAGGAAAGGGAGAAAACTACCACCTAAAAAAGTTAAACTTGAGGACGCTGCAGGACTTTGCCTGGCTGAGGGCATAAAGTCAGATTTAAATATGCCGCCATTTAACAGATCTGCAATGGACGGATATGCTGTAATCGCGAAAGATATAAACCCGCCGGTAGAGCTTGAAGTCATAGAGAGTATACGTGCCGGATATAACCCTAAGAAAAAGGTTGGCAGAGGACAGGCATCGAAAATAATGACCGGTGCAGTAGTGCCGAATGGCGCAGACGCTGTTGTAAAGGTGGAGGAAACAACGCCTTTAGACAATGACAAAAAGGTGCGTATCCTTAAGAAAACAGAAAAAGGGGCAAACATTGCCAGGAAGGGAGAGGATGTTCGTGCAGGTAAAACGGTCCTTTCCAAGGGGACAAGGATAAGAGCCCAGGAAACCGGTATTCTTGCGGCAGTTGGCAAAAGCAATGTTCAGGTGCATGCAACACCGAGTGTTGGTATTATCTCAACAGGTGATGAATTAGTAGAGATTACCCGCAAACCAAAGCCCTGGCAGATACGAAATAGTAACAGCTACTCACTGGCTGCCCAGGCCAGACAGATTGTCACGGACGTCGAGATCCTTGGCAGGGTTAATGATAACAAGAGCGACATAAACAAATTGATCCAAAAGGGCTTAAAGAAAGATATATTGATACTGTCCGGCGGAGTATCAATGGGGGAGTATGATCTTGTCGGGGAGGTATTACTGGACATTGGTGTTAAGATATTTTTTGAAAAAGTAGCCCTCAGGCCGGGTAAACCCACAGTATTTGGCATGAAGGGTGATAAATTAATTTTCGCGCTTCCGGGTAACCCTGTATCAACTTTTGTTACCTTTGAATTGTTTGTAAAACCATGCATAAAAAAAATGATGGGCTATACGTCTTATGAACATCCAGTAATCCATGCTAAATTGGAAAAAGAGATTAAGATCAAGAAAAAGCGTCGCGAATACCGGCCGGCTTTATTAAGACAGGACGGCTCCGGCTGGAAGGTTTCTCTCATAGACTGGCATGGTTCCGGAGATCTGTTTTCATTAACTAAGGCTAACTGCCTGCTGATTATCAGTGAGTCAGTCGAGAAACTGAACGCAGGCGACATGGTAGAGGTAATGTTGACAGACGGTTTGCTTTAGGCAGGCCTTTTCTTTCTAATTATATCAAGGGAGTACAAATCTGGATTCCCTGCGAAAGCGGGGACATGCCTCCCTCTCGGGAGGATTCCAGAAATTTAACTGCATTCGCTACGGGCAATTTACCGGGAAACACATATTGTACAAAAAACCTTTTTACGTAAATCTCTTTCTCTCTTTTCTCACAATTATTCTCCTTTCATTCTCATTTCCATCGCCATGCATAAGCTATCTGGCCTGGATTGCTTTGGTGCCATGGTTCATAATTATTTCGACTGGATACAGGGTCGGATTGTTTTCGTATTTAACCGGTCTTCTCTTTTTTATTTTCAACTTAACATGGCTCTGGTCTGTTACCGGTTTTGGGTGGATACTGTTAGCTCTTTACTTAGCCCTTTACTTCTACGTTTCTGGTCTTGTCATACATTTTTTGCGCAGGCGGCTGCGGCTTCCGCATCTCTTTATCGCCCCGTTTGCCTGGGTGACGTTTGAATATTTAAGATCATTTCCCTATTTGGGATTTCCATGGTTCTTTGCCGGACACAGTCAATATCTACACCTACCGTTGATACAGATTTCCGACATTACCGGCGTGTATGGCATATCATTTCTGATCGTTGTAGTTAACGCGGCAATTTCAGATTTGATAGAGCAATTCATGCTTAAGCGTTTTCACGGATCAAAAATGGATTCCACCGTTTTTTCTGATAAAAACAGAAAAGTATTCTGGGCAACGATAATAATACCTTGTTTCTTAATATCTCTGGTCCTGGCCTATGGTTATTTTGATCTAAAAGCCAATCTCGCATTGCCGGAAGGTCCCAACATTTGTGTTGTTCAGGGAAATGTCCCACAAGGTGTCAAGGTCAAGGCGGATAAAGAAGAGAAGAAAAAAATATTGTTGAAATACACAGATCTGTCACTAAAAGCAGCCGGGAAGAACGTTGACATAATTGTCTGGCCGGAGACTATGGTTCCCGGCATTCTTAATATTGATCCGAAACTCCTCGACAGGGAGATAGACAGATTGTCTAAAGGATCGGTCAGGACTATAACAGACGCGACCTTTGCTAACTTGATATTAGGAGGTACGGCCATTGATGTAAAGAATGCTGATGCCTTGTATTTCAATACAGCTTTCTATTTTGACAGATACGGAGAATATGTAGATCGTTATGACAAAATATATCTTGTGCCTTTCGGAGAATTCATCCCTTTTGAAAAGTGGCTCTCATTCTTCTCTTATATGGTACCTTACAGTGTAAGTCTGAGTAAAGGAGAAGAGAGAACAATGTTTGAACTTGATATCAGAAAAGACGACAGGTATTGTAAATTTGGAGTAATGATATGTTATGAAGATACGGTTGCACCTCTAGTAAGAAAATTCAGGAAGGACGGTGCCGACTTTATGATAAATATTACAAATGACGCCTGGTTTCATGACAGCTCTGAACTTGACCAGCATCTGGCAATAATGGTATTCAGGGCTGTTGAAAACCGGATCAGTATTACACGGGCTGCCAATAGTGGTATTTCTTCATTTATCGCACCAAACGGTGAAATATATGATTACCTGGCTAAGGGAGGAAAGTACAAAGAGATAGAAGGTATATTGTGTAACAAGATCAGATTTGAAAATTCTGCAAACTCATGGTATACAAATCACGGTGATGTGTTTCCGATTTTATGTTTATCAATAACTGCCATTCTATTTTTGGCAGCGTTGACAAGGAGAATTTTCACTTGACATTTAGGGGGGCACACGTATAATCGCTGACGTAAACCTTTGTAAAATTTTAGCTTATATCTAGTTCAAAAAAATATAATAAAACCATGCATCCTTTAGATTATTTGTTAGGGTTGGCTTCCACAGATATGGGTATCGATCTTGGAACAGCGAATACGCTGGTATGTATTCCCGGCCAGGGAGTCGTGTTGTTTGAGCCATCTGTGGTTGCAGTAAAACCCGGAACGAACAAAGTGTTATTAAGTGGCAAGGCTGTTGGTCAAGCGGCCAAGGCGATGCTGGAAAAGGCACCAAACAGCATTTCGGTGGTCAGGCCGATGAAAAATGGTGTTATCGCCGATTTTGATATTACAGAGGCGATGCTTAAGTACTTTATCTTAAAGGTGCATAAGAGGAAGTGGGGGATACGGCCAAGAGTCGTAGTCGCAATTCCATCCGGTATCACTGCTGTAGAAAAACGTGCCGTAGTGAATTCTGCGGAAAGGGCAGGCGCCAGAGAGGTTTATTTAATATCTGAACCCAAAGCGGCCGCTATTGGCGCAGGGCTTCCCGTTGGAGAACCGATTGCCAGTATGATAGTCGACATCGGAGGTGGTACAACAGAAGTCGCCGTCATTTCATTAGGAGATATTTTTGCGCATGAAAGCTTAAGGATTGCCGGTGATGCGATGGATGAAGCGATCACACAGTATGTGAGACGTACATATAGCCTGGATATTGGCTACAGAACAGCGGAACGTCTTAAGGTCGAAATTGGCTCAGCTTATAAATTAGAAGAAGAACTTACTGCAGAAGTCAGAGGTCGTGATGCCATTGCCGGATTGCCAAGAGCAGTCACTATTACATCTGAAGAGATAAGAGAAGCGCTCCAGCCGGCAACAGACGCCATTTTAGATGCCATAAGGAAGACACTGGAAAAAGCATCACCGGAATTATCCTCTGATTTGCTAACTACTGGTATGGTTATGGTTGGTGGCGGTGTAATGCTCAGAGGTTTAGATAAATTGGCTGCTGAAGAAACGGGACTTCCGGTTACGATGGCGGCAGAACCTATTACGGCAGTTGCAAGAGGAACTGGCATACTTCTGGAAGATCTTGATCTATATAAGGATGTTTTATGGGACAGGGAACTTGAATCCTGATTTTGGCAGATCAATTAAGAGTAGTATAATTTACATTCTCGTCATAATATCCATATCGCTTTTAACCATACCGGCAAGCATAACAAACAACATCAAAGTGACGATTGCGTCACCACTTGCACCAGTTCAAAAGATAATATCTCAAACATCTGATTTATTTAAGAATAGTCTTAAAAAGCTGGCATCAATCGCAAGTAACACTCAAAAAAACGAAGAGATGGAGGAAGAACTCTTCCTCCTTAAAAACAAAATAGTAAAACAGCAAGATGATATAAATACATATAAGCGAAAACTGGAAATTGTATCAATATTTAAAAAGGACAATTATAGTGATAGAAAACCAATAATTGCGGATATCATAGGTTATGATGTCTCGAACTTTAGAAAAAGTATTATTATTGATGTTGGAACGAAGCAGGGCGCTTCAGTCGGTGACATTATCGTTTTCGGGAATGCACTTGTAGGCCGTATCTCGGCAATAGGACGGTCATCCGGAAGAGTTATTCTGATCACTGATCCTGCGTCCAATGTTCCATCACGATTTTTGCAATCAAGGACACAGGGAATGGTTCAGGGAACCGCCGATGGCACATGTATAATGAAATATGTACCCAGGCAGACAGAAATAAATGAGTCCGACAAGGTTGTATCATCAGGTATCGGAGGAGCATTCCCAAGGTCCCTCTATATAGGTGATGTTGTTGAGGTCAAACAGAAAAATGCAAAACTTTTCAAAGACATTAAGATTAAACCAAGAATTGCTATTTCAAAGATAGAGCATGTATTAGTAATTAAGAAACAAAGCGTTGAAAGCCTTTCTGAATCTGAAGTAAATTATCAATAAATTGAAAAATACCAGCCCTTATGATAATATGTGATTTAAAGATATTTTTTAGCGTTACAACGATATTCTCATGCCATGGATTACCATAATAAGTGTTATTCTTTGCATATCATTAATCCAGACGACATTATTACAACACATAAGCGTTCTGGGCATACAACCTGATCTCTTTATCATTTTTCTTGTTTTTCATTCATTAAACTCTAAGCTCGAAAGATCATTGCATACGAACTGGACAATAGGCTTCGCTAAAGACTGTTTTTCGGAAGGCCTATTCGGTTTAAATACCGTTTTGTTTGTTATTGTGGGATATATGATATCAATGATCAAAGATAATATATATGGCAGGCACCTGGCTACACAAATTTCAGTTACGTTTATAATTTCAATAATATATAATTTTCTATTCCTTTTTATGTTTTCAATATCATTTACCTCGGCAGGCTTATTACCTATGGTATTAAAATGCCCTCTTATCGCTATTTATAATTCAATTATTGTTCCTCCGGCATTCTGGTTGCTCAACAAATTTTACTCTTCATTCGGATTCCCGTCTGTTAGAAGAAAAACAAGATAATGCAAAAGAACCGGTTTAAAATACTTTTTGGAACCATATCAGTACTCTTCTTTGTAATCTTCTGCAAACTGTTTTATATACAGATGATTCAAGGTGGGAAATACAGTGGTATATCTAATAAAAAAAGAATAAGAACGGTTGACATTGATACGTTAAGAGGAACAATTTATGACAGGAACGGTTCTGTTTTAGCGGTAGATAAACACTCTTTTGAACTCACCGTTATGTATGAAAAACTGTTTGACACACACTCATGCTTTAAGCAAAACATATTACCCAGAGTATCAGAGGTTAAAAACCCGGCATTAAACCGTGGCCTATGCAAGGAGTGTCATATTGATAAGGCAACGTGGGTAGAGAAGGTCGCTGGATTACTTGATATTCCATATATCGATGTCTTCAATAAAGCTACAGAAATTGTAAAAAACGTAGAAAATATCAAGCATGCCGTTGAAAAGAGAAATGAAAGAAAGATACGCATAAAAGAAGAAACCGTGCCACACTCAATAGCCTCTAACGTACCTTGGGAAAAAGTTGCAAAGTTCGAAGTGGAGATGTTGAATCTGCCGGGAATACAGATAGAAACAAATCCGGTAAGATTGTACCCTCAAGGCGATATGTCTTCACATATAATAGGCTATGTTGGAAAGATGGGTGAAAAAGAGATGCAAAACTATAACTTTAAGAAAAAATGGTTTGACAGTCTTAAAAACAGTGATGAATCAGAGTCAGAATTTTTTACCCAAAAGGCAGTTTCCATGGATGCCTTAATTGGGAAAAACGGAATTGAAAAGATATATAATTCAAGGTTAATGGGAATTCCGGGAGAGCGATTTGAAGAAGTAACTCTTGATACAATGCGTGCCGATAAACTTATCCTGGAAAGACCTTCAATACCCGGTAATAACATTTTTCTGACCATCGATACCAGGATACAGGGCATTGCAGAAAAAGCACTTGGGAAGAGAAAGGGTTCCGTTATTGTCATGGACCCGCGGAATGGTGAAATCATAGCGATGGCATCATTCCCCAGATATAACCTAAATACGCTTAATAGGGATTTCGCAGCTCTCAGCAAAAACCGTCTTAAACCCTTCCTGAATAGACCCATTCAAAGTGTTTTACCGCCAGGATCAACCTTTAAAATAATCACTGCAATTGCGGCACTGGAAGAAAACAAAATAGATGAAAACACCCACTTTCCCTGCTACGGATCATTGAAAGTTGGAAATATTCGCTTTCGATGTAATATTGGGAATGGTCACGGCTTACTGAATATTGAAGAGGCCATGCAATATTCATGTAATGTTTTCTTCTTTCAAACGGCAATAATCCTGGGAGGCACGTTATTAAAAAAATGGGCGGAAAATTTTGGTTTGGGAGATACAACAGATGTTGGACTGATTTATGAAAAGAAAGGAAATTTTCCAGAATCAAGGTCTATTTCCCAGACAATAAATTTGTCAATTGGACAGGGAGCGATGCTGGTCACACCGATACAAATTGCGAGGATGATAGCCACGATTGCAAATGGTGGCTGGTATACTAAGCCTCATATCCTTCAGAAAATATCCGATTATAAGGGTAATATATTAGTAAACAATAAATACGAACTGACAGAAAAAATAAACATATCAGAAAAAAATATGAATATTATAAAAAGCTCATTGCGCAAGGTAGTCACCGATGGAACTGCTAAGAAGGCCGACCTGGAAGAATTGCAGGTAGCAGGAAAGACCGGAACAACTCAAACAGCACGGGAAAATGAAAACCATGCATGGTTTATCGGCTACGCCCCTTTTGAAAACCCGAAATACTGTTTTGTCGTTGTAGTAGAGCATACGGAAGGGCACGGGGGAGCGGTTGCCGGTCCTATAGCCCGAGAAATTTTAACGCAGATTGGAATCTAGTCCGGGTAGATGACTTGTCCGGGCGAGAGCGAACGAACCCACATGCATTATCTATAACGAAGTGGAAGCGCCCGCATACAGAAATACCCGGCAAACAAAAATTAAAGTTTGAGGAAAATTGTTTATATGTATCGTCTCGTTGGTTTAAGAAATTTTGACTGGCTGATATTTTTAGTAGTATGCCTGTTCCTGTCTACCAGTTTTTTCTTTGTATGGAGCGCTTCATCAGAGAGTTTCGCATTTAAGCAAATAATCTGGATAGGTGTTGGAGTGACAGTCTTTTTTGTTTTGTTAATGGTTGATTATTATTCAATTGGAAAGATTTCATATATTTTATATTTAATAGTTCTCTTTTGTTTGTTTTTAGTTTTGTTATTTGGTAAAACAGTATATGGTGCACAAAGGTGGTTAATGGTAGGCCCTATCTCCATACAACCTTCTGAGATGATGAAGATAACCCTTGTTTTAGTCCTTTCAAGATGCTTTGTAGACAAAAAGAGTATTGCGGGATTTAGTGGCATTATCTTTCCGTTAGCATTGACGCTCCTGCCAATGACATTAATTATGAAACAGCCGGATCTTGGTACAAGCTTGATCCTGATTCCTGTATTTTTTTCAATTATGTTCATTGCCGGTGTCAAAACCCGGTATATGTTTACTATTATAGCCTTCACTTTATCCACAATTCCTTTTTTCTGGTATTTTGTGCTTCATGCCTACCAGAAGACTAGAGTGGTAAGTTTTCTCTGGCCCGATACGGTAAGTAACTGGGGATCAGGTTATCACAGGATTCAATCATTAATAACGATTGGTTCCGGTGGCAGTCTGGGAAGCGGATGGGGCAAAGGCGTGCAGAGTCAGCTTAACTTCCTTCCACAGGGGCATACAGATTTTATCTTTTCTGTTATAGCTGAAGAATGGGGATTTTATAGAGTCAGTGTACTCCTGTGCCTTTATATGGTTTTTCTTGCATGTTGTATAGGAATTGCGTTAAACACCAGGGATCCTTATGGCAGGTTGATTGTAACAGGTTTTACCGCAATGTTTGCCGCTCAAATACTCATAAATATTGCCATGACAATAGGGCTTGCACCAATTACCGGTATGCCATTACCATTTATCAGCTATGGGGGATCTTCCATGATATCATCTTTTATAGCTTTATCGTTTATATTTAATGTAAGAATGAGGAATAGAGTAGCTTTAGCGAAGGATGGATTTTATGGATGATATTCGTAGTTATGTAGAAGACAAAATTCTGCCTTTTGTGGAAACGCCAGGACAGTATATTGGAGAGGAGTGGAATTCCATCAAAAAGGATGACAATGATATAGACGTTACCATTGCTCTGGCCTTTCCGGATACGTACGCAATAGGAATGTCACATATGGGCATGCAGATTTTATACGGTCTTTTAAACGAACGGAAAGACACCGCTTGCGAAAGAGTATTTGCGCCATGGTATGACATGGAAACAGCTCTCAGGGAACACGATATACCATTATATTCTCTGGAGACATTCAGGCCTTTAAAAGAATTTGATATTATTGGTTTTTCACTTCAATATGAAATGTCGTTTACAAACGTACTTAACATGCTGGACCTTGCAAAGATACCGTTGAAAAGTAAAGAAAGAGCGGAAAGTGATCCGTTAGTTATTGCAGGAGGACCTCTGGCACTTACTCCAGAACCAATCTCCGATTATATTGATATCTTCTTTGTTGGTGATGGAGAGGAGAAACTGCCTCAGTTTATCGAAAATTTTAAGGCACTTAAAAAAACGGAAAATTTGTCAAAAAAGGAGATGATTGTCTCGCTTGTCAAAGAGATGAAAAACCTTTATGCCCCTTCTCTTTATGATGTCACTTATGATCCTGACGGTGTTATAAACAAAATCGAACCAAACCTTCCGGATGTACCCCCTGTTGTACATGGCGCATCCGTCAGCAATCTAGGAAAAGCATATTTTCCTGAAAAACCGATTATACCATATGTACAGACCGTCTTTGACCGCATCTCAATTGAAGTTATGCGGGGCTGCACACAAGGGTGCAGATTCTGTCAGGCAGGAATGACAAGACGGCCAAACAGAATACGCTCTGTGGATAAAATCCTTAACATGTCCACAGATTGCTATCGTAACACTGGACACGACGAAATATCTCTCGGAGCATTGTCAATAAGCGACTATCCGCATCTGAAAGATTTGATGGTCCGCATGGGAAAAGCTTTCGACCAAGAGAAAGTAAATATAGCATTTCCCTCCCTGAGAGTTTCTGATCAGCTGGTCAAGTTGCCTTCTCTTCTCAATACGGTACGCAAATCCGGCTTAACATTGGCCCCTGAAGCTGCGACTACAAGGCTCAGAAGGGTAATCAACAAAAATATTTCAAACGACGATCTCTTCGCAGGTGTTAAAGAGGCATACAAAGAGGGATGGAGCATAGTTAAATTATACTTTATGGTTGGTCTCCCCACTGAGACAGATGAGGACGTTGAAGAGATAGCAAATCTGGCCTACAAAATTTCCAGTCTCAAGAAAGAGGTTAAAGGCTCGTACGGAAACGTGAATATAACGATATCAACCTTCGTCCCCAAGGCCCATACCCCATTTCAATGGGAACCAATGATTTCACTGGAAAGAATAAAAGAAATTAAGCGCATCATAATGAATAAGATCAAGCACAGAAGAATTCGTGTGAAATTTAACAAACCGGAGAGAAGCATACTGGAAGGAATATTTGCACGTGGCGACAGAAGGCTGGGACAAGTAATCCTTCACGCCTGGCAGGATGGATGCCGGTTTGATTCCTGGGATGATAACTTTGCTTACGATAAATGGAAAATTGCATTTGAGAAAGCGGGCCTGGATGAAAACTTTTACTTATCTAGAGAAAGAAGGGAAGATGAAGTTCTTCCATGGGAGCATCTTAGCTGTGGGTTAATAAAAGAGTTCCTGATAAGTGAGAGGAAGAAATCTTTTGAACAGGAGTTTACGTCTGATTGCTTTACAGACGATTGCCCGGATTGCGGCGCATGCCCAAGATCAGAGCATTATGTAAAAAGTTGAAACCTTTTAATCATCTAATTTCCATAATACACAAATGGCGCCCAGTAATATGGTGCTTTGTATTTCTCTCCAAAGTTACCATCGATAAATTGGCGTTTCACCTCTGTAATGGCATCTAAATAACTCATCCCCTTGTCTTGAACCAGTCCGTACATTGTTGCCATAAACTGTGAAGTAGACTCACCCGTCACTCTCCAGAGTGATACAGAAACTGCCTTAGCACCGGATAAAACAAAGGAATGGATCAGCCTGGTAAAACCATCGTCCTCGTAAATCTCTCCCAAACCGGTATCAAAAGCTGACAGGACAACCAGATCGGCCCTGATCTCCATTTTTGCAATTTCTTCGGTACGCAAATAACCATCTTCTTTTCCCATTTTTTTGAATTGTGATAAAGCCAGGGCTGAAAGCTCCGGCACCCCCGGAACAAGAAGACCGTGAGTCGCAAAATGAAGCACTTTGTAATCATAGAATTTCCAGTCATCAGACAGCTCCTTTATATTTTTTTCCGTTACATTTTTACCGGTAAAGAGATCTGACTTATGGATTATTCTTTTTATATGATTAACCTCATTCAATGTTTCCGGCAAGTCAGGCCAGGAAGAGATGCCCAGGACACTGTAGGCATTTCCAACAGATCGAATATTATCAATATCCGGATAAAAAGTTTTCAATAAAAGATCTGTCTGGATATTTTCAAGATCAGAATAAATGTTTTTTGTTAAGACAGCCAGCTGGGCATTGTTCTCGACCATTTCTGCCTTAAAATCAGAGTCTTCATAAACGGCCCCTCCAAATGCCAATAACGGTTTACGATCTTCATCGTATTCTCGTTCCCTGATGAGTTTACGTATATCCAGGGATCGGATGTAGCTTATGCCATACTTTTCTACCAAGTATTGCCCATTTCCATCCATAAGAGTTCCGAAAGGCACAAAGGTTATAATCCCATCCGGAATGATCACCAGGTTTTTCTTGTCCTTAATCTGCTCTTCCATCGGCTTGATAAGTAGTTCATATAATGCTCTTCCAATCCCTTTGGTATTTGCTTTATGAGGACTTTCCCTGGACCCGTAAATATCCCCTCTACCTCTTCGATCAGCGAATGGAGATTCCTTTAATAAAGAGCCGTAATAGTTGATAATATTATTAAAATCATTTTTATTTTCGCTGAGACTGTGTTGATTTATTAAAAAAGTTTTTATCTGTGAGTCGTATTTGTCAATGGAATATGCGACAAAGGATTTGCAAGATATCTCCCTTCCAGTTATCTCTTTCCTCGTAATAGTAATCTGTACTATATTTTCCAGGCTAACGTTTGCATAGACAATTATTACAGTGTCATCATCCAACGTTTTTTGGATTTCCTCTACATCCTGCTGCCAAATCCACTTTTCACGCTTTTTTATGTGTTTTTCATTTACGACAAATCTTTCAATCAGAACCTTTGCCCTGATGAGTTCGATAGCCTGAAAGGCAGAAGAAACATCATTATCTTTAATATAAGCAGAAGTAAGCAATTGATAGGCATACAATAAATCATCCAAAAAGCGCTTACGTATATCTCCTGTTGCGTTTTTACGTAATTCTTCTATTATGGATACCGATTCTTTAAAGTGTTCAATTGCGGTTTTATATTTTCCTTGTGAGATGGAAACTATACCAATTCTGTTGAGGTCTCTGTAGATATCAGTATCTTTTCGAATTTTTTTGTTATTGATCAGAACTTGTTCAAAGGGATAAATAATCTTGTCATGTTTGTTCCAGTAGAAGCGGTAATACAGATTAAGATTTTTTGAAATAAGGATCTCCCCCGCTTCTTCACTCAATTTTCTGTCTACACCTAAAGCCTTTTCATAATACTCTATCGCCTTGTCATTTTGTCCCAGAGCATTAAAAACATTGCCAATATTATTTAAACTTATGGAAGTGTTATCGTCCTGACCCGGCTCTCTGGCAATACCTAACGCACCTTCAAAATACTTGACGGCCTTTTCATGTTGCCCCTGAGAATAGTAAACATTGCCAATATTGTTGAGGCAGTCAGCAACGTTAGTACCCTGGCCAAGATTCTTGTATATATCCATGGCCTCAATATAATACCTGATAGCCTTTTCATATTGACCTGTAGATTTGCAAATATCGCCAATCTTATTAATCCTGCGCAGATATAGAATACTATCTTCCTTCCACAATTTTCTATATATATCCAAGGATTCTTCATAATACTTAATGGCGGTAATATATTGATTCCATAATTTGTAAATATTACCAATGTTGTTAAGTCCGTTTGAAATTTTTTCTTCCAACCCCAGTTGTTTATCTATGGACAAGGCTTTTTCATAGTACTCAAAGGCATTGTCATATTTCCCAATGGTTTCATAGACTTTACCAATATTTTCGAGGTCTGTAGCAGTATTGTCTTCCCGTCCTAGTTTTTTATCTATAGCTAAAGCTTCCTCAAGATATTCTCTTGCCGTATCATGTTGCCCCAAAAAGTTGTAAGTATTTCCGATGTGGTTGAGGCCTGTGGCAATTTTACCCTCCTGTCCCAGTTTTCTGTATATATCCAATGCCTCCAGATAATACTTGATAGCAACATCATGCCTCTTCAGATAATTGTAAAAGTACCCGAAGCAATTGAGGCAGTCGGCAACAAGATCTTCCCGATCAAGTTTTTCGGCTATTTTCAACGCCTCTTCGATTTTGTTGGTGGCCGTTTTATATTGACCGGCGAGAGAATAATAGTAAGCGGCTTGATTCAGACCTGTCACTATATTTGATTTTATCGAATCTGGAGAATCTTTTTCTGCCTGCACAGATATTTCATACATCTCCGCAGCCTTAAGATATTCACCAAAGGTTTCTAGTTCCTGTGCTTTATGCCGGTTTGTATCTACAGGTTGTTCTCCCTGCGCGTAAAGAGATGAACCTGCAAATAACATCTCTAACAGAACTAATAAGCCTATTATCTTCATATACATTTCACTAGATTTTGTTAACGAAAACATGGTCAGTATTATATAAAAGAAATATCGCGCAATCTAATTAAATTGTTTGTATGGACAATTATCACAGACAATGAAGGTCTCTCTATTTTCAAATTTGAGCAAAAAAAAAGGCGCTCATTATCTGAGCGCCTTTTTTCTACCTTATCACTACGGATAAATTACATCCGCATGAATGCACTTATTTAATAGTCCAAATCCGATACTTCCCACACGTTGCCCACTGGTATACCACTCTTCTTCTTTGCTGTACTTGCGTGGCCGTCACTACTTTCAGTTATGCGGTGTGAGACCGGTAGTGCTCCACCTAATCCCTGCTCTAAAGCATGCTCTCTACGCAATCTCACATTCTCCGATTGTACCTTTCCAAGCTGCATGATCATTGGTGCCTGTCCCCACCACCACATTACGTCCTGCTGGGCATGGGCATAACCTTTGTAGCCCTGAAGCTTATACCAGAACCACATCTTGGCATATTCCGTCTCTATCAAAGACGGGTTATTATCGCCCTGGTAAAACATGGCATACGCACCAAGGATCGGCCCGACAACCGGTACCTTTCCTCCTAATGTCTTGAAGGCATTATATACACCGTCACCGACTAAGGATGCCGGTAATAACTCGGCAAGCTTGTCACCAAGCGGATAGATATCACGGTCCGCCACAGACGGGTACATTATATCGTCAGCAATGAGATTATCAATTATAAGCTGCGCACTATCCGTGATCTTGAAAGCCTGGAACATGTAATCGTCAAGCTGCTCTAACCAGGTAGTTGCAAATCGAGGGCTGTGGCAATTTGAACAGACTTCTATCCACTTATCCCTCTTATCGAGGTTCTCATCTGAGTATACATCAATCTTCGGAGCGATGATATTTATCCCGTAAGGATAGTCCTTGAGCGATGACTCATACTCAATATTTGACGGAGGAACAGTACCCATACGCCAGATACCCTTTGAAACGAAATTATGCGTAAACCTTCCACCACCCTGGTACATATGGCAGAACTGACATGTTGGCGTACGGTAGTCATCACCAACCTGCACATGAGCAAGAGGCTTATCAAAATTGTAGCTCTCTTCTTCCATCTCTAAAATAATTCCATGTTTTGACTCACCATAAGACTCAGCATCCGGATGATCAGGTCCCATGTGACAAGTCATACAGGCTTTTGGATGTCTAGCCTCAGCAGCAGAGAATGAGTGTCTTGTGTGGCATGGATCACATTTGGTAGAGATACCATGACACATATCACAACCGCCATTACCTGCCAACCAACCCCTTCTATCCGCTTCAGGATACCAGGGGACAAGAACGTTAGCCTCCATCGCCTGTATGTGATTTGGACGCCCATGGTCCTTTTCGCTGTTGAACTGACGTACCTGTCTTTCATGGCATTCACTGCATACCTCAGCGTTTGGCATTCTTATCTCATTTTTCACCGTGTCAGCGTGACAGTCGAAACAGTCAACATTGATGATTTCTCTTCCAATTGACTCCTCTATTATCTTCGTCTTACGGGCAATCAAATCGGTTTTCCTTGGATTGAAATGAGCAGATCCTTTCCAATCATCTACGGCTCCGGTATTGATACCATCATGACACCTGATACAGAGATCTCTGCGTCCTTTTTTAATAAACAGAGAATGGTCCAGAATATCCATTTGTACATAGTGTCTCATTGGGGACATATACATCTGCATCGCTAATGGCTTGTAATAATCTTTGAATAGACCGGCGCCCTCACTCAGACCAACATTATCCTTAAATATCGGATTGTACCAGTCTGGAAAGCCCTCATAAATATCCATAGTTTTCGCTACGTATGGTTCTTTCTCTGCAGTCTTTTCTTCATGCGCCTGGACTAATCCTGAAAACTGTATGGCTATAACCAGCAAAGCCACAGTAAGGAAAAGCATCAGTTTTTTTACGTAATTCATAATACTCATTCTCCTTTAATTTATATAAAAATCTTATTCAGCATGTTCTTTTGTTGTTTTCTTTTCACCAAGTGACTTTACAAAATGCACCATACACCAGCGATCTTCATCTGACAGTTCGTTGGCAAAGGATGGCATCGGTGTGCCGTTCATACCTGTTGTAAATCTCATATAGATATCCCTGTTTGTTGCTCCGCCTTTAAACTTATCCCCACGGGTAAAATCATAAGGCAAAATCGGGATCCCCCATTCATCTTCAAGATCGTAACTGCTTGGACCATCGCCATTTCCTGTCTCTCCATGACACTTAAAGCACTCTTTCTGAAAATAAAGTTCCTTACCCCTTGCAATGGTCTTCTGTGTAGCCGTCATCTCAGCCCCTACAACCACAGATGCTTCCGGCTTCCTGTACTGCCAGGCTTCAGAAAAACTCTTTAATACCGGCAGCAGCGATTTAATTTGATCTAAATCAAGAATATCCCACGGCATCATGGACGTCCCGTGAACCCCAACAAAAATTACATGAATAAGATCTGCATCCGTAGGTAGTGATCCTGTGGCGTTGGTACGAATCTTGTATTGACCTTTTGTAAAATCTCTGGGTTTTGGATAAAGGGCGCCATATAATGGACCGTACCCATCTCCTTCTTCACCGTGACACGGCGCGCAGTATTTATTATAAAGGTCTTTTCCCTCTAGCCTGTCTCCTGCCATTACCGTGTTACCAAGGCATAGCATGGACACAAAAACAATAATGATTGCACTGGACAGAATATTCGTCCAGCACAAATTGTGTCCTCCATTAATTCCTTTCTTAACTTTCAAATATGCCACAGATTATTCCTCCTAAAACTTAAAAAAAATATGTCATTAATAAATCGACAAATACATCGTATGCCACACATCTCCACTTTCAATTAATTTATCCAGATGTCTGTCTGTTCCCAAAGAAGAACATGTGGTTTAGCCAAAGAAATATAAAGACGAATTCAATGACCATTCAAAATCTTTTACAAGGTGCGGTTGCGGTAGTATAACATTTTCACAGTTTTTTCAAACTAAATTCTTAACTACAAAAAAAGATCTTATTGCTTATACACACTAACAATATTTTATCCGGGCATAAGCTCTTCCGCCAAAGTCACACAGCTTCCGAACAATACTTAATATTACAGAGGCCCTCGATATTTCTCTTTGTGCGTGTTGCGAGGCACCATAATTTAAGCAAACAGTGGCTACGGGCGCCACCCGTAACCGTACATGCCGAGCCTAATTTACGGCTAATAAATTGCTGTCGATATAATACAACTGTAATAACACCTAAAAAAGATGAATAATATCAGGCTATTTGTATTATGAACTATGTTAAACCTACGTTCTCCGTTCGTAAGTTCAATGCTTTTTCTTAAATTCTTCTATTTCTCTCTGCCATTCCTCCTCCTGCCTCTTTCGCTCGGTAATATCCCTGATTATCCCTTCAATACGAATAGGTTTACCTGCTTCATTTTTAACCATAGTAGATGTACGTTCAGTGTAAAAAAGCTCGCCATTTTTCTTCTTGCAATATGATGCAAAATTTCTCCAGACACCATCTTCTTCAAGCTTCTTAACGAGCCGTTCTCTGTCATTTTGATCGGCATAGATATCACTTACCTTTGTCCCGATCATTTCTTCAGGGGATTTGTAGCCGAATATTTCTGCACAAGATTGATTTACCCACGTAAACTTTCCATTCACTCCAGGCTCACATTGGTAAACACCCTCTTTCAGCGAATCCAAGAGTAGCCTTTTATCTCTTTCAGACTTTTGCAATTGAACCTTTTCCATTTCCAGCTGTTCCTTTGCATGTTCAAGCTCCTGGTTTATGTGTCTCATTTTTATATCATGTCCTCTTAACGAGTCCGCAATTTTTTCCGCTTCTTGCTTTTGCCCCACAGCTTCGTCCACCAGTTTACGCGCTTCTTCTGGCGAACCATAAGCTTTCATGATTCTTTTTTCCATATTTTCAGCAAATGTTTTTTCTCTGACAAAGCCCGCATCCTTCATGTCGTTGTATTTGTGTATCATCTTGACCGTAAACCCAACATCCAGAAACAATATCAGCAGAATAATGGTCTTCGCGTTAACTGAAAGACCCTTAGAGTTTCCATTACCCATAATTTCCTACTCCTTGTAAGTGTAGTGTTATTTTATAAAATTTGTTGATAAAAACAAGCTTCTTATATAATTTGCCTATATCCTTACGGCGTACACCATTTAACTCTTATTATCGCCTTGACTCTTCCTGGATTTCTTCTGCATCTCATCTTCCATTTTCTTTCGATCACTAATATCCCTGATCACACCCTCCATACGAACAGGCTTTCCTTTCTCGTCCCTCACTATATGTGAAGTACGTTCAGTATAAAATTTCTCTCCGTTTTTCTTTACACAATAGGACGTAAAATCTTTCGAGACGCCCTCTTTTTCAAGCTTATCTACCAGTGCTTTCCTATCATCCTGGTCCACATAGATATCTTTTATCTTCGTACCTTCCATCTCTTCAGGAGAGTTATAACCAAACATTTCCGCACAAGATTGATTTACCCATATAAACTTGCCTTCGACTCCGGGTTCACACTGATAAATACCCGCCTGGAGAGCATTAAATAATTCCCTGTAAGCGGCCTCAGCGCCTCCAATCTCTTTTGTCTTTTTGTCAAGAGCCTCTGCCATTGTGTTAAAGGAGGCTGCCAGAATGCCAAGTTCATCCCCTCTATTTATTGCTACCCTCTGAGTCAGATCTCCCGTAGCCATCTTTTCGGTGGCCGCTGTTAACTCAACTATCGGGTTAGATATTTTTTTACCAACGATGTACGCAAAAAATACAATCGGGAATGCGATTCCAAACAGCAATACCCAGCCAAGGGTATTGAGATTATATGCCACCCCATAAACCTCAGCCTTATCTATCTCTGTAATAACAGCCCAATCAAGCTCAGGCAGCCAACGCCATACACCCAATACTGATATACCTGCATAATCTTTATAGCCCTTTGAACTGGAACCGTTCTTGCCTTTAAGACACTGGTCAACAGAATAGGTTAGCTTTCCGTTATCAGGATTAACCACTTTCAACTCTAAGGCACTCCTTACCCTAATCGTTCCGGTCTTCTTTAAATTTGAACTAAACCTCGATTCTGTGAGCATGTATCCCTCTTTACCGACAATGAACGTTTCACCTGTTTTACCAAACTTTTGACTTTGCAGCAAATTGCTCAAAGTAGCAACATGGATCCTGAAAGCAACAACCCCAATCACAGCCTCACCATTTTTTAAGGGAGCAGATACGAACATTGTAGGTAAACCTGTTTCCTTCTCATCAAACTCATTCGTAAGCGCTATTACAGACGGTATAATGCTGGTCGCGTATGGTTTTCCCTGCATAGCCTGCTTGATAAAATCTCTTTCAGAAAGATCACCTCCCATCTCTTCTTCTGATGTTGCAAGTGTAACTATTCCATCCGCGTTGCACACAAACGCACCCTTGTAACCATATTCCGAAACAACCAACTCCAAATATTCTGTAGCCTCACTATCGTCCCCTCCTGCACTTTCCAGGCTATTAGCAAGATATGGGTTGTTCGCTGCAACTATAACATCCGTCTTCCTTTCCTTCATCCATGATGACACTATATCAGCCTGCTTGTTACCTACCGTTTCAAGATTATCCATGATTACAGTCCTGAGATCAGACTGTATCTTAGGGTATGCAATAATCCTGAGCAAAACAAACGGTAGCAGAGTGAAGAAAATCAAAATTAGTATGATGTAATTTTTAATCGATATTTTCATTATCTTTCTCCATAAAATGCGTATTTATAATTTTCCATTGAAGCTCGAAAGCGTTTTGCCAGTCTGAAGAATAGAACATACAAACTCTCTCTGGTGTATTCGTAAAGTTAGCAATTACAGGAGATAATATATTTTCCACCACCAAGCAATTTACAAACGAACAAAAAAAACGACCGATCTCCAGCCACAATCATATGCAGTAACCGGAAAAGAAATTCACAGAAAGTTTTGCAAGTATATCACCACCAAGCCACGGGATAATCCCTTTTGCCTGCTTTGTTGACAATAACGGCAACCAACGCTAAAATAAAGACCCCTATCATAATAGGATTTAGTATAAAACTATATCCTTGACCTAATCCTCCAGTAAGAACAGCCACGTATGCAGTTGCGCCTGCAGGCGGGTGTATAGAATGGGTCACTACCATAAAAATAGTAGCAAGGGTAACGCCAAGCGCAATAGACCACCATGTAGTGCCAAAAAAATCATAAACGGCAACACCCATTAATGCGGCGAGAAAATGGCCTAATAAGATATTTCTTGGTTGTGCCAGAGGCGCCTTGTGAGCGCCATAAATCAATGTTGCCGTTGAACCAAAAGGACCAGCCAACATAGGACAGTTCCATGTATAGGCAAGAATGGCGGTAATTCCCAAGCCAATCATACAACCAAAAGCAGTAATCCACAATTCTCTTGATGGTATTGCAGGTTGTGGCCCCCTGGGCAACCCTTTTATCTGATTAACAATATTATTCACAATCGACATTGCGCTGTTCTCCTCATGAAGATGTATGTTTATAAATATACAGGCTAAATACAAACGCCATACCTAACGAAAGCCTCTCCTGGAGCATCCTTTTTGCCAAATTAACATAAAGCACTGTCTGTGCATCACAAGACAGAAAATGCTCATTCCCGATATAACCATACCTGCGGCTATCCTTCGAGTTTAAGCGTGGTAAAACAATCTTATACTCAAAGGACAGTCGCAGAACATTGGCACGATCGAGCGTCTGCTCAACCGCGCCAATGCGCCTGCCTATACTATGCTACTGAATGAGAAACACAGAAAAACCGCGCACTCACTCAGCCCGGAAAACTATCCCTGCCGAGATGAACTTGGAAGCACCTCAACAATCGTGTTATCATTTTCATCAATACCAACTATCTGACCACCTGGTACTGCACCTTGAGTCGGATCCACAAGACTTCTTGATAGCCCGCCATCACTAACAGCCTGCCGAGAAAGAGGACCACCAGGTACCAAATCTTCTACAGGCGCATACGTAGCGTACCAGTATGCCAGACCAACCAGGCACCCACCTACGATATTACCGGAAGTAGTAGCAGCCATGTTCCATGCAAAACCTCCGCATGTAACATTTTCAGGATGAGTCGTGAACAGAGCGCTGCCAAAAATAGTCATATTAGCGATACAATGCTCAAAACCACATGCGATAAATGCAAAGAGACACCAGAATATCAGGAATACCCTGGCCGCCTCATTCTTTGCTTTTGCCGACATCCAGACTGCCAGACATACGAGCATATTGCAGAGAATGGCACGACAAAACAGAAAGAGAAACGGCGCATTCATTTTGGCGCCGGCCACTTTACAGATAAACTTGCCGGTAATGTTCCCATCTCCCAAACCCGTATTGGAATAGACAAAGGCCAACGTCAATGCACCGGCGAGGTTAGCAACCCAGCAGACAAACCAGAGCCAAATCATCCAACCCCAACCTGTTTTTCCCCTGAGGCAGCCAATCAACATCACCATATTGTTACCGGTGAACAGTTCAGAACCCGCAAAGACAACGAGCAACAGGGCAAGAGCAAACGCAGCTCCCATGACCAACTTGACGGCTGGAGACTGAACAGCAGCGTACTGCGCACCAAGCGAGAATATGAGAAGAATTCCAAACCCAATGTAACTACCTGCCAGCATTGAGAGAATCCAATACTGCCCAAACTTGTTTCTTATCATATCCTCCTTCGCAACAGCCACCCCAGCAAACGTATCAATAGTCGCTTTCATTAATCCATCCCCCCTTCGAATAGGAAAGTAAAAAAAATAAAATTTCGCGATACAGCGAGGCGGCCTTCCTTACCCCCCCCCATATCGCACTCTAAAAAATTACAATAAATAAAAAAAGGACTTCTTTAAATAAAGCCCTTAAATACTGAACGTGCTTAATTTAGCCAAAATCGTATCAATGAGGTGATAGCAATTGCAATACCAAAGCTATTATATAAGAGAGAAACAACCATCTGCATTCTCATAAGTAATGAATATAAGGAAAGATATGGATCAAGTTGCAAATATACAGTTTACCGGGCTACAAAAACCATAATTGACAAAATGTCAATTAGCAATTGAAACGTAAATTACTTGAAGACATAATGTCTTTACACAACAATAAGAAGTTATGTCTGATAAATTCAATAAGGATCCGGACAAGAAAAGGAGATACAGAAGATTGTTTTTTCGCGGACCCTATGCCTGCAATCGCGAGAACGGGGAAGCGTGTGGGTATAACAAATCTACGTGTGCAAATAAACTACTGATTGAATATGGCTGTGCTCTCCAGACAAAACAGAAGACACCCTGACGCAAGCTTCTTTTAGCTGAATAGATAATCAACCAGTGAGATCACAAAAAATAATATTACCATCTATCTCGCTCAACCCCTTATTAGCACCCTCAGCGAACCTGGCTCACAAACCACCCGCAATGTAATTTTCGAGTTGTTTAATGGTAAATTCTTTATCAACAATGTACTGCTTCACAACATCACCGATACTCACAATACCAATCAGTTTCTCCCCATCAAGGACCGGTAAATGCCGCGTACGTTTTTCAGTTATCAAAGCCATACAGTCGTTAAGTGTATGATCAAGACGAACACAACATGGCTCTGGGTTCATCAGGCATTTGACCAACGTATCCTTTGAAGATTTCCCCTGCAGAACGATGTTCCTTGCATAATCACGCTCGGAAAACAGTCCTACAACTTTTTCGCCCTCAACGACCACTAATGCACCGAGGTCTTTTTCTGCCATTATTTCTAACGCTCTGTACACAGTATCCTGAGGTGAAATGGTCAGGATACCATCCGTTTTATCTTTCAGTATTTCTTTGACTGTAATCATGATATACCCCTCGCCTCCTAATTAACAGGTTTGTTAAACTACTAACTTAGGTTAAAAAGCGTACTGCTATCTACGCACAAACGGAACAACAAATAACCGTGGATCAGTATAATAATGCTTGTCTATTCCATGTTCAAGCATTAAATCTTTATGAAAAAATCGGGTAGCAGCAGAACATTGACACGATCACGCATATGCTCAACCGCGCCAATGTACCTGCAATATAATACTTACTGAATGCGAAACGGAGGAAACCGTTCTCACCCAGCCCAGGAACTATCCTTGCCGAGATGAACCTGGACGCATCTCAACAATCGTGTTGTCATTTTCATCTTCTACACCTACTGCCTCTCCTCCCGGCATTGCTCCTTGAGCCGGGCCTACAAGGCTTCTGGTCTTCCACCATCACTAACAGGCTGCCGAGAAACAGAACCACCAGGAACCAGGCCTTTCACACGTAGCAGCCGCCCGCCCAGGTGGGCGTGCCACATCATCCGATGGGTGCATGTGTATTCCGCGTGAGTTACGCAACCTAAAGGATGCGGCTACTCAAACCACTCAATTTAGGTAATAGTGTGTAAAATAAAAGAAATTAGAGAATGTTCATACGGATGTCAAATACTTTTTTAAGAAATTAACCTCATCACATCATTCCTTTCTCTTCCAGCCCAGCAACAAATCAGTATACTCCCCATGCTTCCAGAAAGAATACGCACGGTGTTTGATTCCTATCTTTTCTTCTATCTCTGCAAAGCGTTTGAGCTTACTTGCCTCATCCTTTATCTGAATAAGCCATCGGTCCTGGGCCCATTCCCAATACCCATAAACAGGGCTGTAATAAGCGTTGTGTGATTTGGCCTTAAAGATAGCATCAATAATATCTACCAGCATTTCGTAGGCCAGTCGTTCTACATTAGACACGTTATATTTTCTCACCTCACCCTTCCCCGGCAAAAGGCTGAAGACATTGTGACCGGTAGAATCTGGAGCGAGGTCGGCAGGCATAGGATCTATCAGATTGTGATTATACAAGTCCATCACAATTCGCATTGCCTCACGGTATTTAACAAAACTGAGTTTAACCGCTTCATCCATGGCCTCTAAATGATCTCTTGCGAACCGGGGTGAATGACAATCCTTACAGACCGCAATCCATGCATCCCTGGTCGCCCTGTACTTATCCGCTCCCCTGTCTACAAGAGAAGTACCCATGTAAGTATAAACGGTAGATGTACTGATAACATTATGGTCACCTTTAGGCATATGGCAGTATGCGCAAGTTGGAACTGTATAATTTTCCGCATTGAGAGGTTTCGACCAATCCCAGGTCTGTCCTTCTCCCTGAAAAATCATACCGTGGTATGATTGCATATACATCTCATACTCGTATTGCTCAGGGCCGGAATGACAGACCGCACAACCGTTTGGCTTTCTGGCTTCAGCCAAAGAAAATCGGTGCCGGGTATGACAACCATCACATCTGTTCTCAATTGCATGACAGCCGAGGCAGGCAGCCGTTTCTTCGGCAGGTTTCTCCGTCTGACACCCTAACTCGATCAACTCAAGATGATAGGCATTAGCATGCGAACCTTGGCCACTTTGACGATGCCCTTGTAATTGCTTTTCATGACATTCACCACAGAGATCGTAAGAAGGCATTATGAGCTTTTTATGATTCTCCCCATGACATCTGTCACATCCGACTATATCTTTTCCGTCTGATGGTTCCGCATGCTTGCTCTGCCTCCATTGTATTACAATCCCGGGGCTTTCTACCATGTGGCAAGTGACGCACTCTGTATTCGTAAATTCTCCTTCTACAGTACTACCGGGATGAAAGGTGTCGCTATTGTAATAGTACGCCGGATCGTACCATCGTATCAGAGGCAGGAAATTATAAAGATGTCCATACGTTCCTTTTCCTGGAAAGAGCTTCTCCGGTCCGGTATAAAAGCTTGAAAGCCCCCCCGCATGATAAATGTTTCCGGAATCATCCGGGCCGACTCTTTCTCCCAGGAGTTCTGCCATTTCGTATTGAAATTTTAAGCTACCCGGCATTTCACCCGATGCTGAAGCCGTCTCACCCAAAAGCGTTTCAAGGTCTAAAGAGTTTGCCTCTTCTGCTTTTTGTGCAAAAGAAGTCGTTGAAATATGCGGAACGAAAAAGATGGATATCAAAAGCGTGATGATTGAGAATTGTTTTGTGTTAATATCAAACATAATTATCCCCCCAACTCTTTTCAACATTAAGGCGAGTTATAAGAACAACACAAATAATGCGTAAATCTTAACAAGTTACAGAAAAAAGTAAACTTTTTATTGCTTAAATTAACTGTTAAGCATTGATAAATCAAAATGTATATACTATATTTTAACTAACATATTTTAAAAATTGTTTAATAGGTGTTTCCAGATGAAAGCCATTGCTAAAACAAAACGTAAAAAGGGTATGGAGCTTATAGATGCGCCAATTCCACAGATAGGACCGAGAGATGTGCTTATTAAGATTACGCTCGCTTCTATCTGCGGCACGGATGTTCATATATACGACTGGACGCACTGGGCACAGCATCGTTTTACACCGCCCCGCATAATTGGTCATGAGTTTGTTGGAATAGTAGAAAAAACCGGTAATGAAGTAACTCTCGTAGCGGTCGGAGACCGCGTTTCTGCCGAAAGCCATATTTCATGCGGACACTGCTACCAATGCAGTAACGGAGATTCTGAAGTATGCAGAAATCTGAAATTACTTGGAGTAGACTATGATGGCGCACTCGCAGAATACCTTGCCTTACCCGAACATGTCCTGTGGAAAAACGACCCTAACATTCCTGATAAATGGGCCACTATTCAGGAGCCTTTCGGAAATGCCATTGATACCGTCATGGCGGAAGACATCTCTGCAAAGACGGTATTAATACTCGGCGCAGGGCCTATCGGGCTCTTCGCGACCGGTATTGCCAGGGCAAGCGGCGCATCATTAATTATAGTGTCAGATCCAAATAATTACCGGTTGGCCATCAGCAAAAAGATGGGAGCTCATATGACGCATAACCCCGGGGAAAAAGATATAACCCCGCTCATCCTTGACGCCACAAATAATAATGGTGTAGACGTCGTACTGGAATTTTCAGGAAATAATCAGGCCCTGAACCAGGGACTGGAGGTTATTACACCCGGAGGCAGGATCTCTATCCTGGGTATTTATGAAAAACGTGTTTCAATTGATCTTAACAAAGAGGTTGTTTTCAAGAAAATCCGCATTTACGGAATAACAGGAAGAAAGGTCTTTTCCACCTGGCATAAGACCTCTCGCTTCTTATCATCCGGCATTGTCAATCCGGACCCAATCCTCACTCACCAGTTCCCATTAAAGGATTATGAAAAGGGTATAAAACTCATGAGGGACGGGAAATGCGGAAAGGTTATTTTGAAAGTATAAAAGATGTGATTGAAGAATTTAGGAACTGAAGAATTGAGAGGTTAAAAAATTCATGGACAAATTGAATTTCATTAATGAAGAACTGGATAGACTCAAGGATGCAGGTCTGCTCATTAACGTACGTACGGTTGAAGGGCCTCAAGGAGCATGGATTACCGTAGACGGAAAGAATGTACTCAATCTCAGTTCGAACAATTATCTGGGGCTTGCCAATGATTTGCAATCAAAAACTGCGTCTCATAACGCAATCGACACTTACGGAGTAGGCCCTGCGGCAGTCAGGACGATTGCCGGGACAACGACACTTCACAAAGATCTGGAGCAGAAACTTGCGCAATTTAAGGGAGTCGAGAGCACCATCTCATTCCAATCCGGGTTCTGTGCGAACCTTGCCGTTATTCCGGCAATCGTCGGCAAAGAGGATGTTGTGTTTTCAGATGAACTCAATCACGCCAGCATTATTGATGGATGCCGCCTCGCAAAGGTCAGAGTTGTACGATATAAACACGGTAACCCCGAAGACCTTCAGGCAAAAATCCATATCGAGAAGGGTATCGAACGGAAGCTTATTATTACTGATGGTGTTTTCAGTATGGAGGGAGATATTGCACCATTACCTGAAATCGTAGAAATAGCGGAAAAATATAACGCCATTACCATGGTGGACGACGCGCATGGAGAAGGTGTTCTTGGCAGAGGCGGCAGGGGCGTTGTAGACCATTTTAATCTGCACGGCAAGGTAGATATTGAAGTGGGCACCATGTCTAAAGCATTCGGAGTCGTGGGAGGTTACATTGCAGGGGTAAAACGATTAACGGAATATATGATCCAGAAAGGACGCCCCTTCCTCTTTTCAAGCGCGGTAACGGCTGCCGACGTGGCGGCATGTATTGCGGTTGTGAATACCCTGAACAAATCAGACGATCTTGTCAAGAAACTCTGGTCAAACACCCGATTTTTTCAGGACAGAATGAAACAATCAGGATTTAATATCGGCAATACAAAAACTCCAATAACGCCGGTTATGATAGGCGATGCGAAAGCGGCAAAGGATTTCAGCCAGAAATTATTCGATGATGGCATTTTTGCTCAATCAATTGGTTTCCCCACGGTACCGGAAGGTAAGGCACGCATCCGCGTGATGCTTTCCGCTACGCACAGCGAGAAAGACCTTACATGGGCAATAGGTCATTTCGAAAGAACAGGTAAGTCTCTAAACATAATTTAGTGTCATTGATACAAGCTTAACAGTAAAATACAATTTCGTTGTAAAACCTGAAATTAAAACAGAAAGAAAGAGGGGGGTTGCAATATGAAGAGAAAAGTTATCATGATTCCGGCTATTGTATTTGCGATATTGATAGCACTTTTTATTGGCAAGAATATGATAATTAAGACTTCCGTAACAACCGGGGCTAAGGCAATGACGGGTCTTAAGTTAAGTATAAGGAGTATGAATGTTGGTGTATTTAAATCATTAATTGGCATAAATGAATTACAACTATACAATCCGCCAGGATTCGAAGATAAATTAATGATGGATTTACCGGAAATTTATGTAGATTATAACCTGGGTGCCATTATGGGAGGAAAGGCACATCTTGAGGAGGTCAGGTTAAATTTAAAAGAATTTATCGTCGCGAAGAATGAAGCTGGCGAGTTGAATCTTGATTCATTAAGTGTTGTCAAAGAGACAGAAGGAGAGGTAGCAGAAAAGGACGATGGGAAAAAAGAAAAAACAAAAATGCCGGATATTCAAATAGATTTATTAACGTTGAAAATAGACAAAGTTATCTATAAAGATTATTCAAAAGGGGGTTCACCTAAGGTGAAAGAATTCAACGTAAATATTGACGAACGGTATGAGAATATAACAGACCCTCAATCTTTTGTCCGCCTTATTATCGTTAAAGCCCTTAAGAACACGACCATTGCCAGTCTTGCCAATTTTGATATAGAGAAGCTACAGAAAGGGCTTACAGAGGCCGCCAGGAAAGCCGCTGAAAAGGCCATGGAAACGCCAGACAAGGCTGTAGAAGCCGGGAAAAAAGCTGCTGAGGAAACAGTAGAAAAGGCAACAAATGCAGGAAAAGATGCGAGCGAAAAAATCCAGGAAACGGCCAGGGAATCAGTGGAAAAGGCTACGGATAGTATAAAGAAATTTTTACCTTTCGGGAATAAAGAGAAAAAATAAAGGGATCAGAATGAACGAAAAAGGCTACACCAAACACCAGCAAAAGGCTATCAGAAACTTTTACGACAACAAAGACCTTCGCCTTGTACAGAAACTGGGAGAATTAGTCTCGAATTTATATCTGGAAACCAATGAGAAGAAAAAGGAGACCGGATGGAAAAAGATCAAGAAGATGCTAACCGATTTAAAAGTACACCCGGGTGAGGTAGAATACCTGACAAAAGACAAAACCCTTTCACTGATTTCTAAGAAATTGGACGAGATATTTTAGCATGTAAAGAAAAGCCAACCACTGAAATTTACGAAATGACACGAAAAAAATAATTCAAAGAGAGCAGATAGAAAGCAGTGGCAAGATGCCAGAAATGCGATGGAGGAATTAAACAATTCCTCCATTCTTAAATTCCTTAATTAAACAAACATGAAGATTGCCATTACCGGTTTATCAGGTTTCCTGGGACATTATGTAGCAAAGAAACTCTTTGAAAGAGACGTTCAAATGCAGGCTCTTGTAAGGAACACAAGTGATACTTCACATCTTAACGATTATGAAGAGAAGATTACATTTGTGCATGGTGGTCTGGGTGACAAGGAAACCCTGAAGAAATTTGTACAAGGTGCCGACATAGTCATCCACATGGCTTATGAGAGAAACGGAGCAGGGTTTCACGACTCCGCCGGTAAGGATATCAGGCGATTACTTGATGTAAATCTATCAGGCAGTCTGGAACTGTTAGATGCCTCTAAACAACACGGAGTTAAACAATTCATATTTACCAGTTCCTGTGCAGTTTATGGATATATCTTCCCCGATACCAAACTCAACGAACAGCACCCCCTTGTACCTGATTCACACTATGGCGCCTATAAGGCTGCGGTAGAGGCGTTCTGCCATTCGTATTTCCTGTCAAAGAGCATTAATACAACCATGTTTCGGCCCGTAGGTATCTATGGTATCGACCCAAAACTTGCCCACTCTGAGTGGTACGACCTAATTAAAAATATTAAAAGCGGAGTTGACGTAGAGGTTGCGGGAGGTGGCAAGATAGTACACGTTGAAGACGTTGCACATGCTATAGATTTCGCAATTGACAACAGAGATGCCTTCGGGAAGGTTTATAATCTGTCAGACTTTTATATCGACAACATGTCTATCGCAGAAATGGCCAGGGATATATGCGGTTCGAAATCCAAAATCAGCGGTACGCCCAAACAGCCGAAGAATACTATTGACAATGCCGAGTCAAAAAAGCTTGGTGTACGGTATGCGGGAACTGAGGGGTTGAGATGGTATATTGAGGAGCTGATTAAGGTTGTTTAGATATTCAAAAATGCCACTATTCAATCTGCGAGATTGAACCAGCAGAGTATTCTCTAATATTATTTTTTGTGAAATACCAATTCTGCTGCTAACTCAAGTGCAATTTGCTTTTGCTCTGACCTCCCTACTGGCCATCCTGTAATATCTGCATGTTTTTCTGGAGGTTCAGTTGGGATGATCTTTAATTCTTTCGAAATAACAATAGAAGCAATTATATCAGCCCGTCCAAATATCGGTTTACCTTGTTTTGTAGCAACTTCACGATCACCGATATCCCAAACTTCGTTATCCGTAATACCTGAAATACGGAATACCGAGACTTCATCATTTTTATTTGGCATAAGTGCAGCATGCCTTACGGTATTGTTGGCTCTAATATATTTTTCTTTTAAAATAAATCTTGATAAAGTCTCTGATAGGGCTACAGGTTCCAATGTGCCTAATCCTTGTATAATCTTTTCAGATTTTCTAATATTACTGACGGTAGCGAATCGCCAAAGTACTCTGTTCCATGCAACTTGTTCACCCCTAACAATCCAGCATAGACAATTTCATTTCTTCCACTAACACTGGCAACAAATACCTGTCGTTCTTCTCTATACCATTCCAATCCTATCTCACCACTAGGTTCAGGAACAACTTCAGGTATTGGAAAAGCTGTTAATGGCAAGCTCTCAATTAATCTTTTTGCTTCATTGTACGTAGATTTGGTAATAGGCAACGCATCATAACCGTCCCAACCTTTTACAGAGCACTCATCGAATTCTTTGTTAAGAGACTGAAGGGCTTTATCGGATTGACCCAAGGTTTCCGTGTTTCCAAATCCACTAACTATGTCTTTAAAAAACTCCTTTAATGCACCAACCTCATCCCCGAACCCCATACTTGGTGAATTTGAAATGCTTATGAAGTCGTCACATGGAATTGCAGTACTCATTTATATATCTCCTTTAGGTTGTCCGTTATACTACTAAAGAATACTTTATTTTTGAAATGTCGCAATTTTTCAATTATTTCCCAAACATTTTTCTCTTCTATACCTTTAGATTCAAGTTTAAACACATCAATGTCCAGTATAACAGGAGCGATATCAGTAACTACTTGTTCAAGTGCCTGAGTAATTATAGCATTCGCTCCAAGAGATGGCTCGTGTATAACTGTGCGAGTAAGAAAGCTGCTAACCCCCTGTGGCAATCCTTCAGGTACGGTTGGAGGCGCTGTCAGGTAATCGCTAAAATCTCTTATAGGCATCGGAATCTTCAGGTTATTTATATACCTCACGGCGACTCTTGTGATAGATTCTGGAGAAGTTATATCCCTATAAAGTTGCCATAATCTGTAAGCTTCAGCACGTAATTCCTCCCACTTAATATATGGATGTAGTCTACTAAATGTGAATCCGTCCAGTCTGGCTTGCATTATTTGTTTTTTATCAGAAGAGACATAACGGTAACCGTCAATTACAAGTTTTGATGCTTTAACTTTTTCTTCTGCTTGTGGCTCAATCTTAACTTTAGACTTTACTCGTTCTTGTTTCTCTGGGTACTGATCTTTAATTGATTCATATATAGAGCTTAGATTTTTAATATCAAAATCAGAAGGTAGCTTGACACGGATATCAATAAGAGCTTCAGCAATAGGTGCCTTTTTTAAAATCGGATAATCTTTCAGCATAATCATTTAAGTGATTATATCATAAATAAATAAAAACCAATACTATTCAAATATAATATATAGAATAGAATGCAAACAATACTTTGGAGCTTCCTGTTTTTGCTCTCTTGCACGATCCTATCTTCTTTACATATTAAGAAAATAAATGTAAGTCGCTGAATAAATAGATAATTTAAACGTGGTAAAAGTGATTTGTATCTGATGTTTATCGTCTGCTATTATAAAAAAGCAGGTTTGTTTTGCAATCATAAAACATTAGAGAAACAAGTCATAAATAATTATCCAGTAAATCCTTTCAGAAAAAAATCTTTATCATTGTATGGTAATTCATTATCAATTTTTTTCTTTCATTTTGATTAGGACCTTCAGACAGGCGGTATTAAGTTCCTCAACACGATCTTCGGTGGCAGCCTCATTGTAAACACGAAACTCCGGCGCGTTACCGGATGGACGCAGATGAATGACTTCTTCGCTATCGAACGTCATGCGTACACCATCGGTCCTGTCGAGGCAACAACAATTACCACAAAGCTTACCAAAAATATCAGTGACCACTGCCTTGTCTTTTGTAACGTCTCCTGTATTTAATTTATCCAGGATTGTCCTGCTTTGTTCCTGAGAAAAATTCTCCAGGCGATCACTTGCAGTGTAACGCCTGGGAAGGCCAGCTACAATCTCCGAGACTGTCTTGCCTTCACTGACGGCAAGAAGAATAATGCTCAGATGAAGGATCACCGCATCTCGTGTAGGCAGTGCGCGGAGTCTCTTTCCAAAAAGAGGAATGTTAGAGTTGATCAGAAAACCGCCGTTGGCTTCGTAACCAACTACCACTATTACATCACTCTCGCCCTCGCTCTCACTATTCATCGACTCAATAACAAAGGGTGATCCGATTCGTGTGCGACACACCTTCTTGAAATATCCTGATTTTTCAACAGCACTATTGCAACTGACAGGTGTGCTTACTGAATCTGCACCCAGGTACTTTGCACAGAGAATACCAGCCACATCACCGCGAAGCCACCGGCCTCTTTCATCAGCAATCAATGGCCGATCACTATCACCATCAGTAGATATGATTGCGTCATAAACCCCCTTCTCTGCCCACTTTGCTGCCAGCTCTACATCTTCCGGACGGATCGCTTCGGTATCAACTGGAATAAACGTATCAGACCGTCCCAAAGCTTCCGCGTCCGCGCCAAGCCCTCTGACGATATCCAGGATAATATCGCGACCAACAGCCGAGTGCTGATAGACAGCAACTCTCAAACCTTTCAGGCAGTCATTCGGAAAAACATCCAGATAACGGGCAATATACATATCACGGGCCACATTAGAGACATCCCACTTTCCTGTGACAGGTGATACAAATCCTGCGGCTTCAGCAAAGAGGCTATCGTCAACACTGACCGACTGCATACGAATACCGTCTTCATCTGCCTTCAGAATCTCTCCGGAAGGCTTGTTAAACTTGATGCCGTTACGATCAGATGGAATATGACTACCGGTCACCATAATCGCCGGAACCCGGTTTACAATGCCATAGAGAGCAACTGCCGGAGAAGGGATCTTTCCGCGGGAGCATTCCCAATTTTTTGTAAATCAGGTATTATACCCATGAATACGTGGATTCGACCTCCGGCCTTAATCCACCCTTATAAGCAAACGTATGGTGCGAGGTAGGGTGGATTAAACGAAGTGAATCCACCTCTTTTATATACAATAAAATGGGAATGCTCCCTCTTTCCGCAATTAACAGGAACGTAACCCGTATCAGCTACGGCACGGCTGACAGCCAGCATAATTCTGTCAGTACTCGGACGATAATCTCCCGCAATCGCAATTTCCGTCCCGGGCTTATTCAATTCGCCTATAGACTCCAGGTATAGAAGGAATCCCTTTGTGTATACATAACACACGAGGTCCGTCATATCATCTGCAAGTCCACGGGCACCACTCGTACCAAATTTCACTCCGCTGCTAGTCATCAAGTCCTGTACTTTAATTTCCATTTCTATTTCCCCTTAATCCACCCTGCAAGATTACAAAATAATCTGAAGATCAGATATCTTTGCCGCTTTTCTATCCCAGAGGGGAGCATTCGTGTTTAATTTCAACAACTTATTAATCATTCTACAAAATCAGCGTCTCTCTCACCTGTTTACAATTGTTTTCTAACATCTTCAGACAAGGATGACATTGCCATTAACAGGTCATCGTTATCCGGTTTGGCCTTGACAAATGAGGAGAAGAGGAGGGTGGCTTCCGAGTAGATATCTTTAACTATTTTTATGATATTCTCATCGGGGATATTGTTGGTACTTATCACATTTTCCATATTTGTTATTAATACGACAAGTGTCCAGTAGTCGAGTGGTGTTCGTTTCATCAAATCATCACGCAGGTAAGTAAGGTAATTCCGTAAAGCTTCGAGTGTATCTTCCGATAACGTATTCCCTTTTGATAGATGCGGTTGAGATGAGATTACCATTTTAGCAATTTCTCTGGAAAGCTCAGCTACGGCGACACGTCCTATTGCCATAATGGAAGCGGCCGTTCTCATTTCAATCTTTCGTTCCCGGGAAATCTTGATTATGTCATCAAATATCATGCAAATATTGTCTTCAAGCAATCTATTTATTTTGTCTAAATCCCAGCGCTCGTTCTTTAAATTTTGTACCCATTCAAGATAAGAGACGAATACACCTCCCAGGTTTGTGCTGATATCGGGCGTTATAAATGTGCCTTTTCCTGTTACGATCCTGTCACCTTCAGGGGTGACAGGCCCGTTTGCGCCTTCCACGATAATTTTTGCCTTTACACCATATGCATTCCTGTCTATGGCATTCTCAAGCGCTGCGAGGACGAGGAAGTCGACATCCAATGCAAAGATACCGTCATTTGTGATTTCCCTTCCTCCCTCGAATCCTTTCAGGAAACCCGCACCAATCGTATCCACGTGTTCCAGAACTGCATCTATATCCAGACCACTTGGATTATAAATACCACCGCTGGCATCCGTAATGGCGACTACCCTTACCCCCTCATCATGGAGGAATTTTGCCGGCGGCCTGCCTACATTACCAAACCCCTGTATAGCAGCAGTGGCACCTTTGAGTTTTATGTTTTTATGCTCTGCCGCTTTTTTCAGTGCGATAAAAACGCCGCGACCTGTTGATTCTGCCCTGCCAAGTGAACCCCCCTTATCGTCCGGCTTGCCCGTAACGACAGCAAGAGCATGGCATTTTACTTCAGGATGTTTTTTCAATATCTCCATACACTTATCAAGATATGGAGTCTCCATAGGAGAAGAAGATTGTTCGTGAAGCGGGAGAAAATCATTCATGATTTTAGCCGTTAATTCTGCACTGCCTGTCAGCCAATCAGATGAGTCCCTGTTTTCTATTGACGATTTCAGATATTCATCTACAAACCACGCCATCTTCGTCGCGTTTGTATTGACGTCAGGTGCGGGAATGTCAAGGTGAGGCCCAATTACGTTTCTGCCCCTCAGTTCACGGCTGTATTCTCTGATTATTAATGCTTCTTTTCGTTCAAGCAGGTTTCTCGGGTTTGCTATAATGCCGCCCTTTGAACCTCCGTATGGGATTCCGGCAATGGCGCATTTCCACGTCATCCAGATAGCGAGCGCCCTTACTTCATCAAGTGACACCTCAGGATGTTCCCTGAATCCTCCTTTGACAGGACCACGGACTGAATTGTGGTGTACCCGATAAGCGATTATTTCACCATTTGAAAGCCTCAGTGCCTCTATCCGTTCAGGGGTAAGTAATTTCTTTTTCAACAGTAGAGGAAGTTTTAAGATATCGGCAACAACCGCAAATTGACTTTCCGCCACCTCAAGCGGACTCGGCATGGCCACGGCATGCTCTCGAATCTTTGTATACTCCTTCAGGGTAACGCCGGAAACGGAAAACAGCTGACTGACCCTCTCGTATTCCCCGATCTCTTTTTTGTAATTAATAATATTCTTTGCAATGCCATTCTCAATCTGGAGGAATTTCTCCAACTCTCCTATATTTGCGGCATTAAGATTTATTTTCTCTTTTGCGGGTTCTTTTGGTTTCAGATGTGCCTTAACAGGAAGATCATCTAAATGGTTAAGTGCCGTCAGCCTCTCACCGGCGAGAAATTTCAAAGCGGCTTCCCCTATGGTAAAAAGGTACGTCCTTGCGGGGGGGGACTTTTTACCAAGTCTTTTTTGTGCTGCGGCAACACTGTGAAGGCCAAGTATAATCTTGGATTCCGCTTCACATGCAAATACAAGATCCAGGATATGATCTGTACCATGACAGAATATTTCATCTTCATATTTCCCCGCAATCCCATTGAAGATAATGGTTTTTGCGCCCCGCATCTTTTTCTGTATAAGAGTGAGTGTGCCGGGACCAATGTCGTATGCCTTCAACCGGGAAAACCGACCCTTAATGTTGTTTACTTTAACATTCTCGGGGTTAAGCCCTGTCGGCTTTGCCATAAAGTGATCAACGGGAAGCACGACATCAACACCGTATCCTTTCGCCAGTTCAAGCACTACAGTTGCACTGTAAAGCGCCTGTGACCGCGAATCCTGCTCCTGTTCAAACATACAGTTATCTACATCGTATCCCTGCTCCTTGAGAAAGGGAAAGGCAATGCCGCCGACAAAGATCAGCTTGTCAACCTTTCCGTAAACAATAAGGTTTTTCATCGCCTGGACCTTGACGGTGACGTTGGCGCCACCAATAATTGCAACTACAGGTTTATGAGGATGCCTCATAAAATTATCAAGTGCTGTTAGTTCCTGCGTAAGCAGAAATCCGGCTACCTTCGGACCTGAGATAAGGCTTGTTATCGGGCCGAGCGATGCATGCTGGCCCATATGGGCTGTTACCGGATCAGCATTTACATAGACATTACAATTGGTAGTATTATGAAGTTGTTTTGCAAATTCCATTACCTCATTGTCATCCTCTGAGGTCTCACCACTGCGAAACATGACATTTTCCAGAAGAAAGATGCCGTCTTTATCAATAATGTTTTTAACTTTCTCCCCAATGCAGTCATCGGTAATGACAACTTCTTGATCTTTGGGCAGGATGTTTTTGTCTCTTAAAATTTCTGTCAATCTTTTTGCCACCGGCTTCAGGCTGAAACCATGATGAACTTCTCCATCATTTACAACTCCTACTGAAGTTTTCTTACCCGGAAAGAAGTTCTCTCTTACACCGTTGTGGGATACGATGACAACTGTCCTTGCTCCCTGCTTCAGTATGTGGCGAATGTCCATGACCGTCGCCCTGATACGCCTGTCATCAATTATCCTGGTATCCCAGACAATATCGTAGTTTACCCTTAAAAAAACTCTCTTCCCATCTAACGCGGATTTATGAAGATTGCGAATGGGTGTTTTGTCTGCGTATGGATACCACTCAATTATCCTGGTATATTGATCTGGTTTCTTCATGACTATTTAAAAATAGTAATCAGCCTTGCCGGTTTTTTCCCACAAGCATACAGTTTCTATTGAAATCACTTTGATAACGACGCAATCTTGTACAATAACAAACCTGCTGTTTTCGTTATAAAGCTAACGGTTCTTTTACGTTACAACTGAACGTTTGTCAAGTCTAATTGCATTCAAGAGAAAAAGGGATTACATTTTAACTGAGACGAAGGAAATAGAATATGTGACGTGGATCATCTCTTAATTTGTATGCAAAAACTTATATAATTTTTCAGGGGAAGTATGGTAAAATGCTCCGCAAGGATATTATTAAATGACTTAGCTTCTTTATCCGGAAGTTTCTTATAAAATAAAGTATAGAAAGGCATAGGATGTATTATGTTAAAGTTTTCACTGAAGTCTGCATTATATCAAGTACCGGGAATAATATTTCTCATTTTCATTTACCGGATTAAAATCGAGTGTGACCTGATGAGGAAACGGTCTCATGATTTTATTTTTGGCCGTGCTCATGCATTTACAAAATGGCTTTTAAAGATCCTGAATGTCAAGATAGAGGTATCAGGTATCGAACATCTGATTAACGAGCCCGCAATAATATGCCAGAACCACACTTCGATAATGGACATTCCTGCTATATTGAATACGGTAAAAGGCAAATCACTGTTCTGCGCTAAGTTCGAGTTATTCAGGATCTGGGTTTTCGGCAAGGGGATTGAAATACTGGGTATGATTAAAGTGTATAAAGATGACAAAAAAACCTGGAAAGTACTATCGGATGCAGCTAAAAAAATAAAAGAAACCGAATTAGATAATGGTGCTTTAACCCCTTATTTGGTGGTTTTTCCGGAAGGAACACGTACAAAAGATAAAGGCTATAAAATGGGTGAATTTAAACGCGGCCTGTTCAGTATTGCCGTGAAACATAACCTGCCAATTATTCCGATCGCAACTTACGGAGGACTGGATATCACGCCGAAGGGGGCGTGGATTTTCAGTAAAGGCACGATTTACGAAAAGATTCTGGCTCCTTTATATCCTGCGGATTACGAAGGTGTCAGTATTAAAGAAAAATCCATTAAACTCCAAGACGACACATGGAATAGGGTAAATGATGGACTTAACGAACTGATTAAAACCCATGGTAATTAATAGCTCAAAGGAGGCGGGTTTTGAAAACTCACTCATATCTATTGCACCACCACCGTACTCAATCTTTTCGAGTAGGTCGATACTGGCTGTCCAGAGAATATTTTCCGGGGCCGATTAATATCAAACTTAAGAACAGAATCCCTGATTCCATTGCATGAGAATATTTCAGGAAGGGGTCACCCTTACTGATGTGCATCATCGTAGCTACTACCATAGTCGCAAGCAGAAAAAAACAGGCTGGGCGGGTAAAAAATCCCAGGACTAATAGTATTCCACCCGCACATTCTGATAATGCGGCCATAAACCCCCAGGCTGTTGGAGCAAAGCCAATCCCCAAAACCTTCATGCTTCCGCCAAGCATCATCCACGTTTCCGGGCCGGCGATTAGTTTAGGAAGGCCATGGAAGACAAACATGACACCAATGCCTACCCGTAGAATGAACAGACCCGCATCTCTATATTTATCCAGAAAATGAAAAATCATAACTTCCTCCTTAATATTCAATGTAATAGAGAACTATTATTCCTTTTGTTTTTGACCAACTATTCTGTCAATCCAATATCGCGGCTCCCTATGCAAATGTGCTACTGCAACGACGATAATTGTTTCAGAATCAATACCATAGATAATTCCATAGGGAAATCGTGAAAGCAAGCAACGGCGAAGCCCCTGCTCTATTTCCACACTTGAAAGAGGATATGCTACTATTCTTCTGATTGTTCGGTCAATATCATCCAAAAATTGCATTCTCAGGCCCTGAGATTGGGTATTATACCATGCAACAGTGTCATCAGCCTCAAATTGTGCTGGTTTTAAAAAAAGGACATTCATATGGCGCTATACTTTTTCATTACCTGATCGTAGGATACTGTTTCTACGTTACCTGACTTATATGCCTGCCAGCGTTTGCGTGCCTCATCTGCCCAAATGCGGTCAATTTCAGGGTCAGGCTTATCAAGCTGCATTAAGATAGAATCTACAAGCTCAATCTTCTCAATGTCCGGCAGGGATTTAATCTTTGCTGAAAGTTCATCACTGATAGTTCCCATAATACATTCTCCTTATTTTATTAATTACATCAACATAATGCTTCAAAATTAAAGTAAGCATATGCTATAGCATTTTGATAATCAAGGATTTTTCTCTCCAGAAAAAACTCCAATAATTGTTCTAATCGCTATTATTAGATAAATTTTAATTTAGCAAGATTTTGCAGTTTATGCTAATTTTATATTTACAAAAATGATGGATTGAATCATTTGTCAATTAACCCTCATTTCCTTACAACTATTCCTGGTTTTATGGATAAGAAAAAACTGGCGGTTATTCACATTGTTAAAAGAGAACTGTCCTTGAGTGATGACGAGTACCGGAATATCCTTGAACGAATTGCCGGTGTTCGGTCCGCAAAGGATTTGACAGACGATCAGTTCCACAAGCTGATGCGTTATTTTGTCAGAACCCGTCATTATCGAGTAACCAACAACGGAATAACCATGCGACAGAAATATTATCTGCAACATCTGAAAGAGAGACTTCAGTGGGACGACACTCATTTCCAGAATTATATACACAAATATTTTCATAACCGGGATCTCAACACCTATACCAAACACGACGCCAGCAATCTGATTGTTGCATTAAAGTCGATCTTAAAAACCCACGGTACATAAAGCGGAAGACCGATTTAATTCTGAAAAGTCCCACCCTTGTCTTTTTTCTGCGATATCTCCAAATGCCTGGCAATACCAACCAGGTCCATGGAATTGTTCCGGAGCAGCTCAATCAGGTCTTTACGTAACATGAGTCACTTTACAAATTGAGATTTGATATGGATGGCTGTGCTACCTTGTGTAAGATCCGCGTGCGCAATTTGTCACGGCATAACTGACTTGTTTCTCACACGCTTCCCGGTAGAAATTTTCAATTTCAATGGTCAACTTTACAGATGGCCTTTCAAGTGCTTTGAACAGATTAGCCACGGACTCCGTGGCCTTTCTAATGGATTGGGCCAGTTTTGCTATTTCAGCAGCTTTATTCTTTTCCGTCTCTTCTTCGTTCATTTCTCCTCCGTAACTGGTGTCGGGTCGGCCTCTCTTTCGAGAGGATTCCAAAATTGGAGTCCTCTCGAAAGAGAGGCCGATTATTTTTATGCAACGAATAAACGTTAAATTATAACGTTGTTTGATCTGTTATTAAATATGTTTCAATATTCAATTCTGAAACCATTCGACAACACTGCGATATGGGATACTTCCTCCAAAGATATCCAATGCGCTGCCGATGGTCAGGTCGACACGACTACTTCCAACCTCTTTTACAAGGCCAAGGTCTGAGAGTGCTTTGACACCTCCGGCATATGTCACGGGGATTGGGGAGTTTTTCCCCAGGATTTCAATAAGTTCTTCCTGGATTCCTTCCATTTTCCCTTCAACATCGACCCCATGTACAAGAAATTCATCACAATGGTCTGCGAGTTGATTAAGTATTTCCGGGCTGATAATTTCATTTGTAAACTTTTGCCATCGATCGGTTACAATCCAGAAGTCAGATCCTTTTTTTCGACAACTGAGATCCAGTACCAACCGGTTTTTCCCGACGGTTTTTTGGAGTAACTTAAGCTTCTCCATGTCGATCCGGCCATTTGAGAACACATATGATGTGACTATTATATGACTGGCTCCGGCTTCAAGATACGCAATCGCATTTTGTGGAGTTATCCCACCTCCTATATGAAATCCGCCGGGATATGCGCGAAGAGCTGAGAGAGCAGCGTCCTCATTGCCCGACCCAAGTGAAATCACATGGCCACCCGGAAGATTGTCATCCTTATACATTTTCGCAAAATCTCCGGGGGAACGATCGGTTTCGAAATTAGTCTTGAGCTTCTCCGAGTTCTTATCCATAAGGGAACTCCCAATAATCTGCACGACACGACCTTCACGCAGATCAATACACGGCCTGAATCTCATATGTATCTCGTATCCCTTATTCGTTCTTTCATAATTACGGTTTATGCTTCTTTCATAATACTATGGAGTTCATCTTTAATCTTCAGGCGTTGTTTCTTTAGATCTCGCAGATATTCGTCACCGGTAGGCTCCTCGTCGCTTTCAATTCGAAAAACATGTTTATCAATCTCTTCATATTCTTTCATTAATTTTGAAAAATGATCATTTTTCATTTTCAAATCGTGAATCTGCTCTTTATATTCAGGAAATTCTTTGACTAATGGATGATGAGATAATGGCATTTTAAGACCTCCGGATTTAGATGCATGACTCCAATAAATTTATAAAACCGGCACAGTATCATGCAATTCTGAACTGGGATTCTTTTTCCTTATTCCATTTATTATAAGGCCTCCTATTCCAGAATTTTACATAATTTGATGTTGTTTTGTCAATTGCCGTTATTCTTAGACCGGATACTTTTTTACCGGCTGGGAGAAATCCGACTGTACCGCTACAATTTTGGGTATAGAAATAGATTGAAATAATCTTTCCCGAAAAGTATAGTTTTATAATGAAGAAAAAAAGAGTACCTGACAAATCTGATTTAGATGCAATCAGAGATCAAATACTGGATTTTGCATGTGCCAAACATGATTTCAAACCGAAAACAGATGAGTTCCTTCAAAATGGTGATTGGCGGGGAGTATTTATTGTAAAGTTCAGAGATAATCCTGATGAAGAACTGTTATATTGTGAGGCGCCATTAGGTGAGCACTTTATACGATTTGGGATGGATATAGAGGTTGACGGAGAAGTCTGGAAAAAAGCATATGAAAAGGTCCTTCAAGAGGCATCAGTCCACGATGTGGCTGTTTGTCCCGTCCCTGCTGAAGGAGAAGAGAGTAAAAGGCATTGCCGTCTCTATTCAAGAGCATGGATCCCTAATTTCAGTCAACGTATCTTTGGCCTGACCTTAACCAATCTTCTGGATTGCAGAAAAACTGTTTTATTAATGCTTTCAAGCTGATAATATCCTGAAACGGTAAGAATAGTTGGAAATTATTAGAAGTAATATAGCATCGACTTATGTATTTTAATTTAACGCTGGAACTATACGACTGTGTCACGATAGTTACAGCGAGACATTCCAGTCTATTTTTATAAAAGAGAGGATAATTCTCATGGATTTGTACAAACTCAGGCAGTTGTTTATTTTTGGATTTATATCATGTGTCCTCATCGGTTCTATGGCAGTTAAGGCGCAATCGATGGATGTCTCGACAGGCAAACAGGTTTCGATTGAGTATACACTCACACTGGAAGACGAGACTGTCGTCGATTCAAACGTCGGAGCGGAACCGTTAACCTTTATTCAAGGGTCTCATAACATTATCCCCGGCCTGGAAAGCGCTCTGGACGGCATGACGGTCGGAGACAGCAAACAAGTAACGATCACACCAGAGAACGCTTACGGGCCTGTAAACGAAGATGCCGTCAGCGAAATTGAAAAAACCTATATTCCGGAAGATTCGCTTAAAGTCGGTGCAGTACTTCAGGGTCAGAATCCTGATGGCCGGGTTATTATTGCCAGAGTAGTAGAGATTAAGGAAGAAACCGTTTTGTTGGATTATAACCATCCTCTGGCTGGCAAAACCCTCAATTTTGACGTAAAAATTATGGCAGTGGGAAATGCGCCGAAACCGGATACACCAAAAACGGACAAGTAATACTCGTAGCAGGATAAAGAGAAAGCATCTGATAAGAACTGAATCTTAAAAGGTGCTTTTTTTATACCAATTTTTTCTTAAAGAGGGAAATGTGGTAAAAGTGATCTGTAACTACCGCTTTGTCAAGACATTACAAAAGGGAGGGATTGTTTTGCAATATAAAATATTATTCACCGTAAGCCTTTTCCGATCTCACTGGTCATACGTGAATAGCATATCACGCTTTGACAGGTTATCCGAGAATAGATGTTTTGACAAACTTACCGTTTTTAAGCCTTTCAATTTCGTCGTTTAACGCAAAAACCGTGTTTGTTGTTGCTGTTTCGCCAATTTCCTGTATAATGCCTTAATATTGTTTAAGTTATGAAGGTTTACAATTACGAAAGAGGGAACAACCGATGGTTAAAAGGATGACCAGTAAAGAGAGACTTCAGCAGATGGCGGAGGAGGCGGCTGCCGGTGAAGAACTGAAAGCTGAAAAGAAGAAGAAAAAAGCAACAACAACCAAGAAACCAGCCAAATCTATTACAAAGCGGGAAAAAGTTGTTTGGAAGATTTTCGATGCCAGCTATAAGGAGGTTGCCTGCTTTCCTTACTCTCAAAAGGATGAGGCTTTTGCAAAGTTGGATGAACGGAAACAGAAAAAGAGCACAGTTAATTTTTTCATCAATGAAGTAAAAGTGCCCATGGAAGATGAGTAAACATGGGTAGAACTCTAAATACACACGTTTACTCATCTGCCCTTGTTGGATTAATTGCCTGTAACCAGGAACACACCGAACATTACTTATTACCCTAGTCCACTTTCATACATATATTCTGCCATTATAAAACTTCTGAGTGCCTTATCCTGATATGGATTTTTAAATTAGGTTTTCTGATAAAATAAATGATTTTTTAACGCATTTACTTTTTTGGGAGTGAAATTCTATGAAAATCGCAGTGGTCTATAATCGAGAAAGCCAGAAAGTAATCAATCTTTTTGGTATTCCTAACCGGGAGAAATATGGATTAAAGGCCATAAAACGTATCACAGATTCTCTCAAAAAAGGTAAACACCAGGCTATCGCTTTAGAAGGTGATAAGGATTTAATTGATAATCTGGAAGAGTTTATGCCAAGAGTGTTAAAAGGTGAACAACCTGGTATGGTGTTTAACCTGTCCTATGGCATTCAAGGTCAGGCAAGATATACACACGTACCCAGTATATTAGAGATGATAGGAATCCCCTATGTTGGTTCAGGGCCTTTAGCCCACTCACTCGCTCTGGACAAAGTGGTTGCCAAAATGATGTTTGTGCAGAATAATCTGCCAACACCCCCATTTGCAGTAGTTACCAATCCGGACTTTAAGATGCCGGATTTGGCTTTTCCACTTATTGTGAAACCAAAAAATGAGGCCGTCTCCTTAGGGATAAAAATCGTTAATAGTGAACAGGAACTCAGAGATGCAACACAGTTTATTTTTGATACATTCAGCCAGCCTGTCCTTATAGAAAGTTATATTGAAGGAAGGGAAATAAACGTTGGCATTCTGGGTAATAACCCTCCTACGGCTTTTGACCCCGCCGAAATCAGCTTTGGTAAAAGCGGACCTAAAATTTACACTTTTGAAGATAAAACCAGAGTTTCAGGACGTGAAATATCTGTCATATGTCCGGCACCCATCAAAGCGGACATCACATCAAGGGCACAAAAAATAGCTATAGAAGCATTCACAACATTAGGTTGCTATGACTGTGCCCGGGTGGATATGCGGCTTGATAGTCAAGACAATTTATACATCCTGGAAGTAAATAGCCTGCCAAGCCTGGGTGAACATGGGTCTTATATTGCGGCAGCAGAACACATGGGGATGGATTTCCCGGCTTTAGTAAACCGGCTGGTGGACGTTGCAAGTGCCCGTTATTTTGATACACCAAGCCCTCCCGAAGTTACCGGTAGAAACCAGGCTTCTGATAAAGCTGCATTTGGTTTCCTGACCAATCGAAGAGATCAAATGGAGAAGCAGGTACAACAGTGGTGTCAAATATCCAGTCGCACCAATGACCCTATTGGGATCCGGATCGCGCATAATGAACTCGATAAAAAACTGACGGAACTAGGCATGAAACAGGCGCCGGAATATAGCGATGATCCTCATGTCTGGGTCTGGCAAACACCTGCCGGGCTGGAAAAAGGTACTCTGCTTATTGGTCAACTTGATGTTCCTTTAGACATGGGTATTTCTTCAGAGCCTTTTCGCAGGGACCCGGAATGCTTATATGGCGAAGGCGTCGGTTCGTCCCGTGCGCCATTGGTTATGCTTGAGTATGCAGTGAAAGCCTTAAAGTTCTGTCGTCAGCTTAAGAATGCCCATTTGGGGATCATGTATTATGCAGATGAAGGTAATGATACCCGATATAGTGCCGCGGCAATTTCAAAAGTCGCAGGTCTTGCCAGGCAGGTACTCGTATTGAACCCGGGTAACATTGAGGATAAAATAGTTACCAAACGTCGTGGGCAACGGAAATATCGTTTAACAGTTGAAGGAAAATCATTAAAACTGGGACAATCTTCAAAAACCCCTGATATAATGTTATGGCTATTCAGGAAGCTTGAAAAAATATCCAGACTCTCTTCCAGTAAAGAGAGGATCGCTATTGCCGCGGTAGATTTCCATACCAAATCTTTCCCAATGTTACTTCCCCATCGTATCACAACAACATTACAGATGTCGTTTCCTGACATTAAGACGGCAAATAAAACAGAAGAGGCTATTCACGAAATACTTAAGGACAAAAGTGTTCGCTGGAATTTAGCCATGTTGTCGAGTAGGCCGGCAATGAAGGACAGAAGAGTGAATGCCAGGTTGATTAATTCCTTACAATCTGTTGCCGATCATTGGGAAATTCCACTCGGTAGAGAAGCGTCTCTTATGCCGTCGGTTGCCGGTTTAGTACCGACCAACATCCCGGTAGTCTGCGGTATCGGCCCAGTAGCCACCAATATACATACTTCGCAGTCAGCAGTTCAACGCATCAGCCTGGTACAGAGAACATTACTATTGACAGAGTTTCTGATAAAAACCATTGAAATATAAACCCATGACACCGTTACTTAAAAAGAAAGTCGATACCGAGTTATTAGAGCCTGGTAATCGCCGTCTGGCGAAACCGCAAAAAGTTTCAGTATCCAAACACGGCATGGTGTCGACTGCTCACTACCGCGCTACTGAACTGGCATTTGATGTATTAAACGCCGGTGGCAACGCTATGGATGCGGCAGTCACCGCCGCATTTGCACTGGGCGTTTGCGAACCTGCGGCTTCAGGCCTGGGCGGTCAAACCATGATAATGTTTTACGACGCGCAAAGTCGCAAAAAGATTGCCCTGGACGGCTCTTCGAGAGCACCTAATAGAATTATTCCCGGTGAATCAAATAAATCAGAACTTCTCAGAGGGCACAAAGCAAGCACCATCCCCAGTACTCCTGCGGTACTGGCCTATGCTCTGAAAAATTATGGAAGCCTAGCTCTGAAAGATATATTAGGCCCCGTCATTGATTTAGCAAAAAATGGTTATGAAATTTCCCAACTACAATACGATTTAACCAAACGCGAACTGAAACATTTACTCAGCAATAGCGCGGCGCCACTCTTTCTCAAGCAAGGTAAACGTCCTTACTCTGTTGGATCTTTGTTTAAGCAGGAAAAACTGGCCGGGACATTGGAAAGAATGGCGACTGCGGGTGTTGAGGATTTCTATCTTGGTGATATTGCGCAGATGATTGAAGCTGACATGATAGCAAATGACGGGCTTATCCGGGCAGACGATCTTGCACAGATTCCCTGGCCGGTAGAACGCAGACCGCTTACCACTAGTTTTGAAAATACCCGTGTGTTTACCATGTGTCCTCCCGGCGCAGGCAGGGTTTTAATAGCAATGTTAAACATTTTGTCCCAGTTTTCACCGAAACAGAGAGACCCGGACACACCACGAGGGGCATTATTACTGGCAAATGTGATTCGACAGGCAAATCTTGATCGTCAGGACCGTCCCATTGAACCGAATTTGTACCAGCAAATTGACAACGAACTGATGAGCCAACCTGAGTATGCACAACGTATGGCAAAAAAAATAAAAAAGAAATTAAAAGGCCGGGGCGAAACGACTCATCTGTCTGTCGTTGATCGTTACGGCAATGCCGCCTCCCTTACACAGTCTATTGAACGTGTATACGGATCATTTTGTGCATCATCTGAACTTGGTTTTCTCTACAATAATTATATGAGCGCTTTTGAGTACAGTGATATCACCCATCCTCATTATTTACGACCTAACGCGGTACCATGGGCGAGCGTTTCTCCAACAATTATTTTTCGTGGCAGAAAACCGTGGCTGATTATCGGCTCTCCGGGAAGCGAACGTATTGCATCGACAATTATTCAAGTTTTATTACGCCTTGGCAATCATTCTCCCTATGAAGCAGTGGCGGCGCCAAGACTGTTTTGTTCACTAAAAGGCAAAGTATCACTGGAAGCAAGCCGTATGGGAGATGATATACCTGATATGTTAGCTTCGAAAGGTTTTGAGATAGATATTCGTGACCCATATTCCTTCTACTTAGGCTGTGTACAGATGATCATGCGTAACAGGAAAGGTGAATTTGTTGGAGTCGCTGATCCACGGCGTGATGGTTCTGCGAAAGGGCCTAAACCGTGAATAAGCTGCCCATCCTGATTTCCGTGCCACATGCAGGCTTGACCATTCCACCGGAAGTAGGACCATTCAATCGGCTGACATCCGACCAGATTATAGCCGATGGCGATGAAGGGGCGAGAGAAATCTACGCTATTAAAGAGCTGGTCAATGAATTTGTTACCACGGATATTGCCCGGGCTTTTGTTGACATGAATCGAAAAGAGAATGATTTTTCTGAAGATGGAGTGGTAAAAACCGATACCTGCTGGGGAGTGCCTGTTTATAAATCACCATTATCATCAACAATGATTAAACAATTATTAGATCACTACTATGTCCCATATCATACACAACTTACAAATTCTGCAGGCAAGGATACCATGCTTGCCATTGACTGTCACACCATGGCATCCTCGGGCCCGCCTGTAGGCCCTGATCCTGGGGCTGTCCGCCCTATGGTTTGTTTGAGTAACGCTGATGGCACTTGTCCTGAAGAGTGGTTCTGTTTACTAGCAGATTGCCTGAGTGCGGCTTTTGGTTACGAGGTATCGCTCAACAAGCCTTTCAAGGGAGGATATATAATCAGGCACCATTCCAAAGAGATTCCCTGGTTACAATTAGAACTGTCCCGTGATCCCTCTTTATCTATTGAACATAAAAGAAACGCCGTTATATCTGCACTTAAAGAATGGTACAGAACGGTTACGAAATCGTAGAAATTCTGTAATATCGGTTTGCTGAACATTTCATATTTTAATGTACAACTATATGATTTCAGATACAATTGACAAAATATCATGATGAAAAAACACAAACATTCTGAATCAACAGAAGACTTATTACCATCGGAGACAAAACCCCCAAAGAAATCTTTCGCGCGGCAACTGAAAAGTGCTTTGACGAGGGATACCTGCACGGACGTAGCGTCATTAAAGAGATCGTTTGCGCGGCATCTGGAGAGTACATTGGTTAAGGATGCCTATTCCGCGACACAATTGGATCTCTATAAAAGTCTTGCCTATACGGTGCGTGATCGCCTGGTGAAACGTTGGGTTGCAACCAAACAAACTTATTATGACCAGGATGCCAAGCGGGTCTATTATCTCTCCATGGAATATCTGTTGGGGAGGGTCCTCAGCAACAACATGATCAACCTCAACATGTTTGAAGAATGCCATCGTGCAATGCGCGAGTTTGGATTAGAATTGGAAAAGCTCTGCGAAATGGAATGCGATGCGGGACTCGGCAACGGAGGGTTGGGAAGACTTGCCGCCTGTTTTCTGGATTCCATGGCAACCGGTGAACTACCCGCATATGGATACGGAATCCGTTACGAATATGGAATATTCTATCAGAAAATAGTAAATGGCTATCAGGTAGAAACACCCGATAATTGGCTACGCGATGAAACTCCCTGGGAAATAGCGCGCCCCGAATATCTGTATCCGGTGAAGTTTGGCGGACGTGTACAGCAATACAGGGATGAATATAATATTTTGAAAACAGATTGGCTTGATACCGGAAATGTTATGGCTATGGCATATGACATGCCAATCTCCGGCTATGCCAATAATACCGTGAACAATTTACGTCTCTGGTCGGTAAAATCAACCAGAGAGTTCGACCTGGACGATTTCAACAAAGGGAACTATGTCAAGGCGGTCGATGATAAGCAGCGAAGCGAGACCATTTCCAAGATCCTTTATCCTAACGACAATGTTTATGTGGGAAAGAAGCTGCGCCTTAAACAGGAATTTTTTTTTGTATCGGCAACATTACAGGATATTATTCGCAGATATAAAAAGACCTACCGGACTTTTGACCGTTTTCCTGATAAGGTTGCCATACAGTTAAATGATACCCATCCCGCCCTTGCCATCCCGGAGCTGATGCGCATACTGATCGATATTGAATGTGTTTCCTGGGATGATGCCTGGGAGATTACAACAAATACTTTTGGTTATACCAACCATACCATTATGTCGGAAGCGATGGAAAAATGGCCTGTAGACATTCTGGAATATATGCTGCCGAGACACCTGCAGATTGTTTACGAGATCAATCGCCGTTTTTTGAAGGAAGTTGCACGGCAATATCCCGGGAATAATGATAGATTGCGCCGTGTATCACTTATCGAAAAAGAAGGAGAAGATAAAAAATTACGCATGGCACATCTGGCAATAGTGGGCAGCCACTCAGTCAACGGAGTAGCCGCTTTGCACACAGAGCTTCTTAAGACAAAGGTACTGAAGGATTTCTATGAATTATTTCCGGAAAGATTCAATAACAAGACCAACGGTATTACCCCTCGCAGGTGGCTAAGGCAATGTAACCCGGGGCTTTCCGCATTGATCTCACGTAATATAGGAGATGGATGGCTGACGAATTTAAGCAGGTTGAGTAGCCTTGTGCCGTTTGCCGAGCAGGAAGACTTCCGTGCGGCATGGAGGGAGATAAAGGCCGAGAATAAAGGAAAACTGGCAGGCTACATAGAAAAATCAAATGGTTTCAGAGTGAGGACAGATTCAATATTTGATTGTCAGATTAAGCGTTTTCACGAATATAAACGTCAACTACTTAACGTCCTGCATATTATTACGATGTATAACAGAATAAAGCAGAATCCGAAGGCCACGTTTGTTCCTCGTACGGTAATTTTTGCCGGAAAGGCGGCTCCCGGGTATGCCATGGCAAAGCTGATCATTAAACTGGTCAACTCAGTTGCGACAGTGATAAATAATGATCACGATATTGCTGACAGAATCAAGGTGGTATTCCTGGCAAACTACTCTGTCTCGCAGGCAGAGCTTATTATACCAGCCACAGATCTTTCCGAACAGATTTCCACTGCCGGAACAGAGGCCTCCGGGACAGGCAACATGAAGCTTGCTCTGAACGGTGCACTGACAATTGGCACACTGGATGGCGCCAATATTGAAATTATGAACGAGGTAGGAAGGAAGAATATATTCATATTCGGCCTCACAACCAGGGAAGTCGAAGCAATGAAAGACAGCGGCTATAACCCCATGGACTTTTACCATGGCTGCCGTGAACTCAGGGCAGCAATCGATATGATTGCAGACGGTTTTTTCTCTCCATCTGAACCATCTCTCTTCAAGCCGATTGTAAACTCGCTTCTCTATGGTGACAACTACATGCTCCTTGCTGATTTCCCGTTATTTCTTAAGTGCCAGGAACAGGTAAGTCTGGAGTACCTGGATAAGGAGGAATGGTCGAGGAAATCAATCCTCAATGTTGCCCATATGGGAAAATTTTCCAGTGACCGCACAATCGAAGAGTATGCTCGTGAGATCTGGGGTACAAATCCTGTACCGGTGCTCCTGTAGGCTTAATACCCGCCGTACTCTTTTCGGCTAAGCTCAAGCTAGAAAAACAAGGACACATTACCCTTCCCAAACGTCACCGCGCTCCCATTAACCGCATGCCCCAAACAAAAATTTCACACATTGAACACCGATTTTCACAGATGTTGAAATCATCAGAATCTCTTTTCATATAGAGCGATAGCTAAGGTTTGAAACGGGTTGCACTGTGTCGTGCAAAAAAACATGTGAAAATGGTGAAAGACTTGTAAATATGCGGAGCGGGGATTTGGAAAATCTTAGGGGTGTATTGTGATTGTTTTAACACCTGTGGAAATCGGTGTTAAAGCAATGGGGGCACATGGGGTAACAATGGAAGAAGAAGGAGTAAAAAAAGAATGGAAGGTCGCTTCCTGGAAAGGAATGGAATCAATACCCAAAATATAAATTACGAGTGCCGGTGTCTTCACGAGCGTAAACACATGAACGTTTTTGCTTACAGTTCAAATCGGGGAATACCATACCTATTATTCATATTTAAAAATCAACAACAAGAAACGCCTTCTTCCTCTGAAGCGCCGCAACTGTATGGTGCACTATCCCCGTCATTTACATTAAATATTGTAAACTGTCCCGTGTAGGGCAGATTGCTTAATTTTTCTGCAGTATCCGTACAGACCGCGACAGGCTCGTTTCTAGGGAACAGGTGGCCTTCCTCATCCGTTATTGCCTTATACGGACCATGGTAAACGGCCCTCTGCCCAATGTAAACGCAATCATCCTTTTTTTCAAACTTATACCCGCGCAATGTTACAGAATAGAATGAGTACCCTTCCACCTCTTTCCAGAACACCTTCGACAGTGTCTGAAGTCCGTAAAAACCGGCCTGTTCAAGATAGGCCATAAATTCATCTTCGGTAAGAGCGCCACTGATACACTCACCCCATAATTGTTTGTTAAGTTTAAGATGTGGAGGGGTCTCCACCTGAGAGACGATATCGGATATTACAATCCTTCCGTGGTCTTTCAGGACTCGCCACATTTCATTAAAAACGGTTTTTTTATCCGGTGATAGATTAATGACACAATTTGATGTGATCAGATCAACAGTACCATTATCAACCGGGATATCTTCCAGGAACCCTTTCCTGAACTCCACGATATCGTAACCGAGATTCTTTGCCACCAGCTTTCTGTTTTCATTGGCAACCTTCAGCATCTCATCCGTCATATCAATTCCGTAAATCTTCCCCTTCGGACCGACTTTTTTAGCGGCGATGAAACAGTCAATACCCGCGCCTGCTCCCAGATCAACCATGGTCTCTCCCGGTAGAACCTTAGCAATAATTGTCGGGCTCCCGCATCCATAGAATCTATCCAATACTTCTTGTGGAATATGGCTGGTATCTTCCTGAGAATTCTTTGTCGGACAGCATAACTCCTCCTGAGGCTCTTCCGCAGCTTTACCGTAAAATTCACGCACAATACTCCTGGGCTTATCAACATCAAAAGAGAGTACACAGTTGGAATGAAGAGTGTAAACGGAATGTGAATCTGCAACTTGTTGATCAGCGCCGCAGACAGCAGCGCCATCGCCCATTGATCTTAAGACAGTAGGAGCACTGAATCCTGTTTTTCTCTCCTGCATTTTCTTCCTGACTTCGGCGAGTTCAAAGACAACATCCTTTGTTATCTCCTTGTGCAGATCGCAATAAGGATCAAGAGCATGTATGCCGACGTCCTCGGGAAATTTATCGGTTTCCAGCTTGAACCCGTTCTCTGAGTAAAAAAATGAATGTTCAATATCTCCGCCTCCACATATAAATTTAATATGACACTCCTTACACTTTTCCTTATTCTGAAGTGTCGCATTTCTGAATGCCTTGCTCATATTACTGTTTTCCCAGATTTCTCTGAGCGTATTATCAAGTACATTTCCACACCTCAGGCCTGCATGACCGGCAAATGAAGCAGATGGATAAACGTCTCCGTTTGAATATACACACATGCTGTCGTAACAGGCATTACCCAAATCATACCGCGTTCCTCTCTTGCTGTTTGCCCTGAATTTGTACGAATCATGGTTATCAACTGAAATACCCGTTTCCCCGGCAATCTCCTTCACCTTTCTCGTCACCTCAATCACCTTATCTATCGTAGGAATGGAGTTATTGCCATTGTCGGTTATCCTGCCCCTCTTATGAGCCCACAAAAGATGGTGAGTTTCTACTCCTGACAAAGCAAGCAATTTTGTCGTCTCCGGTATGTCATCTATGTTGCTGTTCGCAACGACTGTTGTTACCGTTGGAGAATATCCGGCGCCAACAACATTCCTAATCCCTTCAACGATCAGATTAAAACTACCCTTGCCTCTTAACGGGTCATTGATCTCCGGTTTTGAACCATCAAGACTTATCTGGATCTTTAAGAGCTTCTTATCAAATTTTTGTAACTTTTTTATTGTTTCTCCCTTCAAAAGTGTTCCATTCGTAAGTATTATGAGTTCGGACTCTTTTTGACTGCAGACAAAATCAATAAGTTCAAAAATGTCCTTTCTCATGAATGGTTCTCCACCCGTGAAGTAGAAGCGGGATGTTCCCAATACCGCAGCCTCATCAATAATCTTTTTTATAGCTTCTGTTGAAAGACCACTGTCCCCATTTGGTGATGAATTTACCAAACAATGTGAACATGTCAGATTGCAGGAATTATTTGTGTGTATCCACAACTCATTGAGTTTGTCAGCATGAATGAAATCTGCGCGCCCCGTGTATTCGATCCTCTTTATTGGTTCTGATGTCAGAAATTCAGACCTTATCAGATCCTTTAGTAACGTATGAACTTCCAACCATGCTCTGGTGTAGTCCATATCAAAATTATTTGCATAGTTGTGCATCAGTTCCTTAACATTTTTGCAATTCTTAATATCGTCTATAATCTGACTACCTCTTTTATCAGTAATAATCCAGTTCGGCATTTCAGGATCGAGAAACAGATGAAGAGAGTCTTGTTCTATATGATAATAATCAGGTGCGTAAAAAACCGATTTTTCGTTTATTTCCATTTTGCTTCTACCTCCAATAAGACATTTTGATAAAAAAAAGAGAAACTGAGCCTGCCCTTAACCATCCATAAATTAGCAGGATATAAAAGGGAAGGTATTCCGGCAGCTTAAGCCAGTGCACCTCCTTCCATACCCATTCGCCATTATACCATATCATATTAGAAAACAGTTCATGGCTCATGAAATAATAACAAATAACCGTTCCGGTCAGGACAAGCCACGCCCTGTTTTTGTTAAAACAGAGAAAGGGGATAATCCATGTCAGATACCATGGATGTAATGTAGGGGCCAATATTAAAAAAGTCCCAATAGCTACAAAAGCATAATTTAAGACAAAATTATTCACATCTATATTCCCCTTTTTTTCAGCCTCCTTTTTAGAGGAGGAGGCAAGAGGAGGATTCCCGCTATTATCTGTAATTAAAAAAGTTAAGTGTTTTTTATATAAAAAGAAAAGAACCGATCCAAAGATCAATACCGTTACTATTTTAGACGCCAGAGGTGAACCTATGCATAAACAGGAAATCAGGAAATGTGCAGAATCGTTAAAATGATACTGGGTCCCGAAATGCAAGAGGGTAGAAAACAGCCCTTTACCGGCACTGATATATGGTAAATACAAAACGGCAATAACGGCAAAAAATACTACAATATATTTAAGTTTTTTAACTGGAATCAGAAAAGGTGCGATAATGATGAATATAAATTTGGACATTACTGCCAGGGCAATAGCAAAGACTGTTCCCAAATTTTTTCTAATCACACAGAGATACAACGCGAGTATAACAAGGAATATCTGAAGCGAATCGCAATGACCTCTTGCCGCAAAACTGATAAGAACCAACGGGCTCCACGCATACGTTAACACATTATGCGGATCTTTTCCCATCACCCTTAAAAACTTCAATAATATGAAAATTGACAGAACATCAAATACCAAAAAAATAGACTTCATTGATATTATAGTATGTGAAACATAATCGGCTACTGCAAACACCATAAGCGTAAGTGGTGGATAAATCGTAGACAGATGTTTGTGATTAATGCCTGAGAAAAAGCCATCCCTGAGATGTTCCAAGGTGGAAGCTTCCGGTGGATGGGAGTAAGGACTTATCCCGTTTAACTGTAATTTTCCTTCCCATAGATAACGATATATGTCGTCTGAAGGAGCCTCCGGTAAAAGTGTGAACCGAAACATCAATGAAAAAACGATAATAGCCCAGAGAATTGCCCTCGAACTGTTATTATCCTGTTCATTCGTCTCCTCATTTTTTGAAATGTAGTATATGGCAAACATATACGTAATAAAAGAGGCGGTATACAAGATAGCAAAACAGGGGATATTCTTTTTTATGTCCCCGCTGTAGGCAATTGCACAGCAAAAGATTTCAATAATAAATCCTGTTATTATAATAGTCCTTAATTTCCTGTTCATTTTAATGAAATACTTCAGACTGTAGGGTGGGCACTGCCCACCATTTCTTTTCCAATTACGGAGTGTTTTTGGTGGGCAGTGCCCACTCTACACGCACACCTACTTCGAAAGAGGGGGTAACTCCTTCCTTTCGAAAGGAATCCTGGCTGCTTCTCAATTTCCGAATACTTCAGCATCAGGATAGTAGTCTGCCCAGACAAACCAGTAAACGGCCAGAAAGGTTACGGGGTGGAGTGTTTTATCTTTCATGCTCCCTTTTATGCCAATACCGTTTTCCAGGTCCCACGTAGTATTTGTTACACTGTCTGTCGTATCATTCCTGTTTTCCTCAAAATTAATCACCGCTCCGCCTACCTGTCTGTCATATACCTTGATAATACCGGTATCGTTATTTCTATACACCAGCAGATTCATACCGTCAAATTCATCAGTTATTATTGCCGTCTTGCTAAACAGATAGAATGGATAGGCCTTGTGTTTGTCATTTACTTCTATTCCAATAACGTTTGCTTTAATGCCCAGTCTTGCATCTATATTTCCGGCAGGAAAAATGCCTGTTTCTTGATTCTTATGGTAGTCTCCATAAACATCGTAACCAATCGTTCTTGAACCGTGATAAGATAATACAAGGGTATCCTGGTGTAATTTTTTCCATGCACCCCACGGTACTTTTTGACACCACGGAATAGTATTAAGTTTCCCTCCTGTCAACTCACCATCTATCGCCTCGCCGTATACAATTGACCAGAGGGATTCCGTTTCATAATCAAACATCACAAGTGTGTTTTTAAGCAATTTACCGGAAACACCAAAAGTATATTCCTTATCATCAATTTCCCGGTTATATACAACGGCAAGATTCGCAAGCGGGCACCAGGCAACGACAAAAGCCGTATCCCCGATTCTATCATTTACTATTTCGTGATGGTTCAGGAGGTATACAGAATAAGCACGGCTCTCACCATCAATCGTTATGCCTACAACCGGTTCATTGTCATCAAGGCCGGCTTCTTCTGCAGGAACAAACTCGGGATTCTTTATAGCAGGTATTGCGTCACGGGGAAGTACGTATTGTATCTCATCTTTTTCCTGTAAAATATCAGTACCAGCCAGACACAAATTGTCATTAGAAACTGATATGCACAACACTAAACAGAGTAAGTAGAGATGCTTTTTGCGTAAAAAAAATTCAATCAGCATTTTATTGTTTCATTAAACTTCTGAAAAAGAGAAAGCGTGCCAACGTAAAGAAACCCGATCGCATACATCAACAGAAAAGGCCCGAATACAAATTTCTTATTACTCGCATATTGCATAAATCCTATAAAGCAATAAACGCTTAAGAGTATTTCACTGATGAAGAATACCTGCAGTGGTAATGAGTAATTTTTTATCAGTATATTCCTGCCTCGTTTGATCACACCGTACTTGGGCGTTCTAATAAAATCACTCTTGATATTAAACAGTGCTTCGAATACCGCTTTTGTGTTATTGATAGCAATGCCGCACCCTATAACCATAAGTGCTGGAATAAACAAACACCTTTTCTTCCAGTCTCTATAGACCTTTTTCTGAGAAACTATATAAAGAAATGTAGGCGCAAATGCTCCCATAGACATTAAAAATATCAGGATTATCATTGTTAGAGAAACTGACATATTACTAATCTGCTCTTTTAATAAAACGACGAGGGGAAAGGATAACAGGGCAAGTATAATCATCATTGGATGGGCCATGTACTGGTTCAGGTGAATAAAGGCTTCAACCTTCTTTATCAGGCTATCGTTCGTCTTGAATACTTGAGGTAAAACCTTTTTAGCTGTCTGAATAGAGCCCTTTGCCCATCTATGCTGTTGAGATTTGTAGGCATTTATATCAACCGGCAGTTCTGACGGCGTAACAACATCAAACAGGAATTTAGTATTCCAGCCTTTTAATTGAGCTCTGTATGACAGCTCCAGATCTTCAGTCAGAGTATCAAAATCCCACCCCCCTGAGTCAATAATTGCCTCCCGTCTCCAGACCCCGGCAGTTCCATTAAAATTCATATATAACCCATTCCAGGTCCTGGCACCCTGCTCGATAATAAAGTGACCGTCCATACCAATGCCCTGTGCTATTGTAAGAAGAGAGTAATTTCGATTTATGTGCCCCCATCGTGTTTGAACAATGGCAACTTTTGGCCTTTCATAAAAGAAGGGAATAGTGTCATAAAGAAAATTTTTATCAGGTACAAAATCGGCATCAAAGATTGCCAGAAACTCACCTTCAGCCTTTTCCATGCCCAGGTTTAACGCCCCTGCCTTAAATCCATCTCTATTGTCTCTGACAACATGTTTCATGTTAAACCCCATCGCACGATATTTATTAACCAGTTCATATACAATGTCCCTTGTTTCATCATTAGAATCGTCCAGTACCTGTATTTCATGAAGCTCCTTCGGATAATCGATATTTACGACTGCCTTAATTAAACGTTCGACTACATGCTTTTCGTTATAAACGGGTAATTGTGTTGTAACTTTTGGCAGATTGCCTTTGCTATGATTTGACCAGAACTGTTTAAGAAACTCCTGATTCCCGGATGTCTCCTTTTTAAGCTTTCTTAAAAAGAGATAAATCATATAATAATTATTGATGCCATAAAGGAACAGCCATAGTGCCGCCGGGCAATAGAAAATAAGGATTATTATTAATAATGCGCTGTTCATAATTGTTGCTTTTTTAAATAAAATGCTGCAGTCGTGCCAAAGGGCAGATCCGCCTCAGGCGTGGCCTTAACCCTGAATACTTATGAATGAAGCCCTGGATTAATGTGCAAATCTGACCAGTATCCAATAAGCACCTGCGCCAAAAAGGGCAGCTACTGGAAGGGTGACCAGCCATGATAATATTATTCCCTGCATAATGCCAGTATTTAAACGTTTCGATGCCAGGCCTATACCAAAGATGGATCCTACAGATACGTGTGTCGTAGAAACAGGTATACCGAATCTGCTGGCAAATATAACAAGGAAGCCGGTAACCAGGTTTGCCGTAAGGCCCTGGCCATGGTTTAATTCTGTGATCTTGTTGCTCATTGTTTCGGCCACCTTCCCGGCATTCAGAAGCCCGCCTGCGGCCATACCAACTGCGACGGCAGCCATCCCCCAGTGTATGGATAATCCCTTAATCAAGAGTAAGAGGGCGACAATCTTTGGTGTATCATTCAGGCCGCGAGCAAAGCTTACAACTCCCGCGGAGCAAAAATGAAAATAGTCCAATAGCTTTTGACAATTCATACCCAGAAAGCGCCCTTTATACATTTCCACACAATTTTCACTCTTGTCAATTGTCGCACCAATGGAGCTGCCGCACTGTGCCATAAGAGTAGCGGCTGATTGCATAGATGGCACCAATGCCTTCCGCCCACCAACACAAAGGCACCACTCCCTGGTAATGCCGGAACGAAGACGTATATTCCTGAATATAATGTACAGGACACTGCCAAAAGCCACTGCAATAACGGGGGCAATTAAAAGAGGAAAGAAAAATGAGCTGCCTAAGACAGCAAAGTTAACCTGAGCACCTACGGCTACAAAACCGGCACCAACCAGCGCGCCTGTCAAACTGTGTGTTGTTGATATGGGAAAACCCGTAACCGTCGCAATGATGACCGTAATAGCAGAGCCAATCGCCACTGCGGTAAGAAATTCTGGAGAGAGAGAAACAGCATCAGGAACCAGGCCTTTCCCGGAAAAGGTTTTTACCAGTGTCTGTGCAAAAAATATAGAACCCACAGAACCTGCAAATGTTGTCATCGTTGCCAGCCAAATCGCACCTTTGTAATTAGTGGTTCCGCTTCCAAAGAGTGTGGCGACTCCTTTAAAGTTGTCATTAGCACCGTTTGAATACGCGAGAAAACACGTCGCCAGGAAGAGGATTATAAAGATCGTCATCAGAAATCAATCTCCATATTTCATTGTTACTACTACTCAGGTCGTTCCGTACACGGTTTGTCTCCGGGCCCTGGCAACATAGCCTTATCTCCTCCCACCGTTTCACTATTAATCAGGGTTTTTATATCCGGGTACGGATAAATCGTCTGTGCATTATTTTGTTGAAGACCACCGGTATCTGCGGTTGGACCATAAGTGCTGTAAATATCACGCCCCAACATCCGCAACAACATTGTCTGCTGGCCCCGGTGATGCGCCGTATGGGCAATTCGTCTGGTAACAATCCATGCCCGTGATTTATCATATTCGAAGAACTTGACCTCTTCCGCCCACCAATTATTGTCCTTCTCTTTTAAGACTTCTACACGTTTCCCTGAATCTTCCGCATAGCGTTTAATAAATTCCAGGCGTGTTTCGTCCGCAGGGAGGGGAGGCGCGCCGACATCAACCCCCAGCATCGCAACAAACCACTTATTCTCACCCATACATTGATGGATCATATGTTCAAGCGCATTTCTCCCGCGCTTATCATTGGGATGTGGACGCGCCAACAGGTCTTCATCTTTGAAAGTACTCCATGTACTTAATACCTTAATCCTCTCTGTCTCATATGTATCTATTAAGAATTGATAATCCATAAAAACCCCCTTTCTTGATTAATTGCCACATAACTGTAACCGTTGTTTGCCCATTGTTTACTGTAAACTGCCTACTTTTAGTTGAGGCTATATTATTCTTCCTTCAAAAGAGTATTTATGAGTTCTTCTGCTACGCCGGTATTAAAACGCCCAAAATGTTGAAAACGGATTCTCCCCTTCTTATCAATAATCGCCATTTCAGGGGTACCGCGGGTGTGATAACGAATCATCGTCTCCGGCAATCTCTGATCAGCAACCTGACCATCAACCCCTACCGGGTAAGCTATACTCTTTTCTTTAACGTATTGTCGCAGCCGTTTCGGAGTTTGTTGAGCATGTCCTTCAAAGACTGTGTGGATGCCAACCAGTTGAATATCTTTGCGGTTACCATATTGTCGAAACCACTTATTCATAAGGGGCCCTGAAAATTTGTTACATCCGGGACACCATAATTGAAAGAAATCTATTATGACTACCTTCCCACGCATATCGGAAAGCGTAAACCCGTCACTGTTTATCCACTCGGAGATTACCCACTCCGGAGCTTGATTATCAGGAGAATCCGCATCGGTTTTTCCTGCCAAAAGGACTATTCCGTACAAAATAATACCCACAACTAATAATTTTTTTGACCAAATATTACATCCCATCTTACACACCCTTCGTAATTTATGGAGTGCATCATCCGTGATGATGCTTATTAAAGGCAGTAACACGGTTACTACACTCCAAAAAAGGAAATTTGTTTTAATATGTGAAAATCAAATCTCTTAATTCAATGACATTGCCCTGAGAAGAAGAGGAAATTGGTGATCAATAGTTTATATGTTTTCCTCCGCTTATGAAGAACCTACTTATTCTCATTGTAATCGCTATCCAATCTTTCCCGCAATGCTTTCCCGAGTGACGTTGCCTTCTCTATTGCTTCCGGCTGTTTGTCCAGGCACGGTATGATTTCAGATGAGATTTTCGCATCCTCTCCGAAAAACCGCTTCACGCCACTTACGCGGCAAACCTCACCATAACCGCATGAAAAACATGCAACAGCGCCTTGCGCCGCTACGGCACCCACACATTCAATCTCGTTATATTCAAAGAACCCCTTGATATCATCACCTGCTATATCATACATCTTTATGTCTCTTCCGGGCATTTCCCACTCTCCACCGCCTCCTACCGAGGCAATAGCCCCTATTTTACCGGAAAGCTTCATGCCTCCGTGTCCATCTTTATCGTGCCGGAAACAGTAAAATCGCTCAAGAAACGCGTGTGTGAGGGCGTTAAGTCTTCCGAAATAATTAGGAGCTCCAATAACTATAGCGTCGGCTTCTAATACTTTGTGCATCAAGGGAATATAATCATCCCTAACCTTACACACATTATCATCAATACAGCCCAGACAGCATATGCATCCATTAATTGCCATGTCATGCAGGGATATCAACTCGGTTTCCATGCCTGTTGCATCCAGGACGACCTGAACTAATTGTTCAGTTGTGTGGCTCTTTCTCGGACTGCCACTAATACCAAGTACTTTCATTCTTGCTCTCCTATTAACAATTCCTATAAAATATTTATGATGCCCTGGCAGCACGGGTTATAACGATACCTACTAATGTCCGGATCTTCTATGATGATTAAACCCGTAACGATCCGGAGTTGTGTTGTCTCGATCGGTAGCTATGGTAATCATGACGCCTTCTCTCCGGGTTTCAGGCCAGGGCCTGGCATTGCTTTATCTGAATCGAACACTGCCCTTGCCATGATAGCGCTGTCTTTTTCGTCAATCGATTTACCTTTATGTTTCTCCAGGAATTTACTTACTTCCTCCTGGAAACCGGGCAGTATATTTTTACTTGTTTCACCTGCCATCACATTGTTCACAAAAAGAATAAGACAAGAAATTAATATACTGAAACAATATTTATTCATTATCCTCAGAACACTTTTTCTAACTTTCACTGCACCCTTTTGCAATATTCCTGGTTATCTCACCGGTATGCCAAGCTATACTTTTGAAAGAATCAAGGATATCAAGGTAAATAGGAGCATTTAATGGTGTACACACACCGGATATTAACCTGTCTTCGTGAAAGACAGCATATTCATCTGCCTGTTCACACAAGCTTTTCACACGATCACATATATGATCAACCAGCACTCTATTGCACGTATTGATACAGTCGCCCAGGCAAGTCAACAGCTCCTGTAACTCACTAAATAATTTGTATGCCTCAGTTACAGACTTGTCAGAAAACAAAACATCTCCTGTCACCTTCTTATCTATCGCGTTTAGCATCTTTCTCAATCCATTTCCTATCCTGTTAAAATGTTCGGGAACGGGAATAAGATGTTTGATACCCTCTTCATCCTTTTCATCAATGAGGGATTTCAGCAGCTTCTCAGAGTCTTTATAAAGACCTTTCTCAAGCTCCTCTACTGTTCCCAGAGAATCCAGGTTATGTTTCTTAAATCCTTCGTATAGCATCTCAAGCATCTCTTTTGTATGATTAAGCATCACTAAAAGGCCATTATTTATTTCACTCTTACTGGTCATTTTTAGTACCCTCCTCTTTCAGATTTAAGACTCTTCGCTAACCTTCACTTGTCATCTCTGCAAGAGTAAAGCACGCGAAAAATCTCAATATTAAAATTCCTAAAAACGATTTTATACCATAAATTTGCCAGTGGTTATAAGAAAATATCCTCCCGCTTTTTTTCAATACCAATTTAATAATAATTTTTCTAAAATCTCTTTGTCCGGAGGTCGGTTTTCCTTGTATCGTATCACTCCATTCTTATTCCAGGACAACATTTAAGGGAACACCCACAACCTTATACAACATGGCTGCTTTCGCATTCGTGTCAAGGGCTACCGGGTAGGTAATCCGGTTTTTCTCAACAAAAAATTTGACAAATGCACATGATAAAAAAACTGCAATCACTTTTGTAACAGTATTCATCTTCAACCTCATTTTCTTTTCTTAATTATCATTATGTAATTCATAAATCATTTTTGTTCATTTAAGTTCCAATCGTAATCAAGATACTTTACGGTGGTTGTGTTGTTTCTGACAAATTCCGCATCAACCGGGTTTAAATACCCAGCAACATAATCTTCTATCCTTTCCGCTCTCTTGAGAAAGTCTCCCCGATACCATTTAAAGATGTGAGAGAGATATAAAACACTGTTTTCCCTGTCCAGATAATTCCTGCTTCTGTCATTAATAAATGACACGGCTTGTGCTTCAAGCTGCTCTTCCAGTTTTTCAGCCTTGTATGCTTCTGTTAATAATTTCGGACAACTCATAGAAGCACAATTAATAGCAAAATGTATCCTTGGCTCCCGAAACGCCTCTCTCAGCTTTTCGTTTTCCAGTACCTGTAATGTAATCTCGCCGAGCTTTATCTCAAATTTTTTTCTCTTGAAAAAACTGTCAGGAAGCCAACCCACATCACGAACACTCTTTATCGGATACTCTTCAAGGACGCCCTTTATAACAAATGCATTATACACATTTATCCAGAAGGCCATTCGATGCTTGTCCGACGGCAGGCTACGTGGGTCTGTATCTGAAAGGTATTCAATATATTTCTTAATCTCATTATCTTTCTTCAACCCCTTATAATCAACCAGTCCATCCTCTGAAACATAACGGTTTAAGATACGATCAAAAATTGCATCGGGACTATCTTTTTCTGATGCAGAAACTTCGACCGCCAAGCCTTGCACTATTGTCAAAACCAGCATTAATATAATAGTCTTCATTTTTATCTTTTCCTCATTTTGATTAGAAAATAGATTCCCGCTTAACAGATTGCGGGAATGACAGAGAAATGTTAAGTTGATAAATCAGGTCGTTATAGCGGCCTGACTTATCTAATCAAACCATCTTATCAACTTCTTGGTGACCTTTGGAACCCATCCGGAGAATATTTTTTCCGCATAGTACATGTTCGTTGTTCTTCTTACCGCTTGAGACAATGCGGGATAGACATGTATGGTCTTTGTAATACTTCCCACCCCGAGATTATTCTGCATTGCCATTGCAAATTCGTGCAATAGCTCTCCACCCTGCGGAGCAAGAACATGGGCGCCCAATATTTTACCCTTCTTCGTGCAGACGATTTTAATAATCCCCTTGTCCTCACCTTCTATAACCGCTCTGTCCAAATCCTTCATATCAAACCTATACACTCTTACACTTTTATATTTCTGCCTTGCTTCTTCTTCTGTTAATCCCACACGCCCCAGTTCAGGGTCTGTATAGGTAACCCAGGGAACAGCACGATAATCAACCTTTCTTTTCATGAAAGGTATTAATGCATTAGCAACCACAAGACCTGCCTGATATTCAGCAATATGCGTAAACAGATATTTACCGGTCACATCTCCACATGCCCATATATTCCCGGCAGTAGTCCGCATAGCATTATTTACAGCGATAGCCCTGTGCTCTACCTTGACCCCGACAGCATCAAGGCCCAGACCATCCAGATTAGGCGCGCGCCCGATAGCCAGCATTAACTCGTCCGCCTGAAATGTCTCTTTCTGCCCATGACACTCGGCTACCATTACCTTCAGATCGCCTTCCTGCCTGACATGGTCAACGCTAAGACATGTATGAATCTCTATTCCCTCCTCCTTTAGTATAGATTCGAGAATGCCTGTTACCTCCTTGTCCTCACGCGGCAAAATCCGCCCAACCTTTTCTATGATCGTAACCTTAATCCCGAATCTTGCAAACACCTGTGCAAACTCCATCCCAATCGGGCCGGCGCCCAATATAATTATCGATTTCGGTAAATAATCCAATTCCAGGGCGCTTTCACTGGTCAGATATTTAATATTTTCAAGGCCCTTAATGGGGAGGACAACTGCCCTTGATCCCGTTGCAATGACAAACTTCTTGCTTGTAATCGTGTGATCGCCAATTTTAAAAGCGTGCCGGTCAATAAATCTTCCGTCACCGAAAAAAACCTTTATTCCCATATTTTCAAATCTCTTCGGATCATCATGCACACCAATCTTTGATATCACTTCTCTCATGTGGGTCATAATATTCTTAAAATCGAAAGAGATATCTGTATCATTCAAGCCGTATTCCTTAGACCTTTTAATGAGTGAAGCTACTTTAGCGGACCTCACCAATGCCTTTGTGGGAACACATCCATAGTAGAGACAATCTCCTCCCAGCTTGTTTTTCTCAACCAGGGCTACTCTGGCGCCAAGCTGAACCGCTCCACTCGCAACGTTTAGACCTCCTGCCCCACCGCCAATTACCGTAAGATCAAAATCTTTCATAATATTTCTATCTCCTCCTGTTGTGTTGCCTCGATTTATTTACATCTGGTAGCCGCAATCTTCAGGTTGCGTATATATCTCAGGCTTCAGCCTGCGGCTACTTTTTCAGTTTTTTATAAATAGTTGGTGTAAATGAAATTAATATCAATAATACACTGGCGATAATTAAATTGGTCATTGCCTTTTTTCCACTCCCCGTCACACCACTGAGAAGCGCATCTGCAAAATAGGTATAAATAAATGTGCCCGGTATCATACCCAGTACAGAACCTAATAAATAATCCCGGTATTTAATCCTGGAAAGGCCGGAGCCAAAGTTAAGCCCATTAAAAGGGACAAGAGGGATTAGCCTGAGTGTGAATATAAACCGGAAACCATTATCGGCAACTTTTTCATCAAAGGAATCTATCCTCCCCTTCATAAGCCTTGCCACGAAATCTCGCCCGAAGTATCTTGCCATTAAGAATGCAAGAGTAGCGCCCAGATTAGAAGCCAGTATGTTATAAAAGCTACCCCATGCCACCCCGAATATTGCCCCTCCGCACAAGGTTAAGAGCGAACCGGGTAACGCGAAAACACATCCGATACCATAAATAATAATGAAACCGACAGGCCCCCACCAGTGTTCTCTAAACTTTGAAAGAAGATCCAGGAGCGTTTCTTTCTGAGTATATTGTGACAGGGGTGTATACCTGAACGCGAAAAACGCGCCCACAAGAATCATTATCAGAATGGTAAACTTTATTATCGGTTTCTTGTTCGTCATGATTTATCCCTCAAGCTTTCTTCAATATTCTTACAATTTCATCACTATCCAACTTTGAGACAACAACATACTGATTCCCCGCGTCTCTCCATCCCATAATTTTGCAATGGAAGCAATACCGGCAAGAGAAACCAGACGTCTTTCTGACATTAATCTGAATATGTGCCAGGTCCTCTAATTTTCTTGCTTTTTCTTCTTCGCCGGGTTCATTTTCAAAAGGGATAAGAACTCCAATGCCGTTTATGTTCAGCGCAGTCTGGACATCGGTCGCCCGGTCTCCTATAACGTGTATTTGTTCCTCCGATATCACCGCACAAAACCTTCATGAACTATTCCTCCACGCGCGTCCATCTTTAGCCAATAGTTTATTAGAATCCTCCGGCCCCCAGGAACCGGAAGCATAATTAGGGAAGTTTCGTACAGGTAATGTTCCCCAAACATCTAATATCGTTGTTAACGTACCCCAGGCACATTCGACATTGTCTGATCTCAAGAACAAAGTCGCATCTCCATGCATGCAATCATAAAGCAATGCTTCATATCCAATGGCGGCCTTTTTATTTCCGAAATAATCTGAGTAGGTAAAATCCATTTCCATTGTTCCAATATCAAGTGTCGCTCCCGGTTTTTTTGCGCTGAAACTCAAAGAAATGCCTTCATTGGGTTGAATCCTGATGACCAAAACATTTGTTTCCAAATCCTCAACGGCGGTCTCCCTGAATAAAGTAAAAGGCGGTTTTTTAAAATAAATAACAATCTCTGTCATTCTCTTTGCCATCCGCTTCCCGGTACGAATATAGAAAGGGACGCCCGCCCAACGCCAATTATCAATCTTCATCTTCAGGGCAACAAACGTTTCTGTGTTCGATTTATGATTTACATTCGGTTCGGAACGGTATCCGGAAACCTTTTCTCCATTAGCGAGAACGCCTTCTCCATATTGTCCTCTTACCGTACAAGACAAAACATCTTCATGCGAATATGGATATATCGCATGTAGAACCTTTGCTTTCTCATTACGAACAGCCTTGGCATCAAATGAATACGGCGGCTCCATGGCAATGTAGCTTAGTAATTGCATGATGTGATTAGACACCATATCGCGCAAAGCTCCCGCCTCTTCGTAGTAAGAAGCCCGATGTTCCACTCCCAACTCTTCACTGACGGTAATCTGGATGTGGTCGATATAACGACGATTCCAGATAGGCTCAAAAATACCGTTGGCAAATCTAAAAACTAAGATATTCTGAACTGTTTCTTTGCCCAGATAATGATCAATACGATAAATTTGTGATTCAGCCAGGTATTTCTGTAATTCATGATTTAGAGTTTGTGCCGACTCCAAATCCCTGCCAAATGGTTTTTCAATAATCACCCGTTTCCAGGTTTGATCATCCTGTTTAGTCAGCTCGGTTTGTGATAAATTCTTTGTAATGGTGCCAAAGAGATTGGGCGGTGTCGCAAGATAAAAAAGACAATTTCCCTGCGTTTTGTGCTTTTGTTCTATCTCAAGCAGAAATGTCTTCAGGTTCTCATAACTCGAAGGGTCATCATAATCTCCTTGAACGTAGTAGAGACGCTGAGAAATCCAATCCTGCAACTCCGGACTATTTAATTCACAGGAGACAAACTGGCAGAGATCACCGCTTAGTTGTTCACGAAATTGTTCATCTGTCAGATCCTTTCTTGCGAAGCCTATGACGGCAAATTCATCAGGAAGCAGTTTCTCTGCACTGAGATTGTAAAGAGCGGGTATTAACTTACGCATCGTCAAGTCGCCGGAAGCGCCAAATATAACGATTACACAGGGACATGCAGAGTTCTCCATTGTATTTGTATTGTTTATTTCTTGAATATTTTCAGGTATCACAACGCCTCCCATTTCACAGGTTAAGAATTTCTATTATCAGTAACTGATTCAACGTGTCTCACGGTTCCAACAGATTGGCCAATCCTTCCTGGCGGCCTTGCATATTACGTTCCTTTGTTCCTTATTCATTCCTGTTTGCACAACGCACCTCCAGTTGGTTAATTTTTTCTATTTGTTCTTTAGCTGCAGCAGCCACTTGATCAGGTGTAAACCCAAAACTTCTTTTGCAGTTCTTTTAACGGAGCGGAAGCTCCAAATGTGTTCATTCCGATAATCTTACCTGTTGTCCCGACATACCGCTCCCATCCTAATGTCGAAACCTGTTCAATGGCAACCCGTGTTCACGATATTCCTGAGGTTGACGCTCAAACAATTCCCATGAAGGCATGCTCACAACATGCGCTTTTATTCCAACTTTTGCATGTTCAATCCACCCCTGTTATCTTAAAAAGATGAAACCCGTACGGTGGAATATCCAAATAGAAACCGCGTTCAGCAATCTCTTCACTATTGTACACATATTCTGCCGAACTGATCAAATCTTTAAAGAGCGCATTTCTTGAGAGAAGGCCATTAAAATCAGGATATATTTTTTTGACTTCAGCAGTGGCATCCTGCCAGAATCCTGTCTCAGTCTCACTAAATTTGTTGCCGGCAAAAGCTCTTTCTCCCCAGATTTGTTTCTGAATACGCTTTAGAATCGGCATCGCCATATCACAGCGCACACCATCGCAAAACGGAGCCACCGTTAGTAATTCCCGAAGCATCGCCTGTCTCGTTTCCGGATTATAATAATTTAACTGAACCGCATCCGTCGATCCAGGAACACAGGGGGGGGCTTTGCCATGCGCGATTATGGCTTTGTCACCTGCACACTATATATTCTTTGCTCAGGGATGCTAAAGCGGAAAAGATAGAATTTTTTCCTGCTATACGTAAAGGCCCGGAACAAAAGAGAACATCACCTGATGTGCAGGATGAGATTATTGTGTACAGACGACAGGAGCTCTCTACAAATGATATCTATCTTCGCCTTGCTGAAACGGGAATTAATATTTCATTAAGAACGATAGAACGAGTTTGGTGTGGGGCTGGAGACAAACTTGATGGCCTTGAAAGAGACAATGTTCAATTCAAAGTGTGGCCGTACTCACTCATTCTGAAGCTCTTTAAGCCGTTCCTTAACAACATTGGCATGTCGTGTTTCTCCGGTTTTGCGTTTAACCCGTACCTTCACGTTGTTCCATGCTTCAGCAATCTTACCCTCCGGAGATATGATAAAAGTTGACCTGATTACTCCTTCGTATTCTTTACCATAGTTTTTTTTCATTCCCCAGACGCCGTATGCTTTATGCACCTTTTTATCGGGATCGCTTAACAGGGTAATGCCCAGACTCTGTTTCTCGATGAAGCGTCGATGTGATTCCGTACTGTCAGGGCTGACTCCTATAACAGTCGCATTGAGTTTATGGTAATCTTTCAGTGACTCGGTGAAATCGCGGGCCTCTTTTGTACATCCGGATGTATTATCTTTCGGATAGAAGTATAGTACTATCCATTTGCCTTTGTAGTCTTTTAACGATACTTTTTTATCGTCCTGGTTTTTCAGGCAGAAATCCGGGGTTTTTGTGCCTGCTTTAATCATAGTTTTACCTCTTACGGTTTTAAATTTATGAATAACAGTTCATAAAAAATTAAAAGTGCCTAAAGTTTAAAGCAAACTAAAGTTATGGCAAGAAAGGAATCTTTTGTTTTTTAACTTTAGGCACTTTAGTTTACTTTAGACACTTCAAACCTGGCTACGGCTTTACAGCGCTATGTGATTGCTTCTGTTTATAGTTCTTCAGAATGTGAAGTTAGATAACCTGCAACACCATCTGCTGTTGGTTTCATGCCGTCCTCACCCTTTTGCCATCCGGCAGGACATACTTCTCCATGCTTCTCGTGAAACTGCAGGGCATCAACTAAACGAAGCATCTCATCGACATTACGTCCAAGAGGAAGATTGTTAACTACCTGATGTTGAACAATACCCTCTTTGTCGATCAAAAATGATGCTCGTAATGCAACTCCGGCATCGGCGAATTCAATTCCGTATGCTTGAACAATTTCATGTTTTACATCCGCTACCATTGGGAACTTTACCGCACCAATACCACCTTTATTAACCGGTGTATTTCTCCAGGCATGATGACTGAATTGTGAATCGACAGAGACAGAAACAACCTCCACATCTCGTTTCTTAAACTCATCTATCCGTTTGTTATGGGCAATTATTTCTGTCGGACACACAAATGTAAAGTCCAGCGGGTAGAAGAACAGTACTACGTACTTTCCCCGCAAATCAGACAGTTTAAAATCTTCCTTGATGCTGCCGTCCGGTAACACGGCAGCCGCCGTAAAATCCGGTGCTTCTTTAGTAACTAATACACTCATATCAATACTCCTTTCTAAAAAACAACATTAAAAACATTACACTTTTTACATTTAAAAAGTAATTTATCATGGATATAATCCTCTACGCTTCTGCGCCTCTGCAATGCGGCTGATACCGAATATCCATGCTGCTATCCTCATATCAATCTTCTTCTCTTGTGACATTGACAAAACATTTATATCAGGGATAACACAAACACCACGGTCCGGAATAGTATTAACAAATAGTGTATTTGCTTATTACCGGAATGTATATACAACATATTTTACTCTTCGTCTACATGGTACCACTCAGAATTTTCAACCCAATTATCAGGTTGTGATACGAAATTGACGATATTCTCCAGAAGAATACAATGACTTTTTTCTTCTTTTGCCAGCGTTAAAAATATTTCTTTTTTATGCGGGTCTTTCTCACCATCTGCTCTTTCCAGATAAAATTTCTCACTGTTTGTCTCAACTTCCAAAGCCTTTTTGTAAAGTTCTACTTGTGAAACATCGACATTAATCTCTTTTTCATCTTTCATTTGCTTGAAAATATTCTTTATTTCTGTTAATGCTTCAGTATCCGTCGAATATGGTGTTTTATCGTTTTTTTGCATACTCAGGATTATATTATAGTGCTTGGCCTCAGATTCAGCCATCATAGTCAGTATACCCTTAATACCCGCATTATCTGTTTTGTTCGCCAAATCGAGGTAAAAATGCCTACCGTCTAATTCCATCTGCATTGCGTATTTATATATATCCATATTAATACTCCTTTTCTAGATTTTTTTAGTATTCGGACAGAATAAGCCGTTAATTCTACCTGAACCCGTTCATCATTTCTCTCATAAAATATTTTTCATAGTTGATTATTTACTAATCAGCCATGAAAACACTGAAGCAATGTTCATGCCAATGGTCTCTTTTCATGCGCAAAAGATCGTGCAATGCACAAGTCTTAAATTAACAACACATTATGGCTTTATACAAAAAACAGAAATACTTCCTGCTGTATATTTTTATCAGTAATCACGAAATAATTACGAAGAGCAAGGTGCAATAAATAGCTGGCATAGCAAATTATTCGTATTAAGCGTATGTCACAAAACCGTGTGTCTATCCCCCCAGAATTACAATTCAAGGCAGTAAGGCACGATGAATAATATACTTATGTGATATTGGCAATGTATTCTTGTAAATATTTTTATCCATAGGCATAAAGATTGCGCCTACTCAGTATACTTACAGGTATTTAACATGATAAAACATATTATGTTTCATATTCTTGGGGAAAGATAAAACCCGGAAAGAAATTATAAATCACAGTTTTATTATAACCTAAATTGCGCGACTTAATATTACATGCCGTTGTAGCCGTCCGCCCAGGCGGACGTTTGCTCTCATCCGATGAGTGAATGTAAATTTCACGTAAGCTACACAACCTGAAGGTTGCGGCTATAAAACCGCCCAATTTAGGTATAAATCTGGCAGCTTTAAATTACTAATTACTAATATTCTTGCGAAATTGTTAGGCAAGGAGGCGATGTGGTGAAACGAAGGCTACGAATCCTGATTGATACATTGGTTTACATTGTTACGACCTTGGAAGATTTATTTTTCATGATAGATAAAAAAAGTACCGTTACGTTTAAGTGAGTTTGAGATGACAAGCATTATCGAAAATAAAGAAAGTTTACAGGAAATCGCATTACGACACCTGAATGATGGGGTATTTATGTTTGATAAGGATAGAAAAATAATACTGTTCAATCCTGCCTGTGAACAAATTGTCGGCTTCTCCATGGATGAAATCACAGAGAATGAATCCAACTGCTTTGACATATTTAAATGCCACTCCTCAGACGGGAATTGCCTGGCGATATGCCCGGGACTCAATCTCTTTGATGAAAAACGTACTAAGATTGCGCGCGAATACCTTATCAAGACTAAAGAGGGTAAACAGAAACGGGTAATAACCAACTACTCTATTGTAAAGGATGAAAATGATAAGATCGAATATGTAGTTGGTATAATGCGTGATATAACAGAAGAGAAGATGTTTAATGAAGAACTGGTCAGGTCTAAGACCCTCTCAACGCTTGGGCAATACAGCAACGAACTGGCACATGAGATTAAAAACCCTTTAAATGCTATTAACATCCAGATGTCGTTATTAGAGAGAGAGATTGGCAAGTATGATCTGGGCGCAGGGAAAGAACTTGCAGATATAGTAAAAGTGGTTAAGGAAGAGAGATAAACAGTTGAATAAACTGGCAAAAGATTGTCTTAGTTTCTCAAAATCAGGTGATTTAAATCGCACAGAGGAAGATATTGGCAGAATAATTGAAGAACTGCTATCCCTCATCACTCCACATGCAGACTTGAATGGAGTTAATATTTACTTAACAATGTCTGGAAGCTGTCCGCAGATCTTAGTAGACAGGGACAAACTCAAGCAGGCGTTATTGAATATTATACTTAATGCTATAGAGGCTATGACAGATGGAGGAAATATAGCTATAACCGTATCAAGGAAAGACAGTTATTTAAATATATTTATTAAAGATACCGGTCCGGGTATTCCCGATGAGCTGCATGATAAGATATTTGGCCTTTTCTATTCTACTAAGAGTGGCGGTACAGGGTAGGACTGGCCGTCACAAAAAATATTGTTCATGCTCATGGTGGTAACATAAGGTTTGAAAAGCTGGTTGAGGGTGCTGAGTTTATAATCGAATTACCTTTGTCTTGACAAAGAAAATGAAGAAACCAAGAATATTGTTAATAGATGACGATAAAAACACTGCCAACGGTCTGAGGAAAATTCTCCTGCAGGATGGCTATGATACCAGTTGCGTGTACACAGGTAATGAAGCGATAAGCTTAATCGATACCGAACACTTTGATATAGTAATTACGGATATGAAGTTACCGGATATCAGTGGTTTTTCTATTATAGAGAAGGTTAAGAAGAAAGATGAGGACATACCGGTATAATGATAACGGCATTCAGCTCTCTGCAAACTGCCATTGACGCGATGAAGAAGGGGGCGGATGATTACCTGACTAAGCCGGTAAACATAGAGGAGTTAGAATTGATACTTAAGAAGATATGGGAAAAGCAACTCCTTATATTACAGAATCGTGAGCTGAGGCAGCAGCTGGATGATAAATACGGTTTCTCGGGGTTCATAGGTAATACGCCTGAGATGCAGCTTATTTTTAAGACAATTACAGAGATCGCGCCTACTGCGGCCTCGGTGTTAATATATGGTGAAACGGGAACGGGTAAGGAGCTCGTTGCACATGCGATTCATCACAATAGTGACAGGAATAATACCCCGTTTCTAGCGCTTCATTGTGCATCGTTGTCCGAGGGGGTGCTGGAGAGTGAACTGTTTGGACATGAGAAAGTGCTTTTACCGGCGCGGTGAATCAGAGGAGAGGCAGGTTTGAGTTGGCGGATAGTGGTACCTCTTTTTGATGAGATAGGTGATCTGAATTCACATGTGCAGATAAAGCTGCTAAGGGTGCTTGAGACGGGATGCTTTGAAAGGGTCGGAGGGGAAGAGACGCTGGAGTCGAATGTAAGGATAATCGCGGCGACAAATAAGGATTTGGAGGAGGAGATCAGAGAGGGGCGGTTTTAGAGAGGATCTGTACTACCGGTTAAATGTAATCAATCTGGAGATTCCTCCGCTAAGAGACCGGAGAGATGATATTGGGTTGTTGACAGATAGTTTTCTGGTAAAAATATGCGGCAAAGAACAAGAAGGATATTAAGGGGTTCAGTTCGCAGTGTACCAGGTTATTGAACAATTATAACTGGCCCGGCAATGTGAGAGAGCTTGAAAATGCGGTAGAGAGAGCGGTGGTAATGGCCAGGAATGAATTTATAGAGCCCGGCAATCTTCCATCAAGCATAAATCAAAGTTTAAAAAAGGCGAAAAAAGATACATCCCGCATACCGCCAGGTACAACGATGAAGGAGATCGAGAAGAGGGCTATCCTCGAAACACTTCACACGACTGGCGGCAGTAAGTCTAAAGCGGCGAAGATACTTGGTATTTCTACAAGAAAAATCGAATATAAGATCAAAGAATGGTCAAGTAACGATGATGCGAAGGCGCTAAAAGGTAGAATAAGACCAGAAAACAACGTATCGGGGCAATCTCCAGATTAAGATCTGAATTGAACCATTTACTCTGATCATCCATAATAAACTCCAGTGTTTTCACTTTGAAATATAACGAATCCCTTTTACAACTAGCCAGACAAAACCAGCAGTTGTTGAGAGCCCTCCCAGGACAGTTATGACCGGACTTGTATTACCAAGGTCACGCTCATAAGCGAGTATCAAAAGTCCTGAGAAAAAGAAAAACAAAGGAAGAATATACCTTCTTCCGGATTGCTTTGCTTTAGCCGAGTGTTCACAATTATCACACTTACCAAAAACCATTTTATTGTTTAATAGTATCCATTACTTTTATCACCGTATACCTTTCTGCAAGACTACATTTATTACATTAATAATTCAAACTTTTTATGTAATGCAGGAAGAAAAACTAAAAGAATTTTCAATATGGTAAATGGTACAGGGATTTTGCAAAAAAACTGATACTGCAAGGCAGGATTGCCTTCATTATCAAAAACTATATCAACCGCACATTTATGATAAAATTTAAATCAATAGAATAAGGACTAACCTGAAGATTTAAATACATACATAGACCGGGCATGATCAGGCGAATTTTTTTCGCAAGGATTTAGAAACGGCTTATGCGATATTTTTTTGCGAAACCACGCCTTGGATAGTAAAGCATTGTCGGTTCACTGTTTAGGCGCAAATTAAATATTTTATCTGTGAATGGATCAATAATGGTACTAATATTGCGACCGATATAAGTGAAGACTTAATCTTTATAAAGTCGCATAATAATACTGGCGGAGAACAACGTTTCGTGCTAAGCCGAATTTAATAAATGAATAAAGTTAATTTTAGAAAATATTTTATATTTCTTTAAAATAATTTTGAATTGGAAGGAGATATGCGTGATGAAGAAAATTTATCAAGTATGTATAGCGTTATTTTGTTCATTAGTTATTGCTTCAGGAGTTCTAACCTTCAGCGGAGAAAGCAGTAAAGCCTATGCCGCTGCAGGAGGAGAGACTATGCATGACTCTATAGCGACTAAATATGCGATGAAAGCTGTAGGCTCATCTATGTCTAAGATACTGGACGGATTATTGAATGGTGATTTCGATGTAGTGATTAAGGAGTCTAATAAGATATCCAGAATCAGTGAATATATGGTTGATATGTATTTTCCGGATGACGAATGGGGACTGGTAGGGCGGAAATTTAAAATGTCTGACAAATCAATGAAAGCGGAATATGAGAAATACGCAAAAGAGATGGCTGCCGCCACTAAAAACCTTGCAGATACTGCAAAAAATGGAGACAGCATGGAAACATATGAAGTTTTTGATTCATTGTTAAGAAACTTATGCTTTGAATGTCATAACGCTTCACGTACCGACTGGCCTGTGCGGTCTAAATAGATGCTTCGTTAATTCTCCCTTTATAGCGCATCTACATTTTTGTAGATGCGCTATAATTTTCCCCCTTCTTACCGATTTAAATATCAGGTGCAATATGTTTACTCCGTGTGCCTTTTTGCAGACCTGACACTCTTCATTTTAAACCATCTATCTGGAGCTATAGTGTTCGCATAAACGCGACCAGATCAGTTTTCTGCTGTGCTGACAGTTTTAGTTCTTGAATTATGTTGAAAAACTCAACCGTATCCTCCAGCGTCAGGCACCTCCCATCGTGCATGTATGGAGGCGAATCCTTGATTCCACGCAGGGCAAAGGTCTTTATCATCCCCTCGGCACGTCCATCATAGAAACGTTCTACCTGGAGATCGTGTGCGAGGTTGTCCGTGTAATATGGAGCAGGATGGCAGGAGGCACATGCCATCGTAAAAATCTTTTCGCCTCGCAGCTCAGATTCTGTGGCTTTCTTCGGATACAGGCGACCCTGAATATCCAACTTTGTCGCTGGAGGAAAAGCGATCATGTTCTGCATTGCAGCCATGGCTGCGATTTCCTCCCTCGTAAAGCGGCGGGCACCCTTTTTCAGCGCGATAACCGGATCGCCGTCAAAGTAAGCTGTTTTTGCCTCAACTTCACTGAAATCCTCCAGTGACCGCAAAGAGCGCTTGGAACCTAAGAAGTGCTGAATATTCACACCACGCAGGCTGACGGTGTCAATTCGAAATCGCGTCTCCTGGGGCCGATTGTCCGGATTGAGATGGAAGACACCACTTGTATGACCATTAGGGTGACAGCTGAAACAGGAGACCACATCCTGCGCTATATCCGCCTTGCGGTCCTCAGTCACGTTGAACTGCTGCTGTGCCACCGGTGTAACCAGAAGACGCATGCCTTCCAACTGAAACGGCGTGAGTATGCCGTTAAACTTCTCATAGTAATTGTTGATCGTAATCTCCTCTCCACCGGAAACATCTCCCAGATCAGGTCGTGAGATCAGAAATAATGGCGGTGGAAATTCCGGCAGATAAGCTTCCGGTAAGTCGAAGTCTACATCAAAGCGGACAAGTTCAGGATGTGTTTCCAATTGCATCGGGGCCACGACCATTCCACCGGTAGCATGCTTGACATGCGGCAATGGAGGGTATGGGAATACGCCCTTCTGCTTGATCTCTTCAGGTGGCATCGAACCTAAACTCTCCCAGGATATACCGCCACTTAATTTTGCTGTTGGCCCAACCGGCAGGGGCTTTCCACCGGACATTTTAGCATCCGGGGCAGTTTTTCCTGATAAATTGTACCGTTCTTTAAGCAGTGCCATGTGTTTGCTCATTGCTTCCGACTTCTCTGCTATGTCCCGTTCGCGCATTGCTTCAAATGGTTCTGTGACCATTACGTGCATATAGCTGGATTCCTGCATTTTCATTTCCTTCGCATACACCGCTCCTGAAATGGTCGACACCGTCGCGAAGACTAACAGCACCGCCATAGCGCACTTTCGTGTTATTCTTTTCATGGATCCATCCTTTCCTGTATAAGATTAGGTATTAATATATCTTAAAACTGGAGTGTCTCTTTAACTATTATCACATTGTAAATTCTATTTTGGTATTAACATTTTTACTCAAAAGAAACGCACCCCTTACTGTCATTTATTTTACAATGCAAAGGCCACAGTGACATTATAATCATAAGCGCTACAAGAGGTGCATAACAGGTTAATTAACTTTAATTTGCCTCGGTTGTGCTTCCGGCGCCTTGGGTAATGTCAGAGTTAATACCCCGTCAGAGAGATTTGCGTCTATATTTCCGGTGTCAATCTCGTTTGATACACTAAATTTCCGTGTAAAATGCCCCACATTATATTCCGTGTACACGGGATTAAGATCATTATACGTCGAATAGTCGATTTGACCATCAACCTCCAGAACATTATCCTCCAGCTTGACATGGATATTCTCTTTTTTGACACCCGGTATGTCCATAGTAACAACGAGACTCTTTTCTGTCTCAACAATGTCAGTGAGAGGAACATAGTATTTCCCCGCAACTGTTTTCTCTCCGGTAAACTCACTTTTTTTAACTTCCTGATCTTTAACCTTCTTCACTTCGCTGATTTTTTTATCCATAGCATCCACCTTTCTTAAAGATTATTGAATAGCAATTTGTCTGGGTTTGTCAGCTTCTGCGCGGGGCAGGGAGATCACTAGAATTCCCTCGTTATACTCTGCTTTTACCTTATCCGCTTCTACACTAATTGGCAGTTTTAGCGTCCTGTCGAATTTTGAAGAGTTACGTTCTATACGATGATAACTGATTTTTTCTCCATAGTTAATCTCCCGCTCTCCTGCAATCCGCACGGTATTATCTTTTACCTGCAACTGCAAATCCTCTTTTTTGATTCCGGGTAATTCAGCCACGAGAACTAAATCTCCCCCTTTTTCAAAAATATTAACAGGTGGGTGAACTCCTCTGTTTGTTGTCTCACCTTCAAAATAACCGGTATCTTGAGCAATATCCATTGCTTCCTGAAGTGCCAGAAGTGAATCCAGTGTGTTTGATAACGATAACATAAAACCCTCCTTTGTTAAAATTTCATTAATAAAAAATAATTAAGTAAAATCCTGAGTACCATTACTCACCTTTAACATTAATTTTTTTTGCTTTTGATTCTTCCTTCTTCGGTAGAGTAATCTCAAGTAGTCCGTTTTTACCCTCAGCCTTATCTACCTCCTTTTGAAAAATGAAAACTTAAAATATTTAACGTCATAATCTTTTAATTGAAACTGTATTGGGACAATCATTGGTACATTTGCTTACAATGATCCCGGTATCGCACCAGACCTGTGTTGTTCTATCTGTTTGAAGGTTATGCCCTCCGGCAGGCGAGTGCGCATATCAATTATGACCGGTGCAAGCTGCTTTATCGTTATGTTTTTCACTTCCCGCAGATCGGCTCCGCGCAAATCCACGCCGTGTAAGTCAACCCCTGAAAGATTTGCTCCGGACAAGTTCGACGACGACAAGTCTGCCTTCTGTAAGTCTGCCCCTGACAGGTTCGCATCTTGCAGGTTTGCACCTGTCAAATTAGCCCCTTGTAGATTTGCCTGCATCAAATTTGCTCCCTGCAGGCTTGCGTTCTTCAAATTTGCCTTTTGTAAATCCGCATCCAACAGGTTTGTATCACGCAGGTTTGATGCAGATAAATTTGTATGCGATAAATTTGCCCCTGTCAGGTCAGCCCTTTGAAAGGATGACCACGGCATTTCCACTCCTTCAAAATCTCCCCATCGCAATATCATTCCCTGCGCTTCTGCCCCTTCCAGCATTTTAACGCCCAAAGCGCTCTTCAGGCTATCCTTGTTGTATTTGGGTATATCCCCGAACGTTATACCTTCCGGAAATTTTGTCTCTTTATCATAGACGGTTGCAGCAATCTGTCTGATAGAAAGATTCTGAACGCCGGTCAGATCTGCTCCCCGCAAATCCGCATCTTCCAGGTTTGCCCCGGAAAGATCTGCCCCGCGCAAATCGGCTCCTTGCAGGTTTGTTTTTCGAAGGTTAATCCCCTTCAGATTTGCTCCCTGAAGGTTCGCTTGTGCCAGGTCTGTCTCCTGCAGATAGAGCCATCGCAAGTCGTTCCCTGACAAGTCTGCCCCTCTTAACGATTTAACACCCAACCTTCTCTTCAACTTCTCTTCATCGTACCCAATTTCGTTTTCTTGCAGTGCAACTATCTGCCCTTTCACAGGAGCGTTTCTATGTGAAACAGCCTCGTCTGCATCTGCAACGGACAACGCGTAAACCACACACACCCCAACCCCGAAACCGACAATAAATGAACTCTTTTTTGAATCGTTTTTTTTCATTTTCAGCACTCTCCATACCGTTAATAACCCATAGACACGGATATCCATCACAAAATTCTATAGATATCGATTGCACAAGTAAATTTTGCGACTAGACTATCCTCTGCTAACCAATTTTCTCCGTATGACTATGTTTATTATCATCTATTACACACACCGAATGCAACATTTATATTTCACCGCTTCAGCCAATAGGTGCAAATCTCAAGAGCTGACAAACAGGGTTCGCTGCAGTAAAAGGCGACCCCCACCAACCTCAATAGAAAAGGAGGAATGCCAGTCGTCTTCTGTATGTAACCGAGAAAGGAGGGTATCATATTTCGGTATTATGTAAAGAGGGATTTCCCGGGATAAAGTCTACTTCAAACTCTTTACTCGTTCTTCGCTCTTTAATCCCTTATTTCTGCCGGTGATGTTTTGTTGATAAATCCGGTAAGAGGCTTTGTTAAAAGGGGCAGGCGGTCTACTACTTCTCCTCCGGTACCTCTTTTATTTCTTCTTCAAACAATTCGGAAAGTTGTTTCGTAAGGTTCTTTGCGTCATTCTCAGCAATCTCGTAGATCCGGTTTTTGTGCCTTGCTGACGTCTTTTGCACTTTTTCCTGGGCAAGGAGTTTTGCTTCTTTTTTCTTTAGCTCCTCTTCAGTCTCAATTATTCCCTGCTCCTTTGTGACAGGAGTCTTGTCTGTATAATCGGTATGGCATGTTATATAAGCTTTATCATCTTTTTGTGCAATCTTTATTGTATAAACCGTTGAGTCTTTCAGGTTGCAAATATATTTTTTATCAAAAACCAACTCTGCCTCTGCAGCAGAACTTTTCTTCACATCTTCAAATTTTAAATTATTTAATGCGGCAAATACGTTCTTAGAATCATTCGCCTTTAACTTCTTGCCAGGGGGGAGGTTTTCCAATATAACCCCTTTCCCATCATTTTCAGATTTAAGCGTATAGGTTTCATTTGATGAGGTGACCGTTACCGATTCAATGTTTTGGCGATCAACAGTAACAACGTTATTGTTAACGTAATTCATTACCTGATCCTTAATCCACGGCCGATCAAGAGTAACGTATACTTTGTTACCAGGGATCAACCTGACAAAGGTACCACTTCCCTGGCCCTTACCTTTACCGATAATAACACCGACCAGCAGCTCTGAATTCTGTTTAAAGAATTTTATTACACTGCCTGCTTTATCTTCTGTCACGCCAAGATCTTCGTGATTTGAAGGATTGTCGGTAAAAAGTTCTTCAACTTTTATGTCCATACATGTTGAGATAAGGTTATTTACCTCTGCTGATTCCGCAGGGTAGTTATCTTTGTTAACAACAACAAAGCGATTACCAGCACGTTTTAAAGTAACCTCTTTATCGCCTGTCCCCAGGCTTATAGAATTTATATTAGAAGGATCCAGTCCCTGGACAAGATAGGCTGATGTCTCAATTGAACTCCTGGTCCTGTTAGAAAAGGTAGCTTGAACTATTGCCCAAGCTACCATGCATATCGTTATAATGCCTAATATTATAAGTTTTTTATTACTCATTAAGAATGTCTTTCAATCAAACTCTAAGTTGGTTTTGCCTGCCTGTTTTATGCGTCACTTGCATGACTGATATAATGTCTTTTTCTTATGGATCGGCGTATGCCTAAAACTATGGCAATTATGAGGATAATTGCCGGGGTCATCAACATATTGAAATTCCTGAGTCTATTACCAAGACTTTCAATCCTTTCCCGTCTCTTCATCTTAACATTACGTAGCTTGCGTTGGGCTTCATGCAATTTAATTTCGAGGTCTTTTTTCTTCTGCAAAATAGAACTTCCTATAATTTCTTCATCACCTTCTTTTGCCGTTGAGATAATGGTGTTCAGTTCGTCCTGGAAACCTACTATTTCGGCATTAATTCTGGCTTCTTCATTGGCTGTTTCTCTTTCTGCCTGCTTTTCAATACTATCAACAACTATAAATGGCCTTCTCATATTGCCTCGTGACCTGATAGAGATCAAGTCACTGGAGCCTCTCAATTCATCGATTGTATTCAGCATTAAGGTTCCGTTATCTCCGATAGCCATGCTTCCAATGAAAGTCCTCTGATAAGCAACCATATCACTTATAAAATCAACGTCTGAGAAAATCGCAACTGTACAGTCTTCAGTCGCTTCTTTTATGCCTGTAACTTTCTTTTTGGCAGTTTTATTTTCCTCGCTTGAACCTTCAGATCCTGATTTAGCTCCCTCTTCACTTGCCTCTATCTCTTCCTCAACCTCAATGCCATCTGGGAAACTACTTTTAAACTTACCGGTAAGCAAATAGCCCATAGCTACCGGCTTTGTGCCATCTACAAACTTATTCATGAGTTGTGATGGGTTTAGCATCATTAATTCATATGGACTGCTGGTTGTCCAGCTGTTGCCTCTCTCTGTTGTCACCAGAAGTGGTCTCCGATCGATCTTTGCATCATCATCTTTTTCTCCTGAATTATCGGTTTCATTCAGTACACCTGGAAATAGCATTCTGACCTGATTCAGTTCCGCGGTAATTACACTTTCAGGATTAAAGCATCGTGACGTCAAGCCAAGAAACCCTATTATCTTTTCCGGTCTCTGGTTTGCCATTATAGACGCCTTTAATGCAAGGTTACGATCTCCGGCAAAAGTCCTTTGAGGCATTTCTACTCCCCAATTGCGCAAAAGGAGATTCAAGTCAGAACTCTGTGAAGGAGGTACTCCGCTCTGCATAGCCATTTGGTCCGGTTTTTCTGCGAAACAATGAGGGTCAACGCAAACCACTGCCCTTCCACCTTTAAGCACAAATTGATCAATTGCAAACAGGGTCTTTTCCGGCAAATCTTTTGGATGAATAACCAGTAAAATATCAACATCCTTTATCTCGTCCGCATCAGCGGCAATTCTATTAACTTCGTATTGTTTGCGCAGATGTTCAATGACTGTCCAGGCAGGTTCAGGGCTCTGTCCCTGCATTTGCATCATTTGAGCCATATATCCACTTACGTTACTACCCATTACGGGCAGTGAACTTAAAACACCTATTTTTGTCTTCTGACGTGTTATTGCAGTATCTATTAAATAGCTTATGTCGTACTCAACAAAATTCTGCCTATCAGGAGAAAACAATGGAATCGTCTTTTCTACCCCAAATTGCGTCTGAACCACAAGTCCGAAAAAGAAACTCTCCTCATCTGTTATTGGAAATCTCTGTAAACCATATCTCAATGCCTGCACCTCTTCTTCTGAGAATGGCCGTGGATCTATTATCTGCAAATCAATCATACCTTTTGCAGCAGAAACGTACTCTTCCAGCAGTGACTTAACAAACTGATAATAGTTATTAAAATACTGGATTTGATCAGACCCCTTCAGGGCGGCGGTCTTCGCGTAATAGAGTTTTACTCTGACTGGTTGATTTAGTTTGGATAATATACTCTTGGTACCATCTGAAAGCGTATAGAGATTCTGTTCCGTCACATCAACCTTAATTGGATTGCCTAGATTCTGGCAAATGCTTATAGCACTGAACATAATCACCAATACAAGAATAACTCCGATGATTACCCGCATCGTTCTGTTCATTAACTGGTTTTCCTTTCGTCTAACATAAAACTACATGCTGCAATCCATCCGATAATCAACAAAATGAAGTAAGAAATATCATTAAACTCCAGAACTCCTTTCTGAATAGATTCAAAATGCGATTGAAGACTCATGCCTCCAATTGCGGAAACCAGGCCTGCGGGTAGAAATGTTGAAAGGTAGTTAAGGGTTGTCGGCATTCCTATGTATATGAGTATCGCACAGGCGACTACTGAAAGGACAAAGCTGATCACCTGATTCTTACTCACAGCTGAAAAGAAACAACCGACAGCAAGAAAACCTCCAGCCATTAACACACTACCCAGGTATCCCATGATTATTAATCCTGCATCGGGATCGCCTAAAAAACTAACCGTGATTACCATCGGGAAAGTCAAAGCCAGTGCAATCACGAGAAAAAGCCATGCGGCAAAGAACTTACCTAAAACCGCCTGGATTATCGTAATCGGCAGGGTAAGGAGCAGTTCGATAGATCCGATTCTCCGCTCATCAGACCACAGGCGCATAGATACCGCAGGAACCAGGAAGACAAACAGCAGAGGCATGTTCATAAAAAACACCTGCATGTCTGCCTGCCTTATTTCAAAGAACCCCTGCTTAAAAGTCAGATATCCTGAGAAGAAAAGAAAAACAACAAGGAATACATATGCAACAGGTGTTGTAAAATAAGACCTTAATTCCCTTTTGAATACGGCGTAAAAGCTATGCATGTATTGGATTCCTATTCAAATTAAACCACCTTCGTCCTGGTAATCTTACGAAAAATTTCATCCAGACCACATTTATACTCTGCCTTCAACTTTTCAGGTGTAGAATCTACCTGTATCTTTCCTTTTGATATAATAATTGCCCTGGAGCAGACGGCATCTACCTCTTCAAGTATATGAGTAGATACGATAATACATTTATCTTTTGACATTTGGTTAATTAGCCCCCGAACCTCATGCTTTTGATTAGGATCGAGACCGTCTGTAGGTTCATCGAGGATCAGTACGTCCGGATCATGAATCAGGGTCTGCGCTAATCCAACACGGCGTTTATATCCCTTTGAGAGGGTTTCGATTGTTTGATGATATACAGATTCGATTGAACACATTGGAACTATTCGATCTAACGCTTGTTTTCGGTTATTGCGTTTAATGCCCCTTGCATCACATACAAAGTTTAAGAAATCACCAACTGTCATTTCATTATATAACGGTACATTTTCAGCCAGATAACCTATCGATTTTCTTACTTCAACCGGATTCTCTAAAATGTCGTGCCCACAGACAGTAGCAGTACCACTGTCAGGCTTTAAAAAGCAGGCTAACATTTTCATTAACGTACTCTTACCTGCCCCATTAGGGCCAAGAAATCCCAGCACTTCTCCCTTTCCGACATCAAAGGACACACCATCGATTGCAACTATCGAACCGAATTTCCGACATAGCTTATCTATACTTATCATATTTATTATCTATATAATCTAAATATTACAGGTTTTTTATACACTATTTATCCCTTGCAGGTTCCCAAAAATCTAAAATTTTTTTATGGGCTATAAGTCTTTGTAATATGGCGGTTTTCAATCATATATAATATTTTACAAACCCACCTTAGCCACAGCAACCGTGTTAAATAGCGATAGCAAGGGAAGCCTCGTTATTCAACTCCCCTTACTATTGCTCGGGTGTTAAATAGTATTAGTATTCCTTCAATAATTCCCGTATATCCTGGCCTTTGTATTTGTGGGAATTACAACAGTCCAATCCAAACCTCTCGCGGTATGTATCAGAGTGACTGCAGTCCTGAACGATAAAGTCCTTAAGCCATAATTTCAAATGGTAGTCGAATCCATTCTTCGTTATTTCTTTTCCTGCAACATTACAAGTTACTGCCATCAGGTAATCACCTCCTTTCGTTAAATTGTAATAACTTTTTACTGGGGAGTATAAATATACCGTTAATTAGCCAGAATCTAATACCATCCGGCATCTAAAATCTCAGTGGTTTTATACACATCCTTGTTTATTTTTGTTCCCAAACGACTCATATTAATTCCTGCTCTGCCAGCTACGCAAAGATTATTTGTACAAAGTTGACTCATAGCTTCTTAGAAAATCAACTGCATCGTCATGGACCAGTTCAAAACCTATTGAATATTTATGCCGGGATATTATATATTTTAAATTACTATTAATGCCTTGACACTCATTTAACTTTAGGCAATTTAATAATAATCTTCTCATCGTCTTGTTCCATCTGTACCCTGTCCCCATCAACGCCATAGGGAACAGGAAATGACCGATGAAATGTTGAGCTGTAAAACTTGCTGGAGTTTGTATTTTTACCCTTATCATCAGACCTTTTTTCTACGGTTCCAGAAATCTTTATCTGCCCATCTTCCACCTTTATATCGAGTTTTTTATTGGAAAGATCTTTGATAACAACATCATAGTAAACAAAATCCTCATCCTCTCTTGTTTGAATATCTCCAGGCTCTCCCCCGCCAAACCGTTTCTTAAACCAGGAACCAAAAATCCCACTGCCTGAATCATCATCGTACTGATTGAACTGCCTCATCATGCTCTCCTGCATTCTCCTCATCTCCTCAAAAGGAGATTTACTAGACATGAAAAAGTCATCATCAAAGAAGGAATCAAATGTTTTATCCATGCTTCCTTCATGATTGGATAATTTGTTCTTTGTATTAATGTCATGTTTTCCATTGGTTCTATAGTTTTGTACCGCGAATATTACAGCAGCACCGAGGGCAAAACATAATACACCGATAGTTATCTGATACTTTAACATTACGAACATCCTTTCTTGATGAACATATTACTCACAAAAACTTCCTGGTGAATATTTACCAAAAGTTTACTATGCTATGAATTCTTTTTTTGTTTTTCTTAGTATTAACCAGTAAGTTACTCCGAGTGCCATAATAACCGCAGCAGTACTGCCAATCATAGATGGAGTCAGTTCTTTAAAATCAAATACATTAGCCAATAAAGCCCCTCTATCGTGATAAAAAATAATAAGAAAGGTTTACCAACTTAACGCCACATATTGGCTTATATTACCTCTCTTAAGAAGCAGCAGTACACTCCTGTCACCGCTACTCTTCTCGACAGCACGTTTAAACTCAGCAGCGTTCTTCACTGGCTTGCGATCCACCTGCACGATCACCGTTCCGGTATTAATGCCCGCCATTGCAGCGATTGAATCCGGTTTGACTTCCGTTATCACTACACCGTTACCTTCTTTGGCGTCAAATTGCTCAGCCAGCTCTGGCGTAAGCGTCTGTACCGTCAGACCAAGATTCTCCGCGCTTTGGGCCGGAGACGGTGCAATCAGTTTGTCCTCGGTGAGTTTGCCAATAGTTACGTTAAGGGTTTTCTGCTTCCCGTCCCTCAGGATAGTTAGCTCTTCCCGGCTGCCTGGTCGCGTGAGCGCTACTTTGTTACGGAAAGTACCAACATCTGTTACCGGTTCCCCACGATAGGCAACAATAACATCACCCTGCTTCAAGCCAGCCTTCTCTGCCGGAGAGTCATCTGTTACCTGTGAGATGAGTATACCCTTACCCTGATCTGCGCCGAACGACTTGGCAAGATCGGCGGTGAGCGGTTGAATCATGATGCCAAGGTAACCACGCGTCACCTCGCCGGTATCGATCAACTGGTTGGCAATATCCCTGGCAAGATTAATTGGAATTGCAAAGCCTACACCCATATACCCTCCACTGCGGCTGAATATGGCAGTATTAATACCCACAACCTCACCATCCAGATTGACCAGTGGGCCACCGGAATTACCCGGATTGATAGCCGCGTCTGTCTGGATGAAATCTTCGTAGTCATTAATACCTATACTGGTACGCCCCTTGGCGCTGACCACGCCAACGGTAAGGGTATGGTTCAGCCCAAATGGGTTTCCAATGGCAACAACCCACTCTCCGACTTCAAGTTCAGAAGAATCTCCCAGTTTGACTGTTGGCTTGTTGCTGTTTTTGATTTCGATAACCGCAACATCTGACTGAGGATCACATCCGGTGATTTTAGCTTCATATTCAGAGCCATCCTGGAATTGAACCCTGATCTTGTCAGCATTCTCAACAACGTGGTTATTGGTAAGGATGTATGTCTTCTCGGATAAAAATCCGTCTTTTACTGAACATACAAACCCGGAACCCTGTCCTATGGCACGATTTTCGTGACGCGGTTTATCGGAGCGCGGCTCCCGGGGAATGCCAGGGAATTTATCCCCAAAGAAACGCTTGAACAGATCATCCTCAAATGGCCACTCATTGCCAAAAGGCAACTGAAAGCCGGTAATCGCTCTACCGGAAGCTTTAGCCTCGACCTGTATAAAAACCACCGAAGGCGATACCTCCCGCGCAACAGCGGCGAAAGCCTTACCGGTCTGGCGCAGGTTTTTTACACCGCTATCTTCTATAGCATGGGCAGGTAGCGCAATAAAAATAGACAAAAACGACAATAACAAAAGCCGTAACATAGAATTTGTTTTCATCACAACCTCCTTAAAGATTATAAGTATTTACTGGAACACAAATTTTATTATGCGTCTCAAATGATTATCGTAAATAAAAATTAGCTGAATTTTTATACAACCACAGTTTTAAATTTGTTCCCACGATGTTTTCAGCTTTACTTCCTGACCTATGCAGAAATTTATTCAATACTATTATCCTAATTAATAGACATGAGGACGCTTTACATACTCTTTTTTTGTATTTTGCTATACAATTGAGAATATTACTTTGATAAATATTCGAGTTGATAGTCAATGCGCTGTGTGGGGAGACAAATATGCTCCCCCACAAAATCTCTTCACTGTCATTCAGATTTAACTTCAGTCTTTCGCACATTTTCCTGTGCTTTCGTGCTCTTAGGCAGATTTATTTTGAGCACACCTTTCTTAAAAGCTGCCTTGATGTTCTCCTGATCAACTTCGCAGGGAACCTGCAGGGAACGGTAAAAAGATCCATAACTTCGCTCTACATGGTAATACTCTTTATCCTTTTCCTCTTTTTCCTGCTTCTTTTCTCCCTTGATCGTGAGCACATCGTCTCTAAGGGAAATATCAACGTCATTTTGATCCATTCCCGGTACCTCTATCGTTACCTCAATTTCTTTATCATTTTCACTTACATTAATCTTTGGTGAAAATTCAGCGAACCTATCTTCCTTGAAAGGCAGGGAAGGAAATCTGTCAAAACCTCTAAAGAAATCGTCAAACAATCTGTCAACTTCTCTGTGAAGCGTAGCTACAGGATGTTGAAGTTCAGGTTGTACTTGCTGTTGTTTTTTTCTGTTCCATGTTATTAAGTCTCGCCAAGCCATAGTAGCCTCCTTTTAAATAAAATTCTGATAGTATTAATTAACAATGAGGACAGTGATTCTGAACATATTTCCCGTCAGGTTCTGAGCATGGTCGATCTCCTGCCTGGCAGCTTCTGAGTTCTGATCGAGAAGTTCTTTTGTCGCATCGTTCAGGTGATTGACAACACGTGAAGTTAAAAGTGATACCTGATGTAAATCTTAACTACTTAATCTCAATTTTCTTTGGAAGAGATTTCTCAGCCTTTGGTAATGTCAGGATTAACACACCATCACTCAGATTGGCATCGATTCTTGCCGTATCAATAATGTTTGATACGGTAAACCTTCGAGTATAATGACCTACATTATACTCGGTGTATACCGGATTGAGGTTTTCATAAGGTGTATGATCTATTTTAGCATCAACTTCCAGGTTATTATTTTCCAGAGTGATATTTACATTTTTCTTTCGTACTCCCGGAACATCCATAGTTACCACAAGGCTTTTTTCCGTCTCTGCAATATCAGTCTTAGGGATATAATACTTCCCTGATACAGTCCTCTCTCCGGCATATTCAGTTTTTTCAGGTTTCTTGTTTTCAGCTTTTGTAATTTCTTTTGTTTCCTTACTCATGATATCCTCCTTTTAGATAATTATTGGATCGTAATCTGTTTTGGCTTGTCTGACTCTGCACGTGGAAGAGATAGCACAAGAAGACCGTCTTTATATTCAGCATTTACCCTATCGGCTTCAACATTCACCGGCAGTCTCAACGTCCTGTCAAATTTGGAAGAATCACGTTCAATGCGGTGATAACTGATGTCTTCACCATACTCTATGGTACGTTCTCCCGCAAGACGCACTGTGTTTCCTTTTACTTCTATATTCAGATCTTCCTTTTTTACTCCGGGCAATTCCGCAATCAGAACCATCTCGCCATCCTTTTCAAAGATGTTGACCGATGGATTCACACCTCGATTCGTTGTTGCACTATCAAAGAAACCGGTATTAAACGAACGATCCATTGCTTCCTGTAACCCTAATAATGCTTCAAGCGTTCCTGGTAATAACATCCGATGTCATTCTCGTAGATAAGGATCTTAAAATCATACTTATGAACAAAACAGCCGAACAGTCATTTGGCGTATGTTTTTAATGATGTAGAAGGCACAAGCTACCTGAAGCTTCTGCTCAAGTCTAAGGAAAAGGAACTGGCAAAGAATCTGAATAATGTCATTAAGACGAAGAAGACCTTTAATATCAGAGAATTACGGATCACCTCTCCCGACAATGTTACCCACTTTTTTGACAAGAGCTGTGTACCTATCTTTGATAAAGATGGCTCTATACATGGCGTTCTTTCAATCAGCAAGAATGTTACGAAAAGAGTAAATAAAGAGATTCAGTACCAGCAATCCCAGAAAATGCTGGAAGATCTGACTCACGAATTAAATATTAAAAATGACAAAATCCGGAGGTTACAAACTACATTAGGAGAGAGATACCGTTTTCATAATTTAATCGGTAAAAATTATATGATGCAGAATATTTACAACCTGATTGACAGGGTCTCCCAAACTGATTCTACCATTCTTATCACAGGAGAGACCGGGACAGGCAAGGAATTGGTGGCACGGGCCATTCATTATAACAGCCTCAGGAAAGATCTCTTTTACCGGCTCAACATAATCTCTATAAGGCTTCCATCTCTCAAAGAGCGTGCTGATGATATTTCCCTGCTAGTCAACCATTTTATTGAGAAATTCAACAATCGTTTCAAAAAAAACATATCTGGTACGTCACCCCGTGTTTTGAGAAAGTTTATGTCATATTCATGGCCGGGAAATATAAGAGAACTGGAAGGAGTAATTGAAAAAGCTGTTCTGCTGGAAGAGTATGACACTATTGAAAATATAGAGTTATTAACAGATCATTCTGAGAATCCGAATCTTCTACTCTCACCGTTAAACTCAGTTCCGGATATTTCTTCTTACGATGCGATGCAGGAGTATTTAGATAATATCGAGAAGGAGTACTTCATTAAGGTGTTCAAGAAGCATAAAGGCAAAATAAGTGATGTCGCCGAATTCACGGGATTGAATGGACGCACGATCTTAAACAAGATGAAAAAATTCTCTATTAAGAAAAGCATGTTTAAAGATCGTTGATTCGCTGGAATGACGTTAGCTGTTACAATTTGAAAAAGCACATGATGGGTAATTTTGAACCCGCAAAATGGATAAACTTCAAGTTGTTTATCTAATTAGAGGAAGTATTCGCAAGGCTAATACCGGGCAATTCACGAAAGTAAGTATAGGGATTATAAGTTAATGGGCAACCCGCTCCCTGCATTTTGAAGGAGAGCATTCACCTTTTATTGTATATAAAAGAGGTGGATTAAGGCCGGAGGCCGAATCCACGTATTCATGGGTACCATTCCTGATTTACAAAAAATTGGGAATGGTACCTTTTGAAGTGGCAAGGCGAGTGTTGACACGGCTCTTAAAAATTGACATTTTTCAATGTCTCTTTTTGGGTTTGAAAAACCTTATATATTTTACCATCGCCTTAATCTCTTCCGGACTTAATTTATGCCCTTGTTTTGGCATTCTCTTCTTTCCGTTAGTGATAGTAGTGATCATTTGTTTGTCTGTCGTAGCATCTTGCCAATCACCATCAGTAAAATCTGGAACCCCCAATCCCTTACCCCTCTTTGTACCCTTACCATCTTTCCCGTGACATTTTCGACAATTATTTTCAAATATTTTTTTGTAATTTATTTTACCGGCAAATGCATTTGATGCGTTAAATTGAACTACAGAAAAAAAAAACAAAACGACAAGACCATAAATGACCTTTTTTTTCATTCTTGCATTCCTCCATTAATTGTAGTTATCATTTCTATACTGGAAGCTTTTTTACTACTTTGACTGCTGAGAGCACAAAGGTATTTGCATGCCATTCCGAATAGACTCATGTTTCCGACACAAAATGACATAACCGTAAACTTCTTTGTGCTCTCAGCAGTGATATAATGCTTCCTGAATTAATACTCTAATTTATTTCCCGAATGCCCGTATGACGGGAACCAGGGCATGGATCTCCTCTGAAGAAAGCTTATCGCTAAAAGGGAACATCTTATCCTCAGTCCCATTTGCAATCTGCTCTACAATCTGTTCATCCGTTATACCCGCCTGAAACTTCTTATCGTTGAAGTCACGCGCTCCAAGCCCCGATCCTAAATCCGTTTTGCCGGTACCGTCTTCACCATGACATAAAACACAGTGCTTTGCGTACAGCCCCTGTCCGTCAATATCACTGGCCATTATTTCCGGTACAACTAAATATCCAATAGCAGCTTGTAAGAAAACTATCATCAATATTTTTTTAACCATTTCTTCCCCTCCAAATTTTTGTTATAAAAATCATTATACACAGACAACTACAAAATTAAGTTCAGTACCACAACGTCCAAATTCCTGCCGTTACGGCAAAACAGTTATTTTTCCCTGATTATTCCGTCTTTACCTGAACCTTACCTTCCCATAGACCGTGTAGATTGCAACGGCTTACCGCTCTTAATGTAGAATCGAGTCCGTGATGACCCAGTTTCAGAGGAATTGTAACCTCGGGTTTTGTCATTACCGGCGCGAAATCAAATCTACCCAGATATACATCGCCTACATAAAATTCAATCCATTGTATAAAATGTTCATTCTCATTCGGATGTTCAATTTCTCCAACCGTAATCTTTACATCGTAAAACTCACCGGCTTTTAAAACCGGCGGCACCGTAATAACGGGTACATGTTTTTTAGCCACCGGTGAATCCGGCGCTACATCTTCAGGTTTGTTTAACACACAAAACAGTGATTTTTCTTTTGACATTCCTCATTCTCCAAAAAAGATTATAACTTCTTGAAATTGAAAAAAACAGATATACTTTGATTAGCTCATAAAAATCTCCTTCCAGATTTTGCTTAAAGTGATTTAATACAAAACTAAACATATTATACCAGCAAAAGGTATTTTTAAGACACATTAACTATATCGATTTATACAGTTTTTCAATAAATATACAATTTTATTTTAAGGCGAAATAGGTAAGATTGAATAGTATTAATGAAGCCTTTTTCCGCTAAAGATGCTCGGGGAATAAGTCGATTATTAAGACGAGGGTTAAATGCTTGTGCAAGTGAATGGAAATTGATTTGTGCAATCCATAATCTATTGAAGTTATACCGGAGTGGAAAGGCCAGTTGGGCCTAAGTTAACTGAGGGAAACGACCTTTCTACGAGTAAGTTACGAGTCAATTGAAATCCCGTGCTATTAGCTTCATCTTTTCTTTCTCAATATTGAAAATTCTGTAAATTATTGTCTTATGCAACAGGCTCTAATACAGTCTTATTACACATACACCTACATCCTTCATACACTGAGGGACGTAGGTGTTTTTTATGCCTACTTTACCTGAAAGCCACAGACAATCATTGACAAAAGTCAAGTTTGCTATCAATCCTCTAAAACACCTTTCACATATCAAGCGTAATCAGATGGTAAATGTGGGATATTATAACCTCTCTTTTTCTCCTTGCTTTTAATAATATATGCTTTTATGATTCTATCATTTGATAATGTCGTTCTTCTATTTAATCTCGGCATAAGTAAAAAGTTATTTTTACGGTTTGAAAAGTGCTTGTTTACGATTGTGTTGGTATTGTAAATACAATTTGGTTATGAAAAAGTATGTAAGATTTTTTTTGTGTATGTTTATTCTAATTATCCTATCGTCGTCTTTGCATGCTCAAGAGAAAGATGATACAGATATTTTTAAAAGCGCTTATCTAACCTGCCCTTCGGGTTATTAGACCATATATAGAACCTTAAGTTTATAGTATAAGAATGTAAATTTAGCCACAGATTTGCGGATAAGTAAAGATAAAAAAATCTGTGAAACCCAGTGTTAATCTGTGGCCTAAAATCGAAAGAGGGAATCATGAAAATAAAGAAGATTTTATGCCCAGTGGATTTTTCTGCGCCTTGTAATCTGGCAGTAAAATATGCAAAAGAACTAGCATTATTATTTAACTCAACACTTCATCTGTTACATGTGGTGGAGCATCTTCATGGGAACGAGCACTACATGATACTCCAAATAACTCCACAAGAAATAGCAGAGAAAATGAAAAAAGAGGCTGAAGAGAGATTACACAGTGTAGCCAAAAAGATAAAAAAAGTACCACGAATTAAGACAGAAGTGTGTGAAGGAAGAGCCTTTGTGGAAATTATCAAAACTGCAAGAAAAGATAATATAGATCTGATTATTATGGGAAGCCATGGTAGAACTGGATTGTCACATGTTCTTATTGGAAGCGTAGCCGAAAGAGTTGTTCGCAAAGCACACTGCCCGGTGCTGATCGTCAAAGATAAAGACACCGAATTTGAAATGCCATAGTTCTTACTATAAAAACCAGTGCGATGAGACAAATAGCAAGCTTTTTCATTATTGCTCCTCCTAAAGAACATATTTTGTAAAAGTGAAATAGGTAACTTCGTGTAGGTTATTTTATTAAAATATTGACTATTTCATACCTCCTTTCAATAATCAGGTTGTAAATGCTGTCGATTCATCAACTATCATGGTATTCCGTGATACGCAATGTTTACCAGCTCAACACCACATATTGCTGCATATTTCCACTCTTAAGAAGTAACAGTACGGTTCTATCACTGCTGCTCTTCTCGACCGCACTCTTAAACTCGGCAGCGATTGATCCAGGTTTAACTTCCGTCACCACTACACCCTCTCCTTCTTTTGCTCCAAACTGTTTAGCCATCTGTGGAAATTCCTATATAATCAAGTTACAACTACTGTGTTGTCATTGCTATCATTTCAGGCGTTTTACGCATACAGGAGTATTCCTCATCATTGATAAATTGCTCAATCATATTACGTGATTCCCCGTCAGTAAACCGGCCTATCGTTTGTCTGCAGAAATATGCTGATGCGGCTAAAAGAACTCCTCCCATGCCGCGATTAAGTGCTAATTTTGCGCAACGTACGGAGTCAATATCAACGCCTACCGAATTAAGGGTGGCCATAATTGGAAATCTAATATTGAATCCATCTCCGATTATGGGAATATTCTTATATTCAAATTTTAACGACCACAAGGGATTGTTTGCTATGAATACAGATGTATTATTTACAAAAGCAACCCCTGCATCTAACGCGCAATAAGCATAAAACCTGGATGCATCTTCTGCACCAGGCGGTAGATAATTCACAATTACTTCTGCCCCGGATTCTTTAAGTATACGGACAATCTCCTTCCGGGTAGAGCCCTTATGATTATCTGAAAGAGATGTCTCTCTGCCTGCATCATGGTTCATAACATCTGAATCTTTGTCCAGGATTCTACCCATTTGTACTGAGATCCCGGCATCAGGTATATATGTTTTAAAGACCGTGGCGCTATGGGGACTGACAAAGATCGCTCTGTTTACATCCTTGCCAACCTTTCGCTCGTCAACGTCAAAGGCGGCAACGACCTCAATCTCTCCGGGTTTATATCCTCCTATGTCCCAATGCAGAAGCCCAATAGCGTCCACTGGTTTCTTATTTCGATAGTAGTGTATACCATGAATCAAGGAACTGGAGCGGTTACTTACTCCAATGATTGCGATTCTAATTTTATTCATATCTGCACCTCTCATTAATTATTAAAATTGCTTTCCATATTGATTCTGCTGTTTTCAGGTTACAACATAATTGTGACACAGCCTGCTTGCAAAGAAGTTACGTGTCTTATAATGCCCCTTTAACCGCATCAACTTTATCTGTAAGCAATTCTTTAACCTTGCTTTTTAATTCGGTTAAATCTGAGGATTTGACAATGTATGCATCTGCCGCCCATGACATAAAATTGTCTTTATAGTTATTATAAGCAGTGTAAATAATGATAGGAACATCCCTGTATTCATTCAAGATTTTACCCATTGCTTCAATACCGCCCATCTTAGGCATATACACATCCATTATAATGATATCCGGCCTCTGCCTCCGAATCTTAATCAAAGCCTTATTACCGTTTGGTGCTGTCAAAATATCATAGCCTTCAAGCCGAAACTCCTGCTCATAAAGTAAACGCTGATTTTTATTGCCTTCCATCCAAAGTATAGTATGCATATCAATAGACTCCTTTCTTTTGATATTAATAAAGCCTGAAGACTATTCAAATTATTCGCATCCTGCATCTTATAGAAAAGCTAAAGAGATGCCATAAGCGCGTGATTTAATCAGGATTCTCTCTTATGCGTTCAAATAGTGTTATAGCGGGAAGGATAGAGGTATTGATGATATTTTTGATGGACTGAGAATAGTATGAAATTTACAGAAGTGTACAATTTGCACAGAACGTGAAATGCACAAAGTGTGAAATGCACAGTTACATGGAGGGTTATTCAGGACTGATATTATACTCTTTTATTTTGTTGTAGATGGTTCTCCGGGATATACCCATTAATTTAGCGGCATTGGTCTTATTCCATTTGGTTTTTTCCAATACCTGTAAGATCGTGTTATATTCATCGCTCTTTTCATCCACAGAAGGGGTAGCTTTTATCTCTCTAAGCTCGCCTGGAAGGTCCTCAGCGTCAATTATGGTCTTATTGCAGACGACAAAGGAGTGTTCAATTGCATTCTCAAGCTCCCTGATGTTTCCCGGCCATTCGTAATTCATGAAGATCTTGTAAACGTCATCGGAAATGTTGTTGATGTTCTTTTTTAATTTTTGATTAAATCTTTCTATAAAATGTTCTACAAGAAGCGGGATGTCCCCTCGTCTATCCCTCAGCGGCGGTGAAGAGAGTTCTATTATCTTCAATCTATAATAGAGGTCTTCACGGAATTCTCCAAGCCTGACTTTTTCTTGAAGATCCTTATTGGTTGCGGCCACTATGCGCGCATCTGCCGTAATTGGTGTTGAATCCCCTACACGCTCAAATTCTTTCTCCTGAATCACCCTGAGTAGTCTTTGCTGCACATCTAAAGATACGTCACCGATTTCATCCAGAAAGATAGTTCCTCCATCTGCTTTCTGAAATCTACCTATTTTATCTGTAACAGCCCCGGTAAAAGCACCTTTAACATGTCCGAAAAGCTCACTTTCAAGAAGGGTTTCTGTCAGAGCGGAGCAATCTACCTTTACAAATGCCCCTTGTCGGCGCACTCCGCCGTAATGTATCGCTTCCGCTATAAGTCCTTTCCCCGTGCCGCTTTCTCCGGTAATGATGACGGTTGTATCGATATTATATAAGTTCTCCATCAGAGAATAGAGACCCTGCATCTTTTCGTCTTTGCCAATAATATTGGAAAGGCGTTGTCGTGATTCTAACTCCTTTTCTAAACCTGATACATGAGTTTCATCTTTAGCCACCATGACACAACCATCTATGCCGTCTATACTTTCCATGCCAACTATTTTATCCATTAGAGGAAATGTATTCATGGACACTATCTGTTCCTTACGGGTTTCATGTTTGCATTCTAATCGATAAACTTCTACAGGCAGTTTTTTCTGAATGGTCTTTTTAATGACCTCAACACACTGCCCGCTGCACATCTTCGGAATAGACTCGAATGATTTCCCTAAAACATCCTCACGCAGCAGACCACATATTTTTGTAGCCGCATCATTAATCTCAATAATCTTTAAAACATTATCCACTGTTATAATGGCATCTTTGACACTCTTGAAGGTAGCTTTAAGAATAGCATGGTTCTTGTCTCTTTCTTCAATCAGGCTCTTATGCCTCAAAGCCATGCGGACAGTATGCAGCAGTGTCATTTTTTCTACCGGCTTTGTTATATAGTCGTAGGCTCCAAGATGAACCGCTTCGGATGCTGTCTCTAAATTTGGATAACCGGTAAACAGAACCACAGGACATTTTAAGTGTCTTTCATTAACATTTCTTAAGACATCAATGCCGGACTTGCCCCCTAAAACAATATCTGATAAAACGATGTCTATGCGTTCCGTATCTATTATTTTTTCCGTTTCTTCATAACTCTTAGCCACAAGTATGTCGTATCCTTCTTTTAAAAGGAACTCTTTTATGGTTATACGGATGGATTCCTCATCATCGATTATCAGAATTTTTGCTTTCATCACTATTTCTTTCTTTTAAGTTCTTTACCGGTAGATCAATTATAATCTTAGTAAATTTTCCATATACACTTTCTACAACCATCTTACCATCATGATTATAAACAATCCTTTGGCTTATGCTTAAACCAAGGCCGGTTCCTTTGGTTATCGGTTTAGTAGTAAAAAAAGGGGTTGTGGTTTTGTTTAATAAGTTATCTGGGATTCCGATTCCATGGTCATGGAATATAATACGGACATATTGATTATCACTAATCGAGATTTTGTTACATGAAACTTCAAGTATTTTATCCATGTCTTTACCTGGATATTTTTCATTTAAAGCGTATCGTGCATTTTGTACGAGATTCAAGAAAACCTGCTGGAGCTCTTGAAAACTTCCATATATGTCGGGTGTATCTTTTGAAATATTAAATTTAACTATTATATTATCTTTTTTTAACTGTATCATCATCAGACGTAATGAATGGTAAATGGTTTCATATATTTGAAGATGGCTTTTTTGCCCAACCGCTCTTCTTGATGAATTAAGAAGGCTTTTGGTTAACGTTGCTATACGTTTACTCTCTGCAATAATTATTTTGCTAAATTTATACAATCTGGTATTTTTCTTACTTTCATCCATAATAAGTTGAGCACAATTCATTATACCATTAATAGGGTTATTGATCTCATGTGATAAGTTTGCAGCCATCTCTCCTATCAATGCTAATTTGTCAGCCCGTACCATCTCCACCTGCATTTTCATCTTATCTGTAATATCTGTGATAATTCCCAACATTCCGTGAAACCGACTCCCTTTGTCATCTGCCTTATCACAATAAAATCCGGTAACCGTTATTTCACAAAAAATGGTTTTTGACTCATTTGGTTCGTGTATATTACTTTTCGATTTAACCGAAACCTTTGGCACCAGCCGTAACTTCTGGTTTTTTGTATCTCTTCCTCGATTTTTTCTTTCATCATAGAAGCTAAAGATATCGTTGTCGCAAGTCACTTTAGAAGGATAATGATCTAATACTGACATAAACGAGTTAAATAATTTAACGTCATCCGGGTGTACTATCGTACTGAAGTGACTGCCTATAAGTTCTTCCGGCTTATAACCCAGGGTTCGTACCGAATTATTGAGAAAGGTAAAGAAACCATTCTCATCGACTTTGTAAATTATATCAGGAATGGCCTCTACAAGGGTTCTATATTGCATCTCACTTTGCTGCAATGCCTTCACCGCCTGTTTGCGTTCCGTGATGTCCAGCCCATAAATATTGACGTAATCCATTTTCTTAATAGGTGCAAACGTTAAAGCAAATACACAACTATCACACTCAGCTTCTACAACCTGATTTAAACCCGAATGAAGAACATTTGAAACTATTTTAATATAGTCATTAGGTAATTTCCCGGTTGTCCGGGATCCCCAATGAGCGAGCAAAACCATACTAGCCATATTGCTATAGAGTATTTTTCCATCTACAAATACCCTCATAACAGGATTTGGATTTTCTTCCGGAAATCTTGCCAGACCCTCTTTCTTATCCTCTGCAAGTTTACGTTCTGTGATATCAGTTACTAATGTTCTGATCCGGCTGATGTTATCGCCTGCATCTTGAACGGCTATACTCTCAAGCAGCGCGAAGAACTGTCCGCCGCCATTTATAGCTATCCTTAACTCACACCTCTCCCTGTTTCCTGTCTCCAGACACTTCCTGCGGTGCAGGTAGTAAGTGTCCTGATCCTCTTTGACAGCGGTCAGGTATTTTTTTCCCAATAAGCTTCGTTCAATACCCAGCATTGAAGCGCCTCTCAGATTAGTCTCCAGGATCAGGCCTTTTTCATTGGTGGTAAAATATCCAACAGGTGCAAAGTTATAGAGGTCTGAGTATTTTCTGAGCAACGCTTCAACCTGTACCTGAGCCTTATGAAGTTCTTCATTCTGCATCTCCAGCTCAATCCGGTGTACCTGTAGTTCGTGAGCAAGACTGCGCACCTCCTCATCTGAAAGGTTCTTCATCTCTATCGTATCAGGATTGAGTCTTAACTCCGCCTCTTTGTGAAGATCAGTATATGTTTTTCCCTTCATAATATTTCCCCTGTCTATCTGTTTAGGTCAGGCGTGGAAACAATAAGATTCAAAAATAAATTCAGTGTAGCAGCACATTACATAGTTTTCAAATCCTGTCAAGAACAGTCTTTCCGGTGAAATGTACCTTATCAGCTACTCTCCTTCAAACTTTTCAGTTCAGATATATCACGCTCGGTTGTTGAAACATAATCTATTTCACCTTTTTCATTCACCAATTTAGTAATCGTCAACCATATATCTAAAATCTTCTTATCCTTTGTTTTTCTTTGTGTATAGAAAGATTTGATTTCTTTACCTGACATGATTTCTTTCATCAATCTCAGGTTCTCTTCGCGCTTGTTTTCAGGTACCATATTTGATATGTTCATTTTCAATGCCTCACTTTTACCGTAACCGTACATCACCTCTGCGCCCCTGTTCCAGGCGGTAATATTACCTTCTTTATCGCATACCGTAATGGCGTCATTTGAGTCCTCAACTACAGTAACCAGACGTTTTACCGCTCTGATACTGGTAACATCCGCAAAAGTAATGACCACGCCATCAATCATATTTTCTACTGTTCGATAGGGTAAAATACGCACACTATAACAGCGACCATCATTGGTCCGGATCTCTTGTTCTGCTTGAACTAAGGTATTAAGCACCGTTTCCGCGTCCTGATAGAGCGTATCGGAGTTGAATTTTGCCGTAATGTCACGAAGAGGGCGGTTAGTGTCTGACGGCAGCACATTAAACAGCTTCGTCAGTGAAGGGGTAAAGCGAACTATACTCAGCCTGGTATCAAGAAATATCGTAGCAATATCGGTACTTGCAAGGAGGTTATTGAGATCATTATTGGCGCGTGAAAGTTCGGTTACCTTATTCTGGAGCTCCGAGTTTACGGTTTCCAGCTCCTCATTGGTGGACTGCTGTTCTTCCTTAGATGTCTCCAGCTCCTCATTGGTGCTCTGAAGCTCCTCGTTAGTAGACTGCATCTCTTCATTAGCAGACTTGAGCTCTTCGTTAGAGGTCTCCAGTTCTTCTATCGTGGCCTGCAGATACTCCTTCGCAAACTTCAGCTCCTGTCTCAGATTTGTTATCTGCGAGTCTTCTTTTCTGGATTTACCCGAGGTCGTTTTTCTCTTCACTGCTTTTTCAGGAGCTTCCTTCTCCTCAAAAATTACCATGATCATCTCTTCTGCTTCTCCTCCTGAAGAAAAGGGTTTAACGGTCAGGTCAACCGTCAGGAAATTACCATTATCCCTCACCTTCAACCCCCTGCTGACAACAGTCTCTCGTTTCCTGCCAAGCTTATGGAGAATAGTCGTCAGTTTATAACGCAGGTCTTCGTGTGCCATCTTCAGAATGTTAAAGACCGGCACGCCCACAGGTGTCAGCAGGTATTTATGTATCTTGCCGTTAACATAAAGGATCTCGCGCTTATCATTGATCAAGACAAAAGGCGGGGCGTATTGATTCAGGATCTCCCTTTCCGCCATCTGATATATATTGGCCTCCTTCAGGTCTTTCCTGGCCTGAACTGCCGGTAATTCCCCGGACGTTTCAACCTCTTTTGTAACAGGATATCTCAGCACCTTATCTACAGTCGCTCCCAGCCGTTTATAGATCTTCCACTTAGAATTTATCGTTGAAAAAAGGTCTGAATATTCTCCGATAGTCTCTGAAGTACCTAAAAACAGATATCCATCCTTATTCAGTGTATAGTGAAACATCGGCAATACCTTTTTCTGCAGCACCGTGTCCATATAGATCAAAACGTTTCTGCATGATACCAGATCCAGCTTCGAAAATGGAGGATCCTTTATCAGGCTTTGGGTGGCAAATACCAACATCTCACGGACATGTTTTTTTACCTTATAGGTACTGTCCTCTTTTACAAAAAAACGTTTCAACCTCTCCCTGGATATATCTGCCGCAATACTACCCGGATAAATGGCAGCTCGCGCGTACTCTATTGCGTCCTCATTTATATCCGTACCGAATATCTGGATATTGAAATGCTTTTGCGACTTTTCAATCATCTCAGCGAAGATTATGGCAATGGAATATGCCTCCTCTCCGGTGGCACAGCCGGGGATCCACACGCGTATATTATCACCCTTTTTGGTCTTTACGATTTCTGATATTATCTCTTTTTCCAGGATATCAAACGCGTCGGGATCTCTGAAAAAATTTGTCACCCCTATAAGAAGGTCTTTGTAAAGGGCTGTCACTTCTAACGGGTTTTCACGAACATAATCGAGATAGTGTGATATCTTGTCTATCTGGTGTACGGCCATCCGCCTCTCAATCCTCCTGCGGATAGTATTCTGCTTATATTGGGAAAAGTCCTGGCCTGTCTTGCTGCGAACCTGAATGAGTATCTTTGTTATGTCATTTTGGTATTTCTGCTCAGTTGTGCCCGAGGCTTCATCTTTATCAATATAAGGATGTTTAACGTATTTTATAATCTGTTTCGGCATTTGCTCCACCGGCAGGATATAATCAACAAGGCCCGTGTTTATGGCGCTTCTCGGCATGGAGTCATATTTTGCCTGGCCTTCATCCTGCGCCATGGCCATTCCGCCCTCACCCTTGATAGCCTTCAGTCCCAATGTGCCATCCGTACCTGTACCGGAGAGGACAATACAGATTGACATTTTACCCAGGTCTTCTGAAAGAGAACGGAAAAAGAAATCAATCGGCAGTCTGACTGCGCGAGCTTCTAAAGGTTCTATCAGCTGAAATTCCCCATTAATCATGGCAACATCTTTGTCTGGTGGATTCAGATATACGCTACCCGGCTCTACCTTTAATCCGTCTTCTATTTCAAATATCTTCATTCCTGTATATTTCTTCAGGAGAGAACCCATGATACTCTTGTATTTCGGTGCAAGATGCTGAATAATCACTATGGAGATGTTAGCTTGATCCGGCAAATTGGAAAAAAATCCTTCCAATGCCTCAAGCCCACCTGCTGAGGCTCCTATGCCAACAACAGGAAACAGTTTATGGCTAACGTCCTTCTTCTTTTTTTTCGATTTTTTTTGAGGCGTCGGTTTGCTTGTGGCTTTTACAGCGCTCGTAGATTTGACAGTTTTTGTAGATTTTACGGTAGGCTTTTTCTTTTTTGGCAATATCGCCTTCTTCGGAGTTGTCTTTCTTCCCGTTGCGGCTCTCTTTTTTGCCATTTTTTGTGCTCCTGAATTGAGAGTGATATTTATTACCAGTTATTTTTACCTTATATCTTCCAGAATCGAGACAATGTTACTTTTGAATTCTGAAAACGTCATTATAAATCCCGTGCTGAATTCGCTTCATTATTGTATTCCACATCAGATACAAATTAAAGAGTTTAATCATATATCGACAGGCTATTCGATAATACAAAATCAGAAACCTTTTGTTAATATTAAATGATTTACAACTCGAAAAAATGTTAAAATACCGATACTCGGACGGCCAGTCAACTACTAAAACAGTTTAACAGAGTTCATTAATTAGTAAATCTATATCCTTAATATTTGTTTTTCTTTTTATTAACGGAAGATCTCCGGGTTTTATAACATTATCCAGATAAGTTATCTTGCCTTTTCACTTAACAACTAAATATGTGTATACAATGCATATCTCGTTTCCAATTCCGTCATCTAAAAGATATCTGATAACTATATAAGGTCTATTAGATCAAGGGAGGGTTCAAAACATGGATGAAGAGGAGGGGGGGGGGGGAGTAATCAAATTTATATCAGGCCTGTACGTCTTTTCCTGCTGCCGTAATCAGAAATTTCATGTACACATGAAGTATCCTCATCTTTGAAAGATCGCTTTGTATATTGCCGGAGTTGAGGAGCACATTGAAAATGTTGTCTGCTCCAATGATTTGTTCGCCCCGACTGAGGCGGTCAAACCGTTGCTCTTCAACTCCGGCATTCGCACCGCCGAAGGCGGGGTGAACAATATCAAATGCGGCAACGATCTCAATATCTGCGATCCGCATCCTCCGTTCTGAGATTATTAACGATTTTACAATATATCAGAAACAGTCTTATTACCTAGAGCCGAGTTAATTCTATGTGATAACGTTTCGAGATTTACCGGTTTATACATGCAGTCATAAGCACCTATTCTCCTGGCTTCAGACATAGTCAAAATATCAGGATTTCCGGTACATAAAATTACTGGACATGCCGGGTTTGTTCGTTTTACTTCTTTTAAAATATCTATCCCTGATTTGTCTTCTCCCAGATCAATATCTGTAAGAACTAAATCGAATTCAATATTGCCCATCTTTGCCATTGCGCCATGGTAACTATAAGCCGTAGATATATCATATCCTTGTCGCAAAAGAAATCTCTTAAACAGAGATACAATTATTTCAGTGTCATCTATTACAAGCACTTTTTCATTCATGCTGACTCTCCTATATTAGATTTTAGTTGAATTAGAAACGTAAGAAACCTTGTCCTTGAACGTTTAATAGAAACTCACAATAATGTTATTTTAGAAATTCCGTTATTTCTTCAAATCTCAAGGTTAAAGAATATCTGACGACCCCTGTTTTCCCATTCATTAAATCGCACTTTACACATATCCGATTATAAGGGCCTTTACTGGGAAACTCCCTTCCACATTTTAAACATGATCTCTTCTTTTCCCGTCTTCCCACCTTTATATTACAATTTTCAGGCTTGCATTCTATTTCCCTTTCTTCTCTATTCTCATTTGATCTGTTAAAATCATTTCTCATTTATATTTTCTCCTTTCAAGCATAATAAGCCTTCAGGTTATTTTTGGTTAATGGTTACACTTTTAGTATTTCCATCCAGGCATCTTCAATTCCTTCGAAAGTAATTCTTCGTTCTTATTTTTCAGTTCTGACAGATCTGAAGATTTTAAGATACACATTCCGACAATTATTAACTGGTTAATGTCTAATAATTATCAATACGCTCCCGTATTTTCTGTTTTCGTTTTCCTTGAGACAACAGCTACATATAACAAAACACATACCAGTATCGATAAATTACACTTCTAAATATCATTTCACCGATTAGCGATGTATGATAAAGTTAGATCTGCAGGAAAACATTTTCGACTTTGTAGAGGATACACGGATGAATTGTATGGGGCACAAGGGTGAATGTTTTTTCTTAAGTTCCATATATACAACATGTTCAATGGCCAGGGAACAGTTTAATATATGAGATGTGGCCGGAATAAGCAGAATGTACTTCGGTGGAAAGAGTGCTGAAAAACATCATGAAATACAAAATGAAATACGAAAATAATTTTCATGTTTCTCCGGTTTTTCTGCTATAACGATTTTGTAAAGCGTGACAAAGTGTAGCCGGATACACCTGTGCAGACACTACACTTTTGTATGCGGCTACATAAAAAATGGTTGGCCTGGTACCATCTCAACTATTCTTTTATATAGAATTTTTTCATCATTTTGTAGATTGTAACCCGATGTATGCCCAGCAAACGTGCGGCTTTCGACTTGTTCCAGCCGGCTTTTTCTAATGCCTGAACGATTTGCTGTCGGTCGATGATTTTGCCTGTTTCTATACGTCTTCTATCACGGGCTCTCGTGTTTTCAAAATCTGACGGCAGGTTATCTATCGTGATGACCGTATTATCACACGTAATAAATGCATATTCCATGGTATTATAGAGTTCCCTTACGTTACCAGGCCATTTGTGGTGCATAAAGATTTTTTGAACATTTGTAGATATAGATTTGATGTTTTTCTTTAGTCTCGTATTAAGGAATTAAGCAAAAATAACTTCCATAAATACTGATATATGCTAAGATGGCGATGTGGAAAAACTACGACGTCAGATTATAGAAGGGATATCGGAGAAATATAAAGAGGTATCAAAATACCTGAATG
>SMSL01000006.1 GCA_007859995.1 Candidatus Brocadiaceae bacterium S225
TTTTTTCTTTGTGGAATGGTATGGCTAACTCCAGTCGCCCTACGGGCTCCTTACGTTAGCCATACCATTCCTTATGCAATTATATAATTAATCTTTTGATAGTAAAACATATAAGGGTGGATTAAGGACGAAGGACGAATCCACCAATAATAGATCACGATTGAAGGTGGATTCGCTATCGCTTAATCCACCCTACGCTAATATCAAAAGTCGTTGGGTTTTTGCTTTTTAAAACCCAACCTAATTAAGTGTAAATGAGTTATATTTAAGGATACGTCGCATTATGATTTATTTAGTTTTGCCAAGAGGAAATAATTTCGGCTGGGGTGTCTGTGGCAAGTACCTGGTCAAAGAGATATCGGACATTACTGATGTAAAATACATTACGGATAGCTTTGGTGTTGAAGATATTGGTGATGAGTATGAGTTTCATTTCCTTAAGAGCAAATTGCTCAGTGAGACGGATGCAAAGGAGTTCAGTCGTGACGTTAACCGACGGGTAGGAAGCCCTGTTCTGCAGGCGATAGGTAACCAAGCCTTGATGCCATGGGGGCCTGAAATAAATAGTTCCTTCAAGGCGGGTTACACTTTTTTTGAAGAAAATATACTTCAGCAGGAGTATATTCAAAATGGAAAAGATAACTTTGATATAGTGATTACCGGGTCAAAATGGTGTGAAGAGGTTTTGAGAGACCATGGACTGGATAATGTAGAAACAGTAATACAGGGAGTAGACCAGCAGATCTTCAATACTTTCCATTCAGAGAAAGAGATCTTCAAAGATAACTTTGTGATATTTTCAGGTGGCAAGTTCGAGATTCGTAAGGGACAGGATATAGTTATCAGGGCATATAAGGTTTTACAGGATAGACATAAGGATGTCATGCTGGTAAATGCGTGGTTCAATATGTGGGGTGACAGTATGAATACCATGGCCGCTTCCCCGCATATTAAATATGAAGTTAAATCTAAAGACTATGCGGCAGCGATGTACGGAATATTGCAGGATAACGGTCTGGACACCGGACGGATAGTTACACTTTTGCCACGCTCTAATGCCCTTATGTCAAAAATTTACAAGAATACTGATATTGGTGTGTTCCCAAACAGATGCGAGGGGGGTACCAATCTTGTGCTCATGGAATACATGGCCTGCGGCAAGCCCGTAATCGCTTCTTATAGCAGTGGCCATCGAGATGTTATCAATAAAGATAATTCAATCATGATAAATAACATGAGGCCAATAGACATTAATAAAAACGGAACTAGGATTGCCATATGGGATGATCCTGATTTGGACGAAACAATCAGTCACCTGGAATGGGCTTACCAACATAGAGACGAGTTGAAACCGTATGGGTCACAGGCGGGAAATGATCTCAAAGAACTTACATGGAAAAAGAGTGCGGAGCAGTTTGTTGAGATCATTGAGGGTAGCAAACATAGGATAAAAACCGGCAATCAATTTTGTTCAGTATAAAAAAACTTTTTCCTTTAAATCATTTCGGTTTTTCCAGAAGATGAGGATATTTCTCCTTTACCTGTTCCATTAGTTCAGCGTCCAACTTTGACTTATACAAAGTATTAACCCCTGAAAGTTGTTCTATGGTTAAATCGGCCGCACCTTTAAGGTCGGTACCTCTCAGACAGGCGTTCTGTAGATTGGCTTTACTTAGTTTTGTTTTATTCAGCTTTGTTTTGCTCAGGTCTGCATCACTCAGATTGGCACCACTCAGGTTTGCCTCGCTCAATCTGGCCTTATACAGTTTCGCCTTAATCAGTTTGACCTCACCCAGTTCCGCCTTACTCAGATTGGCTTTAGTCAGGTCTGCTTCACTCATGTCAGCTCCTGTCAAATTAGCTCCATGCAACAGGTAGGTGCCTCTCAGGTTGGCACCCTTGAGGTTGCTGCTCTTCAATATCATCCCCCACAGGTTGGCGCTACTCAAATCGACACCGCTCAGATTGGCTTTACTCAGATTGACCTGACTCAGTTTTACACCACTCAGTTTTGCTTCACTCAGGTCGGCACAACGTCCTTCTGCTCCGATGGTACGGAGCCAGGCTTTATGCTTTTCATGGATCTCACGTAGATCAGCAATACTTATTTTTCGTCCCATCGTATAAGCTCCCCTTGCTCAATTTAGGTTACAATAAAGATTGTCGGGGTATAATAGTTGGGTTGGTTTGTTAAATCAAGGGGAAAAGAGAGCAGGGAGGATTGTCTCTTTGTGCTGTAAGGGCGTAAACGCAGGTAAATATAGATCGTGACAATTTTGTGATAGGATGGAACCTGGTATTTGAGATTATTTCTATGACCGTTTAATTAATCATAATCTGAGGATAATCTGCGTTCGTTTTGGTCATTCTTTGTTTCTCGTTAAAAGATCACCGAGTATGCGTTTGTGCAGATGGTAATAGTCAATAGGTTTGGTTAAGTATTCGTCAGCACCATTTCCCAGAGCCTCTTTACAAGTTTCTTCGTCTATTAAGGCAGTTACCATAATAATGCCGATGCCTTTGTCAAACAGCCTTACACGTTTCAAGACTTCTATGCCGCTTATTCCTTCCATTATAATATCAAGAAGCATGATGTCCGGTTTCAGGCTCTTTACTTTTTCTACTGCGTCCTCTCCACTGTGCGACACAATTATATCGTAATCCATTTCTTCCAGGAAGCTCTTAAGTAGGAAGCATGCGTCAACACTATCATCGACAATTAATATCTTGCGCATCTTTTTGCCTTTCGTATTGGACCGGGTGGACAACGAGTCACGCTCGTTCTGCTTATTCTTTATTTCTCATTATAAGATCAACGAGTATGCATTCATTGAGATGCTTATAGTCAAAAGGTTTGGTTATATACTCGTCAGCACCATTTTCCAGGGATTCTTCACAAAATGCTTCGTCTATTAAGCCAGAGACCATTATAATTCCTATGTTTTTATCAAACAGCCTTACCCGTCTCAAGACTTCCATGCCGCCCATTCCCTCCATTATAATATCGAGAAGCATTATATCAGGTTTCAGGTTCTTTACCTTTTCCAGTGCGTCCGATCCGCAGTATGACATAATGACATTATGATCCATCTCTTCCAGGAAGCTCTTGAGCAGGAAGCATGCGTTGACATTGTCATCTACAATTAATATTTTGCTCATATTTACTCAGTAATATACTTAATAACTTTTCGGTATAATATCGATCTGTATTATTGACACGTCACTATCATAACAAACCTTATGCCAAAAATGTGGGCAGGATAGCGGAACAGGACTAATCTGCAAGTTCGGTATAGAAAAGGGTCATTGGTCAGTGTTATATACCTTCTTATTCTCATTAAGTGCTTCACATAGTATTAACAGGTCAAAATATTTTTTTATGATTTTTGTAATGAATCTGAATGAATCAGTGAAAATCATTGTGAATCAGTTCGTTAAAGTGTGACATGGCACACTTTTGTGGCAGTACGCTTTTGCGCCTTGTCACAATAAATCGTTATTAATCGATAGGCATTATATTTGGCAGTATCATTTTTATTACGCCTTAAATATTCCTGATACCTGACGGCTGATTATACATTTTAAGTAATTGTCAGGATCAGGTCTAAAGCGATAGTCAGCCTCTTTCTTGACACGATATTACAAAAGTGATAGTATCATCCGACTTATCAGAAAATGCTGGAGTACTATTATGAATGAAGATATTGCAAGGGTATTGCTTGAGAAAAAGGCGGTTATATTAAATGCGAAGGAGCCGTTTACTTTTGTATCTGGTATCAGAAGCCCTATTTATTGTGATAACAGGCAGATGATTGCATATCCGGAAGAAAGAGAGCAGATTGTTGACGCCTTTATTAGTGCATCTCATGATTGTGATTTTGATATTGTTGCGGGGACATCAACAGCAGGGATTCCATGGGCATCGTGGATAAGTGACAAATTGAACAAGCCGATGGCCTATATCAGGAGTGCAAAAAAAGAACATGGTGCGGGTAATCAAATTGAAGGTGCAGATGTAGACGGGGAAAAAGTACTTATTGTTGAAGACCTTATCAGTACCGGCGGAAGCAGTTTCAGTGCCGTAGAAGCGGTACGGGAGAGGGGGGGGAGTTGTGAGGCCGTAGTTGCAATATTTACCTATGACTTTAAGAAGGCCAAAGACATATTTAAAGAAGGGCGTTGTAGGCTCTTGACGGTTACTAACTTCTCTACCCTTGTAAATGTTGCAAAAAAAAATGACATTTTAACTGATAGGGAATTGTCTCTTGTACTGGACTGGAACAGAGATCCTCAAAATTGGGGCCCGAAACACGGATTTCCCAATGCGGATAAAGGATAATTAATGAGTTATGTTGATGATTTAAGGGAAAGAGCAAAAAATGTAAAGAGTATTGTCTGTATGGGTATTGACCCGGTAATTGAAAAGATTCCAATCAAGGGTGAGCCGCGTCAGGTTATTGAAGGGTTCTATCTTGATATTCTGAAGGAGATGAATAAAAGGGATTCATACCCGGCTGTAATTAAACCGAATATTGCGTATTTTGAGCAATATGGCTTTGACGGATTGAATGCTTTAAAGACAATTATTAGCCGGTACAAATCATCAGGCATTCCAACACTTCTTGATGCAAAACGTGGTGATATCGGAAAGACATCAACGGCCTATGCAAAATCCGCATATGAATTCTGGGATTCAGATGCTGTGACCATTGCCCCATATATGGGCAGTGATTCTGTTGAACCGTTTATTCAATGGTGTGAAAAAGGAAAGGGTGTTTATATACTATGCCGGACTTCAAACAAGGGAGCAGCTGACCTGCAGGACCTTAAAGTTGATGGTGTTCCGATATATATGAAGCTTGCAGAAAATATTTTAAAGTGGCACAAACCCGGTGTGGGTGCTGTTGTCGGAGCAACTTATATCGAAGAACTGGAGGAAATCAGCAGATTTTTTGTTGAATCAAAGAAAGAGGTTCCACTCTTGATACCTGGTGTAGGTTCGCAGGGGGGTAGTGCCGGAGAGGTTGTTGAAGTTTTGAAAAAGACAAGCAATGATATCCTGATCCACAGAATTAACAGTTCAAGTGGAATCAATTATGCGTATATTGAAAAAGATACATCTGATTATGCAGCGGCAGCGATTGATGCCCTTGAGACGCTGAATAAAGAGATAGGGGCGTTAGTATAAAAATGAGCAGGTCGGGTTTCCATACCCGACAAAATTATAGAAAGGCATTACATTGTTTCATCACAATCGGTTTGTCACGTTTATGATCTACAATGCAGAAAAAACCAAAAGGCTCTTTCCCCTTGTTGCGCAGCTGATGTTTCTCAAGAGGAGAGACGTAGGCAATATCATGGACAGAGATATTGAAAGAAGAATCTTCTTTGATTAGAACTCCATTGCCACGGACTCCTATGATCACGTGTTCATGTACGTGTTGTTCCAGGCTGGAATATCCTTCCGGTTCAATCTCAAAATATCGCAGATCAAATGACGTTTTTTCACCGGATTTACCGATAAGTTCCTGACGACTAATACCTCTGAAATCAAAATCATTATCAGTTTTATACTCTTCTATAAAACGTCCTGACCACTTGAACTCTTCACACCTCATAATTGGTTGATGTATAATCTGTTCCGGTCCTGATGGGATCTCGCATGAGGATCTAATTGGCTCTTCCGGTGTACAGAGCTTTTCGTTATACAGGGATTTGATCTTTTCCATAAAGACTTCGGTTGAATGTGAAATGTCAGTAGAGTGCTGCATCAGAGACCCGCCAACCAGATAAACAGTATCGACACCATACATCTCATTAATTTCAGAGATACGGTCCATATGAATGCCCCCGGCAGGACAGGGGAGAGAGCTTTTCCAGGAACCATTGGAACCGCGAAGAGAGTTGCTGATTGCAAGACAGTCCTCTTCGGTAAAATGAAACCTGCCACCGGCGTGAGGGAAAACAGAAATATCGGCACCCAACATCCGGAAAAGAGTACCCAGAAAAACGGAAGGTGCTATGCCGTGATTTGGATCATGGAAATGAGTACCGGTAAGGGCAGGGTGGGCCATTATGATTAAGTTGTATTTACCGGCAATGTATCTGACCGTATCCGGGCCGACAAGCATGGGGGCAATAAGAATACCCTTTATGCCCTCCCTTAAAACATGCTGTACCTGTTCTTCAATATCTTCAAATCTACCCGACACCATCGGAAAATAGAGAGTTTTTCGTTCTCTGCCGGTATTTACTTTCTCCACAGCCTCCTGGCATCTACACACTCTTTCCTTAAATGGGTGAAATTTCTGGTTTGAAATTCCATGATCATCCTTAATTAAATCAATACCGCCTTTAGCAAGTAAACCAGCCATCTTTGACAACTCTTTAATCGTAAGTCCCATTGGCTTGAGCGCTGAGCACGCAAGGGCACGTCCATACACTCCGAGTAGTTTCCTTATGCCATCGATTCCATAATTCGGGCCATTAAAAACAGAAAAGAATGACTCTGCAAAAGTAATATCTGAAATCTTAATATTGTTTTTTAAAGAGATGTTTCCAAAGAGAACGTTAAAAAATTGCGGAATACTGAGTTCTGTGATATCAGTAAGATAGCTTATTGAAACAATATATTGGTCTGGTATCTCTCCGTCAGGTTGGATATTTTCAACAATTCCGATTATACCGTCTTCGAAATGTCTCTCCGGTATACAATCCTCCGGTACTTCTACCGTTTGTTCAAGGGTTATATCGGACGCGTGTTCTTCAATGCTTCTCTTATCATTGATGGTAATAATATATTTGACGGTAAATCTTTCATTCTTAATATCCGGATATTCCATATTATCTTTTACTCTTTTCGGGAAGAAGCTTTATTGTAATTAAATACAAAGGCATGTTATTCCAACGTGCGGACCGGTCGAACGAAGTAAAAAATGTAGTAGTAGATATCCCAATCCACCAGGCCTGAGAAGTAGTCTACTCGCCACGCTGCATTCGGACTCTGATAGCTGTCACCAGTCCAGATCCAGCCTTGTGTTTTGTCGAAAATCGGATCAATAAATCGCCCTCGTTTATCTTTTAAGAGGGGACTTTGATTTCTCTCTTGAGGATAATCTGATTGAAACAGTTTATAATATTCAGCTGCATCTGCATCGTGTGGCAAAAAGAGATGCACCTTTTCAGGTTCCAATAATGATGCTGCCTCCTCGACAGTAGGTAGCCTCCAGTCATGATGACCTGCATATCCTTTCGTGTTCAGTCGCTTTATCCAACGATTCGCCTTTTCCCAGTTCATTCCTTGTGTTGATCCTGACTGGTGCCACATCAGCCCTGTAGCATGATCAATAACCACTTTTTCATTATTTATCTCTTTCAATACATAATCATGCCTGATTATACTATGCCCATAAAATCCGCACTCCTTTATTTTGAAAATTTTGGTGTAACTCATTTTCTGTATTTCATTTGCCGACAAATTCCTGTAAGAGGAGCGTAGTTTTACCTGTTCAGCCATATCGCTGAAATCTTGTGAATTAGATGTATCAGCATTGTTATTAGTATTTACTGATGTTAAATTTGTGGCGGAAGCGGTTAGATAACAAGTTGAAATGTGAGAAGTGCCGAAGAGTACAACAATATATAAGAGTAGTTTATAGAAAATAGTTATTCTCCTTATCTGTCTTGAAAGTATTGGCAAGTTTTGAGTATTTTTTCGTAAGAGCCTCAATTACTACCATTATTGTCAACTTTTACGAAACAGTTGACGAAGGAATATAATAGTACAGGAATTATAAGCTCAGGAGCTAATTAGGCAAGTACTATTTATGAATGATTAGTTTTCATACATCAATCTTAAGTATTATGGCTACAGGTCTTTACCGTAGTTTTAGTATTTTTGAGATGCGCCATTCTCAATAATGACTTTATCAGGAAAGAGTCAAAAAAGGCAGCGCGATTTCAATCTTAATTACAAATAAATTTATGTTTTTTTCATAAAGTCACTGCCATACGGTAGAGTTTTTGCTTTAGTTAGGTTGTATATTAAAATAAATTTTACTTTGTAAGGCTGTTAACTTGCCTTTTCCTGGATTATTTTTTGTGTGAGATCTTATAACGCTATTATTGTATGATGGTTGTGGCCCTGTTAATCACTCTTAATCCTCTACCGGAATACTTAATTGATGATGCAGAGTATCGCAATAATAGTGGTCAGCTACTTGACTCAACCGAAAAAGTTGCGTATATTGATGTTGTGTCGAATGATTTTTTTGATGATTGCAGAGTGGTATCGTAAGGTGTTCATATCATCACAAGGTCGTAATGCTGGCGAAAGGTTTTAATATTGTAAGATTAATTGTGTACTTCTTTAATGTTGTCTTTTCCCCATTAGATTCAACAGGAAAGTATCCTGAAAAAGAGGCATGGATTTGATAGGTAAATTATAAACTGGACTTTGCAACTTTGATATTGAAAGAGGAAACAGGAATAACCTTAAAGTAGAGAGAAGAACGGTATATGCGAGTATATACTGGCTAACGTTAATGTTAAATGTAAAGTATAAATAGACAGGCAGCGGTTTGATTATATAATGATAAAATATTTTTAAAAGAGAACAATCGAAAGAGGACACAAAATGGATGTTACTGAAATATTTGGGACGAATGTATTTAATGATAATGTAATGAGGAAATGGTTGCCTAAGGACATCTATAAAGCACTTAGGAAAACCATTGATAATGAATTGTATTTACCGCCTGAGGTTGCGGATGTAGTTGCAAATGCTATGAAAGATTGGGCAATTGAAAAGGGCGCAACACATTATACGCATTGGTTCCAACCACTGACAGGGAGTACGGCAGAAAAACACGACTCTTTTATCTCACCGACACCGCAAGGTGGAGTAGTTATGGAGTTTTCCGGTAAACAGCTTGTTAAGGGAGAGCCGGATGCATCAAGTTTTCCAAGCGGAGGGCTCAGGGCCACTTTTGAAGCACGCGGATATACCGCATGGGATTGTACCTCTCCAGCTTTCCTTAAGGAAGATGCTGCCGGGGATGTAACGCTTTGTATTCCAACCGCATTTTGTTCATATACAAGTGAAGCACTAGATAAGAAAACACCATTACTCCGTTCAATGTCTGCTGTGTCACAACAAGCGCTTCGTGTTTTACGTGCGCTGGGGAATAAAACAGTTAAAAAAGTTACCGCAAACATTGGTGCTGAGCAGGAGTATTTTCTTGTAGACAAAAAATTCTTTGAACAGCGATTAGATTTAATTGTTGCAGGGAGAACACTTTTTGGCGCACCGGCGCCGAAAGGGCAGGAGATGGAGGATCACTATTTTGGACAGATTAAAGATCGCGTAGCAGATTTTATGAAGGATCTGGACAAAGAATTGTGGAAGCTTGGGATTGCTGCGACAATAAAACATAATGAAGTTGCTCCATCACAATTTGAGATGGCACCAATCTTTACAACCGCAAACATTGCGGCTGACCATAACCAACTGGTAATGGAGACATTACAGAAAGTTGCTATCAGGCGTGGTCTGGTTTGCCTCTTACATGAGAAACCCTATGCGAGAATTAATGGCTCAGGGAAACATACGAACTGGTCATTGAGTACTAATGAAGGTGAGAATTTACTTGAACCGGGGAGCACGCCACATGCGAACGCACAGTTTCTCCTTTTTATCTGTGCGCTTATCAGTGCTGTTGACCGCCATGCAGATATTATACGAAGATCTGCGGCAAATTCGGGTAATGATCATCGTCTCGGTGGACATGAAGCACCTCCGGCAATTATCTCTATTTTTATGGGTGAAGAATTGACAGAAATTCTGGACGCTATTGCGAATGGGAAGACGGCAAAGTCAAAAGCGTTTACTACTCTTAAGGTGGGGGTTGATACTCTACCGGCACTTCCAATGGATAATGCGGACAGGAACCGTACATCGCCTTTTGCATTTACGGGTAATAAATTTGAGTTTCGCATGGTTCCCTCATCCGGTTCAATCTCAAGGCCGTGTATTGTATTGAATACTATTGTCGCGGAAGCACTAGATGAAATGGCAACCAGGCTTGAGACGGCAAAAGATATCCACGAAGAGACAGCAGCTATTATAAAAGATACGATAAAAGAGCATGGGAGAATCATCTTCAATGGCAACAACTATTCGAATGACTGGGAAAAAGAGGCAGAGAGGCGGGGATTGCCAAATATCGATTCTACCGTGAAAGCGTTGAAAAGTTTTCCTGAAAAAAAATCTGTTGAATTATTTCAAAAATATAAGGTTCTTTCAAAAGAAGAATTAGGCGCCAGATATGAAATTTATCTCGGGCAATATGCAAAGCAGATTAATATTGAAGCAAACGCGGCTCTTGATATGGTTAAGAGTTTATATATTCCGGCAATTATTCATTATACAAAAGAGCTTGCTGAGGGGGTCGAAACGCTGGAAGCAATAGGTGCACCTGCGAATGTCCAGAGAGATCTGCTTTCAAGGATTTCAACACATTTGGAATCCGCATATCGTAATACCGGGAAACTGGAATCAGAGAGGGAGAATGCGCTCAAGATTACGGATAGCTTAACGTGTTCTCAGGCTTTCCGTGATAAGGTACTGGTAAAGATGTCTGATTTGCGTGAAGATATTGATATTCTGGAAACATTGATTCCACGCAAATTGTGGCCTGTACCAACATATGCTGATCTATTGTTTAAGTTGTAAGTCTTTAGATGCTGTAGGTATTGCCCCAAGCGGAATCGGACATTTCCTCCCAATGAATATGCCACAAGACAGTGGCGAAAATTGATAGAATCTGTCACAAGAAAAAGAGCGTAATAAGGAGAAAACTCTGGTTATCCTCACAAAAGAAAGTAAAAATCTAAAACACATCAAAGTTAGTGGCTTTAAGTCCATGTATGTTTAATTTGTCTTGCGACTCTGTTTCTGCAACCTGTTTCTCGTAGACCAGATACCATTATTCTCGATGAACCGGAGTTAGGGTTACATCCGGCAGCTCTAAATGTACTAGCAGACATTATTCGAGCAACTGCTAAAGAAACACAGGTTATTTGCTCCACACAGTCGGTAGCTTTTGCCAATCTTTTTGAGCCAGAAGACTTTATTGTTGTGGATGCAGAGGATGGGGTTTCTAATTTTCGACGACTTGAAAGAGAACCGCTTGAACATTGGCTAGAAGATTACGGTATGGGTGATATATGGAGCAAGAACCTGATTGGAGGTCGTCCGGCATGGTAAGGCTCGCGATATCGGTTGAAGGACAAACGGAGGAACGCTTTATCCAGATGGTAATAGTTCCGTATCTGCAAAGCCGAAGTATATATGCTGTGCCGTTACAATTGGGTAGCGAGGGTGGCGATGTTTATTTGCCCAGAATCAAAAACAAACTACATAAAAACGGTGCATGGACCTGATATCGCCAAAGAAATTGGATTGAAAGTTTTACGTGAAAAATGTTTTGGTTTCAGTGAATGGGTAAATAAACTGGAGGCAATGGGGACGTGAAGCTATACCCTGTGCATGAAAAACAAATGGGGTCTTGCAAATTGACAATTAATTTAATATTTAGGAATTTCAAAGTTGATATAAATATTGTAGGGTGGATTAAGGACGAAGGACGAATCCACCAATAATAGATCATGATTGAAGGTGGATTCGCTATCGCTTAATCCACCCTACGCTAATATCAAAAGTCGTTGGGTTTTAAAAAGCAAAAACCCAACCTAATTTAATTCGTATTATTTCTATTGATTCTTCTTCTGCTTTTTTACTCGCCGACACAAAACAATTCCTTATTATCATAGTGCTGCAAAGCCGCACGCCTGCTGTCAGGCAGGCAGTCAAGTATCTAGAGTGTGAAGTGACCTAAAGTGACTAAAGTTAGAGAAATTACGGGAATCATTAAACTTAATATAGAGGATCGAGTGTGTTAATAGGAAGGGCTAATGAAATAGAGGAAATTGTTGATGCTGTTTCGCAGAGGAAGAACCTGTTTCTTTTTGGCCCGGAGAGCGTAGGCAAGACCGTTATCGTAAAGCATGTTCTTGATAAGACAGGTGATAAGGGGATTCTCTATTCCGATAACTGTTCAACTATTAAGACATCTCTTGCCGGATTCCTGAAAGGTGATTATGATTCTTCATTCCTGTCTTGCCGGAATATCACATCATTAAGGAAACTATTCTATAAAAAAGTACATAAAGAGAAACCGTATCTTATCTTTGATCACATGGGAAGTGTAGGGTCAAAATTCTTTTCATATTTGGAGAACCTGCTTGATGAACATCCGGCACTCTTTATCGCGCGGAGTCCTGATCCAGGTGAGATCGGTGATCTGTCTCTGCTTCTGTTTTCCTTTGATAAGTTGGAGGTTTGCAATCTGAATCGAAAGCATGCTTTCGAGTTGATAACTCATTTTATAGAGAGCTTCGGCCTTGTGGTAGATAAGGTGGATCATTTCAGGAAAGAGGTCTTCCGATTATCAAGCGGGAACCCTGCGACAATCAGGGAGATCTGTCACTACGCGGGGAAAGAGGAGTATAAGGTTGGAAAGGAGATAAAGTTCAGGCTCTTAAACCTGGACAGGAAGATAGACGCTTTGAGGTTATGAAATTTAAGAATATAGTCACAAATTTCACAGATTGACACTAATGTTAAAGACGAATACAGAGAAAGAAGCAAGATGCTTGATTGAGTTATTTATGTATCCTTTCTTTCGAAAGGATTCCAGTGTTAGTCTGGAGTCCCTGTGAAAGCAGGGATTAAATAATGATGAGTTACAAATGTCTAATTAATCTCATTCCACAAACCTTCAAGTTTATTAATATTTTTTCGAGTTTCTCTCTCAAATTCTCCAAATGTTTTTTTGGATTAGGTTAGAACATACCTTCTAAAGGCTATGTAAGTTTTCCCTTAGTTTCATTACGGAAACCAGATATATATTTCAAGGCGTATTTTATTTTAGTTATTGACAAGACTAACTCCGTCGATAATATTGAAAAATAGAAGCTAAGGAACTAAATACAATCTATATATCGAGAGTGAAATGGATGAAAAGAAAATCATGGAGCGAATAACCGTTGATCCAAATATTTATGGCGGCAAACCCATCATTAGAGGAAGGCGTCTCGCAGTTGAACATATTTTAGGAATGCTGGCTTCCGGAGATTCTGTAGAGGATACAGTACTCAAGGGTTATTCATGGCTGGAAAGAGAGGATATACAGGCGTGTTTAGTTTATGCCCACAAACTTGTAGCTCACGAAAGGGTCGAGCCTCTGCTTCAAGGAACCGCTAAGTGAAACTCCTTTTGGATACATTTCACAATCCTTTTACAACCTGACAATTTTCAGAAAAAAACAAACTCCACACCTACCATTTATCCTGACTTGTTCTTTAATACAACTATATGTAGAAACCTTACATATCAAGTGTACAAAGTTTTAATGCAGTCAAGGGGAGATTTGACCCGTTTTCCTTGTGACCAAAATTTTCAATGGGTATTGGTAAGCAAATTACCATGCCCTTTTTATATTACTACCTATAGAGGGGTTTGTATTTTCGCTTCGGTTGATTAGTAGACTGTTTGAATAGCATTCTGACAAAAGTGTGCTATTATCACTTTGTCCAATTTTGCAGTGTTTTGCTAAGTCATTGTCAAACAAGTAGTTTGCTCAATTTATAGGTCATTACGGAGAGTCTTCCCGACTCTCTGTTTTGACCTATTTTGTACTTTTACTTCACATTTACTTCACACCCAGACCCTCTATTCAAATACATACAGAACTTTCGCATATCAAGCGTAATCAAGTAACAAACCTGAGTTGATATAACCTCCTTTTTTCTTGACTTCAACAATATATAGGCTTATGTTTTACGGGGATGTAAATAGATGACCAATCAGAGTTGTTCAGACCTACATATAATAATCTGGTGTTTATGGATATCATTACGTTGGTAGTGTTATCGAAAAACTGTATAATAAGTTCTATTCCTGAAGTTTAGAATTACTATAAATTTTTGAAAAGGAGGACTTCCAATGACACAGCCAACTACTGTTGAAACAATTGCAAAGAAGTATTCAATGTCTACAGATGAATTTATCAGTTTAGGTTCTAAGCTCGCGTTGAAAGAAAAAAAGAAAAATTTTCAGATTGAAAAGATTGAGATCCTTGCAAGATACAGCGCCGAAACGGCAAATGAATTACAGCAAAAAATTAAGGAAGGTACGGTGCCAGAACATCCGGCATGGGAAGATTTTATCGAAATCCAAAATATAGAAGCGGAGATAAAGGAAATAGAGAGTGATATTAAAACTCTATAAACAGTTTGAGAATATAGCTAATAATGAATACGGCGATATAATTGAAAATGCGGAAATTATTTATAGCCATGCTGGCAGGGCAAGAAAACTAAGGCTTGAACTTATAGATAGTACATATGTAGATATTTTTTATTCTGTAGAAAACAATTATTCTCTTCATTGGGAACAAAAGAATGTAAGAAATACAATCTACAGGCATGATAATGCACCTCATAAGAAATGGACTAATATCAATACTTTTCCAAAACATTGTCACGATGGTGATCAGGACAATGTTACAGAAAGCAACCTTCCGGACAATCCAGATACGGCACTAAGCGTTTTTTTGACATTTGTCAGAAAAAAAATAATAGAGCAAAAACACAAATGAAATTTCGTGCAAACCTTATGCGTCTAGAGTGAATTTAAATGTTTAAAATTATTGCTCCAAAGCTGTCATTCCCGCATTCTTTTAGCGGGAATCTAGGATGAACTACCCTCTCAAATACCTGAACAAACACACTTCATTTAGAAAAACCAAAATTAAGAGATTATTTTGCCTTCTTAATCACTAATCAATGGATTCTGGTCTCTCCAGTCTGCACATACAAATTGTAATTAGATTGAAATATGGAATAAATGCCGATTCTTTTTGGTTGACTTCGATTACGTATAGGTTTACTATTTTGTTCAACTCTAATAAGATTAACCTTCCGTTAAAACTTTTAAAATCCAAACATTATAATTATTAAGAAATGGCAACGGCAAATCATATAAAATCCCTTCTACAGAGTCATGTTACGGGCGATAATGAGAAATTCATTACCATTGCCATGCAGGTTGCTGCGCACGAAGCTCGTCAGGGGCATAGTAAACTGGCGAATGAGCTAAAGCAGCTTATTGACCAGGCAAAGTCGCAAAAGAATAGAAATTCAAACTTATTATTGCTGGTTCCTTCCAAAAAGGAGCTGGACGGTATTCTTGAGGTTTCTCAACCTAAAATTAATCTTGCAGACCTCACATTTTCAGAAAAACAAATAGATACATTTAAGCGGATTATTAAAGAATATAAACAGCAGAACAAATTGCGCAATCACAATCTGGAGCCGCGTAGGAAATTATTGCTTATTGGACCACCAGGCACTGGAAAGACTGCAACAGCTTCTGCGTTAGCGAATGAATTAAAATTACCATTGTTTACTATACGACTGGATGGTCTAATTACAAAGTTTATGGGCGAAACAGCCACAAAACTACGCCATGTTTTCGATGCGATCCGTACGACAAGAGGTCTTTATTTCTTCGATGAATTTGATGCTATCGGTAGCGACCGAATGTCCCCAAATGATGTTGGTGAAATTCGCCGTGTATTAAATTCATTCCTGCAATTTCTGGAACAAGACGACTCTGACAGTGTTATTGTTGCTGCCACAAATTATAAAAAGCTCTTAGACCCTGCTCTATTCAGACGTTTCGATGATGTCTTGAATTACGATCTTCCTACACAATGCCAGGTTAAAGCGCTAGTGGAAAATAAACTTGCTCATTTTCACCTTTCAATGCCAGATAAAGCCTGGAAGAAAATTGAAGAAGTTTCTAATGGACTAAGCCATGCTGAAATTACACGCGCCTGTGAGGATGCTGCGAAGTGGATGGTTCTCGAAGGCAAAGATTCTGTTAGTTCCCAAAACATTGTCGATATGCTAGAAGATCGTAAAAAAGCAAAGAGCAATGTGTAAAGTATAATGCCAACTGAAAAACGCCCTCATATCGTTATAAGAAACGGAAAAAAGAAGTATTCGTATACGCCGCGTGGGCGGGTCATGGGTTTCATTCCAGATACACCTGTTTATGACCAAGGTGTTCACAGTGCCGAGCTGCACAGAGCCTATAACGAATCGATTGAACGATTAGAACTCCAATATGAAATGATGGGTATTGATCCATCGACCGTTGATAAAGGCGCAACAATTGAATTAAAATTCCGTTCTGATGCCAGTGTTGATGTAGCCACTCTTGAGAATCAGCTCTCTAAAATTGAGCTTCTCAACGTAAAACTGGATGAGCGCGGTAAGCCGCAAAGCGCCATCATTTATATACCGCCCAAAAAACAGGATATTATTTCTAATCAGATCAGTGATTATGGTAATCCAGAAAAGAACAAATTCGGCAAGCCGCGCAATTTCAAAAAATACGATAAAACTGAGACGTTTGAAACTGCAACCATCGAAAAGCTCTGGATTGATAAATCAGAACTTCCAGCTGACCGGGAACGGCCTTTTACATGGGAAGTCTGGCTACGTAAAGACAGTTTTGAGGCGTGCAAGAAAAAACTTGAAAACTTTGATGGCGTAACCGTTTCAGATCATAAGCTAAATTTTCCGGAGCGGGAAATATGTTCAGTGCATTGTAGTTTAAATAATCTCGACAGAATTCATCTAATCACCAAAGCCATATCCGGTTTCCGGTATCTCCCAACATTATCTGGTTTTTTCGATGCACTTCCGCCCAGAGAACAAAAAGACTGGAGCAAAGATTTATCCTCACGGATCGTTTTTGATTTAACAAATGTGTCTGTTTGTATTTTGGATACGGGCATAATAACAGAGCATCCCTTACTCAAAGATTTTGTTGTTGAGAACGGTATTGATACTTGTGAACCGGATTGGGGGGTTGAGGATCATGATGGTCATGGAACGCAAATGGCAGGCATAGCTCTTTTTGGTGATTTGGCTCCTGTTTTAGAAACGAATGATCCTATTGAGCTGAACCATAGCCTAGAATCGGTGAAAGTTTTCCCTCCACAAGGCAGTAACAAAGACGACCATGTGGGGTATATTACGTCGCAAGCTGTATCCCGCGCCGAAATCAATAATGTCGATTTAAAGCGTGTTTTTTGCTTGTCCTGGTCTATGGAGCACGAAGCAAACCCTAATGACGATCCCGTTATGGAAGGAAAGCCTACACCGCTATCAGCTAAAATAGATCAACTGGCATGCGGTGTTGAAGATTTTGATGAGTGGATAATTAACGATGGTAAAAAACGTCTTCTAGTGGTTTCTGCCGGGAATATCAGGGAGAGTTATGAACCGGAGCAATATGGAGATATCAATGACCTAAGCGAAGTGGAAGATCCAGGACAGTCTTGGAATGCTTTGACGGTAGGAGCTTACACGGACAAGACTTTCACAAACGATCCAAATTATGATGAATGGTCACCTATAGCCAAACACGGTGATTTATCTGCCAAATCCCGTACAAGCGTTTTGTGGGGTGAAAGCTACTGGCCCACAAAACCAGATATTGTTTTGGAAGGCGGAAATTACCTAGCGAACCCTGCCAAAGATTACATGGAAGCTCACCCAGATACCTCGGTATTGACGATCGATAAAGACCGGTTGTTCTCCTGCGTGCATGATACCAGTCCGGCCAATGCTGAGGCCAGCCGACTTGCAGCAACAGTCATGGCTGAATACCCAGAATTCTGGCCTGAGACGGTACGTGGCTTAATCGTGCATTCGGCAGAATGGGTTGATGCCATGAATAAAAAGCAGCGTAGTAAGGCTCAGAAAATCTCACATTTAAGGCGCTATGGGTATGGAGTACCTCAGACAGATTTTTTATTGAACAGTTTTTCTAACAGGCCGTGCGTTATCATTCAGGACTACCTAAAGCCTTTTGGCGTCAGCACCTCAAAAAGCAAAAACATAGTTTTTTGTGATATGAACCATTACGTCTTGCCTTGGCCGGAAGAACAACTTAAGGAAATTTATGATAAACAGGTAAAGCTGCGCGTGACTCTGTCTTTTTTCATTGAACCCAGCCCATCCGAGCGTCCACCGCGTACAAAATACAGCTATGCATCGCACGAGCTGAGATTTAAATTGAAACGTCCCAATGAGCCAGAAGATGATTTTCTGGCGCGAATCAATAGTGAATTGCAGATTGATGAAAGCAATGAGGAGTCTGAAAATATTAAAATCCAGATAGAAGATCAGGATCGCTGGATTTTAGGCCCACACTCGCGAGATCGCGGCAGCATTATTTCAGATATCTGGGATGGAACTGGTAGTGAACTTGCGACACAGAATATGATTGCCATTGTGCCGCAAGTCGGATGGTGGAAATTCAGAAGCAAGTTTCCAAACAAAGAAAATCCTCGATATGAGCAGCAGGTCAGATATTCTCTTATCTTGAGTTTGATTACAGAAGAAACTATTGATCTCTACACACCGATTGTTACTAAGGCAAAAATAGTAATAACGGTATAATGTTTAATTGATTATTTTAAAATCAATGTGTTTGAAAAAACATATAATATTTTCCGTAAGTGACTGACGTCAACTATTTTTCCTGTCTAACGACAATTATTTAATAAACGACCAGTATTGGCAGAAGTAGAAAAGTAATTACCAGAAAAATAAAATAATACAATCTTTGGATAAAATAAATTATCAGTAATAATTAAGGAGACTTGTTGTGAATAGGAAAAAACTTAATAAGGCTTTTGTCACAACTCTCATGTCCTTGCTGCTTATTTGTATTTCCCTTGCAGTTCTCAGTTGTAGTAAAAATTCAGATAAACTCCAAAACGTAAGAATTGCTCAAGCTGGAAATTTTTTCCTTTATGCACCACTTTATATAGCAATCGATGCCGGTTTATTTAAAGAACAGGGTTTAGATGTTTCTATTATCAGTACAGGTGGAGATGAAAAGACATGGGCTGCGGTTGTTAGTGGGGGTGCAAGTTTCGGCGTAGCTGATCCTACTTTTATTGCTATTTCAGAAAACAGAGGGAAACCAGGTAAAGTTGTAGCAAGCATTGTTAATGGAGTACCGTTTTGGGGTATAACTTTTGATGATTCGATTAAACCTATTAAAGCTCCGGAAGGGCTTGAAGGTTACACTGTGGGAACATTTCCTTCCCCTTCAACAGCATATACACTTCAAAAAAAAATGTTTCTCGATGCGGGATTGAAACCTGATATTCGTGAAGGCGCATTTGGTACGATACTCGCCATGTTGAAATCGAAGCATGTAAATATTGGGTTAGAATTAGAACCAAATGTTTCAATGGCTGTTTCTGAAGGAGCAAAAATAGTCTACTCATTGGCATATGTTTACGGTAACTTTGCGATAACAGGTCTAACCACTACGCCAAAATTGATTCGACAAAATCCTGAACTAGTTCAAAAAGTTGTGTGTGGTTTGCAGGCGGCTTTGGATTTTTCAAGAAATAATATGGATTTAGCATTATTAATTCTTGCAGAAAGGTTTCCAGAAATAAAGAGAGGTATTGCAAGAGAAGCATTGAAAAGAGTATTTCGCGAGGGAATAATTCCACAAACAACAATAATTGATAGTCTCGCTTGGAATAAAGCAATCAACTTAAGAAAAGAAGTAGGAGATATTACAGAAGTGCAAGACATGAGTGCTTATGTAGATAATTCGTTTGCGAAAGAAGCATCCATTAAATGTAGAGATAGATAATAATGAAGATTACAAATCCATGGTGATCTCTTTCCGCTTGAAAAACGAATAAATGTAGGAGACTAATGACCATAAAAAAGACAAAAGTACAGATTGTTGAAGTAGATGAATTTTTTTTGTACCTCCCACTATATTTTGCAAAGGATCAGGGCTTTTTTGGATTCGTGCCCGATAAATATGAAATAGAGATTATCAAATCTAAAAAAAAGACTGATAACTCAGCTTATGAGATGCTAATGGGTACATCTGATGATTATTCAGACATCATGTTTGCAATATGTGATCCCATAACCGTCCTAAATAAGGGCTTGAAAGGAAAGTTCAAGGAACCAATAATTCTCGCCTCATTGATTACTAACTATGCTTTTTGGGCGGTTAATCACCAAACTCATAAAGTAATAATGCTTAAAGACCTTGGAAAGTTTGAAAAAATAATCTGTTATGAGCCAGGAACTACATCTTATGCTGTCGCAAAAAGGATATATCATGACGCTAATGTAAAAAAACCTATTGAGGATTTTATCGTTACAGTTCAACCAAATAGTGAACTGACACGCTTTACAGAGGCAAAACCTGGGACAGTTGTAATTTCCCCTGACCTATTGGGAATTGATGCGTTGGTAGGGAGAAAAGAATCTTACAACATAGAATTTGCAATAGGAACTACAGAGGAATATGGTGACGCGGTGATAACAGCTTTGATAAGTAGGCAGGAGATATTAAATAACCATCGAGAGTTGGTAAGAGGAGTATTGAAAGCCCTACAAAAGTCATTGTTACACGTTCGTCGAAACGAAGAAGACGTGGTGGATTTAGCCGAGCAAACATTGCGAGATGGTGAACGTGCAATGGGCGCTCTTAAAACAGCGAACGATTATAATGTTTTTCCTGAAAGTATTGAGACTAAGCGTTCTCACTGGGAAAGAGCTGTAAAAGCAATCTCTTTGTCCAGAAATAAAACATTTAGTGAATACGAATTGTGTGAATCTTTTAGTATGTATGATAAAGTCGTTAAACCATATTGTCATATGGCGAAAGAAATTTTCCATGAAACGTGTATAGATGAAAGAATAGTACCAAACGCTTTGCAAGAAGTGTCTACAGTAAGATTTTGGAAAAAGTATATCTTCGCTTTTGTTTGGATGGCAATTAGTGTTGTACCATTTTTATATTTTAAGTTGTTAATACAATTCATAATAATTCCTATTGTGATAGGTAGTACAGAAGCATTAGCTTATTATTTTAAATTGCATGAACATAGACCTTTAAGGATGATAGCTAACATAATGGTAAGTCTGTTTATTATCACAATATGTTCTTTTGCGCTATATATTAAAGAACCATTTTTTCCCGATCATATAAAATATTGGTATTTTATTATTATCGCTTTTGGTACTTTTACATATACATTTACAATTTTTCAAAAAGCATATAAGCTCGAATGAGGATTAGATTAGAAAGCTCAACTAGGTAATAATATGGAAAACCTTGATATATCAGTAAAAAAAATTAGTATGACCTTCAATTCTGGAAGTAAAAATATTATTGCTCTTGATAACATTAGCTTTGATGTAGAACAGGGTAAACTGTTTTGCATTGTCGGGCCTAGCGGTTGTGGTAAATCGACACTTTTAAGAATAATATTGGGTTTACTAGAACCAAATGAAGGTACTGTTTGGACAAATCCAACAAGGGAAAAGTTAGGCGTAGCATATGTACAACAACATGCTCTTTTATTACCATGGCGTACACTTTTACAAAATGCAGCACTAGGTATTGAAATAAAGAGTAAACTCAATCCTAGAACAATTGAGCGTGTTAAGAAAGAAATCAGGGAATATAGATTAAACGAATTCGAGACCAATTTGCCCTCAGAATTATCTGGTGGAATGAAGCAAAAGGCGGATATAATAAGAGCACTTGAAAGTAGACCAAAACTTTTATTTTGTGATTAGCCTTTTTCTGCAATTGATTTTGTCACTCGTTTAGATCTCAATACTCGCTTTAAAAAAATGACACGTGTGCAAGGAATTACTACAGTATATGTAACGCATAATATTGAAGAAGCTATTTTTTTGGGAGATATAATTGCAGTGTTGAGCCGTAGACCAGGTCGGATTGTATCAACCTATGAGCCCAAATTGTCAATTAGTAGTGAGGACGCAGTGAAATGCAGAGAGTCACCAGAGTTTTCTGCACTTTTCATGAAAATATGGAAGGATTTGATTGGTTAGGTTTAAGAAAAATCTTAAAGTTCTGTTTGCTCAATTTATAATCCTGGGTAGTTTTCTTTGTATATGGGAAATTATAGGAAGGATTTCGCAAAACATTGCCTTTTTCTTTGGAACCCCAACAGCAATATTAACTGAACTTAAAAAACTTATCATTGAAGATGGTTTGCACTCGCATTTTTTCATCACTGGCAGTGAGGCTGTCGTAGGGCTAATCATAGGAACTATATTCGGAAGTTTAGTTGGACTATTACTTTGGTATTCAGAAACAGCAACTGAAATTGCACGGCCCTTTATAATCGCTGTTGGAACTCTTCCAATTTTTGCATTCGCTCCATTAATGATTGTATGGTTTGGTGTTGGTTTCAAGATGAAAGTTGCTATGGCAGCATTCTCTACTGTTTTTGTCGCTTTTAATCAAGCCAATAAAGGTGCAAACTTAGTGTCTTCTGAATATGTTGATACCATGAAGGGCATGAACGCTACGCGCTACCAAATATTCTCAAAGGTTATCGTTCCAGGCTCCATAGATTGGGTTTTAAGTTCTATGAGGTTAAATGTAGGTTTTGGCTTATTAGGCGCATTTATTGGAGAATTCATATCATCTGACAAAGGCCTCGGATACTTAATTTTGAGAGCAGGTGGTTTATACAATATACCGCGCGCTTTTGCAGCTGCTATAGGTATAACGATACTTGCCTTAATTCTGGATGCTCTGGCAAGATATATAGAGAGGAACAGGCACCTCATTATTCAATGGATAAGTGTTCCACGTTTACTTTGGAAGAAGTAAATATAAAGGTAAAAAGTGCCAGGTCTTGAAAATGAAAATAGGCTAAATTTTCAGATAATCTATAAACATAAAATTACAAAAGGGTGATGAAAGAAAGAATATCCGAACACGTTAAAATAAACCTTGACTGTGTTATCATATATGTTGCTTTTTACGCATGAAAGTTGATAGATACAATAGTTTGACTGACGTCAATTGACTGACTTTATCAGCCGTCATTGGTCATTAGACCGCGTTGTCAATAGGTCAACCAGCTTTGCTGTCATGCCACCTGACTGAACAAATAAATCTTGACAATAAGTGGAATATGCAGTAAAAGGCCAATTGAGAAAAATTACGGTATTAAGATTTTAAAATATCAGGACATATAATAATGTCAAACTTGATAGATGCTATCTTTGAAGATGGCGTTTTCAAACCACTTCAGAATATTAAGGTAAAAAATCACGAAAAGGTTGCCATAAAAATTGTACCTCTTGATGAATGGCAAAGTTGCTTTAACAGCATTATAGAGAAAATACACAAACAAGCTGTATTGTATACTTCGGAAGAGATTGAAGCTGACATTTCCACTGCAATAAGAGAAACCAGAAAAAAAACGTGACTATTAGGATAGTTATTGATACTAACATCTGGGTATCCTCATTATTGATGCAATATAAAATATCAGTTGTTTCAATAGCCCAATTCATAAATCATATAAACGAAACAGAAAAACTGTATTGATTTCTACTCATCCCATTCTTCACTTAAATCTTTCCAGTCCGGGTTGTGTTTGTTTATTATATTTATCTTCCAATCCCTGTGCCAGTTTTTTAGCTGTTTCTCTCTGATTAATCCGCTCTTCACAGCATTAAAGGAATCTAATTTATCTCATTCCATACACTGTCAAGTTTTTTCACATTCTCTTCGAGTCTTACAGATGTGGTTGATAGTGTGGCAAGTTCTTTTCTTATGGATTCTGCACTGTCCCTGCGTATATCTTTTCCCTTTTTCATAGCCTGTTCTATATTCTTAATAAGTTCATTTCCCAGATTACTGATCTCTTTAGCGTATTGATTAAATGTGCTGCCTATCCTGGTTGCAAGTGAAGAGCGTGTTCTTCCGGAATTTCTGCCTATTTCAATTCCAGCACTACGAGGTTAAAATGGTTTGATATCAACTGCTCTCTGACAGCGAGTAAACGTTCATTACCTGTTCCGCTGTTTTTACTCAACAGACTGTTTGTGTCTGCAATGATGTCCAGAATGGATGTTTTGTGGTTGACGAATTCTTCTAACATGTTAATAAATTCCTCTAATAAAAAAACTCCTATCGAAGTGTAAAACCTCCAATAGGAGTTATCATCCGCAATGCGGCGCTTTAGCGAACTCCATCGCTCTATTGACACGAAAAACCAATAGTAGTAATTCTCACAATTTTTTTTCAAGCTGATTTGACGTTCGGCAATATTTGATTGTGGCTATCTGGTTTAATAAATATTCCAGATTCAGATAACAAGCGCAACTGTTTTAATTAGTTTTTATATTGTTTAATACTTCTTTAGAATTATAATTGTTTTGTGTCACACAGAAGTGGCGAAACTATTGATAGCTTTATTTCAGATTTGACTGTTGCCGTTAATGCCGGTCATTTAAAAACAGGAGGCGGCTGCAGGGGTGAAGGAATTGAAAAAATTAACCAGTTGATCCGCATTGAAAACCAATTAAGAAAAGCTGCAAAATTCGCCGGTATAAAAGCTTTCAAAAACAAAGGGAGCATTCCCATTTTATTATATATAAAAGAGGTGGATTCACTTCGTTTAATCCACCCTACCCCGCACCATACGTTTGCTTATTTGTGGGTGGATTAAGGCCGGAGGACGAATCCACGTATTCATGGGTATCATACCTTATTATTTACAAAAAATTTGGAATGCTCCCAAAAACAAACAGGATATGCGACTGGGAATGACAATTATCAATAATGGGAAAATAAAGGACTTACTAAATTCAAGAGGATAGTATGATAAAGATCGAAATACCCGGCCATAAGCCGATACAGGCAGAACATCTGGTTCTTGATTATAACGGAACACTTGCCGTGGATGGGCTATTAAAACCAGGTGTACAGGAAATTTTAAATTCTTTGGCTGAAAATATTTCAATCCATGTAATAACTGCTGATACTTTCGGCAAAGTAAAAAATGAATTAAAAGAAATCCATTGTGAATGCATAATTCTGAATGGTAATAATCAACAGGGGCAAAAGTTGAGTTATATTATAAAACTGGGGGTAGAAAAAGTAATTTCAATCGGCAACGGTATGAACGATGCGATGATGTTAAAAAATGCAGCTCTTGGAATTGCCGTTATACAGAAAGAGGGAGCCTCCATAAAAGCGCTTTTAAATGCTGAAATTGTATGTACCGACATTATTGATGCTCTTGATTTGCTAAGAAATAATTTGAGAATTATTGCAACGTTAAGAAACTGAATATCGGTGTTAAAGGAACATGCGACATGGGTTATGGGTCATAGGTCGGGAGCATTCCCATTTTATTGTATATAAAAGAGGTGGATTCACTTCGTTTAATCCACCCTGCCCCGCACCATACGTTTGCTTATTTGTGGGTGGATTTAGGCCGGAAGCCGAATCCACGTATTCATGAGTATCATACCTGATTTACAAAAAAATGGGAATGCTCCCGCATAGGTCTGACATGCCGTGAAAGTCTAATAGAATTGGCTGTGGTGTTAGTAGATGATAATCCCAACTTACTGAAAGATAATGATCTAAAGGCTGCTGATTTTAAAGGTATTGCAAAAGCTGTTGATGCTAGACGTTACATCAAAAGAAGTAAATAAAATATTGACAATGTCTACGTTTTGTCTTATATCTTTGTTGTGTTGTTATGAAAATATTTAAATAGAATTCTCAAAAAAAAATGAAATTCTTGCTTTTAACAGAAGAATCACATTTTGAAGAAATCGTGCAAAGAATACAATCAGGAGCAAAGGTGATTGAAACGGATCATCCTGATAAAAAGAAATACCTGAAACAAAAAATAATGATTGTTGATGTAGATGGCTCATCTGGTATAACGAATAACAGAGTCGGGTTACACCTCAGCATTAGATGTAACAATAATTTAGATTTTACAGTAAGGGGGAGTAAGAAAATGAAGAAAAGAACAATCTATATTAGCTCATTTGACAAGGAAAGATTGGTAACGCTTATCGAAAAGAGCGATAACGCTAATAACAATGATAAAAAGTATCTAAAGGAATTAGAAAAAGAATTAAATCGAAGTAAAATAGTTGAACAGAATAAAATGCCTCAAGATGTAATTACTATGAATTCTAAGGTTCGCCTCAAAGAGTTAGATTCAGGAGAGGAAATTACCTATGTTCTGGTTTTTCCTGAGGCCGCCAATATTGACGAAAATAAGATATCGATTTTAGCTCCAATTGGAACCGCATTAATTGGATATAGGGTTGGAGATATTATTGAATGGGAAGTTCCGGCAGGATTAAGAAGATTAAAAGTCGAAGAGCTTTTATACCAACCGGAAGCAGCAGGAGATTATCACTTATAGATAATTAAATATGACCAGCGTTATGAGTAGGAAGATAGGGAGGCTTGATGAATCAAATTAATATTCAATATTACAAGACCAAGATTGGAGAGATGATATCAGGTTCTTTTGATGGAAAATTATGCCTGCTTGATTATAGGTATAGGAGAATGAGGGCAACAGTTGATAATCGAATCAAAAAAGGCCTGGAGACTGATTTTGTAGAAAAAAATGATGATGTATTGTCAAAAGCAAGAGTACAACTTGATGAGTATCTTAATGGAGATAGAATAAGTTTTGATATCCCGGTATTAATGGTAGGGACTGATTTCCAGAAAAGTGTATGGAACGCTTTAGTGAAAATTCCTTACGGTGAGACCGCTTCTTATTTAGATATAGCAAAGTTAATTAATAAAGAAAAAGCGGTGAGAGCTGTTGCAGCTGCAAATGGGGCAAATTCAATTAGTTTGATTATTCCTTGTCATCGAATCATAGGAAGTAACGGAGAACTTGTTGGTTATGGTGGCGGGGTACCAGTAAAAAAACGATTATTGAAGCTTGAGCAGAACAACTCAGGTTTAAACGCCGGTTACCAGTAACTGTGCGATTTGGTATTTATTGCGGCTGCCGCTTCAGGTTTATATTGCAAGAGTAACGCACAGGTGGTGGTTGCTTGTGCGTGTCGTTATGGCTTTTGGTACTGAGCGATGAAACAGACCTCCTTAATACTCATTGATCCACAAAGAGGATTTTGCTCACCAACCGGTTCACTCGGAAAAGAGTATGGTGCAGGCGAGATATGTGAGATAAGGCGAGTAATACCTAATATAAAAAAAGCTCTTAGTGAGAGTTCAAGACGACATGTAGTGAGTTCGTCGTATTCAGTGGCTCAATTTACGAATGGTAATACAAATCACGGCCTTGCCAACTTGTGCGTTCCTGATATCAACTCGGATTGTGCAATAATTGATGAATTTTCTGAGGTCGAGTTTAATTCATACTCAATTAAGCGCGAACAAAGCGCGCTTTCATCTAGCGTATTTGTAAAAGAAATTGATAACGACATCAGACTGGGAATAGAGAGTTTTGTTGTGGCGGGCTTCTTACTAGAACACTGCGTAAAGAAAACTGCAGAAGATCTTAAAAAACACCTGGTAAATACAAACTCCAAAGTATTTTTCTGCAATGACTTATCAGCTTCCAGATCGGAGAAATACAAAAATGGTATTGTAGCCGACACGATAAAAAGCCTTAATAGCAGCGGAGTTCAAACCGGGTCATGGCAGAGTATTCGGACATAACAATCGCAGGTTGTTATTGATCCAGATGTTGCAAAATCTTCCCTGATCATGATTCTGTAAATCAGGCATTACGTTCATTGATTGAAATTATTAAAAATCAAAAAAAAAGCCTGACAAATCAGAGGTAAAGCCTACCCCTCTGTCATTTACGATTCAATTATTTCCAGGCTCTCTGTTTATCTTGTTTTTATCTATTATTTTATTTGCCAAACGGAATCGCTTATGCTTGTCGTTCGACATAAAACATTAATTGGAGGGTAACAATGACAAAGAATCTTTCATTTGAGTATTTTTTAATTTTTTTATGCATTTGTTTTTTTTCACCAGTTTCTTTGTCTGCTTCTGAGAAAAAAAGCGAGTTATCTGAAGGTCAGTATATTTATGTGCCTGCCTATTCATATATCTACAGCGGAGAGAAGGAAAGACCATTCCCGTTAACGGTAACATTGAGTATCAGAAACATTAATCCAAAGCATCAAATCAAAATCATCCTGGTAGATTATTACGAGACACAAGGTAAACTCTTAAAAAAATATATAGATAAGCCAATAACATTAAAACCGTTAGAATCTTTACGATATGTCATACCAGGAAAAATCAAAAGTGGGGGCTCAGGCGCTAATTTTATAGTTGAATGGCAATCTGATAAGTTTGTTAACCCGCCCATTATTGAATCAATAATGATTGGAACTCAAATGCAACAAGGGATTTCTTTTACTTCCCGCGGTCGAGAAATATTAACACCTGAGTAATGAGGAGTATCGAACAACAGCGGGAGCATTCCCAATTTTTTGTAAATCAGGTATTATACCCATGAATACGTGGATTCGGCCTCCGGCCTTAATCCACCCTTACAAATAAGCAAACGTATGGTGCGAGGTAGGGTGGATTAAACGAAGTGAATCCACCTCTTTTATATACAATAAAATGGGAATGCTCCCAACAACAGCATGAACATGGATTGGCATTACGCTAGCCGCTTTTCGCTTCGCAGTTCCATGCAGGGCGTTATGCTTGCGAATATGATCTAATTAGAAATACCATGAACATATCAATCAAATCACTTATAAAGTTTTCATTATTGACATTCGTCTTGATTTTCGGAGGTTATGCTTTTTTGAACAGCAGTAATCGGAATACGTCACAGAATACCGGATAGTTTCCGGTTATTTCAAATCCGTTGTTTTGGAATACAGTGATAAAGTCTTTTATTCGATAATTGTATTCAAAGACATTTTCTCTGCCGCGTATCAGTTCGGCCAGATATGCGAGTGTTTTCCCCCAGAATGAGTCGTGGTTAGGTTGAATTAGTAAAATGTAGTTCTTACTTATGTTCATTAGCTGTTGGGCATAAGGCTCAAAATTTAAAAAATGCTCAAGCATGCCGTCACTTGATACCAGATCATATTTCTCTGATATATCTTCAAGTTTACTTTGAGTTACGTTTAATCCCTTATTTCTGCATACGGAAACGGCATGAGAGGATACATCAATACCAACACAGCTTAATCCATTTTTGTTATAGACTTCCATAGTATGACCCAGACCGCAGCCGATCTCTATTACATTTGCTACGGTAATGTCTTTGATGGCAGTTGCCAGTACTTTTTCTTTGGCCTTGAACATCAATCTTCCGATGAATGTTAATCGTTCCTTCTCTTCGGATCCTTCCCATCGTTTATCCCATGTTTCGTATAATGCTTCACTCATTGTTTTCATGATTTATTTTACCTTTGTATGAAGTAATCCATATACTTCTCCAGCCGCGTATCCGAAGTGCTGAATGAGATAAACCAGCATAACGTGTAACACCAATTCCGGGTGTCTCTTCTTAATGCACATATACAAAGAAAAGCACAGAAGGGCGGGGAAATAGATTGCCGGTAATGAGAAAAAATTAGAAAAAGGGGTAAAGAATAGAGTGGAAATTGCTGCAATAAATAGCAGTGGTAAAGCAAAAGAAACTGCCCACATTTGAGGGTATCGTTTCAGAAGTCTTGCCCGTCCTTTTCCATATCTAAACATATTTTTCAGCCAGGTCTTAGGGGTAGGGCGCATTTTGTGCCAGACAAAGGAGTATGGAATAAAAAGGAATCTGTTCCCTGCCGTAAAAAGTCTGTAATTGATATCTGCATCCTCTGCTTCGCTGACAAGCGATTCGTCATAGTATCCAACTTCAATAATCTTCTGCTTGTCATACAGCACATTAAGGTTAGAGAGGCTTGAGACGTGCATTGGTTTTTTGAATTGCCTTCCCTGAACACTGCCAAAGCTGCCTAAGTAAGAATCCAGGGCAATCCCGATTGCCTGCAGGAAGCCGTTGGCATTTTCAGGAGGGATATTCGTTCCGCCTACAGCAATTACTTTTTTATCTGTTAGTTGAATATCCTGGTACTGTCCTACTAATGTTTCCAACCAGTTCTGCGGAGCTTCACAGTCAGCGTCAATAAAAGCAATATAATCATGCTTTGCGGCTTTTACTCCAGCATTTCTACCGGCAGCGGTACCTTTTTTTGTCTCAACTACCAGTTTGATATTATGAAAGGCCTGCTTTAATTCATTTACAATATTCTGCGTTCGGTCTATTGAACCACCGTCAGACACAATGATTTCATATTTGTCATCCGGATACGTCTGTAGAACAAGGGTGCTTAAACACTCCTTGATATTTTTCTCTTCATTAAAACAGGTTATTATTACTGAGACATTCATATTAACGATTCCTGATTAGTTAACTGGAATCCTTGCGAAAGCAAGGCTTTTCCTCTCTTTCGAGAGGAGTCCAAGTATTTAGAGCGTTTAGATCTTACATTACGAGGAAATCTCCTCATGTGTCTAATCAGTCGCTTCCTGCAAGTTGACCACTATACAGTTTAGAGAAGAATACAGTTGCTGACTTATATGTACGATACCCTTCTGATGGATTCTTGATTCCCTGCCATATTTTGGAAAGAATATAGGAGGGGCGTAGATGATATTTTTTCAGATAGTAATCACACAAGGTTACCATATCGTATGAAGAGAGCGCAGGAGTATTCAGTACGCAGTTATGCAATCCTTCTTCCGTGAGCCACTTTGAGAAGTCTTCAGTATTGAGATAACTGTTTCTTTTGGCCCAGTCAAATGCCTCTGTACCTGGATATACATATAGCGGGTAAAACTGCATGCTGTCACAATTTATCTTTTTTGCAAATTCATAGCTTGCAGCCAGGGTTTCTTTTGTATCTCCCGGGTTGCCAGCCATGATACAACCGTGCACAAGAATTCCCGCCTTTCTGGCATCCTCAGCAAACTGGTAATACTTCTCAACTTTTTCGCCCTTATTCATATTGTCCAATACATATTGACTACCACTTTCAAATCCGACAGTTACAAGGCGACAACCGGCCTTTTTCATTAATTTTAATAATTTATAGTCTAAATCTCCTCTGACGTTACAGTACCATTTTATTTTAACGTTTCGATCAATTAACAACTCACATATCCTTCTTACATGATTGCGGTTGGCAGTGAAGCAGTCATCTTCAATACCAATTTCCCTGACTCCGGGGAAATTGCCTGTAATGTATTCAAATTCATCAACTACATTTTCCGGTGATCGCGTACGATATTTTCTGTCATGAAAAACCTGTGGATATACACAGAAAAAACATTTATGCGGACATCCGCGACCGGTAATAATCATTATCATAGGATAACTTGCGGCCGCAAAGAAATAGTTTCTGTGCTTCAAATGTTTCTTATAAACAGAAGAGACAAAAGGAATATCATCCAGATTCTCAATCTTATCCTGATTTTCATTTTTAATAAATGCGTCACCGTCTCTGAAAACAATTCCGTTGACATCTTCCAAAGGACGGTTGTTCTCAAGCGCATTTGCAAGATCCCTGATCGTATAATCATATTCACCAACGGCCACGGCGTCTATACTATTGCTCAGACTCATGGTATCTTCCGGCATTGCGGAAGGATGAGTGCCTACCAGTACAGAAAACACGGCTGGGAATTTCTCTTTTATCTTTTCGGCTACATGAATGTCACTATATATGCTGGGTGTGCTGGTATCCACAATTGACAGGTCTGGAACGAAATCACCCATTCTGTCGAAGATTTGATCAAGGCCCAGGGCGTCTGCCGGTGCATCGAAAAACATTACATTATGTCCGGCTGCTTCGGCTACCCCAACCGCATAGGCCAGCCATATAGGGTAATACAAGGTGCCACCCTTGGTTACAGCAGGGCTTCTTGATGTGCGTGAAAAACGTCCGATAAATGGCGGATTAAGAAATAAAATGTTCATATAATGCTAATTTAATTATACTCCGGCAACCGTACAAAAAACTGTCAGAGTGAGGTAAAATGAAGATTGATTTTATGCATCATGTTTTTGTTTAAAGTTACGATTCTCTCAAACAAGCCGTTGGCCCCATCGCTTTAGTATTTTTTTAATGAAAGTATATACCTGAAGAAATCCGGTGTCATTGACGGAATATGTTTTATGGATATTTTCTTTGGCACGAGTATCATGTAGTTAAAGTACGCGTACCATATTATGTTCAGGATATTGTATAGCGAAGACAATGGGAGCCTGATTAAATAACCTGTAAAGTATCTGAGAAAGGGGAATGCGACCGTCAAGGAAAAAAGTTTGTGGAACCTTTGAAGTTTTACGTTTACCAGCGGGTCACCATAATTGAAGATAGCCGCATCGTTATTACTGGTTTTAAAATTCTTAAATGAATTATCGGAATCTAAATATCCGTTGTCCATGCTGTATTTAGTTATCTCCAGGTTTGGATATGGGTACAAAAGTGAACCAATCGCCAGGTTGGTCCCGCTCTTTAGATTGGTGTCAAGAGTACAAAAGTCAACGTCAAGCGGATTCTTCACCGGCAATGCGACAAGGTTAAGTGTCCTTACTTTTATTCTATATTTTCTGATTAATTGGACAGCCTGGATAAACATTTTATTGGTGATGCTTTTCTTCAGTATGTTTTTATTTATTTTTTCGTCTCCACATTCCAGAGCCATTCCAACTGAATAGCATCCTGATTCTTTAAGAATTTCCATAGTCTCTTTGTTTATCAGGTTTGCTCTGACGTTGCAAAAATATGGCAATTTCACTTCATCAGCATAGAGCTTCGCGAATTCATGAAGCCACTTCCCGGGTTTTAATATGAACGTATCGTCCTCGAACATAACAAATTTCATGGGATATTTTGATTTAACGTCCAGTATTTCGTCTATTAAGTTCCTGGGGCTACTTAATCTCAACGTCGTACCTTTTTCAGGGTAAATATCGTTAAGTTTATGGTTGTAACAATAGGAACATTTGTAGGGACATCCTCTTGAAGCGATAAAACATTTTGTATGAAAATCCCTAACTCCGTTATCCGCTTCGTAAAGAATGTCTCTATCAGGAAACTGAATTTTGTTAAGATCCATTATTAATTCGCGTGACGGATTCTTATGAACAGCCCCGTCTCTTTTAATCCAAAAGTTTTTAACACACGAAATGTCTTCCTTTTTTTCTATTTTTGTAACGAGGTCAAGCATTGCATCCTCTGCCTCGCCGATGCAAATCCCATCCACTCCTTCCTCATGAATTAAATCAGGAAAAAAAGTAGGGTGCGGCCCGCCGAACAAGGAGAAGAAGTTGTGGCTTTCTTTCAACCTTTTATTCAGTTTAACGAAATAGTTATGCTCTCCAGTGGTGTTACTGTAAGCGATGATATCCGGGTCGAGTTTCCTTATCTCGTCTGAAAGATGATCATACGTGAGGCTTTGCGGTAATAGCACTTTAACATCATGCCCAGCCCTCTTTACAGGCGAAACCGCGTAAAGAAATCCCAGTCTCTCAACAAAATAGAAATTGGAAAGCAAAAAAAGTATCTTCATTTACTCAAGAGCTCCATATAAAAATATTCAGGACCTTGTCTACTGAGAAGTCGATATTATATTGCAATACATACCATCTGTGTCCGGATTGAAAATTGACAGTCAGTTATTCATAGCATGAAGTTCAGGATATACAATCTTATTGTTCTCATTTTCATACTCTTTTATAGCGATTGTTAATTCGTCAATCGATAGATGTCCTTTTTCATTCAGCTTATTGTAGTAGATTTCCATAAAGTCAGGGTCGTCTGCAAGAAAGCAGGAGTGGTATCTGCCAAACGGAGTATTTTTTAATGCCCTGTCTCTGATTACGCCAAGAGGTTCCTCGCATACATTTCCAAAATAGATATGCATGTTTGCACAATTCATAACATCACCATAAGGGGTGAAGTTAATCATTTCCTTTGTCCCCGGACATCCAAACTGTTTTCCGTAATTGTAATTGAGATGGCGTTGTACGTAATTGTATGGTTCAATGATTTTTTCATATGCCTGAAGGTCTTCTTTGCTAAGCATAACGTCTTTATCCTTGAAACTCCCCACACCTTTTGCAAGGAGAGTGTTTACGAGTACCTTTTCCTGCTCCGCAAACTCTAACAGCTTTCTGAAGCCTTCAGTATAAATGTTTCCTTTGTGTACCACTGTATTGATAATGATCTTTATCTTATACTTCTTACACAGCTTGATCCCATTGACAACGAGGTCAAAGCTGCCTCTCTTTCTCCTGAAGGCGTCATGCAGCTCAGGTATACCGCTGTCAAGACTGAAATTGATGGTGTCGACACCCATTTCAGCACACCTTTTTGCTTTCTTCTCATCAAAGAGATATCCGTTTGTTGAAATTATTACGTGATTGTATTTAGGCTGGCATGCCTCTATGATCTTATCCCAATCTTTAGTAACAAAAGGTTCTCCGCCCTCAAGACCGAAGGTAGTGGCACCCAGTGCCATTGCTTCCTTTGTGACTCGTTCATAGTCTTCAGGGGACATCTCTCTTCTTGTGCTGGTCTCATCGATTCTTGAGCAGAGACAATGGTTGCAGGTGAAATTGCACTTATAGGTTCCCGCAAATTCAAGCCCTCTTAAAACATGTTTTTTAATGCCAAACATGTTATAAAATTTACCCAGTAATACGTTCCTTGCCAGCCTGAAAGGATAGAGAGGTTTATTCCAGTGAAGACCATAGTGAAACCTGATCTTCCACAGGATAAGGTACTTCAAAAAAGGCTTTGATTTTTTTGTCCTGACAATCTCCTTTCTTAATGACTGTTCTTCCGCCTCATCAAGTAGTGTGCTTAGTCGTTCTCTCTCTTCAGGTGTCTTACAGACAGCCCTTATATCGTCCTCTTTTGTACTGAAGACTGAAACCTTCTCTTCTAATGTAGTTGTAACCATACTGAATTTCCTTTCCTTTTATATCCAACCTCTTATCTTGAAATAAATAATAGCTCCGTACTCTCGTAAAACTTCTAAAATAAATCTAAACCTTTGTGTGGCGTTATAAAGGTTTTTCTCGTAACATGGTACAGGTGCCGCATAAACGCTTACATCCAGTTTTTTGCAAATTGCCAGACTTCTATACATGTGGTATGAAGAAGTAACTAAAAGTGAATTCTTTATGTTCAGCTCTCGCAATATGGGCTTTGCATACTTAATATCTTCGTAAGTATTAAGAGATCTGTTTTCTGTTATTAGACACTCTTCGTTAATTCCAATTTCTACTAAAAAGTCTTTTATTGTTTCGGCAAATGATGGCATTCCTTTTATAACTACCCCTCCACAAATAATTATTTTGTCAGCGAGTCCCTGTTTATATAACCTATACGCGCGTAGCATTCTTTGATAATTGTTGCCCGCGTGTATCTTGTCAGTGTACACTCCGTCGCTGAGCAGAATAATGGAATCTGCATTCCTGATCTCCGGTTCAATCTCTAATACGGCATATAGATAATTTGTTACAGGGGTAAAAACCAGTGATATCGCGATTATGTTTAAGCTCAGTAATAAAAAGAAAAACAGCCTGTATTTTGATAATTTTTTCACCGGCACTTATCAGATTTGTATACTTATATGGAATTATATCGAAGACTACATTAGCTAAAATCATGCCTAAATAATTTTTAATGCAATTATTAAATGCCGAAAATGTAACTATTTGTGTTATATGGTGATGTGGATACTTGCAGTACCAGGAAGATATCAGCTAAGGTCATTTATAAACCGCATCTTTATCAGCTTGTTCACAATTTCAACATTATGTCGGAAATGTTTTCCCTGCTGATACAGATCATAACGTCATAAAATGAAATATTATCCAACCGGTTAAGTCTAAAATGAAAGGCAGGAAAACATCGTTATATTGCCTTAAGTTAAGCCTATTACATCCGGTATTAGTTAAGAATATTGATGCGAGTATCAGATGGTGTGTCATGCCAATACGGTTCTTTCTTAAAGTCTGTACCATCAAAGAATTTTCCTATACTGTCAGGTTGCGCGGAAAAACATCCTCTGCATTTTGGTTCCTGCCAGCGATCTTTTAAAACTTTTATTCGAAAGTCTTGATATTTGGGCTGACTCCATATCTCTTCAAAAGAGTTCTCTGAAAGATTACCAAAAGTAATGACATTTGGGTTCGTGCTTAGATTGCAGCAGGGAGAAATATCACCTTTTATATTGACGAAATAGCTAATAAGAGAAGCGGTACAGCAGGCATTATCCTTATAGCGTGGAAGACACATTTCATTTTTTTCAAAATCAATATAACCAAGTCTTTTATGTTCCGGTTTTGTAGGCATATATTCCTTATACGTATCTATTCCCAAGTGCAGACCAGGGAATGCAGCGGGTTCAAGTCGGAATGAATCAACACCGAGACTATCTGCCAATTCATAAGCCTCATTTGCATACTGTTCAGTATGTTTGAATGCTATGAATTTAAAAAGGATTTCCGGGCTGGTAGCTTTGCGTTGACTTTTGGCTTTAACCATCCCCTTAATATTACTTATAACTTTTTCAAAGCTGCCATTAACTCTATATTTTTCATACATTTCCTGATTTATTCCATCAACAGAAAAATGAATTTGATTAACGTAGTCAATTATCATGTCATAATCCATTTTCGTGTTGGCGTTGGTATGTATGACAACATTTGCATCTTTACAGTATTCCAATATTTCATATACGTTTGGATGCAGAAATGTTTCCCCTCCACCTAAAAGAAAAATGTTGTTGGTAAATGCCTTGACTTTGTCCCACATCGATTTAAATGTATCTAAAGGCATAAATAAATCAGGATGAAGATTGCCTCCATATCCATGCTGGCACATCGGACATTTTAAATTACACACCGTAGAAACTTCAAAATTTGCCGTTGAAGGCAGAGGTGTGTTCTTAGAAGTATTTATGACTCTTAAAGCTGTTTCATTCCCGTTAATGTTATAAGACTTTTCCGCCAGGGAGTAAGCCTCTCCATAAAATTTAAGATGGCTCATTATTTCCGCCATAGCCGCTAGTAACGACGGGTTGTCTGGCTCATATTTTAAATAATTTTTCAGGATAAACGCACATTGATATTTATCTTCTATACTCTCTAGTGATTTGCCGTTTTTATATTCAATAACCTGTTGTACTATGTAATTCTTGAATGTATCCTGTTGTGTGAAATCCTTTTTTCCGATCATTGCATACTCCTTTCTATGATCTTAAAATGTGATGTTGATCGATTATCTCATTATATTCAGCTTTATATATAATGGGATCATTCTGATATTTTTTGTAATTGATTCATTCTATTTTCTATAGTTTAGCTGTTATCCATTGGAAAAAATCTTTGATAAATCCGAAACTTCTAGTCTTGTACATATAGGTAAGTACTGATTTGAATCCGTGGAAAGACAGATAATGTTTAAGCATTGCCTTTTGACAAAAGGAGTAGAGAAATTTTTCTTCGATATCCTTTCTATATAGTTCGAAATATGGATTATTCTTGTCCTTCAGAAAATTATATTTTGGGTCATCCTTACACTCGTCGAACAGCGGACTTCCTGGAAAAACTCTTAAGGCTCCCCAGGAGAGAAAATCCGGCCTTATTTCTTTCTGTATTTTCAAGGTCATTCTTCTGTCTTCATCTTCTTCTCCAGGACCTCCAACCATAAAAAATCCAAATGTAGTAATGCCTAGCTCACGGCACCATTTAAATGCGTTTCTTATATGACTGACGGTATACCCTTTTCTGAGATTCTTGAGAACTCTGGGCGAACCGGATTCGACACCGAGAACGATAAAATACAGACCAGCCTCTTTCATCTTAATCAGGAGTTCCTTGCTGAGATAATCTACTCTCGTAGTGCAGGTCCAGGGGAGGTTGACCTTTCGCTTAATCATCTCATCGCAGATCTGAAAAGACCTTTTTCTGGTAATCGTAAAGTCGTCATCAAAAAATCGAATCTCTTTAATGGGTAATTTTGTCTTCCAGTACTCGATTTCATCAACTATTCTACCGGGAGATTGTGATCTCAATGAATTCTTGAAAACAGATTTAGAACAAAAAACACATTTTCCAGGACAACCTCTTGTAGTCATCATTGTTAAAGGCAGTCCATACCATCCATATGGGGGATGAATCTTGCATTTTCTCGGATCAACCTGCAGTAAATCAGGATAAGGCAGCTTGTCAAGATCTTCAATGAATTCAGGCTGCTCAGTCACTATGATGCGGCTTTCCCTTCTAAAGGCTATTCCTTTAACATCTCCCAAACAATCTTTATCCAGATTTTCTATCAATTGAACTATTGTTTTTTCGCCTTCTCCAACAACGACTATATCTACAGAAGTAATTTCTTCCAAAACTTCCTTCGGCAATGCAGAAGCGTGAGAACCTCCCACTACTATTTTTACGTCAGGAAACCATCCTTTTAATTTATCAAGAAGTATTTTTGTATCGGCATATCTTCTGGTGAAGAACGGAACGCCAATTATATCTGGCGAGAAATCAGAGATTTTGCTTTTCAGGTATTCGTCTGTAACCGGGTCTATCCATAAATCAATCAATATGGCATCATGACCGTTTTGTTTTAGAACTGCGGCCAGATATGCGATGCCCAGAGTGGGAAGAGGATTATCAGATTTACATGGAGGGTTGACAAATATTGCGTTCATTATATACCGTTATAAATTATTCATTCTTATTTCGTGCCAAATGTTTACCTTCTGTATGCATACTTTGCATACATCAAAGCACTTGTAATTTTTGTAATCCTTGAATATTTTCCGTATTTTCTGTAAATTATCTCCATTCCAGATATCTCGAATATTATCTCGATAAATATTTCCAATAACTAATCCATTTTCAATTATATTTGAAAAAGTATTGCAGCATATCGAGACATCACCGTTGTAATAAATGCCCAGCTGCAACCACGGGTTCATGCAAAATATTTCTCGGCTTCTTGTATATTTATACCAGGGGAAATAACAATCACCTTCCTTGAAAATGTAGTTATCCGGATTGCCTAACTTTTCAATGCCTTTCAACAGGTTTCCTAATGTGGTTTTTATTCCCAACTGTTTTGCCAGTTTTTTACCTTCTGATAAAACCTCAATTATTTTCGAGACTGAATGCTTTTTGCTGAATAGATCTTTAGTTTCCTCGGTAAATTGACTGTAATTGACAGGCACATAGTTTACGACGGTTACTCCCAGCCTTTTTGCAAGATTTAAGAATGGTATAACGTCATCAAGGTTATCCTTTTGAATAACAAAATCCATCCTTAGCACATTACGTTTAATACCATACTTTTTCCTGATATTTTGAAATTCCTGCAACTTGTTGATAAGTGCATCGAAATTACTTTTCCTGATTATTTTATAGGTTTCAGGCGTAGCGGCATCCATTGATATTTTCAACAAGTGGATACCGGCCTTTAGTAATTTAGTAGATAAATCCTTGTTTAAAAGCAGACCATTGGAGGTCATTATCGTCTTTGAGCCGTTTCCAGAGCCAATTTTAACAAGCTTATCTATGTCTGGATTTGTCAGAGGCTCACCAGAGATACCGCCCAAAAGTAATATTTTAGGTTTTATCTGAGTATAAATTTTTTCAAGAGTTTCAGGTAATAGATACTTCTTCTCAAACGGCTTAAAGTATGATTCGTTTCTATAGCACATCTTACACTGCAAGTTGCATAGATTGCTCGTATCAACGTTAAGCGTAATGGGTTGGTTTAAGACAAATCTTTTCTTTAAAATAAGTGAAATGAACCCTTTGCCGTACTCTAACATTAAAGTCACCCTGTTTTTTATAGACCAAATATCCCATTGTTTCTCAACGCCGGTCTTACCGTATTAAAGAGTTATTATCTCTTCCTTCATCTAAAACAGGAAATATCTGTCATGGAGACTGAAGCCGTATTCAATGCCTGCTAGGCAACCTGCTTTAGCCTGATAAAATCACATTTCTGGCAATAAGTGAATTTTTCCTGATTCTTCCTCAAGTAATTAAACTTCTTTCCTCTCCAGATATCTGCAAGACTCTCTTCGAGAAGATTTCCTACAATCTGGTCTTTATCAAGACAGCAGGGATGAACATTGCCGTTAACATCAATATATACAAAGTCCTGGAATCTATAACACCAGGAATCCAGCCCAAATAAATGCTTGGTGTGCTTGTAGAGAAATCCCTGAAGACCGTCAAACACCTGGTCCTGAAGGCAGTCAATCCTGAAGTCAAGTTTTTTCCTGAGCCTGGCAAATTCTTTAAATATTTTCTTTTCCTCATCTACATTTGGCCGTGACATGTTGGAAACAAATCTTAAATCTACCCGAACTATATTCACCCTTTGAGCTCCAATTTTTTTAGCCCATTCAATTACTTCGTATACATCGTTAACCTTCTCTTTAAAGAGAATTGGCTGTATAACTACTTTTGGAGTCTCTGATTTAAGTATATTCTTTCTTTTAATCAAATTTTCAATATTGCTGGCAGCCTCAGAATTGTTATGTCCTAATTCATAATTTTTACTGACACTCTCAACCGAAAAGGACATACTATCAATTCCTGAGTGTATAATTTTATCAATATTATCATTTTGTCCCAAAAGCAATGCATTGGATGTCAGCTGTACTTTATACCCTTTTTCTTTGCAATGTTTTACGGCATGAAAGATTTTTGGATGTGTTAATGATTCACCCATGCCGGCAAGAGCTATCTGCTCAACACCCTCCAGCTTGTCAACGATCTCAACAAAGTCATCCCATGGCATATGTCTTCTGTCTACATCGATATAATTACGGATACACATAGTACATGATAGATTGCAGTAATTAGTCAGCGAGATTTGAATATATTTTGGTAGCGTTTCTGGAATATGAGCCATCTTCTTTACTGTTGATGTAAGCATCTGAATATTATTAGAAATACGTCTTTTCGAGGTCATAATCATTTTATTGACTTTATATATTTATTCACTGATAGTTTTAGCGGTAAAGCTTCCGTTTCTCAGTCGATTGGCTATAGACAAGGCTATCCTTTCAAATCCGTAGCCGGTTACATTAGTAATAGCATCTGCTAAACTTAATCGGATTCCTGATGGAATACCAAATATCGGAGGTGTTCCCAGGACTATGCAATTTTCACATAAAGGAGAGATATTCAGGTAATCACCATTTATCATAGATTCTCTGAGCCTGAACATTTTTTCGTTGTTCCAGATATCCATCAGTCTGTTATTTTTTATGTTGCCAATTACATATTCGTGGTTTGCGTTGTAAACACACGGAACAACATCGCCATCCCACGCAATACAGGCAGTACTCCATAGACGCGAACAGGGGCCATAAACATTGCTGTTGTCTCTATAGGAGAACGTGTCTGTATCCTTGAATGTACTACCCCAGGTAGAGACTTCCCTTGACCGTATTTCGTCTATAAGTCCGTCAAAAAGCCTTAAAAAATCGGCTTTCTCTATCTCGCTGTAATCTTCAAACTCAAGTTTCAGTATTGATAAAATTGCGTAAGGTAACTTCCTCCTCTGCTCCTTCTTCAACCTGAGAAAATAGAGGATATTATCAAGAGTCTTTTCAAAGTCGGCTCCAACTCTGGCTTTTTCATATGTACCCTTCTTTAAACCATCAAAGGCAAAACTTATTTCGGATATCCCTGAATCCAGTAATAATCTGGATTTCTCTTCTGTCAGTAGTGTCGCATTTGTATTCAGCAGGATTTTGACGCCATTTGAACTGGCATATTCTATCATTTTGAAGAATTCGGGATGTAGCAGTGATTCTCCGCTTATGGCAAGAGTGACTGCGGAAGTATACTCTTTTGTTTCATCTATTATTCTTTTATATAGCGTATAATCCATAAAACCTTTTTTAACGTCAATTTTTCCGGTGCCGGTAGGGCACATAATACACTTCAAGTTGCAGTTGTTAGTGGGTTCGATCCAGACAAAGCTTGGTGGATTACCCAGGACAGTTTTTCTTCTGTGATAATTTATTAATGCACTTAGATTATTGGATAATATTTTAAATTTCTTTTTGATCTTCATTTGTACCTAGCCATATATTCTGTAGTTAATCATTGCTGTTCTTGCGGCTTCAAAGTAACTTGAATATCTCTTTTTCGTCCTCTGGATGTAAAGCCCTTTTAATAATACGACAGGCTTTAAAAACATTACACATGCAAGAAAGGCAAAAAAGCCAGGATATCTTAACAGGTTATAGTTCGGATTTTTTTCACTTGTTAGCTGAAATCTTTGTCTGTAATGTGACAGGGCTTTCTGAGCCTCAGAGGTGCGAAACGTCTGGTTCTCGGTAAGTGAGTACGAAACCTTATCCAGGAGCTTATCGTCTTCCTCGCTATATAATGGTGTACCGGGCATAGGCATATAGTAATTAACAGCTACGAAGGTCGAATTTATTTCCTTCAAGAGATTTTCAGTCATTTCCATGTCTTCACTGGTCTCATCCGGAAATCCAATTATTATGAATGAATAAGTATGTATTCCGGCATCATTAATAGCCTTTACACCTTTTTTAATCTGCTCAAGATTAATACCTTTATTTACCATTTTCAGAATCTTTGGAGAACCGGATTCAACCCCTAAAGCTAACTGAATGAATCCCGCCTTCTTCATCAGTTGGAGTGTTTCCATATCGCCTACTCTGTCCACTCGTGTCTGAGCATATATCTTTAATTTGATATTCTCCCTCAAGATTGCACTGCAGAAATCAATAACACGCTCACTTTTATAGTAAAAAAGGTCATCAAGAAACACCAACCCTTTGATATTATAATTCTTTATCTGCCATTTAATCTCGCTGATTATGTCATCGACAGCTCTTTCTCTGAATACATTTCTCACATTTTCCGTGCAGAACTTACACCCGAAAGGGCATCCTCTGTTGGCCATCATAAATCCAGTCTTTATGAAGTGACCCGGAATGCCACCAAGCCTGATATCCGTATAGTGTTTATAGTCGACAAGCTCAAAGGCCGGGTGTAATAAGTTTTCAAGATCTATTGGCTCACGGTGTGCGGTAGTAACAATACGGATTCCATTCTTAAATACAATTCCCTTTACGTCTTCAAGGTCGCTCTGAGAACTACAAGCATTCAAGAGCTCGATCATGGTTTCCTCTCCTTCACCGATTACCACAACGTTCGCACCAGAATTAATATACTTTTCCGGCACATATGAAGGGTCTTTTCCTCCACAGATAATTATCTTATCTTTGGTTGTATCCCTGATCTGTTTTATTATTTCGACAGTAACACTTCTGTTCCAGCTGATTACTCCAAAACCAATAAAATCAGGATCATACTCATAGAACTCTTTCCATAGCTTTTTGTTTTTTGTCGTATTATAATTTTCATCGATAAACTCTATGACTTTAACACTGTATCCAGCATTCTCTAAGTAGCTGGCGACATACAATAAACCCAATGGTGGCCGCCACCCTTTTCTTGGATTTATTAACAGAACTTTTTTCTTAGTAATTCTCTGTATCATTTTTATAGCCTGTTTAACTTAAAATACAGACTGGTATTGTTTTATACCAGCATGTCAAATTAATGAAACATAACTGCCAGATCGTTTATAGTACCGACTTTACCAATTGCCATGGAAGCCTTGCTGATGGCAACACTAAAGTCACTTATCGAATAACCAAGTTCCCTGATAGCCAGTTCTGATGAATAGAAGAGATCGTTTGAAATCATTACACATGTATCTTTATCGATTGAACTCTCTTTTCCTAACAAACCAAAAATAAATTCCACACCAAATCCTATCGATGGCAAGATGGTCTTAGGGAGACGTATTACAGGCGCTGTACCGTCAGTTGCATTTGCTATCTCAGTAAAGTATTTCTTGAATGACACATTGTGTCCACCCAAGATGTATCTCTTGCCGGAAATGCCATTTTCAACACATAACATCAACCCCTTTACAAGATCATCTACATCTGTTACACAGACTCCTCCCGGGGGATAAACCTTCATCTTACCGGCAGATATATTCCTGAAGTTATTGAGCTGATTTTCCTTCATCCCATTATATCCAACAACATTTCCGGGACAGGCAATAACAGCGTCAAGTCCCTGTTCTATCTCCTTCAACACCTCCAGTTCACCCAGATGTTTAGTATATGCATAATGATCATTATGGCGGTTGAACTGAAAGGTCTCGTCTGCTACCTCACCACGTTCAGGTGCTCCTACTGCAGCAATAGAACTGACATGCACCAGCTTCAAGTTACCAGTCTTACGTGCTGCCTTTGCAATTAAGGCGGCAGCATCGACATTGATTTGCTGCCTTGCAGCATTATCCTTCTTCAGACTGGAACCGCAGGCGGCAAGGTTAAATACCGCTGAACATTCTTCCATTGCACGACAAAGGTTTTTTTCATGACATATATTCCCAGTGACGCTGGCATAGTTAATTCCATCCAGGTTCTTTAATGAAGAATTAGATCTGTGGTAAACCTTGACATCATGTCCAATACCCGCAAGATATCGTACTAAATTGCTTCCAACAAACCCTGTTCCTCCAATTACAAGAATATTCATTGATATATTTCCTGTGTTCCTTTATGAGAAATCACGTAAATGCCATTCCAATATTATTTTGTTTTTCCTAATTAAATGCATAGGAATATAAATGTTGATAACACTTTGACTCCGCTCAGTGTGACATCATCCTGCGCGTAGTCGAAGGATGGTTTTAGTCGCGATCGCGACAAAACATAATTAAGTATTAAAGAACTCTTTGACCTTGTTGGCAACGTATAGAATGTCTTTTTCTGACATGCAAGGGTGGCTGGGTAAGTAAATAACGCGGTCGTGGAGTTTTCTTGCGTTTTCAAACTCACCGTTGACATATGAACTGTACCTTCCCATCTGAGTTACGTCTTCAGACGATTCATCCTGGGCATCTATATTGTTACGCATCAGAAATTCCTGAAGTTCCTTCTTTCGTTCTGTCCATACTGCATAGTGAACGCAGACATGTTTTCTGTCAGTTGGGTCTGGAGGGATGTGAATGCCTTGTATTCCGGAAAGTTCTTTATTTAAGAGTTTTAGATTTTCTCTACGTTTCCGGTTAGTAATGTCAATAGTCCTGATTTGGCGGAATCCCATTCTGCCCTGCACGTCAAACATATCAGTCCTGAAATCTTCCGGAATACTGTTGTAATGAGGCTTCTTGATCCTGAACCATGATGCAAACAATTCAGCCCCTTTCGTCTGATATCGATATGCTAGCGGGAATAGAGTAAACCCATTCAGAAAGGGCATGCTGAGGAACTTGAGCAGGCATCCTTTGAGAGTTTTCTGGTAAAGACTCTTTATTGAAATGTTTTTAAAGTTACCTTTCAGGTTTCTTAGTCGGGTGACAAATGCTTCGTCATCTGATGTAATCATGCTTCCTCCAAATCCGTAGAATGATTTACCGTATCCGAAACTGAAAGCTCCTATATCAAATGACCCTACACGGCGACCCTTATAGCTGCCTCCACATGTACGTGCACAATCTTCAATAACACGCAAATTATTCTTACGGGCAATATCCATTATTGTGTCCATATCAGCAGGAAGGCCATTAAGGTGCGGAAAGAGTATTCCACGTGTCCTTGGTGTTATTGCTTCTTCTATCCGGGAAGCGTCTATATTCATTGTTTCAAACTCAACGTCTACAAAAACAGGTTTCAGCCCTGCCAAAACAACAACTGCTGCTTCTGCCCAAAAAGTGAATGCCGGAATGATAATCTCATCATCTTTTTTGAAGTCCAGGGCTTCAAGGCTAAAGTACAGAGCACTACGGCAGTTGCTGAAAGAAACAGCCTCCCTGGTACCAATGAATTCAGCATAAGCTCTTTCGAATTCCGGCATCCTGGACCTGCCTCTTGCTTTTGATGGGTTTAAGATCTGAAAGATAACAGACATTACCTCCGCAGTTGTAAGATCAACCCATACTCGAGGATATGCTTTAATCATTCCGTGTCTATTCTCCTTTCGGTGATATAAAAATTTGACTTAAATATTCCTGTCGTGTTGCTAATTACCATTACTAAATATAGCTTCTTACCAGTTTAATGGTCACTGGCCAGTCGATGTCTAATACTTTGTGAAATCACGTGTCCCAGTACAAGATGAGTATCTTCTATCTGTCCATAATTTTCACTGGAAACAATAATGCATTCATTTACTATTGGTACCAGCCCACCTCCGTTAAAACCTGTTAAACCAATAGTTATAGCCATGTTTTCCTCAGCATATTCTACTGCCTTTAATATGTTTGAGGAATTGCCTGAAGCCGTTATGGCAATTACTACATCATCAGGATTTATCAAATTTATTAGCTGTTCTTTAAAGACATCAGCATAACTAATATCATTAGAAAAAGCAGTGACCAGGGCCATATTATCATTCAGACATATTACCCGCAGTCGTTTCTTACCTTTCACAATTGTTCCTTTGCCAAGGTCACAGGCAAAATGAGAGGCGGTTGATGCACTCCCTCCATTTCCCATAATAAAAACCTGCTTATCGTCTGAATAGGCTGACCATAAGATATCTACTATTTGATCGACTCTATCCAGATTTAATTTATCAAGTGAATATTTAAGGCTCTTGATATATGAGGTTGCAAGTGATTTAGTTGAGTTGCATAGCATTGCCATTGTTCAGGATTGTCACTCCTTTTTCTGTAAAATTGAAATCCAGAAATCCCAGTTTTTCAGCTTCCATAGCATCTCTGAGATTGTCCTGTTTGTCCTCTTCACAATAGAACATAAAATATCCTCCACCTCCGGCACCCGCGATCTTGCCTCCCAGTGCTCCGCTTTGGATCGCAATTTTATAAATACGGTCTAAATAATCATTAGTAATTCCAGGACTCATTTTTTTCTTGGAATCCCACGCTTCATCCAACAGGCCGCCAAAACGCTTAAGGTCACCTTCTTCGAGTGCTTCTTTAATTTGATAAGCGTTATTCTTGACCTCAATCATGGCTTTGATAACAGAATTATCTTTCTCTTTAATTGAATCTTCCTGTCTCTGCAAAATTGTTGATGCCTGACGAGTTTTTTTTGTGAAAAAAAGAAACAGATTCTTCTCCAGGCATTTCTTTACATCCGGTTTTATTTGTATTGGTGTTACAGAGACATCTTTATCTGAGAATTCAATTAAGTTTAAACCTCCGTATGCGGCAGCGTATTCGTCCTGTTTTCCAATCGGGAGGTTCAGGATTTCCCTTTGTATGAAATAGGCGTCTTCGGCAATCTGGCGCTGAGTCATGGTTTCATTCTTTAATTTAGAACAGAGACGAACCATATTCACCGTTACTGCTCCTGAAGAACCAAGCCCGCTTCCGGGAGGAATTTCCGATGCAGTAAAAAGGTCAAAACCGTGATATAAACGAAAATGCTTAATTACGGCACTGTGGATGTCAAATCCCTCGCCGAATTTCAGACTGTAAAAATCATCCACTGAAAGAAGAGATTGAAAGTCTGATGAAATCATCTGGATTTTTTCATCTTCACGCGGGTTATAGAAGCTGTAAAAGTATTTGTTAATTGTAATACTTACTACTGCGCCGCCATGCTCTTCATAAAAACCAGGTATATCAGTGCCGCCGCCGCCAAAACTGACCCTGACCGGAGTTCTGGTAATAATCATTTCGTTTAAAGGCTCCCTGTTTTTTAAAATTTAGGAACTACAAACTTATTTGCCGATTGTCGCATTATGTTATTTTGCTTAGCGTCTTCGTGTCTTGGTGGCTTAACTCTTTTTTTTTTAAATATGCTTCAAATCTTTTTAAACGTTCCGGTGTACCGATATCATAAAATCTTTCACTGGTTACAAAACCGGCACATTCCTGTCTCTCTATTAAGTCAGGAAAAAATTCTTCTTCCAGTGAAACCACCTGTTCAGATGTTATTAACTTCAATATCTCTTTCTTAAGTACCAGTACACCGGCATCCACGTATTTAAGAAAACTATTCCTGGTATCTTTTTCATACTTTGTTACCATCCCTCTTTTATCAAGAGACACGTTATTTGGAACGGAAGTGTCTTCACTGTTGTCATACAAAACCATTAAGACCGTTTTATCTACGCCAACAAAGTGCGTTTCTAAAGATGAGTAGTTTACCGGCAAAAATGAATCTCCGTATATAAGATAGAAACAATCTTCTAAATAGTTTTCTGCATTTTTTAATGCGCCACCTGTACCAAGGGGGCTTTTCTCAAAAGAGTAGGTAATACTCATTCCCATAGACCGACCGTCAGCAAAACAGTTTTGTATCTTTTCGCCCAGATAGCCAACGCAAAGTAGAATATCAGTTATGTTGAAACCTTTTAAGTACTGAAGTTGGTATTCAAGGTACGGTTTACCCATAACCGGTATCATAGGCTTAGGAGTCTCCAAGGTTATTGGTCTGAATCTGGTTCCCAACCCTCCAGCCAGAATTACCGCTTGCATAGGCATAGAATTAATTTGTTCATCAGTTAGAAACTTATTACTCTGTAAAGTCGGACGATTAGATAGCTAAATTCATGCCGAAATGAGATTCATTAATTGCCAAAAGAAACATGCCTTAAGTGGGTGTTGTATTATGGCTTATGAGCAATGGCGACAAAAGGATGGCTTAGAGGAGTGCAGTTGTTACTTTTTTTATGTAGCAAGTCGTTTATATATTCAACACAATGTGGGAAAATGTTTCCACATAGCTTTGATTTGTTCGAGGTTCATCATTGCGTCTTCATTATTCGGGTCCAGCTCAAGGGCTTTTTGAAAACACAATGATGCCTTTTCATTATCTTCCTGTCTGGAATATACGAACCCCAGATTATTCAATACCACCGGATTCTCGGGTTTAAGCTTGAGAATATTACTGAAGATCTCTTCTGCCTCTTTGAATTTGTCCTGGTGACAATAGGCTTCACCAAGTTTAGCCAGTAATCCCAATCTTGATGTCGTTGACACCATTTTGTTTTCGATTAACCTGTTGTAGAATCTGAAAAGAAGACCGTAATTGCGAGTTCCTATTAAGCACTCTCCCAGTGTCAGCAAATGTTCTATATTATAAGGATCTTTTGCTAACAACTGTTTTGAAATCTTTAAAGCAGAGTCCCAATCCTGAGGGTAGGGGTTGCTTGATAACTCATTTTCATTTGAATCAATATTTTTTGTTTTCTGAATTGATTTGTTATTTCCATTTTCAAAAGCTGCCATTAATGTTGATAATTCTTCGTCGGCTCTAAACATAGGATATCCTCCAAGTTGCTCTTCTTTTGAATAATACATATTAGTCAACTTTTCAAAATCGCTGATGTTTCCCTTCCCATCTGAAAATATTATTAACTTTGGAAAATCAGTTTTAAATGGATTTTCCTGGTCTTTGATAATTTTAAACTTTTTGAATTTATAAATTTGATTCAAGAAATCAAGCTGATTAGGATTTGACTTACTATATAGCTCAAGATAGTCTTCTGCGTATAGAAAAGCGTTAGGGGTAAATGAGTCTCTATCGGAATAGAGGACTATATAGGGCGTCCATCCACATACAAGAATTTTATCTTCTGAGTTAGTGGTTTGTTTTATGTATTCTGCAATTTTTATCGGGGTAATATAATTTGATTGTGTAAACGTGTCTCCATTAAACTTCCTGATAAAACCATAAGGATCCTTATGGGGAATGTAATATTTCCAATCGGTATAAATTGAAAATGTAAAAAGGCTGAAAGCCGTTACAATTATGCTTAATTGTAAAACATTCAGGCTTGGCCAGGTGGCCAGATCAGATATTATCTTACTCAGGCTGAAACTGGCCATGATAATCAGCCATGGAACCATGTTTAACCAGTAATGTGGAAAAAGAGTTCCTCGCATAAATATCATCCATGTTGAAGCTATTGTACATATGGTTAGTCCCAGGTAAATGAGGGAAAGATCGCTGGCTGCTATGAGCGTAATAAATGTTATAACGGTAAGAAATATTACGGGAAGTAGCGATATGGAGTTTTTCAAAATAACCTGTTTCTTGATCTCTTTATTTTTTTCACCTCTAACCCACAATTTCGGATAATATTTATTATACTTTTTCGGATTGATGGCAGACGGTAACATAACCAGCCAGTTGGATGCCATGTATTCCCAGAAAATACCATTTATCCAGTAGTAAATTATCGGGATCAGATTCACGAGAAAAAAACTTCCTCCGAAAACGTAGCAGGCAGATGAAGATATATTACTGCCTAACACCATCAAAATATATCCGGGAAAATATAATACCGCAGTCTGCTTGATCAGTATTGTATATCCAAAGATCATGCCTGATAAAGCAACCAGAAGAAGGCTGTCTGTTTTTGATGCTTGCTGTAATAATAATATACTGGCAAGCAAGGGAAGATTCATGATTGTTTCAAACGGGCCCCAATTTCCGTCAATTCTTGGATTTACTATATACAGGGCGTATAATATACCACCTGCAATAGCTGCCGTAAGTCCAAACAAGTTGTAAATAACCCAGTAAACAATAAAAGCTGAAAAAGAACACCATAGACACATAAACCTGTTATAGTATTTATTATCTTTTCCGAAGAATAATTGGATTAGAATTAAATGAAGAAAGTGGCCGATCCCATACGATGGTACATCTTTGAAAAGTGTAATTTTTTTTCTGATAACTTGACCTGCATAATATGTGTGTGATGACAGGTCCTGGCAATAAGGGGTTTTAAGAAAAGGTATCCACGTGATAATACCAAATAAAAAAATGACTATACTGATATAATATTCCATAATTTACTATGTAAGATTTAGAAAATTCTCAAGTCGGTTCTGCCGGAAATATGGTATGGGAGGCATATAAATCAGTGCTGCGATATTATTTTCAGCGATAACTATCTGTACATGTTAACACCTTATCTTTTTTTATATCTTCAATTTCTCGATTGAGAAAAGCTACTTCCTGTGCCAGATCCTTGGACCTGTCAGCGAGACTTGCAATTACCATGGAAAAATGCATATTAATTGTTAATAAAGAAATCAAGATAAAGAAAAAGACAATCTCTATCCAGGAGTCGATTTTAACAATTTCCATGGATAGATCTATTAAGCCCGGCCAGAGCGTCAGGGTTAGAAAGCCTACACCAAATACCAGCCATATCCAGGAAGCACCTGTCTTGAGTTTACTAGCGTAAATCAGCTTAATGATCATGCAAAACATCATTATTGACAGAAGTCTGATAGCCAGATATTTTGGTTCCATGGTACGTTATTGTTGAATTATTGATTCAGTTGTGAGTTAAAAGATAAATTAAGATTGCTGATGTTAAAACTTAACACCAGAGGTTATATAAGACTTGATCCTTTTGTCTGTGAATGACGAACAGCATAGTTTTTCTGAGTCTTGACATATGTTTTTCTTTCTTAGTACTGTTATCAGTATAGAGATTAGCATCTTGATTACATAAACAATGGTCTTCAGTCCGGTTGTCATTGACTTTCCGTTCATTCGATCATACATGATTACCGGGATTTCTTTCACCTTAAACCCGGCAAAGATCAGGGTAATTATGGTATCCGCATCAGGATAATCATAAGGGAAGTTGTCTACCTTAGAGAAGTAGTAAAATGCCCTGTGATTCAGAGCCTGAAAACCGGATGTCGAATCACTTATTTTCTGGCCCGTAATCAGGCTTGCAATCTTTGAAAAGAACTTGATTCCGATCTTTCTGGAGACAGGAACATCGTAGCTGCCTCCTTCCAGAAAGCGTGAACCGATAACAACGTCTGATTCCGAAGACAGTAATGCATCTATCATCGGCTTAATATATTTTGGATCGTGTTGCCCATCTCCGTCAATTTGTACGACAAGGTCATAGCCGTTTCTGACTGCATATTTATACCCTGTCTGTATTGCTACGCCATATCCCATATTGAATGGATGTATCACCGAATTATAATCATTAAACGAGACAATCTCCTCGGTTCGATCTTTCGAACCGTCTATTATCATCAGGACATCAATGCCAGATGCATATTTTTCCAGTCCCTGCAGCACTCTCACAATGTTTGCCTCTTCTTTGTATGAAGGCACAATTATCAATATTTTTGGTGTGTCCATAATTCACAATCCTTATTTTCACAATAGTGCAATAATAATCTCTTATAAGAGTTTCGTATAAAATATTTGTCTAACATGACAGCTCTAAATCTTTTGATAAATGTGTAGTTTCAAGTGTTTGTGCGTAAGCAATTGCTTCCGGTAAGAATTCGTCTGTAAAGTAAGACCCTATATTGTTAACATCTTTAACTGATGGGTCTTTACACACTTTGCAAATATCCGGAGGATTTCCTGTGAGTAGCATGTATCTCATATTTGCATACCAGTCATTGTTCCAGATATCCATGAATCTGTTTCTGACAATGTTCCCATCAAAATCCATATTCTTATAAGATCCGCAGGGCTCGATTCCTTCGACACCCAATATCGCATGATTCCATAAAAATCTACAATTTTTCCACGCTTCTTTGTGTCCATTGTTTCCTTCATCACAACTGGATTCTGCGGTAAAGTATCTGGGTATGATTAGTTTAATATCATATTCTTTTGCAAGTACTTCTGCTTTCTGAAGAAATGTATTGCATTCTGTTTTGTGGAAGTAAAGGCTTTCCTCGATCAGTTCAGGACTGCTTACAATTAGATGCGAACATGCAACACCCTGGCATCCAAGATCCATTGCCAATTTAATAATATCAGGCAGTTCTTGAATGCTTCGCTTCATAAGTATTGGATTTAACCAGATATGTGGATATTGGTTGTTAGTAGATTTTTTAAGATCACTTAAAGTCCTTATGTTCTCACATACCAATTCAAACTCTGCACCCTGACGAATTGATTCAAATGTTTGTTTTGTTGAACCGCCAAAACTTATGTGTATTTCACTGCAAAACCCTAATAGCAGTTTCGAAATCTGAGGAGTAAGTAGAGTTCCGTTAGTTATTAACTCAACTATTATATTGTTTTCTCTGCATACGTTTAGTATCGGCACAATGTCTGGGTTTAACAAAGATTCTGCATTGCCGGCAAGGTTTACGAGCTTGAGTCTGTTTAAGTCGGTACCATTCAGAACAGTGACAAAGTCTTCTACTCTTAGAAATTTGCCCGCATTATTGTCTTTCACGTAACTATTCTTCCCCCTGCACATAATACACTTTATATTACAAGATGTTGTAAGCTCAATATTTAACCTTTCAGGGCCGGGTACGTGTTTGGTCAATATGTTTATGTGATTATTGTTGAAATAGATCATTTTGTCTCCATATTATCATTCCAATCAAGTGCAAACTCCTGATTCTCCAATCTGTTTGCCTGCTGAATCAGGATGGTTGATACCTTCCTTACACATTTGTGTAATTATTGTATCTATACTTTCTGTTTGTTTTTCCAGACTGTAGTTTGTTTCAATAAATGTCCTATATTCAGCTGGATCATAGTTCTCTTCCGTAGCCATACTGACAAATTCAGGGATTGTATTCCAAATATATTTTTCAGGATAAATACCCCTTGCTCCAACAAAATTGTGAATAAGAGGTTTCAGCCCTCTTGCCATGGCCTCTGTCAACCCAACAGGATGGCCTTCAAGTAGACTTGAACAGACGATGTATTGTTTGTCTTCAAGCCAGCCAGCCACATCTTTTATCTTTCCATCATAAATAAAGTTATCTTCCAGGCCCAATTCCTGGATCATCTGCGAATAGTAATACCTGTACCTTGGCTCCTGGAAGTCACCGGCCATGAACAGGCGGTATTCATTGTCTTTCTGAACGAGTTCTCTAAAAGCGTGTAATAACAGCATTGGTCCCTTTTTGTAAGTAATACTGCCAAAAAAGGCTAAATCTTTACCTCTGACACTGCCTTTCATAGAAAACTTATCCATATTTATGCCATTAGGTACAACATGGATATTACCGACCATCTGTGGCAGATCCGGTACTTGTTGAATGACAATATCCTTAATGTGTTCTGCGACGAATATTAAAGCATTGATATTTTTCCAGTTAATCTTATTGACAAAACCACCGAAAGCTTCATAGCTGTGTAATCGACAGATTGTCTGTTTCTCCTTGAGAATGTTGTCCGGATGATTGGTCAGGTTTATAGTTAATTCATTTGCCCACTCAAGCCAGACAACATCAGACCATCTAATGGTTGAATCAATTTCCTTAACATTTGTACTGTAACACACCCTTACTTCATAGCGAGCCTTAAGAAAGTCAACAATGTCTGCTAAAAATGATTCAAGTCCTCGTGGGCAGATTATAGCCACTTTGCGTCTATCTTCACTATGAGTACAGATATTTTTAAGAAGGCTTGTTATTTCTTCATCATCCGAACATCTGATTGCTACACTTTCTAAAAGAGGCTTAGCTATGTGGAGCTGATTAAGGCTGCTTAGCAAGTCAGTATAATTTATTATGGCGTCCTTGTAAAAAGGGTCAATTTCCAGAGACCTGGTAAAATAATCAATGGATTTCTCTATATCATCATTCTGGAAAGCAATTACACCAAGATTGTTGTAGGCTTCATTACAGTTAGAGCCGTTTTCTATCAACGATAAAAAGCACTTCTCCGCCTCATCAATCTTACCATCCGCAAATAATGTTTCACCTTTACTAAGTGTATCGTTCATTCTCATGTTCCTCCATTTATTAAGGGTGTGTAACTAGTGTATTGAGCAATAGTCTGCCTCCTGCGGGAGATTCAACTCTTTCTCATATGTATTGTGCGATTGTCTATAGTAGTCAGTACAGGTATTAACATCGTTATGTATTTCAGATTTATTATTACAGTTACACTCAAGGCATTTGACCCCTTCATTTAACATTTTATATTGTTTGTTGCAGTTACTACAGGTAGCTACGTCATTCTGGAAATATAAACGGTTACTGCATTCACAGACCCAACCACTAATTTTTGCCGGATTCCCCAGTACCAAGGCGTGGTTTGGCACATTCTTAGTAACTACTGCTCCTGCTCCTATAAATGCATATGTACCTATTGTGTTTCCACATACAATTGTAGAATTTGCGCCTAGAGTGGCACCTTTCTTCACAAGCGTGTTCTGGAACTCATGTTTTCTGGAAATATGACTACGGGGGTTTATAACATTTGTGAAGACCACGGAGGGGCCGCAAAACACATCGTCTTCAAGAAACACTCCGGAATATACTGAGACATTGTTTTGTATCTTTACGTTGCTGCCAATCTTTACATCCGAAGAGATCACGACATTCTGACCAATATTACAATTATTTCCTATTTGTGCTCCAGGCATTACATGACTGAAGTGCCATATCTTTGTTCCATGTCCTACCGGACTTCTCTTATCTACTATGGCGGTTTCATGAGCGAAGAAAGAATTCGAATGACTATTTCCATTAAGATCGATTGCGGTACCATGGAGTCTTAAGGAATCCTGACAAGCATTCAATACTTTTAAAACATTTATTCCGTTGAAACCGTCTGATTTTGGTATTGTATCTGATGCGATACAACTTAAAAAATGTTCACATTCTTTTTTAAGCGGTTCACTATGGTCAAGCGGTACAAGAGTAATTCCATTTTTTCGTGGGACAGGTTGACGGTTAATCCAGTCAACTCCTTTATCATGTATCTGTAATTTGCCCTGGGCTAGAGTGTCGTCAAACAGTGCCATTTTCTTATCGCCAACGATTATCAGCTTCTGCTCTTTGTCCGGGTGTAGCCAACTAACGAATATATGGCCTTTGACGCCACTTTTAAACGAGAGCATGGTCATTGTCACGTCTGTTATATCCTGATTAAGATAGTTGCCTCCCTGGGCCATAACCTGACAGGGCATCTCATCCAATAAAAAGAGCATTGCCGAAATGTCGTGGGGGGCAAAGCTCCATAGTATGTTTTCCTCACTGCGGATTTTGCCAAGATTCAGACGATTAGAGTAGATATAGTTAATCTTTCCCAGTTCGCCTGAGTTTATTATTTCTTTCAATTTTATTATTGCAGGATGATAGAGAAGTATGTGTCCTGTCATCAACTTCAGGTTTTGACTCAAAGCCAATTGTTGAAGCTCCTCAGCTTCGTTCACGTATAAAGCCAGTGGTTTTTCTACAAAGACATGCTTGTTGGCTAATAATGTCATCTTTGCCATTTCGAAATGTGTTTCTGCTGGTGTGGCAATGACTACTGCGTCAATAGCAGGATTTTGAAGTACGTGCTGGAATGAACACTCAACTTCCACCTCCGGATATTTTTCCTTAAATGTGCTGAGAGTAGAAGGATTACTATCGCAAATAGTATGTAGTACTCCTAATTCATTAAAATTACGAACCAGGTTTTTACCCCAATATCCTGATCCTATTACAGCAATATCAGTCATTTTTTTCCCTTATAATAAATTAAATTTCAGAGTCGTTTAATTTCTTCAGCATATTTCTTGCTTCTCGATGGCCTGGATCTATATTTAATGCTTTCTCCAGATATGTTTGAGCATTTTTCATGTCATTCTTCTTTTGGTAACACATTCCCAGGATAAACATTGCTTCTGTATTTGAACTTTCCATATTGAGGAAACGTTCTATTAGTGAAACAGCTTCATCAGTTCTTTCCAGGTTAAAAAGTAATTTTCCTAAATTGAACAGGCTGCTCGAATGGTCATTATCTATTTCCAGCGCTTTTAAAAAAAACAATTCAGACTCATAATAAGTCCCTCCGAGGTAATATACAATTCCCAGATTGCAATAGTGCTCAGCAATATCAGGTTCCAGTTCAATTAGTTTTTCCAGATTTTTAATTGACTCATGTGTTCTTTGCTGAGTCGCTTGAAGTATTCCAAGATTATGGTAGCTCTGAGGGTGTTGAGGGTTTAATTCAATTGCTTTTAAAAAGTTTTCTTCAGCTTTTTGCATTTCTCCTGCTTTAGCTAAACGTGTGCCGGTCTCATTCAGTGAAATAACAGACTCTGCTTCTAATGAGTCAATATTTGTAAATAAATTTTCTGCGGTTTTCATGAAATCTCCTTTATCGCCTGCAATTTAAATTTCTTCATATCTATCCTTTAAAATGGAATCTTTCTATACTTCAGGCGTTCTACCAGAGAAATCGATAAAATCAATTATACCTGAAGAGGAAGACTGAGTATTTGCCTCTTTGATTTTCAAAAAGACTTCCTCTCTGTATATAGTCAATTCTTTTGGTGCAATAACACCTATTTTGATATTGTTTTTATTGATCTCTACAACCGATATTTGTACATTTTCATCAATTATGATGCTTTCACCTAACTTCCTTGTTAGTATGAGCATTTATCACCTTCCTGGTTATATGGTTTTGATTTCTTGCTAATGAATACCTAATTATTTACATTATCCATTACGTAAAAATGTATTGGGTACTTTTCATCATACAGAATGAGTTGTTTTGCTATCTTTTTTTCAGGGTTATAAATAATTGGAGCCCTCAAATTAGTCCTGATTGATGCTAACGTTTGTGAAACTACCATAAGTGTCATGACAAGGGCTTCATCAAGACTTTTCAAATTTATGTCATCAAGATCAAGATTTTGTAAATTAATTGAATAATTGTCGTCTACAGAGAACGGAGATACAACGGGAAATGCCAGATTTGGGTCATTAATAGATTGAAGCCAGAATGTGGGGAATATAGATTCATTCTCCATGAGAAGATATTGTCTGCAATCATCAAAGCCCAGAATCGGTTTTGTAAAATGAATTATTTCTTCATCTTTAACTTTGACTTCACCGAATAGCCGTGTTTTTAATAACATGGTTCTTTTTAATAGACTTCAAAGGGATCGATACTGGAAAATATCATATCCACCCGAATCTACACCTTTATAAAAAAAGTTCAAATTATAACTCTCCATCTATTATGGTTAAGGCGGAGACGAGATAAACATATTGTCTTTCTGTCATATGTGACACATACAAGTTTATTATTAGAGATAGTTCAGTATAGATGTCTTAAAAATATATGAGCCAGACGACAATGATGCCTCAAAGATATTCTGCTGTTCTGTAAGTTTCAAAACCAGTTCCGCTATGTCCGCACTTTCTGCGGATGCTAATACTTCCTGGAGTGAAAGCTTTGTATCCGTAATCCTGTTGCCAGTTAATTCCAGAGTGTTGGAAATACCTCCTGCTTTTGCTATAGAGTTTAGAATGTTCTGTGATGCGTTGTCCAGATTGCCCAACTCGTTTCTTGCAAATGTTATTGATCCATCCGACAAGTTGTCTCGTATTTTTATAATTGTGTCAAAAAGGTTTGAGCTTACAAATACTTCATCACCTGTCAGATTAACTACAGTATTTATATTTGGTCCGACATTGTATTCAATGGTTTCTCGATTCCCATTATAAGTTACTGCAGAAATATCTCCACTGGAGTTACGTGTCGGTACAAATGGCTCGGTTGATGTTTCAGTGCCCGCAAAGGTAAAACGTCCCAACCGCTGAGCATTTGCGCTTTGCATTATAGTTTCCAACAGCTGGTTTATTTCGTTTGCAATTATCGTTCTGCCACCCTGGTCAGTTGAATCACTAACACCCTGCATTGTTAATTCTGTTATTCTTACCAATATGTCAGATGTGTTTTGAAGAGCAGAAGCACTGAAATCTAAAGATTGCGTTGCCGTCTGAATGTTTGATGCATACTGATCAAGCATGAGATCTTCTGATCTTAAGCTTAGAATTTTTCTGGCACCTGCAGGATCATCGGAAACGCGGTTCACTCTCTTCCCGGTTGAAATTTGTTCCTGTAGCCGGCTCATGTTAGAGGTGCTCTTCTGAACATTTGCTAGTGTATTACTTATAAATGTTTCGAGGTTTACTCTTGTACTCATTTTAGTAAAGGTCCTTTTTAATTATAATTGCATAAGTATATCGCTCACTTCTTTTATAGTAGAAATATATTTTGCCGAAGCCTGAAACGCTTGCTGAAATCTGATAGTATTTATCATCTCTTCTTCGATAGAAACACCTGATATTTCCTGCCTTCTATTCTCAAGATTAGTTAGCAATGATTCAAAACTATCTTTCTCGCTTGCTCTTTCTGCAGTTTCAATACCTAATTGGGCGACGGAACCATGCAGAAAATCGTAGAATGTTGAACTATTTGTTAATTTACTATTTTGCAAATCTAGAAGTCTCAATGAATTTGTGTTATCTCCCTGTGAACCTGTTGATGCAGCTGCTATTCGCGTTACGTCGTCAATGATATATTGTGATACACTAATAGAAGAGGCATCATTTCCACCAAAAAAAGTGTTCAAACCCAAAGAACTGAGTACGTTGCTGGTGTCCGGATCATTTGTGACATCAACTGTTAGTGTGTTTCCCACAGCAATATTTCCACTATCAAATTTTATAGATACTCCGTCAGTTATTTGTAAGTAATTGCCGAGAGTATATGATGAACCCACGTCAAGATTTGCTAAAATTTTTCCTGTAGCATCAGTGACCCTGATCAGGGCAGAGCCTGTACCCATAGTACCTGTTCCTGCATCAACAACATTCAGGGTAAAAATATCATTGTCGTCGCCTGTATAATGTCCGGAAAGAGCGGTTAGAGAGGAACCAATACTGCCAGGATTGGTGTCCAGCTGATTTGTGAAATTATATGTATGTCCGCTGTCCGAGGTAATGGTCATAACGCCATTTGTAACACTGGAATTAATATTTGCAATGCCGGCAATCTTTGCTGAGAGTGTATTGAGCGTTTCATCCGCAGTAATACTTATACTGGATTTTGTGATTGTGTTTGATGAGTCTGTGACAGTTACATAAAGAGTGCCATCTGTTATGCTGGTTGCTGCGGCAACCGCATTAGTATATGCTCCGCTTACTGTCAGTTGAGTATTACTGTCAACTGACGTAATTTTATAATAATTTCCGTCGGCAAGCCTGGCCCAGTCATTAACTTTTACATTGTCGGTAAATGATGTTCCAGACCCTGTGACAGTAGTAGTACTATCTCCATTATCTGTGCTTGTTACTGAGCCTGTAGTATATGTATTGACTGATGGTGCATAAGGAAGCCCAGTGTCTGTTAATAATGCCGTGGCGCTGTTGACTACATTCGTGCTGGTTAATGTGGTAAAACCTCCACTCAAACCTACGCCTTCACTGTGAATGTTGTTAATTTCCTTGATGAAACTGGCGGCAATGGTATCGATATCATTCATATATTTAGGTATTGTTATATTTTGCATGTTGACCAGACCTTGTAATTCACCACTATTTAAATTAGCGACTGCTAACCCATGGATGTTTGCAATTCCCTCTCCTGCGATTGACGTTGTGATTTTTTCTGTTAGATTTCCATGCACAACTAAAGTGCCGCCTAAAAGGATATCAACCGAACTGTTGTCGTTATTTGAGATTACTTTAATGTCTCCCAATTCGCTTAATTGGGTAATGAGTTGGTCTCTCTTATCCAGCATGTCATTAGCGGTAGCATTGTCAGAGCCTAACTCTATATCATTAATTCTTCTGTTTAATAATGCAATTTCACTTGTTATGCTATTCAAAGATGTAACTTTTGACTCAATTCTCTGGCTAACATTGACCTTTAGATTTGTAAATTGTTCAGATAAGGAACGAAAACTATGGGTAACCAGGTTTTGAGCGTCTTGCAATAGCTGATATCTTGTGCTGACAAGTTCGGGACTGGTTGACATATCCTGAATACTCGAAAAAAACTTTCCCAACATGCCATTCAAACTAGACTCAGACAATTCATTATAAATGGCTTCAATATTATTAAGTGTATCACTTTGAACATTTGCATTACCCAGCAAAGAAGTGAAGTTGGTTATTTGGGTGTTTAATAATTCATCCTTAATTCTCTGTATTGTATCAATCGTCACACCAGAACCGATAGCGCCAAATGTGGTCGTGTCGGGTGTTCTGGCGGTAATTGCAAGTCGTTGCCTGCTATACCCGGGAGTATTTGCATTAGCAATATTATGACCTATCGTTTGAAGGGCGCTTTGTGCGGTAAGAAGGCCGGATAGTCCTATTGATAAATCGGATGAAGCCATTATAGTCTTTCTTTAATAATGTTTTAAATTTTTTTATCAGGCATTGATTTCAAACATTAACCTATGCAGTTCAGGTTCTTTAAATTTACCTGATTGTTGATATGTACTGTCATTCATCGATTCAGTACATATTGATTTTATAAGATTATTTATATATTCGAGTGAGTATTTTGTGAGCGTTGTATTGGATTTATTAACTTTTTCAACTTTTGTAATTATTTCGACAATAATATCAAATTGCTCTTTTATACAGCTCTTATACGGTTCTTGAATATGTTCAATCATATTGCTGAGTTTTGTAGATTCACTATTAATCCCTAACGTTTTATTTGTCGTGCGCAATATGTATCTTCTTTTTTCTTCAAGAAGAAGGATCGTTTCTGCAAGATTGCGCTCTTGATAAATCACGGATTCAAGTTTGTCTATATCTCCGGAAATTATGTGTTGCTGCTTTTCCTGTGCAGTAAGGAATATGTCCTTATACGTAAGAATCATCTTGTCCAGTGTTTCAGAAAGATTTTGTAGGAGATTTTTCAAGATATTTTGTTCCATTTTATTAAGTTACAGATTTTTTTGTTCTCTACGAAGTTGTTGAGCAAGTACTTTTGCAATACCAAGTCCGCCACTACTAGCCATTTCTTCTGAGAGTGATGAGTGCATGAGCCCTTCATATATTTTAGTTGCACTATTTTCTTCAAATAATTCAGATTTAGGTACTGTTTCCCACATCGCCTTTATGACCATATTCAATAGTACCGCTTCAAAGTCTTGAGCTGCTTTTTGAAGCTCATGATCTGATTTTGCATTGTTTTTCAATCCATTTATCGAGTTCTCTGTTTTGGCCGCATTTAACATGAACTCGTTATTGAATGGTATTTCCATTTTATTTCCCTGTGATATTGTTAATGTTACATAATTATAAGTTCTGCATGAAGTGCACCTGCTGTATGTATGGCCTGGAAGATTGCCATGAGATCTCTTGGCGTTACTCCAAGAACATTTAATGCACGAGCTATTTCTGATATACTTACGCCATCAGGTATTATGTGTAGTTTTGCTTCCTCTTCTTCGACATCAATGGTTGTACGATCCAGTTCTTTGGTAGTTGCACTGTCCGGGGCAAAAGAACCGGGTTGAGATGCCTCGGTCTTTTCACTTATTGTGATAGTGAGGCTGCCGTGTGCAACTGCAACCGTAGAGATTTTGACATTTTCCCCGGCAACAATTGTTCCCGTTCTTTCGTTGATAACCACTCTGGCTATAGCATCCGGTGTAATCGGCAATTCTTCAATTTTGGAAATAAACTGAGTTACCATTTTCATCGTTCTGTATGCCGGTGGCGGTTTGATTTCTATTTCTGCCGCGCTTACTGCCAGAGCGGAATCAGGGTATATCGCGTTGACAACATCCATTAAACGTGTAGCTGTGGTAAAATCTGTATCTTTTAAGGTCAACCGGATAGAGTTTTCATGAAAAAGATGAACAGGTATCTCCTTTTCAACCATTGCACCGCCAGGTATGTTAGCAGTTGTAGCTATATTTTTTCTTTTGTCAGCGGCTTTTCCACCAACACTAAAACCACCTCCGAGGGATAGAGGCCCCTGTGCAACCGCATATACTTCATTGTCAATTCCTTGAAGTGTAGTGTGTACAAGAACGCCACCTTCCAGGCTTTTAGCATCACCAATTGACGAGACAAGGACGTCCATTCTATCTCCGGGTTTAGCAAAAGGGCGTATACTTGCTGTTAACAGAACTCCTGCAATATTTTTCGAATTAAAATCAGCCGCAGTTATAATTGCACCAAGTTTTTCAAATACATTCTTCGCCAGCTGTTTTGTAAAATCAATTTTGTCTCCTGATCCACTTAAACCGATTACGAGACCATAGCCGAATAAATAGTTTTCTCGCATACCCTGAACATTTGCAACATCCTTGATGCGTGTGGTTACGCTTCCCTGTACTGGAGCAAATGAGGAGAATAAGAACGTTATAATTAAAACAATAATATAAAATTTAGATCGAAACATAAATTTATCCCTTAAGCGCTGATTAAAATAATTTTGTATTACAGAATTTGTTTAGTTAAAAAAGCAATAATTGTACCAAAAACAAATTAATTTCAAATAATGCTAAGGCATTGATTTCCTATCGCTTAGGGAGTTGTCAATTAACCTGCATATTGATGTTAAGAAATAAAGTAGTCAATTATTGCACAGGATGTACATTTTTTCCCTAATGGCTGTACTTCCTGGAAAAGCGAGGAATTAATATTGTATTACAGGCACCGAAGATATAACGTTTATGAGTTTAGAATGGCCAGATAACATCTTTGATTCTGTTAAACCAACCTTTAGATCCTGCTCTGGTAAGCCAACCTTTACCGGTAAGTCCAAAAAGGACGTTAGACATCTTACTTGATGCTACAGTATTGGCGGTTGTTATATCGATAGGTCTGGCGATGCCAGTGAGTGTCAGGGTATATTTTTCCTTGTTTACAGCTATATCCCTCTTTCCTTCAAGGGCAAGATTGCCGTTGTCCAGCACTTCCACTACCATTGCCGTAATTGTTACAGATACAGACTTGTCGACATCATTAGAGCCTCCACCACTAAAGGCTCCGGTGTATTCAGTTGAGAATGTGTTAGCTGCTCTACTATCCTGGATCCTGGCATTACGTCCGCTTGATAGTGCATGCCTGAGACCTGTCATAAAGTTGTCATTGTCAATTGATCCGGAGGACGAACTGGTGTTATCAGTAGTATTTGTTTCGGTATTAAGAATATTAGCCGTTTCTGAAACTGTTACAGTAACAATATCACCGACTCTTTTGCCTCTATTGTCATCGAAAAGGTTATAGTTAACTGTGGCTCTCTTCTTCCATAACGAATCAGCGTGAATGGCGTTACAAACAACAGAAAGAACGCATATTACTATAATGAAGTTAAGAATTGTTTTTTTGCGTAGTCTTATCATGAATCTCCCTCGCGTATCTTGAAATAGTTAATATACTACGTGGACGCTATCAGAATTGATAATTGCTCCATAAAGCATTTTTTTTGAATTTAAATTTTTTACCTTTATAACCTCGCCTTTATATCCTGCCTGTTGTGCCAATCCTTTTGTAACAATTTTAAATCCGCTTCTCTTAACAATTAATTTTACCAGACTTCCCTGTTTTATTGTTGGAGGAGTTTCCACAATATTATCGGTAAGTATGGTGTTCGCCTGAACTGATGCTATAGTGGTCATGTCTCTCAAATCATCGATGCTGGAGAATGTCATACCACGAATTTTTGTAGTATCTCGTCTTGCAATGAACAGGTTTTCTCTCGTTAACTGTTGTTTGCGGCCCATTCTTCTTTTTGCAATTACAACATATTCAAATACCCTGACGTTGAAATAAACCGGAACTTTGAAAAAGCGTTTGCTATCTGATGACGCACTGACAATTAACTCAATTTTTCCTCTGTCTTTACTGGTGTCTATAAGGGTAACAAAAAAATCAATTTTGTCCCTGCTTTTTGGTATCCATTGATCAGCAGGAACTCTCCCCAGTTCGACAGTTGTCTCTTTTTCATCCATTAGCAAATAATCTAATAAATATTCTTTTGCTCTCTGCGCAATTTCAAGACCCTTGATTTTTGTTGATTCAACAGAAACCAGTGATGATTCCGCACCGTTAAAGGATACATCGGATACATCTACATTTGAAGACGTCAGACGCATTCTTATAAAACTCAGGTTTATTCTTCTTTCACTGTTTGCTCCGGGAGCATTGCCAATTGCAATGCCTTTGATCTTGTTAACCAAATCTTCATCATCACCGGTAACAGTTGATATGTCTTTAATGGTTATTTCATTACCTTCCAGGATAACTTTATCCTTTAAACTTATTTCGACTTTGCCTGCTGTTACATTAGGCAAAAATGTAAACATAATTAAAAATGAAAACGATGTCATTCTTATTATCATTGGTTTGTTCCTCAAAAAGGTAGTATGGAAAACTGATTATTTCTTTTTATAATTAAACAATACGGTTTGTAGCCTGCAACATATCGTCACTGGCCTTAATAGCTTTTGCGCTTGTTTCATATGCTCTTTGCGCGACAATGAGGTTTACCAGTTCTGTGACAACCTCAACATTTGAACTTTCTCGAAACCCCTGTAAGATTTCTCCTATGCCATTCTGACCGGCTGTCCCGGTAGTTGGAGTACCGGATGCAGTTGTTTCTCTATAAAGATTCTTTCCCAGGCTTTCAAGACCTGCGGGGTTTGCAAATGTGGCCAGGGTAACACTCCCTACAGATGAAGTACTTCCATCTGCACTTTGGGTAGAAATTGTGCCATCGGATCCAATAGAAATACTTGTCGCTGTAGTCGGAATAGTAATTGATGGTTCTAGTTTCAGGCCTTCAGAGCTTACTATCTCTCCGGTGCTGTTAAGTTGAAAGGTTCCGTCCCGTGAGTAGACAACGGTTCCATCTGGGTGTGTTATCTGAAAAAAACCGGACCCCTGTATTGCCCAATCAAGCGACCTTCCAGTATTCTCTGCAACACCTTGACTAAATACCTTATTGGTTGCAACAACTCTGACTCCACTACCAACCTGTAGCCCGGTAGGTGATTGCACCCCAGTGGCGGACTCTGATCCTGCAGCTGTAAATTTGTCATATAATAAGTCCTGGAAATTGACCTGTACTCTCTTGTAACCGGTAGTATTAACATTAGCCAGATTATTTGAAATTACATCCAGGAGGAACTGGTGTGCTTTCATACCAGTTGCACTTGTGTACAATGCTTTCATCATGGTTTGTGTCTCCTTTACTGAAAAATTTCTGTATTAGTTAATACTAGATATTTTGATTGGATATTAATCGTTCCATTAAGTCACTGAACGTTTTAATAACGTTATTGCTTGCTTCGTAACTCCTCATGTTAGTTATCATATCAACCATTTCTGTAACGACACTAACGTTTGAACTTTCTAAATAGCCCTGTGCAACATTAAATTTTGCTTCTCCGGTATTATCTATCGAATCCTCAGGAGCGGCGAATGTAGAATCTCCTGTTGGTTCAAGTTTGGTAAGATCATTGAAGTTTGTAATCGTCAACCTTCCTATTTCCTTGCCGTTTATATTAATAATGCCTTTTTTGTCTATTATGATTTCACCTCCACCTTTGGGTATAACTATTGGTCCGGCTTGCCCTAATACCTTTGCTCCTGTGTCGGTTACTACTTCACCGGTATTTGAAATCTGGAATTGGCCGTTCCTTGTATATCGTATGCCTTTTGCCGTCTCTAATGCAAAAAAGCCGTCTCCGTCAATTGCCATATTAAGTGTGTTACCGGTATATGTGAGATTGCCGTAAGAATAATCAATGCCGTAATTTGTCTGTATGGTGCTTGTTTCAGTGCCATTAGTTTCTGACATAATTGTTTTAAAAGAAATCATGTTCTTTTTGAAACCGACAGTATTAGCATTTGCGAGATTTCTTGCTATGGTTTCCTGCACATTGGCATAAGCATCCAGACCGGACGAGGCTAATTCAATTTCATCAATCATTTTTCGGCCTTTCTTATTATTTTTATTAATATGTTAGTGGTAGGCGTTATCATATGTGTTCTAATTTCAGAATTTCTTGTTGTTTTGTATAGTAATTATTAAATAAAATAAATGACTGTCTTTAGTGTTCGCTAGATTTATGCCAAAATTGATTTAAAAAAAATTAATTTATAGTTGTCTGTGTAAAAGCTGTAGTGTTTGAGGCTTATGCGATTTAGACTGGTCTTTACTATATATTATTGGAGTGGTATTATCAGTTCTTTGAAAGTTCCAGGACAATTATTTCCACAATTTGTAGAAAAAGCTTCCACCCTTCTGGTTTTCAGGTAATTTGATACGTACTATTACGATGGGTGTTAAGGATGGTTGTTTACCTTTTGTGATTGTGGCAGAGTTATCACTATCATATATAAATAAACAGGGTTTAATTTATTGGGATTTCGACTGGATTAGCAGATATGTCGAGTAAATAGAACGAAGCCTGAATCGAACGATTTGTTAAGTAGTCGCTCTATTCAGGCTTCGTGTCCTCTACTTGATTATCTTACTATATTAACCAGCTCCTGTAGGACCTCATCAGTTGTCGTTATAGTACGTGAATTGGCTTGAAATGCTCTCTGTGCGACAATTAATTTAGTGAACTCCTCTGCTATATCAACGTTAGAGGATTCTAAAACACCGCTGATAATGCTGCCTACTCTTCCTGATTGTGCAGTAGTCAGGGTGGCGTCGCCGGAAGCAAGGCTTGTAGATAAGAGATTGTTTCCATTTGTTGATAACCCGGCAGGGTTACTAAAGGTTACTAATTGAAGCTGTCCCACCGTCTTTGTCTCACCGTTAGTGAATAGCGCAACTACTGTTCCATCCGGATTTGTTGTTGTAGAAGAGAAGAAACCTTCTTCATGTCCATCCTGGCTAATTGATGCAGCTGATGATGTACCGCCAAATTGGGTTATGCCGCCGAACGTATTTGGTGTGCCAAAGTCAAGAGTTACCGTCTGTGTAGTAGCATCCGGATAGGTTATTGTTATGGCTGATGTTCCGGTAATAGAAGAAAACGAGCCGTCTGCATTAAAGGTTACGGCCGTAATCGCATCAGTAACAGAACCTTCAACGGCTTTCATAGTCGGTGTCAAATCCCATGTGTTGCTGGCTGTCTTTTCAAAAGTGAGGGATATCAGATGGGATGAACCCTGGGTATCAAACACCGGTATGCTGGTAACATATACGTCTCCAGCTCCAGCGGTACTAGTAGTAAAACTACTGAAAGCTGTGACACCTGTGTTGGTTGTTGCATCAGTAATATTTATTGACAGTTCTGATTGACCAGCTGGATCTGCAGTAACGAGCAGATTGCCGCTTGTATCAATTGATGCTGCTGCTGTACCGAAATTTGAAGTAATAAAGTCCCTGAGAGCACCCAATGTTATACCATCCTGCCCGGTTCCCGTTCCGTAAACGAAGCTTTTTGTCAGGGTGGTACCATTATGTTCTGTACCAACGACATTAATCTTATCGCCTGCAACATAATCTGTAGTATTGAGGGTAAGGTCGTTCAAGTCTGCAACCGCCATGGAATCAGTCATTACACTGGTATCATTAGCGGTGTTTGTGGTAGCGACAGTAACGGTCAGAGATGTATCGGATGCGATTGCTGAAATTGTTCTTGTCTCTCCTGAAACGGTTATCTGATCACCGACTGCCAGCTCTTTTGTAAAGAGAGTACCGACTCCCGTGACTGTTGTAGATGCCGCAGGGTCAATTGAGCCTGTCAGTACGCCAGTACCAGCTGTTAGTGTCGCATCAGCAGCAGTGTCTGTAAAGGCTGCATCAACTGTTAAAGCCGTATCGCTTGTAATTGTAACAACTTTTCTTATCTCTCCGTTGACGTTTATCTTGTCACCAACAGCCAATTCGGTTGTAAAGGCGGTACCTACTCCCGTGACTGATGTAGCTGCGGCAGGGTCAATTGAACCGGTCAGCACACGTGTAGTTCCGGTCCCCACTACGGTATACGGACCGGATGTCATAACCTGGTTAACCGCTCCCATAGTATATTCAGAATTTAGATTTCCTGATAAAGATGATTTTGTTGTAGCCTTACCTGCTACAGTTGAGTTAACAGGAACATTTATAGCGGTTCCGGAAGTACCTTTTACTTTGAAACCGGTTCCTGAATCAACAAGATCATTATTTTTGTCCAGATTGAATGAACCTACCCTTGTGTAAAAATCCTGAAAAGAATTCGTTAGCATAAAAAACCCATCACCCTGTATTGCAAGGTCAGTTGGACGTCCTGTAGGTGTCATATTGCCCTGAGAATAATCCTTATCAATACTTGAAACGGAAGTACCGGTACCAACCTGTATTGGGTTTTTCCCGCCAACTCCATCAGATGGTGACTGCGCAGATCTTATAGTTTGTGTTAATTCGTTAGCAAAATTAACACGGGATGCTTTAAAGCCGGATGTATTTAAGTTGGCCAAATTATCTCCAATTACGTTTAGCGAAACTTGTGACGTTTTTAGACCTGATATTCCCGCGACTAGTGATGATGTCGACATTGTTTACTCCTTTCTAAAAGCATTAGAATATTTATTTGTTCTCAAATATACCTGTTACATTGGCTATTGGAATCTCTCTATTTTCTATTACGACTGAAATTGAGTCGTCAAGTGTCATTGCACCTTGTATCACTCCTTCATCTGTACCTCCGAGGACCGGATCGACAAATGTAGCCTTCTTTCCAATGAACTCACTACCTCCTGTCAACTGTTGAAATTTCATTGTATCTGCAAACGATGCATTGAGGCTGGTAAGTTGTTCAACGGAACTGAATTGAGCCAGTTGTGCTATGAACTCATGTCCCTTTAAAGGGTCCATAGGGCTCTGGTTTTTAAGTTGTGCTACAAAAAGTTTCAGGAATTCATCTTTACTTACGGCTGGACTGGCCATTGCTGTTGTAGTGCTCATAATTATCTCCTTTTTATACTAAATAGTTAATTTGCGTTGGTTCCGTATTATTTGGCATTGCCTCTTCGACTAAATTATCTTCATGATACTCGCTTTCCTGTTGTAAAAAATTTTGAGTGCTTTTATTCTTTGAGTCTGGATGAAAATTTTTGTTCATAAAGTCCATTTTATTATTTTCTTTATCTTGCAACGAAACATCGAGTTTGCCGACATCTATGCCTGCATTAGAAATAAGCTCTCTCAACCTTGGAATGTCTTTTTCAATAGCATCCTTTACTGATGATCTTTCGACGGTAATTTTTGTCTCTAAAACATCATCTTCAACTTTAAACTCCAGTTTGATAGTTCCAAGTTCAGGCGGACTAAGCTGCACTTTGACTTCAGACGTGCCTCCTTGTGTATATAATTTTGCACTTTGAACAATATTGTCTGCGACATCATTGCCTATTATTCCTAGCGGATTTGCAGCGCTGTTAACCTGCAATAAAGTATTATTAAAATTTGTTTCCGGTCTGATTTTTTGATTATTGTTAACAGTATTTGAGCTGAAATTATTATTGGTATCAGTTCCTTGATTATTAAAGGCAGAGTTATCAGATGATGTATTTGACTGCATTGCAGCTCCGACAGTATTAACATTGCTATTGCTTGTAAGCGTTGTATTGTCAAGCAATTTAGTTGGTTTGGATTCGGTTGTATTTGCACGCGCTTCAAATGTTTCAGGTGCCTCTTCACTTTCAATTTGTGCCTGCAGATTTTTATCTGTGGTTGAAGATAAAGACTTGTTCTGATGCTGTTCTTTTAACATCTCATCTGTTTTGTTGTTACCGCTCTCATCAGTTTGTGATGAAGTGTTGAGATTTATAATTTCGCTTCCTGCTTTTTCGATTGCAGGAACAGGATTTTGGGCTCCCTGATTATTAAAGGTAGGGTTATCAGATGATGTATTTGACTGCATTGCAGCTCCGACAGTATTAACATTGCTATTGCTTGTAAGTGTTGTATTGTCAAACAATTTAGTTGGTTTGGATTCGGTTGTATTTGCACGCGCTTCAAATGTTTCAGGTGTCTCTTCACTTTCAATTTGTGCCTGTACCAGATGTTGTGTCTGCAGATTTCTGTCTGCGGTTGAAGATAAAGGCTTGTTCTGATGCTGTTCTTTTAACATCTCATCTATTTTGTTGTTGCCGCTCTCATCAGTATGTGATGAAGCGCTGAGACTTATATTTTTGCTTCCTGCTTTTTCGATTGCAGGAACAGGATTTTGGATTCCTTTAATATTATCTTTATTTTCACTTAAAATGTTCTCTGAAGGTGTAGTCGCATGACTGGCTGATAATCTGGATTGCTGAAGTATAGCGCTCTCCACTCCACTCACTTTTGCCGTTTCAGACAGACCAGGGTTGGTTATAATATCTACTATTTTCTGATCGCTTATTTTTGTATTGCTTAGCGCCGTATTTAATTTATCTGAAAGAGTGGTTTGTAACAGTTCCTGTTCAATATCTCCTGGTATCTGCTGTGCCATATTTGTAGTAGCCTGTGTTGTGCTCAATTTGTCTGATAGTGGTACTGCAGGTTCCGGAATCAAGTCTCCAGTCTGTTTTTGTGCTATGTTTAAATTTGCTCCGCCAGGTGATTTTAATTCCGGATTGTTGAGATGAGGAGTTTCTAATAATGTGTTTGCCATTATCTGTGCAGTTGATATTTTTTGATTAGAAACTTTATTGATAATGCCGTTTGTAAATTCATTCTCGTTTATCTTTTGATTAATTTCAGGGTTTAATTGTGTATGATCGCCATCGGTTTTAGCGGTCTGATTGACTTTAATTTCTAACGAGAGCGGCTCTCTTCTGTGATTAATATCATCAGTGTCTTTTATATTAGCTGATTCTGATGGATTATAGGTGGCGGTTTGTTCATCAGACGTTTGAGTATTTTCCATTGAATTCAACAGCCTTGCATGAAAACGGTCATTGTCATGATGTTCACTTATTGAGCTGTTGGTACTCTTCAGTCTGCCTGTACCCGGTAACTCTTTTGTTGAGAGCGATCCAAGTAATGAGTTTATAGATTTATCAGACATTTTTTAAGTAAGAGATTTACAATGAATTAAGTTTCAAAATGATAGTAAGATTGTGAGTGTAATAAGCTAGCATTGTGCCAAAGTGAATTTATTTAAATAAACGTCATGAATTTTTTGCCTTTAAGATATTTATATTCTTTCGTGACTGGGAGTTAAGAAAAAATAAATTTTCTTCAGATGAGGCGATTAATATTTATTGTTCTGATAATGAGGGATGTTTGGAATCAGTTTTTACCCTATGTTACGGAAAAAAGTTTCCTGATACAGGTTGTAGTTATCCATAATAAATGAAGCAATGTTTAGTCGCGGAGACCATGGATGGTTTAGTTGTTAGTAAAAGTAAGATTTTAAATCGTGTGGAGAAGAACGGGTGGGTAAAGCTTGTATGTAAGGTGTCCCCGGTATGTGAAAAATAGCGGCTTTAGAGGGAGTCTACCATGTAATGTGCGGCAAATTGTGCATATCGCTTCATTGACAGTAGTATGATCTTCCAACCATATAATGATTGTTTTCTTTTATAGTGCTGTTTATAGTATGTTTTAACAAGTTTTATCACTGATGCCTCACTACTGTCGAATATGGCATCCGAACTCCACATAATGTTGCCGGAGACAGCAGAAAACATTCCGATTTTTATACCTAAAACAGGTGGTTCGTATGGGTGATACTGAGTAATTGTACCAAAAATAATTGCATCTACTTTATATCTTCGTTTTGCTTCCTCAATAGTTTCAGATCTTATCAGACCTCTGTTCCAGATGTCCTTTTGTTGTGAGAGTATATCCTGAAATCCCTGAGGTACTATAATTTCAAATTTAGCACTCTTTTGTAATTCAATATTAAAAGCCTCTGTGACTTCATCAACAACTTTGTCTCTTTGAGATTCAATTGTGAATGGAAGTAATAAAACCCTGTGTAATCTGGTATTAAGGTATTCTTCTGATTTATGATAGTTGGTTGTATCATATTCTTTCGTATAAAATTGTTCACGTACAATGCCTTGCATGTCTGACACCACGCAACCTGTGATACTTGTTAAAGTTAAAAAGCATAAAAATGCTATTGATATGGTACTGTATGTTTTCATGTTCGTCAGGATGGGATATGATTAATATACAATTGTTTATAGTTAAAACTATAACACATTATGTATAGTTTTATGTAGTATGTTATTCTTCATTTTTTTTCAGTTTTTCAATTTTTAATTTATACAACTCTTGCTGAACTTTTGTCTCAGATATCTGTACCTTTAAAAGTTCTTTTTTAATGGGGAGTAGCTCGTTTTCAGCGGCAATTGCCCTTGATTCCGTTTCTTTTACAGTAGACTCTAAAACATTAATTTCCTTTAATAGATTATCAATATTTTCTTGCAATGATTTTTTGCTGTTTGCAAAATCATTTTCAACCTTTTCTTTGGCTGTTTGCAGGTCAGCCAACTCTTCATTCAGCGATTTTACTTTATTCTCTTCTTCCTCCAGCCTGGCTTCTAATTTTTTAATTTTTTTTAATACTCTTAGTTCATCATCTCCGTCTACTATTCCCAATGCAATTGTAGATCCATCTGACAAATAACCAGTTCCTGGCCTTGCTGCAACAGCTTCTGCTACCTGAAAGGCAGATATTTTTTTACTAAGTTCCTCTACCAGGATATCTGTCTTTTTTCTCTCATTTTTTTCTTCCTTCAGCCTGGCTTCTAAATTCTTAACTTTTTCAGAAACTTCTAGTTCACCGTCTCTATCTACCATTTCCACGCCCATCGATGGCCATTCTGATAAATATCCTTTTCCTGACATGTCGGGTGGTTTGTTTTGGGGTTTCCCGGCCATGGTAAAAGGAATGCCCTGTTTTGCATCAGTCTCATCTGCCCTGATTTCATTATTTATCACGGAAGGTTTATTTGACCCAGTTTTATCCTTTTCTATATCAGAACTAGAGGATTTTGACGGTTTTGGCATAGTGAATGTGCATCCATTAAATAATAGTGTGGAGAGGCACATAAAAGACAGTATGCATTCTTTTAATCTGTAGTTGGTTTTTGGCATAAATAATCCAGCTTTTCTAAAAATTAAGAGGAGTTTTTTTGAGAGTTAAAGCTTCCTCGTCTAGCCTAATTGGTTCTATACATATATAATATAAATTCAAATGTCAATATTTTTCATCACTATATTCCTATAAAAAAAATATATCCTTCTGTTTGGCTTAATACTTGATTTTATAACATGCTTAACCTAGAATGCTTTTCACATTTTTTTATTACACCTAAATTGATGCAGATAAGGCATAAACGTTCAGGCGGATTAGACGGCCATGTAAAGAGAGGACTTGCTTAACGCTGCTCAGTAGATTAGTGATATTGGATTAAGCAGGATATATTATAGAAAAGAATAGGATTGTTATTAAAGGTATTACGGAATAATTATGAGAAATAATATTGTACACGCAGGTGCACATGAACTTCAGTATGAGATACGTGAAATTGTAGCAGTTGGGAATATTTTGAAGGATATGGGGCTGGAGGTTTGCTGGGAGAATATTGGCGATCCTGTTCTCAAGGGAGAAAAGATTCCGTCATGGATCAAGAGTGTGATAAAGGATGCGGTTGACCTCGATTCATCATTTGCTTACAGCCCAACAAAAGGCCTGGAAGAAACAAGGATTTTTCTTGCAGAAATATGTAATAGACGAAAAAAGGTACAGATAACAGAAGAAGATATTATTTTCTTTAATGGAATTGGAGATGCAATATCCAAAGTCTATAATTACTTAAGAAAAGAAGCACGGGTGATTGGCCCTTCGCCTGCTTATTCTACCCATTCGTCAACAGAGGCGGCTCATGCAGGCGCAGATCATCTAATGTATAAATTAGATCCGAAAAATAATTGGATGCCGGATATTGATGATCTGCGTAATAAAATAATAAATGATAAATCAATATCCGGGATATTAATGATAAATCCGAATAATCCGGCGGGTACTGTCTATTCAAAGGATGTAATGGTGGAGGTCGTGAGAATTGCGGAAGAGTTTGATCTGTTCATTGTGTGCGACGAAATATATTTAGAAATAACGTATAATGGGAAAATACCTACTCCATTGAGTGATGTTATCAATGGTGTATGTGGGATATCGATGCGCGGGATTTCAAAGGAGCTTCCATGGCCTGGTGCAAGATGTGGTTGGATAGAGGTATATAATAGAGGTAATGATCCAATGTTCAGAACATATATTGAGACGATATTGAATGCAAAAATGCTTGAAGTTTGTTCGACAACACTTCCACAGACTGTTATACCGTCTTTATTGTCTGACCCGCGGTATAAAGAATATCATTCCGAAAGAAATAAACAATACGAAGCAAAGTCTAAATTTGCTTATGACGCTCTGGTTGGGATCGAAGGCGTAATAGTGAACCAGACCGATGGCGCATTTTATATGACGGTTGCTTTTGATGATGGCGTTTTGAACGATAAACAAATGCTTGTGATTAGTAATGACAAAATAAGAAATTATATTGAAGCTAGCGTGTGTAATGTTGCACTTGATAAGAGGTTTGTCTATTACCTGCTGGGCACGACAGGTATTTGTGTAGTGCCATTGACCGGTTTTAGCTGCGATATATACGGATTCAGGGTGACATTGTTAGAGGCGGATATGGAAAAATTTGAATGGATATTTAAAACAATTGCAGAAAAGATAAAAACTTATTTGAACTCCTGATGTCTCATTATCTTATTGTTAGTAGCTCTCAATCAATGTAAACATTCTTACCTCCCTGCCCATGCGCAATAATTGCGTAAATTATTTATGGACAAGACCGGAAAAGGCGCTAATATTGCGTGATGTATTAAATAAATTAGCATTGCAAAATTATTTTGCTTCTTCATGATTGGCGGTAACACCCTGTTATTATTAGCCATACATGTGAGGAGCAGATTTCTGAAATGAATAAATTTGCAATGGTATAGGCTTTGCTCTTTCCCAAAAGTAATAATTATTTTAACACTTTTTCGGAGGGGTAAGTTATGGCAGTATCAGCTAGTGATTTTGTAGACAAGTTGCAGCAGGATTGTTTGGATCATCCGGCATTACATCATTCATATTTGAAGAGGTTCGAAAACAGAGAACTGAATAAAGGTCATATTAAGTTGTTTGCCGAGCAGTACTATTGTTTTTCGCGTCATTTTTCCAGATATCTGGCTGCTTTGGTTGCTATTACGCCGGATGAAGGTGCGAGAGCTCCATTAATCAAAAATCTTGGTGAAGAGTATGGCGCTCGACAGGAAGATGGCCAGGAGATGGATCCGGAATTGACACATCCCGCAATTTTCAGAGGATTTCTAAGATCAGTCGGGATTGATACCTCTCCGGAAGCACTCGCAGCAATTAAACCGTTACCGGAAACAAAGCTTTTTGTTGATAAGTATCTGAATATCAGATATCTCAATTATATAGAAGCTTTTGGAGCTCTGGGACCTGGGACCGAATATATAGTTCCTCAGATGTACACAATAGTACGTGAGGGTTGCCGGGGCGCGGGACTGACAGAGGACGATGTGCTTTTCTTCTCTGCTCACATTGAGTTGGATGTGGAGCATGCTGAAGGTATTAAGGCTTCTTTGATTCCGTTTGTTGATTCTGAGGACCACCAGGAGTTAATGAGATACGGTGCAATGGATTTTCTTGATGCAAGATGTGTTTTATGGGATGGACTGGAAAGAGCCAGCAAGTTCTAAGTATAACAAGGAGTTTTTAGTGTTCCCCGTTAGTAAGCTCATACGTTGTGTTGCAATGCTATGAGCTTCTAACGGGGTTTTTTTATGTAAAAAATCAACTGAGATGTTAAGTCGTATATCACCTTACGTTGCGATAAGCTAACTTCTTCCTTGAATTTAGTTTAAAATTTGCTATATTTCTCGGTACGCGTTAAAAATTCGTTGAAATTCAGGGAAAAATATATTCTGTAAGAGATACAATTGCTACAAGGATTTTCGTAAATATTTACTAGTATGTAAATAATAAAACATTTTTTTAAATGAACAGGAGGCCTTTAAATGGGAAGTTTGCAAATACCGAATAAATCGGCAGCAACCGGGACGAGAACAAGGACCGGAAGCGATGTCTTGCCGCAAAGTGGGATGTGTGTCGTTTGTCTGGACGGTTGTCCAGGATACTGTGAAATTGGTCTATCGGCGATGAGGGGACCGGAAACAATATACCCTATACCATTTGGGAAAAGTACATCCAGTGGAACAAAAGATTATCCTGTCGACTATTCACACTTTAACATTGCTGGAACTATTTCCGGTCATCACCAGAGAGAGTACGAACAGTTTGTAAACGTAAATGTTGAAACACGTTTAGGTAGAGACAGAGGCCTTAAGTTAAAATTCCCATTGATCTGTACAGGTTTGGGTTCCACACAGATTGCAAAGAATCATTTTGCTGATCTCGGGGCCGGTTCTGCTATTTGTGGTACCGGAATCGTAATCGGTGAGAATGTTGTAGGGATGGATGAGACATCAAAATTTGACTCTAATCATAAAGTTACAGAATGCAAGGAGCTTGAAAGAAGGTTTAAATCTTTTAAGGACAACCAGAAAGACGGTTATGGCTTTATCGCTATTCAGGCTAACCCGGAAGATTGGAGATTGGGGGTCCTTGAGTATAGTATGAATACACTGGGTTCTGATGCCGTTGAGTTGAAATGGGGGCAGGGCGCTAAGAACATAGGAGGTGAAGTTAAGATCTTTAACCTGGAGAAAGCAATACTGTTGAAAAAGAGGGGATATATTGTAATCCCTGATCCGGAAGATCCGATTGCCCAGGAAGCTTTTAAAACAGGTGCTGTTGAGGGCTTTGAGAGACATACGAGGGTAAGGCCAATATCGGAATATCTGCCAAGAGCGATTGATGATTTTGGTAAGCAGGTAGAACACCTGAGACATGCCGGCGCTAAATATGTTTTCCTGAAGACAGGTGCATATAGACCGTCTGATCTGGCAAGGGCCATCAAGTTCTGCTCGATTTATAAACTTGATGTTTTGACCATTGACGGCGCCGGCGGCGGGACAGGCATGAGCCCATGGAGAATGATGAATGAATGGGGTGTACCGACCGTTTATCTTGCAGCTATGACTTATAATTTCTGTAAAAGGCTGGCAGACAAGGGAGAGTATGTGCCGGACATAATTCTGGCCGGAGGTCTTACAGCCGAAGATCATATTTATAAATCATTCGCACTGGCTGCGCCATTCGTAAAGGCTGTTGGTATGTCCAGGTCAACAATCTGTGCTACCATGGTTGGAAATACCACTGGCAAGTCAATTAAAGAAGGTAAGATCCAGAAACCTGCTTCAGCGCATGGAGATTCTCTTGATAAGATTTTCTATTACTCCTCAAAAGTCAGAGAGGAATTTGGCGAAGTTACTCCGGGTGCATTGGGTATGTATTCCTATTATGAAAAAATGGCAATGGGTCTTCGACAATTAATGGCGGGATCAAGGAGATTTGAGCTAGGTGAAATTACCAGGAATGACATTTTTGCGTTGACCAGGGAAGCTGCTGATATTACCGGGATCAATTATATTATGGATTGGGAGAATGAAACATCGGAAGCAATCCTGGATGCATAAGTTTATTTAAATAGTAAAAATAAGAATCGAATTTGCAACATTAATAAGGCCGTATAAGGAACATAGAAAACCTTATACAGCCTTTTTTTTAGAATGGGAAAAAATATAGTTATTCACGCCTTAATCATTTCATTCGTATTTCTTGCGTTTTCAGTTGTCACCATCGCTGAAGAACAAGACGGGGGAGCCGTACCGGTTTCTCCAACCGGGCACGAAATCAGTGGTAACCAATGGCTATTCGTAATCGGAATCGACTCTTATGCGAACCTGCCACGCTTGAACACCTCAGTAAATGACGCGAAAGCAGTGAAAGACATCTTGCTGGAACGATATTACTTTGATGACTACCATGTAATCGAACTTTATAATGATGAGGCTACCAGAAGGAACATACTTGGCAAGCTGAGATATCTGACCAGAAGGGTCGGCCCGGAGGACTCCGTTGTAATTTTCTATTCGGGGCATGGTGGCCTGGATTCGTCTAAGCGTGAGGGCAGTTGGATACCCGTTGAAGGTAGTACTGAGGACAGTTCATCGTGGATTACGAATAAGGATATTTATAATTATTTAAAGGTTGGTGCTATTCAGGCAAAACACGTTCTGCTTATCGTTGACTCATGTTTTTCAGGTGATTCATTCAGGAGTTATCGTGGGAAGGCGGCAAGGGTTACGGACGAGGTCATTAAGCATGCATATAATCAGGTGTCGCGTCAGGTCATAACATCAGGAGGGATAAAACCCGTGGTAGAGGACGGACCGAGCGACAACAGTAACTTTACGCGTTTTCTGATAAAAGGTCTGGAACGAAATAAGAAACCGTTTCTCGTCCCTTCTGAATTGTTTAAAAGCTTAAAAGTTGGATTAGAAAAAAACAGTAGTCAGGAACCGGGATTCGGAACACTAAATGATAAAGGTGGGCAGAAGGGGGGTGAACTGGTCTTGTTTTTGGACGGTGAAGAGCTGGCGCGTCTTAATAAGATTAAATGGCAGGACAGGTTTGCCAGGAAGAACCTGCGTTCATCATACCGGGATTTAACAGTGACTCAGATGCAATCTATGCCTCATGTTGAAATTCGAGAGGAACAGGAGTGGGGTTTTTACGGACACAGTACAATTCGGCACCAGTATGAGGCAAAATCGATAAATTATGACGAAGTGGTTATTGATCATGCGACTGGTTTAATGTGGCATCAGAACGGATCAGAAAGATTTAAAGACAAGGATAAAATAGCAGAGTGGATAGATAATCTGAATCTGAAAGGTTACGCGGGGTTTAAGGACTGGCGTCTGCCAACTGCAGAGGAAGCAGCATCGCTTCTTGAACCTGAGCAGAAGTTTGGTGATATGTATGTAGATACAGTCTTTGATAACAAGCAACCATGGATCTGGACGGGAGACAGTTTCGGATATGATGCGGCATGGGCAATTGGCGCGAGTTACGGCAGCGTGTTCTGGAGTAAATTTAATGAATACTACTCTATACGTCCGGTTCGATCAATGGAATGAGTTGTATTTACCTATACGTGAGTGGTTTTATGGAAACACACATGCCTGTAGATTGTTAGATAATAATAGTGTCGGAAGGCCTGTCCGGCTTATTGTTATTTTGCCGCTTCTATCCTTTTGAACACATCATCAGACGCTTTTCGTAATTCAGAAAGGCTTTCAGGTCTCTTGCCGATTGTATCTTCTATCTTAAATGGTTTCCCATAAATCATCTTTATCCGGTGTTTTCCCGTCAGCAGATCAAATACCTTTCCACCCACAACACTTACAGAGCCGTCCAGATTGGACTCTATTTTAAGTGGCACAATCAATTTATTGCTTTTAGTGGCTATATACGAAATCCCTCTGCGCGGTCTGCTCTTGGCGCCTCTGTTTATGGCGCCTTCCGGGAATATGACTACTCTCTCACCATTGGCTAATAGATTTATCAGTGGCCTGCCAGATAATTCCAGGTCTCTTCCCTCATGCGCACGAACAGCTCCAACAAATCGATAAAAAAATAATATCTTATAAAAATAGTCACTAGCCATGTAATAAAGTGGAAAATATTTCAAACGAAAAGGAATGGCAAGAGAAACAGATATGGGGTCAAGATATGAAACATGATTTACCGCGATTATGAAGGAATCGCCAGCTTTTTTCAGATTATCAGTTCCGCTTACCTTAAAATTAAGGAAAATTCTGAATAATAGCATAAAGGGCCAATATACCGATAGTTGTATTATTTTTATAATGATTATACGCATTTTTATTTAATCCGGGAAAACAGACGCACAAACAAGTAAGCTTTTTACGTTTTTATTTTATTGTGAGAAACTATCACATCTATCTCTACATATCTATATACTATCTTTTTTTTTAGCCTTGTGTATTAGAGTAACAGTTCCGGTGTATAAGTCAAATTGATTCGATTTGTGAGAGGTTTACAGGCAAGGTTACAATAAAGCTTGTTCCTGCCCCGGGAATGTTCTTAACATCTATTTTTCCATTATGTAAGAGTACAATGTGTTTTACTATAGACAATCCTAAACCGGTTCCTCCCAGTTTTCTAGACCTTGATGAGTCTACCACATAAAATCTTTCGAATATTCGGGATAAATGCTCCCGCGGAATACATATTCCCGTATCCGCTATTTCTATTATTACCGTATCATTATTATGGCTTAAGGTTATTACAACTTCTCCTCTTTCCGTATATTTAATGGCGTTATCAATCAAGTTAATAAATACCTGCTCCAGTTTAAAAGGATCAGCTTTAATAATAGGCAAATAATTATCCGCATTAAATTTTAGAACAAGATTCTTTTCTTTTAAACCATGTTCAAATATTTTTAAAATGTCTTCTATTAAGTCCTTTAGATTTACCTTTTCCCATTCCAGGCTGTCTGATCTCCCTTCAAGTTTTGATAGTAATAGTAAATCATTAACAATTCTTATGACCCTGTCAGTATGTCTATTAATGATATTCAGATAATGTTGGTTTTCAATATCATAGTTTGTGTCTTGAAGGGTTTCTACAAACCCTTTTATTGCCGTGAGCGGTGTGCGTAACTCATGGGAAACATTGGTGACAAAATCCTTCTTTGTTTTTTCCAGGTTCTTGATCTTTGTTATATCATGCAGGGTTAGCACTATGTCTTCCTTGTTAGAGACGAAAGTCGCGCTACATAAAAATATTCTGCTGTTTAACTCTATTTCATCAACTATGCTGTTTTGCTCACTTCTTACTTTTTTTATTAATTCATCAAATCTGGTTTTTCTTAATACTTCCCAGTATAACTTTCCTTTTACAGAGTTATTTTGGACGGTTTTTCTAAAGCTTTCGTTACTTATTGAAATAACCCCTTCTTTATCTATTACACATAGCCCTTCATTAATTGATGATATTATGCTGTCAAGTTCTTCTTTCTGATGGGACAGTTGTGTAAATAATGTATTAATCTGATCTGTCATATAATTAAAACTATCTGCCAGCTCTCTTATTTCGCTTCTACTTTTAAGGACAACCTTTGTGCTGAAATCCCCTTTAGCAACTCTGCCTGAAGCGATAGCTAATTCGTTAATAGGTCTTGAAAAATTACGGGAAAACAGAAAAGCGCCTATTAATAAAATTATGACAATAATTACTGCAATCTTTACAATGTTCATTTTTAAATTATTGAGTAGTGTATTTATTTCTTTCAAAAAAAGACTTGCCCTTAAAACTCCGTAGACTTTACCACCTTTTTCAATCGGCACTGCTACGTATAACATTTCTTCTTTTACCGATGCGCTGTATCTCAACGACTTTCCAAAACCGTATTTAATAGCCTGTATTATCTCAATCCTGCCCTTATGGCTCGCCATTAACTTTGGGTTTTTTTCAGAATCAGCAACGACTCCTCCTTCAGGGTTTATGATCGTGATCCTTGTATTTGTCTGCTTTCCCAACTCTTTTATGAGGGTGTCAAGTCCTTCAATTTGGTTGTTTTCTAAAAGTGGGGATATTTTCAGTTTTAACGTAATGCAGAAATTTTTCAGATTATTGGTTAATGTGTCTATATGATGATCTCTTATTGCTCTAAAGGATAGTGGAAATGTAATGGCAAGTATTGCGATGACGATCAGCAGATACCCACCAAATATTTTTACAAATATTGAATTTTTCATTTCATGCATTAGGCAGACTCGCCGTGGCGAGCTTCCAGTTTATATCCTACACCTCTAATATTCTTTATGAACTGACCAGCTTTACCCAGCTTTTCTCTTAAATTCTTGATATGTACATCTATAGTTCTGTCTAAAACAATTTTTTCATCTCCCCATAAATGGTCTAAAATATCATTCCTTGAAAATACTTTGTTTTTGTTTGAGATAAAAAGTTTTAATATTCTGAATTCGGTAGAAGTTAATTCTACCTTTTGTCCTTCAATCGCAACTTCATGCTTCTCAATGTCTATGATTAAGATTTCACCGATATTAAATTTTCCGGATTCATTTGTTTTCTGACGTCTTCTTAACACGGCTTTTACCCTGGCAACCAACTCTCTTGGCGAGAATGGCTTAGTCACATAGTCATCAGCACCAAATTCTAATCCGAGGATCTTGTCTGTCTCTTCTCCCTTCGCCGTAAGCATTATGATAGGTATGGATGAGTAATCGTTTCTCTTTTTCAGGTTTTTACATATTTCAATGCCATCGGCATCTGGTAACATCAAATCTAAAATAATAAGATCTGGTATCTGCCCGCCATCCTGACAATGTCCATCAGACATACCAAGAAATCTATATAAACCTTCTGCGTCAGAGAATTCCCTGACCTTAAACATTGCCTTCTTAAGATGAATTGACACCAACTCTACAATGTCAGGTTCGTCATCGATTATTGCTATTAATCTGCTCATATTTGGTTAGATATTAAGTGGAATGACAAAAGATAGACTTTAAAGTGCCAGTTATTAAGCACATCAGCGAAAATATTTCAAGAAATTTTTTCGTATTACAATATACTTTGCTTTATTTTCAAAGAAAAGTTAAATATAAATTTGGTTATTATTTTTTAATAACAGTATAGGTAATCATTATTAATCTGGTCGTATATACTCAATTATGAATAATTATCAGGAAATATTCAGTTATTTGTTCTAAATTCAGGAATTGAAGAAACATTTAGCCATTTATTCTGGTTATTACATTAAATTGATAATTCTATTTCGATTTAAAAGTTGAAAACAATTTTAGTTTTTGTATAATCTCAACAAATCTGGTAGCAACGGCATATAGTTTGCCGCTACTTGCAGCAATGTTATATTCTTTTTAATGTTTATTAGGAAAATCTAAAATGAGCAAAAAATTCATAAATCAATTAATGGAACGTCTTAAAGATAGAAGGCAATACCTTTTAGGAGAGGTAAAGCAGAGGCTAAAGGATTTTAAGAATTCTGGAACAGACAGGCTTTCAGATACCGCAGATATAGCGTCTAACATGATAGATGATGAAAGTGTTATGTCTATTGCGCAAGGCGAAGCTAAAGAAATTGAGCAAATAGACTATGCTTTAAATAAAATTAAGAACGGTAAGTACGGTAACTGTGAAAATTGTGGTAAGAGTATAAATAAAGAGCGCTTAATGGCCATACCTTTTGTAAGTCTTTGTATCAAATGCAAGGAAGATGAAGAACGGTATGAAGGAAGTAGTATTGGCAGGGATGGTTATAGATTTGATTCCCTTGAGTATTCGGGTATTGATACGGACGACGATAAAAAATCTAATGTGCGAAATTTTGATCTTAGTGACATTAATCCGTATGATAATTAAATTATTCAAATTTTATTAAAACTTAGAAATCTTTATTTACACGTTAATCGTGACCGCAAAAGTCTCTGAATCATTTATTAGTAGGATGGAAATGTACCCATCCTACAGTTTGTTAGATTCATTCCGAAACCCATATTTATAAACTCTTTAATTGGATAGGTTGTGTTGTCTGGCAGAATAAATAGTTGCGTTTTTAAATTGAGACTATTGTCTGGTCATTTGGTATAGTAAAACAGAATCGCGTTCCTCTCCCTCTGGCGATAGGACTCTCTATCCATATTTTCCCCTTGTGCAACTCTACGATTTTCTTGACGATTATCAGACCAACACCCGTACCTTCTGTTTCTATTTGCTGAAGTCTGGTGAATATCTTGAAAACATTCTCATGGTACTCTTTTCTAATACCTATGCCGGTATCTTCAACAAAAAACTTATAATAACCTTCACTTTTATCGCACCCAATTGTGATTTGCCTCTGTTTGTCATCGCCCATGAATTTGATGGCGTTAGTAACTAAATTGTAAAACACATCTCTTATTCTTTTTTCATCACACAAAATTATAGGAAGGTTGCCTCTGATTGATATATTAATATTGTTAGACTCTATCTTGTCTTTTAAGGTTTCTAATACATTCTTCACAAGATTGTCACTGGCATTGTCTTTAAAATCGTATGTTATCATGCCAACCTTGGCGACTTCTAGAATTTCTTGAATTCTGTTTGACATTATGTCTATGTTTGCCTTTATCCTGTTTGAGAATCTCTTGCCTTTCTCATCATATGTGTCCTGATAGGTTTCGTATAGCCGTGTGACATAACCATTAATTGAAAACAACGGCTCTTTTAGATCATGAGAAACAGTATAAACAAAATCGTTTAGTTCTTTATTGATTTTTTCTACTTCTTTAGATTTTTCAATCAGTAGCTCTTTTGCTTTTTTTTGATTTGTAATATCTCTGATTATTGCAGTAAAGGCATTATGTCCATCCTTGGTTTTCTGACAGGAGAGAGACATTTCAATTGGAAACTCAATTCCATCTTTTGTCTTTCCGGAAAATTCTATAACTCTATCTATAATATCTGTTTGGCAAGATTCCAGAAATCGCTCCACTCCTTTACGATATTTCTCTATATGTCTTTCCGGAATAATAGTCGATACAGGCTTTCCTATGATTTCCCTCTTTGAAAACCCGAATATTTTCTCGGCAGATTTATTCCAGATTGTAATTTCCCCTTTTTCGTCACAAACAATGGCATCCTGTGCTGTTTCTATCAGTTTACGATATTTTTCTTCAGACGCTTTAAGTGTATCATCGGCTTTTTTATGGGCTATTGTATTGGCTAGAAGGTTTGATGCGGAATGGAGAAAGTTGATATCGTTCTTACTAAAGATCTTGCGTTTTGATGAGTGCGTCTCCAATACACCCCAGGGGGCATCTTGACCCTGAATGAGAATACTCATTCCGCAGACAATTTTATGGTCGTGTAAAAGTTGAGTATCAGTGAACCGCGTTTCAGTATTTAAATCATTTACGATGACTGGTTTGCTTGAATTCAATGTGTACCCCTCCTGTGTTTCCAATCCTGTTTCAATCTTGGTATGTCTTATAAGGTCTTTTGTCCATCCAACACTTGCTAAAAGAAGCATGTTCTTGCCATCAGGCAGTAGTTCGAGAACTTTGCAATATTCATTACCAAGCGTTGCCGCAACTTTATTTACAACCTCATTCATAAAGTCATTCGGATTCTTACTCAACAGGGCTTTATGACCAAGGTGGGCTATGACGTCCTGTTGACGAACACGCATTTCCAATTCTTTTTCAATACGATTCCGCTCAACTATCTCTTTCTTTAACTCTGTAACAAGCATTCGCCTGTCTTCATCCGCTCTGTGCCTGTAAAGAGCGAGCTCAATAACCATATGCAATTCATCTTTGTTGAGAGGTTTCGTTAAGTACCCATATGGATTTGTTGATTTTGCTTTTTCATAAACCGATTTTTCTACATGAGATGTAAGGTATATCACAGGAACATTAAATCTGGTATTTACTACCCTGGCCATTTCAATGCCATCAATTTTACCTTGTAATGAAATGTCCACCAAGACTAAATCAGGACAACCTTCATCCTCTACATTTTGAATAGCTTGTTCTCCTGATGACATTATTGAAGTCACATCATACCCCAACGTCTCCAGATATGCCTGTAAAGATCTTGCAGTTAGAATTTCATCTTCCACAACCATTATGCATTTTTTTTTCATATTTATTAATGATTGATTTTATTAACCATTCGCTATCAGGAAGAGAAGCGAAGTACCAAACTTGCCGAAGTAGCGGCCACCGGGTACTCATGCACATGTATATTATTTTTTATCGTTGAGGTGAAACACACGTTTAATGATATCCATGGCTAACGCTTTTATCGTAACGGGTATTAATTTAATCTGGAATATCGGATTCAGCGCCTGTATCAATATTTTATGATATGGAGCATCTCCTGTGACCATATTCCAGAGAAGTGTGTTGAGATGGTTTGCAATCCAGGAACCCCTCTTGTCTTCAACGTAGGAGAGACGAGCTTTGACCAGCCAATTCTGTCTGGTAATAAAGTCGCTGATTGCCAGAATTATTTCTCCAAGTCTATTGTCCATGGCAAGTAGTTTCCTGGCAGGTTTATAATAATGCCCGGCAAAGTCTTCACTGGAAATACCGTATTCAAATGCTGCCCGTACTGCTAACTGTGAAGTCATATAGGCAGATTCCAGACCATTTTTAAAAATCCTTGATATACTGGCATCACCTACAAGAACAAGTCTATCAGTGAAGGGGTTTTTTGCATGTGAAAGTACAATTTTAGGCAAACACATACAGAATTTTTCAGGCATTTCCCAATTATGAGGTAAATTCTTACGGACAGTCGGATGATTTATAAAATCAATGAGATCATTGCTTGTCAAATTTCTTGATCCTACCAGGCTTACTGTAACATAATTGCCTTTTGGTACCATCGACGCAAATCTGAATGGCTCAATTCCAAGTGCGAATACATGTATGTTGTCCTTAAAAGAGCTCTTTATGAAAGCGGGGTCTAATGGTATTTCCATTTGACATGTTCTAATAGTTTTCGGGGATATGTAACCAAATTTCAAGTTTTCTATTTTCTTGGCCATATTGGAATTAATACCAAATGCACCCACCACTAAATCTGCTTCCATTTTATTACGCTGGTCACCCTTTCCATAGATTACGGTTGCAGGGGTATTAATGTTGGAAGATAAACTTATATCCTGTACCGTTTCTGAGATTACGGTTACACCCTGTTTAATGACATGGTTTAACAGGAAATCATCAAAACTATGGGATTCTGTGTGAGTGCTGTAAAGAGGGCCATTGCCGCGGTATACCGCCATAATACTGCTTTTGGTTGTCTGGTCTGGTTTGTACAACTCAATGCCATATTCTTCAGTATGGAAATAATATCCTTTAATTTCCTGTCGAATAATACTTTCCGGTAAAATAATGCCGTCCCTTGTAAGTTTTGCATGTAAAGTGCCTGCGATGACGGCGGCGCTCATATTACATCCACTGGGACCTCTCTGGCTGAAATCCTTGCTGTTGAAGATTGTTATCTGAATATTTATTCCAAGTCTTTTTGCTTGTCGTATTGCATCGTTTGCAAAAAAACTTCCTGCCGGACCGCCTCCGATTATGGCGATTCTTGAGTTGTTAGTTAAATGTAACCGTTTTTCAGTCATTTTCAGGATTACTATTAAAAGTTATAAGATGCACAGTTCTAAACGTTAAAAGTGTGTTTATTTGTAAAAAAATAGTATATGTATAGACAATTCATAAGAAGAGACGGTAACGGTATATTGTTAATATTCTATCGATTACTATAGCAAAACCCTTATGGAGATTCTACTTATAAATCAATTATGTGATCAGTTACAGGGAGGATATTATAGTATTTCATATAATGACAATAATTTCGTATGATCTATATTTGCATTTAAAAGTAATGCATGATAAAATTCTGAATTTTAACGTATAGGGTGTCTCTGTCGGAATATTGTCGGCTGACATTAATACACTTTTTTATGGGAGATGTGATATGGCAGAGAAGATAGTAATCATTGGCTCCGGTCCGGCGGGATGGACTGCTGCCATCTATGCGGCAAGGGCTAATCTTGATCCGGTTGTTTATGAGGGAGAACCTTCAAACATAATGGTACCGGGTGGTCAGCTTATGTATACTACTGAGGTAGAAAATTATCCGGGATTTCCCTCTGGTGTACAGGGGCCTGAGATTATGGAACTATTTAAGCAACAATCTCAAAGGTTTGATACTAAAGTACTTACAGAAGATATTACATCCGTTGATTTCAGCACCCATCCTTTTAAATTAAAGAGTTCTGAAGGCAATGATATAGAGGCATTGAGCGTTATCATTGCCACCGGCGCAAGGGCAAACTGGCTGAACTTGCCGAATGAACAACGTCTTGCAAAATCTGGCGGTGGAGTGAGTGCGTGTGCTATATGCGATGGTGCGCTTCCCGGATACAGGGATAAAGTGCTGGTAGTTGTCGGAGGAGGAGATTCTGCAATTGAAGAGGGTCTATATTTGACAAAGTTTGCAAGTAAGGTAATCCTGGTTCATCGTCGCGATGAACTCAGGGCAAGCCCGATAATGCAGGAACGTGCTAAGTCGAATCCAAAGATTGAATTCAAATGGAACTCTATCGTTACAGATGTTATGGGTGACAAAATAATCTCTGGAATACGAATTCAAGATACAATTAGTAACGAGGAATCAGAGCTTGACTGTGGAGGGTTGTTTATTGCAATTGGTCACACTCCGAATACTTCATTTCTTGGTGATAGTTTAGAATTAGATGATAAGGGTTTTATCGGTACTCGTCAGTCATGGAGGACAGCTACAAGTACGGTGGGGGTGTTTGCTGCCGGTGATGTCATGGACCCTTATTATAAACAGGCAATTACAGCTGCCGGTACAGGTTGTATGGCCGCACTTGAGGCAGAAAGATGGCTCACACATGAGGGGTTGGTGTGATGTATAATCGGGGAATTCAAGGATTGAGGAATTTCTCAATCCTTGAATCATTCAACAAGCAGTTTTCGTTTTAAATAAAGCTCATAGACGCGATAAAATGTTTCCATTGAGCTGATATCTATCCACTCATCAAGTGAATGTAATTCTCCGACAATCGGTCTGGAAATGATAACGGGAATACTATGGCGTCCAATAAAACGTGCGTCACTTCCGCCATCTTCTTTCTTCTGTATAGTAGGCATGCCTGTTATTTCCTCGGAAACTGCAAGGTAGAGAGGGTCTGGTGTAAACCGTGTTGGCTCTGCACTCATTATCGTATGTGTGTCGACTTTGTCTCCTAATATATTGAAGATACGGGTTAAGATTTCCTTGGTAGTGTGGGGGGTGGGAAAACGTATATCCAGAGTCCCTTCCGCTTCTGATGGTATGCAATTGACAGTTTGATTCGGTGTTTTAATGATTGTGAGTGCGCAGGTGGGGTGCCAGTGGTCTTTATCTTTGTTTAAAGAATCAAAGTCTTTCCGCAGACGGGAGACCGCGTCCACAAGTCTTTCAAGGGGGTTGTCTCCCAGCCACGGACGAGCCGCATGTGCAGAGTGTCCGTTGCATTTAACTGTTAAATGAAGTATACCTTTTTCTTCAATAGTTATCTCATTCAGAGACCCTCCGTCAGGTACTAAAGCGACTTCACACCTGAGCCCAATTTCATCAAATAAAAAACGCATGCCTGCATCTCCACCGCGCTCTTCATCAGATGTAATTGCCAGCCCGAGTGGCAGGTTATCATGTTTCATATGAAATTCCATAAAAACTTTCAAAAGAATTGCCAGGGGGCCTTTCATATCACCGGATCCCGGTCCTATTATCTTACCATCAGTTATATGTGAACAATAGCAATGGGAGTCAGAATGCGTTATAACATCAAGGTGACCGCAAAGCAGGATTTTAGGTTTGTCTATTTTTTTTGGAAGCACAACTAAAGAAGTAATACCGCGATGATAATGTTTCTTTATGGCGACAGTATCAAGTGATTCTAAGTGGTTGATTATAAACTCAAAACAGTGTTCGATGTCATCCGGCCGAGACTCATCACTGGGGATCATGATTAAGTCCCTTGTTAATGCCACTAGTTTTTTCTGTAAACCTGTTAAATGTTTTGTCATTGTTTACTTCTCTTATGATGAAGAATAATTTTTACTATTTCATGGATTAAAAAATTTGTTGTATTTTAATAATGCCTCAACTTTTAATCGTAAATTGAAATTCTGAAATCTAAGATTTAGTTTTCAATCACGATCATAATACCAGCTTAATGGAAGTATAGACTCTATTTGTTTCAGTATGAGCAGGCAGTCATCTAGGTTTTTTGCAAGACAGAGAAATTGTCCTTTTTCTACATTACCATCTTCATTAATATTAAAGTTTATAGGCAAAACACCTTGCTGCATGCCGGGATGGAAAAGGTAGCCTGTCTGGTCGAGCATCTTCATTAAGCTTGTATCTTTCAGCGGTCTGGCAAACCGTACATTTCTCATTAACCATGCATCATGTGGAAGGAAATGTCTTGCTATTACAGATGGATACGTAGCTCCCGTAATCCGCGCATTTATTTCACACACTCTTACTTCCATGTTGCCACAGTTTTCAACAACCAGGAAATCAACACTTGCCGTGCCTCTGTATCCCTGTTCGTGAAGCCAGGAGCCGGCAGCCGCTGCCTGACGAAACAATTCTTCGTAAAGCAGGTCTTCCTTGATAAGGTAAGGCGGAGGTGAGAGATTGCCTTCATGGATGCTATCCGCATTAAGAATCTGCTCCGTAATGTCATAAAGGGATACTGTACTGTCATTCAGGAATAATTGAATACTGGGCGATCCCATATGACATATATTGGCAACCGTTTCATCAAGCCACCCCTGTACCATACAAGGACCTTCAAAAAAGAAGTGATCCGGAATAGAATCAGTATTACCGGAATTAGTTGATAAATTGGTCATGCCAATACCGGAAGCACCGATTTGCGCCTTGACTACCGCCTTTTTATATCCCTTCTTACGGAGTGTGGCAATACAAGATGGTACATCATCAGGTGACGACGCAGGTAATGTGTCAAACACAGGAAAGCCCTTTTCAGAAAGACTGTTATGGAGTAGGAGTTTATTATTTCCCTTTTTACTGCCTTCCAGACTACTTATGGTTGGCTTGTTAAGAGTTTTTGCAAGATTCGTAAGAATACTATCGCTTACAAACCCGTCAACCCATGTCGCGTTATGTTGATGGATCATAGTTAGCGTTGGGCTTATTTCATCATGTATTAACTTATCAGCTTGATTATGAAGAGTATCATAAACGGAATGTGATAGGATTGTAATCTTAGGAAGACTCAAGTCAAGGTCTTCTTCGAAATAACGTAGCAGTGTTTGGTCAGGGGGCTTTTCCAGTACAAGGAGATTATTATCTCCTTTGAATATAATATTAATAATCGGTATGAGCCGTCCCCCATAGGTATCAACACCTCTAATCTGCTGTTTAAGTCTGTTCAATCCCTCGATGTTGTCATATAAAATTGAATGCATATTGGCAAAGAAAATAACATTTCTATCCCAAAATGCCGGCAATTGTCCTGGTATATTTTTGATTTCTACAGTCATGTTTGTCTCTATTAAATTAGTAACAGATTGCTATTGTATCATTATATAATACTGATTGATAGTATTTCACTCGACACCAATCAGGTATGTAAATGTTCAACCGCATGTACGTTAAACTAAGATTTCGTTTTTCTGCATTATATTGAGTACCAAAGTATGATTGACGGTTATTTGACGGTTATTAAGATTTTTTGATTTTATCTTGACATTTTTGGATTTTACCTTTGCCATTATATTGATTAAACCGTACAATCACACCACAAGACTGCTTATTCGTAAGCATGTGTTATTGCCGTACTTATATCGATCTTAAACAGTGATATCAGCCCGATGAGATTTCGGGTGGAATGGGATATACATAACTCGTGAAAGGGACAATGAAGTGACCGTCCAATGGAAGAAGACAACGTGTTCTTATTGTGGTCTGGGCTGTGGTTTGATGGTTGGCCTGGATGACGGTAAGGTTGTTGATATTAAAGGGATGAAGGGGCACCCTGTAAACGACGGAATGGTTTGTACCTTGCCCGCTAATTATGTACCCATATTTGAGGCAGAGGGTAGATTAAGCGATCCGATGATTCGGCGTGATGGTAAGCTCACACAGGTAAACTGGGACGAGGCAATCAATCATGTCGCTGGCGGGTTAAAAGGAATTATTGATAGACACGGCCCGAACTCGATTGCGCTATACATGGGAGGAACGTGTCTCAATGAGGAGTATTATATAGCTAACAAATTTATGAAAGCGGCAATTGGTACTAATAACATTGAGTGTACTACGCGCCTTTGTACGTCAAGTTCTGCAATGGGTTTTATATCGACAATTGGGGCTGATGCTCCGCCTGCCTGTTATGACGATGTTGAAGAAGCAGATCTTATATTTATTGCAGGCAATAATATGGCTGTTTCAGTTCCCGCAATTTTTGCACGAGTTCGTGCTGCAAAGAAAAAAAATGGAACGAAAGTGATAGTCGTAGATCCACGCAAGACTGAAACCGCTTTAATTGCCGACATTCATCTCCAGATACAACCCGGCACTGACGTTGCCTTGAACAATGCATTGGCCCATGTCCTGTTTGAAGAAGGTTATGTAGACGAGGAATCCGTTGGAAAAGTTGCCTCTGGCCTCAGTGATCTGAAAAAACTTGTAAAAAGGTATGCTCCATTACGCGTCTCCCAAATTACCGGTTGCCCGGAAGACCAAATCAGAGAAGCCGCCCGTCTCATCGGAAGATCTAAAACAATGCTTGTTTCCTGGTTCCAGGGCTATGGCCATTCAACACAATCGGTATTTAAAAACAATACTTTACATAATCTATGGTTGTTGACAGATAACTTTTGCCGGCCTGGCGCCGGGCCACTATCGATTACCGGTGAATCTAATGCCCTCGGCAACAGGTGGGTGGGAGGACTTTCACATTTACTTCCGGGAATGCGTATGGTAATTAACTCACAACACCGGCAAGAACTAGCTGACTACTGGGGAATTCCGGTAGAGAAAATGCAATCGACTCCCGGAAGGTCTATTATAGAAATGATAGAAGGTCTCCACTCCGGAGACGTGCGTGCGTTGTGGATTATTTCAGCAAACCCTGCTGCATCTTTGCCTGATACGAAATGGGTCAGGGATGGTTTGTCAAAAGCGGAACTGCTTATTGTCCAGGACATATTTCATCCAACAGAATCAACCATGATGGCAGATGTTGTTTTTGCAGGCGCGCACTGGATTGAAAAGACAGGCACTTTTATCTCATCAGAACGCCGCATAGAACTTGTAGATCAGATAGTCGAATCTTATGGTAATGTAAAACCTGATTATGATATTATTTGCAGGATCGCAAACGCAATGGGCTTTGAAAATGATTTCCAATATGCTTCGTCAGAAGAAGTGTTCGAGGAACTTAAGAAAATAACTAAAGGACGGTTATGTGATATGAGTGGCGTGACATATGAACGGTTACGCAATAAGGTTGGTCTTCAATTACCATGTCCAACAGAAGACCACCCGGGAACAGAGCGTTTATTTACAGACCGGCAGTTCCCCAGGCCAGACGGACGTGCTGCATTATTGCCTCGGGAGTACAAGAAGCCATGTGAAATACCGGATAAAGAATATCCTTATATTCTTATTACCGGACGTTTGCAATGGCATTTCAATACACGTACTCGAACCGGTCGTGTATCCAGTCTTGACTCTAAGGCACGGGACAACTTTGTTGAAATTAACCCTGTCACTGCTTCACAACTGGATATAGTTGATGGTGATGAAGTAGAGGTGACTTCGCGAAGGGGGTCGGTTAGTGGCGCTGTACGCATTATTGACAGTATGCTGCCAAATACAATATTCATGCCGATGCATTTCGGCAACACATTAAATGTTGGTGATGGAAGACTGGCAAACTTACTTACTAATCATGTATGCGATCTGCATTCTAAACAACCTGAATACAAGTATAGTGTTGTAAAAATATCTAAAGCAGATCAAACGTAAATATAATCCCTATGGATAATACTCCAAATATAGCTGAGTTAGAATCGACGAAAAGGACGGTCAAATATTTTGAAGGATTATTACGTTCTACTCCAAATGGTGTTGTCGTTACAGACGCATCGCTGAATATAGTTTTAGTTAACGAAAGATTCAGCTCTTTCTTTCGACAAAGTTGGCGGGATGTTATTGAGACAAACTTGTTTGTCTGGCTTCAACAACTAGATGAAGGATCTATAGAGTTATGGACAAAATTGATGGAAAGTGTCTATCGTGATGGTTATTGTTGTGATGTTAATTTAATGATGACATCAACTGAAGGTGTAAAGTGTCTAAGTGTTAATGCTTCACTTGTGGCACAGGAGTCTACAGAAGACTATGGCATGATAATAAGTAATTGGCGTGATATTACTAAACAGATAGAGATGGAAGAACAAATTGCGGCGTCCGAACGTCTTGCCGTTTTGGGTAAGTTATCAGCCAGTATTGCTCATGAAATACGAAATCCCCTGGCTGCAATTGATATTTCTGCATTAAACCTGAAAAGGAAGCTCAAAGGTGCAGATAATAAGACCAAGTCTCAAATAGATCGAATAATCAAACAGGTTAAGGAAGCGGTTGATACTATCCAAAGCCTGCAAGATCTCGTAAAATTGGAAGCGCCTAACAAAAGAAGATGGGATATAAGCGATATTATTTGGAATGTAATAGACGAGTCAGAGTTACCACAAAGTGTGCATCTTATTAAATCGATGACGAAAAACGAATTATTCGTAGATGTAGATGAAAAGCAAGTATCTATTGTATTAAGAAATATTTTGACTAATGCCATACATGCAATGAATAATCAAGGTACAATCTGGATAAATGCTTACAAGGAAGGAGATGATAATGTCAAGATTTCAATAAAGGATTCAGGATGCGGCATTACGGCTGAGAACATAAATAAAATCTTTCAGTCGTTCTATGGAACGAAGGTAAAGGGTTTTGGTTACGGGCTTACAATATGCAGAATGATTATGGAAAAACATGGAGGTACAATTGATGCAAAGTCAGAAGAGGGTGAAGGTGCAACTTTCATATTAAGCTTTCCATTTGCTGATACTGGGCGTTCAATTTAGATAAAAGACATCATATAACTTGACAGTTTGTAAATCAAAGGAGTTGATTTTGAAGACTAATAGAAGGATTCTTGTAGTGGACGATAACATAGACTATTGTGAAGGTATAATTGACTTTCTGGAAATGGAAGGTTTTGATGCGATAGGAGTGCATGATGGTTTCAAGGCTCTTGAGGCAGTCAAAAAAGAGGTGTTTGACATGGTGCTGATGGATGTCAGAATGCCCGGGATGGACGGGGTTGAAACTTTTCAGAAGCTTAAATCTGTTTCTCCTGGAACTCCTACTATTCTGATGACGGCGTTTGCGGTAGAAAGCCGTATCAGGGAAGCGTTGCGAAATGGAGTATTTGGTGCTTTTCAGAAGCCCGTTGACAATGAAAGACTTCTTTGCAGTATAAAGAAGTCTTTTCCTGGCGGAGCAGTGGTTATGATAGCTGACGACGACAAAAAACTCTGTTCAAATCTACTTAGTAAGTTTGCTGAAAAGGAATACAGGGGAGTGGTTGTTAGAAATCACGAAATGGCAATACGTATGGCAAGTGAAAAAAAATTCGATATCATTCTTATTGATATGAAACCGAAAGACATAAATGGCTTTAAAACATATCAGAAAATTCGTGATTTTCGGCCTGATGTAAATATTATAATTGTTACGGATAACAAAAAGGAAACTGAAGATCTAATTGATCAGATCCCAAAAAATGATGTTTGCGTATTTCTTGAAAAGCCATTAGATATCGATAACCTGCTTGAGGTTGTACAAAAGACACTGGATGATAGGTGCTAGAAAATGATCTCTTCATAATGTTGGTTATCACCGGATCTGGATTTTACTTGTATTATTAAATTTAGAGAACACAAACGACGGAAACAAAAGTCAGTATATTAGTTGTTGATGATAATGAAGATCTTTGTGATGGTATTAAGGAGTATCTTGAACTTGAGGGATATTTGGTTGAGTATGCTAATAGCGGTAAGGATGCTATTACCATATCACATAACAATAGATATGACATCGCCCTTGTGGATATTATGCTGCCGGATATGCAAGGTACTGATCTCGTAAAGAAATTAGCAGTTATGTTACCGTCAACGGATTTTATACATATAACGGCACATGCTGCTCTTGATAGCGCGATTGAAGCAGCGCGTCAAGAACAAGTCGTATCCTACGAGACAAAACCATTAGATATGGATCACCTTCTGGTCGTCCTCAAGCAGATCATGAAACGTAAGAAAATGGAGGACGCACTCTTGCAGGCAGAAAAATTAAAGTCAATCGGGACGATAACTGCCGGAATTTCCCATGAGTTTAATAATATACTCGCAATTATCTCCGGTAATGTGCAGCTAATGAAGAGATCTTATAAAGATCATGAAGAGTTGGTTAATGCACTGGATATTATTATGAAGGCGACCAATGATGGAGCTGAAATATCCAAAAAAATGTATAATTTTGCTAAAACAGAAGTAGGCAATACAGAATACGTAACTTATGATTTAAGTGATTTAATTAAGCAGTCGATTGAATTCACTATGCCCAGGTGGAAAAATATGGCTCAGGCCAATGGTCTAAATTACCATATAGACATAGAGGGTATCAGGGGAATATCAGAAGTGCGTTGCAATTCTGCAGAAATAAGAGAGGCGTTTGTAAATATAATAAATAATGCCCTCGATGCAATGCCTGTCGGTGGTAGAATTTCATTTAGTACGTGGAACAGAGATGATTCCGTGTTTGTCAGTGTCTCTGATACTGGCAAGGGCATGACAGAAGATGTAAGGAAGAAGGTATTTGATCCTTTTTTCACTACACGAAGACCTCAAGGTACCGGATTGGGAATGAGTATAGTTTATAGTATACTATCCAGACATAATGGTAAAATAGAGGTTGAAAGTGAGATTGGAAAGGGCAGTACATTTAATCTTCAATTGCCGATAGTTTCAAGAGCAGATAGTACAAGAGCAATTCCTGAAACGGAACAAGAATCAAAAAGCAGTGGTCACATTAAATCAGTTTGATAAAAAATCTATGTTATTGTAGGATTGTGACATCGTAATTAATATTTGTTTTTAAAGGGCATTAATCTATGCAGAGAACAGTGGATATAAACACGTCTTATGAAGAGCTGCCTTTAGTCAATCCGGATGCCCCAAAGGTTGAAAGCCGTAGAAGTAAAACAGCTACAACTCCTTCAGCAGAGTCTATAAAACAGGATCATGAAGATGCAGAAATGATAATGAAGCATGTAGACTTGGGAGATCCGGTGAAAGCTGAAGACAGGATTGAAGTAAATGAAAAATTCTTGATTGATACTATGCCTGGAAAATCCTCTAAACCGGCGACTACGGGGCAGGGCGGTTTGAGAAAACCTCATTACACACGCCTTTTCGTGCTAGATAACAAGATAGTCTTTCAGGCGGCATGCTGTATGCCGTTGAGAGTTGTTGCCGCGAACCTGGATGGTGATACAGTATCAGGGAAAGTCTTGTATAGTACCCACTCAGATAATGAAGGTGGGAAATTAGTCTATGAATTCCGGGGAGAAGGTTCGGAATTGATAATAGATGTAAAACGTGGTGACAGCACCAGGGCGCAACGTCTTTTTTTTAAGATATGAATAAATCATAACATCAAAAAACCTGCAGTAGAATTCAAGTCAATTCCGGAGTTTTGCTATTCTCTTTTACAAAGCACAAGAGTACAATTCCTATAATAAAGAAACCGACTAGTGATAAAATTGCAAGTCGGGATGTTCCCGTAATCTGACGAATAACTCCGAATACAAAAGGCCCCCAAATAGCCGAAAATTTTGCAAAAACAGAGTAAAATCCAAAAAATTCAGCCGATTCTTTAACGGGAATCATTGCTCCATAAAAAGACCTGCTTATCGCTTGAGAGCCGCCAAGAACAAAACCTACAGCTATCCCCAGTATCCAGAAGTCAAGAGCGCTGGTTATAATATATGCATAGCATAAGATTCCCAGCCAGAGAAATAAAACGAAGATTAATATTCTCTTTGTGCCAAAAGTTTTAGATATCCTGCTGAATAACAGTGCACCGCCGATCCCGATAAATTGTACCAGTAATAGAGTACCCATAAGAGTTTCATTCTTGAGTCTCAGTTCGTCCTTTCCGTAAATCGTTGCCATCCTGATAACCGTATGTATGCCATCGTTATAGAACATAAAGGCTATCAGAAAAATTGCAAGGTTACGGTGCCTTTTGGCGCTCAAAATAGTGCGCCATGTTCGAGATACTCCGAATCTTAGATATGCCCATGGATTATTATCACTTCGATATTGCTGAGGAGCGTTTTTGTTTTTCCCGGGTTCATGCAGCCAGGCAAGTGTGATTAGTGAAAAACCTGCCCACCAGACTCCTGTAAACAACAGGCTTATTCTTACTGCCATTGTTTTTTCAATGCCGATCTTGTTATGAGTAAGGATTAAGATTATACAGATTAAGAACTGCAGACCGCCTCCCAGATATCCATAAGCATAACCTCTACCTGAAACCTGATCAATCTCACTCTTTGTAGCAATATGAGGGAGAAACGCGTCATAAAAAATATTCGCACTGATGAAGCAGGTATTGGCAAGGAAGAAAGAGACCATCGTCATCCATACATCACCACTCTGACTGAAAAACAGAAGCGCGGTAAACAGACTGCCTCCAAAACAGAAACTCATCAAAAATCTCTTTTTTGATTTTGATATATCAGCAATTGCACCAAGGATTGGAGCTGATATAAATACCAGGAGAGCAGTCGTTCCAGCAAGAAAAGCCCATAGTGTGGTTGCATTAGTAGATATTTCAATGCCACAGAACCTGAAAACCCATCCGTCCGTGGGGACGATAACAGTGGCGAAGTATATTGGTAAAAGAGCAGCAATAACTGTTGTTGCAAACGCAGAATTTGCCCAATCGTACATATACCACGCAAAGACATTCCTTTTTTTGTCACTTTTCATAAGCGTATTCTATAACCAATGCGGACCAATAATCTCAAATCTCTGTCTGGCGGTAGTCTGAGTATTTCGTAAGTCTGAAATATTATTCTCTCTTTACAATCCTGAGAGAAAATAGTAGATTTGCCTGAAAGCGTTTCTTTAGATACAAATTATACATGGTGTTTTATTTGTCAGCATTATAGACTTTTCCATCAGTTTATCATCAGAAAAAAGAGGTTACTATATCAAGTAAAATTATGAATAAGAAAAGGTATGAGAGCAAAAGTGTTGTATCTGCCTATATAAATATGAGATTGCAGAATCCTGAAGTAATGATCATTGTAAAACACAGGGAATCCATTTCAGGAAAACACGTACTTGATATTGGATGTGGTAGCGGTAGAACAACAGCGATTTTAAAGAATCTGAGCAGTGGTTACGTTGGCCTTGATTACTCATTAGAAATGGTAGAATCATGCAGGAAGAGATTTGAAGGGGTTAGCTTTTTACATGGTGATGTGAGAGACATGAGTGAATTTAAAGACGGGGAGTTTGATTATGTAATGTTTTCATTCAATGGGCTTGATTCAATTAACCATGAAGAGAGGCTTAACGGTTTAATGGAGATTCGACGTGTGCTTAAGCAGGAAGGGCTTTTTGTCTTTTCCTCACATAATAGAAACCACAGATATGCAATATCAAATCCGAAAATGAAATTTTCAACAACTCCTTGTAAGCAAGTCGGGAATATTATTAAATATTTTGTGTCCATACGTAACCGCTTGAGGAATAAAAACCATCAGGTATTTAAAGACCAATATGCAATCATAAACGATGTAGCGCACGACTATGCCATGCTGACGTATTATATAGATAAAGTGAATCAGGTAAAACAACTTGATGATATGGGATTTGAGACTATTGAGATGTATGATACTCTGGGAAATATGCTGGACATGGACAGTGTTGATAAGGACAGTGCGTGGATATATTACGTGGCTAAAAAATTTGTTTAAAAAAAGATAAATCGAAAGAACTCGGTCCATTCCCGGAAGGTCAAATATAAAGCCTCTGCACTTCAACCTTTTTTTGAAAATTATAATATTTTATAAAATATGTTACTGCGCAGGAACTATAGAGTAACATGTTATACACCTTATTATTTTCTCCTCGCGGAAATTATGCGTTCCTTCCCCTGCAGATCTTCTATCTTTTCTATTTCGTTGTAATGTGATTCATTTTGCATAAGCTTTATAATAATATTCGCCTGTGTCTCTCCAATTTCAGTAACCAGATAACCTCCAGGCCTTAACCAGTCTGCGGCATCTTTGATTATTTTTCTGAAGAAATATAATCCGTCTTCACCGCCAACCAGTGCTTGCCGTGGTTCATGTTCTTTTACTTCTGGCTCTAATTCATTCCACTCTGATTCACTTATGTATGGAGGATTTGAAACAATAAAATCTATATGTTCTTTTTCAACGCGGTTAAAGAATGCTTCAAAGAAGTCTCCGTGCAGGAGGTGCACTTTGTCAGCAACCCCATGTGCTTGAATATTTTCTTTTGCGAGTGATAAAGCATCCTGTGAGATATCATTTGTATATACTACAACTTTACTCAGGTTTTTAGCCAGAGATACGGCGATGTTGCCTGAGCCGGTACCTATTTCCAGAATGATTATACTCTTGTCTGAAAATTCCTTATCATTTGCTTTGCTCAGGACTGTTTCTACAAGTATTTCCGTTTCAGGTCGCGGAATTAATACCCGTTCATCAACGGTAAACTCGAGTGACATAAACTCTACCCGTCGCGTAATATATTGCAATGGAACATGACTGGCTCTTTTATATATTAATTCGCTGTAATTGCAGATGTCAGCTTCATCAATAATATTATCCGGATTTGTATAGAGGCAGGCCCTGTCGCACGATAACGCATATGCCAAAAGTGTATCGGCATCTGTTTCTGGAAATTCAATTTCAGATTTCTTTAATATTGCAATTGCCCATTTCAGACTATTACGAATTGTATTTGCCTTTTTAATATCTCTTATATTCTTAATAAGGGTTTTACAGGGTTTCGGCTAATTCCTTCATTTTTTCCTGCTTTCCGTATTCTGTCATTGCCGCAATCAAATCGTCAATTTCTCCAAGCATTATTTTTTCCAGATTGTATAGATTGAGATTTATCCTGTGGTCAGTTACTCTGTTTTGGGGGAAGTTGTATGTGCGGATCTTTTCACTTCTGTCTCCGGAACCGATCTGAGAACGTCGTGTATTATCACGTTTGTTTTTGGTCTGCTCCTGATAAAAAGTATAGAGACGGCTTCGAAGTACACGCATTGCTTTCGCACGGTTTCTGTGCTGAGATTTTTCATCCATGCACTTGACAACCAGGCCGGTAGGCAAGTGGACAATCCTGATTGCAGAACTGGTTTTGTTGACTTTCTGTCCTCCTGGTCCGGATGATCGAAACGTGTCAACAGTTATGTCTTTTGGGTCAATATTAACATCAACGTCTTCTACCTCCGGTAAGACAGCGACTGTTGCTGCCGAGGTATGTATCCTTCCGCTCGTTTCTGTTGAAGGAACTCTCTGCACTCTATGAGTTCCGCTTTCAAAGCATAACTTGCTATAAACCGATGGCCCTTCAATGGAAAAGGTTACCTCTTTAAAGCCTCCAATTTCTGTAAGGCTGGAGTCCATCATTTCTATCTTCCATTTTTGTTTTTCCGCATATTTTGAGTACATCTTAAAAAGATCTGCAGCGAATAGCGCTGCCTCATCGCCGCCTGTTCCAGCACGGATTTCCATTATCGCACTCTTAGTGGCATCACCACTTTCCATATAGAAACACCCTTTAACCTCTTCAAAAAGTTCTATTTCTTTCTCTTCAAGGCTGTCCAGTTCATCCCTGGCCATTTCATATAAATCTTTATCGCCACTATTTTCGGAAATGATTGTACTTGCCTCTTCTTTTTGTTTGAGTGTTTTATCCAGTAGTAGATATTTGGTTACGAATTTTGACAGCTTGCCGTGTTCTTTTACATAAGAGGTATATCTGGTATTGTCCGCAATAATCTCCGGATCAGATAAATGTTTTTCCAGTTCATTATTACGCTCAAACATCTCCTTCAGCTTCTTTAACAGTTTGTCGTTAATCTGCACTACCGATCTCCGGTTTTTCTTCTACGGCAACAGCCTCCTGGGTATCAGAATTACTACTTTCGACTGAATTACCGGAACCACCTTTAGCTGAATCTTGAGTCCATTTGAATTTCTGTTTAAATCTTTCAACCCTTCCGGCACTATCAACAAATTTCTGTTTTCCCGTGTAAAAAGGATGGCACTTAGAACATACTTCGACATGAATTTTGCTTTTTGTTGACCGTGTTACAAAAGATTCGCCACAACCGCAGGTAACAGTTGTCTCCATAATTTCAGGATGTATTTCTTTTCTCATTTGAGCTTGTCTCCATTAATTAAAATATCTAAAAAATTTATAACACTTAGAATGCCTGTGCAATTCTATAAGTGTTTATCTACGGTGGATTTAATTAATTTTTCATGATATCAAAGAATATGTATTGTTGCAATGATAAATATTGGAAATATTCAGTTGTGTTTGGTTAGGTTTCTGCATAGTACTTAGCACATACTCTTCGCAATTACAGAGTTTCCGTTTTACTCTTTCATCATAATATATTTGACGTATTGTACTGCAAACACATGACTTGTGAAAATTTTTATCTATATTTATTTTGCTTAGTTAAAACTATTATGTAAAATGTAATTTTCTCGTGGTTGTATCTATAAAAAAGACTGGAGTTAATCTTTTGCTTGATAAAGCTGAGTTAAGATCACACAATCTGGTGCACATTCTATCAAATATCGGTAGTCCAGATATCCTGTTAATAGGGGATTTTATGCTTGATAAATATGTATGGGGTGAGGTCAAGCGCATATCACAGGAGGCACCAATACCTGTACTGAATGTAACATCCGAGGAAATAAGGCCTGGTGGTGCAGGAAGTGTTGCGAATAACCTTGCACAACTAGGGGCTAATGTCTGTTGTTATGGTGTGATTGGCAATGATGATGAGGGCAGGCGGTTATTAAATAATTTAAATGGTATTGGAGTAGAAACGGACGGCATTGTACAGGCTTCGGATAGGCCAACGACCGTAAAGGTCAGAATGATGGGCCATCTTCAATCAGCGGGGAAAGGAATTCAACAGCTTTTAAGAATTGATTATGAAAAGGTCGATGACATTGAAGATGAGATACAGGATGAAATTATCAGTAAGATAGAGAGCAAGGTTCAACATGTTGACATAATATTGATATCCGATATGAATAAGGGTGTTCTGTCCTGCCGTATTCTTGAAACGGTTATCAGATTGGGTAAAGATAATAACGTGCCGGTGATAGTCGATCCGAGGCTTTCAAATGATTATACAATTTATAAGGGCGCAACGGCAATTACACCTAACCGTTTCGAAACAAAACTGGCAACCGGGATTAAAATAACAGACGTTAACAGCATGAGATCTGCTGGAAAGAAGTTGTTGGAAGAGTCTCTCTTTGAGTATGTTATTATAACGGCTGATAAGGATGGAATGTTTTTGTATAGAAATGACGGATCATGTGATCTAATACCTACTGTGCCTAAAGATGTTTACGATGTCAGTGGCGCAGGAGATATGGTTTTGAGTGTTTTTGGTTTTGTGGTAGGAAGTAAGAGTAGTTTTGAAGATGCGGCAATGATTGCAAACATTGCCGCCGGGATAGAGGTTGGTAAGATAGGTGCCGTTCCAATTAGTAAGAGTGAGATACTGAGTGAACTTATGGGAGGGTCAAATCCTCTTTATACAAAAATTAAAGTTTTGGATGAGTTGGAAAAAATACTCAATGATCGCAGAGGACGTAACGAGAGAATTGTGTTCACGAATGGATGCTTTGACATACTTCATGTCGGTCATATAGAATATCTTAAATTTTCAAGACAACAGGGTGATGTGCTGGTAATTGGCTTAAATACTGACAGGTCTGTAAGAGAGCAAAAAGGTGAACAGAGGCCTTTTGTTTCTGAAGATGAAAGAGCAAGGTTAATTTCTGCGCTGGAAGACGTAAGCTATGTGATTCTTTTTGACGAACTAACACCTGATAAACTAATAAAAAGACTTAAACCGGACGTCCTTGTAAAAGGGGAAGATTGGAAAGAGAAAGGGGTGGTAGGCCGTGAATTCGTTGAATCTTATGGCGGTAAAGTGATTTTGGCTCCCTTTGTTAAAAACGCTTCAACAACTGATATTGTTACAAGGATTATAGAACGGAATAATAATCTGCGGTAGATAGTCCATCGAGAGTATATTCATTATTAAAATGCATGGGAATAGCAAACAAAGCGCGTTAAATATATATGAAAAAAGAAATTGAATCATCCTTGAATGAGAGCATAAACATTAAGACTGAACTCCTTTCGAATAGCGTAGAAACAGTTGCTCAAATTGCAAATATATTAATAGAAGCATTCCAGGCAGGTCACTCGCTGTTCCTTATGGGAAATGGTGGAAGCGCCGCAGATGCACAACATATTTCCGGAGAACTTGTTGGCAGATTTAAAAAAAATAGAAAACCATTGCCCGCGCTCGCACTAACCACAGATACCTCTGTGCTGACAGCAATTGCTAATGATTTTGGATATGATCACTGTTTTGAGAGACAGGTAGATGCATTTGTTAAGGACGGTGATATTGTCATTGGCTTAAGTACAAGCGGCAATTCATCAAGTATCATAAATGCTGCTCTAGTAGCGAAAGGAAAGGGTGCAAGGACTATTGCCTTTACCGGTAAAGATGGCGGCAGGCTTAAAGATCACGTTGATGTATGCCTGGAAATTCCTTCAACAGATACGGCGCGCATACAGGAATGCCATATAACAATCGGCCATATTCTTTGTTCAATAATAGAAAAAGAATTATTCAAGTAATTTTTGCGATAACACATGTTAGGTGATTGGGGGGGTACTGGATGGCAAAGGCAGATAAGATGTATATTCGGTTCTGGGGTGCAAGAGGTAGTATAAGTACACCGGGAAAAGAGACCGTTAAATATGGTGGAAATACAGCGTGTATTGAAATCAGATGTGGTAAAGAAATATTCATCCTCGATGCCGGTAGTGGTATCAGGGAATTGGGCAACAAAATATTAACGGAAAAGCCTCAGCACATTAACATCCTGTTTTCCCATTTTCATTGGGATCATATACAAGGATTCCCGTTCTTTGCTCCGGTATTTAATAGTAAATATTCAATTACCCTGATTGGCGAAAGAAAAATGAATTTTACTCTGGAGCAGCTGTTTACTGCACAATTGATGTTTCCGTATTTCCCACTGTCATTGTCAGAATTGAATGCAAAAATAGGCTTTCATGAAATAACAAAAATCGACAGTATAAAAATAAATAACGTAACAATTAAACTTGCGCGTCTGCACCACCCCGGGGGTTGTATCGGGTATAGGATTGAATACGGTGGTAAGTCCTTTGTTTATGCTACGGATACTGAACATTTCAGTTGTGTGGACAAATCATTACTCAAACTGGCTTTAAATGCGGATGTTCTTGTTTATGATTGTGATTATACCGATGATGAGTATTCCGGCGAAATAGGGCCTCCAAGGACAGGTTGGGGGCATTCTACCTGGTCGCATGGGGTCAAAGTCGCGAAAGCTGCTAAAGTAAAAAAATTTATTTTGTTTCACCACGATCCGTCGCATGATGACAAGTTCATTGATAAGCTTGAGAGAGATGCAAAAAAAGAATTTAAGGAATCATATGCTGCGTATGAAGGTATGGAGTTAAACCTTTAAAAACAGATGAAAATCATGTCCTCTGAATTATTCAAATATTACGTTCCGGATGTAATACTGCGGCCAAATGATTTATTTCGTCTCTTCATTGAGCCAGGATAGATACTTTCTGGAGCCATCTATTATTGGCATGGCAATAATTTCCGGTACATCATAGCTGTGTAGCTTCTCAACTCTTTTTACAATTTGTTTAAAAAGTTTTTGCCTGGATTTCAGTATCATCAATACTTCTTTGTCATCACATACCTTTCCTTGCCAGCTATAAATTGAACGAATGGGAGAAATAATGTTAGAGCATGCCACTAATTTTTCTTCAACCAGGGCGCGTCCTATCTTTTTTGCTTCACTTATTGAACCGGCGGTAATATAAATTACTATATGGTTTGGCATTTTTGATATTCAGATTATCTGTTACTGAAGGCTTTTATCAGTATACCAGATTAATTAATATTGACAATACGATTTCGCCATTGAGCTATAAGAAATGAAATATATATCAGACGAACTAATCAAAATCAGGGAATCAGGTCTTTACAGGGATCTGACAGTGGTAGGAAATGCGCAGGATTCTCATATAGAAATAGAAGGCAAACCATTTCTCTCTTTTTGTTCAAATAATTATCTTGGTCTTGCAAACCATCCATCTGTTGTTAAAGCTGTTAAAGATGCAGTAGGAAAGTATGGGTGGGGGGCCGGTGCGTCAAGACTGGTATCCGGGAACATGACATTGCATGAAGTACTTGAAGGCGCAATTTCAAGATTCAAGGGAAAGGAAGCGGCCATTGTCTTTCCCACAGGATATATGGCGAATTTAGGTGCCATCACATCATTGGTATCCAACGGTGACCTGGTTATTTGTGATAAACTAAACCATGCCAGTATTATAGATGGATGTAGATTGTCAGGGGCAGACTTCAGGGTTTATGCACATTGCAATATGGAGAAACTTGAAAACATACTTAAAAAAGCTTCAAAGTATAATCGTAAGCTGATTGTTACTGATTCAGTATTCAGTATGGATGGAGATCTGGCGCCTCTTCCGGATATTGTACGTGTCGCTACAGAATATAATGCTCTGATAATGGTGGACGAGGCACATGGTACCGGCGTTTTTGGTAAAAATGGCAGAGGGGTTGTTGAACATTTCAATTTGAATAAAGAGATAGATGTTATTATGGGTACTTTGAGTAAAGCCATTGGAAGTCTGGGTGGTTATGTCTCCGGTGACATCGATTTGATTAGTTATCTGAGAAACAAGGCAAGGTCTTTCATGTATACAACAGCGCTTCCACCTGCCGTATGCGCTGCGTCTATTGCAGGTATAAACTTAATACAGGGGGATCATTCGATGCGAGAGTCACTCTGGTATAACGTTCGTTTTATAAAAGACAAACTGAGATCGCTGAACATTAACATGATATCGTCAGAAAGTCAGATTATTCCGATATTGATAGGGGATGCACAAAAGGCAGTTGAAATTTCAAAGTTGCTTTATGAGAGAGGTGTCTTGATCCCTGCCATTCGTCCGCCGACCGTTCCCGCCAATTCCAGCCGTCTTAGAATGACGGTTATGTCATCACATACGCAAGGTGATTTAGAATGTTTAATTGAAGCTCTCAGCGAAAGTTTGGTTAGCAGATGAAGGAACGGGAACAATCGTGAAGTTCATAACAAAGATGAATTGTGGCCACAAGCGCAAGCATTTTAAGCTTTCCTCGCCAAGGCACGCCTCTGGATGCAAGGGCGGTATTGGACGGGCCGACACATGATGGAGAGACATATTTTCCGTATGTAGAACAAGTATTGAATACGTATCGATGATTAAAGAGTCGGTTAAAAGAGCATTGTATGATAGTGCGTGTGATAGCAAGGATTTGAAAGATAAGTTTATTGACAAACTTGGATTAAAAGCAATAATGTAACGTCGCCCTTCGGTTGAAAGGGTGATAAAACGATTGAAGTGTGATTTTTTTCTGTTTTCTTGGCATCATTTTGAAATATTATGCAAATTTTTTTGCATTGAACGCTTTTTTTTTGAGTTTATGCGGAGGCTCTATGGTTCGGCCTGTAAAAATCAGTGTTAAAGCAGTGATACCCGCCCAACAAACTGACGGGCAGGCGATCACTGTACTCCAAAAAAGAAGATTTGTTTTTGCATTTGAAAATTATCGTTCCCAGGTGGATAAATGGAAGCATGGTGCTTAACATACAATGCCACAACTACTTACAGTTGCTGGCCGGAATATCACATCTTCATAGACTATACGAGCAATAGCTGTCTTCATAACTTTATGCCCATAAATCCAGCTCCTGTTTACAATTAGATTAAAATTCACCATAAATTTTATGAAAAAAGTATTGACAAATTGTTTCCTTCTTGCTAACCTCCGTTTCGTATAAGTATTATATATATAATTGTTGATCAATAAGTCTTAGTCGTCACGGTATTATTTGACGTGCTGTGCGGTATTTTAATAGGAAAGATTTTATCTCTTAAAATTATTTGATGGAAGGGGGAATATTTGATGTTAAGAAGATCATATGTTTTTCGGTTGGTAATTGTGTGTGCCTTAGGCATGTTGCCGTTTTTAGGTCACTCAGGTAGCGTGTTTGCAGCAAATGTTGGAATAATTCAGGGAAAGGTGACTGGGCAGAGGACTAATGCTGCGGTGAGAGGTGTAGATATACAGATTACAGATTTACAGGGTAAGGTAGTAAAAAATGTCAAGAGTCGGCAAGATGGTACATTCACTGTATCGCAGGTACCAACAGGCCAATATAACGTAAAAGCTGGTGATGCACCGGCAAAGAGTATACAGATTGCGATGTCGCCACCGGTTACGCAGGTAGATTTTCAGGTGCCGGAAAAGGGTTACACCGTATTTGCCGGTACGGGAATGAGTGCGGGGATGCTGGCTATCGTGGGTGTGTCTGCTGCTGCCGCTATTGCTGGAATTGTAATTGCGGTCGATGCCAAAGATGATGCTGATGACAATGAAGACGAGATAGATGATTTACGCAGACAATTAGCATCACCTTGAATATGTTACTTTGTTTTTGTGAGTAGTTATGGTGGTTTGAATTAAGTGTGGTTTATGTAGCCTGTCTGTAAGATAAATATACAGACAGGCTATTTTTTTTAAATACCTAAATTGAACAATTTTATTTCCTATACTGTAGTGGCCGCCTGGGTGGGTGTTCGTTCTCACCCGATGGGTGCAATATGGGTTTCACGTAAGTTGCGCAACCTTATAGGATGCGGCTGCTTAAATCGCTCGATTTAGGAAATGGTAGTTTTTATTTTGTGATATTGGTTTTTGATGATTTGGAGTTTAGATTTCTCAAATGTTCTGTGTCTGGTGAACGTGATGAGTAGGTTAACTTTAAGGGTAAAAGGCTATGCAGAAATTATTCAGAGTAATATTCATTTTTATGGTTTTTCATTGCGGCTTTGCGTTTTCGGATGTTTATGCTGGGAAATATGATCATAATGATTTCTCGATTGATGTACCAGGGGATTGGGTCAATATGGGTAATGTGCATATAGAAGGGGTAAAGGCCGCATTTACAAAGGAAGTGGATGCAGAGATAACACCCATTATATTGATTGCAATTGATGGCAGTGTGGGTGGTAGTACAATAGAAAATATCGTTGAAAAGGCGGTAAAAATAGTCACCTCTACAATTCCGGATGCCAAATTTCTTTTTGAGCGTGACGTGTACACAGGAAGTATAAAATGGCGTGAAATAATATACCAATATTCAGATGCAGGATATTCATTCCAGGTCGTACAATATCACACCGTAAACAACAAAAAACATTATGCTTTTACTGGACAAAGTCTTCAAACTGACTTTAGAGGATATCTTTCTGATTTTAGAAAAACTTTCAATACCTGGAAGTTTAAGGCAGATTGAAGAGACCTCTACAGTCATATATGGTCCGGTTAGGTTAAGTCGCTAATTTACAGCCTGATAATAGCAATGACCTTTTCAAAACTCGGCAAAATTTGGAGCAGATCAAGGCTATTGATGAGTCTCGCAAACAAAACCTTAAATTAGTAAAAGATTACTTAGTAAAGGATTACTACATGTCGCATAAAAAAAAACCATTTCCGTGTATTCTGTTTATTCTCGCCGTGTTGTTCATGGTAGTGCCGTTATGCGGTTGTAATAAAGGCATTAAGAGATTTGTTAAGAATGAACTTTCAGGCAACCACAATAGTAACGATGTTTCCGCTGAAAAAACTGATATCTTCGGCGACAATGTTGAAGTTGATAGAGGTGTGAATGAACGGAGCGCTAAAGACGAGGTAAAGTCTCAGGGCATTATACCTGCGGATAAAAATAAAAGAGAAAAACGGTATTTGAAATCTGTTAATAAAGAACCCTTTTTAACAGAGGGAACAGTAGTAAAGAAAACAACTTCTGTCACCGCGGGTAACGAAAAAACACTCTTGTCCGGGGAAACAAATTCAGTATCTGTACATGATGCAGGTAACGGGCAACGTAATGAAGCCGTAAGTGTTGAGGATAAGATTAAAAATCTTGTCAGCTGTATGGCAATGGCAGTGCCGGTGACGGAGAAATTGAAAGTATCAATAGTTGAGTTTCCCAATTTTGATGGTGAAACTACTGACTTTACCAGGTTCCTGTATGAAGAATTGGTTGTTTCATTTGCATCCGATCCAAAGTTTGAAGTTGTGGACAGATTGCATACAATTATTGGCAAGGATAGTGAGGAGATCGATGCAATAGTGACAGGCTCTATTATGGATCTTCATGACAGCGTTAAAATAAATGCGCGTCTTATGTTAAAGAAAACCGGTTTGGTTTTGACAGCCGTATCAACTACGATGCCGAAGGACAAGGCGGTGGAAAGGCTCATAGGAAAGAAACGCAAGGTTGTAGCGGCTAAGGCTACAGTGAACAGTCTATACTCTCAAATCGATGATCTTGCAAGGCAGATTGTTGATTGCCTGCAGCAAGGCGAAAGATACAAAATAGTATTACTTGAATTTACCGAACTGAATGGCAGAACGAATGCATTTAGCAGATTCTTGTCTCAGGAGTTGGTTACAAGAATATTCATTGCTGACAGTAAAAGGATTGTAATAGTAGATAACAATCTTGTCGGCAAATTTGTAGAAGAGCATAATATTTCTCTGGACGAGTTGACCTATCCGGAGTTTTCTAAACAACTTTTCGATTCTCTTGGCGTCAACATTATTACGAAGGGAGTTATTACGGATCTGGGTAACAGCATAAAACTAAATGCCCGTATACTGACCGCTGAGACAGGTTCTTTATATGGTGTTGCTGCGATTGACATCGTAAAGGATGAGAAATTAGCAAAACTAATGGGTGAAAACGTTATGATCGACAATAATAAGGTTGAGGCTCAAAAAATTAAGATAAAAGAGGGGCACGAAAAGGCGAGCTCTTCGTTCACAAATGATGCTGTCTTTTTTAAAGAAGATTTCTCTACCTGCGAAGAGGGGCAACCGCTTCCTGAGTGGGGAGAAGGCCTGATTGTAAAGAGGGATAAAGATAATAAATATTTTCTTACATCAGATGTTGATAATTTTTCAGTTGCTGCGAGAGAGGTTGATTTCCCTGAAGAGTTTTTCTTTGAATTCGAAGTGAAAGGGAACACTAAGTATTGGAGTTCTATAAGATTTAAAGATATAGATGGGGATGAGTTTCAGGTGTCGTTCCGGCTTTTCCAGAATTTATTGAGTGTAACATTGCCGGGTCCTAAGCAGGTTAAGACGGAAGTTGACATAAATAACTATGCCAAGATTAAAATCATTAGAAAGAACAAGTTATACGAATTACATGCGAACGGTTCATTGTTAATAGTGGGTTCATATTCTAAATACAAAGAATTTAGATCTTTTGAAATTCACAGCGCCTTCAGCAGATTTCAATTTACAGGTTTTATAGGTAATAACTTGGTAGAAAACTGATGTGGATTAAACGATATAAAAAGCGCAGCTTGTTGATGGCATTAGTAACTGCTGTTGTTGGCTTTTTACTTTTTGTATCTGACGGCCGGGCTCTAAACGCGGATAGTGACCCATTCAATAATGCTGTCAGGATAGTCAAGGTAAAAGCCGTTGCAGATGAAGAGTTTAGAAAAAGTCCGAATTGGGTGGAAGAGATAGAGGAAAGTTTTAAGAGGTCATCAGCTTTCTATGAGGAACAATTCGGTATTAAATTCGAGTTAAAGCAAATTGGTGAGTGGATCTCAGATAATAATACCAAAAATATTCAGAAGCTTTTAAGGCAATTGAAAGATCAAGTTGGGAAAGAGGGCGGCGATCTTGTCGTCGGGTTTACCAGGCAGAGTACAAATATGGCTGAATGTGTTTTTAACAGGGCGGCATTAGGGGTTGCATTGCCGTTTAATGATTATGTCTTGGTGAGGGTGAATAAGAATGCAGACTTTAATTACCACGTGATGGCACTGGTATTAACCCATGAATTGGGACACGTCTTTGGAGCACTGCATGTCGATGATTCTTCCTCGATCATGAATCCTTCTCTCAATGATAGCAGTATTTTTCGGTTTGATGATAATAACAGGGAGTTGATTAAGCTGACAAGGTTTGTGGATTTAGATAAAGGAGTTATGTCTATTAATAAAGAGTATCTTGATCGGATAGTCACTATATACAAAGATAGTCTGAAATATGATTTTGAGAATGCGTCCAGGCACCTGCTGATTGGTTCTATATACAATGATCTGGGGTTTATAGATGAAGCTATTTCCGCATATAAGGAGGCTCTGAAATTAGATCGGAAAGATCCTGAATCACTTACCCGTCTTGGTATGGCTTATGCCGAAAAAGGCTTATTGGATGAAGCAATCGCGGAATTAAGCAAGGCCGTCAGATTTGATTCCATCGATGGCGTTGCTCATGTTAACCTGAGTACCGTGCTTGTCAGAAAAAACATGCTGAATGAGGCGGTGGATCAACTGAAAAAAGCCATAGAGATTAATAATGACAACCCTGACGCACATTGTATGCTGAGTGGGATTTATATTCGGGAAGGACTATTCGATGAGGCTGTTTACGAGTGTAAACTGGCATTGAAAATACGCCCTGCCTATGCAAATGCTCATTATAATATGGGTATTGCCTATCACGGCAAATTGATGTATGATAATGCTGTAAGCGCTTACAAGGAAGCTATTAACATTGAAAATAATAACTTGATGGCACGGAATAATCTCGGTATAGCTTACTATGAACAGGGGCTTCTGAACGAGGCGGAATCGGAATACTTGAAATTACTGCAAATAGATCCGGTTAATGAAATGGCGATTAACAATCTTGAGGCAGTGTTACTTGCAAAAAGGGAGGCGTTAAGATGCGAGACGGTACGGAAAGATTAATAACCGGAATAACCGGAAAGATACTGGCTATTGTAATATTTAACCTGTTATTCCTCTTTAACAATTTGATACAGGCACAGCCAGCCAATTGGCCTCCTCAATCTTCAACTGCGAATAAACGTACATCGACATATGTGATGCCGGTTGCAGGAGCATTGCAGGGAGGTCCAAACCGGACTTCTTCAATTCTGGGAGAAGACTATTTGATTGGGTCCGGGGACGTGCTTGATATAAAAGTATTTGATTCGGAAGATTTAAATAGAAAGGTGCGCGTCGGGGGGGATGGTTATATCAGCCTGCCATTGATAGGGAGCATAATAGCCGGTGGTTTAAGCGTTCCGGATCTCGAATTTAACATTGCTTACGAATATTCACTGAAGTATCTGAAGGATCCGCAGATATCCGTCTATGTACTGGAGTTTCATAGTAAGAGAGTAGCGGTATTGGGCGAAGTTAAAAATCCGCAGTTGCTGGAAATGACAAGAAACAAGAGTAATCTGCTGGAGATGATAAGCTTATGTGGAGGCGTTACAAAAGATGCCGGAGATCTGATTTACATAATACGGCCGACTACACAATACAACAGTGTCGATAATAACCGTAGCACTGCTCAATATAACGATGGGCGCAACAATGGATATGGCATGGAGGCATATGACAGTGGAGGTGATGAGGCCGGTTGGGAGGATGAAGACTACCTGCGAATCAGGGATGAGGTTATTACCGTCAGCGTCTCAGAGCTTGTTAAATATCAGAATCCATTGTCAAATGTGGAGGTTCTTCCCGGTGATATGATAAGCATACCGCCTGCGCCCTTCTATTTTGTATTTGGGGAAGTGGACAAACCCGGGGCTTTTATGTTAAAGCAGAAGATGACCGCTTTACAGGCCATATCACAGGCAGGCAAGTTTTCAAACATTGCAAAAAATAAAATTAAGTTGATAAGGGAAGATATCGACACCAGAGAAAAAATAATTACCACCCTGGACATCAAAAAGTTGGCAAAAGGAGAAGATGAAGACATAAAGATCATGGGAGGAGATGTCCTTCTTGTCGGCAAGAGTACAATGAGAGAGGTGCGCGGTCAATTATTGGCTTTCTCAAATACTGCTCTTTCTGCCTTTACATCTGCCTATGCGTACGAATCTGTCCGGGATCGATAGTTTTTAGAGTTTACGACATAGAGTACAAAAGCACACCTGAAGGTTTGCCATACGTATCTCTTTTCGATTCATTCGGTTTAGATGCTTAAAGAGCCGGAACCAAATGTTTAACACCTATATTGAGCGATTCTATTCCATATGTTATAGTAGCCGCAGGCTTTAGTCTGCGTGCCCCATCACCGATGGGTGCATGTGTATTCAGTGTAAGGGTGGATTATGGCGAATCCACCAATAATAGATCATGATTTAAGGTGGATTCGCAATCGCTTAATCCAACCTACGCTAATTTCAAAAGTTGTTGGTTTTTTGCCTTTTAAAACCTGACCTGACTTCCATGAAAAACGATTCATATCAAAATCAAACCGAAGATTCTTTTTATAATGGAGAAACCGCCTTCCTTGAGGAGATTAATCTCAGAGATTACTTTCGCGTGGTAATGCACCGTAAGTGGGTCATTATGGCGATATTTTCAATTACGGTGCTGCTGGTCACACTTTACACGTTCAAACAGAAGCCTGTTTTCCAGGCCGTTACTACGATCAGGATATATAAAGATGCGCCAAAGGTGCTCTCATTCGAAGATGTGGTGAATACAGGGGGTGGCTTGGCGGACTTTTACAAGACCGAGTGTGAGGTGCTTCAGAGCCGAACACTGGCCAAGAGGGTTATTAACAGGTTAAGGCTTGATCTGCATCCTGAGTTCATCGCTAAGCTTAAAACTAAAGAGAGTGATGCTGATAAGCCGGTTAGTGTAGAAAAGCTGGTAACTATTTTTTTGAATATGATCAACATAGAGCTTGTCAGAAACAGTCAACTTGTAAAACTCAAGGCTGAAACCGGATCACCTGGATTGTGTGTAAGTATAGTAGACACCCTTGCAGATGAGTACATCAAGAAAAATCTGGAAGACAAGGTATTAACCACGACAGGGGCGACGGGCGAGATCGGTAAACAACTGAAAGAGATCAAAAAGAGGATAGAAGATTCAGAAAAGGAGTTGTACAAATATGCGCGTCAGAATGATATTGTGGCTATGGACGCAAGTCAGAATATATTTATGAAAGAGCTGATCACGATTTCAGAGGAATTGACAAAGGCAGAAGCCGTGCGTATTGCTAAAGAGGTAAGATTCCTGGCAGTGCAGAATAGTGATGACCTGTCATCTCTGCCCGGAATAACAGATAACGTGTTAATTAATGAGTTAAAACTGGAATATACAAAGCTTCAGGCGAAGTATGCCGGTGAACTTGACAGGGTAAAGGAGGATTACCCGTTGGTGCAGAGGATGAAGGCAGAAAAAGATTTTATCGAACAGCAGATAAATAGTGAGCAGGGTTGGGTGGCGAAGGCAATTAAGGCCGAATATCAGGAGGCTGTTGGTAAGGAGAGAGGACTTCGGCAACGCCTGGAGGAACTTAAAAGAGAAAACAATGAGTTGGAAGGGAAATCCATTGGCTATAAGGTTCTGAAACGTGAGGTAGATGCAAATACACTGTTATACGAAGGGCTGCTTCAAAGGATGAAAGAGGCGGCGGTATCCTCTGAAATCAAGACCACAAATATTCAAGTCGTTGACAAGGCTGTATTGCCAACAACGCCCATTAAGCCGAAGAAAAAATTGAACGTACTTCTTTCTATGATTGTAGGGTTGACACTGGGAACAGGCATAGCCTTCTTTCTGGAATACCTGGATAATACTATTAAGAGTGCCGATGATGTCGAGAAACACCTTAAATCTACAGTATTAGGCGTGCTGGAGAAGGTGGCTGTGGATAAGGATGAGGTGCAGAACTTCGATCTTATTTCACACGAATTGCCCATGTCAACGTTTGCGGAAGCCGTGCGTAATGTAAGGACAGGTATCATGCTCTCATCTACGGACAATCCCAAGAAAATAATACTGGTCACGAGTACAACTCCTGGTGAGGGAAAAACATTCGTTGCCGGCAACCTTGCTATCGTAATAGCAAAAACCGGCAAGAAAACGTTGATTGTGGACTGTGACTTTCGCAAGCCCCGCGTACACAAAGCCTTTAATATCGAGACGATGCCGGGTTTGAGTAATCATTTCGTTGGAGAGGGTGATCTGGACTTAATCATTAAGCCTACGGCCATACCCAACCTCAGTGTCATCACATGCGGCCTTATACCCCCAAACCCTTCAGAGATGTTGGGATCTCACAGTATGGAACAGTTTTGCATGGAGGTAAGGGAGAGATTTGATACTGTTATATTTGATACGCCGCCTTCTCTGGCAGTTACCGATACGGTTATCCTCTCTAACATAGTTGACGGAATAATTTATGTAATCAAATCAGGTGTGGTTGCAAAAGAGGCAGCTAAGAGATCACTCTCTCAATTTGCAGGCAAGAAGGGTGAAGTATTAGGTGTAGTGATGAATAGCGTAGACGTTGCCAAGGGCGGCTATTATCAGTATGGGTATCAGTATGGGTATCAGTATGGGTATGGGTACGGTGAAGATACCGGTAAGAAAAAAGGACTAATAGAGAGAATGAAGGGAAAAATAAAATTGAAAAATGTTTGATATGTGTGTCTGGAAAACTGAAGAAAAAACAGCGGACATCGAGGTGAAATGATACATTTTTTAACTGCGAACAACCTGCCTTGACGGATTAAATAACTAATGACGGCGAAGCATTATGGCTGATAAACTGATGTTGTCTAAATTCCCAAAGATTGCCGATGCAATCATAGAGTGGGGGATTATATTCCTTTTGGTATCGACGCCTCTTGCACTGCCAACGAGGTACGGAACAGTGCATCTCTGGGTATATACCATAATAGAACTTACCATATTCTTCCTGATAATAATATGGTTACTAAAGCGGACTATGATTACCGCTGGTTCAAACTCCGCAACTCGCAATCCGCAATCCATCAACCGTTTCGGTTTTGCAAAGACACCCTTGAATATCCCAATTCTGTTATTTGTTGGGCTTGTCATTTTCCAGCTTGTGCCATTACCATCAAGAATCCTCAACTTCCTTAGTCCAAATACCCACCATTTATACAGTATGGTATTACCCCTGTACTCGACGGAAAAGTCTGTTCATACGAAACCCGAAACTCGCAACCTGGAACCCGCAACCCGAACCCTGCAACCCGAAACCCGCACCCCGCAATCGTCAATCCGGTTTCCCATCAGCATATACCCGTATGCTACTAAAATCGAGTTCTTCTTAATCCTTGCTTACATCGGGATGTTTTTTCTGGTAACGAATACACCGGGTATAAGATTAGATCGTATTATACTTGTCATAATGAGTGTCGGTTTTTTAATCTCATTCCTGGGAATTCTACAGAAGTTTACCGGAACCTCAAAAATATACTGGTTGATAGATTCGCCTAATGCGAGTCTTTTTGGCTCTTTCATAAATCGTAATCATTTTGCCGGTTATATTGGGATGGTGATACCACTCTCCTTTGGTCTTCTGATCACAAGATTTGAAAGTATGGCCTTTCATAAGACCATGTCATGGCGTTCAATACTTGCAAAATTTGAATCCCGCCTCTTGGGAAACATCTTGATGGTATTTGCCATTATGACTATGGTTTCAGCCCTCTTCATTTCCCTTTCACGTGGAGGAATTCTGTCCCTAATGGTTTCAATAATTGTTTTTGTTGCCTTTATCAGCCTTAGCAGGAGAGCAAGGAGCATTGTCGGTAAAGGACGAAAAGTAACCATTACTACTTTGTTACTGGCCTTTGTATTTCTGATGTGGCTCGGAGTCGGTTCCATCCTGGAAAGGCTTTCAAACCTTTCGTCACCCTCCAGACACGAAGTTACTCAAAATACAATTAGCATGGCTGAAGACTTTCCTCTCTTTGGAACAGGTCTTGGCACCTTTCAGTATCATTTCCCGAAATATAAAACCCTAGAAGGACAACTTTATTGGGACCATGCGCATAATGATTATGCCGAGCTTCTTTCAGATAGCGGCCTTATAGGATTTCTAATAGTAGCATGCGGCATTATTTTTTTTATTTGGCAGACACTGGTAAGATGGTGGAAAAGTAAAGATCCGTACGTCATGGGAATTACTCTGGGAGGATTTTGTGGTATAATTGCGATCCTCAGCCATAGTATTGCTGATTTCAATCTGCACATTCCGGCAAACGCCCTTTTCCTCTCCTTTATACTCGGCCTTACCTGGATTGCCGTTAATGCAAAAAGCACGCAAATGGAGGAATAAGGGATTTTTATAGAAACCTAGCCGGATGCTGCTGAAAAATAACAACTATAAGGAAGCCAGGAATGCAGGAGAAAAGCAACAGGAATAAAGCAGGTCTGATACTAAATACTGGCGTTTTTTTTATCTTTCTGATTATTTGAATTTTAATATTTTACATTTGTGATTTGGTTATATATCCGTGTCTATCCGTGGTTAAATGTGTTCTATTTGTGTCAATTCATGAAATTCATGTCTGAGGAATCGTAAATGTCTGGAACAAGATCAATACTCAAACCTGAAATTATAGTGTGGTTATCTCTCATTGTTATCACAATATTAGTGTCGGTCTTTGCGGTTAAGAATTTGGTCGGTAGTCTCTACTACATTACATGGAAAGATTCGCCTCAGAAGGCTGATGACAGTGTGTCGGTACTGGAAGAAAAAACAGCAAAACTTATTCCCTCTAATTCAAATTCATTTTATGAACTCGGAAGGCATTATCGTAAGATAGCATATACTGCAGTTTCCGATGAGGAACGGACAATGGGGTTTAATCTGGCTGAAAAATACCTTATAAAAGCTATATTACTACAACCTGGCAATAGCTACTATCTGTCTGAATATGCGCGAGTTGCCGGAGGCATGGGAGACATTGACAGGGCGATAAAGTATTTTGAAATATCAGTATCTTTGTCAAAAACCGATGCGGTTATACACTCGTTATATGCAAGCTGGTCTTTAAATAATGCTAAAAAAATTTTCAGGATTGAGGATCTGGACTTTCTTGTGATGATGTACAAAAATCCTGAGGAAGTGGTCCCCTTTTATGAGGAACGGCTGATAGGAGGAATCATGGTTAAAATGTTTATTAGTATTGCCGAACGAGAATGGGGTGAGGCATTGCGGTTAGGTATTCGCAAGAGCCGAAGTACATACAGAAACCTTGGTGACTTGTATTTGATGACGTTCAGGCCTGATAAAGCGATCGAAAATTATAAAAAGTCAGGAGACAGCATTAGATTGATAAATAGCTATTTCGTGGAACAGGATTTTGATAATGTTTTTAATCTGGTTAAAAACCTCATAGAAACTAACAATCGTGTCTTCTGGTCAAGATGGGACGAAATCAGGAAGCTTCTTAACAAGGCCGCTGTCTTTGACTTGGGTGGCTATGAGGCATACTATTGGCTAGGTAAAGGATATTATCAACAATACATGTTTGAAGAGGCTATTGAGAATCTAGAAAAAGCAACTACCCTGAAACCTGGCCATGTTGATGGCCATTTCTTCCTTGCTAAATCATATGAAGCAGTAAAAAAAACGGACATGGCTATTAAAGAATACACAGAGGTTTTAAAGATAAAACCAGGCCACAAAGAAGCAACTGTACAGTTAGGCAACGCCATTAAAAGCAAATTATAACCTAGCCTGGTCGAATCAATACATAATCAGCGTTGTTCGGTTAGGTCTTTGCGTATGGACACTATGTAGTTTCTCTTTAGCAAAATGTCAAAGAAGCAGGAGAAAATATCTACTATTTTACAATAAGATATGAGTTTTTAGAAAAGATAGCAGAAGATTTCAATACACCAAAAAGTTCTCCTGCCGGAGCAAATGGGATGACAATAGAGCAGGTGGTAAGGGTCGCAATTTTAAAGCAGCTACGTCAGTTAGGCTATGAGGAACTCTACGATGAATTGAATGATAATATAAGTTACAGGCGTTTTGCAAAGATCCATAGAGGGAGAAGTGCCAAAAAAAATGACGTTGAGTGAAAATATTAAAATAATATCACCGTCAGGATGGGAATAAATACGCAAGGTAGCAATAAAAACTGCAAAAGATCTGGGTGTGGAGAGTAATATACATCATCCGACTGATGGAGAGTTATTGTGGGATTGTGTAAGGGTAATAGATTGCATAATAGAAGGAGTAATCTGCAAGGAAGGACATGAGATGGATTACAAAGGAATGTGTTATAAAAATGAAAAATTCATTTATTATGCTCCAACGGATACAGATGGTGAATCCGTGTGCTCAACATGCTCTCACCAGATAGAGTGCTGTCCCAATTCGTTAACTGGCAGGAAGGTTAATATATCGTTTGGATTGTTGCCTCACATAGACACAGAAGACCCTCCGATGGCAAAGAGATTCAAGGCAATAATGACACGTCTCCCTTCGGTTGAAAGGATGATAAAACGATTGAAGTGGGATATGAGTGATGATCGTTTAAGCAAAAGAGGTAATCTTGCTTTTCAGACCTCTTGTCTATCAAGTTTTCCCAGAATATTTTCCTTCTTAATACGAAACTTTTCATTGCCCGGCATAATATTCAGGGCATTCTCCACAGAGTACAGCGCCTTCTCGATTTCTCCTTTCTCTGCCATGGCACAAGCTAGATTAAAATGTGCCTGGCTATGTTCCGGCATAACAGCCAACAATTCTTTATACAACCCGATGCACTCATCGATCAGTCCCTGATTCCGAGCCATTGATGCCAACTGGAAGAGCGTACCTGAATGCCCTGGACTCAGTGCCAGGGCATCCTGAAATCTCTCAATAGCGAGATCGATCTGTCCGAGTTTTTCGAGGGTCTTGCCACATTCATAATGAAGTTCACAGTTATCAGGGTCCTTCTCTAAAGCAGCGACAAGTGCATTCAATGATTGGACAGAATTTTCAACCGGCTCCTGGCCACGAAGTATTTCCAGCCTTTTCCTTGCAAGTTCAAAATCAGGATCAATATCTAATGCTTCCATATATTGCTCTTCGGCCTCATCAAAAAGATTCTCTCTTTCAAGGTTTATTCCGTAATTGTAACGAAGTGTATGCCTTCTTGGATTATGATGAATGGCTTCAACAAAAAGGTGCCTTCTCCGGTCAAAAGTTCCACTCTGTCGCTCAAGTATCTGGGACAGATTGTTGTACGCTCCCGTGTATGTAGGATCCATTTTAATTATTCTTTCATATATCTCGCCTGCTTCCTGCATTCTGTTTAATCGGTACAACGCAATTGCGAAATTAAAGGCCGCCCTGATATTCTTTGGAGAGATTTCATAAGCGCGTCTTAATACCTTTTCTGCTTCTTCCGCTTGTCCCAGTTCCAGGTGCACCACCCCGAGTTCGCAAAGTGTATTATCATCAAATGGTTGGTCTTTAAGTTTGTCATATCCAATTTGCAGGTACAGTTCCTGTTTTTTCTTTAAGGACTCCGGGCCCAATATATTGCCATAATGGTGTATCGGTATGTCAGTGGTTACTATCCGCTTTTTTCGAGACAAGAGATCTATTTCCACCTGTTCATGTACTCTACCCTTAAAACGAATTTGCCTATTATTCCTGAAAAGTCTAACGAGATGAGAAGTAATATAACCATGGCATCCACGGGCAAGTTCCGTTTTTTTCTCCAGGGATATCCAATCTGCACATGTACTCTGTTTCAGATATGTGCGCTGCACCAGGCGATATGCGTCCACATTTTTTGCGACTATTAATTGCCTGATACGAGAGTGGTCATTGACATCAAGTGCCTCATCTCCATCCAGGACCAGGATCCACTCACCGGTAGCATATTTAAGTGATTCATTCCTGGCTGAGGAAAAGTCATTGTTCCAGGGAAAAGCATGAGTTATAGCTCCATGTGACTGAGCTATTTCCTTAGTCCTGTCAGTAGAACCGGTATCGACTACTATAATCTCATCTACCAGAGTCAGTACGCTTTCCAGGCAAGAGTTAAGATTCGCCTCTTCATTTTTTACAATCATACAAAGTGAGAGTCGGTTTTTTTTCATAGTATTTCAGAGATAGTGTCTTTGTATTATTGATTTTTTGTAATAACGCGTCTTTCACCTTTTTGAACAAGTCTGCCCAATCATTTAATTTAGTTTGCCTGAACAAACGCATTTCCGGATACCATGGGCTGTCATCACGGTTGAGCAGCCAGCGCCAGTCCGGCGCAAAATGTAAAAGATTCCACACCGGTTTACCAAGAGCTCCGGCCAGATGTACGACTGCAGTATCAACTGAAATAATAAGATCAAGATTTGCTATTACAGCGGCTGTGTCGGCAAAGTCTTTTATCTGATCATTCAGATTAACGATTTCCGTTTTATTGAGTGAATTGTCAACTTCCACAGATGCCGGTCCTTTTTGAAGACTATAAAAGGTAGTTCCATGAATATCTAATAAAGAATAAAAGTCTTCCAGAGTACAAGAACGAATGCGGTTTTTTTTGTTGTCAGCGTTTCCCGTCCAGACTATACCGACTTTAAAATTACTATCATTATCGAGTCTGATACCCCATAGTTTTGCCAATCCTGGATCAGCCGTAATGTAAGGTGTGTTTGATGGTATTGAATCATGTGTGGTTCCAAATACTCCTGGTAAGCTTAATATAGGGAGTTGAGTATCAAACTTGATATCTGGTTCAGGTGTTTTTTCGATAATCTTATCGATCCATGCATAATTTTTCAGTAGACGATTCAGGCTATTGTGACACTCAAAAATAACCTGGCCTCCTTGTGCTTTTACCATAGGCAGGTAGCGTATAAATTGGATAGTATCCCCAAAACCTTGCTCTGCATGTACCAGAATAGTTTTGCCATTGAGAGGTGATCCGTCCCATTTAGGTTTGTTGAAGTTTCTCAGACTATGAGTCTTTGTTCGAAGTCTCCACTCATTTTCTATCCAGCCTTCTTTATAATTGCCGGTCAACAATAATGCAAAAGACTTGTTTAAATGTGCTTCCGCATAATCAGGATCAAGTTCTATTGCCATGTCATAACTCGTTATCGCTTCTTCTATCATCTCCCGCTTCTGGAGTATTGCACCGAGATTGTTGTGTAGTTCTGCACTGCCAGGATCAAGTGTTACTGCCTGACGGCAGTGAAAGACTGCTTCATCGGTGTTACCCTGTTCCTGTAAGGTCGTTCCAAGATTACTGTGTGCCCTGGCATGATCCGGCTTAATATTTATAGCTTGTTTGTAGTTTGTTATTGCTGCGTCAAACTTACTTTCCTCTTGAAGTACTGTACCAAGGTTATTGTAAGCCTCAACGTATTCCGGCTTAAGTATAATTGCGTGCCGACAGTACCTGGCTGCTTCGTCAAGCCTGCCAAGCTCTTTAAGTGCAGAACCAAGGTTACTGTATAACTCGGGATTATCTGGTTTTAGTTCTATTGCATTTTTATAGCTTACAATTGCTTTTTCAAGCTGATTCATTTCTTGAAATATCGTACCGAGGTTGTTGTGCGCTTCAGCATAATGCGGGTTTAATTCTATTGCCTTGTTACAGTTGATCAACGCTTCTTCCAGCTTGCCGGATTCCTTGAGCGCTGAGGCAAGATTACTATATACCCGGTATTCTTCCTGATTTAGTTTTATTGCTCTATTGTAGCTTTCTACTGCTTCATCAAGTTTGCCGATTTTTGTAAGAACTGCGCCAAGATTATTGTGGATGTCAACATTAGTCGAATCAAGAGCTATAGCGCGTTTAAGACTTTTTATTGACTCATCAAATTTGCCCTGTTCTTGAAGGATTATGCCAAGGCGACTATGTGCTATTGCATGATACGGTTTGAGTTTTATTGTTTCTTTAAGAAATTTTATCGCTGCATCTGGGTTTCCTGATTGTAAATATAAAGTACCAAGTAGAAATGCTATGTCAACATGATGTGGATCCTCTTTTAATATCTTCAGATATAATACTTCAGCTTTTGCAAGATCTCCTGCCTGATGATAGTCGAATGCCTGTTTAGGTAAATCTCTGGTTTGCCCCATATCTATATATTTAAGGAATTTTATTCCGCAATTTTATGTAAAGTAACACCGTATTATTGATATTTATTGCGCTAAATACATGCCAAAATGAATTTCGGTCTACAATTTGTGTATACCAGTTTAGAAATATACTATTATTACGTCTGTTAAGAACATCAGTTGTAGGAATTTAGTTCTAAGATTGTCTTATAAACAACAGGACTATTTTGGTGTATATTCTATAATGTATTATATTCCTGTGAGTTGTGATCTGTTTTTGCACCTGAATTAAATAGTTGATCAGAGGCACTCTTAAATATTTTGCATTCAGAAAAAAAATTCTTCGAAGGTTTGTTTTTTATAAATGTTCCCTTTGTTGATTATTTAGTTTTTCCTGTATAAAATTTCACCATTTTAGAAAATTTTTTCCACTTTATAGAAAAACTATTAATATAAATGATTAACTACTATTCTCCTTTAAAGTCGGGGTGTGTTGCAGAATATGGCGATAATCCGCGGAATGAGCTTATAGACCTGATCAAGGTAGTACCTGAACAGATATTTGAAATTGGATGTGGCTCCGGTGCGACGGGTATGGCCATTAAACAGAAATTTCCGGATGCAAAATATATAGGGATGGACTCTAACAAAGATGCCGCAGAAATTGCACAGACACGATTGGACAAGGTTATTGTATCTGATATTGATAAAGTACCATTAGATACTTTTGAATTAGAGAAGGGATGTTTTGATCTCATTATCTGTGCTGACATTCTGGAACATCTTTATGATCCGTGGAAGATCATCAATGACCTACGTGGCTACCTTACGGCAGATGGGAGAATTCTTGCCAGTATTCCAAATGTACAGTACATCGAACATATAGTCAATGTGCTGGATGGTAACTGGAAATATGAAGACCATGGTCTTATGGATGCGACACACATTCGCTTTTTCACTCTGAATGAGATAATTAAAATGTTTAACGGAACAGGTTACAATATAACGCATTGTAGTGGCATATCGAATCCGAAAATGAACAGTGATACATGGCCAAACGATTTTGATTTTGGGAAATTTGTACTTAAAAATATTACAAAGGAAGAAGCTTCTAAATTTGCTGTACTTCAATACCTTCTAATAGCCCAGAAAGTCAGCCACGAATAATTATAAACACTGAATTACTGAAAGGTAGAATCTTGACGATGCAAATCAATTTTGTCGATTTGAACAAACAATACAATCTCATAAAACCTGAAATTGATGACGCCATTCAGCGTGTTATAAAAAACAGTTCATTTATTGGTGGTGAAGAAGTTAATGCATTTGAAGAGGAGTTTGCAAGATATTGCGATGCTAATTACTGTGCTGGTGTTAATTCCGGAACAGATGCGTTAAAGTTCATTTGTATGGCTTTAGAGATAAAAGAAGGTGATGAAGTCATTCTGCCTGTCAATACATTCATAGCTACAGCATTAGCTGTGAGTAGCATGGGTGCTATACCTGTTTTTGTGGATTGTGAGGATGACACTTTCAATATTGATACTGAAAAGATTGAAGAGAAAATAACGTCCAGAACAAAAGCAATTATTGCCGTCCACCTTTATGGGCAATCGGCAGAAATGGACTCAATTTTATCTATAGCTCAAAGACACAAGATTTATGTTATTGAGGATGCTTGTCAGGCCCACGGTGCCTTTTATAAGAACAGGAGAGTTGGAACCTTTGCTATTGCTTCAGCATTCAGCTTTTATCCCGGTAAAAATCTTGGTGCGTATGGAGATGGGGGAGCGGTTATTACGAATGATGCATGCATTACAGAGAAGATAAAGAAACTTCGTGAATATGGACAGGAAGAGAAGTATGTCCATACAGAGAGGGGTACAAATTCACGTCTGGACGGATTGCAGGCCGCTATTCTGCGTGTTAAGTTAAAATATCTTGATGCATGGAACGAGAAACGCAAAAATATGGCAGCTTGTTATTATGACTCTTTTAAAGAGTTGCAGATTAAATTACCTGAAACCAGGGCGGATCGTAATCACGTTTTTCATCTGTTTGTGATTGAAACAGATAACCGGGATGAGTTGTTACAATTCCTGAAACAGAAAGGGATATATTGTGGTATCCATTATCCCGTCCCTCTACATTTTCAGGGAGTATATAGCGAATTAGGATATAAGGCCGGTGACTTTCCCGTATCCGAGACTTCGGCTTCCAGGATTTTGTCACTTCCCATATATCCGGAACTGAAAGAAGAAGAAATAAACCGTATTAAGAATGCGTTCAATGAATTTGGGTTCAATAAGCGGCACTGGAGGTCCCTCTCTGCTTTTGATAGTCAAAGCCCATTCTTTTGCAGAGGCTGATAAGATGTGTTTTGATTTTTTTTACTTGATCAACTAATAATTTTCTGGGAGCATTCCCAATTTTTTGTAAATCAGGTATGATATCCATGAATATGTGGATTCGGCCACTGGCCTTAATCCACCCTTACAAATAAGCAAACGTGTGGTGCGAGGTAGGGTGGATTAAACGAAGTGAATCCACCTCTTTTATATACAATAAAATGGGAATGCTCCCTAATTTTCTTGATCGTATTAAATCGCGGACCGTTTCATCTTCTTCATTTAGAATGTGGACAGGAGTCAGCATCCCTTTTAAATAATATTGGGCTAATCTGATACAATCCAGGCGGTCTGTTTTTTACTTTCTTGCCTGGGGTTTCAGGAATTAAAGAAAGGGCTATAACTTCACACCTTATACCTTTGGACTGGGGTATACCCAGGATAAGTCGCTTCATAGCATAGTTGGATATCTTTTAAATGAATATTTTTACGCTTTATCTTTTTTACCATTGCACTTACATTAGAACTACATTTAAAATGGAGAAGCTCTTCTCCAACTGTTTTTATTAGAGCTACGTTAAAGTTACTATCGTCAACGTCTATTGAACCATAATATTTTGTTTTTTTCATATGGATGACTCCTTTCTTAAAATTAGAACTAATAAATGGTTAACTTTTAATTCTAATAATAAAAGGAAGGGCTGTCATCCATATCTTATGAGCGGAGGCGAAGGATGGTTTTTGTTGCAAGAATGATCTGATTTGTTCCATGGAAAAGAGAATAATTTATATGTGCAAAATTGTATCAAATGTTAATTTATTTATGATCACGCTACTCTTGATCTTTTATCTGGGAGCCAGTAGTGGTTATGCTAAAGAGACAATAAGTAAGACTGAGCCTGTCCAGGTATCAAAGGTATCCGCGAAGAAAACGGATTCATGCACAGTTAGATGTCATGTCAATTATATGGCATATGAAAATAAATTTGAAGTGACTCAAAGATCGGAGATTTTCAGGCACAAGACACATTCATTTGAGCAGAACCTGGATTGTACTTCATGTCATGACAGTAGTGAGGTTAATACTGAGGGGCATGGTAAATTAACAATAAAAAAAGAAAACTGCCTTGAGTGTCATCATGTTAAACTAAAGGAATCTGAGTGCAAAAGATGCCATCAGAATATTGATGAGAATCCCATGAAGTATAAAGAAGAGAAATTTATCCATGGCTTTACCGTTGAAAGCGATGTCGACTGTGGGTTATGTCACGTTAAAGATCCAAATGCTTCATTGAAAAATGAAGAGATCAACTGTGTTAAATGCCACCATACAACCCCTGATCTTGATTGTGCAAAGTGCCATAAAAATGATCTGGACAAGTATCATGATACAGTCTCGGAGAAAGTAGACAGTCTTTCATGGAGTGTATCATTCAGACATTCACAGCATCCGGAACAGTATTTGTCCTGTAAGGAGTGCCACTCAATCAGTCGTGAAGTTGATTCCGGTATTGTGGAATATTCACAAAACTGCAGCAAATGTCACCATACTTCAGAGGAACCATCAGGTTGTACCAAATGTCACATGGAACCCAATGAATTCTTACAGGGAAGGGCCGGCATTGACGGCGTTGCTCTTTTACCGGATATGATGTCCAGGGCGATTAAATGTGAGGATTGTCACAGGTATAATGATGAAAAATTAAAATTCAGGGGAGTAGAAGAACGGTGTGTAACGTGTCACAATGAAGATTATGGGAAATTGTACAGTGCCTGGACAAAAACAATTGAGAAGAGATTGGAAAAATTCAACAGTCGTGTGCAGAATCTGGTTGAAAACAGCAATGTTGATTTCTTAAAAAAAACGAATATTGATGATGACAAAGATGTGGATACAGGGGAGGGGTTAGATATAGACACATTTATTAATGAAACAGGCGTTACTGTGGATTTAATAACAAAATACGGAACACACAATTTTAACCTGACAAGGGCGATTCTGGATAGACTTGAAGAGAAGGTAAAGTAGTTTTTCCACAAAATTAACAGTTCGCAAGGATATGGGAAGTATCGATACAATGAGCATGAAATATTGATAGGTATTTAGTTGAACATATTAATGTTTCTGTTTATATTGGATATATCATAAATGATTCTTCATAGGAAACTTCTTCAAAGTGTTCCTGTTTTTAAACAGGAATCTTCTCAATAACCAAAATATCAGGATAGTGTAATTATTGATACCTAAATTGAGCGATTTTATTTCCTATACGGTAGTAGCCGCCCGCCTGAGTCGGCGTTCGCTCTCATCCGATGGGTGCATGTGAATTTCACGTAAGTTACGCACCCTAAAGGGTGCGGCTACTTAAATCGCTTAATTTAGGTGATAGTTATAGAATGATATGTAGAGTAATTAAATTTTTTAGTATTGTTGAAGGAAGGGTAAGTCTATCGTGTATAAGTTAATTAGTTGTTGGGTTTTTGTTTGTATGTTTTTTGTTGGTCAGTTAAGTCTTGCTCAGGGACTGGAGCCTAGCCCATCCGGGTGGGAGCAGGCACATAAGGACGCTCTGGCGAAAGTAGCGGCGGCAGAGAAGGAAGCAATGGCAAATGCAGAGAAGGAAGCAATGGCAAAGACTGCTATGGAAATGGCAGAGGAGGCGATGGCCAAGGCAGTGGAAGCCTTGGCGAAGGCAGAGGAAGCATTGTTAAAGACATCAGAAGCTAAGAGGGAATCGACAGCGAAGACTGAAGACGCTACGGCGAAGGCAGATGAGGCGCTAACGAGGGCAGATGAGGCAATGGCAACGGCTGGGGACGCTAAGAATGAATCAGTGGTGAAGGCAGCGGAAACAATGACAAAGGTAGAGGAGATTAAGAAGGAATTGATGGCGAGGGCAGATGAGGCGATGGTGAAGGCAGAGGAAACAATGGCAAAGGTAGAGGAGGTTAAGAAGGAACCGGTGGCAAAGACGGTGAAGGAAGCCGCGAAAGAACAAAAGCAGACACGCGCCTGGGAGTTCTGGAAGTAGTGATGATCAAATGTAAAGGGGGTCAGTCCTCGCAATTAAGTATTGGGTATTCCTCAATATTGCTATATTCTTGCTTATGCCAAGAAATCCGAGGATTGAGTATGGTGGAGCGGTATATCATGTGATGAGTCGTGGTAATAGACAGGAGGAGATTTTCCGGGATGATACTGACCGTGAACTGTTTCTTCAAACCTTAACGGAAGTATGTGCAAAGACTGGCTGGGTTATTCATGCTTATGTACTCATGGATAACCATTATCACATTCTCCTGGAAACCCCGGAACCCAACCTGGTCTTTGGTATGAAGTGGTTTCAAGGAACGTATACTCAGAGATTTAATGCGAGAAATAGAGTCCTGGAGTCATTGCCCAGGGGTGCTCCTGAGAAAAAGGCTCTTGTATGGTATATTCTGAGCAAAACAACTGTTAGTAATGACTGGCTATCACAATACCTGTTTTGTGGCCATCCCAGCAACATCCCACTCTGTATTAATGCTGTTAAAGATAAAAAGAGTAAAGTTCTTAATAGATTAGTTGCGAAATTACTTAAATGTGAGGGCTGACCCTTTTATCACGATTTGGAGAGGACCCAGAAATCACATCTGAAAAAATAATTGTTCGAATGAAAAAGAAAAGGAATTTACCGGCACTGTTGAATGAAATGGAAAAATTCGAAAATATTGTCACCCTGTATGGATAACAAGAAGTTAATTATTACTGGTTCGTCTACTACTTGAATTTAGGGCTAATTTTTTACCATGAAAGTCTATGATTAATGTAACACACTAATAAGTGAGAATATTTAAGGTATAATACATGCATATAAAAAATATTTTAACCAAAGTAAAAAAACATGATTTTCGAGGCTATAATTACCTTGAGGATGCCAATATTTCTGATTATTTTAAAGCCGACGAGTATTTTAGCTATTACAAATCACAAATACATGTTGCTCCACGCAGGGATATATCAGAACAAATTCTTTCTCACAATATTCCTTTTCTTTTCTCCTTAATAGATGAAGATATATGTAAGAAAATTGATAATGTAATAAAAGACAGTATTTTTAACCAAACTGTTGATATTAAAACAAATATTAATAACTCTGCAAAAGCAATAAATCACCAAGGTTACAAATTGTTAAAAATCAAGGATAACCTAACTCCGGATTATCTGAAATCATGCTATAGAAATGCAGCCAGAAAACACCACCCTGATTTGGGTGGTAAAAAAAAAGATATGCAAATAATAAATGAGGAGAATGGACAATTTCCGCAATTTATTGAAGACATATCTGTTTGGTGTAGGAGAGGATGAAGGTAATTTTCTAAATGTATCAATAATTAAGTCTGTGGAAGATTTCAGATTTCTTTTGGCAAATCAGTTATTAGAAATTTGTGTTGACGTTTTTTGTGTCGATAAGGGACTGGATATTTTTGATTATATTAATGACTTCTTATTGACAACTAAAAGATATGAGGATTATTTCTTTGATTTAAACAATGGAAATATTAATAAATTGGCGATACTGTTGTTTAAAGCAAATATGAAGGAACAAGCCAATAAAATATTGAAAATATTGACAAAAATGGGTGAGCCAAAAGTTAATGAAAAATTAAGAGAATGGAAGCCATGCGCATGGTACTCTACTGAAAAAGAAGCAAGAGAAAGCCATATCGATTATTATTATGGTGACTGTGAAAAAAAAATAAAAGGCCCGAGGAAAATTAGGATAACAATAAATCATCAAGTTCAGGCGAACCACGCCTATCGGTTGGGTATTATTGATCAAGAGAAATATCACAATTTATCTGAAAAGTTTAAGGAAAAAAAAGACGCTAATTATATTATTCAGAATAAATTGGATGAATACGCCAAAAGTGAAGGTTTCCTAGAAGATTTGAAGGTTTATAAAATTCCGAAAGGTATTCCAATCAAAAGAATGATACCCAGCGCAGGTTACTATAGCGAAATGTTTACTAACCTTACAGAAGATCAGAAAATAGAATATGTAAATGCATTCAAAAGTCCGATTAAATTAGAATTGATCAAAAAGTATCTATACACAAGAATGATGACCTATGTTTTGTCACTAATACAAAACTTTGATGATCAATTTCTGACTCAAAAAGTTATAAAAGAATGTAAAATACTGTCTGAAACATTAAACCAAAAAAATGATGACATCTTATTAATAATGAAGTTTTTCAATTATTTAAATTCTCTTGATTCAAAAGAAAGGCAGATAAAATTGGACTACTTAATCAACATATCCTCAAAAAATGAAACAACGGATGGGTATTATGCGTTGTATGATAAGTTTAATTTCCAGAAATTTAGATTATGGTGTTATTCTGAATATGTAAACAACTACCATGAAAGAAAAGACTGAAAAAATATTTCTTAAAGGTCTAAACATATTGAAAAAGAAATCATCCTTCGCATAGAAACAAAAAGATATGGTGAAAGTAATTAAATTTCCATACAGAGATGGTATAACAGAAAAACTCGTAAAAACAGATAAGAGTCAAGTCAAATTAGACATTGAGGCTCCAAAGGACATAACCATTAACAGGGAAGAAGTGTATATGAAAGATCAAGTGGAAATGTGTTACCTTCTGATTAGGGCATGGTTAATCATATCAAAGAATAATTGAATAAAAGAGAAGTATATACTTTCAGGTAAATAGATATAATTTGTAAAAAATGAATTGTGAAGTTTGTCTTGAACAAATAGAAATGAATGAAAGTGGATTTGATAGATATAATCATGATTACTGTCTTTTTCATCCTGATGGATCTTATAGTCATAAATATAATGATTATAGTAAAAAGCTTCATCCTGACGACGATGAAGCTAAATATGATGTAATGGTATGTCCTAAATGTGTTATTCAAAAAAAAGGGAAAATTGAAACTCCAGAATATTTAAATAAAATGCAACCTAAAATATGGTTAATACTCCATATAAAGAAAATTAAAGGAATATTGTAAAGACTGGTGATGATAAGGTTATGACGACACCGCTTAATATCAAATATAAGGATATGTTTTTAAGAGCGTATAAACAGGTAAGAGAGATTAAGAGGGAGTTGTGAGGGGTATGAAGCAAGGAAAAAGAATAAGGGAGAATTAAATAAAGGGACAAAATGATTATTCATACAAAAACCCAGCGTCATTCGGTTAGGTTTTTGCGTATGCAAAATCTTTTTTCTGTTTTTTGGTATTGTGTTGATTCACGGTGAACCAACACAACACAACCTCTCCTAATAATTCAAAAGATTTTTTGTATGAACTCTAATGTTATTTACATTTAAAGAGAGACTAGCTCCTTCACCTTGCTTATCTCCTAAATATAGACACTGAGAGGATGTTCCTATCTTTTCCTTTTGACAGTGAAGTTGTTAATACGGAGATTTCTGAGATTAAGAGAAAAAGAAGAATACTTGGAAAATAACGTACTAAAATATTGCTTAGAACAGTAGAAACCTTTTCGGCTAAGCTCTGGTTAGGAATACACAGGTATTTGGTGTGCAATGTCACACTGTTGCAAGGCACGCTATTGTGCCATGGCACTCTTTCCTCTAATTACTTATATTTGTCTCTTCCATTTATCTCATTTCTTTACAAATACTTACTATTCCGTCTGTCTTCAAAGAAGAAATGGTATCGTAGTTGCGCTGGATAGTCTTCTGGTTGATCAACAAAATTTCTAAGCATATTTTTCTATTTTCTACAAGGGGGGGGGTAATTAAATGATTAACGCAACGAGCTTCGCTAGTCAAAACTGGGTTATTACGCCGACGGCAATGGCGGATTGTGTATCTCCACAAGTTTTTGAAGACCCATCGAAAAAAACCCCAGTAAAACAACCAGTGCCTGGTTGTAAGAATCAATGGTTGTTAGTGCTTTCTGGGGTAGTTCATCTCGGCCTCAAAGGAGGTAATGGATGGGTGCGTGAGGATGTAAAAATCTTCCCTGACATACAGGCACCAATGAACTATGTTATTAACCGCAACAGCATTCTTGTTCCAAACGAGCCTCATCAGAAGGACTTTCAGGTCGACCAGTGGGCCCCGCACGCAAGCCTAAGTTCAATGCTTAATCTTGAGCATTCCGTAAATTCTGGGTTTGCAGTTGATTCTTGGCGGCCAAGCCCGTTTCGTACAGAGACAGATTTTGTTGTAGGAGGCGCACCATTCGGGAATCTGTTTGATGGAATTTTGGTTAATGTGGCTGTTCGGGATATAGATGCTATTCTTTATCGGTTGAGTTACCACATTACGTTAATCGGCACAATAAGGTATCGAGCACAATCCGTCATCGATTAACACCGCCGGGAGTGTCGCCTTCCACCTAGAAAGACGATACTCCCATATTTTCACTGTCCACAACCGCTAATTTCCCCGTATATAGAAAAAATCGATTGCGACAATTTGTCGCTTTATTATCTGGAAAGTGACAATGACATACCAATATAAAAGCTAATCTTTGTCACGAGAAAAGCAGAGTCTTTGTGTCACGAAAGCGTTGATAATGATTCATGATTAACGGTTGTAACTGCGAAAAAGATGGAGGAAGACCATCCGAAGTATGCATACAGGTGCAGACTTTTAACTACCTTATTGTTCTGCGGTCAAAAGCCGTGGTGCTGTGCGATGAGGCTAAATCAAGGGTTACTCGTCAAGTGTGGATCAAAAAGATGAGCGCTAAGCGAACTTTTGTAGGTGTCGAAAACTTGTAAGACGTTGTCAAAACCAGGGCTCTGATCCTGTTCTGAGATAAGTATAGAAGTCACCTGTTTACTGACTATATGGCAACCGGCATAGAGAAGGCATGAGTTTGATCCGGGCTTTTTTATTGAATAACCGACCTCCTTCTTGCACTCTTTTCTGGTGCTTTTTCAATGGAATTATTACCGGTTTACGGCTTAAACGGTTTACTTCTGTGTCTGATCCAATTGGCCTTCAATCAATCTAATCATATCCTTTGCTTTGGATGCTTCTTGAAATCTTGCCGAGATTTCAAGAGAGTTCTTGAATTCGTTAAGAGCGTTTTTGAGATCATTGCTTCTGTAATATGCCATTCCAAGATGGAACCGCATTGTAGGCGAATTTTGCCTTGATGCAACTGCAGATTTCAGGCTTTCGATGGCCTTGATAAAATTGTTTTTTTTAAAGTATATCCAACCCAGTGTGTCCAGAATTGCCGCATCATTTGGGGCTAATTTTGTCGCTTTCAGAGCATATTCCAGGCCTTCATCAAGATTGGTTTCACTCTCCGCATAGTGATAAGCGAGCTCGTTGTATCCTACTGGAGAATCGGGTGCCAGAGCAATAACCTGTTGATATGCTTCTATGGCTTTATCAATCTTTCCCTGCCTGGAATATATATTCCCTATCGAGAGGCGGACTGATGCGTTCTCCGGATCCAAGTCTGCCAGCCTTTTGTACTCTTCAACTGAATTGTCCGTTTCACCCATTAGCAGATAAAGTTTTGCTAAATCGTAATGAGGAGATATAAAGTCCGGTTGTATCTCAACTGTTTTTTCCAGTTGTATAAAAGCCTGGCTGAAATCTTTTTTATCTATCAGCGTTTTACCCTTTACATACATAGTAATCGGATTATCCGGATGTAGCGCCAATGCCGCATCGCACATCTTAATTGTTTTGTCATACCATTTGTTCAGATAGAAAAAGATTGCAAGGTTTGTGTACGCAAAAGATTTTTCAATTTCGCCATTAGATTTCAGATCAAGATTTTTTGATCTGAATCCGTTGATAAAATTATCTGATATTTTTAAGCTCTCTTCCGCAGATTTGACCTTTTCCTGTGACAGGTAAAGGTTTGTCAGAAAAATGTTGATCATCGGGTGATGGATTTCCGGGGTGACTTCCTGTGCTTTTTTCAGATATATTTCTGCAGTGTCATGGTTGCCTTCAATGTGATTTATCAGAGCGCTGGCTATCATCATGTTGCCTCTTCCGGTATCAATGCTTTCGGCCTTGCCTATTGTGTCTTTTGCGGATTTAATATCTCCACTTGCTATTTGGAAAGTACCTAAAAGGTAATTTCCTTCAAAGGAAGATTCCTCTATCTCTATAAACTTACTAATACTTTTAATCGCATCGTCGAAGTTGTCTATGTATGAATAGGATCTGGCCAGTATCATATATGCCTGCGTAGTGTCCGGATCAATCTTCAGGATTTCAACAGATTGTTCGATTGCATCTTTAAACCTTCCCATTTGAAGATAAAGCGCCGCCAGGCTCTGACGGGCTCTGATAAAAGTGGGTACTTTCTTAATCACAAGTTTAAATTGTTCTATAGCTTTTTCGTAGCCCTTTAAACCGACCAGTATTGTCGCAAGGCCCATTCGTGCCATATGTTCGTCCTCGTCAATTTCAAGAGCTTTTTTATAGTATTTGAAAGACTCTTCGGCATTTCCCTGTAACAGGTAGTTTATGCCAAGGCCCGTATATGCCAATGCGAGTTCCGGTTCACTCTCAACCGCCTTCCTGAGATATTCGTCAGCTTTATCAAATTCTTTTTTGTCTGTGTGTATCCTTCCGATGTAGTAGAGTGCGAGAGGGTTGTCTTTGTCCAGGGTTATAGATGTTTGACACTCTTCAATCGCCTCATCAAACTTCTGTCGGGAAAGTAAGATTATTCCTTTAGATAGATGTGTAAGCGATAGATTGGTGGATGCATCTTTTAATGAGTCAATTAATTCCTGTGCCCTGTCGACGTTCCCGATCGCAGCGTATGCAACTTGCAGTAGTTCGTAAGCGAGAATGCTCTTCTTGTTGATTGCCAGTAACTCTTCGCAATTTTTAAAGACCTCAACGAGTCTCCCTCTCCTCAGGTTATAAAAAGCCTGGTTCTGGAGTTCGAATACTGATGGTTCAACTCTCAAAATAGAAACCGCAGATGAAGTAGAACTGTTCTGCACTATAAACAGGCATACTATTGAAATGATAAAAAGTTTTCTGATAGTTAATAATTGGAAGCGTTTTGTTTTTGATAAAAGTTCAATTTTCATAATTAGTGGTTTAAGACCCTGACCTTTCTTCCTTTAATTTGTAATTTTCCTTCAGCAAAGAGACGTATTGCTTCAGGATACGCTATGCACTCCTCCTTGAAAACCTTTTGTGCAAGTGTGTCCGGAGTGTCATCGGCATCTACGTGAACTGTTCTCTGTATAATGATCGGTCCATGATCATATTCGTTATCAACGAAATGGACTGTACACCCTGATATTTTGACACCGCTTTCAATCGCTGCCTCGTGAACATGGTGGCCATAATATCCTTTGCCACAGAAAGAGGGGATTAATCCAGGGTGAATGTTCATCACCTTGCCGGCATATGTATCCGGTATTTTGAAAAGGTGCAGAAAACCGGCAAGTATTATCAGGTCAACAGGATATTTTTCGATCTCTTTTATTATTGTGTCACTGAAAGTTTTTGACTGGTTATAGTCTTTGTGTTGTACTATGACAGTGGGAATACCGTTTTTTTCTGCTCTCTTTATACCATAGGCATCCGGAGAGTTGCATACGACAACCTGGATTCTGGCATTAAGGGAGTTATCGTTTATTTTGTCAATAATGTTTTGGAGTGTTGTTCCTCCACCGGAAATAAGTATTGCTAAATTAAGGCTCTTGGATGCAGACATATTCTGTGTCCGATTAAAAGTGAGTTAAAGTTATAAAGGAATGGCAAATTTTCGTTTTTCCTTTCAATCGTAAATCTCTTAAAACCTAAATCTATTTTACCCCTTTGTGTTGGGTGACTTTGACCCAAATTGGTGTATCGGAAAGGGATTCTTCCTGAACGTGTTTAATGATTTCTGCTGTGTGTTCTATGATCTGTTCTCTTTTACAATTTGACGGGAAGAAATGGAGGATTTCTGTTTCTACTTCACTTCCTTCATCAGCATGTGCTTTGTCCGGGATCATATCTATTGAATAGTCCAAGGGTATTATGCCGCGATATTTACGGAGCAGTTCATCGTAATCGTTAAAAATGTTCTGCATGAGAATCCTGGAATCGCCTGTTTCATCATGTGCTTTTTCAAGGATTGCTTTATGTAAATCAATCAGATACTCCCGCTCTTTACCAAACTGTGTGTATTGGTGTTCGTATGTACATGAACTGGCCTCCTTATAAGATTCTTTGATCGAAGCAAGTGTTTCGAACTTACCCTTAAACCACTCTTCGAAGCTTTTCTGCAACTGTTCAAGATTGAAGCTGACTCTTTTTGCCATATCTAATAACATTTCTCTCATAATCGTATCCTTTTCTTATTTAATCAATTTAGGTCACACTTACTTTTGTGTCAGGTTTAAGAGAACTTTCCAACTGCCTTCTTCATTTACCAGTGTGAAAGTTCCCCTCTCTTTACCCATTGGTACGTCACCTTTTTTCAGGTACTGCGTCAGCATATGTCTAGCTGCTTCCTGTGGGTTTTCCATGCTTTTTTGACCGTGAAAAGGCCCGAATATTTCACCCATCACTTTGGACATGTCCGGGGAGGTTACGGTAATATCTACAGATGCATTATCTTTATTTATAATTATTTCATTTATCTTGTACTTGCGCAGTGTAGAAACGGTCTTTGCGATTTCTTGAGCAAAAGAATCTCCAATGCTGTTTTGCTTTATAAATTCAATCCTGCTTATAGTGTTCTTGTCTGATGTTGAAAGATAACTATATGTTTTTTTCAGGTTATTTGAATAGAGTGATTTTAAGTACTTTGTCAGTACTTGATCTGGTGCTTCCTTCCCAAAACCAAATACCGGACTGGTAATCAGAAGAATTAAAATTATTATAGTAGGTTTTCTCAAGAAAGATTCTCTAGCTTTAGTTCACTTAAGGCACTTCAAAACTTTGTTCCAACTATTCACCGCCCAGGAAACAACCAATTTTTCTATATTTTTGATATCTTTTCTCGATTAATTCATCTATAGGTATTGCCTGGAGTTCATCTATATATCGAACGATAGTTTCCTTTAATATCCTGGTCATCTCCCCTGGATTGTTGTGTGCTGCTCCTGCCGGTTCCGGAATGATTTCGTCAACTATTTTCAGCTTGTATAATTCCTTTGCCGTCAAATGTAAAGCGTTTGCGGCCTCCTCTGCACTATCTTTGCTTTTCCATAAGATAGCCGCACAACCCTCAGGTGAGATAACAGAGCAATAAGCGTATTCCAGGATCGAGAATTTATCACCCACACCGATTCCCAGTGCGCCACCACTTCCACCTTCTCCAATGACAATACAGATTATTGGAGTTCTAAGCTTGCTCATTTCTGCAATGTTTATAGCTATTGCATGTGCCTGGCCTCGCTCCTCTGCTCCTATATCCGGATTTGCTCCTGGTGTGTCGATTAGCGTAACTATAGGTAATTTAAATTTCTCTGCCAGTTTCATTTTCTGTAATGCTTTTCTATATCCTTCCGGGTTGGGCATTCCAAAGTTGCTGGCGATTCTCTCTTTTGTCGTTTTTCCTTTATGTTGGCCAATTATCAGAGCTTTTTTCCCGCCAATAGTACCAAAACCTGTGACCATTGCGGTGTCGTCCCCAAAATTACGATCTCCGTGTAGTTCTATAAAATCGTCAACCATCCCTTTTAGATGATCAGAAAAGGGAGGTCGAAGATGGTGGCGTGCTATTTTTACTATTTCGTAGGGGGTAAGATTGGAATACATTTCTTTCTGAAGACCTGTTCTCTGTTCTTCCAGTTTTTCTATCTGAACAGATGTGTCATCTTGTTTCGTATCATTTTTAAGTTCTTGAATACGTTGTTCTAATTCAAGAATAGTATCTTCTATGGTTTTTGTACCATTGGTCATAACAAATTCCACATTAAAATCTATAAAGTCTCATTGATTTAAGCTGTTGGTGTAAACTTCTCTCAATTTTAACAGTTTTTTTATGCAAATCAAGTGAATATAGACTAATTAAAATTGACAAAATTCTCTTGCAAGGTTAACATCGCCATGTAAAATTTACCATTGATTGCAGTACTAGCTTAAGCTTTTTTGGAAAAATATAGCGAATGAACTTCGGAGTTGTTGCCATAGTTGGGACTGGTTTGATAGGCGGTTCAATAGGGCTTTGCCTGAAAGAGAGAGGCCTGGCAACGGCGATTATAGGCGTTGGACACCGTAAAGTCTCAATAAATAAGGCGCTTAAGATTAAGGCCATAGATGAAGGTACAACCAATATTGAAAAAGCAGCAAAACAAGCTGACATTATAATATTAGCAACTTCTGTAAACCTCATACCCGACTACGCAAAGAAAATAATCCCCTTGATGAAGAAATCGGCAATTCTAACTGATGTGGGAAGCACCAAGGATTATATTGTTTCTCAGGTCAACAATGAGATAAAGAGTACGTGTAATGGAGAAAAACCAAATTTTATAGGTGCACATCCTCTTGCGGGTTCAGAGAAGAGAGGTATCGAATCTGCCAGGCCGAACCTTTTTGAAGGAAGTGTATGCGTGCTTACACCAACAAATTTTAATTCAAAAAAGTGTATAACAAGGTTGTCAAATATGTGGAAAGCATTGGGTGCCAGAATAAGTATTATGACCCCTTCTAAACATGATGAGATCCTGGCACTTGTCAGCCATTTACCTCATTTTGTTGCATCCAGTCTTGCCGGTGTTATTGATGAGAAACATTGGAAATTTGCTGCCGGCGGATTGAGAGATACGACAAGGATCGCTTCAGGAGACCCTGAACTTTGGTTAAGTATAAGCAGGCAGAATAAGCAGAAAATAATTGAGGCATTGAGATGTTTTTCAAAAGAGGTAGAGTGTACGATAAATGACCTGGAACAGGGAAACGATAAAAAACTTTTAGGCCGATTGAAAAAGGCAAAGACAGTCCGTGATAAGAAAAAATGGAAACAAGAATAGAGGTTTTTACTAAAGAACATTTCCCTGATTCCATCGGAAATGAGATAGCTTCAGAGGTTGTGCATATGGGGATTACATCTGTAGATGAAATTCGCATGGTGCAGGTGTACCTGATAGAAGGAGATCTGTCAGGCGAAGACATTGAGAGAATCTGCGACGAACTCTTAATAGACGGACTGACACAGGATTATATCTGCATTAATAGATCGTCAGATGTACAGGCAGAAAAAATTAAGCCTGGCCACAAATGGCAGGGTAGTAATGCTCATGCGATTGAGGTAACCCGTAAACGGGGTGTAATGGATCCGGTGGAATCCACTGTGGTCAAGGGGATTAAAGATTTGGGTCTGAGTGCCAGGTCGGTAAAAACTGCAAAAAGATTTTTGATAGCTGGCCAGCTTACGACCGATCAACTCGAAACTATCGCAAACAAAGTACTTGCTAATAAAATAATAGAAGATGTTTTCATAGACAAAGATAATCTGTTTTATGAGGGAGAAAATGGAACAGTAGATTACGTTTTCCACAGGCAGGAGCTTGACATACTGGATGCAGATGATGAACAACTTCTGGAAGTTAGTGAGAGAGGGCAGATGTATTTAACTGTTCCGGAGATGAAGGCTGTCCAGAAGTATTTTGCCGCACTGGGTAGAAAGCCTACAGACGTTGAACTGGAAACAGTTGCTCAGACATGGTCTGAACACTGCATGCATAAAACGTTTAAGGGGATAATAGATTATAATGGAGAACATATTGATAATCTTCTTGCCAATACAATAGTAAAAGCTACTTCAGAATTGAATAAACCGTGGTGCATTTCTGTATTTAAGGATAATGCGGGTATAATTGAGTTTGATGAAGACTATAATATTTGTTTCAAAGTTGAGACACACAATCATCCCTCTGCAATCGAACCTTATGGCGGTGCGAATACGGGAATTGGTGGTGTCATAAGAGATACCTTAGGTACCGGCCTGGGAGCCAAACCGATTTTAAATACAAATGTTTTCTGCTTTGGCCCTCTGGATATGCCACAGGAAAAGATTCCGGAAGGTGTTCTTCATCCAAAAAGAATTTTTAAAGGTGTCGTCTCAGGTGTCAGGGATTATGGGAATCGTATGGGAATACCTACAGTGAATGGTGCGATTTTTTTCGATGAAAGGTATGCAGGTAATCCACTTGTTTATTGTGGAAATGTAGGATTGATTGCAAAGGATAAGTGTGAAAAGGAGTCGTATAAGGGTGACTTGATACTACTTGTGGGTGGTAGAACTGGTAGGGACGGTATACACGGAGCGACATTTTCATCTGTAGAATTGACTCATCAATCGGAGGTTGTATCCGGGGGTGCAGTTCAGATTGGTGATCCGATAATGGAGAGAAAGGTTACGGACGCACTCTTAATAGCGCGGGATCTCGGTCTGTACAATAATATTACTGATTGCGGTGCCGGAGGTCTCTCTTCTGCAGTGGGTGAGATGGGTGAACAGCTTGGAGCTGTTGTTGATCTTGAAAAAGTACCTCTTAAATATGACGGATTGTCTTATTCAGAAATCTGGATTTCAGAGGCTCAGGAGAGAATGGTACTTTCTGTACCGCCTGAAAACATGGAAGAGATCAGGGCTGTTTTTGAAGGGGAAGATGTAGAGGCTACATTTATTGGAGAGTTTACGGGAGACAAAAGATTACACTTGAGATACAAGGGTGAGACGGTTGCTGATATTGAAATGGCATTTCTGCATGATGGACTGCCCAGGATTACACGGAAGGCAACGTGGCATTTACCGTCTCATAAAGAACCGGATATAAAAGAGAAGACGGATTATGGTGAAGATTTGAAAAGAATCCTCTCCTCATGGAATGTCTGTAGCAAAGAGTGGGTAATCCGGCAATATGATCATGAGGTGCAGGGCGGAAGCGTTCTGAAACCACTGCTGGGAGTGGATAATGATGGCCCTGGTGATGCGTGCATAGTCCGGCCGGTTTTAGGTTCTGACAAAGGAGTAATTGTATCGAATGGTATGAACCCTAAATATGGTGACATAGATCCTTATCATATGGCCTCTTCTGCAATTGATGAGGCCTTACGACAAGTTGTATCTGTGGGTGGCAGTCTGGAAAGAGTTGCTCTTTTAGACAATTTCAGCTGGGGCAATACGGGTAAACCTGAGTGTCTGGGAGGTCTTGTGAGAGCGTCAAGAGGATGTTATGACACTGCGTTGTATTATGGAACTCCTTTTATATCGGGCAAGGACAGCTTGAATAATGAGTTTACGGCAGGAGATAAAACTATTGCAATACCACCAACTCTGTTGATCTCTGCCATATGTGTAATGCCGGATGTTACCAGGGCGATTTCAATGGATGTGAAATCACCCGGCAATCTGATTTATGTTATAGGTATGACAAAAAATGAACTTGGCGGTTCACACTACTATTATACACACGGTTTTGTAGGGAATTCAGTTCCTAAAGTAGACACAGAGACTGCAAAGAGAACGATGGATGTACTTGCAAATGCTACGGGAAAGGGTTTGGTCAGATCATGTCATGACTGCTCGGAGGGTGGAATCGCTGTTACGGCAGCTGAAATGAGCTTTGCGGGCGGATACGGAATGGAACTTGATTTGTCTCAAGTACCAGTGGAAGAAGGGATTGCCAGGGATGACATAGTTCTATTTGCTGAATCTAATACGCGATTTGTAGTAGAAGTTGAGCAGCAGAAACAGGGTGAATTTGAGGCGGCAATTGAGGGCATTTCATACGGTTGTATAGGAAAAGTTGTAGAAAACGATATGTTTACGGTCTTATCCCTAAACGGCGAAAAAGTGATCTCTGAGAAGATCTCTGCTCTTAAAGAGGCATGGCAGGCAACTTTGAAGTTGTGATGTGAAAACAAACTGGACTCCTCTCGAAAGAGAGGAAAACCCCATACTTCCCGGGACAAAAGACACCGGGGACTTTTCGCAGGAAATCCCGTCGGTTCAATCTGCAATAGTAATTCAGGCAAGCCTTGTCTGAAAAAACACAATTTTAGAACAGCTTAATCCAGATTATAGCAGGTTTTCTATTATTTTCTTTTCAGGTTCGAATGTGTTTAATTGACTTAGCCCAAGATGTTCTATTGCCGCCTTGATAAGTTTTTCCTCAGAATTATTACCTGTGTAAAATGTACCGGCTTCTATCAGAGCTTCTTTTGGAACGAGACCAATTACTTCACTTCCCGTTACCTCTATACCATGTACTTTGGCCTGGGCCTTTATGGTTTCAAATACTTTGTGTATAGAGGTTTTTTTATAATTAGTCAGATTCAGGGAAACCTGTGTTATATTGTATTCATTTAGTTCTACGCCTATTGCCTTTACACATTTTAAAAGTCCCGGAACCCTCTTCTTCGCGCCTGCCTCATCAATTATCATGGAACCGGATTCTCTTACCTTTTTAGCTATCTCGTTGGCGATACTTACGTTCCTGGTATTGAGGTTTACGTTATAGGCAATCAGGAAGAATCGTGACCCAATCACTGTGGCGCCGGATTTCCTGACCTTATCATTGTATTCTGTGGGACCGTAATCAGGTATCCAATCTTTCAGTTTTTGTTCCAGTCCTTCATATTCGCCTTTTCTGATATTTTCAAGGTTTCTTCTTTCTGCCGACATCGCAGAATCTTCATATAGATACACAGGAATGCCCAGTTTCTCTCCTACGTCTTTTCCCAGTTCATTTGATAATCTTACACATTCATCCTTTGTCACATTAGCGACAGGTATTAAGGGACAGACATCAGTTGCGCCTATCCTTGGATGTTCTCCCTTTTGACGTGACATGTCTATTAGTTCGGATGCAGTCGCTATTGCCTTAAATGCAGCTTCTTTTACACAGAGTGGTTCTCCGGCAAATGTAATTACAGTCCTGTTGTAGTCCTTGTCAGGTTCGACGTTCAAGAGTTTAACATTCTGCGTTGAACGTACAGATGATGCAATTTTTTCTACAATATCAGTATTCTGTCCTTCACTGAAGTTTGGTACGCATTCGATAATTTTTTTATCTGTATTGATCATTTTATTTAACAGGATCATATCCTGATCCGCCAAATGGATTACATCTTATGACTCTCCAGATTCCCTTCAATAGTCCGACGACGATACCTCTCTTTTCAATTGCCTCTACCGCATATTGCGAACATGTTGGGTAGAAGCGGCACGATGGGCGTGAAATTGGTGACAGGATTATCTGGTACACCTGTATGAATTTAACAATAAAATACTTCATTTTTTTAACTTATCGTTAATTTGTATCAGGATTATTTTGAATTTTTCTTCGATAGCTTTTAGTGTGAGCTCTGTTAACCCTGGTCTTGGAATTACAACAATGTCTGCGCCGTAGTGCAACAAACTTTTGTTCAATCGATATGCTTCCCGAAGAATTCGTTTAAATCTATTGCGTCTTGGTGAATTACCGAATTTTCTTCCTACGACCAGGCCCAGCCGGGAGACAGAGTCGCCATTTGGTAGCGCATATATTTTTAACTGATTGTTGCCGAATCTCTCACCTTTATCAAAAACCAGTTGAAATTCTTTTCGTTTTCGCAACCGCTCTTTCTTGGAAAAACTTTGATCCATTTACACAATATTAATAGTTTTAAATCATATATTCAAGGAGAAAGACAACCCTATCATTGCCATCAGCTTCAATTTGCATTTTAACTTGACAGTAAATTCTTTGTTGATAAAATAATCTCTTAGCTTTGGCTCTCTAATTATCTCATCAAATCTCCATAACCCATCATAAAGGAAAGATAACAGCATAGAATGTAAGACATTATTGTGCTTGTCGTTAGAAGAACGCAATTGGAAACTCTTGAACAAACCAGAATAGAAAAATTAAATAAGCTCAGGGAAAAGGGGGTAGACCCTTACGGCGCAGGTTACAACAACGCCACGCCTTTGAACGAAGTAATAGAGAGTTACTCGGAGGAGGACGAGGGAAAGAAGGTGAAATGCGCTGGCAGGATCATGACTATGAGACCTCATGGTAAGGCTTCATTCCTTCACATAAAGGATTGGACAGGCAAACTTCAGGTTTATGTGAAGATGAATACTGTGGGTGAAGAAAAATATGAAATTTTTCGTCTATTGGATCTGGGTGACATAATTGGTGTTGAGGGTGGATTAGTTAAGACTCGAACTGGTGAAATAACAGTCTTTGCTGACGACATTACAGTGCTTTCCAAAGCACTGCTTCCTCCGCCGGAAAAATGGCATGGTTTGAAAGATGTTGAAATCAGATACAGGCAGCGTTATATAGACCTCTCGTCAAATGATGATGTGATGGATCTTTTTTTGAAGAGATCGCGCATTATAAAATCAATCAGGAATTTCCTTGATAACAGAAAATTTGTTGAAGTTGAAACTCCTATGATGCAGCCTATCCCAGGGGGTGCGGTGGCAAAGCCTTTTATTACCCATCATAACGTCTTGGATATGGAACTGTTTTTGCGGATAGCACCCGAATTGTATTTAAAAAGACTGCTTGTCGGAGGTATGGAAAGAGTTTACGAAATTAACCGTAATTTTCGGAATGAAGGTCTCTCAACACGGCATAATCCGGAGTTTACGATGATGGAGCTCTATCAGGCATACAGCGACTATAACGGAATGATGGAACTGACTGAAACTCTGATTTCCAGCCTGGCGCACGATCTGTATGGTACTTTTGAGATTCCTTATGGTGAACGAACATTAGACTTGTCTCCTCCATGGCAGAGGAGTACATTTTCAGAACTTTTGTCTAAACATGCTTCAGTTGATTTAGACGATGAAGACGGGTTGAAAGCAAAAGGCAAAGGATTAGGTATGGAGGTTGAAGGCGTTCACAAGGACATTATTGCTGAACATATTTTTGGAGAGCTCGTTGAAAAAGAGTTGTGGAATCCAACATTCGTAGCAGACTACCCTGTCAGCATTTGTCCGCTGACAAAGTCCTGTGATGATAATCCTCACCTTGCACAGAGGTTTGAAATGTATATAGCGACAATGGAACTCGCCAATTCATATTCAGAGCTTAATGAACCGATCGAACAAAGTAAGCGGTTCCATGAACAGGTAACTGATGATGATATAGCGGGAAAGATAGACGAAGATTTTTTAAAGGCACTCAAGTACGGAATGCCGCCTGCCGGTGGTTTAGGAATCGGGATTGACAGACTGGTAATGATCCTGACAAATAGTGCTTCCATTAGAGACGTAATTTTATTTCCATTGTTACGACAACAATCTTGATAAAGTAGGGAGGGCTTGCCTCCTCGCCTGTTTTGAATTTCCTATACATTTAATTATTTGAAAAATTTTAAGACATGATAGAAGAGATTGCTAACGATTACCTGTGCGCGAAAGAAATCAGTAAGGAATATACAATTTGCAAAACGTCTATCCGTGTGCTCGACAGGGTGAATCTGGACGTAAAAAAGGGTGAGATATTAATCATTTTGGGGGCTTCAGGTGCAGGTAAAAGTTCACTTCTCCACATCCTGGGTATACTGGATTCGCCAACTTCAGGCCATGTAAGTTTTAAGGGTGAAAACCTAAGTATTATTGGGCAGAGAAAATTAGCCGAAAAGCGGAACAGAATATTCGGGTTTGTATTTCAGTTTTATCATCTTTTACCGGATTTTAATGCATTAGAAAATGTTATGATGCCTCGCTTGATCGGCAGAAGATTTTTTAAGACAACATCTAAAAAAGATCACACGGAAAAAGCGATACAGCTTTTAGATCGTGTAGGTCTTGGAAATAGAATAAATCATAGACCAAACGAACTCTCAGGTGGAGAGAAACAGAGGGTGGCTATTGTCAGGGCGTTAATGAATGATCCTGAGATATTGTTATGTGATGAGCCTACAGGCAATCTTGATACAAAGTCAGGACGTGAAATCCAGAAATTGATTTGGGATTTGAATGAAAAGACTAAGCAAACGGTGGTAATTGTTACCCATGATGAAAGATTTGCCGAGTCGGCAGGTCGTGTCATCAGGATGGCTGATGGCAAGATTATTGATTATTCCAGTAACTAAAAGGAGCATTATAACAGATGGAACCTAAGGTATATATAAACGGAAAATTATATCCAAAAGAAGAGGCTAAGGTTTCTGTTTTTGACCATGGTTTGTTATATGGTGATGGAGTATTTGAGGGGATTAGATGTTACAATGGTGCGGTATTCAAGTTTTCAGAACATATTGACAGACTTTATGATTCAGCAGAGGCAATTGACCTGGAAATAGGGTTGACCAAGGATGAGCTTAAGGATGCCGTTCTGGATACATTAAAGGCTAACAACTTAAATGAATCTTATATTAGACTGGTAGTAACCAGGGGAGTAGGGAAACTTGGTCTTGACCCCTTTAATTGTGATGCGTCACAACTCATCATTATAACAGATACCATTCAACTCTACTCTAAAGAATTATATGAAAAGGGTCTTGATACAATTATCGTCCATACAATTCGCAATCATCCTGAAGCGCTCAACCCTACGGTAAAATCCATGAACTATCTTAATAATATTATGGCAAAGATTGAGTGTATTAAAGCCGGTGCTGCGGAAGGTATCATGTTAAATAAAGATGGTTATGTTGCAGAATGTACCGGAGACAATATTTTCATAGTAAAAGATAATGAACTATTCACCCCTCCGGTTTCTGCGGGAATTTTGATAGGAATAACGAGAAACGTCGTTATTGAACTTGCGAAAGAAGCGGGCATAACGGTAAAAGAAGAACAGATGATACCGGATGATTTATTTAATGCCGATGAGTGCTTTTTGACTGGAACTGCAGCTGAAATCATTCCCGTAGCCAGAATAGACGGAAGAAAAATTGCCACAGGAAACCCCGGTGAAATTACTCTCAGTTTATTGAAAAAATATCAGGAACTTACTTCGGCACATTCTTCTGTGTAAGTGAACTTCCCTTCTTTTTTGTAAACAGTGTTTCGTAGAGAATCAGACCAACTCCCACACATATGAGAGAATCAGCTATATTAAATGTCGGCCAATGATAGCCCATACCTAAATGGACATCTATAAAATCCCTGACATGGTGATGGAAGATTCTATCCCATAAATTCCCTATTGCACCTGAGAGTATCATGCCAAAAGCAATATCAGAAGAGAATCCTGATTTATCAAAACTTTTATAAAACCACAGAATAGCACCTATTGCCGCTATACAAAAAAAAATGAGGATGTTGTTTCTGCCTTGAGCAAGGCCCCAAACAATACCCTCATTTCTACTGCAAACAAAACCTAAAAACCCTTTTATAATTATATATCTTCCGGCATCATTGAATTTTGCGAATACTATCCATTTCGTTATAAGATCAAGAAGAATACCACAAAAAGTAACAATCAAAAATAGTGTAGTATTTTTCGAAACCTTGCTAGTTACCAGTTTATTCTTCTCCCTCTTCCAGCCTTTGACACTCTATGCAGTTGCGCACATAAGGCAATGCCATAAGGCGTGCTTTGGAGATTTTCGTTCCGCATTCCTCACAAGAACCATAAGTTTTGTCTCCTATTCTTTCCAAAGCGTTATCGATAGCTTTCAATTCCTCTTCGCCATTTTGAATCAACCCAATGGTCAGGTCTCGATCATAATTGTCGGTGCCTACATCAGCCATGTGGATAGGGACATTTGATAGATCACCAGATGCATCCTGCCTGGATTTTCCTAACGCTTCATCCTCCATAAAGGTTACGTTACCAACCAGTTTTTTCCTGAGATCTAAAAGTATTCTTTTGTATTGTGCTAGTTCTGCTACTTTCAATTTACCCCTCCATTTAGCTGTTTCGCAAACTCAAACGATCTGGATGATACCATACTTCTTAAGTTTTTAAAAGAGTATTTTGAGCGAATATAACTAATAAAAAAATAAAGTCAAGAGTTTTCTAACGCCATGAAACTACCCAGAAATTGCTATATGGTTCATAAAAAAAAACTGACTTGATTATTTGTATAATATGTTGTATTACGTGTACAGTCTTGTAGAGGTGAGGCTCAGCTTTGTATATATCCTTCTACTATCACAAGGTTGTAGTTATGTTGTTCTGCTGTATTGAGTCAGAAAGAATTTTTTGGGATTTTGAAAAAATGCATAACAAAACACACGAAAGCATACTTGTAGTAGACTTTGGTTCACAGTACTCTCATCTGATTGCAAGGAGAATCAGGGAACAAAACGTATACAGCAAAATCGTATCACATAAAATAACACCAGAAGAAATAAAACAACAGAATCCTAAAGGCATTATTTTGAGTGGCGGACCAGCCAGCGTTTATGTTTCAGATGCTCCACGATGTAATGAGAAACTACTTTATATGGATATACCAATTTTAGGAATATGTTATGGGTTTCAATTGGGTGGCCAGATATTAGGCGCCGAGATAAAATCATCGGAAAATAGGGAATACGGAAATACAAGATGTACCATTAAAGACCACTCCACACTTTTTTCTTCACTGGATAATACTATAGATGTCTGGATGAGTCATGGTGACCAGGCAATGGCGCTTCCGGATGATTTCCAGTCACTTGCATCTACTGATAATTGTCCATACGCTGCAGCGAAACATAAAGAAAGAAATTTCTACGGTGTTCAATTTCATCCGGAAGTTACGCATACTCCATCCGGTAGTCAAATACTGAACAATTTTCTTTTCAAAATCTGCGGTTGTTCAGGTGATTGGGAGATGAGTTCCTATATAAAGAGTGCGGTAGAGAAAATACAGAATCAAGTTGGGAAAGAAAAGGTTATATGTGGTTTATCAGGAGGTGTAGATTCTGCGGTTGCCGCCGCCCTTATTTACAATGCGATAGGCAGTAATCTTTCTTGTGTTTTCGTAGATAATGGATTACTGAGAATGAATGAATCCGAAAGTGTGATTGAGACCTTTAAGAAAAACTTCAAGGTAGATTTGCATTTTGTTGATGCAAAGGACAGGTTTTTAGAAAAATTGTCAGGCGTAAGCGATCCGGAGCAGAAGCGAAAGATCATTGGTCACGAATTTATTGATGTATTTAAGGATGAGGCAAATAAGATTTCAGATATCAAATACCTGGCACAGGGCACCCTGTACCCGGATGTTATAGAAAGCGTTTCTGTGCATGGAGGCCCTGCTGTTACTATTAAAAGCCATCACAATGTGGGAGCGTTGCCTGCGGAATTGGGTTTTGAACTTGTTGAACCCCTAAGGGAGCTTTTTAAAGATGAGGTTCGGGAGATGGGTTCTGAGCTTGGGTTGCCGGATGATATCTTATGGAGACATCCTTTCCCAGGACCCGGCCTTGCCATAAGGATAATAGGAGATATTACAGACGATAGATTGCAGACCCTCAGATATGCGGATGAAATAATGATACAGGAGATAAAGTCGGCAGGGCTTTACAGGCAAATTGCTCAGGCATTTGCCGTCTTCTTACCGGTGAGTACCGTTGGTGTTATGGGAGATGAGAGAAGCTACGAGAACGTTATTGCTCTTCGGGCTGTTGAATCTACCGACTTTATGACGGCAGATTGGGTAAAGATACCGTACGAAGTACTGGCCCGTATTTCAAGTCGCATAATCAATGAAGTCAGAGGTGTTAACCGTGTTGTCTACGACATCAGCTCAAAACCACCAAGTACTATTGAATGGGAGTGATTTGAATTATTAAAAAATAGAATGATTCATGTTTCCTGTTTTTAACAAAGGATGAGATTCCCCACGAATATCAGTATAATTATAGTGATTTTTAAATCAAGCGTTTGTAAGCACTCATAACCTGTTGCGTAATCATCCCGGGTATAACCTTTCCGATCTTATAGTTGTCAATCTTTGAAACTGGCATTATTTCCATCAGCGAATTAGTAATAAATACTTCATTCGCTTTGATTAATCTATCGGTTGTGAAATGATTTTCACTAATAGGGATGCTTTTGTTTTTGCAAATATCCAGCACTGTTATTCTTGTGATTCCCGGCAGAATATTTGTATCAAGTGAAGGGGTAATGACACTCCCGCCGCTTACCATAAAAATATTGCTTACCACGCATTCGGCTACATAACTATCTGTGTTAAGTATAATCGCTTCATGAGCGGACTTTGTTTTTGCCTCTTCTTTCAACAAAATGCTTTTCAGTAGATTCGTTGTTTTGTAGTGGGAGATTGGACATGTGGTGCTCCTTCTGTAATCGGAAACAACCAGAGTCATTCCTTCGTCATAAAGCTTACTATCATAAGGTGAGAATGGTTTGACCTGAATCAGAGTAGTTGGTTCGATATTGTCGTCCATTTGAAGTCTGCCACCACCTGCTCCCCTTGAAAGTGTAATCCTGATATAAGCATCCTGGATATTGTTTTTATCAATTAACGTCTTTATTATTTCACTGATTTCTGTATTTGTATATTCAAATAAAATCCTGAGCTGTTTCGCTGAATGACGCATCCGTTCCAGATGCTCGGCAAGCTTAAAAGGTTTCCCATCATATGAACGGAGTGTTTCATAAATACCGTCACCGTAGAGGAACCCTCTGTCATCTGTCGAGACAGACCCTTCTGTATCCGGAATTATTCTGCCATTTAAAAAGATGAATTTAGTCATGATAGATATGGAGTGCATCATCCGTGATGATGCGTTTTAAAGCGGTGGCATGCTCACTGCATTCCAAAAAAATAAACCTGTACACAATTTAAAAAAGTTCTCAGTCGGGCAGGTTGCGAGTCCTTTTCTTTCGAAAGGACTCCGGCACAAACTCCTGTCAATATTTAAAAACCAAAAAGACACTACTCAAGCGTCTCTATCAATGCCCGGGCTTTGTGAAGCGTTTCCTGATACTCGTCTTCCGGGTTTGAATCAGCAACGATTCCACCGCCAACCTGAAAAAAGATATGATCATCTTTTACTAAAAATGTTCTTATCGCAATGTTTAAATCTATATTTCCATTAAAGCTTAAATACCCCATCGCGCCGGTGTATACACTACGTTTGGTGGGCTCTAATTCGTCAATAATCTGCATGGCCCTTACCTTCGGTGCACCGGTTATTGAACCTCCGGGAAATGTTGCCTTTAGCAAGTCTATTGCGTCATATCGCGGATGTAACTCTCCTTCGACTGTAGCAACAAGGTGATACACTGTAGGGTGTACTTCCAGTTTTTTTTTCTCTGTTACCTTTACTGTATTATAATTACATACGCGCCCAAGATCGTTTCGTTCGAGGTCCACGATCATTGCTAATTCTGCGTCGTCTTTCTCGCTTGAGAGCAACTCTTCCTGCATTTTTTTATTTATGCCTTCATCTTTGCCTCTTGGCCGGGTGCCTTTGATTGGCTTTGTTTGTATTTTGCGCACCAAACCACCACTCTGTTTGTTGGTACTATCCGTTGCATTTTGTAGCGACAAGAATCTTTCCGGAGACGAACTGACTACGTATTTATTGTCAAATCTCAAGTAGCTTGAAAATGATGCAGGATTTATTTCTCTTAATTTTTTATATATATCGTAAGGTGACGCTTCTATCTGTGTCTGAAAGCGCTGTGAAAGATTAACCTGATAAATATCACCTGCATTGATATACTGTTTTGCGCGTTCTACTGCCTTTAAATAATTCTCTTTAGAAAAGTTACTTATTATTTTTCGTTTTATTCTGCTGCCATTAAATCGTGATTCTTCTTCATAAGGTATATCCGATCCATTACGAATCATCTTTAACACATGGTCAATTCTTTTCGCTGTACTTTTTTGAGAATTCTGATTAATATTTACTGATAGTAAAAAACATTTGTTCTCAAGATGGTCAACAGCAATAACTGTGTCATAAAAGCTGAAACACATTTCCGGGAATTCAATGTCATCGATTGTGGTATCAGGAAGTTTCTCGATGAAATGGCATAGGTCGTAGGCAAAGTATCCAACAGCGCCACACGTAAACGGGATAGACTCAAAATTGTTTTCCAAATGAAAGCCGTTTAATAGATGTCGCAACTCATCAAATGGATTCCCGTTTTTTCTGGTAATTTTTTTACGATTTTGCGTCAATATATTACTACCCTTTGACATAACGGTAAGAAAGGGATCGTACCCGATGAATGAGTACCTTCCTGTCTTTTCGTTGTTATCAGCGCTATCAAGAAAAAAGTTTTTTGCGTGATCCTGAGTATGATGAAAGATCTTCAACAAGTCAGTATCCGGTTCTAACTCTTTGATTATCAATTTTTTTCTGGTTTTGCTTACTAAGTTTGCCATAAAATCTCTGAAAAAGTGTTTTACGGTACAACGGTAGACTTTGAAGAATATTAGTATGATATGTTATGTGAAATGAAAACTTCAAGTCAAGCTTTTTTCGTATTTATTCAGAATTATATAAATATAAAATAAAAATAATATGCTTATCAGGCTTATTTTATTATTTACGGTTATTCCCTTAATAGAGTTATATCTTCTGATACAGGTTGGAAGGTATTTGGGATCTTTCCAAACGATAATGATTGTGCTTATAACCGGCATCATAGGCAGCTTACTTGCCAGGAGTCAGGGTTTAAGTGTTCAAAGGCAAATTAGAGAGGATTTGCAAAATGGAATTATCCCCACAGACAGTCTAATTGATGGTTGTTTTATTCTGATTGCCGGTGCTCTGTTAATCACACCGGGAATGATAACAGATATATTTGGATTTGTCTTAATGGTTCCATTTTTTAGAGGTTGGTTGAAAAAGCGGCTAAAAGAGATTTTAAAACGAAAATTTGAATCCGGTAAATTCCAATACTATTCAAACATTCAGTCAACAAATTGGAAAGAAGAAGAAGATAGTTTTTGATTGCAGATTAGCTGTTTCAGTTTTTGTTTAAACCAGGCTGACTTGAGATTCTTCGCCTGTTGGCGGTGTTTCCTGCTCGAACTCAGCACCTACTGCGGAAAAGAATTTTTTCTTGACAGCATCAGAAGTTACTTTTAAAAGAGACGCCCTGTCATTTGCGTCACCAAGTATTCCGAGATTAATTGCTCCGGCTGCCATCGTTGCGTGACCGCCTGAATTTAACTCACCAAATGCACTCTGCAGAATCAGCCCTAGGTTTACTCTGGTATCTCTGCTTCTTGCAGATAATTGGACCTTATCGTCGTTTATCCCAAAAACAAGAACGGTGTATACGCCCTCTAAGTGCAGCATCATCTCTGCTGCCTGTGGCAATGCGTCTCTATCGCTAATAAACTCTACAAATGACGCAAGGTATGAACCCCTTATTTCTTTATTTCTTATTGCTCTGCCAATTATATCCAGAGTTTCTAAACTCATGGGAGGATGCTCTAACTGGCTCATAATATCTTTATCCACCAGTGGTGAGAGGTATGATGCGGCATTCATATCATCCGGAGATGTATTTCTTGTAAACTCCCTTGTGTCCGTACGAATGCCGTATAATAAGGCCGTAGCAAGCGAGGTATCCGGTTTCAGGTTTAACTGACGTATGTACTTAGTCATAATTGTTGCGGTTGCACCTATGTTAATTTGAATATCAACAAAATCACCCTTAACCGAGCTGAGATCTACCTGGTGATGATCAAATATAAAATTAGGTGTTACCTCTTCAGGTAAGACGTTGTTCCTTGCAGGAATCGATGCTTCAATTAATGCAATCTTACCTGCAGACCGTACTACTTCCATTACGGCTTCTTTTGTTTTTATACTTATCAAATCAATATTTAATAAATTAATTAATGTCTTGTTTTTCTGGTGACTGATAGTACCGCCATAATAGATCTTGCTTTCGACGTCACAGTGCTTGCAGATATATTTCAGGGTAAGTCCTGAGGCAATCGCATCAGGGTCAGGATTGTCCTGTAGGAAGATTGCCATCTCTTTGCCGTTTGATTCTTTGATCATGTTAACTAATGTAAAGGCGGAAAGTTTCATTTTGACATTTTCAAATGCGGACAATACTGTATTTGTCAGAATAGTACCTGTATTCAATATTATATCGGCACCGTTTAACTCCAGTACTTTAGCCTCTTCGTCATTATATGCCTTTGCCAGGACAAAATTATTTGGCAGTTTCTCCTTTAATCTCTTCACCAGTGACAGATTACCATCAAAATCCCCGGTGAGGATTGCAAATATAATAGAGTTATCGCGGTACTGAGAGTTCAAATCAAATGCTTGCATGTCTGACGCCATTACCTTAATGCCTTGTTTCTTCCATGAAGATAAGACTTTCTCGTCCTTGTCTACGACCAATACCTCTCTGCCGGCATTGCTCAGTGCATCAACAACAGCGTTTCCCGTAACACCACAACCAAAAATAATGTACATAAAATATTCTCCGACTACGAAAATTTAATATATCAATTTAACATTATAACTGCATATAAAACCACGTTAAAATAGTTAAGTGTGCAGGATGGCAAACTTTTCCTATTCCTTCAGCTTCTTTGCAATATGACAAAATCAATTAGCCGTTATGCTAATTTATTATAATGGTGACTGGGTTAAATGACTTGCTCTATATGTAAAATACTTTTACGTATGTATTTTTTTTTTAGCGGGAAAGAAATGTGAATTTAAGAACCCGTGGATTATACTTTTATTTACTAAACTGTCAATATTAAAAAAAATGAAGGTTACAGGCTTTACAATCATGATGAAAGTTTGGCCGTAAGCCCAGATCGCCCTTCATGTGTTTAAAACTATCTCCTACTGTTGCCAACGATCTATGCAGCGTTGATATCTCTTCCGCACGATTTGACAACTCTCTCACTCAACTTGTCTCACAAAGTCACTATTCAGACGACTATTGACAGGTATGGATACTTGCTCAAGGGGGGGGATACGGAACAGGCGATGAAACTTGAAAATGCCCTTAATTACACAGAGCATCCTGGTGACTCTTCGGGTTCTGCTAGAAGATCATAAAAAAAAGGACTCAGAGCAAAGCCCTAAGTCCTTTAAAATTGGTAGCGGGGACAGGATTTGAACCTGCGACCTTCGGGTTATGAGCCGTTTTAGAGGCAAAACCTGGAATAAACAGAAATAAGTAAGGCCTTATTATCAATGGTTTTGTGACTATTCGATAGTAGGGTCTTACTTGCTGTTTTCTACTGTTTTCTGTTGTCTTGTTAGAAGATTGTTAGAAGAAATCAAACCACTGACCGTTTGAATGGCATTCTGACAAAAGTGTGTTATTATCATTTTGTTCTATTTTGCACTGTTTTGCTAAGTCTTTGTCAAACATGTAGTTTGCTCGATTTATAGGTCATTACGGAGAGTCATTTCGACTTTCCGTTTTGACCTATTTTGCATCGTTACTTCACATTTACTTCACACCCACACCCTTTAATCAAATACATCAGAAATTTCATAATTCTAAGTCTAGCGGAGTATACCCGTTTCAAGCATAATATCATTCGGGAAAGCAAGATGAATGGTCTCTATGTACTTACTATCAATAATGACAAGAGTCTAGCTTGTTACCATTCCCCTTAAACATCATTCACATATCAAGCGTTATGTAGTGGTAAAATTTGATATGTTATAGCCTTTATTTCCGCTTGACTTCTAGAATTTATTGCTTTAACATTACAATTCTCCATTCTAAAAACACAAAACTTGTTCTACGAAATATGATGTGGATATGAATTTCAGATAAAGTCTATTTTTAGAAGGATTTAAAAATATATACTTTCTTGCCAGAAGAGAGGTTTCTTGTAAATTTGAATAAGCATAGATTATCACAGTTATACAAGCCAACGGCATTTTATTTGCTCAAACTTAAGGCATCGTTAGGGAATTTAATGGAGATAAACTTTGAGTGCAGCACCCGTAAAACCAGTAATTAAATCATTCCTAATTGCTGACACGGTAATTCAGGAGCAGATTTCAAATAAATGGAGTGCAATTGGAATATTTGATAGACTATACTCTACAAGATTCCCTTTAAAACATCACAGTTTAAGCTTGTATATTTGCCTTGCTGATGCGGAAGGTGATTACAATATCCGTGTTGAGTTTTGTGATGCGGAAAGCCGCAAATTAGCTCTTTTCGAAGGTATAACATTGAATGTTCCATCAAGGCTGCAATCTGTAGACTTTGGGATTCGGACTAGAGACTTGCCAATACCAAAGGCGGGCAAATATTCTTTCGATCTTTATTTTAATGATCAAAGTGCCGGAAGCGTTCAATTATCAGTTGAAAAGGTTGAATTAAAATGAATTCCTACCGATGATTCTTAAAATGGAAAGGAGAAGAAATGGTAACTAATACAAAAGAAAGTAATATAATCTTTATTGATCCAGCGGCAGAAACTTTTGAACATGAGAAACCAGTAGTTCAGCAAACTAGATTGCCAGATGTTCTACAATGGCAGACTCCGGGTTTGTACCTTACTGATAAAATGGCAAGTAACTCTTTGGTTCGGTTTATCGGGGAGAAAATGCAAACAGACTACTTGCAAACTATTATTGTGGTTGATGATGACCCAGAAGATTTAGTTGACAATATTTTTTCCGTTGAACAGGAAATGTATAAAAAATTTAAAAATTTACGATTTGACGTAAGATTACGTGTTATTCCAATCAATGAAACTATTGAGATTATCCAGAAGTCAACTATAAATCTTTATGACAGAGAAGAATTCAAGTCTATTTTACCTGATGAGTGATATAACTAAATACCTTAATTTAGTAGAGCATAACACAAGACTTCTTGATTTAATTACTGGAACACGACCAGTTCATTTAAGAAATGATGATTTTTCAGACTGGCAGGTTACCGTACTATTTTATATGAGTTGTATTTATCTTAAAGCGGTATGTGTTTTGTTTGGTGAAGATGTACAGGATCACTATACTTTAAGACAATTGATTAACACTCGAAAAGAGATTTATGAGGACAATATTGCGAGATATTATCGGCATATTGAGGAAGCGAGTAGAGACGCAAGATATGAAGGAAGAAAATTCGATAAAAAGTTCATTGAAGATAGAATTTTGCCGAAATTTTATAAAGTTAAAGAGCGTGCAATAAGTATCTTAAAAGATAATAATGTTACTGATATTCCAGAAACAGACATAGGTTTCTTGTTAGAGAGATTATGAAGAATAAGAGTATCCTCCATACAGCCTCACCTATTATCCTCTGTGCATTAGTGGTCGGATTAAGTTAACCTACTGAATTTATTACGTTTTTTTCCTTCAAAATGGCTTTTTCTGTATCTATATGAGCATTGTAAGGGGCAATTGGCACATTAAGTTCATACATATCATTACCCTCAACCACATTCCACTTTCCCCCTTTGATGTCTTCTCTAAAAGGAATAAAAGCTTCGCACAGGTACAAAGAACGGCTTGAATAATTCATATAAAAATACAAGTATTTAATAATTTTGCTTGACAAATTAATTATTATGTATTATTTATTTTATAAATGTTTAACATTTGTTAACTATTAAACATGGCAAAAAAAGAAGAATTTGTAGGAATAAGAATTAGCAAAGAATTTAAAAACTTCTTGGAAAAGAAGGCAAAAAAAAGCGGTATTTCTCTATCCAGACTGATTGATGAAAGCCTTCTTGATAATTTTAAAGAAGATAAGGAATTCATATTAAACAACATTAACAAAAGAAAGCAAGAAAGACCTGTTTACTGGAAAGAGTTAGATAAATCTCCAATAATAAGGGAGTTTGAAAATTTTATTGCAATTCTCTACACGGAATTCTTAAACCCTATAAGTAAGACCGGAACAGGCTATCAACCTGTTATACTTATAGGCTGGATTCATCATATTTTAAATGCAACGATCAAGCATTGTGATTCGATACCTGAAGAGCATAAACGCCAAGTAGCTAGTCATTTTATTAACTCATTAGGTAAAGCTCTTATAGAGGGACTTGCATATATAAAGTCTAATGACAAGGAAACCCAGGGAGAAATAATAGATATGAAAATGGACTTGGCGGAAAAGGCATGCTACCATTTTACAGCCTTGGCATTTGCTAAAGACTCTTATACAAAAATAAAGACAGAACTTGAAAAAGTACGTAAGGAATTATTAAAGGAATTAAAAGAAAATAGTAAAACAGGAGCATAGTAAGATGGAGTACGATCTTCTTCAAAGTGGTAATTGTCCAATATGCAAAACAAAACTTAAAGTCGAAACAGATGAATATATAAGTTATAAATCTAGACATGTAAGTATATATAAATTAGATGGAAAGGTAGAAACGAAGTGCCCTATATGTAAAAGAATGATTGTGGATAAAAGATAATAAATTTTATTATCTTTGTAATCGGTAAAGAAGTCTCTAGAAGACAAAGAAGCCGAGATTTTAGTTGATACATTCAACTATAGTCTCGGCTTTTTTTATTGAATTTTTCTGGAAGTACAGAAAAGCCAGCATGTAGGGGATAGTAAATTGATGCTGTGATGAACAACACAAATATCTTTTATTTTCTGTTTTGTAGAAATTTAAAGATATTTGTGTCTTGGGAATAAATATAGAGATGGACGGAGAAAAAAGTGTTACTCCTTCTCTCTTTGCGCAGTGTTTTGTACGAAGCAAAGTGTGAAGGCATATAAGATGAACTAGCGGGAGTTTTTGTAATTGAAAAGTCCTTATTTCATTTAACACAGATTTTCATACAGATTTAATACCCTAATTTTATGATGTTGTCCATAGACGGTATTTAATTTTTCTTTTTTCCAGCCAAGGGATTTTTATATTTTTATATTTCTTGATAGCTTCCATTAAAATCTGAAGATGCCTTTTCTTTTTCATCTCCACTATTATGGAATCGTTCTCAATTTTGAATTGACCTCCATTGTCAAAAAACTTACTGCTTAAACTTCCTGATGTTTCATTCTCAAACCCAGCAAGATCCATAGCAATTACACGGTAGAAATTATGTGCCGCTATAGTCATCGTTAAATCAAAATCCACCTTTACCACTATGGACGATGAGAGTTTGTTAAGGTGAAAAAACTCTATTTGCTCTGAAATTCCTTTTTCTACATTCCAACGTTTTCCATATTGTCTGATTATTTGTGAGGCAGTACGCTTTCTGTCATTGGTTAAGATAAATGCCTCTTTTTCATGACCATTGCCTGACACGACAATTTGCCTGAAATATCTTGTTGTTTTGTTGAGCAGTATTTCTGATTCATAAATCTTCAATCTCATATGCTTACGGCTTGGGCCTTCGACTTTAATACTGTTCCATTCCTCATCCGGTATTTTATGTAATTCTGCCAAAAGCTTTTTGCTTCTTCTGCGAAGGGTAATAAATTTTATCTTATCCTTATCAAGTTTTTCTAAATTTTCGTAGGTTGTAAATTTAGAATCAAAAATCAAACAGGACGGCTTCCTGCCTCCATCTTTCCAAAAATCAACAAACTCCAACACGCACTCTGCTTCATTACGATGCCTTATCTCCGCATTAGAGTAACAAAAGATGCCGGTATCCGGATCTTGGCAAAGTACGGACAAAACGCTCTTTAGTCGTTTACCATATTTTCCTGACCAATTATTCTCCAGAACACTGGCGTCGCCCCAATGAGGAATAGCAGTAAAGTCCATGTTCATGTGACGATCCGTTCGATACGAATAGCTGGATAATGTTCCATCTTTAGGTAACACATTAAGACTGCTGAAAAGCCCAAATCCTCTGTCCATAGCCCACAGGTCGTCTTGGCTATAGCGATTATGACCAGCAAGTTTCAGGGCAATAAAAGACAACACGTTTTGAACACTGGAGAGTTCAGAAGTTCCAGGATACTCCGCAAACTCAATCCACTGATCAACACATAGTCGTGCTAAAAGAGGAAGAAAGGGAAGAATACCTATTCCTCTTTCAGAATGAAATAACTGACCTTTATCAATGTTCCAGTCAATAGAATGGCTTCGCGGAGCTTTAATTATTTTGGAGAATTGGAGTTTTCTCTCAATTTGTGTCCGCTTGGGTAAACGAGCAAATCCTTCTGCCGAGAGTACACGATCAATATAATCATGGGAAACTCTGTTTCCTTCTGCCTGAAGAGCACTTTTTATATCAAGTATGGAATAATTTTGTTTACGCAATCGAATTATTTTAACCTTCAATTGTGCTTTATCTGCATCAGGATTTCGTCCGGGATTTTTTGTTACAAAGAAATGCCTGGAATCAATTTGGTTGTTTTTTATAGCATTTACAAAATCCCGTTTCATCGCATTGATACTAAAAGTCGAATAGCCGAATCTTTTTGCAACATCCTTTGCCTTGATCTTTTCAACACACAAAGCTCTCATTGCTTCGTATTTCCTGTGAGTTATATGAGTAGAATTTAAAAAGAACTCCTTTATGTCCTTATTCATATAATTAGTATACATTGCATGAATAATAAGTAAATATAAAAAAGTCATTCTTGCATATTTTCAATGACTGTCGTTATACTTCCCCTTGAATTAGCGGTATTTATAGTACTTCAACAGTATTTTTAAATACGTCATGATAAATTACTTCCTGCTTTCAGTTCAGTAATTGAAACCTACTATTCAGACATTAATACCTAATTTTAATTATATTGAAAATTCAACCTACTTGTGTGTCTTGTGGATTTGATAGGCTTATAAGGCATTTTAGCTTTCTGCATGAACAAGAATTGAGTTAAAAAATTAGGGTATTAAATCTGTATGAAAATCTGTGTTAAATAAATGGAATTGGTGCAGATTGAATAGCCAGGATAAAGAACGATATTAAAAATCAATTCTGATTATTAATAATGTAAAGGATTAGAGAGCGTTTAAGAGATTACAAGAAGTACTTATGATAAATACGGTGGTGCGTGTGTGCGTAGTGAACGGAGCACACCGCGTGAGTGCAACGAAGCGCACACGCACGCACCACTCAGGATATTAGGCAATTTATTACATAGTTGGGTGCGAAGCCTAGTAACACAGCACCCTTAAATTACATGATTTAATTAGAAAGGAGTAAAAATGGAATCTGAAAAAGTATTTAAGAAAGTTTTTAAAGGAGTTGATAGCTTATATATCTCTTATAGGGGTTTACTCAGAGAAGGGGTAAAAGAGTACTTGGAAGAAAAAAAGAGACTGGCTCAATCAGATGATGAAACAGAACGAGCTTTATCAAGAATGGTCATCAATTTTCACCTGTTTGAAGTAAAGGATAGAGGGACAAAAGGTTACTCATTTATCCTGGTTGATAATTGGTACCGCATACAGATATCCGGAAGTGAAAGTAAGGCATTGCCAACAATATACGTTCAAGTATCAAGTGAGCTTCTTACAGGTCATGGGCCGGAAGATGCAATAATCAGGCTAAGGAAAGTTGTTAAAAAGCTATTGGTAAAGATAGAAGATGAGACAGTAAGCAGGTCAGATCTCTTTGTTGATTTTACTACTAATGAGAAACTGGAGGATATTAAAAGCATATCTTGGATTACCAGGGCGAAGAAGCTTGCTGTATATAGCTATTGTGATGCATTTACTGGTTTGGTAATTGGTCAGGGGGGAGATATTTCAGCAAGAATATATGACAAGACCTTAGAGATTGGCGAAAGTCATAAACATTATCTTAAGGAAATATGGGAAAAGCGTGGCTGGGATACAGTACAAAAGGTGTGGAGGCTTGAATTTCAATTAAGAAGGGTATGTTTGAAAGAGATGTCTATAAACACGTTTTCAAATCTCATGGAAAAAGTAAATAGCTTATGGGTTTACTGTTCAAAAGATTGGTTACGGCTTGCAGTAAAGGATGATACCGTAAATAGAACACGATGGATGACAAATTCTATGTGGAAGAAGATTCAAGGTGTAAGGATTAATGATGGCAAACTTGTCGGTGTACTAAGAGAGGTAGATAAATCAAGGGTACCAAGCGATAAGACAATATTTCAGAACGGTATGGGATATTTAACCTCTTTTGCAGCTAAGGAGGGATTTAACATCGTTGATAGTAAAACAGTCACTAGTTTTCTTGATATCTGTAAAAAGTATTTAGAAGAGCTAACTGATGAAAAAGAGGAAGAGTATTTAACAAAGAAGATAAATAATAAAAAGAAGAAATATAATAAGGAATAAAGTAGAGAAGATGAAGATTGAAATTGATGACAACGTATTAATTGAGGCGATTGTTGAAAGGGTTGTTGAAAGACTAAAACCATTGATCAGTAATTCTCACGACACTTTTAGTGATGAATTAATGGATGTAAAAGCGTTGGCAGATTACCTAAAGGTAAAAAAACAATGGGTATAAGAAAAAACTCATATGAATATTATTCCTTATTACAAGGTTGGTAAATATCCACGATACAAAAAATCTAAGATTGATGAATGGTTGCTTGAAAAAGAGAATAGAAATAATGCCAGGCGAGTGATATAGTGAGAAATTCCAAGGAGAAATATTTATAATTTTATTTGTAAGAAAGGAGGTAAAGAAAATGATTGGTAGTATTCAGAAAAAAGGGAAATCTTACTATGCACTTGTCAGTGACATGTTCTCATTAACTTCCTAGCCTCCAATCAGGTAT
>SMSL01000007.1 GCA_007859995.1 Candidatus Brocadiaceae bacterium S225
TTCGTTCTATGCAAGGAGCAAGGATTTTCTGCCGTGTGCGTAGCTACCTTTCAACTTGCCGAAAGCAAGGGATAAAATCAAGCCAGGCTTTAGAAATATTATTTCGAGGTGAATTACCAGATTTTATTTAATAGCACTGGTAATGTTTTTAAATACACTGAATAGTTACCAAAATAGTACAATAAAAGTGTCATAGTAATGTGAGTAAATAAATGGATGGTCAAGGCGGACTTTATCATAAGAAAAAACGAGGACTACCGCAGAGAAGAATTCGCCCGGAGGCAGAAAGCTCGTAATTCAGGAATACAAAATGGAAAGCAACAACTAAATTCCGCTCAATTACGTGGACAGCTTTTTCTGCGCATGTATGGAAATGATTTTACGGCTGCTGATAGAAAGAGAATTATCAATAAAATCTCTGACATACAATTGTATGTAGATACATAAGCAGACGGCCATTACGGCCATGGATAGAGTATCAGTGGACGCTCTTAACTACCCGACATAATCATGTCTGGCTGGATCTCATTTTGGGAGTCTTCGGTGTTTTCTTTGAAAAGATCCTGCATTCCACTGGAGGTTTTGGTGGATAATTTGGAGTCAACATCTTCATAGATAATAATACCTTCAACATCCGGCAGCTTTTCTATGAGGGCCATACCCTTCTCCAATCCCAGAACAAAGACCCCGGTGGAAAGCGCATCAGCTCTGGTCGCATTGTCTGTTACTATTGTTACACTGACGATGCCCTCAACGGGTTTGCCCGTTCTGGGATCGATTATGTGTGAGTATCGTTTTCCTTCAACAGTAAAAAATTTCTCGTAGTCACCGGAAGTGGACACGGCTTTGTCCTTAATTTCAAACGTACCAAGGAGCCCCTCGCTCTCTCGTGGATGTTGAAGCCCTATAACCCATGAATCTTTGCCGGGTGGAGTTCCAAATGTATAAATATTTCCTGCGAAGTTTATAAGCGCTGAGTTTATTCCGTTTTGTTTCAATACTTTTGCTGCCATGTCAACCGCATAGCCCTTTCCGATCCCCCCCAGATCAATCTGTGTATCTGCATTCTTAAAGTGTACCGTCTTTACAGTTATCGGATCCTTCAAGAGTGATTTTATAGTTTTCTCTTCAATAATAATATTTTTGTAAGAAACTGATTCAAGTAAGGACGCCAATTCTTCTTTGTCGGGAATTCGCCCCTCCTTTTTAAAAAATCCCCACTTTTTCATGAGTGGGCCAATAGTAATATCAAAAGCGCCATCAGTTATTTCGCTATACTGTAAAGATTGTTCAATTACATCAGCAAGCTCTTTATTACACTCGGCAGGTCCTGTATGGGCATCTTTGTTAAGTTCTGAAAGCACGCTCTCCTTTTTATAATTGCTCATCAGGTAATCAAGCCTGTTTGTTTCCTGGAAAACATCATTGAACGTTTTTTCGGCTATGTACTTATCAGCAGCATAGATAGTGAGCTCAAAGACGGTACCCATACTTAAGGCGGCCTTTTTAAAAAGCTTTAATTTCTGTTTCTGTCCTGTACCGTCTTCGTTGCCATACTTTATCTTTTCCAGGGAGGCAATTTTGTCAGCGCTTTTGCCGCTTAAATAAAACTCATCAATCACGGTGAGTACCTTCTTCACTCCCTTACACATGGTGACAACAGACATGGTCGCACCTGAGATATTGATGATGTCTTTATTAATTCGTATTTTGTTTTTAAGTGACTTGCCTTTAAACTGGTAAAGGAATCTCTTCTTCGCAATCTCCGAACCTCTGCTTTCCCTGTAAACGAGAACAGCTATCTTGTCGATCTTGCCCTTCAGATCTACTGATACTACGAATGTATAAGGATGAAATTTGCCGATCTCTTCAGTGATTATTGCATATCCCGTTACCTCGCCTGATTTCATACCCATATAGACAACAAAAAAATCTTCATAGATTTTCCTTTTCAGCTTGTTTTGAAGTTGACTCTTTTCCTCTTTTGTAAGGGGTATTACATTGAAGACAATTTCATCACAATGGGGAAACACCTCACGTAATGCCTGTTCTTCTGTCAAATAAACCTGAGATATATAATTGCCTGTTTGCTTCTCGTCAGGAACTGCCTGTGCACAGCACGGGGGTACAATCTCAAATACCAGTGCCAGTATTAATACTATTGTTGAATAAGCGCTTGCATTTTTTATTTTCATGAGTTTCTTAGCCTTCTTCCAGGAGCTCTTCAGTTCTCCTTAATACCTCTTCTTCTATCTCTCCAGTAGATTTCACCCTCTCCCATCTGTATGCCGCACTGCCCCCCCTGGGTTTTTGCTGGAGTTGGCATCTTACCGTTACGGAACTTGCCATAATATTACCGGAAATAGTGATGGTAAGTTTATACCTTTCTTTCCAGTAATCTTCCAGAAATCGATCCGTTATTGCGCTCCTGGCTTTTCTTGTTTGTGAATAACCTTGAACCCAACCGGTTTTAATGATGCCCTTCTCCTTATCAATTTTGTCCAACGGCATATTTCCAAGCGCCATGATAACGGTTGCCCATACATGTTCAAAGTCATCATTGAAAGTCCTGGTATCTTTAGGTAATTGTGCATGGGTCACGCCGTAATCAGACCGGTAGCTTGAAGAACAACCGAACAGAGAGCATCCAGTTAAAAAAGACAGCGAAATTATCAAAAATATTTTTGTATTAGACATAGTGTTGCAATTGAGTCTCAAGTTCTAATGGATTATAGTAACAAAGATTAACCGTTTTTGTCAAGCAATTATTGGGATTTGAGTGCAGTTAAAGGTTCGGCAGAATTGGATATACAAAATCAGATGGCGATAAAGAGGAATGGGTGCACTGTGAAAGGAGAAGGAGAAACATCAGTGCACCCATTGTGTAATTTATTTAAGAATCATCAAACGTTGTAGTATTGTTAACATGCGGAATATTCAATTTGTTCCTATAATTTTTTTATTATTACCTAAATTGAACAATTCTATTTTTTAGATTATGATAATCGCATACTTTAGTCTGCGTTTCTCAACATCCGATGGGTGTATGTGAAGTTCTCGTAAGTTACCCAACATTAGGATGCGGCTACCGCGCTCAATTTAATTATCTGTTAGACGAGTGGGTAATTTTTTGTATATCGATGACCATGATCGTTTTGCAAAGACAATGGGAATATTGCACTCCTTAGCCTGTTTCTTGGTTACATTTGCCAGATTGTGGTTAACATAATCATGCAGTACAATTATCAGATCCATTGTCATCGGCATGCCTCTCCTGATAACATTTCTATTCCTGCCGCTCATATGCCTGATATCGTCTACGCCGATTTTTTTAAGTTCCTTTGGTATACTGCCAAGGTGATCTCCACCAACTATCAATACTGACATTTTGTTCCCCTCCAATGTAAAGGTAAAAGGCTAACTACTGCTGATTAATTGCAAAGCCTTATCTTTTTACTCCATCCCGATTTCGTTATGGATATTTTGCCATCTTTTGCCAGCTCGCCAATGCCCTGATAAAAGAGTGATTTTTCCATTCTCAGCAAAGATCTTAGTTTGCGAAGCATCATCTCTCCATTTGCATGAAGGCGAATCCAGATAATATCTGCTGCTACCTCTACTTGTGATTCAAATTCCATATGAAACCTCCTGCTTCATTCAAATTAGAAAATAGTTTTGTATGTTCATTAAATACAAATCCAACCAAGCCAGTAATTCAGACTCAGTCTCGATATCAGTAAAAAAAATATAGTGTTATGCTAAAACACTATTCCTTCCTCCTTTTTGGTGCAGTTAGGCACAAGAACAGGAGACAATAAGAGGAATGGGTGCACTGTGAAAGGAGAAGGAGAAAATGTCAGTGCACCCATTGTGTAATTTATTTAAAAATCTTCAAACGTTGTAGTATTGTTAACATGCGAAATATTCAATTTGTTCCTATAATTTTTTATTATTATCTAAATTGAACGATTTTATTTTCTAGGTTATGGTAGCAGTAGACCTTGGTCTGCGTTTCTCAACCTGAAATCTCCTGGTTAATAAAAATATTAGTAAGTTTAAATTAAAAGTAATAAACAGCGATTGGCTAAAACCGGTGATTTTTTACAGGTCCTTTAAAGATACAATAGACTCCTTCTCCTTATTCAGGAATTAATAGAAACTTTCAATTATGTTTTCTGCCCAGCCCCGCACCGGACTTTTTTCAATAATAATCTGCAAATTACAAGCGAGGTTTATTTACAAACACATTTAAAAAACTTTACTTTCACATACCTTGTCTTCCAGGCAGTATTTGATCAATTCACAAAAATCACAATCATCAATAGTCTTTGCTATTACCGCGTTTACACCTAGAGGCTTTGTATCGTCAGACTCAACAGGCAGATAGTCAGAACTCATTAATATAATAGGGACCTTAATAATACTATTTATCCTTTTTATTACTTCAAGGCCATTCATTTCAGGCATGTTCAATTTATTGTTTAAAAGCTGTCATTCCCGCATTCTTTTAGCGGGAATCTAGGATGAACAGGCCCTTAGATACCCGATAAAGGCGTTCGGGTATGACAAAAGCCGCATTAGCCAATCTTTGCCTTAACCTCCTCCATTAGCGCTTCTGTGATAGAAGTTTTATCAAGAAATACTAGATTTGGATCAATCTCTCTTAAGCTTTTGTAAGGACGGAGAGAGATATCAGTCGTCAATATAAAAGGAATATCTTTGTATTCAGGCATACTCTTTAAGTGCAGGAAAAGTGTATCACCGGTCATCATGTTAAGGGTTATATCAGTAATAATTAGATCGGGCCTCTTCTCATTCAATCTTGACAACGCTTCGTATCCGTCGTAGACATTGATCATGTCATAACTTGAACCCCTCAACATTTTCGCATAGAGATCATGGAAATATTGTTCATCGTCTACGATCATTACTGTTTTCCTCATTATCGTATCTCCCGGTCCGCTTCAATTAGAAAATGATTTTGCGTTCCTATTAAATACAAATTCAACCTGAAAATTTAGCAGGCGAATGAGACCCAGTCTCATGATTAAGTTAAAAAAATCTAGTGTTATGTTAAAATAATATTTCTTCTATTTGATATTACCGTCATAAAAATATGGTCGGGGCCTGTTTTCAGTAGCCTCATGTTTCTTCAAAATAAATTCCGGTTAATTATTGGTTAAACTATCTGGTAATTTTTTGTATATCGATGACCATGATCGTTTTGCAAAGACAACGGGAATATTACATTCCTGCGCCTGTTTCTTGGTTACCTGCATGAGATTGTGGTTAACATAATCATGCAATACAATTATCAGGTCCATTGTCATCGGCATGCCTCTCCTGATAACATTTCTATTCCTGCCGCTCATATGCCTGATATCGTCTACGCCGATTTTTTTTAGTTCCTTTGGTATACTGCCAAGGTGATCTCCGCCAACTATCAATACTGACATTTTGTTCCCCTCCAATGTAAAGGTAAAAGGCTAACTACTGCTGATTAATTGCAAAGCCTTATCTTTTTACTCCATCCCGATTTTGTTATGGATATCTTGCCATCTTTTACCAGCCAGCCAATGCCCTGATAAAAGAGTGATTTTTCCATTCTCAGCAAAGATCTTAGTTTGCGAAGCATCATCTCTCCATTTGCATGGAGGCGAATCCAGATAATATCTGCCGCTACTTCTACTTGTGTCGTAAATTCCATCTGAAACCTCCTGGTTGATAAAAAAATTATATTGAAGTTTAAAATTAAAAGTAATAAACAGCGATTGGCTAAAGCCGCTGATTTTTTACAGGTCCTTTATATCCTGTTGGTGTACTATCGTGTCCATGTTGTGAACATATAAGGTTTAGGCGGCTGTTAATCAAGTTGAGCCTTTGGTTAAAGCCTGTCTCTATCTCTCCCTGGCCGTATGTTTTTGCTCCTGAAACGGCATGCGCATTTGGGGACTGAGGATGTCTTTTTGCAAGACCATTAAAGAAGTTGATTGCCCGGCCAGCTTCTCCATATTGTCGTGTCAGGCCGATATATCTCTTGCAGATATCGCCGAAGGCCTTGTTGTCTAATTTCCGCTCCATGCATTTCTCAAGCATTGCAAGGTCTCCATTCAAGTGTTTATCTTTTGGAGAAGCCGCCTTTTTTGTAGAATTTTTTTCTGTGCATCCGCCAGAAAGGATTTTAACCGCCTCTTCCCCATCTTCAGTTTTTCTCAACATCGGTTCATCTGCATGGGAAACGGATGTAAAAACGAATGAAAAGAGAAACAAAATAGCTATAAATATTTTTAAAGACATATACTTCACCTCCTTACCCAGAAATTAATAGAAACTTTCAATTATGTTTTCTGCCCAGCCCCGCACCGGACTTTTTTCAATAATAATCTGCAAATTACAAGCGAGGTTTATTTACAAACACATTTAAAAAACTTTACTTTCACATACCTTGTCTTCCAGGCAGTATTTGACTAATTCGCAAAAATCATAGTCACCAATTGTCTTTGAAATTACGGCATTTACACCCATAAGTTTTACATCGTCAGGCTTAACCGGCAGATAATCAGAGCTCATTAAAATAATAGGGACTTTTATAATATTATTTATCCTTTTGATTACATCAAGTCCGTTCATTTCAGGCATGTTGAGATCTGTTATTACAAGATCAAAATGTTTCCTCATGGATAATATTATGCCTATAGCACCATTATTTGCGGTAGTTACACGATAACCTTCATCCATTAATAGCTGTTTAAATGTTTTAAGAATCTCTTCATTGTCATCTATGATCAGTACGTTTTTCATCTTATAATTTCCTTTCTTATTATTTATGCAATTAAGACTCAGTCTCAATATAAGCCTAAAAAAATATCTTACTTCGTCTCTTGATTTCACGGTGAAAAACACGGTTAGTTCTTCTGTAGTATTAGTATTGTGCGTATTATTGTATATCAATAACTGAGGCCGATGCGTTATACGGGGAGGTGTATAACGCATCTTTTTTCGCCTCTGTCCGACACTTCAAACAAAATGGACTCTTTTGATACCTCAGTCATACTTACTTATACAAAATTCAGCTTAAAAATATGTGGCTACTGAGAAGATTAAAGAATTATTGCTGACTTCAGCGTCATCTAATGATCGGTCTGACTCCCAGTTCATCTGATATTCGGCCTTGAATACTGTATCTTCGGTGTACCTGAAGTTAATACCGGGCGTTAAGCGTGTTTGTCTTAGATCAGCGGAGCCAGGAGTCGGTCGATTAATATCAATCCCTCCCAGCCTGACAACACCTGTAAAGGTGGAGTTATCCGTAAAAAAAGTAGGGGCAATGTCCTTAAGGAATTGTGGCATAAAATGATATCTCGGTTCAACGTAATATCCCCACATATCACCGTTATATTTATCACTATTGGGAGTAACAGCGTCAAAATTTCCATCTCTCTCTATTGATGCGTGCGCATACTCTCCAACCAGTTCAAATGCGCCGCGCTGATACGTCCAGTCAACCGCCTTGATTGTCATCCTGTTACTACTGTGCTCATCAATATTTCCCGTGTGAGCGGAAAGCCCTACCTCCAGTCCAAGAAAAGGGCTATACGCAACACGCCCGACAATTGCCGGGTTCCTGTTGTTGTCATCCTGCTGGCTTCCCCTTGAATCCCTTATAAAGTTTAGTCCACCATCGGCGGCAGTGCCTGCATCTTCGACAGAAAAACCATTTACCGCGTAGATCTCATAGTCAAGCTTTGATGTTTCTGAAGGATAAAATGTACCGAAGAAACCCATTCCCGACTCACTGAGGGTTGTAGGTATGATCCTTGTACTTACCATAGGCCTCTCTGTCAGGTCCTGGAGGGGCGAGTCGTGGACAAGGTTGAACTTGCCGAGAGGAGACAAGATTATACCTCCACGGTAATTCAGCCAATCCGTCATGAGGAAATCGATTGTTGCAAATTCTATCTTTATTTCTCCACTTTTTTCTTGAATACCACCTGAGCCATCAGGTCCCCCATGCTCAATCTCTATTTCCGTAGCAAACTTTACCCTGTCGGATACATCGGAATAGATGAAAGGTATGAGGCGGTGCTGGTCAAACGAGTGTTCGCCATTCTCTGTAAATACAAGCTCATGGTCCATATATCCACCTATATAGGTATTCCTTCCGAATCTGCGCAAAAATGATTTTCCATATTGGTTGCCAAATACCGGTGCAAGACCCTTATCTACAAGTTCCTGAGATTTTTTAGTCCAATAGAAATCATCAGACGGAGCATCTGGTGCAGAGATGTTTTTTATCTCATCTCTCATGGCCTTGAGTTCATTGGTGGCTTTTGTCTGCTCTTTGAGTTGCCCTTTCAGCTCATTGAGCATCTTTTCCATCTTTTCAACCTTTGATTCCAGGTCGTCATTTGACCCTTGCCCGTATACGCCAGGGCATACGGCGGTGAAAAACAGGGCAACTAAACAGAGAAACATAATAGTATACTTCTTCATAAAACACTCCTTTCAAAGCACTTAAAATAATTATAAGCTTATACTGAGTCTCATTCTCAGCATAATGTTAAAAAAATATAGTTTTTTTGTCTTTATTGTTAGCAAAAAGACAAGTAATGCATTTTAAACCCACTCTATTAATTGAGACTCAAGTTCAGTAGAATTCGAAAAAAATGGTGATTTTGTTTTAATCCTCATGGAAAAACTGAGTGTCGTGCGTCGTCAAGGATAACAAACACAAACCACCTTTTTTTGAGACTGAGTCTCAATTTAAAAGATTTTATCTGTTTAGTTTTAAATGTCAATAATTTTTTTGTGTTATATTAAAATTTTTTTTAAATGCTCCGCCGCTGTCATTTCTGCAGTCTGTAGAGCGGGAATTCAGGATGAATGGATTTCAGATTGATACGTCGAAATGTCATTCTGATTGAGGTGGGGCGGAATGAAGAATCTAATTTATCGTTCTTATATTTGTTTCTCTGTCAAAAACGCGGCTAATCTCTCCCGTCTCTACAAAGAAGTCAGGTTCCATCTTTACGCTCCTGATCCAGGATGATTCGTGAGGTGGCTTCCAGTATAGCTTGTATCCTCCCGGAGTTACTCTATCAAACGAATAGTGCCCATTTTCATCGGTAACCGTTTCAAAATGAACTCCTTCTCGATGTGAACTAAACAATCCCCATTTCTCTAACAATGTTATTTTTACCTGACATCCCGGTAATGTTTTGCCCTTGTGCAGCATTCGGCCCGATACCTTGCCATAGTTCTTCGCTTCAAATATGTCCTCTTTTATCTGTTGTTTCTTCTCAAATTCGAGCGTTAAATTTTCTTTAATTTTTTCTTCAATTTGATACTCATCTTTCTCCTTTTTTCTTTCAAGTGCATACATTAATTCATCTTTTATCTGCTCTTTCAACTTCTCAGTGTCAACTGTAGCACTCCGACTCTCTTCCCTATGTAAATCAAAGTCATCTCTTCGTTTACTGCACATATCATGCTCACTATCAGGAAAGTCTATTTGTAATGCCGTGACCTTCTCTCTGGGAATCCGCAAGGTTATACTTGCGGGACTTTTAGTTATTTCTCCTATCTTACAAATTATACTTTTTTCTTTATCATTAACTCTTATGAAAACCGTATCCGGGTATTTGTTATCCCGCTTAGACTGAACATTTATTGATCCAATCAGCCTTTTTGGAAAGACAGCCTTAACATACTCATCGTTCATTTCAAGGATTTTTACACTAATCTTTTCTCCAAAATCTTCCACCGTCAAGGTATCAGCACATAACTTTGTAGATATTGTCAAAAGTAACATTATTAAAACACAAACGGTTTTATACATCTTTTATTCTCCTTTTTATTAAATTGACAAGGCTTGGATTTTTCGGGTAAGTACATGCATAGGAAATTCAATATTGACATAAATAAGGGTGGATTAAGCGGTAGCGAATCCACCTTTAATCGTGATATATTATTGGTGGATTCGTCCTTCGTCCTTAATCCACCCTTACGCTAATATCAAAAAAATAGTCGATGGGTTTTTGTCTTTTAAAAACCTGCCTAACTTGGTATTTGTTAATTGCATCTACTTTCGCTTCTTCATCAAAAAACTCACATCTACTGTCTTCCCACCTTCAACTTTCACTTCCTGTTCCACAGACCTCAGTTTCTCATGCCATGTCTTCAACCTATATGCACCGGGAGGAACATTTTCAATTCTGAAACTTCCATCCTTTTCTGTAACACCAAAATACGGGTTATCCAATACCACAACATATGCGGACATCTCAGCATGTACGTTGCAGAGAAGTGGTATTTCGCACGACTCGTTGAATGTTACAGGTTTTGAAGCTCCGATATCATACGTTCCCAGATTAAACTGAGTGCAACAGTCAGGAGTAGAAAACACATTATGCCTGACCAGATCACTGTTTGGGAAATCGATTGTTGTGCCTTTCTGAACGGCTATTACGTGTGGCAGAAAAACCAGGTTTAACTGGTCAACTACTCCGTGTTCCGTTGGCGGGTCATAGTTGTTGTCTCCTACTTTTTCAATATAGACAATAGCATCACCTGAATGTCTTACTCTACTGCATTTTACTTTGCCGGTGATTATTCCGGGATTTTCTACTGTAACGTCTGGCCTTATCTCCCTCTTTAAATTCTGCATGGCCTTTCGCAACTTTTCCTGCATATTTTCAGACCCATCCTGAGCTCTCAGATTTGTCGCAAGCAGAAACAGTGCTAAAAAAGCAAGTACTGTTAAACATAAATTTCGCATAATTTCAAATCTCCTTTTCCTGTCATATATAAGCTAAAAAACAGACATAATCCAAACCCCATATAATATAAACCTTCAGCAACAAATGGCAGAAACCCGGATCTTAATGCACCTGGGGAGGTTTAAGTTTGACCCGGGCTTCTGCTCATCAACACGGTAATGCAATTTCATAATATGCACCACCTGTTACTGATATTTAGAAAGCAATATCTACTCCAAGCCTGTACGTAGTATCCATAAAGCCTCCAAGATCAACTCTGCCTGCCTCCGCACCGTCAGTACCTGTTTCAGCATCTCCATAATCGGACCAGTGTGCACCGGCAAATACCTTGAAATTTGCCCTGGCTACGACTGTGGTATCAAAAGAGTATTTCGTAAATGAGGATATATCCCTTACATCATAGTCAGGGTTGACATTTTCAACTCTGACGGCAGGTATAAGCCACGGCAGGACGATGCACTGCAACTCTGCTGTGTAAATAGATGTGTGAAATGATGAGCCTGACTCCTGGGCTAAATTAGATCCAAATGTGCCTGCCCCGTAAGTTATCGTACCTTTAATATCGTCCTCCATAAAAGATGCGGCTCCTATAAAGTTAAAATTACGCCAGTTTGCATCAATAAGGACACCGAAACGTTCAAACCTGTTAGCTTCAGAATCAAAGGTACCACCGTCAACCGGGTTGCCAAAAGCGCCTGTAACCGGGTCATCAATAAATGCACCTGTTACACCTCGATAATAATAACCTTTGATTCTGACCGAATCGTCACGCCAATTCTCTTTTGCTGCCAGCGAATCGTCTACAGACTCTTCACCAAGGACACCCATGCCCCATAACTTATATGAAACTGTTACATACCAGTCTTTACTCTTATTTATCTCACCTCCCCAAATAGCACCATTATTGTCTGTCACATTAGTCAGTATGGTGCCCATATCACCTGAGCCATCGAACAGTTCAAGACCTTCGCCCGTTTCGCCGTTTACGATGCCTGCTGCCCATTCAAGACCGCCTCTGCCTCCCGGACCATTCCAACTTCCCCAAATCTCTATACCATTCTGGCCCGGATGAAATCCAAAAAAATTACCGGCTGATACCGTAGGCATGACATCCATCATGTAGGTTGATAATGAAAGCTGTTTCCTGTGACTGGACATGGGAGTTCCACGCATATCCAACCTTCCAAATCTAAAATTAAAGTGCCCCTGCTCTCCAAACAGGAAAGGCGCATAATTCACATATGCCCTCTCCAGCTCATCTATCGAACCGGCGCCAAAGAATGATAAAGTTTCTCCAAATGTTCCTCCAATAAGTACCTCAAGAGACTCTATACCCGCAAAAGCAGTATCTTGTGATCTTTCCGGTCTTCCAGGATCTCCTCCCCTTGGGTTGTGCGGCCTTTCACTGGTAATCGAGAGATCAGACACCATCTTAAAGCCGATAGCCGGCAGGTGAGGTATTGATCCCGGCCATACAGCCTTCGGGAACAATTTTGACCATGCGGAGGCTCCCATTTTTACGGGCTCTTCCTTTACAAAGACCTCATCACCACCTCCCGGCATCCTTAGACCATTAGCGTAGAATGCCCTGCCAAATGCGTTGAGCTTGGGAAATGTCCCCCAGTGGCAGGTTGTACACGCTGTCTTATATTTCCTGGCAAATGGAGGGATCGCCTGTGAATCCGTTGGAAAAGCGGCAAACAACATTCCCACTAGAGAAAAGACTGCAAAACCCATTGATAAAAAACTCTTTTTCATTTTTTACTGCTCCTTTCTTTTTTCAAAAATAGTCAACTCAACTTAGAGGCGTACTGTGGCGGTAGTGTGTACAAAGCCCGGTACGCCCACCCGTAAAATCTTTCTGAAACAGACAAGATTCATTAACAGCATTGAGGGCTCTCAGAATGGCCCCACGCAATGCACTACTAACACGCGGTGATCGCATCTAAGCCTGATTGCTATTGCCAATTGACTTGAAAAAAGCAGTCGTTATAATGAAAAAAGGCCAAATGCGAAGAGGGGGGCGTATACGTCACCTCTCCCGCGTTTCCGTGCCGGGCTATCAGTTAGAGCTTGCCGAGCGAAGCTGATAGCCTTTTTTTATTGAAAAGAGCGATTGAGACTCTTTCTCAGATATTAAACAAAATTTTTTAAATCTCTGCCTGCGGTCATTGAGACCAAGTCTCAACCGTCGCATTTTATGATACTTTTGATTAATGTCAAATACTTTTTTATTTTTTCTCTTATGATTGTTTCCGGGAATAGATGTTGGGCATCAGGATGGATATCCCACTCCTGAATGTGCCGATTGATAGAGAAGAGAAGCCAGACAAATGTGGCCAAAAGATAACGGATTTTTTTATGTTTGACGGAAGAGCCCCAGCCATTATACTTTCACCGTATTTGTTTTACGTGAGTTATAAAATTGCAGCATTAAGAGGAATTAAATTTTGTTACTTCAATCTATCTTATTTTTTGTTGGGATTACGGGTGTATACTTTGGCGCCGAATGGCTGGTAAAGGGTTCATCGAAACTATCACGTGATCTTGGGATAAAGCCCATAGTAATAGGCTTAACCGTTGTCGCATTTGGCACTTCCAGTCCTGAATTCGCGGTCAGTTTAACTGCGGCTATAAAAGGGTCTAATGACATTGCTATCGGGAATATTATCGGAAGTAACATCGCCAATATCGGTCTTATCCTTGGCATCGCCGCAATCGTTCTCCCCCTGGAGGTTGAAAAGGTCATAATGAAGCGCGAGCTGCCATTGATGATTGGGATCTCAGCCGGTCTTTATCTTATGGCAATCGATAGAAAGATTGGATTTATTGATGGTTTGCTTCTTTTTGCAGGGATTATACTTTATATAGGTTATCAGATTCATAATACGTTGAATTATAAGAAAGAAACAAGAAATTCAACGGGTAACACGGAGGATGTCCCCGCTCGTGCCTCATCGGTAAACTCTTCCTGTCTGCAGGCAGATTCCAGTATTCCTGATGATAAAGCGGATAGGCCAGAGAGTACAAATGAAGAGGGCCAGACGAGGAGGCATTTACTGTTTAACATAGTTTATATTGTAATTGGATTAGCATGCCTCTTAGTCGGTTCGCATATATTAGTTAAATCTGCAATTTTTATAGCCGGCAGCTTCGGGATAAGTGAAATGGTTATCGGAATGACGGTAGTTGCTTTTGGTACCTCAGTACCGGAAATGGCGACATCCGTTGTAAGCGCCCTCAGAAAAGAGGCAGATATTTGCGTGGGAAATGTGGTTGGCAGTAATATCTTCAACATCCTCATGGTACTGGGGCCTGTAGCATTGGTAAGACCGTTAAATGTGGCGAGAGAGACTCTCTTTTTTGAGTTCCCTGTCATGCTCCTCTTTTCCATAGCCTTAATACCGATGATAAGAGGCAACATGAGGGTTAACAGGCTTGAAGGCATTGTGCTGGTTTCAGGATACTTTGCATTTATTTTTTTACTGTTTCGATAAATACTTGGCTCACGAAATACACGAAAAATCACGAAGAAAAAATAATGAATTCTGAATTTGATGTTAAATGTTCAAAAGATTTATCACGCCAAGCCGCTAAGAACGCAAAGAGAAAAAAGAGAAAAAAGATCTTTGTTATTAAATTTTTTTTGTAATTTCTTGGCGATCTCTGCGGCTTTGCGTGATAAATGTAAATTTCTATAATTAAATAATTTCGTATATTTCGTGGGCGATAATGACATTAATAATCTTATCCGTACTTTCACTACCATTAACAGCGACATGCTATTTTTATTCGAAGATTAAGCTGTCGGTTGTCTTTGCTTTAATATTTTATGTCTCTAATATAATCTTTGCGCATAGCCTTCTCTATGAAAATTATACGTTTTTCTTTTATCTTCTCATGGCGCCGTGTGTTGTGTTCCCTGTTTCATGCCTGATTGCGTTTGCCTTAGATGTGAAATATGGAATATTCTGTATTGATACCTCTTTTTCATCAATAATAGCATGGATCTTTTCTCCAATATTACTTCCCATAAATTTAATTATTTTATACCTTGGACACTATTACTAAAAAGATATTTATAAGTGCGGGTGAAACGTCCGGTGATATGCACGGTTCAAACCTGATGCGTGAGATACATAAGAAAAATCCATCAATCACGTTCTATGGTTTAGGGAGAAATAAAATGGCTGAGGCTGGCCTGCAATGTATTCGCGACATGAGTTCCCATTCCGTCATGTGGCTTCAGGCGTTAAAAAAGATTCCCGGATTATGGAATGTATTTAAAAACTGCACTCGTTTTTTTGATGAAGAGAGGCCCGAACTGGTCATCCTTATTGATTACGTGGGCTTTAATCTCTACCTGGCCAAGGCTGCAAAAAAAAGAAACATTCCGGTTATGTATTACATAAGCCCTCAACTCTGGGCCCATGGATCATGGAGGATCAAAAAAATTAAAAAATTTGTAGACAGAATGGTGGTCATCTACCCTTTCGAGGAGGCATTCTATACTAATGGAGGCGTCTCTGCAAAATACGTCGGACACCCGCTTTTTGATGAACTTAACGCGAGGGATATAGATGAAGCCCTCGTTGAAAAAATGAAAGACGGAGAAAATAAGACGATTGTTTCATTATTACCCGGAAGCCGTAAACAGGAAATAAGGAAGCTGCTGCCTATTCTCCTGGAGGCAACAAACGCCATTCATGAAAAAGTCCCATCAGCCACGTTCCTCTTATCATGCAGCAATACAAGAAATTTAGAACTGATAGAAAGTATTACAAAGCGTTTTACATCTGCAAATAATAAAAGATTGTCGATTGAAATTATTACAGAAAAGGTTTCTGAAATAATCAAGGCTTCTTCGCTATGTATCTGTAATTCGGGAACGGTTACGCTGGAAATAGCAAATTATCAAATTCCAATGATAGCCTGCTATCGTGTCTCACCATTTGAGTATTTTGCTTCGAAACCACATATTGATACGCCTTACATATGCCTGGTCAACGCGATTGCGGCAAAAGAAGTTGTTCATGAGAAAATCATGTACAGGGATGACTATAAATGGCTGGTTTCACACGCAACCGAACTGTTATTAAATGAAGAAAAAAGAGAGGTGTGTATTGCCGGGCTTAAAGAAGTAACATCTTTAATCGGCGCTCCAGGCGCATCTGAAAAGGCTGCGGAAGAAGCATTGAGCATGATATAGGCTAAATTCTTTGGTTAGTTTCGTATTGCAAAAGGCAGTAGCATCAGTTCTCTTTTATCTGTCACTCAACAGATCATAACCCCTCTTGTTTGCAAATCCCAGTTTGAATATCTTATCAACAAGTACGTCCTTCGTTTGTTTGGAATTAGCGGTAATGTTTAATCTTGAGGAGAGTTCCAGGAGTGTATTTTTCTTATGTTTTGAGAGCTCGCTCATAAGTTGGTCTGTGGGCAATGCTTCCAGATGTTTCAGCAGATCGTCTATATTAATGGAACCGGGTTTTGCTTTCACAACCTTTTTCACTTTAGGAAGGATGGTATCAGCAAGATATGGTTTGCTATTTAATGAATCCAGAAAAGAGACCAGTGTATGGATAGAGTGAGACAGTTGCCGCTGCTCAGATTCGTCGGGAAGGTTATTAATGTTATTTCTCAATGTATCAAGTTCCGTAATCATGTCATGGATGTCCTGCCCAATCCTCTGTTTTTCATCCTCCCCGGGCAGGAGAGAAATACACTCTTTAATTTTTGACAATGCGTCATGTATATTCAGGCTCTTTTTTTTCTTTGCCATATTCAATCACTAACTTTATTCAAAAATTCTTCTGTTACCAGCTTGTATTGCTCAGCTACGCGTTTTGAGTTGTCATCTTTCAAGAGAAAAACGGGGACCGCCTGTGCCGCTGCCTCTGTATAGCCTGCACCCCATGAAATAAAATCTTCAAAACACAGACCACCGTAATGCCTGCGAAGATCATTCATCTTATCTTTATGTGTGTTTACTACACCCTGCCCAAACGTACGTACCATGGTAAACAATATTCCCTTAAGTATAATGTCATGTGCTTCGGAACCGGCCAGATTGCACTTGTTATACATCGTGTCATTCAACTCCCTGATTTTTTTCATGAGTATATTTATGCCGATTGTTGACATGTGATCCGGTATTGCTGTTATTACATAATAATCGCTAGAAGCAAGTGCATTTTGAGTAACAAGATAAAGATTTGGCGGACAATCTATAAGGACATAATCGTAGTCATCTTTGACCCTGTTAATAAAATCTCTAAGGATACGGCGCTGGTCCACATAGAAAAGAGCATCTCTTATATCGTCCGACGTATCCATGCCAAAAATTTCTTTTACCTTTTTCAATGTGCGTTTAAGGACAAACATCTGTTCCTGCAAAATACCGGATTCTATTTTTCTCCAAACCTTTGCGGCCAAGTCAATATCAATACTCAGCAGATCTACGTCTGACGGAATCAGGTCAAGACCCCTTACCACATCTTTTACAATCTTGCCACCGGAAAACAGTTCAATGGGTGATTTCCATATAATATTTTTGGATTGAGGCTTTTCATCACTATCCTTTAGATAATGTTCAAAGAGTCTGGCAGTAGTCCCGTTTTTACTTTTAGACACTTCCCATCGTTCGGGGACAACACACAGAAAAGTCAGATTAGTCTGAGGGTCAACATCAATAAGCAATACTTTTTTGTTATGATAAAGAGAGAGAGCGCAGCCGATATGGTAGGTAGTTGTTGTCTTTCCAACTCCTCCCTTATAGTTAATAAATGAAATAACCTTTCCCATCGCTATATTGCCTTTTAATCAATTAATCTTATTTTATTGTTTCTATCCTTATTTTTCTACCTGGCAAGACTACCTGTATTGCACAAAGAATTCAAACTATTTATGATTTTGATCTAAATATTTTGAATCATATGACAAAGTAGTGAATTTTGTATTATATTTATGTTATAATGTTGCAATAAAATGAAAGCTTTGTGTACTCTGTCTCAGACAACTTATTCCGATTATACATAAGTATGGAGCAAATATGAATCTAGAGAGCGCAATCAAGATAGTAAGAGAATATGGAAATATTCTGAGTGAACAACCTATTAAAAATGTTCAGGGCAGGTCTATATCACTATTGCCATATGACAAAGACACTATAAAAGAGGCAATTAAGGTTGAGCTGATGTATGTCGGCACAGCAGAGCCGAGAGATGATAAAATGTTCGGGACTCTTCAGCTGGGTTTCCTGCAGCTCGCCAGTTTTCTTCCTGATGGTGAAGTCGTGCCTACGTTTGACATTGGAAACGCCCTTGAATCAGACGATGTCTGTCACAACTATTTCCAATACCTTGACAGAAGTGAAAAGGTAAGCAACCATATCCTGGAACAGACGAGTATACTGGTAAATGAACTTGACAAGTTTTGTCAGGACAACGGATTATAGCAGAGGGCAGAAATTTTTATTCTTTTGTGTTAATATGAGTGAGTTATGGATATTGAAAAAATCTGGGAAAGAGCTCTCAAATATACAGAAATAATCAGGCCGCGGGTAAAGCCTCTTGATACCTTTAAGACTACCCATTTGCCATACATCTTCTTGGCTGAATCCTCAGTCAATCTGGGAGATTGCGTGGTTCGTAAGGGAGAAATATTGGTGGAAAAGCCTTCGATCTTCCTTCCGCCGGGTTCACCTCAGCTTGATGGGTTTGATTTCAGGGATGGTTCCAGGCAGCATCAGGAGATGATAACCAATTTTTTTCTTGTTCGTGGCATCGAGTTCCCATCCTATAAATATAATAATAAAACATATTCACTTGATATTTTTGAAGGCAGGCTTAGCCGGGCAATTGAGAAATACACGCAGGAACTGCAAAAAGAAGAGAATGTTACTTCCGGTCTTATCATTGGTCCGGAGGATTGCTGGCAGTTTTCTGTTTTTATCTTTATCTGCACACAAATCTTACGCTCCGCAGATAATGATATGAAGAGCATCATGAATAGATGGAACAGATACGGGTAAGAAAAAAGATAAAAGTGATAAAAGTTTGAAGTGAACCAATGATGGTGTCATCCTTCAATAATAAGAAGTAGTCCGCAGTCAGGACATTCCTTTGCGTCCTTACCGACATCGTGACCGCATGCGGGGCATTTGTCCTGATCAGCCCATTCCTGAGATTCTCTGAGTTCCGGGTGTACGGTCATGTAATATTCATCAATACTGTCATGTGCCGCCTGAACATCTTTTTCGGCAACCAGGAGAATGAATCGGCAACCACACGTTCCCGCACTGCATCCCGGGGCGAGTGTCATGCCGAAAACAATACCATCCCCGGCCAGCATGTCAGCCAACTCCTTGATCCAGTCCTGATCACCCTCCTTGACTGCCACCCATTCAGCATGGCCTTCTTCCGGATTTGGTGTTTCCATATTTCGAGACCTCCTTATAATCTGAATAAAATTCTGTTTTTCAACCGATAATATATAAATTATTCTGCTTCATGAATCAATATCTAATTTCCGTTTTAATCATGGCAAGGGTTTCAATAGTCTCTTAATAACCTGCATAGCGAGCATGAGTAAATGGCCATCATGATTTTTAATTGATTCTAGCAAAGCGTCATCGCCGCCTCTGTTTCCTGCTATCATCTCCAGTTCGTTTTTTATCTCCTCATCAGATTCTCTGCTTTTAATTTTGTCCAGTATATTACATACTTCTGCTATATCAGAATCTTCCAGGGAATCCCTCAGTTTTGATATCAGTATCTGTATGTTATCATCCGCGACTGTACCCATTCGTTTGGCAAGGTTCCTGTCCACCAGCTTTCTCTTGATCATCTCATCTACCTCTTCAAGTTTGTCGAAGTGGATCCCCGCCTCTTTCTCCCATGACTCAAGCTGTTCGATTGATAAAGCCATTTCTATTTCTTCCATCCTTTCATTTTATTCTATTTTATGAATGCGTCAGGTAAATATTCAATGATGTCGGAAGCGATCATTGATAGTTCTCCCTTTTTATTTGCTGCAATATCACCCGCCAGGCCATGGATGTATACGCCAAGCCGCGAGGCGTCAAACAGATCATATCCCTGGCCGATCAATGATGCGATGATTCCTGTAAGGACGTCACCTGCGCCGGCTGTTGCCATTCCGGGATTACCCGTACGGTTTATGTATACTTTCCCACTGTCTGCAACTATCGTTTTATCACCCTTTAGCACCAGGATGACTCTTTTTTCGTCACTTAATTTTTTCCGGATTGATTGAACAAACTTCGTGGTCGTGTTCAACCTCTCTTTTTGCACATCCTTTGCCGAACTAAGACCTGTTAAGCGTGACATCTCCCCGGGATGGGGCGTTAATACAGCATGTTTTTTTATCTTGTGCAATATCTTCACATTATCCGAAAGTGCATTAAGTCCGTCTGCGTCAATTACCATGTTTCGGTCTATATTTTTTATTAACCAGAGGATGAGTTCTCTCGTTTCAGGTTGTTGAGAAAGGCCCGGTCCTAAGGCGACTACATCATGCGACTCACATAACTTAATGATCTCTTTTCTCCCCTTATTGGATAACGTAGATGCCTTTGTTTCCGGTAGTGGACGTGTCATCACGCAAGTCAGTTTCACCTCCATTACAGGGTTCAGGCTCTCAGGCACTCCCAGGGTTACTATACCTGATCCACTCCTCAATGCTGCTTTTGAGCAGAGGTATGCGGCGCCTGTCATACCTGGTGAACCGGCAAGCACTAGCACACGACCATAGCTGCCTTTGTGTGTGTTGCTTTTCCTTGGATTAAACTTGGGCAGTTTTTTAACTCGTAGCATAATTTCTCAATATAATCTTGATCAAAGCCAGCCTGATGGATTTAATTGTTTGACACTATTGAAATTTCTCCTGGACGGTCGCTGGCTCTTAACTGCCAGAGGTTTCACTTCTTAAATTAAACCTGTTATGCTGTTTTTAGTCTTCTGAATCGAAACTTTTCAGTATCGACAACAACAAAAGAGTCCTTCAATTTCTGACTTTGTGTTTGGATTAATTGTCTTAAGCGAAGTAACTTTAGATTTGTTTGTTGTACATCAAAGCGTAGTAAAACAATGCCTCTTGTTGGTTTTCTCAAGTGAAAAACAAGTTCTCCAAAGCCCTTATCCTCAGTTAAAAGAATTCTACTTTCATCAAATGCTTTTTTGAGCACTTCTTCATCAAGTATTCCAGGCTTAGATTCCGTTATATAGAGGATATCATGGCCATCTTCCCTAAGTGACACTACCACTTCAGCATCACAGCACTCATCAGCAAGGAATTTCATAATTTGGATCCTGAAGCAAAAACAATCTCTTCTTGTGCCAAATAGTCAGCCGCGAATCTCTCTGCTGCAAAAATATCTTCCGGTTTTAAGTGAGGATGATCTTTAATAATCTCGTCAGCCGTCATACCTCCTGCCAATTTCCTGAGAATATGTTCGACCGTAATTCTAGTTCCTTTAATAATTGGTTTTCCAAACATAATTCCCGGATTTACGTCAATCCTTTTATGCTCCATTTTTTTCTCCTATCTTATTTTTAAAACAACTGATTATTTTTCTTAATGTACAAATAAAAGATAAACAAAGCAAGTGAAAGTTGTTAAGAGCAAATGTCAAGATGCGTCCCCACAAACCAGACCAAATCTTCTTATAAAAATAGGTTATATTATCAAATTTTCCAACTGTAACGCCTGTCGCTTGTTTAAGTCCAAAGTTCATTTCCTCAAGCTTTCCAATATTGCAGAATTTTTATGAAAACTCAGCACGCCCTGATACGGTAAAAAAAGGGGCAAAGACCATTAAACAATTTGTTAAAAGAATGCGCAATAGATTTGATCTTTGCTAGAAACTCTTTAAGATATTGCGCTAAAGTGTATCTTCACGAATCTCATCTGTTTCTTCTTCCGATTCGATCTCAAGCAGTTTGATTTGAGGTAGAGATTTGCCAATAAATCCCTGTATATCCCCATACATGCCCGTTGTATTATGTAAAACTCGTTCAATTTCTTTCTCTCTTTTTGACCAAGTCCTTATCATTGTTCTTTTTTCTTGTTCCAAATCCTCTTTCATTGCAATTTAATTATTTTACGATGTTACGAATAGAGTTATAACAAAAGATATTTGCCAATTTTATGATATTGTGTTAAAAGTACTACATGTTCATATCTCACAAAAACTTATCTGCTATCAAGCCAAACTTATATTACACATTTCAGTCGTGAGATTACTTGGGCGAAGTATTCAAAACTATAGAAGATGTCCAGTTATTCAGAAAATCATATGTAACATATGGACATATTTATAATCACATAATTACTGTCTTTTTCGAGACATGTAAAAAATATAATTATGACAGGTAAATTAACTTTTTTCGGACATGAATCCTTTGTTTGTAAACAATTCTGGCTAAAAAAAGGATATGATTTTTTGAAAAAACAAAAAATTTTCAATACCGATGCTGCAGTAGTTGAATTAGGTGTTGGAAAGAATATGGTTAACGCTATTCGGTTTTGGCTCAAATCATTTGGCTTACTCAATGACAGTGATAATATAAACGATCTTGCAAAGTTTCTGTTTGGTGAAAAAGGCAGTGATCCATTTATAGAAGATTTCGGAACTGTTTGGCTTTTGCATTATTATCTAATAAAAACCAATAAGGCATCCATCTATAATATGATATTCAATGAATTTAGAAAAGAACGTCTTGAATTTACAAGAAATCAATTACATAATTTTATAAAACGAAAGTGCGAAGAATACGATTTTAACTATAATGAAAACACCGTCAATTCTGATATTAAAATTTTTTTTAAAAGTTTCCTGACGTAACATAATGAAACTGCCATATTCAAATAAGTTGCCGATAGATCGCCTTGGTCGTTGTTTTGATGATACTACTAATGCTTATAAGTTTTATTGGTTCTTAGCAATACTTGATTCAATTCTTGAAAATAATACAACAGTAATTTCAACTAAAGAGCTTGCGGTAAGAATGATTGCTGATGCATGGTATCCTCTCGATTATTTTAAACTTTCTTTCGGAAAACAAGATGGTTTCAAAAGAATAGCTCAATCTATAAGCAAAAAACTTATAGTTGATAATTTACCAAATTCTTCTTCGTTGTTTAGTCAACTGCAAAGTAAGTTGAATCAAAAACAATTAGAAGAAATTTACAAGGCTGTTTACAAACTTTTAAGGTGGGTACCTTACAGATTTATACGTCCGTTTTTTAAAAGCGAGTTGGTTGGTGTTTCTGATTCCCAGATTAACAATCACATTGTCCATTTATCAAATTCAAATAGAGCTATTTCGCCTTATTGTTTTAATAGTGGTGAAATAATTTTGAGTAAGGACTGGCTTGAATATTTTCAAAGTAATCAAGTAATACTCCGTGATTTTCTAAAGTGGAATCTTGTAAAGTATTTGCAAAAGCACAACCCTAATGTGGTTGGTTTGACTGAAAAACTTGAAAAACCTATTCAAAGGGATATGAAGCTAGCAAGACAGTTTTGGAAAATTTATTTGCAAAATAATTCCACAAAATGTGTTTACTCACATGAAGTTATTACACAATCAAGACTCAGCTTGGATCATTTTATACCATGGACTTATATTGCTCATGATCAAATTTGGAATTTAATACCAACTACAAAAAATGTTAATTCAATGAAAAGCGATTGGCTTCCTTCACTTGAAAAATACTTTGATGGCTTCGTAGCACTTCAATTTGAAGCTTTTCATTTTCACTATAGGGGAAAAAACAAACAATTACTTGAAGACTATTCATTAAATTTTTGTGCATCTTTAGACGATATATTTTCCATGAGCGTAAAAACGCTTAAGAACAGATTTAAGCAACAAATTTTACCAATTATGGAAACTGCAAAAAATTTAGGATTCAGCTATCCGTTTGTTTATAAAAAATGATTTGAGAGAACGACAGGAAGGGGTTAGAAATATTTTACTTTTAAAGCAAATGATTTAAAGAAATGAAAATTTTAAACCTTCTAAAATCTTTTTATTCAGAAATCGATGGAACAAAGAAAGCCATATTTCATTCCGCGATTGCTAAGGAAAATAAGATTTTGATTAAATTTCTATTGCAAAGTGGTTTGGTCGAATCTCTAAGGATAGAGAAGAAAAAAGGATATATTCCAGTTTTTACAAAAGAAGAAATGAATAAACTTGAATTTATTAACATTACAGACCTGAGGACTATTTCAATGGTTACAAAGAATGAACGTAAATATCAAACAGTTATTCATGCCGGAATACTAAAGGACTGGGTTGGATTCGGTTGGGCAGAACTAGGAAAACCAACCAAAGAAGATTTCGAAAAGTATCCAATTGCGTTGCTGTAAACTTTGAGTAATCATCCATTGATATCTCCCATACAGTGGTGTAATGAAAGCACGTTTATTCCACCTTTTTTTCGATTCAGTTTAAATAGCGAGGGAAAACGCTTCGGTTGAAAAGGTTTTTCATCCGCTTTCTCTTTTAAACTTTTCTTTTCTTCTGTTTTCTTTTTATCCTTCAGGTCTTCAAGTTTGAGAGTATTTTGAAGTAGTTTAAACAATTCACTGTCTTTAGGAAGGTTTTTTGCGAAAGATTTTATTAGCTCAGAAGTGTCTTCACTTTCCAGGCCAATAGACTCCTTCCTTCTCCTATTAATTTCACCCAGTTGACTTTTACGAAGTTTCTTACCCAGATAACTACGTAATGAATTTGCCTCATCACCATGTTTTAAACGCTCACGGTCGGACATAAATAACTCTTCCCTGAAATCAGGCTTCATCCCTGTACAATCTATATGAATAAGTAGATAGTCTTTAAGTAGATTAAATTTCAGTGTCCTGGTAATAAACTCCGAAGTGTAGCTTCCATGTACCTGGCCGTTTATCGAAAACATCACGGACATATTATTTTTGAAAAATCGGTCACGAATGATTTTCTTGGATTTTTTTACATCCTTGCCTTCCAACTTTGGTTTAAATACATAGCAGGTCACTTTTGCCTTCCTAAATAACCGGTCTTCATATTCTTCTGAAAAGAAGCTGTCGACATAGGCATTCTTATCTTCTTCCAGCCTTCTTTTTAAGCCGAATAAATCCAGTTCAAGTACTTTATTATTCGGATATCTCTCCTTTTTATCTACCGTAAAAAGAGGCAGAACCGGCTCAAAAAGGAACTCATTTAAACTTTGATTCAAATCCTGTGCAAATCCTGCATAGCCTGATGGAAATTGGTAGGAATAGAGTTTGATAACAGTTCCTGTTCTAAAATTCCTGTCACACAGATTCAAATCCATCTCTTCTGAATCAAAGGAGGGAATTTTACCGTCAATCTTGAGATATCTAAAATGGCTAAACCTTTTTGTTTCGACTGACTCTGTTATTTTATACTGGCGAACAAGGGTAAATCCAAAATTGCTTTTATTATCAAATCGTTTAGAACCAATTAGCTGATATCTTCTTTTCCCGCAGAATACCAATGCTCCACTTCCGCCCATATTATATTTGCCCTGAACGAAATGAATATTGATTTTATTCCCACGTAACAGAGACAAAAATGTACTTTCAAAGTCTTCGGGCTTCTGCCCTTCACCATTGTCGTAAATGATAATGGAAGTATTTCTTGGAGGTCCGTCTGCCAGTACTCGTATTTCTTCTGCTTGCTTTCTTCGAAATGTTTGCAAAACCCATTGCTGATTTTCAGGAAAGAATTTTTTTATTGCATCATCTACTGATTTTGGAGCTTCAAAAGATTTAGGATCTATTCCGGCTTCGTAACATTTTTTTACCAATATAGCATCAATGGAGTTGGTAGCTTTCTCGACTATAGCAGCAATTGGATTAGATTGTTGATTTCGCACAACACCAAACATATTTTCATTGCCACCTAAAGGGAACCAATTTTCATCTTTGAATATGTCAGGATGTGATTGAATAACGGCATCCACCGCTTCTTCGGTAGGAGCAAAATATAAATCCTCGAAAAGTTTTTTATATTCTGTAGGAATCACTTTTATTTGCTTAAGATAAACTTATATGTAATCTCAAATGTATAAAAAGGAAAAGATATTCTCAAAAGACCTCAACAGCTTTTTATTTGAATAGATACAATATGATGTTAAGTAGATAATTTATTTACAATCATTACTTTTGGGTTATCCTACTAACGGAAAGAATAGGAGTCAATCTCTATTTTCCTCTAATCATTGTCTTAGTCCTGTAAACCTCGAACAACAAAGTGAGACATAATTTAAAATTTGACGATTTACGTATCCTTTCTTCTCCGAACAGACGCCGAGGACTTTTCGAAAGGATTCCAGTACTTATTTATTTGGTACTATTGATCAGAGACGCGACGTAAGCAGCGCCAAAACCGTTATCGATATTAACAACAGTAACATTTGCTGCACAACTGTTTAACATTGCTAAAAGCGCAGTAACACCGCCGAAACTGGTGCCATATCCTACGCTCGTTGGCACGCCTATAACAGGCCTGGCCACCATTCCTCCGACCACACTGGCAAGTGCCCCTTCCATGCCTGCCACCACAATGAGCACCTTGGCCGCTGTAATATCCTCCGTCTTGCTTAGCAGGCGATGTATGCCGGCGACTCCAACATCATAAAGTACCTTTACATTGTTTCCCATTATTTCAGCTGTCTCTTTCGCTTCCTCAGCGACAGGGATATCTGACGTGCCGGCAGTTACAATCAATATTAATCCCTTCTTTTTTTTTGAGCGTGAGTTTTTAATAACTATTGTCCGGGCTTTGTCGTTATATCTTGCGTTTTTGTATTGTTGAGAAACACATTTATATATCTCTTCGTTAGCACGTGTTGCTAATAGATCAGCGCCATGTTTAATGATCTGTCCGGAAATTTTGAGAACCTGTTCAGGGGTTTTCCCCTCGCAAAATATCACTTCCGGAAAACCGCAACGTATGGTCCGGTGATTATCAACCTTGGCAAATCCCAGGTCTTTATATGGTAATTCCCTAAAACTCTGTAAGGCATTTTCTATTGTAAGGTTGCCTTTTTTTACACTTGTTAATAGTTTCTTGATAGTGTTATCGTCCATTGTTCGTATTATAATGCAGTGGTTTGATTTATCAAATCCTTGTTTGTGAGGCACGATAAATCGTGTCTCTACGCCTTACAAATATATTTACTATGGCATTGCTTCGACTTCAAGACTGGAAAATTCCTTTTCTCCATACTTGTGGTATGCCAGTCCTGCTACCATCGCCGCATTATCCATACATAATTTCTTTGATGGGTAAAACATTGGTATATCACGCCGCGTTGCCGCATCTGTAAGTTTCTGCCTTAGTCTTGAGTTGCAGGCAACACCACCACCAATAATTATACTTTTGGAAGTAAATTTATTCGCAGCAAAAATAGTTTTGTCTACCAGTACATCAACAACCGCTTCCTGAAAACTTGCAGCAATGTCTGCAATTTCCTGATCAGTTAGTTTTGGTATTTCACTGGCGTTCCTTGAGTCCTGACCCATACAGTGATACAAGACTGCTGTTTTTATACCGCTAAAACTAAAATCAAGAGAGCCTTTCTTCAGATAAGACCGTGGGAATTGTATTGCTTTTTCATTGCCTTTTAGTGAAATATTATCGATCTCCGGTCCGGCAGGGTAACCCAAGCCTAATATTTTGCCAACTTTATCAAACGCTTCTCCTGCCGCATCATCTATGGTTCCGCCAATCGGCTCGTAATTTGTTTCACTATGTGTGAGGAAGAGAGATGTATGTCCTCCTGATACTACAAGACTTATAGCCGGGTAATCAATATCTTCATTTTCTATCTTACTTGCATAAATATGTGCATGCAGATGATTGACAGTTATGAGAGGTTTTTTCAATATCCAGCTTAACGTTTTGGCTGCCGTAAGTCCAATTAATAGCGCACCGATAAGACCAGGTGTGTTTGCTATCGATATCGCATCTATGTTACTCATCTTTATGCTAGCTTCTGACACAGCTTTGTCAATTACCGTTATAATTGTATCTGTGTGCGCGCGACAAGCTATTTCTGGTACTACACCGCCAAATTTTGAATGAAGGTCTTGTTGAGATGCAACTATGTTTGAATGGACTTTATTACCATCTTCCACTACAGCAGCGGACGTTTCGTCACATGAGGTTTCAATACCGAGAATTATCATATGTATTTTAACGGTGTTTGTTTTGGAGTGATTATTGTTTTCAGCGTTGTATGTGTTTATGCAGGGCTGTTAAGTACTAGTTGTTTCTGGAATAAATACTTATACCTTTCATAACATCAATTGCCCTGGAAAGCTGTGCATCAACAAATTTTTCTTCTTCTTCATTAGCTTCTAATGGCTCTTTTCCGTTTTTCGTTCGTATGTCTGCCGCATTAACCCTGGCCAGGTGCCTGTGTAAACCTCTTACTTCCTTTTGCGTGAGATCCACCTTTATGTCTGGCTCAATACCTATTCCATGAATCATGGCTCCGGACGGTGTATAGTATTTAGCCGTTGTCAGCTTCAGTGCCGAATTTTTATTTTTTATTGGTATCAAACTCTGAACTGAGCCTTTACCATAAGTCTTTGTTCCCAGTAAAAGTCCGCGTTGATGGTCTTTAACCGCTCCTGCAACAATTTCCGATGCGCTGGCGCTGCCATTATTAACTATTATGATTAGTGGGAAATTTTTATACGTTTTTGATCTATGCGCTTTATATTCGTGTTGCTGTGATTTGTGTCTGCCTTTTGTAGACACAATTAAACCTTTTTTAATAAACCTGTCCGCCATACCTACTGCAATATTTAAGAGGCCACCCGGATTAAATCGAAGGTCCAGAATCAGGGCTTCCATTCCTTGTTCCTCTAGTTCTTTAACTGCGGCATCCAAATCATCTATTGTATTGTCTTGAAAGCTGGTAATTGCAATATAGCCGATCTTGCTCTCTTCATCAACGATCCTTGTGCCACGTATACTGTTTAGATGGATTTTTGCGCGTTCAATAGTAATATCAACCGGCTCACTTTCTCCCTCATGTATAACCGTTATTGTAACTTCTGTATGAGTTTTACCGCGGAGCATTTCAATCGCTTCACGAATCGAAATATTCTTTGTTGATTTTCCATCGATCCTGATTATTACATCCCCAATATACACTCCCGCACGAAAGGCCGGTGAATCGACAATAGGTGTCAAAACCCTTAAAAATCCGTCCTTTAAAATGACTTCAATGCCCAGGCCATCGAATTCACCTTCTGTTTCAATCTTTAACTCCTCAAGACTTTTTGAATCAATGAATTGGCTATGCGAATCTAAACCGGCAAGCATTCCCCTATAGGCACTCATAAGTAATGCCCTCAACCCAACTTCGTCAACGTATTTATCCTGTATTTCCTTTACAATGCTTATAAACTCTTCGAAATCTTGATAAAAAATATCCGGATCAAGTTTTTCCTCTTTTTGTGCATGCAAATAACACGGATTCAAAGAGAAAAGAAAAATTACTATCCAAAGAATTTTAAAACTATTTATTCTTAACACTAAAATAATTCCTTTAATCCTTCCATAAAACTCTCCCTTAAAAAAGGAGGAGTTTTATGGGGAACAAAACAGGAAATACTACACTTTCCAAATGTGGTGGGCAGAGCCGGAATCGAACCGGCGACACCGGGATTTTCAATCCCGTGCTCTACCGACTGAGCTATCTGCCCATAATAATTACTAATACTTAAGAAGGGCCAATTTTGAATTGCACCCTACTCTGCGAATACCTTCTCTGAAGGCTTGTTCATAAATCTCATCCTGTCTCGTTCTAATTGCAACTTCAATTCGTCTGCACTTTCAAACCTGGTTTCTTCTCTCAATTTATAAAGGAATTGAACTTCCAGGTCTTTCCCGTAAATCGAATCATTAAAGTCAATTATGTGGACTTCTACTACAGGTTCATCGTCATCCGTGCTTTCTCCGAATGTAGGGCAGGTTCCTATATTGGTTATAGCGTTATATTCCCTTCCCTCCAGAAATGCCTTCGTCGCATATACTCCGGAAGGCGGTTTTATTTCATGGTGAAGATTAAGGTTGGCTGTGGGAAATCCTAAACCTTTTCCACGTCCTGAGCCTTTTACAACTGTGCCAAATACTGAAACACGTCTGCCCAGCATTCCTCTTGCCTTCTGTAAGTTACCTTGAATAATGTGCTTTCGTATTGTTGTGCTACTTGTTATTTCACCTTCGAATTCTAAAGGGTCGCATGCGACTACTTCAAATCCGTACTTTTCAGCATATTTACTGACCATTGATGCATTACCCCTTCTGTCCTTACCAAATGAACAGTTAAATCCGAGCACAATGACTTTAGCACCCAGCCACTCATACAATATCTTGGTTATAAAATCTTCGGCACTGATTTCAGCAATTTCTTCAGTAAATTCCAACACCACTGAAATATCAACTCCAAGTTGCTCAAACAATACCAATCTATGTTCCAGTGACGTAATACAAGACTGCCGTGCCTGTGAAAGAACGCTTTTAGGGTGGCGATCAAAAGTTAAAATTATTGATTCTCCATTTTTCCTGCTCGCCAGATCTATCGCCTTTTGAATAACCTTTTGATGGCCTGAGTGAACACCGTCAAACACTCCCAATGTAACAACAGGACAGGTAAGTTTTTTTTGTATCTGTTTTATGCCAAAAATTGTATCCAAATTTGAACCTCTTATGTGTGTTTAGCTCTTGCTCTTACCTAATTGAGTTTTTGAGTCTATCCAGGATTCCCATTCAGTTGAAAATACAAACTGTTTTTCCAAAAGATATTGTTCCATTATTAAATCTCTTTTTTCTTCGAAATCTTTTGGATCAACCTTTTTTCTCTCTACCAGTTTTACTACGTAACATGTTTTTTCGCCTCTGTTTTCGACTGCTATGGCTGACTCTCCAACTTTTAAACTAAAAGCCGTATCAGTAATTTTAACTCTATCCGAACCCAATATTTCCGTATCATCATCTTCGCTAATGATACCCGGTCTACTGACATATTTCGTTTCAATTATTGCTAATTTACCGGCGTCATCTTTAATGAACTTTATGCCCTCCTCCAGGGATGTTTGATTTATTTTTTCAAGACATTTTTCCGCAACCTTTTCCGCCTCTTCAAATGCTTTTGCGTAACGTAGATCTTCGGCAACCTTATCATGGACTGCTTCATAATGCGGTATATGCGATTCGATTTTTTCTATTACCCGAAAAATAAGCTTGCCTCCCGTCGAATCTATTGGTGTCGAAGGGTCATTTACTTCCCTTTCGAATACTTGCCGGGGGAATTGCGGAAGATCAATAATCACTTCCCTTAATTCGTCCTTTGTGAAATAGTTTGTCCCGTTATTCTGATTCGTTGGTATAACATACGAAAGATTATATTTCTCAGCGAGTTTAGCAAAACTGATAAAGCCTTCTTTGTCAATATTTTCATATATTTCATTATCCGCATCAGCAATCATTTTGTTTACAATTGTTTCGCGTTCTCTGAAAAGCATATTTTTTTTAATTTGTGTTTTCACTTCATCAAAAGGTTTAAATTCTGACACAGATGTTTCATCCGGACTTTCACCTTCAGGTTTTGCCATATTATCTGTTCTAAACATAAGGTCCTTTTTTTCTTCGTAATATTCCTGCATTTTTTCATCACTGATATTAATCTGCTTTTCTATTACATCAGACCGTGCAATTATGTATTCTATTTTAACCTTTTCCGGTTCTTTATAGCCCCATATCCCCTCTTCAGCATCTGGATAATTTTCACAATATTTATCGTAAAAAGATTTAATCTCATCTTCTTTGATTTCAACTCGACTGATAAAATCCCTGGCCTTAATGGCTGCATATTTGATTTTTATCTTTTCGTTTTCTTTAATATACCGTTGGAACGCCTCGTTTCCGGTAACCTTCACAGAACTTTTTAAAAGGTATTGAAGCTTACGTGCTAAAAGATATTCTTTTATCGTTTGTTCAAACTGCGGTTCTGTCAAATGGAATACGTTTCCAAGCATAATTTTGAAACCTTCTTCGTCTTCAAAGATACGCGGGTCAACAGGAAAAAAATTACGTATTTCCTGTGCAAGTTCATCTTTGGTAATAACTATTCCCATCTTCTCCGCCTGAGCAAAAAGCGCCATCTGTCTCCAGACTAGTTGGGCTACCGGCTCTTTGGCCTCCCTGAAAAAAATCCTTGCCCATCTGGTTGCAGTATCGCTAAACCGATCTTGCGTGATCTTACGACCAAGGATTTCTCCGACAGCAGGCTTTGGAATTATATATTCTGCCGCAGGACCGATTCCCCATATTACCATCAAAAATACAACCAGAATACCCAGGAGTTTTTTCTGATTTCTTCTAAACCAACTTGTTGCTGCCATAAATACCTCTCATGTTATAGTTACTACACAGACTAAGCTATGCGTGGAAAGCACTTTATTATTAAAACGGCTCTTCAAATGCGGAATAAACCCGAACGTTGGATTATATAAAGCAACGTAGTAACTATCAACTGCTTTTTGTAAAAACTTATAACCCGATTCAATATATATAGTAAAAACGCACACAAAACCTTTTAAACTAGAAAACACTTGACACTAACAAACACCTTTGTTTTAATTTTCAACCTTGGACGAAGGATGCGTTCCACTTTGCGCTTTGAAAAAATTTAATAATATTCTTCTATGGAAAAAAACCTTGTAATAGTAGAGTCACCGGCAAAAGCAAAAACAATTGAAGGTTACCTGGGAAAGGGCTTTTCGGTAAAATCATGTTTCGGTCATGTCCGGGATCTTCCCAAGACGAATAAAGCTATTGACATAAAAAACGGATTTCAACCTACATATGAAATCCCTAAAGAGAAAAAAGACGTTATTAAGGAATTAAAAAAATCAGCAAAGAAAGCAGAAGTCGTATGGCTGGCGACTGACGATGATCGCGAAGGAGAAGCAATATCATGGCACTTGCAGGAGGCACTTAACTTAGATGAAAAAAATACCCGCAGAATTGTTTTCGGAGAAATCACCAAACAGGCGATACTTAATGCCATCGAATCGCCAAGGACTATTGATATAGATCTCGTCAATGCGCAGCAGGCCAGGCGGATTTTGGACAGGCTTGTAGGGTTTGAATTGTCCCCAATTTTATGGAAAAAAATCCAACGCGGTCTTTCTGCAGGAAGGGTTCAGTCTGTCGCCGTAAGAATGGTGGTGGAACGAGAACGTGAAATTGAACAATTTGAAACTCAGTCATTCTTCAAAGTCAGTGCTGAGTTTCTGGTTGAGGGTAATAAAGTATTGAAGGCGGAGTTATCTGAAAGATTTTCCACTGAAAAAGAGGCGCTGGAATTCTTAACCAAATGTATCGGGGCTACCTTCTCAATAGATAATTTAGAGAAAAAACCGGGACAGAAAAAACCGTCAGCTCCCTTTACCACTTCTACATTACAACAGGAAGCCAGCCTTAAGCTCGGTTTTTCTGTAGCGCAGACTATGACCCTGGCTCAACGCTTGTATGAATCAGGCAAGATCACCTATATGAGGACAGATTCTGTCAGTCTTTCACAATTAGCTTTAGACAATGCCGCAAAGGAAATAATTTCTGCATATGGTGCCGAATATTCAGAGACAAGACAATACACTACCAAGTCCAGTTCCGCTCAGGAGGCTCATGAAGCCATCAGGCCTACAGAATTTTCAGAGAAAAGCGCAGGCGCTGACAGGAACCAGACACGTCTTTATGAGTTGATCTGGAAACGGTCAATTGCATCACAAATGGCTAATGCCCGTATAGAGAGAACCACTGCGACAATCGGTATTTCCACTGTTCCTCAAACCATGAAGGCTACAGGTGAGGTCATCACATTTGAAGGATTTCTAAAGGTTTACCTTGAATCAACTGCTGAGGAAAGGGATGAAAAGGAAGAGGAGGAGAGCAAAGGGATTTTACCACCGATAACTGTCGGGCAAGAACTCAACCTTGACAAAATGATAGCAGTTCAAAGGTTTACAAGATCCCCTGCAAGGTTTACGGAAGCAAGCCTCGTTAAGAAACTGGAGGAGCTGGGTATCGGCAGGCCGTCTACATATGCCCCTACCATTTCTACCATACAAAAAAGAGGGTATGTACTGAAAGAGCACAGAGATGGCAGGGAAAGGCAGTATCAGGAAATGATCCTGGCAAACAACGAGGTGAATTCCTTCACAAGAACGGAAATTACAGGTGCTGAAAAAGCCAAACTGTTTCCAACAGACGTTGCAAGAATAGTCAACGATTTTCTGGTTAAGCATTTTTCAAGAGTTACTGACTACTCATTTACTGCATCAATAGAGAAGGAGTTTGATGATATTGCCACTGGAAAGCTGGAATGGGATAAAATGATCGGCGCATTTTATGGAAGCTTTCACGAAAAGGTAGAGGCGACGGAGGCAATAGATCGATCTGAGGTAGACACCTCAAGAGAACTTGGCAAGGACCCCAAAACAGGGAGAACCCTATTGGTACGGTTGGGGCCATACGGACCTATGGCTCAAATTGGAACTGCTGAGGAACTTGAAGAAGAAGAGAAGCCTAAATACGCGAGTCTGCTTAAGGGGCAGTTGTTGGAATCCATCACTTTTGAAGAGGCCATTAATTTGTTTAAACTACCGAGAGAAGTTGGTACGTATGAAGACAAAGTAATTACTGCTGCAATTGGCAGGTTTGGGCCATATATTCGGCATGACAGCAAATTTGTTTCGTTAACCGGTGATGACGATCCCTATACTGTTGAGCAAGAGAGGGCCATTGAATTAATAGAAGCCAAGCGCAAAGCTGATGCTGAAAAATTTATCAAATCATTTGACGAAAATCCTGAAGTGCAAGTGCTAAACGGCAGGTATGGGCCTTACATAAAAGTTGGGAAAAAGAATGTCAAGATACCCAAGGACCAGGAACCCAAAGACCTGACTCTTAAAGAGTGTCTTGACCTTGCTGAAAAAGCTCCTGAAAAAAAGGCAAGGGGTGGGAAAAGAAAGCCAAAAACCGCCACTAAAAAGAAAAAGTAAGCAGTTTTCGGACGAGCGGAAAAAAGCACTAGTACTTCAAGGTAACATAGCCCTTTGATTTGATAAGCAGGGAAACAGATACGCCTGTGTCAACAAACCCCTTCAATACAGACTGAAATTCACTGGCAGTTTTGACATCACTGGAACCAACTCTTAATATTATGTCACCGGGTAATATGCCCGCCCTTTCTGCCGGACTATCACTGACAACGTGCCTTACAAGCACTCCATGTTCTTTCTCACCTCCCGGGGGCAGGGTCTCAACCGCTAAGCCCACGTTAAGGCTTGTTTGACCGAGAATCGCTCTAACTGTTACATACATACGCCCGGACATGCTTCCCGGCTGTTCATCAATATTGATTGTCAGTAGTTTTTCTTTTTTGTTACGGATGACGGTCACCGTAACAGCACTGTCAACTTCCGAAACCCTTATGGCTTTCTGCAGATCGTCTATATTCATGATTTTGCGTCCATCAAACTCAACGATAACGTCACCGGGAAGAATGTTTCCTTTTGATGCGGGGGTATCCTGCCACACCTCGGATATGAAAGCGCCTTTATCTGACTCTATCTGAAATTCTCTCAACACATCGCTTTTACTTTTTAGATTTAAATATGCAGCCAGGCTGTCATTGATATCCTGAAGTCCTACTCCCAGGTAACCTCTAACTACTCTGCCTTTTTCAATAAGGTCTGATATAACCTCGTTTGCAATTTCCATGGATATTGCAAACCCGACTCCCTGGAATCCTCCTGTGCGTGTTGCTATAGCAGAATTAACTCCGATTATCTCACCGCGCAGGTTTACCAGTGGGCCACCACTGTTACCCGGATTAATCGCGGCATCCGTCTGAATAAAATCTTCGTATGCAAAGGGTTTGGCAAATGGAGTGATGTGTGTTCTTCCTATCGCACTTACTATGCCCGTGGAAACAGTCTGGTTATATCCAAATGGATTACCAATGGCAATGACCCAGTCCCCAACATTCACGCTCTTTGGATCTCCAAGAGTAGCTTCCCTGAGATCTTCGCATGCAATTTTCAAAATTGCCAGATCCGTGTTTGCATCCTGGCCAATTATCGCAGCGTCATGCTTGTCCCCGTTATGTAATGTGACCGTAATTTTTCCGTTTTCAAAACCACTTACAACATGAAAATTGGTAAGGATATACCCTGTTTTTTTTATTACTATTCCTGAACCGAAACGGGGCTTATTGGAATCCGGAGATTTGTTATTTCTACCATCAGGAGAGGGGAAAGGATGAGATTCTTCTTCGTGCGGATCGGAATATGTGCCGTAAGCATCATAAGCAACAATACTTACGACCGAAGGCGCCACCAGGCGTGATACTTTCTGGAAAATCCGTACAAACGGGTTTGCAATCTTTTCCAACTCTAAAATATCTTTTCTCAATTCTTCAACTTCACCGCCAGGACATACTCCATGGCTGAGTAAAAGTGAAAAAATAAGGCAAATGATTATTTTAGAACTCAATAAATTTAAAGCCCTTAAATACCTCATAATACGGTAAATTGTATCAAAATAATCCACCTTTTACAACAAATCATTTGATTTTCAAGCTGGCATTGATAGTATTATGAACGGTTTTGTCACGATGTCATTTAATGGTGGATCTGGCTACTTTTCATAACTCGCCAGGACGGACAGGATACTAAAATATGAAGAAAGGTAAACTTATTGTTGTTGAAGGGACCGACGGGAGCGGTAAAACCGTGCAAACCGGCCTCCTTGTGGAAAGGTTGTCGAAAGAAGGCTATCAGGTACAAATGACAGATTTTCCGCAATATGGTAAATCGTTCTTTGCAAATATGATAGAAAAATATTTGAAAGGCGAATTCGGTTGGCCGCAGGAATTGAGAGACCATCTTAAAAAGCATCCACCTCTCATCGAAAAAAGTTCCACATCCGGCAGTGACAGTGCGGAATATGTTGAGTCACGACCCAATGAAGTTAATCCTTATCTTACCTCCATTCTTTATGCGGGAGATAGATGGGAGGCAAAAAACCAGATGCGCAAATGGTTGGAGGAAGGAAACATTGTTATATCCAATCGTTATGTCTGCTCAAATATGGCTCATCAAGGAGCGAAGATCAGTGATGCTGTAGAACGGAAAATTTTTTATAAATGGATTGAGGTATTGGAACATGAAGTTTACTCTGTTCCGAAAGCAGACTTTACTATTTATCTGCATGTTCCGGTAGAAATTTCCCGGGAGTTAATTACAACAAGATTAAGAGAATCAGAAGGTTTGAAATCAAAGATGGACTTACATGAAGGAGACACTGAATACCTGAAGAGAGTTCGGGACGCATATGTGGAACTTGCTGCCAGTGATAGTAACTGGTGTACTATAGAATGTGCAGAAAACAATAAAATAAAGTCTAAGGAAGGCATTTCAGAAGAGATTTGGCACGCAATAAGTAGGATTTTAAGCTAGAGCCTTCGGCAGACTTTGAAGATGTACGTGCCGCTTATTTATTAACAAGTCTTAATACCCGGAAAAATCTATTCTTGACATATTATGTAGTAATCAACTAATATAACATGCTTATAGTTTCAATTACTAAAATCGATACGTATAAGGAGGGAATTTTTGGAAAATATATTAAATACAGATATAAGGGCAGTTATAGATCAATGCCCTGAAGTCGGGCGTATTTTGGAAGAATATGGTATTGGTTGTGCTCCATGTTCTGTTGGAAGCTGCCTGGTTAGTGACGTTGTGGGGATTCATGGCCTGGACCCACAGACAGAAGCCACTTTAATGTATAAAATAGAAAAAGTGGTTTATCCGGATAGAGATGTTCCGGAACCAAAGGTGGATTTATCAAAAATTGTGCCGAAAGAGATAAATTATTCTCCAGCAGTAAAAAATCTTGTGGACGAGCATGTACTGATTAAACGACTTTTGGCCCTAATCCCTACCATTACGGATTTTGTCGAAAAGAGTGAAACGGTAGATAAAGATCTTGTTATGAGCTGTATTGATTTCATACGAGGTTATGCCGATAAGTTCCATCATATGAAGGAAGAGGATATCCTTTTTAAATATGTTGACGAACAGTCGGAGATAATTAAGATTATGTACGAGGATCATGTCACCGGAAGGAACCATGTCAAGAATGTTGTTGAAGGTGCAGAAAATGGAAACAAGGCTCAGATCAAAGAGCACTTGCATGGATACAGAGATTTGCTGACCCAACATATAAAGAAGGAAGATGAAATCTTATATCCATGGATAGAACGACAAATGTCTGATCAGCAGATTGGAGAACTGTTTCAGAGGTGTAGTGCGGCGGATGCATCAGTAGGAGAAGAGCTGCCGAAGAAATATGAAAAATTTATAATTGAATTAGAAGAAAAATTTGCGAAGGAGAATTAATAATGAGTGATTGCTGCCCAGGATCAAAGACAATGGATTTTAGTGAAAAAGACGAACAGGGAGATGACGAAACAGGTGCGCGCCAATCTCAACTGAAACAATGGCCGATCCAGTTGCATCTGGTTTCGCCACAGGCACCTTATTTTCAGGAGAAAGATATTTTACTCGCCGCAGACTGTGTGCCTTTTACCTTGGCTGATTTCCATAAGGATCATCTGAAAGGAAAAAGCCTGGCTATTGGCTGTCCAAAACTGGATTCAGATCAGGAAGTTTATGTGGACAAGATTGCTGCTTTGATTGATGACTCAAAGATCAATACTTTAACCGTTATGATCATGCAGGTGCCATGCTGTATGGGATTGTCTCAGATTGCAAAATCCGGCGCAGAGAAGGCCACACGTAAGATACCGGTTAAACAGGTTGTTGTAGGTGTAGAAGGTGGAAAAGTCTTATCCGAAGAATGGCTTTAAAGGTTTGTACCAACTTTTAAATATAAAAAATCCCTGGGAGGCCAAAAGCTTCTCAGGGTTTTTTTATTCATTTTTTTCATATACAAAAGGGCAATACAAACAGTTACCAGTACATGCATGTACTCAAAACCCTTGCATTTGATCGTTACATGGTTTTAAAATAGCAGACAGGTGTTTCAATATTATTATTGTGTATATATCGAGTACAACCATTGTGTGGAGAGACAGGACAATATATCTTGCCGGTTGCCAATAATATTTGCTGAAGATGGATGAATTTTCTTTTATAAAATGGATAAGAAGTAATCAAAAAAAAGATAAGAATATCATAATTGGTATCGGTGATGATTGTGCGTCTATCAGGATTAATGATGATAATGTGTTCCTGGTTACCACGGATATGCTGGTAGAAGGTACACACTTTAACTTGAAAAAGAGTACGCCCGGAGAAATAGGGCGCAAGTCAATTGCCTGCAGTATCAGCGATATTGCCGCTATGGGTTGTTCCGCAAAATATGCGGTGATTTCAATTTGTTTCCCTCATGAGACTAAGACAAAATTTGCCAGAGATTTGTACCGTGGCATCCAGAAAATGGCTGATGCGTTTAATATTAGAATAATAGGTGGAGATATTGTCAGCAGTAAAAAAACACTGGTTATCAACGTAACGATGTATGGCAGAAACGAAGGGCTAAAAAGCATACCTCGCTCTGGCGCTAAGGCGAATGATGTCATAATGATAACTGGTGCATTAGGCGGATCAATATTGGGAAAACATATCACATTTAAACCACGCTTGAAAGAAGGTCTTTTGCTAAATAAGAAATTTAACATAAATTCTATGATAGATATTAGCGACGGCCTGGTGGCGGACCTGGGTCACATTCTTGAGGAGAGTGGGGTTGGCGCTGTTTTATATGAAGAGGAAGTGCCGGTATCTGCAGATGCAAGGAAACTGGCGCGTAAGACAGGGTTATCAGCACTCTATCATGCCCTTCATGATGGTGAGGATTACGAACTGCTTTTTACTCTTTCTGATAAAGAGTCAAAAAAACTTTTGGCTTTCAGGTCTTTTCCTGCACGGTTGTCAAAGATAGGCCACATCAACAAGTCCAAAGGAATCAAAATGCAGGGCGCAGACGGTAAGTTAAAAAGAATAAAATCAATAGGGTATACACATTTTAAATAAAAAAAATTTTACTATTTCCGCTAATTCCGTCCACATTGAAACAGGAAAAATTGAGCAGACAATTGAGTTTGGCTGTTTAATAGGCTCTCTCCTTAAAGCAGGCGACGTTGTAGCCCTTACAGGTCAATTGGGTGCCGGCAAAACACATTTTACAAAGGGGATTGCAGATGGTCAGGGAGTGGAGGACAGAAAAGCAGTCACAAGCCCGAGCTATGTTATAGTTAAGCAATATATGGGCAGGTTGCCGATTTATCATTTTGATGCATACCGGTTGAACTCAGCGGATGAAATGTATGAAATCGACTGTGTGGGATTTTTCTGGGGTGATGGTATTTCAATTATTGAATGGGCTGACAAGGTAATGGAATGCCTGCCAGACGAGTTTATAAAAATCACCATTAAGATAGAGGGAAAAACATCACGTGGTATCAATGTGTCTTATAATGGAGAAAGATACAGAAATTTTATGGAAGAGATTAAGGAGGCGGTTAAGTGTCTAAAATAAAGGTTTTACCACAAACAGTTGTTACCAAAATAGCTGCCGGTGAAGTCATAGAGCGTCCTGCCTCGGTTCTCAAAGAGCTGGTTGAAAATGCTATTGATGCCGGTGCAACGCATATAGAGATACAACTGGAGGAGGGTGGTAAAAAACTTATAAAGGTTTCTGACAACGGTACCGGAATGGACGGGGATGATGTAAAGATCGCGTTTTTAAGCCATGCGACAAGCAAGTTGCGCAGCGATGATGATCTTTTCTCTATTGATACACTGGGCTTTCGAGGAGAAGCCCTTCCAAGTATAGGATCAATTTCACAGACAAGGATTATATCCCGTACAAAGGATACATTAATTGGTTCAGAAATTCAGATTGAGGGAGGAAGCCTGGGCAAGATTAAAGAGAAGGGAGCACCAGAGGGCACGCAGATCGATGTACAAAACTTATTTTATAATACTCCCGTTAGACGCAAATTTCTCAAAAGCACTCAAACTGAAATGGCCCATATATCAGAGATGGTTATAAGGTTTGCATTGTCGTATCCAAACATCCATTTTACTACTATCCACAACGGGAAAAATGTTTTAGTCTTTCCAACTGCCAAAAATCTGAAGGAGAGAATAAACACCATTTTTGGAAAAGAGATAAGCGAGAATCTTCTTGAAATAAATTCAAAAGAGCCTGATATCTCTATATATGGTTATATTCTGCCTCCAACACATAATCGACCAAATACAAAGATGCAGTTTATTTTTCTTAACGGAAGGTATATTCGAGACAATATAATTTTTCATGCTATAAATGCTGCTTATCGAAATCTTTTGATGTCCAGACGCTCACCCATTGTTTTTTTACTTCTTCAGATTGATAGCAGTGAAGTGGATGTTAATGTGCATCCTACAAAGATTGAAGTCAGGTTTAAAAATACGGGGCTTATCCACGATCAGTTATATGCCACAATACGATCCACCCTTATGCAGACGGAAGCTCACTCTTCGTTTCAGGCTGCGAACCAGCATAATCATTCCAACGCAGAACCTTCTACTACGGCTGCCAATACATTTGTGGGAGGCGTTGACGCACAACACCGGCAGGATAAAGACGTTTCATTGGATGAAAAGAAAGAGTCTGTGATGAAGTCTATGTCAGACTTCTTTTCAGCTTCTCCGGGCAAGGAAACTCCTTATCGCAGGGACGAGCATAAACGGGACGTTTTGCCGTCTTCAGAGGAGAAATCTTTATTCAAACAAGATAGCAGGTTTACTTCTCATATACAGATCCATAATTCGTACATAATTGAAGAAACAGCAGAAGGTTTAAATATAATTGACCAGCACGCTCTACACGAGGTTGTCCTTTACCACGAGATATGGGAACACATCAAATCGTCAAGACTTGCAATACAGAAACTGTTAATTCCTGCGTTAATAGAACTCGCGCCCCGTGATTTTGTTACAATTATGAGTCTCAGAGAGGAATTTTGTACTTTAGGTTTAGAAATAGAAGAATTTGGGAAAAGTACAATCGCAATTCGTACACATCCACAAATTTTGAAAAATCTGGATTTTCATTCGCTTATTCAAAGCGTTTTGGAAGAGATTGATAGCGATGATGTTAAAAGTGAAACAGATAATATTTTAAGAAAAATCGTCCAGGTAATGGCCTGTAAAGGTGCCGTCAAGGCAGGCCAACGGCTGGCGCCACAAGAGATACGGTCGCTTTTAGAACAAAGGAGAGACAATATTGTCACCAGTTTTTGCCCCCATGGCCGTCCGACTGCACTTGAATTTAAAATATCTGACCTTGAGAAACAATTTAAGAGAATCTAGATAAAAATTTATATGATGATTAAACTATAATCTGCGATATATAGCGTTGTTTAAGTAGAAGTACTACAATATATCATAATTATAGAAGAATATTCATAAGGCGATAATAATCATAATGTTAACTTTTTCCTTGACGGTTTATAGGTTTATCTATAACATATCCCGTTTGGCAATATTTTAACAATTTAATGGGAATGGAGTTTATTTTTTTATGGCAAAGATTCAGATTTCTGAAAATGAGAGCTTGCGTGAGGCTGTTAGAAGATTTAAAAAAATGTGTGATAAAGAGGGTATAATAAATCAATCAAAACGTTATGCCTATTTTGAAAAACCGTCTGATAAGCGTCGACGTGAAGCGAGCAGGAGAATTAAAAACATAAAGAAGGCTCAGAATCCAAATGCAAATATTATTTAGCTCGTAATATTTGCAATTTACTAGTGATTCCAGGAAACGATCTTAAAGTCAGCTAAAGCGACACATCATATCGAGTGCTGCGAATCTATATAAAACATTACCGTATAGATATCACTTCCATAATGACTTATCAATAATATAGACTCTCGTTACTCTTTTACGTCAGAATATATTTCAGGTCACATCCGTTTAGTAACTTTTCATCTCGGACTTCCAAGCTGTTTAAAATCTACGGTATTGAGTCGGGTGATAAAAATTACAGCAATCTTGGGACTATAGAATGCTCTGCTTTTTTCTTTGACACTAAATTCCTACCTGATAGATTATATAGAATGACTACCGTTTCAACTCAAAAAATATGGTTAGAATCACACAGATACTACCCCTTTAGTTCCTATTTAAGGGAAAATTTCTCCGTAAAGATTCACAAAGTGTCAATTCATGCCGGTTTTACGTGTCCAAACAGGGATGGATTGGTGGGTGTTGGTGGGTGTACTTACTGTGCTAATGAAAGCTTCAGCCCAAATGTACGGGAAACCATCTCACCCATAAAAGAGCAGGTTGAAAAAGGTGTGGAGTATTTAAAAAGAAGATATGGTGCGGAAAAGTTCATTGCCTACTTTCAGGCCTTTACAAATACATATGCAGATGTTGATACGCTAAAGGCTCGATATGATGAAGCGTTGTTAAACAAAGATGTCATTGGTCTTTCTATTGGGACGAGACCTGACTGTATTACGGATGAAATACTGGCTCTTATTTATACGTATACTAAAAAATACCACGTATGGGTTGAGTATGGCCTGCAATCGATTCACGACCGTACTTTGCAATTGGTAAATCGTGGGCACGATTACGACTCTTTCGAAGATGCCGTTATACGTACGAAAAACAGGGGCGGCATAAAAATATGTGTTCACGTAATCCTTGGTCTTCCCGGAGAAGACAGGAATGACATGATGGAAACAGCCCGAACAGTTTCTTCCATGGGTATTGACGGAATAAAACTTCACCATCTGTACATTGCGAAGGACACGGCGATGGCCGAAGATTACGCCAATGGCAACATTAAGATATTGAAAGTGGAGGAGTATGTCTCACTTGCCTGCGATTTTTTAGAAAGAATTTCTCCGGACATAGTTGTGCAGAGACTAGTTGGTGATACACATGGCGACTCCTTAATTGCACCCGTCTGGAAAGCAACCAAGGGTGAAATATTTGCCGCAATTACCAATGAATTAAAACACCGCAATTCATATCAAGGCTCCAAATATACGCCATCATACCCTGCGTTACCGTGAATATAAGGGCTTTAGACCTAATCGTGCGAGAGCAATAATGCTTGACATGACAAAGTTTGGATAGATATAATTCTTAATCCTTGTTTACAACCTGACTTGAATGCGGGCGTAATTCAGTGGTAGAATACCAGCTTCCCAAGCTGGGTGTCGTGGGTTCGAATCCCATCGCCCGCTCTATGCAAACAATAATTTAGTATTTGTGAATTTCAGTATTAAATCTTTTGCCGGATAGAAAATTCATCAACTTGTAGATTCTGTTTGTTATTGCTTGCCGGCAGACAGGTAAGCTTTGCATATGAGAAGATTTATTGAATAATGTAAATTTGAAGGAGAGAGCGTAGGTTGAGAAATATTCCAGTTTCAAAAGTGTTTGGTAGCGCAGTTATGATGTTTCTGATCATGATCTTCCTGACAGGATGTGCTACAAGTGACAGAACCGGTAAGTACCCTCCTCCAAAATTTAAAAAGGAATTAGATTCATTAAAATCTAATACAATTACTCAAAAATCTACAAGATATACGATAAAAAAAGGTGATACTATTTGGAGGATTGCTAATAATCATGGTGTTTTGCCTGACGAAATTATTAAAGCTAATAATATCAAAAATGTTGAGAATATAAAACCCGGACAACAATTGATTATACCAAGAGGTGTTACTGTTAGCAGCGACGCACCTGAACGGATGGCTCCGGTGTACAACAGGAATTTAAATGAGTCATTTCAATGGCCGATACGTGGTAAAATATTGTTCGGTTTTGATAAATGGATAGATGGGTATATGAACAAAGGAATCGATATAGAGGCTGTTAACGGACAGCCTGTGAAGGCATCAAAAAGTGGAGTAGTCGCTTTGACCTCGGATACACCTGACGGATGGGGCAAGGTTGTCGTGCTTCAGCATGATGACGGTTCTTACACATGGTATGCCTATAATTCCAGGATACTTGTAAAAAAGGGAGAGTATGTTATTCAGGGACAGACCATTACAGAGGCAGGCGGTACCGGGAGGGCAAAACAAGACAAACTCCATTTTAAAATATTTTTAAGTGGAGTACCGGTAAATCCGATATCTCACTTACGGTAATACCTCCGTGATAATGCACTCCATATTTCTCTACTTTAATACAAAAGCATTGGCCCCCCCGAAGGAGTAAAAACAAATAGCCGTGGGTGAAGCCCACGGACTTAGATAAATAAAATTTATTTTAAACCTGAAAGGGTGAAAGAGTAAAGTTATGAAAACCATTTGGGCGCCCTGGCGCAAGGAATTTATCTTGAGCAGAAAAGAGGAAAATTGTTTTTTCTGTGATGCTATAAAAGACAATCAAGATCGTAAAAATCTGGTCTTGTACAGAGGCAAGGAGTGTTTTTGTATTCTAAACAAATATCCATATAATAATGGCCATTTAATGATAACACCAAACCTGCATAAAGACGATTTGACAAAATTGAGTAATTCGGAAATGCTGGAATTCATGACATTAACCAGGGATGTAAAGGATGTCTTGAGTAATAAAATGAACCCCGATGGTTTTAATTTAGGGGTTAATCTTGGTAAGGATGCCGGAGCTGGTGTTGTAGGCCACATACACCTACATATAGTTCCAAGATGGAAAGGTGATACAAACTTTATGCCCGTTATTTCCGATACTAAAGTAATTCCACAATCACTCGATGATTTATATGTCGAGCTGAAAAACTGTTTTTAATCTTACAAAGTAATAATAAATTGCAATCATTGGAGATATAACTTTTGCCTGCCAAACCTCGGTTAAGATAAAAAAGTTGAACCTGGATGATTGTTGTAATAATATTGCAGAGGCGATAAAACATTATATAATTCACAGGAACATTAGTATAAAACTTAAAGAAAGGTATATTTTTATGGTTAAGATTGAAGACGGGTTCGAAAATAGTGAACAGATATGTAAGATGATTGAGGATGTTGTTGAAGAACTGGGTATTAATCAGAAGCTGGAAGAGATTACTATTAAACACACTCCCGCAGAATCTCCTATAGACATGAACTATCTCAGCTCAGACAATGTCTCTCTGGTGTTGGAAATAGTGGATTCTTTAGAGAACCTTGAGGGTCGGGTCAGGCATGAGCTTATGCATGTGGCTGACCAGTTAAACGAGAAGTTTAAGCATAGAGACAGCCTTGTGCCTCCCGAAGGTACCGGGGCATTCAGGCGGTACAAATACCTGTGGAATGTGTATATTGACAGCCGTCTTGTAAAGAGTGGTAAGCCTTCCTATGATACTCATGAAGCCAGGGAAAAAGAGATGGAGGAGTGCTATCCGGAACTGAGTGCAGGCCTTCGGAAGAAGTGTTTTGCCTTTCTCTGGGGATTGGGACTTCTTGATTTCGAACAAATCTCTTCTATGAGCTACGATCTCTTTTCGACGTTTGAGGAGCTACGGTTTCTAGCTGAATCACATGGTGAGAAGCAGGTTACGTTTGAAACAATGGAAGAGCTGAAGAACTATGGGAATTAAATACAAAAACCCAAGTCAAAACTGGGGAGGAAATGTTTTGACCTGGGTTTCTACACAAACTTTAAAATTTGTGCAGCGTAATAACTACAAACTTAATTCTATATAATACTCCGCCTGCCAGCAGGTAAAGACCGTTATGATAGACGGATAATAAGAAAAACAATTAATTAGCATTAGAAAACGTATTCAACACCTAAAGCAAGTATAGTTTCATCATCATTCGTTAACCTTTCACCATCGTCTTTTGTACGAAGTAGACCCATGCCAGCTTCCTCCTGACCTTGTGAAACATTATACTTATTGTACCTGACTTCAGGTCTGATCAAAAGATTTTCTGCAATTGTGATATTATGCGTGTACGTCAATGAATACATTGATATGCCGAATCCCTTTGCACCGTCATCATCATCAAAATACTCGTATCTGAAGGCACCCTGTTGATTATCGGTGAAATCGTACATGGCATATACTACAGCTGCCCACCAGTGAGCGCTGCTATCTTGACTATTAGTGCCATTGGGATCAGTAGGACCAAGATTATTTTTAGCACGGCCATGGTCCCAATTAAATCCAAGGCTTAGCTTATCAACTTGTGGTAATGAATAGGTCATTACGATATCGTACATAAATACATTATCACTCTCGTGCTTACCACCAAAAGTGGCAACTGTACCTGTTTTAGATGTTTCTGCTCCGTTTATTGCGGCCAGAGAGATGAAGAAATCGTCATTCGGCTGGTATGAAAGGTAGGCTCCGTATGACTTCCCTTCGTTATTATCAATGTAGCTATCCCATCCATTAACATAGTAGAGTTTCAAACCCCATTTGTCACTTGGGAGGAATTCAGATACATCGAAGCTAATACCCATGTGTGTGAATGGTATTGCATTATTGTAAACCATACCATGCGTGTAATTCGGGTTACCTATGTTTTCTACGAGCTCATAGCCAATCCATGTGTACATTTTACCCATGGTAATTGGAACATGCTTCCCGAATACCGGTGCATTCCAGGTAATATTTGCCGCCGCTATTGCAAATCTATTATTCGTGCTATCCCCAGTGTGCGTGTCGCCAGCACTGTCAGTAGTAATACCGGTACCAATGGTATCATTACCTGGACCAAAGAAAGTAATTCTTTGAGCTTTTTCACCCCAGTATGTATGCATCTGCCAGCCGATTGGGTGTTCGTCGGTTGCTTGCTTATCTATGAACATTGCAAAGTTTTCAAGGGTAAATGTGTTGTCATCATTTTCGCCAATATAATTTACCTTTGCATTTCCATTTCTGTTTGCTTCTTCACCGGCGTTTCTCAGGTTATACATGAAATTGGTGTCGATAAAACCGGTAACAGTCGTACCTTTGAACAAACCACCCAAAATTGCAGAACCCGCCATCGCTTCTTGTACTGCAGAAGAGATGTCTTCCTGCATTATTTCAGCTCTGATCTCATCTTTGAAATCAGCCTTCATGACATCTCTCAGGCCAAGTGTTGCTTCTTGAATGTCAGCCTTTGTTTCGCTTTTAAGTTCAGCCAGCAGTTCCTGCTTGAGTTCAGCCTTTAATTCCGCTCTAAGCTCTGCCTTAAGCGCTTCCATATCTGTGCTCTGCGCAAAAGATATACTGCCGAACACCAAAACAGCGATCATTGGTAACAACAAATAAAATTTCATTTTACCCATAATTTACCTCCCCATAAAAAAATAAAAATCCTATAAAATAGTAGTGTGAACAATATATCACACTAAATACACATACTCTACAAGCATTTGAGCCAAGCTATAACGGCGAATATCAACACAAAAAACATCTAACTGCCAATATTATGCCGCCAGTAACTAAAGCAAAAAACAAGAAAAGTCAAGAGAAAAATCATGCCACCGGCAAGTCCTATCAGACTTCCGGAGGGAAAATTATGGACTATCTAAGTGATTATTTATGCAAAAAGCATAAGTTGAATCAGTTTAAATTTGCCGATGGCCATGAATTTTAAAGTATCTATATATTTATATTTAAATAATGAATTTATAAATCGTAGTTAGGAGCCAGAATGACATCGCAATAGCAGAGCCAAAAGATATATATTTCTCATAAAAATATTAAGTAATACAGTTTCTGTATCTAAATCCTTATGTTTAGGAGGTCATCTGAGTTACAGAAGGTATGTATTATCAAGGACATACGATGGCGGTCTATAACAAAGTTATCATAATCTATTGTCGTCAGAATATAATAATATCATCTCTGTTGTTTTAGATTTTAAAAGAGTGACACATGATAGAAAAGTGTCAAGCATGCGCCAATTAGGTGTGGATTTGCTACTAACGGTAGAATATTTAGAAATTACTGATATAAACAGGAATATTATAAGTATAGGAAACAACAGAAGTTGTGGCGTTCTCAGTGTATTTAATAATTGCTTTATTAAATTATCAGATTTTGTCGCATCAGATTGTTGACAAAAAAACCATAAACTGGGAACTGGCAAATATCAGCCTATATTGAGTTGCTGCTAAACAAACCATAAATCGTATGTGCTAAAATCAGGCTGATAGGTGGTTATAATGAGATAGGTGATCACAATGAGATGGGTGAAGAAGCTGGCTGCTATTCACATCTTGCAGTACAGGATAAGGTTGCAGGGCAGTGCTCAGGACAAAGAAAAACGTTAAGCCTGTCTGTTTTGTGAAGTATTACTAATGGAAAAGCCTGTCAGCTGTCTTTCTCTTTTTCTTTCTTAAATCCCTCTTTTACCTGAGCGCAGTTTTTATCTTTTTCTTTCTTGATTTTTTCTGCAACCTGAGCGACGAATTCAGGATTACCCTCCGCTGCCGCTTTTTTCTTTGCGTCTTCTTTCAGTTTTTTAACATCAAAAATATCACCCAGGCACTCTTCTGCAGCGCTGCACCATACCACACATGTAGGAGCCGCGTCTTTAAATACGGTTTCGCCACATTTACAGTCGGCTTTTTCCTCGTCGCTCCAGATTTCAATCATGCTACCGCATTTTGGGCACTTTCTTTCAAGTGGTTCGGGTACCATGGTCTTCATGCTGCCTGGACATCTGACTTTTGCCATTTTAACTACCGCCTATTTCTTATAATCGCAATAATTTAAAATAATTACACAATACTAAAAAAAAAATATTAAATCGTCAAGTAGTTTTTATAGAGAACCTATTGTACACCTGTAAAATGGTGCGATTCAATCTATTTTTTTGTATGCTTTAAATATTTAAAAAGAATTGACAACTAAAGAAATATGTGCGAAAAAAGGATCGATAATTCCAATAGCGTAGTATTGTTAAATTATGGTTTTTATCAGCAGTGTCCGGTTAGGTTTTTGCGTAAGCTGCATTTATTGTCCCAAACCTGTCATTCCCGCATTCTTTTAGCGGGAATCTAGTTTGAACCGACCTTTTAGATACCCGATAAAGGCATTCGGGTATGACAAAAACAGCATAAGCAAAAACCTAACCGGATGGCGCTGGGTTTTTATACACTTAAAGGTTGTTTCATGAGTATTATTAAAAGTGCATTAGGGAGGGATGAAATAAGAGAGATTGACCGGAAAGCAATAGAAGAGTATGAAATTCCCGGAATTATATTAATGGAAAATGCAGGTAGAAATGTCGCAGAAGAGGTTTTGAAGATGCTGCCGGAGACCGATAAGGCTAGAGTGGCAATTTTTTGTGGAAAAGGGAATAATGGTGGTGACGGTTTTGTTATTGCCCGCCACCTTTATAATAAAGGAGTGGGCGTTTCTGTGTACTTAACAACTGCGGTATCAAGTGTTCTTTCTGACGGTGATGCCTCGACAAACTTGAAAATTTTGCTGAATATGAATCTTGAAATAAAAGAATTACAGGAAGGGCATATCGGGGAAATTGGGAAGGCACTTCATGGTTATAATGTAATTGTTGATGCAATCTTCGGGACAGGTTTAAGAGGCGAGGTAAAAGAACCGGTAAGGACACTATTAGCAAAAATTAATGAGACCGACATACCTGTCGTATCTGTTGACATACCTTCCGGGTTGAGTTGTGATGATGGTGTTGTACTTGGAACTGCAGTTAAAGCAACTAAAACAATCACATTCGTTGCTGCAAAAACAGGCTTTTTTAAGGAATGCGGCAAAGAATATACCGGAGAACTGATAGTGTCAGACATAAGTGTACCTAAGGAGCTGATTAAATTTACTTAATGAAACCTTAGTTCCTTTTACATAATTTTTAATTGCTATTGTTTTAGAAGTACTTTTTCTTCAAGTACCGCCATTCGGTGCAGTATATCTGCCGTTACCGCGTCTTCCCGTTTCAAACGTTCCATCTCCTTTTTGATATCTCCAATTTCAACATAAATCAGATCGATTCTTCTGTTTGTGTCATCAATTCGCCTGCTATTGCCAAGAACATTTTCATTAATCATTACCATCTGTTTTTCCAGGGACTCTTGACGAATACGTATTTCATTTATCCCTTCCTGCAGTTTACTGAGCTCAGGTAAAATCAGGGTTTTGATACTGTTTACAATGTTTTCTTTAATATCAGACATTTTGTACCTTCTCGAATAATCCTGAAAAAATTACCCTTTCTGTTCACCGGTTACCATGCGTCCACCTGCAATTGCCGGGACTATTGAAATTTGATCTCCATCATTGACCTGAGTTTCCTGATTATCTTTAAATCTTATATCTTCATCATTAAGGTAGAAATTAATAAACCGTCTGATTTGTCCGTTTTCATCGCAGAGACGTTCCTTAAACCCTTTGTGATTAATTTCAAGATTATCAATCACCTCTTTAATAGAATTACCTTCTACAATAACCTCTTCTGATCCGTTTGTTAACGACCTTAATGGTGTTGGAATCCTTACTTTAACCGGCATGATGAATCCTCTTTCTTTTTAATAATATAGGTTACTTTTGGAATATTACTCTTTTTTCCCTACTGATCGAAGCACTGCATTTTATGCAATCTTATGTATTTTGTCAAAAAGTTTAAGCAGTACAAACTTCCCTTTTTTCCATAAAAGCGTTAAAACTCTCTATGTTTGCATCAATAACGCACGGTTTGTCTACTTTGCCTATTACTGCTTCTAGTGTTTTCAGGCCGTTTCCGGTGATACAGATTACGATAGACTCATCTCGCGGTAACTTACCCTGCTCTATAAGCTTTTTTGTTACAGCCACCGTTACGCCTCCTGCAGTCTCTGTGAAAATGCCCTCTGTTGATGCCAGGAGCTTTATCCCTTCAACCAGCTCATCGTCAGAAACATCTTCGGCGCACCCGCCACTATCATTAATAGCCTGCACTGAATAAAATCCATCTGCCGGATTTCCAATTGCAATGGAATGTGCTATCGTATCTGGTATAACAGGAGCGATAACATCACTGCCTTTCTTTATGGCAGTAGAAATTGGTGAAGACCCGGACGCCTGAGCGCCATAGAGTGCTGTATTAGATTTTTCAATCAATCCCAATTCTGTCATTTCCTTTATCGCTTTGCCTATCTTAATGATCAGAGAGCCGCCAGCCATCGGCACAACTACGTGTTTGGGGGCTTTCCATCCGAGCTGTTCTACAATTTCGTAGCCGTATGTCTTTGAGCCTTCAGCATAATATGGTCGGATGTTGATGTTTGCAAATGCCCAACCGTATTTATCTGCAATCTCTGAACACATTCTGTTCACTCCATCGTAATTACCGTCGATGCTAATTACGTTTGTTCCATAAATTGAGGTGCCTATAACCTTTCCCTGTTCTAAATTTGAGGGCATAAAGATATAGCTTTCAAGGTTACCCTGAACTGCCTGCGCGGCAACAGAGTTTCCCAGGTTGCCGGTTGTGGCACAGGCAACTGTTTTAAAGCCGAGTTCCTTTGCCTTGGAAAGAGCAGCGGAAACGACTCTATCTTTAAAAGAATATGTGGGAAAATTTACTGCATCATTTTTTACATATAGTTCCGATACGCCAAGTTTTCTGGCTAAATTATCAGCCTTTATCAATGGAGTATACCCGACTTGAGTTCCCACAGTCGGTTCGCCATCAAGGGGTAAAAGCTCCTTGTACCTCCACATGTTTTTTCCTCGTGATTCAATCAGTTCTCTGCTTATTACTTTTTTAATTTCTTCGTATTTATAATCTACTTCCAACGGACCAAAACAGAAACTGCAAACATGAAGAGCCTCTTTAGGGTAACCTTTCCCGCATTCTCTGCATTTAAGACCTTTAACAAAACTCATATTCATCTCCATACATTAAATAAAAAAAGCCTCTTCTTAATCACAAGATAAGAAGGGGCTCCGCGACATTCTTATCTTATCTTCCCCTAGCAGGTAGGAGTTAGCACCGATATCCTGACATTCCGCCAGGATCGGTTGCTGTGGTTTCTCAGGGCCATTCCCTCCACCACTCTTGATAAGCTACAATTTTCGAGCAGGTATTCTAGTTAAAATTTAGTTTAAAGTCAATAAATATTATGTAATAAGGGACTATTATCAACTCTTAATGGCATGAGGAAATATGCCTTACAACCATTCCAGTCATAAGTTTAGGGTAGAAATATGTTGCCTTGGGAGGCATCTTATGTCTCTTGGTTGCCATGTCTTTTATCTGACCTATTTTTGTCGGGTTGAGGAAAAAGGCGATCTGGTATTCTCCTTCGTTTACTTTTGTAACTGAGTCTTCTACGCCTTGAATGTATTTGACGCTTTCAGACTTGGAAATGTTTTTTGCCTGGATGCCCAGTACTCTGTCAAATATGACTCCATGTAATATCCCGGTATCAATAGACTTCCATTCCGTATATTCACCTGTTAAAATCGGGTCGAGAAGTTTTTCATCACGCAGTGTCAGGATATAGAATTTCTTGTCACTCTCACCTATGTACATGGCAATTTTATGTTTATGAGCATCTTCACTGAGTTTTTGTGTTAACGTTTCTGTCTTGCAATCACTTCCCAGGTCACTGATATCAAAGATCTCACTCAATGAACTCTTTATCTTTTCTGGATCAAGGTCTTTTACATTCCTGGCCAGTCTGTGTGTTGGCAGGATCTGAAGCCCCGGGTCTTCCATAGAGACGCACATCATCATGATATAGTCGGCCGGAGAATCTTCGTTACCGTTCTGCCCTTTTCCCCTGTCTTTTATAAAGTCTCTGTAGAACAGCGCAGTTTCATAGCGATGATGCCCGTCTGCTATAAACAGTGCCCTGTCCTTCATTTGTACAATTAACTTTTCAATAACCGTTTTGTCTTTTATGGCCCAGAGCGAATTTTTGACACCGTAAATGTCTGTAAAATCGATATCCGGGATTACACCGGTTCCCGGGTCTCCTTGAGACACTTTATATAGAAAGTTTGATATTTTAGCATCTTCGTCTTCGAAGAATGTAAATACCTGGCTCAAGTTTGCGTTACAGGCTTTCATCAAATTCATCCGGTCTTCTTTTGGCTTTGCAAGTGTATGTTCGTGTGGGTAAATTTCTCCAGTTTGAAAATCTTCCAGCTTTACTAAAGAAATGAACCCTCTTCGTGTGTATTTCTTACCGGACAATGTGAACTCTTGTGCATAAATATATATAGCAGGCTCGGTCTCTTCTTTCAGGATTTCTTCTTTTCTCCATGTATCGAAGAGTTCTGCGGATCTTGTATATTTATTGTTGGACTGATCATCTCCGGGAAGCTCTTTACTCAGGATCAGTCGTATTATGTTGTCTGGGTGGAGTTGATAATAGTCATCTCTCTCCTTTTCAGAGATAACGTCATAAGGAGGTGTTATTACCTTTGAAATATCTTTTATTTTTTCAGGATTATATCGTAATCCTTTGAACGGTAATATAGTTGCCATTATTCGTCCTAAAAAGTGCTCATGATTTATAGTAGAAAAAAGATTCTAACATATAAATCTTTTTTTGAGAATTGCAAAAATAATAATGCCTATTTCGACTGTGCCTGTATTGCCGTTATGGCTATCGTATAAACGATGTCTTCCACAAGGCACCCCCTGCTGAGATCGTTTACGGGCATCTTTAAACCCTGTATTATCGGTCCTATCGCGACCGCCCCGGAAGACCTCTGTACCGCTTTATAAGTGTTGTTACCGGTATTCAGGTCAGGGAAGATAAAGACGGTCGCTTTACCCGCAACCTTGCTGTCCGGAAGTTTGATCCGTGCGACAATCGGATCAATAGCGGCATCGTATTGTATCGGTCCCTCAATGAGCAGATCCGGCCTCTTGCTCCTTGCAATCTCAGTGGCTTCTCTCACCTTGACTACTTCCGGTCCCTTTCCTGATTTGCCGGTTGAATATGAAAGCATGGCAATATACGGATCTATACCAAACTTTACCGCGGTATCCGCACTTGTGATAGCAATCTCAGAGAGCTGTTCCGTAGTTGGAATCGGGATTATTGCGCAGTCTCCATATACCAGTACCCTGTCTTTCAGGCACATGAAGAAAATACTTGAAGCGCTTGTTATTCCGGGCTTTGTCTTGATTATTTCAAACGCAGGCCTGATTGTGTGCTGTGTTGTATGAATGGCTCCGGATACCAGTCCATCTGCTTCTCCTTTGTATACCATCATGGTTCCAAAATAAATTGCATCCTGCATTCGATCCCGTGCAACATCCATTTCGTAAAGTTTGTGTTTTCTCAGCTCATAATAGGTATTAACATAATCCTCAAGTTTTTCTGATTTCACAGGGTTTATGATCTCGGTCTTACTGCCAAGTTTTATTCCCAACATAGCTGCTTTTTTGGTGATCAGCTCTTCGTCGCCGAGGAGTATTAAATCTGCAATCTCTCTGTCTTGTATCCATTCAGCGGCTTTAAGTGTTCGGTCATCCTCTCCTTCAGGAAGAACTATACGCTTCTTTTCAGAACGTGCCATCTCCAGTATTTCATATTTGAATATCTCGGGAGTTCGTTTTCTGGTCTTTTCCAGTTTCAGTTTATCGTTTATCTTTTCGTAATCAACATACCTGTAGACCATGGATTTTGCGATATCGATCTTCTGAGTATCATTTGAAGATATGTGAACAACAAGAGAGTTGATTGTATTCACCGCTTCTATCGTGCTGCATTTAACACTGAAAATAGGAAACGGTAATTCATATAATGTTCCAATCAGATTCATTATATTATCATTAGGGATGAGACCCCCTGTTAAAACGATACCCGATATGTTCGGGCAGGCAGGTGAGATTAATGATGCCATACATCCAATTATTATCCCGGTTCTGTCTCCTCCCGTAACAATGAGAGCTCCGTCATGTATATACTTTATGGCGTTATCAAAGCGCATAGAGGCGATTATTGTTTCTACTGCGATGTTTGAAAGATGGTCCTTGCCAAACAAGATTTCAGCGTCAAGGCTTCTGGCTATGTCATATAAGCGGGGTTTTGGCAGAACCGGATCATAGGGGAGCGTGCCTAAATAATCTATTTTCCTTTTCTTAAGTATTTTTCTCAGAGCTTGATCAACCTCCGAAAATCTTTCAACCTCTACTTTATTGATAATAACACCCAGAAAATCACAGGACTGCTCATCAAAGGAATCTTTGCCTGTTAACACATCTGACAATATTTCGTCTATAGATTTTCCATATCCGTCTTCAATAAGAATTATTCCGGCATTCAGATTATTCGCAATGTCAGCATTGATATCAAACTCAAAAGCCGACTTCATTCCTAAATAATCAGTACCTTCAATAATAACCATGTCTTTATCCTTTTCCACTTTCCTGTATGATTCCCGCACTTTATGAAAAAATGTTTCTTGATCATTACTGGTGATGTAATGGTTTAATTCTTTTATGGATACAGGGTTTATGTGCTGCAACTTGTCTTCAATGCCGTATATTTCCTTAATCATTATTGATTCTTTATCGTGATCTTCATTTTTCCTGTATTTCTGACCTATGGGCTTAAAATAACCGACGTTTGTAACCATGCCCCTGAAGGCATTGATTAAGCCAAGACAGATTACGCCCTTCCCGGATTCTGGACCGGTGGAAGCGAGATAGATATTTTTTATCATATTCTGTTCGTTTCCTTAAAAGTTAAGTTTTTCGGAGAACTATAATTTAAGTGATAGCAAGGAGATATTTTATTTTCCATTAACTATTCGTACCGTGTCTCTGGCGATTACCAGTTCTTCATTTGTTGGAACGCACAGCACTCTGACTTTAGAATTCTGAGCGGTTAGCTCCCCTTCTGTTCCGATGGTCATCCTGTTTTTCTCTTCATCAAAATCAATGCCAAGATATTTCATGTCAGCACAACACATATTCCTGATAAGTGCTGCATTTTCTCCGATTCCACCGGTAAAAACTATTACGTCGACACCGTTCATTGATGCTGAATACATACCAATATATTTCCTGATCCGATATGAGTACATCTGTAAAGCAAGCCTTGCCCGGTCATTTCCTTCTTTATACGCTTTAATAAGGTCCCGCATGTCTGAGCTAATACCTGAAATTCCTATCAGGCCGCATTCATGGTTCATCAGCATATCGCATCCATGCGGACTAAGCCCCTCCTTTTCCATTATGAATAGAGCCATTGCGGGATCAACATCTCCACACCTGGTTCCCATTATCAGGCCTTCGAGAGGTGTGAACCCCATAGATGTATCTATAGATTTACCGTACTTAACCGCCGCAATGCTTGCTCCGTTTCCAAGATGACACGTGATAATCTTTAACTTATGTATATCATTCCCAACAATTTCTGCCGCCTTGTTCGCTACGAAGAAATGGCTGGTTCCGTGAAACCCATATCGTCTGAATCGGTATTTTTCATAAAATCTATAGGCAAGGGCATATGTATAAACATAATCTTCCATTGTTTGATGAAAGGCGGTGTCAAATACAGCTACCTGTGGGATACCTGTTAGAAGTTTTCTACATACAAGTATTCCCTTCAAATTATGAGGGTTGTGAAGTGGAGCGAGTTCAATGCAGGCTTCGATCTGTTTGATAGTATCATCGGTTATAAGCACCGATTCCGTGAAGTGCTCTGCTCCGTGAACAACCCTGTGTCCTACTGCGGAAATTTCACTCTTATCGTCAATGACTCCGAGCTGGCTGTGCGTGACGGCATCAAGAATTTCTGAGATTGCAGAGCTGTGATCAAGGGTGTCGAACTCTTTAGTAAAGCCTTTGTTGCCAAATTTAAATTTTATAAGCGACTGAGGCAGTCCAAGCCTTTCAACTATGCCACTGGTAAGGACATTTTCATCAGCCATATTGAGAAGTTGAAATTTAACCGAAGAGCTGCCACAGTTAATCACCAGAACTTTTAAATCACTTTTTCTATTCATGCCTTATGCACCACCGGTTATCAAATTATGGCAATTATCGATCATTGACTTAATAATATCCGGTTTATTGCTGGAAGGGCCGAGTGTTGCGATTATTCTGGTCTTTATCATTTTGAGTAATTTTCGTAATTATTTGTCGGTTTTTAACGTTTTAATTTCTTGTGCGGGGCTTTATCCTGCGTTCCTGTAAAAGTAGCGGTTGGCCCGTTGCCTCAATTACGTCACGCCAGAGCTCCTGGTGTGGGTCGATGTGTTTTCTGCCTGAAACCGCCAGGTGAATGGGAACATGAACAAAGTGAGAATGAATAAGGCTCACGATCATTCCTGTCTTTCCTGCCATTGCCGCATGTACCGCATAAGAGCCGAGTTTGGCGCAGTAAACGGAATCATTAGAATTCGCGGGAGCGCTTCTGATCATGTAACTTGGATCGATATATTTCAGGTTAATGTCTATTCCCCTTGTTTTAAAATATTTACCAATTCGTTCTTTGAGAAAAACGCCTATATCGTTGAGCTTCACATTGCCTGATGCATCTGTTGCCCTGGAATCTTTCATATACTCCTGCCCTGCACCTTCTGCTACCAGAATTACAGCATGATTCCGTTGCTTAAGCCTCCTTTCCAGGCTGGCGAATAACCCATTTTCACCTTCAAGATCAAAACGTACTTCCGGAATAAGTACATAATTCACATCATTGATAGCCATGGCTGTATCAGCAGCGATAAATCCCGATTCACGCCCCATCACTTTAACAATTCCAATTCCGTTTACTCCATCATGTGCCTCCACATGTGCGCAAGAGACTGCATCTACCGCGCGTGAAACTGCGGTCTCAAATCCGAATGATCTTTGTACAAAGCTTAAATCATTGTCAATGGTCTTGGGTATTCCTACTATAGAAATTTTCAAGCCACGTTTCTTTACCTCTTCAGAAATATCAAGGGCACCTTTTTGCGTACCGTCGCCACCTATGGTAAAAAGCATGTTAATGTTCATCTGTACGAGGGAATCAACGATCTCTTCAACACAATCACCGTAGCCTCGTGAAGCGCCCAGGATAGTACCTCCAAGGCGATGAATATTAGATACGACCTCGGGCTTCAACTCCATAACCGGCAGGTTAAATTTCGAAAGGAAGCCTCGGTATCCGTACATGATGCCGGATATCCGTTTTGTACCGTAACGATACCACAGGGTCATAACGATTGCCCGTATCACATCGTTGAGCCCGGGGCAAAGTCCGCCACAGGTGACTATCCCTGCGTGTACCCTGGATGGGTCAAAATAAATATTTTCCCTTGGACCGGCCTTTTCTATCAGGTTATGCGGGGTACTATCGAGGTTCGATGGATCCCCGGAAAGAGAGATATCGTAAAGTATATATTGATCGTCCCCCATATAGCTTGTCCGCCAGATATCCTGTTTTCTGGAAATTGAAGATAGCCTGAACGTTGGTTTGCCCAGAACGGGAATGGTGAAATCCGGTTTTTTCATTTTGATTGTTTTAGATATTAGTTATCTGGGTTCCAGCCAGACAACATCATAAAAAAGCTGTGCAGACATATTTTTCTCCATAGACGGTATGGCCTTTGATGTTTGTTCATCGTATTAAGAAGGAAAGCCTGGTTAAGATCTTTTCGCGAAAGCCGCACGGTATCTCTAAATGGTTTTTTTGATAATCAGGCTCTCTGCTATGAATAAGCCTAAATCCATCATATCTCCTTTTTCCGATTAGAGTGTCTGTCATTCTCAATTTCCCATTTGCAGGTTAAGAAGGCGCACTTTTCAATTTAATCTGTCAAAATACATGCCATAATCAGGAACCGTTATTAAAAATTAAAAATAAACAGCCTAATGCCGCCTACACTTAAGTACATATAACAATTTGCCTTATGGCTATTCCCAAATTGTATTATTATACTGATATTATTAGACGCGTCCATATTAAATCGAAAAAAATGTTTAATATCTCTACATCTAAACTTATGTTTAGGAATTTCAAAATTGACATAAATATTGTAGGATTAGAGTTAAGAGAAAAAAGAATGATTACCGGGAAAGAAAAAGTTAGAATGAATGGAAAAGAATGTGAAAAAACGTTAAAGGGCAGTTTCGATATAATGTCCATGTCATTTTCATGTCAGGCTTGGTAGATGAAAAAATACTCAATTGATCTGAAAAATTTGAAAAAGGAAGTACGGTTAGATTATTACAAAAACTCTGGGCCCGGTGGCCAGCACAAGAATAAGACAATGTCTTGTGTGCGATTATATCACAAGGCTACAGGCATAAGGGTGATTGCAACGGAATCGCGATCGCAAATAAAGAATAGAGAGCTTGCCTTTAAAAGACTCCAGGTAAAGTTAATGGAGTTAAACATCAAAGAAAAAGAGCGCATCCTTACGAAAAAACCCCATTATGTAAAGGTACAAATCCTGCAAAATAAAAAGAGACGATCTGAAAAAAAACAATCCAGAAAAAGAGTTTCCGGAGAAGGAGCAGAGTAATAAATCCGGGATTTTCTACAAAGAGTGGTGTTTAAAGGCATTGACAGTTGCATTTTATTTAAATAGAATGGGGTGTCGTGTTTACAAGACGACGGATAGCACATTTATTATGTCTCTGTCCATATATTTTTTAGCATATTTCAATACCAATGATTGCAATTAATAAGCAAATGAAAATATCTATCTCTTTCCGAAACATAGCTAAAAGTTTAGTTGTTTTGGCTCTTATTGCAATATCTACTACTGGGTGTTTTTCTCGCAACAACGATCGAAGAACCACAGGGGAAGAGCCTTTCTTTCAGAACGAAGAAGGGCTTGCTGATCATGGCAAGAAAACGACATTTGACAGAATTTACCAGCTCGATCCTGGAGATAAGGAATTTAATATTTCTGACAAGTTTTATACAGATCCGCCCAGGAAGATCGCAATTTTACCGTTTGATAATCTTATAGGCGGTAAATATATTCTGAACTCAGTCCCTCTCCCAAGGTTTAGCACAGAAAAGACGGATGGCTGGAACTGGACTTACGCGAATAGATTGAGAAGATTTTTCTTTGGCCATTTTGCATCCAGGGAATTTAATGATATAGAGCTAATGTCTATCGATAAGACGCTACAGGAACTTGGGGTTTTATCACCCAATGACCTGTATAAAATACCGGCTCAAGAGTTGGGCAGGATGCTTGATGCGGATGCATTGATTTATGGTAGGGTTACAGAATACAAAAACTCATATTATGCGCTATACAAACAGATCCGGATTGGCTTGAGTATCAAATGCGTTTCCACGAAGGATGGCACGGTCTTTTTTGAAGGTGAGCAGGTAAGGCACGACAATGACATCCGCGTAGCAACAAATCCTTTTGATTTTATAATAGCTTCTTTCCAGAACTATATGAGCCTGAGGGACGTTTACGCTGCAAGGGCGAGTGAGGAAGTCGTCCGTGAGTTAGTTCTAAGAATTCCTATTGTAAACTCATTCATTAAAGAGGAAGAACAACTTATTAGAGAAAGAATCAAAGAGAAGCTTTCATTTCTGCCGGCTATGGACGAGAAGGTGATTGATAAAGGTAACGATGGCGATACTGCTTCTCCGCCTATTTCGGACAGAGCTGAAACACGGGCACAGGCTGGCCATCCTGATCCTGTTACTCTAACAGAGGATTTTCCTGTAGGCTCCTGAACCGGTTAACAGGAATCATGGCCAGACCCTGAAAGCAGAAGATGCTATCTCATCTAATTTCCTTCTAAAGCTTTCCTTGTTTTACTTTGCGTATTTATGCGTAATGCTGCTTTGTTTACTTCACCTATACTTACTCTAAATATCTCTCCTATTGCTTTATTTTTTTAACCCGGTACGCTATTTTGGTTATCTAGTCCTTATACAAGAGTGGTTTTATAATCACTGATTTTCATTCAGATAATGCCTGTAAGGAGGAGCTTGTGACTATAGAGTGATATTGTTTTTGTCAGATGATATATTCCTTAAACATCATTGCAAAGCTCAAAAACGCAAAAAATCCTACTATATCAGTAATCGTTGTTAAGATAATACTTGATGACTGAGCGGGATCTGCTCCAAGTTTTTTCATTATGATTGGAATTGCGGCTCCGGCAAAGCCTGCGACAATCAGATTTACTATCATCCCTAAACCAACTACTATTCCAAGAAACGGATTTGCCTGCCATAGCCAGGCAATCACGGCGGTTACCAGGCCAATAATAACACCATTAAGCGCGCCCAGACTAGCTTCTTTGATAAGCAAACTTTTAAATCTGCCCCTGGGAATCTCCCGCATTACTAATCCTCTCATAACAACAGCAAGGGTTTGTGCGCCCGCATTACCTCCCTGTCCGGCAACTACCGGCAAAAAAATTGCCAGCGCAGTTATCTGGTGAATGAGGTCTTCAAAGATGGCGATGACACCCGCAGCGGCAAATGCAGTTGCCAGGTTGATATGAAGCCATGGCAAACGTCTGCTGAGAGAAAACCATATAGACGAAAACGTGCGTTCCTCAGGCGCAACTCCAACCATCATTTGAATATCCTGGGCAACATCTTCCTGGGCCTCCATGATCAGCTTTTCTGCCCGCACAATACCGAGAAGGCGGCCCTGGGAATCAACAACAGGCGCGGCGGAGTATTTGTGCACTTTTAAATCATTGGCAACATGCTCTCTATCGGAAAAGCTATCGATAGTATAAACCTCCTCTTTCATAATTGATCTCAGGGTAACTTCTCTTGATGCCGCAATCAGGTCAAACATACGCAATACCCCGACCAACCGGTTGTCGCTATCTACTACATAGGCATAAGAGAATGACGTTCTCCTGCGAGCCATAGCCTTAATTTTATTAGCAGCATCCTTTACCTTTAAATCTACATGGAATGCCAGATAATCCCTACTCATAATACGCCCGACACTGTCTTCCGGGAAGGTAAGCATTTCTCTGATAAGTTTTTTTTTCTTTTGAGGAGTTTTCTCCAGCAAATCACTTCTCAGCTCCTCCGGCAAGCTCAGGATAATATCACTGATTTTTTCAGGGTCCAGATCACCAATAATCTTTTCAAGAAATTCAGTCGGCAGTTGTATCAAAAGAGTTGCAACAAGATTTTGAGGCAGGACAGAGAGGACTTTTGCGGATAAAGCATGGGGAAGTATTTTCATTATATTCAATACTTCGGCTTCATCCAATCCCTCCATTATTCTGGCCAGTGTTTCATAATCATCCTCAACCATCTTTCTGACAACCGATAATAATAACTCACGATCTGACATTGACTATCCTTTCCATCTCCAGACAAAATGCTGCAAACAAGAAATAAACGTTAAAACACCTGTAATATCATAGTATCTTTACCTTTAATCAATATGACTCTCACGCACTATTCATTTATCACGGAATAGTTGATCTTCAGGTTCTTTTGCAGAGTTATCAGAACTTCTTACATGAATATCACGTTGAGGGAACGCGATTTCGATACCCGCCTCTTTAAATCGACTGTGGATTGCGGTTTGGATTTCATGAATTGTTGCAAGACGTTTATCAAGGTTGGGCAGGTAGCAACGTAACGCCATGTGCAATGTACTATCATTAAATTTCTGAAACAATGCAAAAGGAGCAGGGTCTTTCATGACCTCAGGGTGTTCACTCGCAATCTGCAAAAGCAGTTCCCGCGCTCGCTCCACGTCAGAGCCATAGGCGATACCGACATCAACGGTGAATCTATTCGTGCTGTTAGAGAGAGTCCAGTTAAGAATACGCCCGGTAATGAACTCCTTATTCGGCACTACGAATTCCTGACGATCCCAGTTGGTGATAGTTGTAGCACGAATCTGGATTTTTGTGACAGTACCTGACACATCCGAGACGGTTACAATATCACCCACACGTATAGGGCGTTCTATAAACAGAACAATACCACACACAAAGTTTGCCACTATTTCCTGTAAACCAAATCCGATACCGACACTGAGGGCCGCAAATAGCCAACCGAATTGAGACCAGTTTACTCCCAGAATTTTAGTAATCGTGATTAAGCCTATTGTGACGAGGATGTATTGGCTGATTGATGTAATAGCGTAGCGGCTTCCCGTCTGAATGGGCAGGTTCTGGAGAATTGCGATTTCGAGAACGCCAGGGAGGTTTTTCGCTACGACAGCCGTAATAATACCTACAACCAGACAGAGCATTAAATGAAACAGGGTTACCCATTGTAGCGTCGGATTACCATCAATCACCACAGTGTGTGACCAGAGATTTATTTTATAGAGGACATTAAGTGCAGGCAATACAGTCGCCCAGATTATCCAGATTCCAATGAACACAGTAACACCGATAAAAGACCTGAGCAAATTTCTCGTCTGTTCTTTTACTGCTGAAATGTCTACTTGCGGCTCCTCAAATTGTGGTAAGGCCGTTTCTGCGGGTGCTGCTTCTTTTAGTGCGGCTAACTTTGCAGCAGCAACTTTGCGTCTTTCCAACGCCTGTTCCAATGCAAGTTTTCTCTCCCGTATGTAAAACCACCTGATACCGAGATAATAAACGATAACTGCCCCAAATAATATCCACAGGGTTTGCAGTAACTTTAGACCTAACTGATACGCGACATAGTAATAGCCAAAAGCCGCCAATCCCGCCAGTGATACAGGCAGTAATACTGCGGCAGAATACCAGAGCCACGTCATGCGGGACAGCCATCCATTAGGATTTTCAGAGATTAAGCTTTCAAAAATACCTTTTTTAGGGTGAATTACCCTTTTTATGAAAACCGCGAACGATGCCATTCCTGTTATAAAACCCAGTCTCCCCAGGCTGTCACGGAAATTATTATTGCTCTGGTGTTCTGTCAGGGTAGTGAAGAAACTTGCTATGGAAACAATCACAAGCAGCCAGAACAGATTATTACGAAGGATTTTTAACGTGGTTTTTTTCCACTTGAAGTGAGTTTCACCAAGACCTTTTTTGTAGCAGACAGCTCTGAAAAATTGAAAACTCAGCATGAACCAGCTGGTGAAAAGCAGCCCAAATCCACATGCCTTGACAAACTCTACAGACCCTTCCGTATTCAATAGCTGCCAGGAGATAAAGCCCAGGACGAACGGAAAAGGTATGGCGGATAAAATGGTTATTAATAAGGCAAGAAGGGTATGTTTAAAATGATCTGCGGATATTCTCCCTATGTCACTGGAAATAACCTCCAGCTTTTTCTTCAGCTTGATTCTTATGGAAAAGAGCCAGAGTGTTACTAATAAGGTTATCCCGGATAATACCGGTGTATTCGTAAAGATACTCAAACTGGCAATGCTCAGGTCTTTCCAATTATACGGAGAAAATAACCAGTTAAATGAACTGATAAGTTTATGCCATGTTAACTTGCTAAAGGGAGGTGAACTGGGCACCCACATTAATCGCTCGTCCATAAAAGAAGCATACACCTGAACATTTTTTATGTATTGCTTCAACTCAGAATGAAATTCTCCCAGTGATTTAAGCAGGGTTCCATAGGAGGTATCTAAATTATTAAGAAGTTCACTTTTTTTAGTTAAAAGGACGGTAATTTCATTCTCAATATCCTTCTCGTTTGCCACAGGAACAGGTTTTTGTACTTTTTCACTCATAGTACGAGCTACTTCCTGAGGAATATTACTCATTGGTTTAATTTGTTCATCCAGCCGGAATCGTCTCAATCTTGTCGCAATAATTTTCTTTCTTATTTCCTCATTGATCTTTCTCTTGCTGTTTAAATCCGGTAATCTTCTTCGTTGATCGAGCATGATCTGGACCAGAGCTTCATCCACGTTACCTGCGATTTCAATCTGTTTTTTTGCGTTTTCGTAATCAAGTTTGAGTTGTTTGAGATGATCGCTGAGTGATGTCCGTTGTGGAGTAATCTTACTGATATACTGGGCTACATTTGTTAATTCGGTAGTATACTCCGCATTTTCTCCGGCAAGTTCTTTTACCGCAGGGTGTTTGCCTATGGCTTCGTGCTTAGCCGCTTCAGCAGCTAAGCTGGCTTGTTTAACTTCTTTCTCACGAAATTGGTTTACCATACCCCCAATGGCTTTTATAAGGCGCTCTGTGTGTGATACTTTTATATTGAAAATATCGCGTGTGACAAGCAGAAATTCTCTTTTCACCTCGTGGCTCAGTAGTTCTTGTTCAAGCTTGTTGATTTCTTGTAAAGCTGAGTTTTGCCTGGCTTGCAGCAGTATTATTCGTGCATTCGATTCCATCGGGTTCTCTGCATTAAGTAGACCGGCTTTGATAGCTTGAGTATATTCGTCAAGCCTCTGTTTTGCCTCAACCAATTCACTTTGGACATTATCCGGACGCAGCTTGAGTTGCTGTATTTTCCCTTCAATACCGGACAATTTGTTCCTCAGAGCTGTCAGATCAGCTTGTTCTTTAGCAAGTCGCAGGTCCAATTCCTTGGATGTGGCGTACTCAGCTATGTCAGCAGGTAATGGCTTGTTTTGAATATCAGATTTTTGAGCCTCCTGCAGCTGTTCCCGGATTTTTCTGGTTTCTTCTGGAGTGATCTCGATATAACGTTTTAAATTTTCCGCTTCATTTTTGTATCGTTGAGATAATGCCAGTTGATACAATGCAGCGCGATACTGTTCAAGCAATTTTGTGCGAAGGGTTTCATCAAGTTTCGTTTTGCCTTCGGTTTCAGTAATCAGTGTTTTGACTTTATGAATATTCAGTACTTCAGTGGTGTATGTTGAAGCAATGCCAACCGGGTCAGGAGATATACTTACCTGCTGGGCAGACAAATCCACGCTTCCCAGACTCCATACCAGAATGAAAACAGCCAGAATATTTTGTCGATACATAATTTTCATTGATTAATATCTTTCCGTAAATTGTCCATTCCCCACTTTAAATATATCCGCAATGCGTCATATTTTGTTTTCAATACTTTTTACAACAAGGACAGAGCTGTTATTATAGGTAATCACTTTTCGCGCAACACTACCTAAAAGAAATCGCTTATTTCCCGTAAGACCTTTTGATCCGACAATTACGAGATTAACTTTTCTACGTTGGGCTGTGTCATTAATCATTTCTGCCGGATCACCTTCGACACACAGAGCATTCGCCATAAAAGCGACTTTATGCATTTCTTGAAGGTGTTTTTTCCCTATGGTTTCGTATGCAAATTGCGGAAGGGTGACAGGGTTGTCCCAGACATGAAGAAGAGTGGTACTAACTTCTTTTGTTAAAAAATGGGATTTGAAAAATTTTACAGCGGCATCAGAATAGCTTGATCCGTCTGTTGCTATGAGAATTTTCTTTAAAGTACGTATCTTTTTCTTAATGACGAGAACAGAACATGGAGCGTAGGTACCTACTTTTTGAGATACCCCACCTAAAAAAAAGGATTTTGTTTTACTTAGCCCTCGCGAACCCAGAATGATCAAGTCTGCCTTCTCTTCTTTTGCCTTTTCTATTATTTTATCAGATACATGCCCTTTCTCAATTATTGACTCTACGTCTTCCCATCTGGTTTTTATTTTTTCCACAATTTGTGTGGCATGTGTCTCAGCCGATAAAATGTCTTTATCTATTTTTGCCTGTATTGCATCTTTAAATAGTTTATGATACACAGAGTCCAAAAAAGGAGTAATATGTTTTTTCTCATGTACTACCTGTAACACTCTGATTTGAGGCATTTCTGCCAAGGGAAGCTTCAGAAGAAAATCAACTGCCCATTCTGAATTCTTAGAGCCGTCTGCAGCTAATATAATTTTCATTTATTATGTAATCTCCAGGTAATCAATATGAGATTGCGGTCAGCAGAGCAGTGTCACTTCGTTTCTCGGAATGAGATCGGAAGACGAAACAAAACATCTTCTTGTTAAGCATAAGACCTTTTCTTTTTGTATATGGGTATACAGCATACTAAAATTCACTCTTTTTAGCAAGAAACTGATATGAAAACGAAGAGATACCTCAATGTGGTATAGTATCCTCAATGTCGAAATAGGAATGAGTGATGCAGCCGTTCAGGTTTTTATAAATACTATAATCAATGCAGTGGTAATGGCCAACTATAAACAGCTACCCTGTTCTTTACAAAAATACATCTTATAATTTTTTCTCATGGAAGCTTGTGTTATTTCTCCTTTACTCCGGAAAATACCAAAAAATTTGGGGTATCATCTAAATATCGTAAAATCTTTTACGATGTTAGATGATACCCCAAACCAAGCAAACCAAGAGTCCCGAATCAGTCATTTTTCTTAGATGGCTTCTTCTTGCTCGTTTTTATATGTCCATCTTCTTTCTTTAAGTTTTTAGGCTTAACGCGTTTTTTTGAAGTATTATTTTCAAAATTCTTATTCATTGTACTCCTCCATATAAAAATTATGCAATAATGCTTGTAAATCAGAAGACGTTACTCTTCATCAAGAACAGTAAACCCGGCGTTTTTTACGGCACGTACAATTTCATCATAATCCAACAAATCAGAATTGGCGCCTATTACGGCATAACCTTCTTCGTGGCTAGCTGAAGCGGTCTTGACACCGGCACACTTTAAAAGTGCTTCCTTTACTTTAACCTCGCAACTACCGCAGGTCATTCCTTTAATGTAAAATTCATATTCTTCTGAGTCTTCTTCTTCCTCTGAGCCTCCTTCATCACGCTCCTGCTGAGCTGAAATAGACACTACATAAGGCAGAGTTTGGTTATTATAGTTGTCTAATGGCGATTCAGCATTAACCAAAGAAATGCTAATTACTATTGCAAAGACAACCGTCGCTAATGAGAGGTAGCCAGGATTCAAGTATTTATTCTTAAACATATGTTTTCTCCTTTTAATTCAAAAATTGTATAGAATAGTTAACATAAAATAAAACCACGAAAAACAATATTTATTACAGCGTAATGCAATTTAAAAACCTTATTCCTTATTCAAAAACATTTGATTTCCTCCTTTTTGCCTAAAGATTTAAACACGTCTTATTCTGTCAAAATATTCTGTGCTTACGCAGCCCAAATAATTTTAGTTGACTGTGGATTAATATTTTAGATAAGCTTCAGTATCACAAAAACCATGCCATTTAGCCTGGCCGCTTAGTGCTTTATTATTCAAGCACTTAGGGAAATTGATGTATATTTTGATTGCTTTGGGGTAATATTTTTGCTTAATTGTGCTATGTCATTGTGGCGTACATAACATAGTTATTTAGTTTTTGCTGGATATTATGACACATATTTTAAAGGCTTTTTAAAAAAACATTAAAATTTACGTATTTTATGGGACAATGAAATGCAAATTAATATTCTTACGGTTTCTGAAAAAGAAAATTCAGAATGGGAAAAAATAATCAGTTATTTGAAGAGAAAAAAGATGAGAGTCCATACCTCTTTTGCTGTAAATGATGCTTATAAAATATTGAAAAATGAGCCGATCAATATTGTTCTGTTTGATTACCAGCTTTTAAAGATTAAGACATCAACTTATATCAGAAAGATAAAAACGATCAAACCAGACGTAGAGCTGATCTTCCTTTCAGAAAATGCAACTCTTTCAAATGCCATAGACGCCATGAAAGATGGTGCATATGACTTCTATGAGCTTCCGGTAAAAGCCAGGCTTTTAATAACCGTGATAGACAAGGCGATTGAGAAACAATCACTCTTTCTGGAAAAGATGGAGCTTGAGAAAAAGGTAAAAGGAATGTTTAGCTTTGGAAATATACACGGAAGGAGTAAGCCGATTCAGCATGTTACCAATATAATCAGTTCTGTGGCCTCAAAGGATGCGAATGTTCTTATTACGGGAGAGACAGGAACTGGAAAAGAGATGGTGGCAAAGGCCATTCACTTTAACAGCCCTCGTGCGCCGAAACCGTTTATTAAGGTAAACTGTGGAGCATTTAACGAAGGAGTACTTGAATCAGAAATATTTGGACATGAAAAGGGCGCGTTTACCGGTGCAATCATAAAAAGAGTTGGCAGGTTTGAGCTTGCTGATGAGGGTACAATATTCCTTGATGAGATAGGAGATATGTCCTTAAGCACACAGATTAAGCTTCTGAGGGTACTTCAGGAAAAAGAGTTTGAAAGAGTCGGCGGGAATGAGACGATAAAAGTAGATATCAGGGTTTTAGCGGCAACGAATCAGGACCTTGATAAACTTATTGAAGAAAAGATGTTTAGAAAGGACCTTTATTATAGATTGAATATTGTACATATTGAAGTCCCGCCTCTTAGAGAAAGAAAGGATGATATACCTCTCCTTGTGAGTTGTTTTATTAGTAATTTCAATGAAGAGAAGGGATATGGGATCAAAGGCATAAATAAGAATGCAATGCAAATGTTGTTAAATTATACGTGGCCCGGAAATGTAAGAGAACTTGAAAACGCGATTGAAGCGGCCATGGCCCTTGCCCCCGGTGACGCAATAGAGGCAAAATATCTGCCGTCATTCTTATTACTTTCCCAGCCACAACATTCCGATTTTTACCAGATCCCTCAACACTTTACTCTTCAGGAGTCCGAACAGGAAATAATCAGGTTTACGCTGGCAAAGACTAAAGGCAATAAGTCCAAGGCGGCAAGGTTGCTTGGAATTGGCTTAAGAACACTGCAAAGGAAGGTTATTGGTGCGCAAACTTATTCCTGAAAAGGGGATAATATATTTTCGCATTTGACCTGCAATTCAATTTGATTCTGATTTTAGACGTTTGGAGACTGAAATTTCTCTTTCTGATTCTGCTATCTTCCACTTCGCCCGATAGATTATGCCAAGGGCAAAATGGGCATCCGGATTATCCGGGTTTATTTCTATTGCCTTCCTCAGTTCGTAAATAGCATTTTCCATATCACCTTTCTTTGCGTAAGCAATGGCAAGATTATAATGAGCCTCGCCGTAATCGGATTTCATTTCAATTGCATGTTTGTACTGATACATAGCTTCATCCATTTTATTGGTAAGATCATATGCAACTCCAAGATTGTTATATGCCTTTGAGTATGTAGGATCCAGTTTGACCGCTATCTTCCATTCGGTTATGGCATTCTCCAGATCACCCAAACGGCGATATATGAGGCCTAAATTGTAATGAGCTTTCACATGGTCCGGTTTGAGTGCAATTGTTCGGGTCAGCTCTAAAACGGCTTCTTTCAGCATCTCTTTTTCAATATAAATCGAACCCAGGTGATAATGCGCCTCAGCGTAATTTTCTTTGATTTCTATTGCTTTTTTAAGAGAGATTATTGCCTTATCCGACAGACCTTTTGAATAATATGCAAAACCAAGATTATTATATGCTTGATAATATTTCTGATTTTTTTCTATAACGTTTTCCCATGCGATAATCGCTTCGTCTAATAAGCCCTTATCACTGTAGGCATTCCCAAGAAGAAAGTAGAGAAGGTCACTGTCAGGGTTAAGCTCTATGCCTTTTTTAAGCATATTTATGGCATCTTCAATAAGACCCTTTTTCAGATAAGCAAAACTTGAATTGTAATACGCTTCAGCATAATCCGGTTTGATTTCTAACGCCCTGTTGTAAGCCGTGATTGCTTCTTCCGGTAATCCTTTCCGGTAAAAAGCGACTCCAAGATTAACGTACGCCTTTGCGTGACCGGGTTCTATTTTTAATGCCTTTTTAAACTCCTCTATAGATTTACTGAGTTTGTTTTTCCCCAGATAGATTACACCCAGATTATAATGGGCTTTTGTGTGATCAGGTGTTAAAGCTGACACCTTTTGAAACTCTGATATCGCTTCGTTTAACATCCCTGCCTTATAATAAGCAATGCCCAGATTATAATGTACGCTGGCATCTTTCGGAGTGATAGATGCTATATTTTCATATGTGAATATGGCATCCTCAAATTTTCCTTTTTCATAAAAGGTTATCGCCAGGCTGTTTAACGTTTTGAGATCTTCGGGGTTAACTTCTAATGCCTTATTCAATGCTGATATCGCTTCATCCAACATTCCTTTTTTTCGATACGCGATTCCCAGATTGTAGTATGCTTCCGCAAAACCAGGCGCCAGGACCGTGGATTTTTCAAGTTGAGAAATAGCATTAACAAATTGGCCTTGTTCAAGATAGGCCGTCCCAAGATTGTAATATGATTCGGCAGAGTCGGCATTTACCTTAATAGCTTTTATATGGCTTGCGATGGCATTATCCAATAACCCTTTGTTAAAATAAATAATTCCCAGGTTGTTTAGTGATTGGTAATGGTCGGGTCTAATTGCAAGCGCTCTTTCATACGCGGCAATTGCATCGTCTATCTGGTCTTTGTTATTATAAAGCAGTCCCAGGTTGTATTCTGCCATTGCATTAGTTCCATCAACCTGTAGTAGCTTTTTGAATATATCAATTGCGTTATCGGTATCTCCCCGGGCGGTATAGATAGTACCCAGATGAAAGTACGCATTAGTATAGTTTTTATCAAATTCCAAGGTTTTGTTAAGCTCATCTATCGCCTCAGATATCATTTCATTGTCATAGTAAGCTAATCCAAGGTAATAATGCGCATCAACATTTGATGGCTCATGTTCTAGTACCTTTTTCAGTTCGTCAATTGATCTGCCTAAATCGTTTTTTGCTTCTTCGGCAGCTGACACAAAATTAACGTGATTTACCATCAAAATGGTAATTATAGTGAAAAGCAGCATGTGTACTAAGTTACGCATAAAATTCTCTCCTGTATGTTACTGTGTATGTAATTTTATTTCATCTGGCTTCCCAGTTTCATTTTCAATAAGTTCTTCTGGCAGGGCCGGTTGTATCTCCGCACCCGATATAGTTGCCGGCTGTTCGGGCTTATCTAAGATTGTACTCCGGAGTAGGCTAAAGTCAATTGGTTCTGTTGGTGGAATATACATAGATGCCGGTTTCTTTGGGCCGGGAATCTTTTCATTGAACATGTCCAATTGAACCTCAAAGCCTACAGTAACTATCCTGGCCCTGTCTCTCCTTAAGCCTTCTTTGTCCGCAACCTCTAATTTGTAGTTCATAGTTTCTTCCGGCATGTAAAAAGAGTGTATTCTCCCGGTCTGTATAGGTATAGCGACAGTGCTGAGTTTGTCTACCGGCAAAGTGAACGGCTCACCCATTAAATCTTTCTCCGGTTTTTCAAATGTTGATTCAATGGTATCGTTCTCTGTCTTGGTCTGGAAAATGCTGCCGGGAATCACATCTTTAAGCCTTTTCGCTAGCTGTTCATCCGGTAATTCTTCGTGTTTACCAACGAGTTTTTTTACCAGCAAATCACCTACAAGAAGTTCATTGAAGGTATATTCTTTATTCTTGTTCTTTTGTAAGCTGAGGTTTGCGGAGATAAGCATGACGGCTATTAATATGGAGAGCGTTGTAATAATTTTACCGGAAGATTGCGGTATTATGATTTTCAGAATATGCAGAAAAATGACAAATAGAAAGGTCGCGCTGCCGACCTCAATGAGTCCGGCCTGCCATTTCCCATTGTATGTGAAGCTGACGAATATCACCGCTATTACGAAGAATGCGATACATGTGTATATTATTATCCTGTTAAACCTTCCCTGCGAGGGTATGGAATTATCTGTTTCCTTTTTAGATTGCCCGAATAGGGTTTTAAATAAAGACATTGGATTTTGTGTTCGTTAAACTCAAACTATAATAACACCTGAGTTTTTACTGTTATTTGAATGTAATCTCATATCCTGTTATTTGAGACGGATGAATACCTGTAATCAATTGGTCGAAAGGCTTTATTCCATTACTCTTTAAACTAATGATAGAAAATGACGACTCATGTATCACCTTACCATCCTTTCCTAAAACTTTCAAACCAAACAAAGCACTAGAAATATTTTCTCTCGAATCATTCTTTATCTCACCTTTAACAGTTGTAGAAGATCCAAGTGCAGAAAATGTAACATTCCTTACATAATAATCATTACCGATTGCCTTAAATTCTTTATCTACCGGCGGACCTGTTTTTGCGGCTTGAACGGTTTTCTCTTCTGCAGGCAGGAGACGCGCTTCTTTCTCTTCTGCAGGCAGGAGACCTGCTTCTTTGTCTTCTGTTGCAGGCAGGAGACCTGCTTCTTTCTCTTCTGTTTTTACATCCTTCGTCTTTTGCTCTTTAACTATTTCTTTTTCTTCTCTATAAGTAGTTAATTCTGAATCATTAAATAAAATAACATATCTTGCAATGCTTTCAGTGTCAACACCGGATATTAACTTATCGAATTCCTTTGTGCTTCCGGCACTAAAATTTATTACGACGAGATCAAGGGTGTTCAAAAGATTATCGCCCTTATCATAAAGCTGTATTTTAAAGCTTGCAACAGCATAATCCACGTCTGATTTGTTTATTATTTCTCCGGTTATCGATGTGGCTGAACCGATAGAGGGCATACTGACATTTCTCAAAAAAATGTTTTTTTCTGATCCTGAAGGTTTCTGAGTATCAGCTCTTTCCGTCTCTGACGCTACTGTTCCGCCTGCTGTCTCAGGTAAAGCTGTCCCCTTTTCTTCCATGCCGGTGGCCGCAAATTCCGGTACTTTTTTCGATTCTCTGTGTGTATCCCGATCCTCAGAACCTTTATTTATTGTCAATAGTATTTTTTCCTGTTTCTCCAGCTTTTCATTAATTTTATTGATAACCGCCGCATTTTCGCCTATTGCCTTCATTAAGGTTTCTAACGGTTTTTGAGACACATAATATATCTTTTCAACGGTTGCAATGCTAACTTCTAAAGCCTCAACTCTCTTTTTCATATCTGATGATGTCTTGTTTAAAACCCCTATTGTTTCTTTAAAAGAGGTTGCGACATTATTTGCCTCTATGAACGAAGCTGTTTTTTCTACCTTATCAATCCTTGCGTTCATGATTTTAGTTAAATTGTTCAGGTTGTCATTAATTTTCCTGTTGAATTCTTGCCGTTGTTTTATCTCTACGGCGAAGTCTCTCTCAAGCTTAAAGAGCCTTTCGTTTATGTTATCAAGCAGCTTGTTCCATACTAACTGTGCTGTCTTGTAATCTTCAGGACTTCCCTGCTCTTCCGCAGCGCAGTTTTTGCCGAACAAAAAAAGGCAGAACACACAAATAAAAATAGATTTCTTCATTAGATATATCTCTCCCTATACATTGCTGATTTATAAAATAAACTGATTATAGCTATTTTTGGCTGGCGGGTTTCATGCCCCCATCAAGTCTGTCCTTTAAGCAAAACGAAGTTGAGAATGCCTCTTTCTTCCTTCTTCCTTCCCGTTCATCCCAGTTCATCTATTTTTTTAAATTTTTCCAGAAATTGTCGGAAGGTGTCAGCTTGCTTCAGTGACAACCTCAAGCGATTCGTATAAGATGTCCATCATCTTATTTAATTGCGAGATATTTATACACAAAGGCGGCATAATTACCAGAACATTGTTCAGGGGCCTGGTAATCAAACCGCGTTGTCTTGCTTCACGGCAAACCCTCATCCCAATCTTTTCTTCCCATGAATAAGGCTCCTTTGTCTCCCTGTTCTTGACCAGTTCCATACCGGCAATGAGTCCGCATTGCCGTACGTCTCCTACCGCCTTTAATTCTTTGAATTGATCGAGCCTCTCCTCTAAAACCCGGATCTTTGGAACAAGTCCCTCTATGACCTTTTCATTTTCAAATATATCGATATTTGCAAGGGCGGCAGAACACGCTAACGGATTGCCGGTATATGTATGACCATGGAAGAAAGTCTTCTGTTCGCTATGTTTACCGAGGAATGTATTATAAATTTCGTCTGTAGTCAGAGTCGCTGCCAGAGGCATATAGCCTCCATTTAAACCTTTGGAAACCGTTAATATGTCAGGCGTTACATTCTCATGTTCGCACGCAAACATTTTCCCTGTGCGGCCAAAACCGACCAGTACCTCGTCGGCAATAAGAAGTATATTATATTTTTCACATAAATCTTTTACGCCGGACAGATAGCCTTCAGGGTGGACAATCATTCCTCCCGCACCCTGCACAAGCGGTTCCATAACCATGGCAGCGATAGTTTCAGAATTTTTCGATAATATTTCTTCCAGCTTGCTTAAGCATTCAAGCGAGCAAGATGTTTTATCCTTACCGTATGGACACCTGTAACAATAAGGTGATGGTGTAGTGAATGCCTTAAGTAAAAGAGGTTTGAAAACCGCATGAAAAACCTCTATCCCGCTCACACCGACCGCACCTAAAGAATCACCATGATATCCGTATTGCAGTGTAACATAATTGGTCTTTTTTTTGTAATCTTTATATTGCCAATATTGAAATGCCATTTTTATGGCCACTTCAATTGCGTTGGACCCATTATCAGAATAAAATACTTTGTTAAGACCTTCCGGAGTTATCTCAACCAGGCGCTTTGCCAATTTGACTGAAGGTATATTTGACATGCCCAGCAAGGTGGTATGAGCAACTTTATCAAGTTGGTTCTTTATTGCATTGTCAATCTCTTTCCTTCTATGGCCATGTATATTGCACCACATTGAAGAAACACCATCTATATACTCATTACCATTAATGTCTCTCAATATAATTCCACTGCCGTCTACGATAATCAATGGTTCTTCGTTGACAAAATCTTTCATCTGCGTAAATGGATGCCACAGATACTGTTTGTCCCAGGACTCTACCTGTTCCTTGGTTGTTTCTTCATACATAACGGCGTGTTTCCTTGATAAAAAATGTATAGGAATTTTTCGTTTTAACGGGTTACTGCAAGACGATACGCTATTGTCATTCATTGATATGTGGGCAAGCGAAGCCTACCTGAAGGGCAATAAGTTTATACAAAGAAGTCTTAACTGCCCCTTCCTTGTAACCATCTTCCTGCATAGAAGGATCCGATGCCCAGCCCCACACACATAATTTCCAGGTTCATAGAATGTTTAACAATACCAAGATAAAGACCTTCTACTAACAAGAGCATGCCTAAAAGCTGCAAAAACCTTGCAATTATCACTAATTACTTCCTTTCTTTCTTTAACATTGAGCGATTTGTGTCCACCCGTACCTAACGGTACGTTCGAGCGGGTAGCCGCATCGTTCTATTATCGGCTCCTCAGTTTGGATAGCAGGTGGAGGATCTCAATGTAGAGCCAGACAAGTGTGATCATAAGGCCCAGTGCAGCTCTCCATTCCATAAATTTGGGAGCCCCCTGTTCCACTCCATGTTCAATAAAGTCAAAATCAAGAACCAGATTAAGGGCAGCAATAACAACAATAAAGCCGCTAATACCAATCCCTATAATACCGCTACCATGAAGAAATGGAACGTTCATGCCAAAAAACCCAAGAACAAAACTCACCATGTACACCAGGAAAATTCCACCTGTTGCCGCAGTTACGCCAAGCTTAAAATTTTCAGTAGCCTTGATTAACCCGGATTTATAAGCAAACAAAAGCGCAAACAATGTTCCAAAAGTAAGGCCTACGGCCTGGATTACTATTCCAGGGAAACGTGCTTCCATAATAGAGGAGATTCCGCCTAAAAACAATCCTTCCAATAAAGCATAAACCGGTGCTACTATTGGCGCAGTCGCTGGTTTGAAGATAGCCACCATTGCGGCAATGAGGCCTCCAATGGCTCCTCCCCATAAATACAACGATATTTGAGGCGATTCGTAAGTGAAAAATTGACGCCATACCCACATCGCTGATAATAAGGCCAGGAACAGCATTATTCCTGTCTTATTAACCGTCCCTTGAAGTGTCATCAAATTGTCTCTTTGTGCATAGTCTCTAACTTGAGAAAACGTATTTTTGTTTAGACCCGGATTTGCCGATCTTGCAATCATTTCTGCCCACCTTTCTTGTTATTGTCCAATTTGAGTGCCCCTGATATTGGTATAATTCTAATACGTAAAATATGTCTATATTAGTGTCAATTGTTATGATAATCCTCAAATCCTCTCGGCTACTTCAATAGCCCTTAATAATCCCTTTGCTTTATTAAGAGTTTCCTGGTGTTCCATCTCGGGGATTGAGTCTGCGACGATACCTGCACCGGCTTGTATATATGCATCTTTACCATTTTTCAAGACAATGGTTCTTATGGTAATACATGTATTTATATCTCCGGAAAAGTTAATATAGCCTACGGCGCCGCCATAAGGGCCGCGTCGTGTTTGCTCTAATTCATCTATTATCTCCATCGCCCTCACTTTTGGGGCACCCGATAATGTACCTGCAGGCAGGCATGCCCTTAAGACGTCAAAGGCGTTTTTGTCGCTCCTTAATTTACCACTGACGCTGGATGTAATATGCATTACGTGCGAGTATTTTTCTATTACCATTTTTTCGTCTATTGAGACGCTATCGTATTGTGAAACACTTCCAACATCATTTCTCCCTAAATCAAGGAGCATGATATGTTCGGCAAGTTCTTTAGGGTCAGCTAATAATTCCTTCGCTAACAGTTCATCTTCTTCCGTTGTGCTTCCGCGACGTCTTGTTCCTGCAATTGGCCTTACGTTAATGTTTCCGTCATCCACTTTTACCATAACTTCGGGAGAGGAGCCTATCAGCGTCAAGTCCTTCATTTTTATATAGAACATATATGGAGAGGGGTTGATTACCCTTAATGTACGGTAAATATTAATAGGTTTAGCGTTTATCTCTGTTTGCAGACGTTGTGAAAGAACCGCCTGTATTATGTCTCCGGCACGAATATATTCTTTACAGGTTTCTACCGCTTGCAGGAAATCAGATTCCTTAAAATTCGATGAGAACTTCAGGGTTAACTCTCCTTTTTCGGTAATATCATCACTTAAAGTCATCACAGGGGTGCGAAGCTTATTAATAACATTATCTATCTTGTTAACCGCATCTTCATAGACATCTTGAATATCTCTTTCGTCTATATGAGCCGCGCAAACGACTTTTATCGTTTTATTTAAGTGGTCAAATACAATTATTTCATCATAAAACATAAAGTACATTTCCGGCAGATTTAGGTCGTCCGTTGTTGAATCCGGTAGGTTTTCGACATAGCGCACAGAATCATAGGATGTGTATCCAACCGCCCCGCCAAAAAAGTCTGGCAGGCCATTTACGCGTACGGGAGAGAATTTACTAATCTGTTGTTCCAGCACTTTGAAGGGATCTGTGGTTTCTATATGCGTAATTCCTTTGTCGTTAAAGATCTCTACGTTAGAACCCTTGCATTTGAACCCTGAAAATGGATTACTGCCTAAGAGTGAATATTTCGCGATTTTTTCGCCACCATCTGCACTCTCCAGGAGAAAGGCGTAGTCCGTCTCTGAAACCTTCTGGAATGCGGACACGGGAGTCAGGGTATCAGCAAAAAGTTGACGGTATACAGGTATTACGTTCCCTTTTTTTGAAAGTTCTCTGAATTCGCTGAATGTCGGGTAGTATTGTGATTTCATAACTTGTAAATTTCGCTTGACTTTAAGTTTTTTTTCCATAGAATCAACTGCTCAATTCTGCCTGATTCCTTGTCGATCAAATAGATAATATCGGTTAATATTCCTAATGTCAAGATAAGATACTTGCTTAAATACATATAAGATTGTCATAATAAATAATGTGGAAGTGGAAGTGGAAAAAGAAACAGAAGGTGGTTGAGGCAGTAGAAAAAACCCCTTCTTCAAAAGAGGAAGAAACGGATGATACCGCAACCGAAGAGACCCCCTATTCGGAGGGAGAGCAAGCGGCTAGTGTAGAAACTGAAAAAACCTCCGGTGCAAAGGAAGAAGAAAAGGTTAGCACGGTAGCCGAAGAAGCTCCGTCTACAGAAGATGAAAACGTGATTAGTTCTACTGCTCAAGGGGCTCCGATTGATGAAAAAGAAGAAAAAGCTGATGCCGCAACCGAAGAGACCCTCTATTCGGAGAGGGAACAAGCAGTTGGTGTAGAAACTGAAAAAACCCCCGTTACAAAGGAAGAAGAAAAGGTTAGTACGGCAGCTGAAGAAGTTCCGCCTACAGAAGATGAAAACGTGATTAGCTCTACTGCTCAAGAGGCTCCGATTGATGAAAAAGAAGAAAAAGTTGAAGTCGAGGTCGAAGCAGGAGTCGCTGTTGCTGTGGAAGAAGATTCATCTTCCGGAGTTTTCATTTTTGGCGAAAAGGTTGAAAGCCGTTTTAAGAAGATTGCAACGGCTATGTTTTCAATTTTTCTTCTACCGCCCGTTATCGTATTCGGCCTGTCAGTAATAACGATCGTTGTGCTGATTGTTTTTCCCCTGATTTCCATCGTTTTACCAATAACGTTGCTATCTTTATGTATTCTTTTTATATTGCTTCCTATTGTGCTGCCTCTCCTCACGATTATCGCCCTTATTACTGGAAAAGGGACGGTGCAGTTTGGACTGGAGAATAAAAAATTTGCGATTAAGGTTCTCGGTATAACCATCCCTCCCCATGCTGATCGGTAGTGCATATGTGTATGTAAAATAAACTAATTTAATTGTAAAAATTTTTATATTTTAGTTAGAGATTCAAAATGGAAAAAAGCTTTAACCCAAAAGGCGTTAAAAAGAAGCCTCTTGTTTCTAAGAAAATGGTGTTTTTTGTCATTGTACCCATAGCTTTGGTAATCTTACTAATTGTAGGCGGCAGAAGGTTGACATGGAAGGAGATACAGGCGGACGAAGTTGCCGTGATTATCAATAACATTACCGGTAACATAAAAACAATAGATCGTGCTGGTGCTGTTATTTACTATCCCTTCATTCAGGATCTCTACATCATTGATAAGAGAGAGCAGGAAGCGCCTATGACTTCATCAAATATATCCGCAGATTTTCCACAGGGAAATCCTATCATACTCAAGACGCGTGATGGTGGTGACGTAAGTATTGATTTGGTCGTACAATATAGATTAATTTCAAAAATGGCTGACAAGATCGTGCAGAACACCGGTATAGGTGAAGAATATAAAGAAAAGTGGATATGGGACTATGCGAGGACTATTTGCAGATATGAATTTGGAGACTTAATCATTAGTGAATTTCCTGATTCCGCCAAGAGAGATGAAAAGATAAGGACGTCAACAAGCGAATTGAATAGTTTGTTAAAACCGCATGGCATATTTGTAACCTCTTTGAACTTTATTGATTATCGTTATTACAGAGAATATGCGGAGAAGATACACGAAAGAAGACTTGCTGACAAAGAGGTTGAGGAACAGGTGCAAAGGGCATCCGCCGCCAGGGAAAACCAGAATAGGGTAGTTACTGAAGAAACCAAGAAATTGGAAGTGGCGATATCCAGGTACGGTGGTACATTGCATCAGATGGAGATAGACGCAAGAGCAGAAGCCGATAGGATCAAGGATGCCGGCAGGGCATATCTTATTAAATCAATCCTGGATGCCGATGCGGAATACGATAGACTGGAAAAAGAAGCTGCATCAATACTTGCGGTAAAGAAGTCTGAGGCGGAGGGTATTTTCGCCCTTAAAAAAGCACTTGAGGGTGCTGGGGGCCGGAATCTTGTCAAAATGGAATATGCGAAGAGATTGCGTAATGCGAATATAATTGGAACACCGGTCCTCAGAGCCGGACAAGAAACCCCGCAAGTCAGATATTTGGACAGGTTAGAATCTATTAGAAGTGAAGTTAGCGAAGTTGAGGTGAGACAGAAAGAAGAGGGGGAAACGTTGCGCCTCCCTAATGTGCCTGAAGAGCGTACGCTACGTGAACAGAGAGGCAGACCTGTGCAGAGCAGATTGGAACCTGAAAGTAAACAAAAACCTGAAAGTAAACAGGAACCTGAGAGTAAACAGGGAATGATAAAATCTCGCGGACAGTGATGGATAGAATAAGGATTAGTGTAAGGAGAATCAAATAATGTTAAAGTTTCTGGCCAAGTTTATTGCTAAATTTTTTATACCCATAAGCATTATAATAGCTATCACGGTTATTGTTGTTGGTGTCAGGTTTATGATAATCAGGGTTGAGGTCGATCAGATAGGGGTTAAGACTGTAATATGGGGATTTAAAAGAGGTGTTGTGCAAAAAGACTATAAACCTGGCTGGCACAGATTTATAAGGCAAATTGAATCATGGGATTTATTTGACGGTACGGTACAGACACTTAGCTTGACACGGGATACGCGCAATGCAGAAGGTAAGATGGAATCAAAAGAAATACGCGTAAGAACGGCAGATGACTATGAAGTTTCCGTTGATATTATAGTAAAATATCAAATAATAGAAGGCAAAGCGAACAAGATTCGCCAGGAAATAGGGCCTGGCAACAGGTACAAATTATTTGTAGACAGTCAAACAAAAGACGTCGCCAGGAACGTTTTGGGAAGGATGACGGAAAAGGATCTTTATAACCCTGATGAGAAGCGCAAACGGGCCGCAGAAGCTAAAATATTGCTTGCAAGCCAGGTTAAACATCGTCATGTTCGCATTATTGACTGGCTTATACTGGATATGAGATTTGACACGCAGTTGGAAAGAAAGATTAAAAATGTTAAGCTTGCGGAGCTGGATGAGCTGTTGAATGTGGCAAAAGAAAAAGCCGTTGGCAAAAGGGGTATTACCCAGACAATCGATGCTTCTACAGAGGCGCTTGCGCAGAAGATACAATCAGATAAGGATGGTAAAATAGTCACCCTGAAAGCGGAAATGGATACTAAGGTTACGGAGATTATTTCAAGTGCTAATAAATTTATGATAGCAAAGACATCGGAAGGGGATTATTATATGCATGTCCGACATGCGGCAGGCGAGCTGCTTGTTGACCGGGCAAAAGCGGAAGGCGAAAGGTTGCGAAGGGTAGCTATGACAGGCCTGGGAGGAGATTTAATCGTAGCGCTAGAAGCTGCCAGGAATATGAATCTGGGAGACATAGTAGTATCTACACAGGATATGGATCTCCTGGATGTAGACGAAATGATAATGAAATTAGGAGCAGGAGTAAAGAGAGATCTGCCTGTAATATTAGAACTTGAAGACTCTCCGGGATCTCTTAAATTATCGGATGACTTACCTGAGGTGCTGAAAGGCCACGGAGGAGGTCTTGGCCGCGTGAAAAATAAAGACCGCGGAGATTCTTTGATGGATCGTGATGCTGTGCCTCATGAAGAAAATAAAGAACCTGATACCGCTCCACATCAAAAGGAAGATCACGGAGCATCTTTAATGGAACATCACGGGCAAGAAACTACTTCTCAAGGAGCGGTAGCTGATGAAACGCCTGAGGCCGCTCATGAGGAATGGGGATCATCCTCATCCCTTACGGAAGAGTTCCCCATATCTCAATAAGAGCTTTTAAACGTTATTGTATACCTGTCGATGTCTACGGGTTGCACGCCCGAAATGATTTCTTCAAATACCTTAGTATCTCCACTATTAAAACTTCTTACTGAGAAATCCAGACTTGTGATCATACCGTAAGTCTTACTATATACTGTCATGATAAAAGAAGCGTTGTAAAAGTCATTTTTTGAGTTGTTCTTTATGCTTCCTGTCACTGAAGAGGACGATCCAAAACCGCTGAATGAAACATTGCCGACATAAAATCCATTGCCGATATCTTTAAATCCGTCCAACGCCTCCGGAGGTGCCGCCTCATCAAATGCCATGCCTTCCAGATTGCCTGCCGCTACCTCCCCTTTTGTTTCAGCCTTGGCAACCGCTTTTTCTATCTCGATAATCTTGACAGTGCTCTCTCCTGTATCGGAAACTAGAGGCATTTTGGCAGGATAAATCGAATACTTACTAATCTTTTTGGATAAGACGCCAACAATTATTTCTTCAAAAGGTTTGGTTGTACCTTTGTTAAATCCATAAATGGAAAATCCCTGGCTTCCCAACGGGGCATTTTCTTTGTCATAAGCCCGAGCTTTAAAATCAATCATGCCATGGTCTCTATCAGATTTATTCATTATCTCACCGCTTATCTGAGAAGACGAACCGAATGGTTCAAGTTTAATATTTTTAATAAAAAATCCATCACCTATGCCTATGAGATCTGTTTTTTTGATATCCGCTTGAGGCTTTTCATCTTGTACGGCTGGGGCTGCAGCAAGTTTTACTTCTTCATTTGTTTCGCGATGTTCGTCAGCCGGGGTTGCAGCCTGTTTTGCTTCTTCGTTTTTACCCTGTTCCGTTACCACTTGTACCAAAGTGCCTGATTCGATTTTACTTAATCTGGCGTTTAGTTCTTCAATTCCGGTAACAAGAGATTCGTCCGGAGATACTTGTTTTTGGAGGCTCTCTTTCATCGTGAGGATGAGTTCTTCCTGCGTTGCCAGTCTCTCTCCCAGCTTGCTGATGACACTCTTCTGCTCGTCGAGAGCCCGCATCAAGGTGTCCAATGGTTTATTTGCCGTTTGATACATCCTTTCAAGCACAGCAGTTTTAACCTCCTCATCTTCTATTCTGTTTGCCAGTTCAGAAAATCTTTTTTTGAAAACATTCAGTGTCCCCTCAAATGATTTTACGATCTCTTTTACCCCCTCAACCGAACTCAGATTTGCTACCCTCTCAACTTTAGCATCCATATTGCTTAATAAATTTTCTATATTAGCCATACTCTGGCTAAATTCTGCGGCTTGTTTTTCTTTGGACGCTTTATCTTTTTCCAGATTCGAAATCCTGTTATTCAATTCGTCGATTTGCGTTACCCAGTCACCTAAAGATTGCTGAAATTTTTGTAAATCTTTTAAAATATCCGAGAAGGCAATAGGCTCAGAAAAAAAGAATGTTAAGGTGAAAGTGCATATAATAAGAAGTTTCTTCATATACGGTTCTCCAATTAGAGAGCATCCTTTCTGATCTGTAAGGATGTAAAAATTATAATGTTATTACGTGCAAATATACACCAATGTATATTATGACGCAAACGAAAACAGGTATTTCCCAACGGCATAACTTTCTCCTGGAATTTAAGTAAATATTGTTTTTGTTAGATTCTGATTAGAGCAAAAACAATACAACAATACATAGCTTATCGGTAAAGTGCTTTATTTTATATTATTGGTTATGAACCACTTGTTCGTATTGTTTTTCATATTTTTAATCATTATTGCCATATATTGTTCCAGTTGAAATTTAGGTTGCCATTTTAATGTATTTTTGGCTTTTTCTATGTTAAATCGATATTTTTTGTCTGTCAATTTCAACATCCAAGGTTTAAAAAAATAGTGCCTTCCTGTTAAAGAGTGAAAATTATTTACCACATATATACAGAGCCACACCGACCACCCTGGTAGATGTACTAAGTGCAAATGTTTGTCATAAATCTCACGGAATATAAGTTTGCTAAGTTCATTATTTGAGAGAAAGGGTTCTTCTGACAAAATCATTATCGAGCCAGAATCTATTTCTTCAGCCAATAACATTGACTTCTCAAAGGCATCGAGTACATCTTCAATATGTATGTAAGAAATACCACCTTCCCCCTTTCCTGGCAAAATTCTATAACCAAAACACTTTTTCCAGATAAAAGCGATCTGGTTTGCAAGCGGTATAGACCTGCAATCCTGAGAATATACTGCCGAAAGCCTGAATATTGTTGCTTTTATCTTCTCCCTGTATTCTGATATTATTTTTTCTCCTGCAACCTTTGAATTTCCATAATGCATGAACGCGCTTAGGTCCGAATCTTCATTTAGTCTATTGTCACCCATGGCAGGTTTAAAAACTACTGTACTACTCGTAAAAATAAAGTTCTTTACATTAAAAGGAATCAAATTGTCCAGTAGGTATCTGGTTCCGTTTTGATTAGCTTCGCGATACATCCAGCTCTCTTTGTTTGTCATGTCATAATATGCTGCCAGATGAAACACATAATCGATCCTTCCTGAAGTTTTTACTTTTATTTCACTAAAGACGTCAAATAAAAGTTTCTTATCTGATATATCCGCCTTATACCATAACACATTACTATCTCTGTCTTTATGCAGTATCTTATCAATACCAATAATGTGGTATTTTTTATTCAGCCTGGCGATCAATGCAGTGCCAATAAAGCCGCTAGCGCCTGTGATTAAAACAGTTTGTTTGGTCATTTTGATAATAGGATTGACATATTATACCATTCACATTCCTAAGCTGCTTAGCCTGGGTGGAAAAGGGATTGATACAGGAGGAAATAAGTTTTCCGTGTTATTACATTTAGCGTTAGCATGGGTGAATCAGCTAAATTAGAAACTGTTAAGACGGCAAAAAGGGCTATTCCCTTGCGGTGAGATAGCCCTTTCGCCGCCAGTCGACGAGGGGGAAAGGAGTTAAGACCCCCGTCAGGTGAGTACGGCAATGCCCGATTCGCTGTGACGGCACACGGGAGGGCAAGGCTTGAAGTAACGGAGATGAAGGCTCCGGCCACATTTACCCCCGCACTCATCTAGTTTCTAAAAGAATCAAACGGTAATTAGAAAAATCTCAATTTAGGTATTATTATTTTCTCCCAGAACCATTTAATTTTTTAACTTCACTTTTGAGTGCCCTGCTTAATACCATCAGGGCGACCTCGCTATCCGATCTTCTCCTATAATATGGAGAATCTTTTGCTTTTCTTAATTCCTGAATCATCTCTTTGATATTTTCATCTCTTTCCTCGTTATAATATATCTGCAAACATTTACTCATCTCTTACCTTTCGTTAAATCGATCCAAGTTAAATCAAGTCACTTTAAGTCTATGTACATTGTCTAGCAGGAGCAATGCCTGCTGTCAAGAAAAAAATACAATATTTTGTATGTTTTTTTGTTTTGATTGCAATATGTAGTAAATAATTTGCTAAAAGGGGGTAAAAATAGTGTCAGTATAGTGTCAGGAAACAGTTTGTAGTTTTGTATAAACAGGCAGGTATTATTTTATGGATTTTAATGAAATAATAGAGAAGGAATTCTGGCGTGGAAATGGCAGTTTGGCAAAAAAATTTGTGCACCATTACATTAGTTTAATCTTGCCTTAAGCGTTTCAAAGGTTTCTGAAATAAGCCTGGATGCCAAGGCTCTTTCATTCTCCATTGCCGAGTCGCCCTCAACTTTGACTGTCCAAATCGTTTCATTAGTAATTACATCCACACATCTTACGATAAATGAGATTTTTGTTATTAATGGTGACACGAATAGCACGGAGGACATTGTACTGTAGGAGACTCCAAAACGTTCAATTTTGCCAACGACTATGGCGTCAACACCTAATTGTTTTCCCAGATTCAAATAGTTTTGTGCCTGCAATAAATCTTCTTCTTTGAGTTTTTTAAGTTTCAGCGCTTCTTCTACCGCCTTTCTATTAACAACAACGTATTTTCCCAATTTCGCCAGTTCTCTGGCAGTCATACTTGCAAGGATTTCACCTGCGTTCGCGTCTATAGACATTTTTGAAGAGAGCGTGTTTCTTTTTTCCATGTCTACGGGTGCTTCGAACATAATTACAGCAATTTTTTGAATCTCATCATGAGGGAAATTTTCATTAATATCGACCTTAGAGGTTGTGCCTACGGCAGCACAGCTGGACAGAAGCAAGAGTAATACTGCGTATTTTTTCATGATAATTACTTTCAGATTAGACGAACAATTTGTGTTCTGTGCGCCTGTTGATAAGTGTGTAAAATATACTATTAGTCATAAAATTTTAGATTTTCTTCCCTTTGGCACAGGCTAAAAACTCTTGACAAATTATGGTGGTGTGTTAAAATTTTACCTCTTTGTTGTTCTCATATCCATAAGTATTTCCTCATTGTTATAGAATACTTATATTTTAAAAAGACAGACTTTGCATTTTAATTGAAAAATCCCTCCTGACGGCAGGAATTACAGCTTTTCAAATAAGGCATCTCAACAAGTCACAATCTGCCAGAATTATATAAACTTGCTATCTGAGGACAAATTGGTTTTGAATTGTGTCGCGGAACTATCTATTATATTGGACTGAAAGGAATTTAAAAAATGGCAATTAAAGTAGGAATAAATGGTTTTGGTAGAATTGGTCGAAATGTATTTAGAGTAATTGCAGAGAGAGAAGGTATTGATGTAGTTGCTATAAATGATTTAGCCGATGCCAGGGCGTTGTCTATGCTTTTGAGGTATGATTCCGTCCATGGAAAGTTTAATGGTGATATTGAGGCAAAAGAAGATGCGATGGTTGTAAAAGGAAACGAGGTTAAACTGACAAAGGAAAAAGATCCTGCCCGGCTTCCATGGAAAGAGTTGGGGGTTGATATCGCGATAGAGTCTACGGGTATTTTTACATCAAAGGCAGATTGTACAAAACATCTTGATGCCGGAGCAAAAAAGGTAATCTTGTCTGCACCCTCAAAAGATCGGCTTGATGCTACAATTGTTATGGGGATAAATGAAAAAGAACTCCGCCCCGAACATAGAATTGTTTCTAATGCCTCTTGTACAACAAATTGTCTTGCACCGCTTGTAAAGGTGATTAATGATAACTTCCAGATAGAAAAAGGTCTTATTACCACTATTCATGCCTATACAAACGACCAGAATGTAGCAGATATGCTGCACAGGGATTTGAGAAGGGCGAGGGCTGCCGCTATTAATATTATTCCGACAACCACTGGGGCGGCCAAAGCCATTGGCGAGGTAATTCCGGAACTCAAGGGAAAGCTTGATGGTATGGCAATGCGGGTACCTGTTGCAAATGGTTCAGTGACTGATTTAGTGGCAGTCGTGAAAAAGAATGTAAGCATAGAAGAGATTAACAGTGCTCTAAAAGCTGCTGCCGATAATGAATTGAAAGGTATATTGGAATATTGTGAAGACCCCATTGTCTCCTCTGACATCATAGGTAATGAACATTCTTGCATTTTGGATGCTATATCCACGTGTGTAATTGGTGGTAATTTAATAAAGGTAATAGGCTGGTACGATAACGAGTGGGGCTATTCAAATCGCATGGTTGACCTTGCAGAGCTTATCGCAAAAATTTAAGGGGGCCTTTTAAAATGAACAAGCTGTTTATTAACGAACTTGACCTGAAAGACAAGAAAGTGTTTGTACGGGTAGATTATAATGTCCCCTTTGACGAACAGGGAAATATTACCGACGATGCCAGAATAAGAGCCACTTTACCAACCATTAATTATTTGCTTGATGAAGGCGCAATAATAATTCTGGCGTCCCATCTTGGCAGACCGGATGGAAAGGCCTTGCCGGAATACAGTTTAAAACCGGTTGCCAGGAGACTTCATAGACTTCTTGATAAGGAAGTGATGCTGGCAAGGGACTGCATAGGCCCTGAAGTGAAAAAACAGGTAGACACGATGCAACCTGGAGATGTATTGCTCCTTGAAAATCTGCGTTTCCATAAGGGGGAACAGGAAAATGACCCTGAGTTTGCCAAAGAGTTGGCAAGCTTGTGTGATGTGATGGTACAGGATGCGTTTGGGAATTGTCATAGAACGCATGCTTCAATGGTAGGTATGAATAAGGAGGTATCTCAGTCAGCAGCAGGATTTCTTGTGAAGAGAGAACTGGATTATTTTGAGAAGGCGGTCACTACTCCGTCGAGACCTGTAGTTGCTATAGTTGGAGGCGCAAAGGTTTCAGACAAGATAAAAATAATAGAAAACCTGGTAAAGAAGGTTGATAAAATAATAATAGGTGGTGCAATGGCATTCCCCTTCCTCGCGGCTCATGGATATGGTGTTGGCAGGGCAACGGTTGATGAAAATGTGGCGATGAAGGTTCTCATGATAAACCAACTTGCCAAGGAAAGAGGTGTCAAAATATATACTCCCGTAGACTTCGTGATCGCAGATAAATTTAGCGGCAATGCCGAGACTAAGTTGGTTACCTTCCAGGAAATTCCGGATGACTGGTTTGCTTTAGATATTGGTCCGGCAAGCACAAAGCTTTTTACTGAAGCCATGCAAAACGCAAAGACAATACTCTGGAATGGTCCCATGGGGGCATTTGAAATTGACGCCTTCAGCAGGGGTACATACTCAATGGTAGAATCTGTTGTAACGGCTTACGCGTTAACTATTGTAGGAGGTGGAGATACTGACCTTGCATTTCACAGGATGGGGGAATCGTACAAGGTATCGTTTATATCGACAGGCGGTGGCGCATTTCTGGAGTTATTAGAGGGTAATGAATTGCCTGGTATAGCGGCGCTGACAGATAGGCCGGGGTCATAAATTAGCAAGTGAAACAAATGCAAATAAAAATATCTGCTTCAATACTTTCCGCTGATTCAACTCAGTTGGGGAATGAAATTATGAAGGTAGAACAGGCTGGTGTTGACCTGATTCATGTCGACGTTATGGATGGCCATTTTGTTCCGAACATCACGATGGGCCCATTTATCGTTGAAGGATTAAAGAGGATTACTAAAGTTCCTCTGGACATTCATCTTATGATTGAGAATCCGGATAAATACGTAGAGTCATTTACGCAGAAGACGGAAAAAGATGATATCTTGACCTTTCATATCGAGGCAACGGATGATCCAGTGAGCGTTATCAATCTAATCAAAGGTAGAGGATTAAAAGCGGGAGTTGCCATTAACCCTGATACGCACGAACGGACAGTTGAAAAGTTGCTTGAATCCATAGACATGCTTCTTGTAATGACGGTCTATCCGGGGTTTTCAGGCCAGAATTTCAAGAAATACGTATGTGAAAAAATAAAAAAGTTGAGGGAAATAGCTCCTGAAAATCTTGATATTGAAGTGGATGGTGGCATAAAACCTGGAACTATTTCTGCCGCAGCATCTGCCGGTGCAAATGTCTTTGCTGCGGCAACGGCTATATTTGCAAAGGATGATTATAAAGAGGCAATAGAAGCGCTCCGTAAAGAAGCGCAGGAAAATTCCTTTCTGTTTATGAAAAATTAAGGCTATACTTTAGTAAAAAATGTTAGAAGTCGAAGAATTGGAGATACGCCTTAAGTTTTTTTCGTGTAACTATGGCTTATCAAAAATTTTAATAAAAATGTTGTGGGAGAAAAATAATTGTTCTTCAAAAAGAAAAAGAATATACCCGATGGATTGTGGCAAAGGTGTGACGGGTGTAAAAGCGTAGTTTATAAAAAAAAGGTGGAGGAGAGGCATAATGTTTGTCCGGAATGTAATCATCACTTCAGGGTATCTACCTGTGAACGCATAGATATCACACTCGATACCGACAGTTTTGAAGAATACTGGAATGACATGGTGCCTGCTGATCCATTGAAATTTATGGATCGTATAAAATATAAAGACAGGGTTGTAAGTGAACAGAAAAAAACAAAGTTAAACGAAGCGGCAACGGTTGGAAAGGGTCTTATTGATGGGAAGGAAGTTATTTTTGGAGTTACGGATTCAAGTTTTATAATGGGAAGTATGGGATCCGTGGTGGGAGAGAAGATTACAAGGGCAGCAGAAACGGCACTGGAGTTGAGATTACCTCTTATCATCGTCTCAGGTTCCGGAGGCGGTGCCAGAATGCACGAAGGAGCCTTTTCTCTTATGCAAATGGCGAAGACATGTGCCGCCATTGCCAGACTTCAGGATGCAGGGTTGCTGTTTATATCGGTGCTTACTGATCCGACATTAGGAGGTGTCATGGCAAGCTTTGCCTCACAGGGAGACATTATAATGGCAGAGCCGGGTGCGCTTGTGGGATTTGCGGGTCCAAGAGTTATAAGAGAGACTATTAGGAAAACACTTCCCAATGGATTTCAATCGGCAGAATCCATGCTTAAGCATGGATTTATTGACATAATAGCCGCACGTGACCGATTAAAGCCGGAGATTTCAAAAATTCTGGATTATTGTAATGGTGACTGTCGTAGTTAAATTGTAATTGTTGAATTTGATGTTATAATACTGTAATATTTCGTATATAGATATTTGTTGGCAGGCAAAATCCTCGGTAGCTCAATGGTAGAGTGGGTGACTGTTAATCATTAGGTTGTAGGTTCGAATCCTACCCGAGGAGCATTTAGAAAAACCCACCGTAATGGTGGGTTTTTCTATTTTGGGGAAACCCATCAGCAACTATGTAGAATGGCTTTTTTGCTGTGAAAGAGATTGCGGAAACAGCAACCCTGTGTTTTCAATATTGATGGTTATAAAGGAGTAGAATATATGAATATATCCGCATTTCGATCTATTGTACAATTCTACATAATATAGATATGATAATTGGTAAAACGATAATGATAATTCTGGCTGTATTTTTACCGCCTATTGCTGTTTTTCTTCAAGTGGGGGTCAGTAAGCATTTTTGGATCAATATCATTCTAACTCTAGTTGGCGTTGTGCCGGGAATGATCCATGCCCTTGTTCTTACCTTAACCAACTCGAAAATTTTAAAGATTGTCTTGGCTGTCATTTTGCCGCCTTTATCGGTTTTTCTACATGTTGGAATCAATAAACACTTTTGGATTAGTATCATACTAACTCTTCTTGGCGTTGTGCCGGGAATGATCTATGCGATATTGCTCATCTTTACAAAGAGACGTTGATGTAACCTGTATTGATGATGAATTTTCGTTTTAACAGTTTTGTTTAAATGTTTTGTGATAAATTGGCATTCCCTTGCAATTATTCGTAAGTGATGATTTTATTAAACCTTATTGATATAACTACAAGTTCTCAAATGACAACACAAAGAACAACGTATCGTCCTTGAAATCAATTGAGTGAGCGCACTGGACGAACGTATCGGTTTTTGTAACGCCAGCGGACATTGCCAAGACTGAAGTAAACGCTCCATATGCTGCCACCACGTTTATCTCCGGACCAGATCCCCCACTGTTCTTTGTCAAAGATGGGGTCTATGTGAAGGGCATTCGTCTTGCCCGGTTCAAGCAGTGATGCCGCTTCTTCTATCGTCGGCAATCTCCAGTCGTTATACCCTGCATACTTCAGAGCGTTCAAATTTCTTACCCATCCATTTGCCGCATTCCACTGCATATACTCTTTAGAACCGGACTGGAGCCACATCAGCCCAGTGGTATGGTCTATTACCACATTGCCTCCTTTTATCGACTTCTTCTCGTAGTTGTGAATGATTGTGCTATGTCCGTAAAACCCCCACTCATCAAATTTTCGTATATAAATATTGGGCATCGACTGAACTTCAGAAACAGATAAATTTCTGTAAGACGAACGCAGGGTTATCCTTTGCGTGCTTTCCTCTGCTGATTGTATAACCCGGACTGAAAGAAGAACAAATGATACAACTAAGATATATAATAACCGTTTTTTCATATTTATTTTGCCTCTGTGTGTATGAGCGAGTTAAAATTACCAAAACCTGCAAAAACAATGTTCAAATACCAATGAAGAATTGAAAGCTAAAGAGCATTTAATTACTTTTTATCCCTTATTACACCCTCAGTGATGTCTTGATCTATCACAAGAAGTTTTTTCAAGGACATTAATTATATTGGATAGCCCTAAGTTTTTTGAGTCTCATATAAATTATGCCATAACACGGAACTCCTTCGTTGCTAACCAGAGTACCAAAATAAGAATCATGTGTCACAATAAATCTTTCTTCTGTACATGCTATTTTCATAAGATGCTTGCTTCAGTACCTTGCCAGCCTTTTTCTTTAACATCAGCGACGTCGATATTCTTTTGTCTTAAGTAAGACACAATAAGTGGTGACACGTTCTCATCTGTCAAGACCTTTAAAGAACTAATTTTCATTATGCACTTTCCAGTTCAAGAAAAATTTCATTCTTAAGAGCCTTTGCTGCATATTGAAGGCATGCGTGAATATCATCTTTTGTCAGGTGTGAATAATCTTGAAGTATTTGATTTTCGGTAACTCCTGACGCCAAAAGTTCAAGAACAAATTCAACCGAAATTCTTGTCCCTTTAATAACCGGTTTTCCTCCAAGTATCTCTTTATTTGCAGTTATTCTTTCCATCATTTTACCTCCATTTTTTTATAATGATATAAGTTTCCAAAATCTAAAAACCGCAAAATAATATTCAATTAACTGTGCTCTTCTTAGACGTTTTTTCAATTGCTGTCTTCCCTTTGTGAATTCTATCACTACTCCTGAATATTACTAACACCAAAATAACACCATAAATTATCTGGCGCATGTTTGCTGCTACATCGTTTGGCATACCGACAAAACGAAGTACCTCCGGTAATAGAACAAGAAAGGCAGCGGCTAATGCAACTTTCCATAAATTACGCATACCGCCAATGATGACAATGCTTAAAATAAAGATGGACTCATGGATAGTGAAACTTGTGGGGTCTATATAGCTGATATAGTGGGCATATAAAACACCAGCTATAGAGGCAAACATTGCGCTTATGGTAAACGAAATTATTTTTGCCTTATACACGTCTTTGCCAAGGCTCTTTGTAAATATTTCATCTTCACTTAAGGCAATTAGAATCCTTCCAAAGGGCGAACGGGTAATATTGTTTAAGAGAAACCATACGATGCCGACAAAGAACATACTGAGTAGTAGAAATGATATTTTACTATCAAATGAAACTCCTAAGATTTTGATTGAAGGAATGCCCGGTATTCCGAGCGGCCCTCTTGTGAGTCCTTGCCAGTTATTCATTACTGAAAAAATAACTACCTGAATACCAAGAGTAATAATAATGAAATAGTCGTCTACGGTTCTAAGGGAGATTGTGGAAACTATTATCGCTATCAAACCACTTAATAACATTGCTAAAGGAAGTGTTACTAAAAAAGGAACACTATAATTAACAGATAAAATTGCAGCAGTATAAGCGCCAATTCCATAAAATCCAACATGTGCAAGAGATATTAATCCCGCATATCCGGATGTCAAACTTAAGCTTTGTGACAATAAGATATAAATGGAAATAAAAATGAGCAAATGTAATATATATTCCATTTTAGATTTCTACTTTTTTTAATAGTTTGCCACTGAAACCAAGTGGTTTCCAGATTAAGAATAAAATTAAAATGATATAAGCTGTCGCATCCATCCATTTACTGTCTATGTAATAGGCTGAAAGATGTTGAGCTGTGGCAAGCAACAAAACTCCACCAATTAGCCCTTTATAACTACCTACACCGCCAATTATCATTGCTACAACCGCATAAAGTAAAACATGAAAGCCCATTGTCGGAGTCATATCTGTATCTAGAGCAATGAGTATGCCCGCAATTGCACCCAAAGCAGAACCAATAACAAAACTCCAGAGAATAACTCGGCCTGATGATATGCCAAAAATATTACTCAGCTCTTCATTCGATGAAACAGCTCTAATTTGTTGACCAAGTGAGGTAAAACGCAAAAACAATATGACACCAACAAACATCATTATACTGGCTGTAATTGTAATAATTTGCACATCTGTAATATAAGCACCAAAAATATTATGTCCTGTTTTAACTGCCCATGTCCGAATGCTTTTGGTACCATCTCCCCAAAACAAAGAAATAATATTTTGCAGTACTACGTAAATACCCAAAGAGGCGATAAGCATTTTCCAGGAAGAAGTGCCTTGTCTTCGTAACGGCTTATATATCAGTAATTCCATGAAACCAGATATTATAACAGCACAGAAAATCGCCAGAAGAATAGCCGCACCTAGATGCCAACTAAACTGCACTGAAAATAGATAGGTAAAATAAGCGCCAAAAGTTATGGTTACGGCATGAGCAATATGGAAGAATTTAACTACCTGATAAAGTAGATGAAAGGAAAAACTTACAATTAGCAAAAGTGAAAATGATACAAAGATATTTAAAATTAACTGCATTTTTTTGCTATTAAGGTAATAAAAGGATATTTGTCAAAATCTTCTATTACCTTAATATTGTAAAAATTATTCTTCTTGAGAATATCAATTAGTGTTACTTTAGAAACGTCTAAAAATGAAAAATTGACTACAATTTCTTTTTTTTCTTCAACATTAAGTATATGTTGTAAGTGATGCCTTTTATCTTTATAGAAATAATTTGTTCTGTAAGAAAACGCGATCTTCCCATTTACAATATTAATATATTTCTCTTTATAAGGTTCATTAAAAGAGTCTTCCATAATGTTCTTATGCCAAGGCCTAGCATCAAAAATAAACAATCCATCATCTTTTAATAATTTATTTACCTCTGAAAATGTTTTTTCTAATTTATCTATTGAGATGGCATGCGCAATTGAATTACCTAATATATAGATAAAATCCATATTATTTTGAGGAAAATTTTCAGAGAGTTGCTCCCAATCAGATAATTTAATATTATCCTCATATAGATAGGGCTGATTAAATGTTCTATTTAATAATGGATTACTAATGTCTGAACCATAGAATTTAATAAATGGAAACATTTTGGATAAACCATTGAGTACGTCCCCAGTCCCACAAGAAGCATCTAGAACACTTTTTGTATAATTATTGTTTTGTAATATTCCAGAAAGAAAATCTTGTTGGGATTGAAAGTGGCCTCTTGTTTGACCTATATAATGGTAGTATGGTGCAAGCTTTGAATATTCTCGTTCCATTGATTATATTACCAGTCAAAGTTTGGGATTATATTGTTTTGTTTTAATTTTTTAATAGTATCTTCTCTCTCGTAATAATGAGTTTGGAATTGTTCATTTACATTTTTTACTAAATTAGGCTCTAAAAAAGCTCTTGGGTATGTTCCACAATCTATTGTGATCAAATCATTATTGGAACAACATTTTACATTCAGTTCAAATGATTCTCTTGTATTAAAAAACAACATTGTTTCTGGAAATGATTTTTTATACATGTTACAGGCTTCACTAAATTCGCTATCTGACATTGGTTTCAGTTGCCCGTTTAAAATAACAGAATGAGCTTGTTTTATTCGGGGGATTCCAATAATGTATGGCTTATAGTTATACTTCTGATATAAATAGTCAGCATGATTTATTAATGCGACTACTTCATCCTTCCAGTAATTTAAACCAAACAACACACCCATGCCATAATTATTTATACCTGCTTCAATAGCCCTTCCATAGGCTTCATACCTATATGTATAGTTAGATTTAGGTGTTATCGTGCCATGCCAATATTTGAATAGGTCTCTCGAATATGTTTCCATCCATAAAACAACAAAATCTAAACCGGAAGATTTAAGTGTTTTATAATCATCAAAATCTAATGGTTCTGTATTTAAGCCTATTCTTATTTCTATCTTGCTTTTTAAACCTAGCTCTTTGACATATTCTATACGTTTTGCAATCACATCCGTCCCAAAGTACCTATCAGATGAATAGACAAACTCTATCGCTCTATATCCCCAACTTAATAAAATCTGAATTTCTTTCTTAAAATCATCATCTGACAGCCTGTGCCTGGGAATATTTTTATTACTATTCTTGAAACCACAATATGCACAATCATCAATACAATAACTGGAATGATATTGAGGTACTATTATATTTACATTTTTCATTTGTCTTTTATCACGCAAAAATTATTCTACATTACATATTAAGATTATACATTTTTTCATCTTTCCATATATCAGATGTTGATCTATAGATAGTACTGTCATTATTATTCTTAAATTCCATATAATTATTTACTACGTTATAAAAAAACCCGTTATTTATATTATTCAAAAAGTTGTTTTTCTGATAGTGCAATTCATTAATTAAATCATCGTGATTTAAAACCCTCTCTTCATTAAGAATTAAAGCATCTGTTCCCTGATATTCATTAATAGACTGAAACAAGCTTTCAACGCTACGATTAAAATTAATGAACTTTTCAAAAAAGATAACTTCATGCTTTTTATTGCGTTCTTTAAAATCATTTCTATTTTTTTCATTGTTAACTTTCAAATTAAAAAAGTTAATCCTTACTCTCTTATCAGCAGTTGAAGTAACAAAACTTTTTAAATGTGGAAATATTTTGATATCATTATATTTGTGATAAAATAAATTAGCAATCTTATCGGCTGTTGCATATGTCTTATTCATGTTGTCAATATTTGATTCAAAATTTATTATTAATTTTTTTGCTTCTGTATCCCCTTCAGCAGCATTTACATGTTTTCTAAATCTTTCGTAAAACCAACTTGGTTCTTTAGTGTTAGTTATGATAAATCTTTTATTTTCCTCATATTTCATATAGCAATGTGCGATCTTTGAAAATTCTTTTTCATCTACATCGAGAAAAACAACATTGTTTGTAATTTTATGTTTAAGTTTTTTGTCGATAATGTGAAATTGAGTGTCAAATTCCTCTAGTTTTTTGTTTTTGTTGGAACTAAATGGCCAATATTTTTCTACATATTTAGTAAAGAAATTACTACAAACCCCCCAAAAAAAAGAATCCCCAAAATGCATATAACACCTCATTAGATTTAATTACTTATAATATTTAACAAAATGCCCGTTCTTCACAGTTAAAATAGAAAATGATTTGACTACATTTCCATCCTCATCAAAAGAAAAAGTACCTCCCACCCCTAGATAATCTTTTATCATGAGTAATTCTTTCTGAATCTCCTTTGGACTTCGCGCTCCATTTATTAAAGCTTTCTCTATAACCTTAAAGCAATCATAAGTCAAAGCTGCCCATAAATCAGGTTTCATGTTGAAACGAGTAGTATATTTTATTGAAAATTCTTTTACTACATTATTCTCACTCTCAATATCAAATTCAGGAAAAGAAAAAACGACACCTTCCATAGATTCACCTAAGTAATCAAGTAGTTTATCATCATGAAAACTACTAGTACCTAAAATTTTTATATCAATGTTAAATTCCTTTATTTGTTTTAGTATTAAAGAGACTTCGGCAAAATATCCTGGAATAAATACTGCTTTTGCACCGCTTTGCTTAATCTTTAAGATTTGCGTACGAAAGTCTTTTACACCTTCAGAAAATGGTTCAGAAAACAGGATATTTCCATTGTTTCCTTTTACAATATTTTCAAAAACTTTTTTTATTCCCTCTCCGTATTTGGAATTTGTATAAAATACTGCAATGTCTCGAATGCTCAATTTCTTAACAACTAAATCAGCCATAATTTTGCCATCATAAGAATCTGACGGCCATAGTCTAAAGAAGAAGGGGCTTATTTTGTCAAAATCTATGGCTGAAGCTCCAGGAGAAATCATGGGGATTTCATTCTTGATAATTATTGGTATAAGGACATCTGCCGTCTTACTTTGTGCCCCTCCAATAATCACATTGACATGTTTACTTACTAAAAGCTGCCCTGCATTTGTTGCTTGCAAACTTTTCCCCATATCATCTTCTAAAAGCAACTTGATGGAGTTTTTTATTATTGATTCTTCAAAGGCTAATTGAAGGCCTTTTTTCATAGCTTGACCATAAATAGCGGCATCTCCTGTTAATGGTAGAATAGCCCCTATTTTAACAATATCTTTTTCTTCTGAATTATAATCTTGGTTTTTACCTCCAGAATCACACCCTACTAAAGCCAACAAAACAATGACGGCAAAAACTACAATTCTTTTTTTCATTTTTATTACCTTTTTAGTTTTCTTTATACAATTTGCCAAGTTCTAATCTAATCACTTTCGTTGCTAAACTATTTATATCCTTGAGTCTGTGTTCAACAAGTATCATGCTAACTCCGTCATTTTTTAGTCTTTTCAATTGAGAAACAATATTAGTTGAGTCTTTAGGGCTTATTCCTGCTAACGGTTCATCTAACATAATTAGTTTCGGTTGATTCATTAAGGCCGTGGCAAGACTAACCAGTTTCCTTTCTCCACCACTCAGTCTTTTACATTCCTGTTTTAGCACTGTTTTTAACTTTGGTATGTGGTCTAATACGTTATCTATTCTACTTTTTAAACCTTTTTTGTTATTAGACTGCATACTGCTTAATTCCAAGTTCTCTTTTACTTTCAGGTCTTCAAATAATTCATTTTGCTGTGGTATATATACCAGCCCTTTTACAATTAGTTGAGATGGCTTACAAGTTGTTATATTTTCACCATTAAACCATATTCTTCCTTCCTTGTCCCACGGCTTCAATAACCCGTAAATTGTTTTAAGCAAAGTGCTTTTTCCGCTACCATTAAAGCCAACTAAAAGTACAGTTTCATTTCTGCACATTTCAAATGAAACATCAAAGAGGGTTTGCTTTTTACCATATCCTGTATTAATATGCTCTACTTTTAAAAGGGTCATAAATATGCTTCTTGCGCTTGTGGATTATTCCTTAATTGATTGTAATCATCAAAAATATTTAAAGTGCCATCATTCAGAAATAATAAGGCGTCACTTATTGTTTTAATAAAATCAGCATGGTGTTCAATTAATAAAATTGTTTTTCCTACTGCCTTTACCTCATTTATTATAGTAATTATTTTTCCCCAGTAAATGGGGTTAATGCCGGCGACAGGTTCATCTAAAAGTAAAAGGTCAGCATCATTTGCGAGACAACATCCCAAGGTTAATAATTTTTGTTGCCCGTAAGATATTTCACCTGCATTGCTTTCTGCGACATCATCTAAAAATACTTTTCTTATAATTTCATTTGCCTTTTGTTCAAAAGAGTTCTTATCGTCCTTTAAGAATATACCAGGCAAAAGAGCGTTCCAGATTTTTTCGCCTTTATTTCCTTTAAATGCCAGTAGTATGTTCTCTTTTACGGTTAGTCCTTCAATAAGTCTCAGGTTTTGAAATGTCCTTGTAATACCCAATGAATTAATAGTAACAGGGGATAAATTGTCTATTCTTTTTTTCTTGAAAAATACTGCCCCTTTGTCTGCTTTCAGAAAGTTTGTTATTATGTTAAATAACGTTGTTTTACCCGATCCGTTAGCTCCCATCAACGTATATACATTTCCCTTTTCCAGTTTAAGATTTACACCTGAAAGTATCTCTCTTTCCCCAAATGATTTATGTATGTTTTTAAGCTCTAACATAAATTTATTATGATAATACTTGAAATGATTTACCAATAGGTTGGAATTCGTCAGTTTTTTGGGCTTGAAGTTTAGATTCAATCTCTTCAAATTTTTTTACTGTATCAGGGGTATATAGCCTTTCGCCACAGTGGAGGCAAACACCAGCTTTAACTTTCAAAAAAGCGGTATTAATTCCTCCATAAAGAACTTCTTTAACCATTTTTTTATTTACCTTCCCACCGCAACGGGGGCATTTTTCCACATATTTCATAATTCCATCCTTTCCTTCCAATTAATCCAACTCTTTGGGTTAGGGCGGTACACGGTAATCAAAATAGCAATTCTGCTTTCGGAGCTATAAGCTCATACGCTATGAATAGGATTACCATTTTCTACCCTACCATATATTAAACAGCTTGGATATGGTTTATCGTTTGGATAATTTTCTATTATTTCCCCATTATTTACCGAAAAGAAAATATCATCTAAAAGCAACATATCATCCCTGACCTCCTCTCTTGCATTGGCAGTTACGTTAACGCGTCCGGATTTAACGGCTTTAATGATTTCCGTAATATCCACTTTGCTAATGGAGAATACTTCCTTTCATGAAACCTCGATAAATTGGAAATTCTGACTTTTATTTTTCCAGTTGAAACATAAAGCAGTCTGGTCTAATCTGGGATATTTATTTCCCAATTGCTTGTAATGTTCTGAGAAAAACTATATCCGGTAAGGAGATCCATCCACATCATCAGGTGCAGTACTGTTTTTTGTGTGAAATGGAATGTTAAAGCCATATATTGTCTAAGTCAAGAGAAAAGAAGTACTCCCGCAAAGTTCGCTAAGAAAAAAGATGTTCCTGGAATTAAAACCTCTTTGCGATGAACTATTTCTTTTCTGATTCATTTGAGCTAGGTTTTAATGGCAACAATGTTTTGCTGCCAGGCTGGATAGTTTTAGTACTAAACTTGAAACACCTATAAACATCAGGAATGCACCAATGTATATTGATGCTTTACCGTTGAAGTGCTTTATTGGTTTCTTTACCAATAACGAAATACCTGATAGTGCGGGAAGAGTGCCTATCCAGAAAGAGGTAAGCAAGATGCCCCCCCAGAGGGGGTTGTTTGTTGCGACTGCTATTAAAATGAAGCCGTATAACCATCCGCACGGTAGTAAAGGGCTCAGTATGCCTATTAAAAAGCTTGAAACCGAATGAGAGGTTTTACTCTCCAGTAACCGGCCGACCCTGTTCTGGTAAAACAGTTTCAGGAAAACAGGTTGTTTAATATGCAACTGCCCTTTTCTCATTATACTGAAGCCTATAACGAGGAAACTGACACTCAAAAAAACGGTCGAGATGAGGGAGATATATTTCATCTCAGAATTGATAAATTCCGATCCCAGGAATCCGGCCAGGGCGCCTACACTGAAATAACCCAGCAGGCGTCCAAGATGGTAATTGACAAGGCCCTTTCTGCTTTGCGCACCTGCTGTCATAGCCAGGGCGCCGCACATTCCGACACAGTGTATGCTGCCGATAATGCTTGCTGCAATGATTGCAAAAGGTACCATAACGGGAAGCATATTACTTATCTGATTTATTATGTTATTAGAGAGGTCCAACAAGAGTGATTTCCTTTATATATTTCCGTGTTGTATCTTTTGATTTTCTCGTAACCTGTAATTGGAATTTGTGGTGGCTTTTCTTATCTAATATTGACTTTGGGAATTTTATAAAAATATGATTTTTCTTTGCCTCACCTGGTGGGATTGTAATCGGAAGTGCTGACGCTATAATTTCTATTTTTGTGTTTCCAATTGTATCTGTCCGAATGATATCGACTTCCATCTTCAGCGAACTCTGATTTTTAAGGTTAAGCGTAAAGTGGTTTGCTATTAACGTCTTTTCTTTCGACGTTTCGAGCACCTGATAAGGTTTTTCATGTGCCCTTAATACCGTAATGTCCAGCCCAGATCTGTTAAATATAAACAGGAACAGCCCGATAACTGAGAGAAGGGTCAATCCGAGATAGATATTTGTCTTCATCTTCCAGAAGACCGTATTTTCTCCTTTCAATCCGTTTTCTGATTCATATCGAATGAGCCCCTTTGGCTTTTTTGTTATGCGCATTATCTCGTCACACGCATCGATGCAGGAAGTACAGGCGATACATTCCATCTGGATGCCACGGCGAATATCAATTCCTGTGGGGCAGACAGCAACGCATTTGAAGCAGTTTATACAATCACCAGTTTCTTCTGAATCAGTGTTACAGCTTTTTCGCGGTTCACCCCTCTTTTCATCATAAGCAACTACAAGTGAATTTTCATCCATTAAAACGGATTGAAGTCTGCCATATGGACAAATTACAGTGCACAGCCGCTCTTTAAACCATCCGAAGTTAAAGAGGATTACCAGTGTTGTCGTATTTACTATTAAAAAGGTCGTCAGGTTTTCTGATGGAGGGCCCAGGGCTATGGATAACAGTTTGCCGGAACCGGTAAAGTAAGCAAAAAAGGTATGTGACAGGATTAGACTGATAGCGAAAAACAGAAACCATTTGATCGCTCCCTTTACTATTTTTTCTTTGTCAAAAGATTTTTCATAAAGCTTCTTTCTGGCAATATGATTTCCTTCCACCAGGGTTTCAATCCTTCGGAAGAGTCCATCGATAGTGATGGTCTGCGGACAAGCCCAACCACACCATACCCGCCCCCAAACCGAAGTAGCAAGCAGCAGCCCCAGTGAGAAACTCGCTAATACAAAGAAAAGCAGCGGGGCGTCGTGGCCCCAGAAACTCAGACCAAAAAATGTAAATCTACGATCAGGTATGTTAATAAGAATAGCAGGCAGGCCGTTTATTTTAACCCAAGGGAGAATGATGAATATGGCTATGAACACCCATTGAGAAAGGTTCCTGTATTTTCTAAAGAACCCATGTGCTGCCATTGGGAATTGGTTTATGCGAAAGCCGTCTTCCGGCAGTTTTTGAATACTTTCCGCCATCTTATTCTTCTACAAGTTCGCCGTCAGGTTCTTTCGCATTCTCTGCCGTGGTCCCTTGTATTGACTTTATATAAGCTGCTATATGCAGGATTTGCTGCTCTGGAATTCTGTTTTCCCATGCAATCATGCCTTTATCAGGAATCCCTGATCTGATAGTAACCGCGATGTCACTGATCTTCCCTTTACCACGCAACCAGCAATTGTCAATAAGATTCGGTCCAATCAGACCTTGCCCGGAATTTCCGTGACAAAGTGCACATTTATCACCGAAAATTTCCTTTCCCTCTGCCAGAGCATCAGCATCCTGTAAAAGCGCTGAAAGTTCATTTTCGCTGATTTCAGGTTTTTGTTTAGATGATTGTGCCGGTGTATGAGCCTCATTTAATTTTATCACATAGTCGTCTAGTATCCCATCCCTGCTGCTGCTTCCGAAGTGATAACCGGTATAGAAAACAGCCAGGAGGACGGTAAAATAGAAAATATACATTAACCATACAGGGCAGGGATTATCATATTCAGTAATACCATCATACTCATAACCCTCTATTATTTTATCATCATAAATCTGTGTTTTATCCTCACTCATGTCCGGTTCTCCTCACGAAGTGGTAGTTGAGATAAGTAGTCATAATGTTTTTTTGAACCTTTTCTGTATGCCCAGAAAACAGCCCCTATAAAGACAGAGAAGAAGAGAAAGAATCCAATTACGATTAAATATATATCATTAAACTGGGATAATGCCAGCTGTTTCATATTACTCTCCTCCTTTTTGCCCGAGGGCCTGGAGATATGCAATCAAAGCTGTAATTTTCTTGTCCGATACGTCTTCTTTTACTCCCTGTTTTTTGAGAACATCCGCAATTTTTTTTGCCTGTTCTTTCGCCCGGTTATTTGCATCAGACAGATCTTCTTCGGAATGAGGAACTCCAAGTTTCTTAAAAAGTGATACCTTCTTCTGCAAACTGTCAAAATCGATTGTTGATGTAATTAACCATGGATAAGCCGGCATAATCGATTCTTTTATAACCGCTCTAGGGTCTTCCATATGCATGTAATGCCAGAGGTCAGGATATTTTTTACCAAGCCGCGCCAGATCAGGTCCGGTACGTTTTGAGCCCCACTGAAATGGCCTGTCGTACATGGACTCTTCGATTGTAGATGCTGCTCCATATCTCAACACATCGGAATGCATTGTTCGAATCATCTGGGAGTGACAGGTAAAACAACCTTCTTTGACGTATATGTCTCTTCCTGCCAGTTCTAATGGTGTAAACGGCTTAACTTTATTTTCTGTTTTAACGTATTTATTGATGGAGAGAGTTGGCACAATTTCTATTATGGAACCGACTAAAATTGCAATAAGTGCCAATATGGTAAAGGCAGCGGCCATTCCTTCCAACTTTCTATGTCCCTGCTCCGGATGGGCAGGCGCTGAAGAGGAAGTTCTAACTTGAACGGTTTCTTCTGCCAGTTCTTTTGGCGCCTGCTTGATCGTTTTGTAAACGTTATAGAGCAGGAGAACAAAACCTCCCAGGAACAATACGCCTCCTAACGTGCGGAAGAGAAATAGAGGCAGAATACGGATTACGGTTTCTACAAAGTCCGGATAAACAAGGTGACCATTTGCGTCTACTGCTCTCCACATTAAACCCTGAGTAAGTCCGGCTGCTAACATGGAAACGTAGTAAAAGAGAATTCCCAGGATACCTATCCAGAAATGAAAGTTTGCCAGTTTCTTGCTGTATAATTCAGTTTTCCACATTTTTGGAACGATAAAATAAATCATCCCAAAAGAGAGAAAACCATTCCAGCCCAGGGCTCCCAAATGTACATGCCCGACGATCCAATCGGTATAATGTCCCAGGCCATTTACCGCTTTTACCGATAAAAGCGGTCCTTCAAAAGTAGCCATTGCGTAAAAGGTTATAGCTGCAACCAAAAATTTGATGATAGGATCCGTTCTTAATAAATGCCATGCACCGCGTAGTGTCAGAATTCCATTAACGGCCCCTCCCCAGCTTGGGGCCCAGAGCATTATGCTGAATACGACACCCAGCGTCTGGAGCCATTCAGGTAAGGCGGTGTTTAAAAGGTGATGAGGCCCTGCCCATATATAAAGAAAAATGAGAGACCAGAAATGTACGACTGAAAGTCTATAGCTATATATGGGCCTGTTTGCTGCCTTCGGCAAATAATAGTACATCAAACCCAGGAAAGGAGTGGTTAGGAAAAAGGCGACTGCATTGTGTCCAAACCACCATTGAACAAGGGCATCCTGGATACCTGCAAAGACTATGTAGCTTTTAAAGTAACTGATCGGTGTGCTGATAGCATTTACAATATAGAGGAGTGCAACCGTGACAATTGTTGCTATGTAGAACCAGATTGCTACGTACAGATGTTTTTCATTACGTTTTAAGAGCGTACCAAAAAAATTGATGGCAAAGACTACCCAGATCAGTACTACCGCAATATCTATAGGCCATTCCAATTCCGCAAACTCCTTGCCCTGCGATAATCCGAGGGGTAAAGTAATTACGGCCATGACAATTATAAATTGCCATCCCCAGAAATGAATTTTACTCAAACCATCTGAAAACATTCTCGTCTTCAAAAGTCTTTGTGTGGAATGATAAATACCCGTAAAGATAGCGTTGCCGGCAAACGCATAGATTGCCGCATTAGTGTGTAATGGTCTTATGCGACCAAACGTTAACCATTCTGTAAGGTTAAGTTGCGGGACTGCCATTTGTAAAGCAATGATTATTCCTACTAACATAGCTATTGTTACCCAGAATAGGGTTGCAAGGGTAAACATTCTGACTATCTGGTCATTATAGTTGATCTGTATCAGTCCGGAATTGGTATCATTCGAAGCGCTCATTTTCCTGTTCCTTTCCCATAATTTCGAGTTGGTTTCAAATCTTTACTTTCCCAGGCTTCTCATTCCAGTCATCAATTAACATCTTATGGGCTGGTGTTTCAAGGTCATCAAATTGTTCTTCTTTGACGGCCCATAAGAAGAAAAAGACGAACATTGAAACTAAAATAATTGCGATAGGAATAATAACGTAAAGAACTGTCATCAGAATTACCTAACTTTCGATATTGTGCGCATAATTATATGTAGCACAAAATATTGTCTATTAAAAAGTTTATTATAAAAATGAAATATAATATATTGAATAGGCAGAATAACTAATCGGTAATCATTACTGATTAGTTATTTTATCAAATTTAGTTTAATTGTTAAGCGAAAAATTTGTTTTGTTGAACCTTCTCAGAAATTTTGTCCCCAGGGCGGAGGAAGACAATACAACCAAGGAGCTAACGGGCATCAATATCGCTGCCGTTAATGGTGAAATATAGCCTGAAATTGCTGCAAGTCCACCGGCAAAATTATAAACAAATGAAAAAACCAGATTTCTCTTGATAACACCAAAGGTGTTTTTGCTTAATAGGATCAAGTCTTTCACCGGTGAAACACCTTTGCAGGTAACATATATATCGGCGGCAACCAAGCAAGACTCCACGCTTCCCTGCACTGCAATACTAACAGTATCTGAAGACATTGCAAGCGAATCGTTTGCACCATCTCCAACCATTAAGGATTCAGGAAAATTTTTAATTATTTCGTTCTTTTCCTCAGGGGTAAGATTCGAGGAAAACTGTTCATTTGCCATATGAAGCTTTTTTGCAACACTTGAGACAGTCATACTTTTGTCTCCGGACAGTATGTGACTCTTTATGCCCATAGAGTTTAATTGGGCAATTGTCTGTTTTGCGTCACTATGAAGTCTGTCTCCCAGACATGCAAATGCGATAAGGCTCTCGTTCTTATATATAGAAATGAGGCTTGATATGATGTCAGGATTGTCTTTGTCATTTTCATCAGGCAATGCTGATACTATTCTGTAATAATCATTGTCTATCGTTCCGGATATTCCGGCTCCGGGAATCTCGGTTAAAGAGTGGACAGGTAATTTTTTTACACATTTCCCTTCAAGATGTTTTACTAAAGTTCTGGCTATGGGATGCTGAGAATAAACCTCGATTGAATATATAGCATTAAGAGTTTCCTGGTCAGGAGAAAAATTTCCCGACTCTTCTAGGTTAGGAGATTTCCATTTTAAAAACTCAAATTGACCCTGAGTAAGCGTGCCTGTTTTATCGAAAAAGACATTTTTTACATAGTTTAATTTTTCAAGTGATTCGGCGCTCTTAATTAAGTAGCCTTTCTTAGAGGCTTTTCTTAATGATAAACTTTGTGTTAGCGGGGTTGCGAAGGCTAATGCGCATGGACAGGCCAGAATGATTAAGGCGAGTGTGCGTTTAACAGCTTCAGTAGGGTCTACGTTAATGTAAAATGAAAAAAAGAGTGCTCCTGCGACAAGGATGAATATACTGAAATATTGTGCCGCCTTGTCGGTTAGTGAAATCAATGGGGTTTTATTATAGATCTGTTCTTCAACCTTTTTGAGTATCTGTCCGATTCGACTGTTGCCGGCAGTGTGTTTTACCAGAATTTTTGCATAACCTGCAACAACCTGAGTGCCGGCATAGATGACAGAACCCTTGAAGAGCTTTTGAGGAAGACTTTCTCCTGTAAGGATAGAAGGGTTTATATTTACCCATTCGTTTAAGACCACTCCATCTGCGGGGACACGTTCACCATCCTTAATAAGAACTTTGTCATCCACGTTTAAAAGTCTTGCAGGAATTTTGTCATACTCATTGCTTCCGCTATTCCAACGTTGACAGACTTGCGAGTCGATGAATGTTTGCATATAAGAGCTATTTACAAATGTCTGTTGGGTTCTACTCAAAAAATATCGGCTTGCCAGGAGTAGAAAGATTAAGATAGAGAGCGAATCAAAGTAGAAATCAGCATTGCCACGGACTAAATTTAACAGGCTCAGAACAAAACCTATAATTACTGCAGCGACAACTGGCAAGTCTATACTTGGACGTCCTGCTCTCAGCGACCGCCAGAGGTTTCTATAAAACGGCTGGGCACAGTAGAAAAGTATTGGTAGAAAAAAAGCAAGGTTCAGATATCCAAATAGACCGGCCATTTGTCCTTTTAGTCCTGAGTATAGAGACAAAGAGAACAACATGATATTCCCTGAACAGGCAGCAGCAACTCCCAATCTCATTAATTGCTGGTGATTTTCTTTCTTCTGAAAATGCTTTGCTTCGTCAAGGCTTTTAATAGGGTAGGCCTTATAACCTAAGGCAGATAAAACTGATGCTACCTTTCCAAAGTATCCCGGCTCTTTCAAAGACACAAACAGAGTATTCTGGCTCATATTTAAATGAGCATTCTCAACTTGAGGGATCCAGTCAGGGATTTGATCAATTATCCAGAGGCAGGCAGTACATTGAATACCTTCAATGAAAAATCTCATACCTGTTTTGTTATCAATACTGACTGAATAGTCTTTCAAAAAAGAGTCGGTATCCAGGAAATCATATTCAGGCAGACTGGTTGATGGGCTGTTAATCAGAGAAAAAGTTCCTCTTTTCAGGATTTTATAGACAGTCTCACATCCCCAACAACAAAACGCATTTCCATTATTGCTGAAAACTGCTTTATCTCCATCGGTAATGGCGCTGCCACAATGTGTACAGGTATAACAAGTATCTTTCAAGTCCACAGCACTGTTGTTTTCAGCTTTAGTAATTACGGCAGAATCATTCATCGCGTTTTATATGTCCTGAATAATGTGGTTACGACAAACACAAAAAAACTGTTATACAGAATTGATTAACTTTTTTCACTTGGTACGTTTTTTATAGTTACAAGCGGTTAGATACCAATGTGTTGGGGCGTTGGCAACAGTGTAAAGAGGCATGCTTATTAATTTATGTGCCTGTTAGTACGAAAATATTGCGGATTTTTATGGATTGTAAGCATTGCGGAGCGACATTGTGCCTGAGAAGCGAAGGCGACTTCATTCTCACAGCATTAATCAGATGGGCATTTTCGGTGGATTCGGTCTAAAGATCTTAATCCACCCTGCAGCTCATCTTCTGGTTGCAACAGTGCAGAGTTCCATCTCCACCTTTTTTTACTACAACCTCTGTTCCACATAACTCACAATAGTATAATTCGGCTTTATGTGAAGACATTATTTCGCTCCCTGGCCAACATCAATTTTCTTTATATACAACATCGTCATATTCTCTTTCAAGTCTTGCTTTGTGCTCTAATTCTTCTGCTGCCAATTCCTCAAAGAGAATCCTGACCTCTCCACTGGTGACAACTTTTAGCATCCTGGTATAAAACTCATAAGCCTTTTGTTCCCTCTTCATTGCATGTACCATTATATCTTGAGATGTCGAAGCCGGAGTAATCTCTTTATCCATTAAATAATCACTTACATGGAGATCGTGTGTTTCCTGAACGGTATGATGTTCATGCGCGATATCATCTAAATTGAATTCTTCCAATTTTTCTTTGTGCTTTAACTCAATGACCGCCAATTCCTTGAGTAATGTTTTCGCTGAAGGATCTTTTGCGATACCTGCGGCTGCTAAATAAAATTCATTTGCATCAGTTTCAAACTGAATTGCCATATCCATTATTTCTGTTAACTGCTTATCAACCATTTTTAATCCTCCTTATTATAAGGTTATTCACGATACATTACATCCCAGAATAGGGCCTCAATGTCCTCTTTATGTTTTGCCTCTTCTTGCGCCAACCAGACAAACAGCTTTTTTAAATCCGAATCTTCCACATATTTAGACATGTTGCTATAAAACTCATAGGCCTTTTTCTCTCTCTTTGCCGCATAAACAAGAACATCTTTAAAATCCGGGTGATCACCAAGCCCTTCATCAGCATCAGTAAGGAATTCTGTTATTCCCTGTCGAGATGTTTCGACTGTTTCTACTTTTAGTTTTTCCAACATATCTACATTGAAGCTTTCAATTATCTGTTTGTGTTTCAGTTCTTCTTCCGCAAACTTGTTTAAGACACTCTTTGTTTGTAAATCTGTCATCTTGTCTGCCGCATTTTTGTAGAGCAGATATGTGCCATTCTCCTTTGCGGCAGCTTTTTTCAAAACTGACTCAATATTTTCGTTTTGCATATCTTATTTATTCTAACGCCATAGGTTGGTCGCAACACTTGAGAATACCACCACAATCAGCAGTAATTCTAATTTCTGTTCCACATACCCCGCATTTACAATCTCTTCCCGTTCTCTCCATCTTGGGAACGTAATTGGTGATTTCTCTGAATTCACATGATTTGCCGCATGAGGGGCATATTTCCGGCGGTTCGTTTGCGTCGTATTGTGCGCCGCAGCTATCGCATTTCCAACTGTTCATAATAAAACCTCTTTAATGCATAGGAAGTTCAATGTTGATAACACCTCGACTCCGTTCAGTGTGACGTCATCTGGGCGGAGTCAAAGGATAGTCCTTTGTCGTGGTAGCGACCTAACTTATGTGCTTTGAATAAGAAAGCAGAATACGTCTGCGTGTTGTCTATGAGGGTTTAACCACTGCTTGCTTTCTTGCGTTCCATTCTCTGGCCACAGCATTCCAATATCCCGGTAGTTTCTTCTATCACGGCTATCTGCTGACCACATTTCTTGCAGACGTACGTTATACCCCCAACTACTGGCTTGGGATGAACGGATGTCCAGGTTTTCATCATACCCTCAACAAGCTTCATTTCTTGTCCACAGCAGACAAGTACTCCAAAGGCGCCTACCGTCACCTCAACTTTTTGCCTGCAAATCTCACAAAAATATATTTGTCCTTTTTGTCCCATATCATCCCATTGTACTATTAAAATTTTCAGATTTGTACTTTTTTATTTACAACAACATCTTATTCTACAGGAAGCTTTTACCTGCATTTTAAGTTTACCGTTAAACAAACAAAAACAACTATTTTAACATTTTCTCTGTTACGTTAAGTTCAATACCACAGGCTGGACACGTAATTTTATCTCCAACCTTCGCATCGGGTGGTATTGGGAGTTCAAGCTTGCACACAGGACATAAAAAACCATGAAAAGTGCCGAATCGAGAATTTAAATCAAACATCTGCTTTAAAAGCTTTTTATCAATTTCTGAATAATTCGTTCTGTTTTTTATAACCTTTGTGACTTCTCTGGCCTCCTGCACATTGCCAATAAAAAGTGCGCCAACCACCCTGTCATTTTTCAAGACAAGTTTTTTATAAACATCAATCTCAGGGTGAGGATAATCGCCTCTCATTATCTTATAGTCTCCATTTAACGGATTTGAGACCCCGATTGATACTATATCAATTCCACATATTTGCGTTGCACTGATGCTCGCAATATCATCATATTCCGCGTCATTACCTGCCATATTTGAACCTGCGACCTGCCCCTGTTTCCATGCCTTCAGCCATCGGACATTAATTTCCGGAATATCTGAGTCCAAATCGGCCGGCAGTTGAGCTACATCACCGGCAGCATAAATATTGTCAAAATTAGTAAGCATCTTGTTGTTTACCAAAACACCGTTGTCAGTATTAACACCACTCTCATTTAAGAAGCCAATACTGGGTTGTAATTTGTCAACAATGCCAAGAATCTGGCAGTCAATAAGCTCATCATCTGTCGTGATTATCCCATGAATCAACTTGTTTTTTACATAAACTTCTTTTATATCAGTTTCTTGTTTTATCGTAATGCCTTTTCCCTTCAATCTGAGCAGAAGAATGTCGGAAGCATCTTTATCCATGATTTCAGGCCATAGCCTATCCCCACGCAACAAGTAAGTTACCTTAAGTCCGCTACTATGCAACGCTTCTGTTAGCGATAATGTCAAAAAATCTTCACCGACTACAACAGCGCTTTTTGCAGATTTAACCTTTTCCTTTATGTTTTTGGCATCATCAATTGTTTTTAATTGAACTATTCCTCCATTTAAATCACTTCCCGGATAGTTTCTCCTTTTAATAGAACCTCCTGTTGCGATTAGCAATGAGTCGTAATTTATAGCAGTATTGTCTTTTAAAATAACCTCATTAGTGTCAGGTTTGATACCGGTTACCGTTTTGCCAAGGTGTGAAGTAATATTGTTTTTTTCATAAAAATCCTTCTTTTTTCCCCACAGCCTGTCTTCTTCAATCTTCCCGGCAACAAATTCCGGAAGCTGAGGCCTGTAATAGAACGCGTAGGCTTCGTCGCCTATCATTGTTATTTTGCCATCGGGGTCATGTTTTCTGATTGTTTCCGCAGCCTTTATACCGGCAACTCCGTTACCAATGATTACGTGCTCTGCCATCTATTAAAACCTTCAAAAAATTTGTTTAGTAAAATAAAAATACCTAATCGTGGGTAGTTTACCTTATAAGAGCACCCTAGTCAACCTTTTGATGGAACTCTTGTGAGATTGCTATACTTCGAATTCAGTAACCCAGAGATCATGTTTGTTGCAGAAGCTGGTTGCATAGAGCGTTATGGTGTCCCATGCATATTTAGTACTGGTATCTTTCAGTTCAAATATCGATTTTGCCTGTACATCAGATGGGTGAAAAGTTTTTTCTCCCAGAACCTTGCCACATTTGGAAACTATGGTATGCCTCACAATATAGTGCTCTTCGCTCATACCATGAGTAGTGGTGACCGTTACCTTATTCCCCTCTACTGTTACATTTGGCATATGTCCCTTAATTTTCCCGGACCATTTGCCCGGGTTTTGCTTTGTGTAAATGATACCTTTAGGATAAGAACAAGCCGAGTTGGCAGATACTGGAGATATGTGGCCTACGGCAAAACCTGCAGCTACCGCTAATGATGATTTTAAGAACGTTCTTCTGTTTGACATAATATTTTTCCTTTCATAGTACTTGATTAAATGAAATTATTGGTAAGATATATTAATTACCTGAAAAGCATTTTCTAAATTGCGTATTATTGTATAACATGCGCAATGCCTGTACCAATAGTTTTTTCTCGTAAATATAATCTTATTGTAGCGTATAAATATTGATATGATTTGTTCTTGTAACACAAAAGAAAGATATCAAATAAAATATCTTAAATATATCGCAGTGCAAATAAGCGAAAAATATGCGAATGCCGATGGGACGCCCATGCTTACTGCGAAAAATATGCATATTTTTTGGATTGGACCTGTTCGATGCTCTTAGCCTAGACAAAGTCTTACTTTATAAACCATTATCAATGCGCTGCTTATGACTCATTGGCGATTTTAATCTTCGAATAATTTATTAAAGGTACCAATATTGCGAACGTTAAGTCAATCCTGGGCAATCAATGAATTGTGCCTACGGGTAAAGAAAAAAAATTAATTGTTCGATTTGTTATTAAACTGAATAATCTTAATTGTGATGTCAGTAATGGAAGGATGTAATTGGTGAAAGCTTCTGATTTATTTGTTAAAGCTCTTGAAAATGAAGGTGTCGAATATGTATTTGGAATACCTGGCGAAGAAAATTTAGATTTTTTAAACTCCCTCAAAGACTCTAAAATAAAGTTGATTTTAACCCGTCATGAGCAGGGCGCTGGTTTTATGGCAGCTACCGTTGGCCGCTTAACAGGTAAACCGGGAGTTTGTCTTGCCACATTAGGGCCCGGCGCTACCAATTTAGTGACCCCGGCTGCTTATGCTAACTTGGGTGCTATGCCCATGCTCATGATCACAGGCCAAAAGCCCATAATGAAAAGCAAACAAGGCCGATTCCAGATTATTGATACTGTCGACATGATGCGCCCTATTACCAAGTACAGTCGGCAAATTGTTAATGGTAATAGTATTCCGTCTATGACGAGAGAAGCCTGTAGGATAGCCCAGGAAGAGCGCCCGGGAGCGGTGCACCTGGAACTGCCGGAAGATATTGCTGCTGAAGAGTGTGTGGATCGTTTATTTGAGGTGGTCGGCTACCGGAGACCTGACGCGGATGACCTCGATATTTCAAAAGCCGTCCGGATGATCGAAGAGGCAAAGATGCCTTTGATCCTGATAGGTGCGGGAGCGAATCGAAAGCGAACGAGCAAGGCCCTTCGGAAATTGATTGAAACAACTCAAATTCCCTATTTTACTACGCAAATGGGTAAAGGGGTTGTTGATGCAAGGCATCCTCAATGCCTGGGAACAGCAGCATTATCAGATAATGATTTTTTACACTGCGCAATCAGCCGGGCCGATTTGATTATCAATATTGGTCATGATGTGATAGAAAAACCGCCCTTTTTTATGACTGATCGCCAGAAAGTCATTCATGTTAACTTTTTTCCGGCCAATGTAGACGATGTTTATTTTCCTCAACTTATTGTCGTTGGGGACATTGCCACCTCCGTAGAGCATCTTGCTCGTCATCTTAAGGAAAAGAACGCCAACTGGGATTTTTCTTATTTTAAGCGTATTCAAGAGAATGTGAAGGAGCACTTATCAAAATATTTTGAGGATAATCGCTTTCCAATACTCCCTCAAAGAGTTGTGTACATCGTCAGAAAACAGCTTCCTGAAGACGGTATTGTCACCTTAGATAATGGTGTGTATAAAATCTGGTTTGCCAGAAACTATCGCTGTTATCACCCAAATACTCTTCTTTTAGACAATGCTTTGGCAACAATGGGAGCGGGACTGGCATCCGCCATAGCCGCTAAAATGATAAAACCTGACAAAAAGGTGATTGCTGTCTGTGGAGATGGCGGTTTTTTGATGAACTCCCAAGAACTGGAAACTGCTGTCAGGCTGGGTCTGGACCTCACGATAATTATTCTGGATGATGGTGGTTATGGTATGATCAAATGGAAACAGGAAGGTATGGGTTTCGATAATTTTGGCTTAGATTATAGTAACCCTGATTTTGTTAAGTATGCTGAAAGTTATGGCGCTACCGGCTATCGCCCTGACAGTGTGCAAAGCTTTGAAGATGTACTGGAGAAATCGCTGAATACACACGGTGTTCACATAATTGATTTAGCCGTTGACTACTCTTTAAACCACAGTATATTGAACGTATTGCTCAAAGAAAAAACCTGTATTTTATAATCAGGAACGAAAAGGATTCATAAATTGACAGCTATCAAGGTAAATAGACCTCACGACCAGAGCTTAATTCAGGAAGTACCTCTGATGAATGCTCAAACCCTGGAACGTATTATAAGTACAGCCAGCCGGTTATTTCTTAATCCTGAATACTGGTTGCCTGCTTATGAACGGGTAGAAATCCTGGAAAGAGTTGTTCAGATTATGACTGGTCAGATTGATAGGTTGACGAAAATTGCTGCTCAAGAAGGCGGTAAGCCATATCAAGACTCTAAAGTAGAAGTCTTAAGAGCGGTTAACGGAGTGAAGCTGGCGATAGAATATATTGCTCATATAAAAGGCGAGCAAATCACTATGGGACACACACGCTCCTCTTCTCAACGCCTGGCTTTTACTATGAGAGAGCCGATTGGTGTAGTTGCTTCGGTGAGTGCTTTTAATCATCCTCTGAATTTAATTATCCACCAGACTATTCCGGCAATTGCCGTGGGTTCGCCTGTTATTGTTAAACCTGCTAAAGCCACCCCTCTCTCCTGTTTCGCTTTCATGGATATCTTAAAAGAGGCTGGTCTGCCTGAAGGCTGGTGTACCGCTTTTATTGGAGATGTGGAGCTTAATCAAAAGTTAGTCATGGATGCACGAATTAATTACTTCTCTTTTATTGGCTCTGCCAAAGTTGGCTGGCATTTACGCTCAAAGCTATCACCAGGTACACGTTGTGCTCTGGAGCATGGTGGTGTTGCTCCCGTCATCGTGGAACCCGATGCAGATATGGACGAGATGTTACCGGCTCTGCTTAAGGGTGGATTCTACCATGCAGGTCAGGTGTGTGTTTCTGTACAACGTGTCTTTGTTCATGAGAAAATTTGTGACGATGTGGCTCAAAGGTTAGCAGCTATGGCGAAAGAACTTATACTAGGTGATCCCCTGGATGAAAAAACAGAAGTTGGCCCTCTCATTGTGCCCGGAGAAGTTGACCGGGTTGAAGAATGGGTCAATGAAGCTGTTGAAAAAGGAGCAGTTTTACTATGTGGAGGCCAGCGATTATCGGATTTCTATTATGCTCCGACCGTTCTTTTAAATCCACCGGAAGATACGAAAATTTCAACCCGGGAAGTATTTGGACCGGTGGTTTGCCTCTATAGTTATACAGACAGAAACGCGGCAATCAAACAGGCAAATGCTTTGCCTTACGCCTTTCAAGCCTCCGTTTTTACTAATAATTTAGACGCGGGTTTGGAGATAGTTAAAAAGCTAAATGCTACGGCAGTCATGGTCAACGACCATACTGCATTTAGAGTTGATTGGATGCCATTTGGTGGTCGAGACGAATCAGGCATTGGTATGGGAGGCATTCCCTATTCTATGGAAGAGATGACACGAACAAAAATGATGGTTATTAAAAATAAAAATTTGTAACTATCATTGGTACAATTGAACAGATCGCTGGGTACCTTATAGACTATTTTGTTAAAATGAAAGATCATGGAAACAGTTTGAAAAGATAGAAAAAATAGATGATAAAGACCATCTGAGCGCGGTTACCAGTGTACATGCAGTTATGAGGGGGTGCATAAGTTGCCATCCATCCAGCAGAGTTGAAGATTTACTGGGCGGAATCGCATATAACATTGTTTTGGAAGAGTAAAAAAATATATCAGCTTTTGGAATCTCGCTCTGCAAGAATATCAAATTGCAGAGGCGAATGTTGTAAGTTGTATTTAAATATTATTAAAATGTGAATCTTTTTGGAGAGTTAAAATGTCAAATGAAAAAGCACTATTTTGTAAAGTTAACAAGTCAGAAGATGTAGAGCCGGATTCCCCGTTGGCGAAAAAGCATGTACCGGTTATTACCGTGCCATCAGTCTTAAAGGTGGGTGAGTTTTGCGATGTAAAGATTACCGTTGGGGAGATAGAGCATCCGAATGAAAATGAACATTTTATACAATGGATTGAATTTTATATAGGGAGTGTATATCTGGGTAGATTTGATTTTGCGCCGGTAATGACAAGGCCTGAGATAACAATTCCTTTGAAACTAAGCCATAGTGGACTCAATTCTACACTGAGGGCAGTAAGCCGCTGCAATATGCACGGTCTTTGGGAAGGTACTGCCCAGGTAAAGACTGAATAGTCACGCAGGGAGAGTTATGAGAGGTATGCCGCCAGGCAGACCTCTCTTTCAAGAGGACTCCAATCCTGGAATCCTCTCGAAAGAGAGGTTAGTTAAAAAATGGGATAGGTTTCAATGAATAGTGAAAAAAAACAATACCGTATTGAAAAAGATTCATTAGGTGAAGTAAGCGTGCCAATAGGAGCATATTATGGCGCTCAGACAGTCAGGGCACGGGAAAACTTTCCTATCAGCGGTATCAGGCCTCATCCGATTTTTACAAAGTCCATGGTTTATGTCAAACGAGCTGCCGCGAAGGTAAACAGTGAGCTCGGGTGCCTGGATGATGAAAAGAGCAAAGCGATTATCAATGCCACTGACAGGATAATAGCAGGAGAGTTTCAGGATCAATTTGTTGTTGATGTTTACCAGGCGGGCGCCGGCACATCATATAATATGAATGTGAATGAGGTAATAGCCAACATCGCAATTGAATCGTCAGGTGGAGAGAAAGGAGACCATTCCGCCATCCATCCAAATGACCATGTAAACTTTGGACAATCGACAAACGATGTATTTCCCACTGCGATGAGGATTGCAGGGTTACTTTTGTTAACGGAGTTATTTCCTGTAGTAGATGAACTGGTGGACGTGCTCAATGAAAAGGTTGAAGAGTTTGATAACATCATAAAATCGGGAAGAACGCATCTTCAGGATGCGGCGCCGATAAAGCTTGGCCAGGAGTTTTCCGGTTATGCATCGTCTGTTTCAAAAGCTCTGGAAAAAATAAGAAGGGCAAGTGACGCGTTAAAGGAGTTGGGTATCGGCGGCACAGCTGTAGGAACAGGGCTTAATACTCACCCTGACTATGCGCAAAAGATCATTTGCGAATTGAAGGAAATCACCGGTTTGGATGTAAGGGCTGCAACCAATTATTTCGAGGCAATGCAAAGCAATGCCCCTATTACAGAAGCTTCGGGTGCTGTGAAAGTATTGGCAATAGAGCTGATCAGAATTGCAAATGACCTGCGTCTTTTAAGTTCAGGACCAAAGACCGGCCTTGCGGAGATAACATTGCCTGCAGTACAGCCGGGTTCTTCAATCATGCCTGGTAAGATTAATCCGGTAATGGCAGAGATGCTGAACATGGTCTGTTTTTCTATAATAGGAAATGACCTTACTATTACTATGGCATCCCAGGCAGGACAATGTGAATTGAATGTTATGATGCCTGTAATGCAGTATAAATTGCTGGACTCCGTTTCAATCCTAACAAATGCGTTGAAGGTGTTCACCAATAAATGCGCAAAAGGTATAACGGTAAATGAAGACAGATGTTATCAATATGCCACCGGTAGTATGGCAATAGTAACCGCTTTGAATCCGTATATAGGATACTCAACGGCGGCAGAGGTAGCAAAGGAGTCGTTATTGACGGGTAAATCTATAAAGGAAATCATTCTGGGAAAAAAATTAATGTCTGAAGAGAAGCTTGATGAATTACTTTCGCCTATATCAATGACTAAACCGGGTTTTATTTCAAAATAATAGCTAAACGGCCTATTGACTTAGCTCACCTTGGATTTTATGATGGCAAGGAAATTGGGTGAGCAAAGCCAATAAGCCGTTTCTGAATATGCCATATAAAGAGGAGGAAACGATGTCAGAAAAAATTAAAAAATTGTTTGCATCAATAATAATAGTTCTTTTTTTCCCGAATCTGACTGCAACAGCGGATGAACGCTCGGACTATGATTTCCCTGAACAACAGAGACAATCGACGCGCGGGCTTGACGATTCTTACGGGTCGTTCATGGGTGATAAATTAACCCGCGCGAGAGAAAAGGTACGGATGTTGGATGATGTGTATAAAACATTCATTGTCCTTATCACTGCTGAATATGTTGATGATCCGTCTGTGCTGCCTGCGGCCACTTTAACCAAAAGGGTTTTCGAATCAATGAGCAGGAAAGGCTGGAACAAGGCGAGGTTATTGGATGCGACGGGAACCCCTTTTAACCCTGACAATAATCCCAGAGATAAATTTGAAAGAGACGCAATAAAGGCAATGATCTCCGGCGAATCATATTTTGAAAAGGTTGAGAAAGTCGATGGCAAGGACAGTCTGAGGGCAGCTACCAGTGTACGCGCGGTTATGAAGGGATGCATATACTGTCATCCTGACAAAAAGGTTGGCGATTTGCTGGGTGCAATTTCATACAGTATCCGCATAAATTAAAGTAATTATGTATTAACATCGCACAAAAACACAAAATTATGCTAAATATCTAGAAATTTCGATTTTACTCTCTTACTTTTTCACTACTCACCTGCCTGTCGGCAATGTCATTGAATTAAGGGATTTAATATGAAAATAACTTTTATTGGTGCTACAAGAATTGTTACCGGTTCATGTTTCCATATCCAGACGGAAAAAGCACATCTCCTTATTGATTGTGGGCTGTTCCAGGGAACCAGGGAGAATGAGCAGAAGAACGCGGAGCCTTTCCCGTTCAAACCATCTGAAGTAGACTATCTCTTGTTGACGCATGCCCACCTGGATCATACAGGACTAATTCCAAAGTTGGTAAAGGAAGGTTTTCAGGGTAAAATACTCGCGACAAAAGCAACTGCTGAACTGTGCAATGTCATGCTCCTCGATTCAGCACACATACATGAGCGTGAGGCGGAATGGCAAAACAAAAAACGTATGAGGGCAGGGAAACCTCCCCTGCAACCACTATATACAACAGAAGATGCTGCCTACAGCTTTCAATTTTTTCAAGGGGCTAATTACAATGAAATAGTGGATCTGGAGAATGGCGTTAAGGTGAGATTTCAGGACGCTGGTCACATCCTGGGATCCGCGAGCCTGGAGCTATGGGTAAAGGAAAATGCAAAAGAGAAGAAACTCGTTTTCTCCGGAGACATCGGACAAAAGGATCTGCCGATTGTCAAAGACCCTACACCTATAGAGGAGGCAGACTATGTATTTACGGAATCTACGTATGGGAACAGAAGGCACAAAGATATTGATGAAACAGTAGAAGAGTTCAGAAAAGCGGTATCCGAAGCATTAGAAAGGGGGGGAAATGTGATCATACCTGCCTTTGCTGTTGGACGAACACAGAACATTCTCTATATATTGAAACAACTGTCGAAAGAGAGAAAACTCAAGAATCTTCACGTTTTTGTTGACAGCCCTATGGCAATTCAAGCTACCAACATAACCTTAAATCATCCGGAATGCTTCGATGAAGAAACCCTGGAACTTGTGAAGAAAGGAAAGCTTTCCGGAAGCGGACTCTCCTTAACGTTCACGGAGAAAGTGGAAGATTCCATGAAAATAAACAAAACAAAATCCGGAGCAATTATTATCTCCGCGAGTGGAATGTGTAACGCGGGAAGAATCCGTCATCATCTAAAGCACAATTTATGGCGTTCGGAGTGCAGTGTCATATTCGTAGGATACCAGGCTCAAGGCACTCTGGGAAGAAGGATAATAGAGGGCGCAGAAGTAGTAAAGATTTTAGGGGAAGAGATCGCGGTAAAGGCTAAGATATACACCATAGGCGGTTTTTCCGCCCACGCGGATCAGGAAGGGCTCATCGATTGGCTCAGTAATTTTAAAAAGAAACCTGAACGTATTTTTGTTATGCATGGTGAGGAAGATACAGCGGTGGGGTTTGCCGAAACGATTAAAAAACGGCTGAATATTGATGCCTACGCGCCATTGTATCTTGAAGATATAACGATATAATTATATTGATTAATTTTTTTATCTGTACTAAGGAAATAAATTCTATGACGGTAAATAAACAAAAGAAGACTAAAAAAGACACAAATAAAATCTCAATTACACCTGGCCAGAGAATCACAACGGTAATTGAAGACAAAGATGAAAATGTATCATCCTGGCGGGTTTTTAAGATTATGGGAGAATTTGTCAGCGGTTATGAATTTTTGAGTAATTATGATTTAGCGGTAAGTATTTTTGGCAGCGCCCGTCGTGGATTCAAAGATGAAATTTACAAAGAAGCACAGAAACTTGGATACAAACTGGCAAAATTGGGTTTTGCAGTTATTACGGGAGGAGGGCCCGGCATTATGGAGGCTGCCAATAGAGGCGCACATAAAGCGGGAGGAAAGTCTGTTGGAATTAATATACAATTGCCTGCCGAACAACAGGTAAATCCTTATGTCCGGGAAACCATTGGGTTTAATTATTTTTTTATCCGTAAGCTGATGTTATCATTTGCGTCGGAAGTATATGTTTTTTTCCCGGGTGGCTTTGGAACGCTCGATGAGCTTTTTGAATTGTTAACACTTATTCAGACAAAAAAGAGTAAACCGATCCCAATCATTTTGGTAAACAAGGAATATTGGACACCACTGTTAGACTGGATAAACAATCAGGTTTTTAAAAAAAATAATGCTATAAACAAAGAAGATATGGAGATTTATAGTTTGGTAGATACAGCGGAAGAGGCATTTCTTTTGATTCAAAAATTGATTGATACGAAACAGCCTACTTCCTCTTTGCAATAGAAATATAGTTTCTTGGTTTATGACCTGTATACAGTTGACGTGGACGGCCAATTTTCTGCGTTGGATCCTCAATCATTTCTTTCCATTGAGCAACCCATCCAGCGGTTCTTGCAATTGCAAAAAGAACCGTATACAGATTTGAAGGTATACCCATTGCCTTGTAAATTATACCCGAATAAAAATCCACATTCGGATACAGTTTGCGTTTTATAAAGTAATTATCTGTCAATGCTATATCTTCTAATTTCATAGCAATTTTGAGTAATGCATTATTCCGCATGCCAAGCTCGGCAAGAACCTCATGACAGGTATCCTTCAGCACAGATGCCCTTGGATCATAATTTTTATATACCCTGTGACCAAACCCCATAAGCAGGAAAGGATCATCCTTGTCTTTAGCCCTTTTAATAAATTTAGGAATATTTTTAATATCACCAATCTCCTCCAGCATATGGATTACTGCTTCATTCGCGCCACCATGAGCAGGCCCCCAAAGTGAAGCAATGCCCGCACTGATACATGCAAACGGGTTTGCCCCGGAGGACCCCGCAAGCCTTACCGTTGAGGTAGAAGCATTTTGTTCATGATCAGCGTGTAAAATAAAAATCGCATCCATTGCCTTTGCAAGAACCTTATTAACCTTATACTCTTCAGAAGGTATCGCAAACAACATATGTAAAAAGTTGGCGGTATAATCCAGATCGTTTCTTGGGTAAATAAATGGCTTGCCAAGCGAGTATTTATAGGCCATTGCTGCAAGTGTCGGCGTCTTTGCAATCATTCTTAGCGCAGCAATCCTTCTCTGTTCTTCATCATTAATATTCAATGAGTCATGATAAAATGCTGAAAGAGAAGCAAATGCCCCACACATTATTGCCATTGGATGTGAAAACCGTGGAAAACCCCTGTATAAAAACTGTAGCTGTTCATGAACAAGAGAACGATTCTTTATTTCTGAAACAAAAAGGGCTGACTCTTTTTTATCCGGCAATTCTCCATGTAATAATAAGTAGCTAACCTCCATAAAGTTGCTTTTCCGGGCAAGTTCTGCAATATCATAGCCTCTATATCTCAGAATTCCTCTTTCACCGTCAACATATGTTATACTTGATTCACAGGAAGCAGTTGACATGAAACCGGGATCATAGGTAAAAAACCCGGATTCCCGGTACAATGACGTTATGTCGATTACCTCAGGGCCTTCAGAACCTTTATAAACAGGAAACTCTATGTTTTTCCTACTTTTTCCAATTATTAGTGAAGCTTTTTTAGTAGTCATTCATATGCCTTTATCAAAAACGAGTATTGAAAAATTTCGAGTTTACGTCGCAATAGTCTCATCGACAATCTTACAAATATCAACTTTGCGTCGGTTACGGTGAATAGTTACTGTACATTTTAAGTTAAAAGCTGTAAAATTTCAACAGCTTTAAAATTATAAAGATTCGATTACCACTGATAAAAGATTGTTATGAAAAAGGCAGAAAAAGAAAAATTAAAAAAAATGTTAGAAGGAAGGTTTGGCATTCTTATACCTGACAACATATCATTGCAGAAGATGAGTGAAAGGAAGAAAAAAGAATGGGTGGATAGGGGTGATCGTGTAACCTATCTCCAGCCACAAGACTTCCTGACGACAAGGGCGGCAAAGAAACCCTTTGTAATAGAGCCCGACATCATTCAACTGGTTACAGACACTATTCAGCAGGAGGATTTGAAAATCTATTTCGGAATGCTGAGTTATCATGGACGCGGGAATGCCGCCCTGTATACCGGCCTAAATGTATTTGATTCACTTGAACCATATCGGGAGAAGTGGGATCTCAAATTCTTCCTCGGCTTTCAGGGCAACCGGGAAACATCACTTTGCAAGAAATTAAGAGAGAAAGGTGTAAGTGTTTTTTTAAATGATCAGATACAACTGGAGGACAAAGAGGGGAATATTATCGTTGCTGACAATGAGCCAGGAAAGGCGGCAAACTGCGTTAAATCACTTAAGATGATTCAGCGCGAGGTAAAAAAACATAAATGGAGCGCGAGAAAAACGTTCGTAGTTTTTGTGGATGACGATTACGTCATGCAGGATTCACTGACATATCTTATGATGATAATATCATGGGTTTTCAGTTTTGTTTCACCCCAGATAGCAAAAGAAAAAAGTTTTCAGCAACTGATTGAGAATTGCCAAAAAGTGGGGTTTGTAAAAAATGGAAGCTCCCGCCTGCAGTTTTCACGTCAGGTTACACGCGAGATTGTTTATGGAGAAAAACCTGTAATGAGCTATAGAGATTTTCTGATTGAGCTTCTCAAGAGAGAGATAAGGGAGCTCGGAGAACGTTTTGAACGTGAAGAAAAAAAGAGCACAGTCGAAAGAATGATTAAGGAATTAAGTCAGATGAAAACTGCTATCAGGCAATTAGAGAAAGTGCCAGCTGAAGCGATCATGACGCCGGATAATTTTTCCTCCGTTCTTTCTGTGTTTGAAAAAAGAACACAAAGAAGTTGTAAAATGATCAGAGAGTTATTAAAGAGGAAAGTAAGATTAGGGGGCAGGGTGACAAGTTTGCTGACCACTCTTTTTCTCCGCTATTCGGAAGAAGCCCTTCATCTCTGGCTCAGCGAGTTTACGTATATGCTCCATGGAGATCAGGGGATGTCTCTCTATAACTGGCAGCACATGTTAATTGGCCGGGGATATGCAATAGAGATCTCACTTCTGGTACAAGTGCTCCTTGATAGGCAGTTTCAAAATTACAAGATTATTAATATTAATTCAACCCCCCATATCCATCAGTCACAACAGGATATGAATGTGAATCGAATGCGGGACACTATTCTCTCTTCGTTAGATCTTTTTCGTCTGTTATACGGAGAAATCAAACCTCATGATTTCCTGCAGCGTTACGATAAGAGTCACACCAGCAGGAGAAGGATAATCCGGCACCCGGACGGCAGGGTCAGTTTTGATGATCAGCTGCTTCAATTAGAGGAAGATCACCTGATCCCCCCCTTGAAAGATCTATTGATGGCTGAGAATCCGGTGAAGGCATAAAGCCGGCAGTAACAAACCAAAAAATAAGAAGTATACCATGACGATATTAAAACTCAGGCAGGATGCCAGTACTATTTTCAAAACAGGTTTGAAAGCTGTAGATCCCAAAGTATCAGTAGAAAGTTATGTTAAGCGAAAGAACAATACCTTAATTGTAGATAAGAGAAAATATGACCTTGATCAATTTGATAAAATATATGTTGTCGGCGGTGGCAAGGCCGGAGCCTCTATGGCCGCCGCAATAGAAGAAATACTTGATGACCGCATCACAGAAGGTTTTGTTAACGTTAAATATGGTTATACGGCTAAATTAGAAAAAATCAAGATACATGAGGCCGCCCATCCCGTACCTGATGATGCGGGCAGTGATGGTGCGGAGGAGATCGTCAGGCTCGCAAAAATTGCAGGAGAAAGAGATTTGCTTATCTGTCTTATTTCCGGTGGTGGTTCCGCGCTTCTTCCTCTGCCTGTACAAGGCATCTCTTTAGGTGAAAAGCAAGAGGTTACGAAGGAACTGTTAGCCTGCGGTGCCGGCATAAACGAAATAAATGCTGTGCGTAAACACATGTCAAGGTTCAAGGGAGGACAACTTGCCCGTTTTGCCTATCCCGCAACATTAATCACACTTATTCTTTCAGACGTTATAGGCAGCTATCTGGATGTTATTGCATCAGGACCCACTGTTCCGGACAGATCAACGTTTAATGATGTACAGAAGATATTGAAGCGTTACAAAATTTGGAATAAAATTCCGGATACCGTTAGGAATCACTTCGAAAAAGGAATAAAGGGAAACATACCGGAAACTCCAAAAGCGGGAGAAAGTATTTTTTCTAAAACACAAAATGTTATCGTAGGCAGTAATATGCAGGCGGTGATGGCCGGAGCTGAAAAAGCCAGAGAAATTGGTTACCATACAATGGTTCTTTCTTCTTTTATCGAAGGAGAAACGAAAGATGTGGCAAGGGTACATGCTGCTATCGCAAAAGAGATTTTACAATCAGGAAACCCTGTTCCAGCTCCTGCTTGTGTGGTTTCAGGAGGAGAAACTACCGTAGCGATTCATGGAAAGGGAAAGGGTGGGAGAAATCAGGAATTTTGCCTTGCGTCATCTATAGACATTGCAGGTCTGGAATCGGTAGTGATCTTGAGTGGCGGCACTGACGGTAGCGATGGCCCTACAGATGCGGCAGGTGCGATTTGTGATGGAGAAACGGTGGAGCGCGCTATAGACAAAGGTATGAATGCCTCGGACTATCTATGCGACAATAACTCTTATGTTTTCTTTAATAATTTAAACGACCTCCTGATAACCGGACCAACTAATACGAATGTGATGGATTTGCGGTTGATTTTAGTCGGGAATTAGTTGCATAGAACAAAAATTACTCTAATTAGATAACTTTATTTTAAGTACAAAAAATGCGTAGAACAAAAATTGTTTGCACTATTGGACCGGCAAGTGATTCAGAAGATCTCCTCGGGAAATTAATTGACGCGGGTATGAACGTGGCGCGCCTCAATTTCTCGCATGGCACACACGAAGAACACGGAGCCACAATAAGAAGGATTCGTTCCGTTTCGGACGAGAAACAGGTCTCAATCGCTATTCTACAGGATCTGGCTGGCCCTAAGATCAGGGTTGGAAAACTTAAAGATGACTCAGTCTTTTTAGAGGCCGGACAGACGTTTATCTTGTCAAATGAAGACGTGCTGGGGGATGAAAACAAAGTTTTCGTATCGTATCAAAAATTAACAGCAGAGGTAAAGATTGGTGATCTAATACTCCTGGCAGATGGCAGTATTGAACTCTGCGTTGTAAAAACAGATGTCAAAAATGTTACTTGTAAAGTTCAGGTTGGAGGGGAACTTTCTTCCAATAAGGGCATTAATCTACCGGGAAGTTCTTTGTCAGTCCCGGCGTTTACGGAAAAGGATCGCAAAGACCTGGAGTTTGGATTAGATCAGGGGGTAGACTACGTTGCCATGTCCTTTGTGCGCAGTAAAGAAGATATATTGCAGATGAAGGGATTTTTGAAAGGCATCAACAGGCAAATCCCGATAATAGCAAAAGTTGAAAAACATGAGGCCCTTGGAAACATCGATGAAATCATAGACATTGTAGACGGAATAATGGTGGCGAGAGGAGATTTGGCCGTAGAAACTCCTTTAGAGAAAGTTCCGATGGTACAGAAGATGTTAATCCAGAAAAGCAATCAAAAAGGCAAACCGGTTATTACGGCTACTCAGATGTTGAAGTCTATGATAGAAAATCCCAGACCTACGAGAGCCGAGGCAAATGATGTGGCGAATGCCGTTTTGGATGGCACCGACGCGGTAATGCTTTCGGAGGAGACAACCGTTGGTAAATATCCAGTTAGATCAGTACGTACCATGGCTAAGATTATAGAAGCGACAGAGTCAAACCGTGTATTAAAATATCAACATTATAGACCTGATGAAAAAAACCCTGAAGCCATAGTCAGTGCAGTCAGTCATGCTACTTCAGAAATAGCGAAAAATATAAAAGCAGAGGCGATCCTTACTCCCACTCAAACCGGAAGCACTGCGAAAATGGTTGCATCCAATCGTCCGGACCAGGTAATTATTGCTTTAAGTCCTGACCCTGATGTGGTTCGCTGTCTCAATTTAGTCTGGGGAGTATATCCCATTCTGTCAGATAACTATAGTAATACAGAGGAAATGATTGAACAGGTAAAAGAGAAGGCACTGCGGTCCGGTTTAGTAAAAACCGGTGATGTGGTCGTTATTACAGCAGGTGTTCCAATAGGTATTGCAGGCTCTACCAACTTGATCAAAGTGGAGATATTGAAATAAACATAAAAGGGTTTATGCGTTCACTTATTTTATATTACCGCTCCCTTAAAGGAAAAGTCACATGTCCCTGGATATAATTCTTGTTTTCGCCATACTATTGGCAATTATTATTCTGTTTGTTACAGAAATTATAAGAGTTGACGTAGTTGCTCTACTCGTTTTAATATTATTGCCAATGTTCGGTTTGATAGAAAAGGAGCAGGTGTTTTCAGGGTTTGCGAGTAACGCCGCTATTTCAATTATTGCGGTAATGATTCTCGGATACGGTGTTGAGCAATCCGGTGTCATGAATCGGTTAATAAAATTTATTTTCCATGTAGCGGGGAAAAGTGACCGCCGGCTTTTCGGTGTAATTTCATTAATGATCGGTGCCGTATCGGCTTTCATGCAGAATATCGGTGTTATTGCTTTGTTTCTTCCTGCCCTTATAAAGATTACAAAGCGTAAGGGGATATCTCCCTCCTCCTTCTTTATGCCTATGGGATTTGCCGTCATCCTGGGCGGCACCATAAGCATGATTGGTTCAAGCCCTCTCATACTCCTCAACGATCTGATGGAACACGGTGGCTTGCAGAAATTTACCTTATTCAGTGTAGCCCCAATAGGATTGGTGTTACTCTTCGCCGGTACTGCCTTTTTTCTCCTGCTTGGAAAATATGTCTTACCATCAAGACCACTAGAAGATCCTGTAGTCAAACGTCAACAGGAATTAATTTCTTCATGGGATTTACCGAAAACACTGTTTGAACTGACGATATTGGACAACAGCCCTTTAATTGGAAAAACCAGAGAAACGATAAAATTGAAAGAACAATACGGACTTTACCTTATCGCACTGGGAGAAAAAGATCAAATTCTCTATGCACCATGGAGACAGGCAAGTTTCAGCGCCGGCCAGAAACTTGGCATTTTTGGAAGTAAGGAAAATGTTGAACGTCTCGCGTCTGATTATCATTTACAGATCAGCAAATATGTAACAACATTTGATGTTCTTGAGAAGGACGCCATTGCTGGCTTTGCTGAAGTTATCGTAAGGCCACACTCTTCAATAATTGGAAAAACGTTGCGCGAAGTTTCACTGCGTAAGACTTTTGGGATAGAACCTCTGGTTTTATTAAGTAGTGGGATAGAAGCGAGGAGCAGGTTTTCCGATACAGCTCTTAAGTCCGGTGATATAATCATCGTATACGGACACTGGAAATACATTAAGAACTTGAGTATTGACAAAAATTTTATTGTCGTCACTCCGATAGGGTCTGCTGAAACCAGCTCATCGAAAGAAATTACCGCTAGTATCTGTTTTCTCTCTTCCATTGTAATGGCCATCTCAGGAGTTTACCTTCCCATAGCTTTGTTTACCGGCGCATTGGGAATGATCCTTTTTGGAGTAGTGCGGATTGATGACGCGTATAAGGCAATAGATTGGCAGGTTGTTTTTCTTCTTGCGGGTTTAATACCCCTTGGTCTTGCAATGAAGCAGACGGGGACAGCAGAACTTATCGCATATAATATGATGCATTTTTTGGAAGGAAAGCACATTATCGTTATATTACTGGCGATCGCTTCCCTTACAACACTTTTTACTCTATTTTTGTCTAATGTTGCTGCTACGATTCTACTGGTACCATTGGTAATAGACATAGGAAAAATTATTGATGTCGACCCTCGTTATCTGGCACTCTTAGTGGCAATATCTGCTTCAAACTCCTTTCTCTTGCCGACTCACCAGGTAAATGCCTTGCTTATTGTGCCGGGTAAGTACCGTAATCTGGATTATCTCAAGGCAGGAGGTATTATGACAATAATTTTTCTCTGTATTACGGTTAGTATAATTTATTTCTGTTATTTGTAAGACTTCTTATTATGATAAATACTCTTAGATTATCAGAGATTATACACACTTGTGCTTACCATTAAGACTCTTCGGCATTATGAACATCTCTATGATAGAGGTAACCCGACTATCAGTCACCCCGGTGTTTCTTTCGTTTTTGTTTTGGTTTAACAACTGCATGGTAAATTGCAAGCGAACCTTTCTTTGAGAGCTTCCCCTGGCAAAATGACTTTGCTGGGTCTACGAGGAGTAAACACATTGCTTCGCGTCCCAGTAACATGCGGTAACTCATAATATCCCGATTGGTGAGAGTAATAAAAATATTTTGATGCAAGCTGCCAATTTGAATAACACTACGGATAACATAGCGGCTCTCTTCCTGGCCATTCGAGCTCTTTATCACACGTTCGTCAGCTAGTTCAGCTTTGCAGTGTCTGCTGATGGTGTTGTTGTTCTGTAATGGATGGATATTGAAACTTACGCAACGCTTTCCGCGTTTATGAAATATTTTTACATCAAACGCATGCAGTGCGGAAGTCTTTGCGCCGGTATCAATCTTTACTTTAATGGCAGGGATATGAAGTTCCGGAAGGCTTGCCCACTCTCTCCAACCTACTACTACCTTGCCCGGTCTTAGATCCTGCTCATTTGCCCTCTTTTTCTCTGACATCTGACCTGATTCCACTCACGTTCTATACATTTATTCTAACATTTCATCAAAAAACTCTACTCGTTCTTCGACCACCTTAGAGTCCTCAAAGGTGGCGATATGGAATAAGGCATCACCACTGTTGACAAGCGGTAAATTATTTATCCCTATTACAATTCCGGTTACCCTTGCTCTTACTTTTATCTTACCCTGTCCAAACGTGTCAGAGATGACACCAAGAGTTTCCTCTTTTTTAACCCTGGCGCCTAACCCTTTCGCGACTCGAAGACTTCCGCTGTGCGGTGCGCGTATCCAATGACTTGACCGGGCGATAAACACTTCTTTTTTACGTTTTCTGAAGTTTATTTTCTTCTGGTCAACCATACCAATGGCATTCATAATCGAAATAATACCTCGTATAGCTGAACGAATAACCTTTTCTTCATAGCGCAGTGCTTCACCACCTTCAAAGAGCAACATACAGATGCTTTTATCTGTGGCTGCCTGTCTCAACGATCCGTCACGCAAGTTGGAATTGAGGACAACAGGCACACCAAAAGCAAGGGCGAGATGCTTAGTTTCGGGATCATCTGTAGAGGCACGGATTTGCGGTAAATTGGTACGATGGATAGGACCTGTATGCAAATCAATACCGTGGGTGCATTTTTCCACGATTTCCGTCATGAAAATGTGAGCAATCTGTCCTCCAAGAGAACCGAGCATGGATCCTGGAAAACAGCGATTTAAATCTCTTCGGTCCGGCAAGTATCGCGTATTCTGATGAAAACCAAAAACGTTTACTATGGGTACCGCAATTAATGTCCCCCTGATAGCTGAAAGCACGGTTCTTCGCGCCAATAGACGTTTGATCGCTTCTGTCCCATTAATTTCATCTCCGTGAATGGCCGCTGATACAAATAAAACAGGGCCATCCATTTTCCCCCGCACGACTTCTACAGGAATAGTCATTTCCGTATAATCATAGAGTTTTGCGATTTGAATCCCTACCCGTTTCCGTTTTCCCGGTGGAATGGAAACACCACCGATGACTATATCCTCTGCCATAGACGCCGGCATATTATCCTTTTCCTTTCATTTTATTCGGTCCTTTTAATACATCTTTCTCGATATATTCAATGATGGCGCCTGCAACATCTTTTCCCGTTGAGGTTTCAATCCCCTGCAATCCCGGTGATGAATTAACTTCGAGTACAAGAGGGCCATGTGCTGAGCGGATAATATCAACGCCCGCAACATCAAGCCCCATGACCCCGGCGGCACGAACAGCTAACGCTCTTTCATCAGGCCTCAATTTCACGATCGTGGCAGTTCCTCCCAGGTGCAGATTTGACCGGTATTCTCCCTCTTTTGCCTGGCGCTGCATGGCGGCAATAACTTTATCCCCGATAACAAAACATCGTATGTCAGCGCCACCCGCTTCTTTAATAAATTCCTGTACAAGAAAATCCGCATCTAAACCACGAAATGCATTGATTACGCTTTCTGCCGCTTTATCGGTTTCTGCCAGCACCACACCACCACCATGTGTGCTTTGCAAGACTTTAACAATTAATGGCGCACCCCCCACGAATTCGATCAAATCTTCGGTTGCTGTTGCTGAATGTGCATAGCTGGTTGTCGGCATGCCGACACCTTTACGTGCGAGAAGCTGGTGTGCCCTTAATTTGTCCCGTGAACGGGAAATAGCCACTGACTCATTGATCGAATAAACACCACCAACCTCAAATTGACGTAGCACAGCAGTGCCGTAAATAGTAATTGATGCCCCGATGCGCGGAATTACCGCATCAAATTCTAATATTTCTTTTTTATCCTTGGGCTTATAATATACAGTAGGCTGATTTGCCGTAATATTCATATAACACTTTAATACGTCAACCACTTTTACATTATGTCCTCGTTTTTGTGCAGCTTCTACCATGCGTGCCGTGGAGTAGAGTTGCGCATTACGGGATAAAATACCAATTTTCATAATTTAACTCCTTATTAAAAGTTCCGTTCGTTTATCATAATGAGTGATCGTCGTTATTTCCCCTCTAATTTTTTAATCATCTGGCCTAATTCACCCATTTTCATTAATGCAATCAGGTCCTGGCCACCCACGGCTCCGGCATTTTTCCCAAAACGTTTTTTTCTTTTATCCGGATCCAGAACTTCATCGAGGGCATCGATTCCTTTCTTTAATAAATCCACTCTTTTTAACCGCTTTCCGAATTCTTTATATAGATCGACTTTATTTTTCTGTTGATAGACGTAAGGCAGATATCCAATGGATTTATCAATCATTCGATCTAAAGCAGCAACAGCCTTTGTGAGATATTCTTCCGCTCCTCTGTGATGTCCCAGCACAATTAATTCTCTGGCGTGATAAGCATTTATTTCTGCCTCAAAAAGGAATATACCCTGCTCCAGATTATAATCCAATACATTTCTCTGCTCCTTTTGTATTTTTTCTCTCTGTTTTTCCTGGTGAATTATCTGTTCTTCAATGGTTAAACTGGTTGGCCGTACAAATTTTGTCTCTACCTCGACTAAAATATCATCTGTTTCTTGAAGTTGTTTCTTTGTTGGAACAAGAGCAGACAAAAACCGCATAATAAAATCATTTCTCAGGAGAATCGGAATTTCAAAAAGTTGTGAAACATTCGTGATTTTTCCCGTATCTTGTTTGTCGCGATACTCGATAATCGCTTGAACCATTTCTTCGGATAAACCATACCCGGCTTCATATCGTGAAGAAAGTGTTGATGTTTTAATCTGTCCATCGATTATCTGGTCGTTCTTCTTCTTCTTCTTCTCCTCCTCATTAATACTATCAAGAAGATCAAGACAGGCTTTAATCATTCCGTTCCGTATGGATGGAGGAGATTCTCTAAAAACCGTCACCAGTAGATAGCTCATCCAGATATCACCCCGTCCTTTATGTAATTCCTTTTCGTATTCGCAGATTATTTTTGTTTTCCGCAGTTTAACAAATACCTCATAGGCTTTTTTTAGTCTGAACTGTAACCTTTCCTTCTTCGGAAACTCTTTTCTCTGCCACATTCCTACAATCTCGTCATGATAATTATGGATCGTCTCCCAGAGATTAAGTTCGTTGTATCTTTCCATCAACCCAACCTCATTGCCGCTATATTTATACGCTTCCTTCCAGAATGTAAAGGATTCCGGGATATAATTGCGGGCGTTCTCTTTTCCATCGGCTCCCTTTATCCACAGGTCTTCAGCTTTTTGAATGACCATGTCCATTTTATCAAGAGCGATTCTTCTGAGAAAACGGCGTATGTGTAGAGAATCTTCATGATCATTACAGTCCAACGCTTTTTCAAAAAACTCTGCTGCTCTTTTATTAGCAGATTCCGGGTCTCCCATACCAAATGCTTCTAATCCTTTGATATATAACTGCGCTGTTTTTATTTTTTGCTGGAATCCTTTTGAACGGTTTTCTGCTGAATATTTTAACGCCTTCTGAATGGTTTCCCTTGCCTTCCTCCATTTTCCAAATTCAGCGTAAGCCAGACTCAAGTGATAAAGGTCATCCGCATTCCTGCCATCTTGCCCGGACATCAGAATCTTTGACAGATAATAAGAGACACTTGTCTCAAACTCCAACTCCAGATTAATGATCCCTTTCTCTGAAGGACCGAGCCACAGCACATTCACCAGGGTCTTCCCTGTCTCTTCATCTGTCCGTACGCCTTGAATTCCTCCTCCCAGGCAGGGATTCGCCCTGATTATCCCTATGGCCATAACGCTTTCACTGAGATCACCTCTGAACAGGTCCCGGTGAGTATAGATTTTATTTCGACCGGTAACGGTATCGATCAGCTCAAGGTTGAATCGCTTCGCGTTACTCTGCTCGCGTGGAGAAAAATTATTAACATTTTCAAAATGAGTTCTCGCCTCACCCTGATAAAGATACTCTGTCGCGATGGGAATGCTGGCAAAATTACCTCCATATTTTGCTACAAGCCAGGCGCCGTTAAGGGCTCCCGGCATCCTTCCGGAACCAATCAACAGATCAATATCCCCGAGAGCTATCTCAATGCCCTGCGACCAGTCATCATATAATACCCATTCAATATTTCCTTCAGTAAGCCTGCCTGAATCTTCCCTAAGCAATCTACCAATTTTAAAGAAATCCTTTTTACCGACATCAAAACCATTAATCTTGAATGCATTATAAAGGTCTTCATGCCGTTCCCTCCAGAGAACGGAAATCTTCGCGTTCCATCGCGTTTTCCCTTTTTCTCTTCCTTTAGAATCGATTGCTTCTCCAAGTAATTTCACCATGAGATTAATATCCAGAGTGTTTCTCATCGATTCAAGAGAGCTTGCAAAGATTTTCTTTAAATCAACTGTTTTATATTCTTCACTGACAACGATCTTAAACATATAATCGTCCGGAAGGTCAGGGAAGGCGTATGAATGCCCTTCCTTTACAACCCCGAAAAGAAGAGAGATAAGTGTTCGCACCTTTTCAGGATGGACAATGCCCTGTTCAGATTCTAAAATATTTAAAACCAGATCCACTTCATTCTTGTCAAAACAATATCCAAGAGTTTCTCCATGAATCAGAGAGGGCTTTTCAACTGAACTAATGCCCTTACGTTCACATTCAGTACATTTGACTACGACAAATACATCCCGGGTATTTATCAATTCCCGCAGCCACCATGTCTGCATACCACGATATCGTAATAAATTTATAGGATTCCCATTCGTAATAATATATTTGCCTGCATGGGCAGATATTCTACCCGCCATTATTGCGGCTCCCACCACAAGCTCTCCCAATGGACAGTTAAAATCCACCATTATTTTACCGGAAGCAATTTCTCCCTGTCGATTCCCGCTCATAAGACGATTGATATCTTTAACGTTAAGTCCATGAACATGGGGATCCCGTTTTGGCTCAAAAGAGGTTTCTATTGCCTCTTTTAAACTAAGTATGTTCGGGTTATGGACTTTAATAATGGAGTTCATATTACTATTTATCATCTCTTTGAATTTCGGTGTCTACTCTTTTTTTACCCTAACGCGTTTCATGAAAATATTCATTTACCGACAATATAGTCAACGTTAAGCACTTTTTACATCATTAGAAATTTATCAGAATCCCTCATCCTATACCGCTTAGAAATGCCACAAAACTCCTCGTCTCCCTCATTATTGCCTGTATCATTACCTCTACTCGGGCATCTGCTTTACACATATCAACAATGTAACGCTAACTTCACGAAAAAGCTAAGTCAAGAAAAATCAGAGAAGATGTCAGAGACGAAGCATCTCTCTGATTTTAAATTGCCAGCCTGTTCCATTCTGTTATAATGATTTTTTTTTTAGATTACATAAGAGTTTTTGTAAGGAGACGATTTAATTGCCTGATATACAAGCCATATTGGTCATTACAGTGGTTGTTGCTGCAATGGCTCTCTTTATAACTGAAAAATTACGGGTTGACTTGATAGCTCTCTGTGTGTTGCTTACTTTAATCGTGCTGGGATTATTAAATCCTGATCAGGCGTTATACGGCTTTGCTAATCAGGCAACCGCCACTATAGTTGCCATGTTTGTCTTGAGCGCGGGACTGGAGCGTGCAGGCCTGGTCGGATGGCTTGCGCGCAGGCTGGACAGTCTGGCTGGGAAAACCGAACCACGACTCATTATTGTTATCTGCATTGCTATCGCCTTCTTATCGGCATTCATGATCAATACTGCCGCTGTTGCTGTATTTATCCCCATTGCAATCGTACTCGCGAAAACACGGAAGATTTCTGCGTCCAGGGTGTTGATACCGCTATCATTCGCAAGCCAATTCGGGGGGGTATGTACACTGATTGGAACCTCTACCAATATACTGGTTAACTCGATTGCGGTTGACAAAGGCATGAAAGCCTTCACGTTTTTTGAGTTTGCACCATTGGGCCTTGCTATGACGGTTGTTGGCATAGCCTATCTAATATTAGCTCGCAGGCTTCTCCCAAAGCGTAAGAGTGGGGAGCAGCAGGTGGACAGATATCATCTTGCTGACTATCTGGCTGAGCTGCAGGTAACGAAGAAATCTTCGCTGATTGGTACAACATGGATGAAGAGCAAGCTGAAACAGAATGAAAAGGTAAATCTTATTAAGTTCATACGAAATGACAAGGCAACAACGAAACCCCCAAAAACCAAGATTAGAGAAGATGATATTCTTCTGCTTCATGGAAATATGAATACACTGATCGCCATGCAGGATAAATATAGATTACGTTTACACGCAAAGGCGAAGATGGATGACAAGAAGATCAGTTCTGATGAAATTAAGCTGGTTGAAGTTCTTATTCCACCGCGGTCAAGATTGGTAGGCCAAACATTACAAACATTTGAATTCTTTCGCCGTTTCGGCTGCATTGTCTTTGCGGTACAACGTCGGGGAAAGACTATACGAGACCGTGTGGCAGAAATAAGCCTCAATGATGGAGACACACTGCTCCTGGAAGCAGACAAAGAAGTTGTATCCAGGCTCCTGAAATCCCATGATCTTATAGTAACCAACGAAGTAACGGAGCTATATGTGCGAAAAGATAAGGCAATCGTTGCGTTGCTCATGTTTCTTGCCGTAGTAACCTTAACCGTTTTGCATATTATCCCAATTCTGGTTGCCGCTTTGATAGGCGCTATTGGCATGGTCTTGGGCCGCTGTCTTACTATTGAGGAAGCTTACGAAGCTATCGATTGGAAAGTTATTTTTCTTCTTGGAGGTATATTGCCATTGGGACTTGCCATGGAGCAGAGTGGAGCTGCTCTCTGGATGACGAATACGTTCTTGAGCCCTTTCCTGGATCTAGGGCCTCTTGTGGTTCTGGCTATCATATACTTAATAACAGCAATACTTACAGAGGCTATGTCGAATAACGCTGCTGCAATAATACTTGTTCCTATAGGCATGTCAGTCGCGGCAACCATGAACGTGGATGCAAGGCCGTTTCTGGTGGCGATAACCTTTGCCGCTTCTACCAGTTTTGCAACTCCGATAGGTTATCAGACAAATACGATGATTTATTCTCCCGGAGGTTACCGATTCACTGATTTTACCCGTGTCGGCACGCCTCTGAACCTGATATTCTGGGGCTTAGCTGTGCTTCTTATACCATTACTATGGCCATTTTAAATGAGTTTTAATTTTTTTAACTAATATATTGTCGCGATTCTATTTCATTGGTGAATGGGTATAATGATTCGGAGGATATAAGTTGCCGCTTATGTCCTCTTTTTTTTTGCAACAGGATATCATAACATGTTTTAGCACATTAATGTTTTAAGGGGATATAAAATGGTAATAAGCTTTCCGGCGGAAACATTAATCACAAATTGAGCGGTTTTGATATTAAGCATTTCCATGGCAGTCTAGAGATTCTTATTAAAGCGGTAAGTCAATGAAGTATCCGGTGATGGATAGATTAAAGTGTATAACTCCGGTCTCATTTGGGCCGAGAAACTCATATTATAATTCTTCGTCTGAATACAACGTAAGATTTTGTGAAAAGTTGTATGTTTCTCACCTGCTCCTCCAAAAATGACAATGACAAATAATTCATTTAAATATTTAAGAATAGGTACATTTCTGGCATTCCTTGGGATTAATCTTTTTATTGTCACTGGAAATATAATTAATTTCCTTATATTCTTTAACATTTGGCAAACAGATGATCCTGAGAACAGATATGATATCCATACACCAAGTCCCCCTGATTCAAATGCGGATATATTATTGGTTATTGTGTTTGCTGTCGCATATTTCTATATGAAATCATTTTACCTGAATAATATTATCTCTGATAAACAGGACAATTTGAGGGGGATGAAGAAACAGAACCAGGTATCTGTCAGCCACATAAATGAGTACGTTTGTTGGTCGTGGAAAATTTTTTTTGTTTCAGTCGTTGGTTCCGGTTTATATTTATTCTCCAAGTATGGTTTGTCAACAGGAATGTTATCTATAGTACTCGAAGCGATTTTTAATGAAGACATGAACAATAGTTTGACAGGCACCTTGGATGTTTTGAATAATCTGATTATCGTCTGTTCACCCATTTTTATTGTTTATGCTTATAACAAATATCTGCCCACAAAAAGATCTATCTCTTTTGCACTGTACCTATATTTTATTATAAGGAATTTATTTGCAACAAATGTGTTGGGACTGGTTACAAGCTTTGATATGCACGCGGTAGCTCCGTTCCTGGATAGCATGTCACCTCTTATTGTAGTTTATTCAATTTTATGTTTCAGGAAAAACTATCAAGCTATTGTACACAGGGAACAAGAACTTTTAAAAAATTGTGTTGTCTCTTAATTCTGACCCTATTTTCTTGAGTGGATTACTATTCCTCTTAATAAGCGTCCAAGTATGTCTGCCCCGGTAATTACCCGTTTTTCATCACACCAGACGAGGATAACATCATTGTCAATTACATCGTCTTCCGCTGCCTCCGGCTTCACTCGCAATTTCAATATTACATTGCCCAGTTCAATATGAGGATCTTTTACGATAATAGGGCGATGACAATAGGCATATGGTTGAAAAGGTCCTGTGCTGAACAAGGCAGACCTGAGAAATCCGTCTGCATCAAGAATCAGATGAGGTTCGTTCGACTCATCAGTTATAATGACCCATTTTTTACCTGAAGACTGAATCTGATGAAGAAAAGGGTCTGAGGAACTTCTTTCAAACTCCGGGAAGAGAGGGAATCCATTGGAAAGAGATAATTTAATTATACTTTTGGGGTCGACAGGCTCCCCCTCATGGCGAACAAGGAGATCATCAATATCGAGAAAATTCAGTGCCCCCAGTCCTTCAAGCCGATCGATATCCACATCACTGGCTTTCACATGCTTTTTAATTACTTCGCGCAGGCTTCTTTCATGGAAATATTCTATACCCTCCTGCCCGAGCCAGAGGTCAAGAAGCTTCGCAAAAGGTTTTACAACAGGGTACAGTATTATTTGATATATCCGGAAGATGGGCATAAGCAGAGAGGCCATCTTAAGGGCATTTCTCGAAAAGTACGCCTGTGGTATGATTTCACCAAATATTGTGATGACAAAAGTAGAAAAAAAGAATGCCCAAAGACCTGTTAGAACAGAACCTGATAAAAGTGTCAAAAGAACATTAACTCCCACATTTCCCCATAAAACCGTAGTAAGTACATGGTTTGAATCCTTTCTAAGTTTCAGGACTTTTTTGGCACTCTTGTTGCCCGTTGAAGCCTCAACTTCCAGGCTTAATCTTGTAACACTGAAAAAAGCCAGGTTTAATCCTGAAAACATCGCGGACTGAGAGATGCAGAAAGCGATGGCCACCCATGTTATTATTTGCATTAGCAGAAGTTCCTCTCGTTGTTTGTACTACCTATTTATTACTCAATTTATGTTCTATTTTCGTTACAGCCTTTAAAAAAAGCTTTTGACCCACTTCGTATACCTCTAATGTTGTAACCTCCTTCCTGGATAACAAGCAAAGGCTTCTTTGTCGATATCAGACGTTTCCCAATACTCTCAAATATTATAGGGCTCAAAAGAAACGTACCTGTCGGGTCTCCTTTAAGAATATCAAATCCGAGAGACACAACCATAATATCCGGATTGAAGTTCAAAATCAAATTTATCGCTTTGTCAAACACACGAAGATATTTATCATTCTCTGTCCGTGGAGCCAGCGGAAAATTCCGATTGAAATCAACCCCTTCACCTTCACCCCTTTCTGCCTCATAACCTGAAAAGTACGGATATGAGTAATCTGGATGCCCATGTATAGAGACTGTCAGGACATCATTTCTATTATAAAAGATATCCTGAGTACCGTTGCCATGATGAAAATCAATATCAAGAATAGCCACCTTGCCCTCCTGACTGAGGTAGTTTGCTGCGATAGCCGCATTATTAAAGTAGCAGAATCCGCCGAAGAAACGTTTCCCGGCATGATGGCCGGGAGGTCGGCATATTGAGTATGCCAGCCGTTTCCCTGACAGGATTTCATCCGCGCCTGTCAAGGCGGTATTTACGGCTGTACGCGCCGCTTTGTAAGCATTGGCGTATAATGGAGTTCCGGTATCAATGCAATAATAGCCCGCCTGTACCGGCAACTCCTTTGGACGATTATCCGGCCTCCTGATAGGAAAAGTATCCGGATAAACAGGCCGTCCCTGCCGCAGTGAAGCACAGACCGTACGCAGATAGTGAACAAATGTTTTATCATGAACGGAAAGTATCCATTTCTCGCCGTATTCACGCGGAACCGTAGATACAAAACCACCAACATCCCTGATAACACTCCTGATGGTTTCCACCCGTATAGGACGCTCGAAGTATCCGCGCTCCTTAACATGGTGAATTTCGTGTTTCGGGCTGAACACGAAAGTATACGCGAGAGGTGAATTAAAATCCCGTATTATCCGATTCTCCTTTACGGCCTTTATGTAACGAAGAGGACGAAAAGTAACAGGATCGTCCCTGAAAGATTCAATAACCTGATCAATGTACCCTGTATCAGTGGTCTTTGCAAAACGAGTTGTAAGAATCATCTTAATCGCCTCCTGAGCCTCTCTTCTGGCAAGAGTATGGGTAATACCCAGGCCGTCGAATAATAGAATGGCAGTTGTCGGCGGATTGCCTACAGGAACGGAATATGCGGAATTCTCTATCACCCTTACACCATGCAATTCGTAGAAGCGTACGGCTATCTGAGCCTGTTTTAACTCTGCATGGTCGGTGGTCAATTCCGGCAGATCCGGCTGTACTTCAAGATAGAGCCCTTTAGCGGAAAGGTTTCTGCAGTATTCACTGACCACCGCATCATATAGCGCGCTGCCGACTCCCCTGCCCCGCAATCCTGATCGCGTGGCTATGAAATCCAGGAAACAGCAATTTATCTCCGAGAAATGCATAACAAGGGCAAAACCATCGACCCGTCCCAGAGCGCCTTCAGCTACAACCAGCGTTGTACAATATTTATGCCGGATGGGTTCACGTATCAGCAATGGGATTTTTTCCGCGTATTCGACCAACTTTGGAAATCTTTGTACAAAAATTTCCTGAATCTGTTTCACGCGGTCCTTAGATACAAGAGAACCAGTATCTCTTAAAATTCTTATTCTGATCATATATGGCTCTTGCTAAAAATCAAGATCTGTGCGGTATGAAAACTTGTTGATTGTTAGAATATAAAGGGTTTATAATACTCACGTATTTCTCAAAAGTGGATATTAAATATGCATATGTACGCGATCTTCCTGCCATTAACCTTTAGTTGAATCACTATCCCTAAAGGGTTCATCCATCGCATTTCTGCCTTCGACAACCCTGATCTCGATAGGTTTATGACTATCAAGATGGACATCTCGCTGCGGAAATGCGATTACAATACCTGCTTCACGAAACAGGGTGTCTATTTGATAGCGAAGCTCGCTTTCTATTCTCCTTCTATCAAACATGCGTTTCACGACTATCCAGAAGTGCACCTCAAACTGAAGAGAGTTATCTCCAAAATCAGTAAAAAGCAGAACGGGTTCAGGTATTTTTAATACCTTTTGATGTTCATCTACGGCTTTATTGATGAGACGCTCGACCTCTCGTGTCGGCGATCCATAAACAACACCAACTTTAATACTTGTTCTTATCAGATTATCAGAGAGAGTCCAGTTCAATACATTGTTTTGCAGAAAAGAGCTGTTAGGCACAATGATGTGCGTATTCTGGGAAGAACGTACTCGTGTACTTCTGGCTCCGATATATTCTATTGTACCATACAACGTGTCAACTTCGACTATGTCTCCGATCTTTATCGGACGTTCAGCCATCAGGATTAATCCGCTGACAAAATTGTTGATGATATTCTGCATCCCGAAACCAATTCCAATACCGAATGCGCCGGCAAAGATAGAAAGGCTTCTCAGGGGGATCCCTGCTACGTTTAAACCTATTATTGCTGCAATGCCGATTATAAAATACCTTAAGATGGATGAAATTGCATGCCGTGCCCCTGCCCCTAAAGTCGCTTTTTTGTCAAATCGTGTTTCTATGAAATTCTTTAAATATCTGGCCGATATGAAGGCCGTCCCAAGGATTAATATACCAAAAAGTATTTTAAAAGGTGTTGTATATCTGCCATCTGCAAGTACGAATTTATAAGCCAAACTGTTCTTTATAGAAATAAGCACATAGATGACATTTCCATATATCTCTCGAAATAACCCTGGTGCGGCTGCTGAATTTACAACATCTTTAAAGGTATCATTCCATATCACGAAAATGATAATTACAGAGATTATTACCGTTACATAATCTAATAAATGCTTATTAACACTGAACCTGGACCGTATTGTCTTTTCTTCTATTTCAGATTCTTTTGTTTCAAGCATCTTTAATTGCTGCAGCCTCTTTTCCTGTGAGAGGAATTGTTGCCTTAAGAGATATCGATATATAAGGTAGGCAATAATGGCGACAAACATGCTCTTTATCAGGGTCGCCATAAGGGTATATGTCAACAGGGCATAACCAAGACTTCGTATGGTAAAAAGCAGGATTATGAATGCAACAAATAATGGGTAAAGCAGATTTATTACCTTATTAACGAGCTTACCCAGAACACTTTCAGGATACGGTAATATTTTCAGCAGATACGACTTCTGGCCAACAGCCAGCCAGATGACCAGGCATAGCGTAACTATCCGGTAAATAAACCACAATAATTCTATAACACTCACTCTATAACTATATGCGTTCAAAACAAAAATTAATGTTATTATTATTGCAGAAAAGAGTAGAATTACATTCAGGCATTTGAAGATATATCTCGCAGAAGAGTAAGTAATCATAGTCCAACGTTTCTTCCCCAGGTTTGGGCTTAATGACTGGACAATGAGTCCCTTTAATAATTTGTAAACAGTGACTACCGCCAAACCATAAATGAATGATCGAACGATGGGCGTATGAGAAGGGATAACAAGTGATATGGTAAGAGAGATAATAAATAAAAAGAGAACGGTCAATACGCTCTTCATGATACGCAACAAACCTGGTATGAGCTTATATGTGGAAAATGTCTGGGGTGTTATAGCCGTAAATCTTGCGATCTCCTGTCTCGCCCATCTCTTAAGATAACGCCTGGTAAAATAAACCAGAAAAATAACAATCGTGATGATTAACAGTTTTACAACGAATACCGGTATATTCTTTTTATCTGATAAATAAATCCTCAGTTGCTTAAAATTCTGCACAGACGCCTTATAAAAATCAAAAGGTTTGTACCAAAGAACTCTTATATCCGACAAGCCCACTATCACAGTTTTTGTTGATATCCCGCTTTCCCTCCTTGCCCAGACATTTGCAGCTCGCGTCAGGGAAATGGTTTTTTTGGCTTCTGTTAAGTTCTCTAATAAAGCTTTGTTTACTTCTAATCTCTCGTTTAATCTTTCAATCTTTGTCTCTACCAGACTGTGTTGCTCCTCGATATGTTTAATACGGCGATTTGCAAGTTTTATTAACTGTTCGCTCGTCGCCTTGTCTGAAAAACCTTCTGCCTCCTTCTCTATGCTTGATTTTTCTCCGGGTATGGCAGGCGTTAGATCAGCTCTTGCATTTTTTAAACTTTCACTTATGATTGATTTTTGTTTTTCTGCAGCAGACAACAGGCTTTGCACGGTTTGTATCTTATCCTGCGTAGTCTTTGACAAGGTATCAACAACATTCAATTCTTCAGCAATTTCATGAGGAGTATTTTCACCGCCCAGTATCTCTTCAATATCTTTTCGTATACTCTTAAATTCTGCGCGATCTTTGTGGCTTTCATTGCCTGTGGTAAGCAATTCATCCTTCATTGTCGCGATAAGCGCCTGCTGTTTATGTACATCTACCTCAACCGCTAAAACTCTTTTCCTTTCCGGGGAAGTCTCCTCCAGTTGTTTTTGTACCGCAGCCTCTTCTTTCTTTAGCGCTATCTTTTTTTCCAATTCAGCTCTTGCCTTTTCTTCTTCCGCAATCCTCCTTCTCTCCTCTTCAATCTTCCTGGCCTTTTCGACTTCTTTTTCCTCTCTCTGAACTTCCGATTCTTTATACTTTTGTGATATAATGGCGGCAATTCCGCTTTTAACATCTATCTCCATCTCTATATTTAACTTTTGGATCTGGGCTAATTGCAGATTAAGCCTTGCCAGCCTGGTTTGTACCAGTAATAAATTAATTTTATCATCCTGTAATTTAGTCTCATGTTCCAGACTGCGTTTTCTATTTTCAATCCGGTAAGATTCTTCTTGTGTTGACACTTTTTGGCTGGTAAGTATTTTTAGCTTGTCATTGAGTCTTTTTTTTTCTTCTTCAGATTTTAATTTTGAGGTATCAAGGGATGTTTTTGATGTTAAAAAATATGCCTCCTTCTCTTTAACTATCGCCAGGATTGCTTCCAGACGCGCCTTAAGCAGCTCTGTCTCTTTTTGAATGCTTTCAAATTGTGATGCAGGCACTAAATCGGACTCTTCGTTTATCTTGCTTTTTTTATCAGTCAGAACTGCCGCAGTTTCGAGCGCCTTCTCTAAAGCACCGGCAACTCCCTTCATTTCCAATTTGGCTCTTATGGTTCCATCTAATGTATTAATCCTGTTTTCAATAATGCTCTTTTGTTTTGTAACTAAATCTAAAGCGTCTCCCTCCACCTTATCTTCAATTAATTTATCCCTTCTTGTCTTTAAAGTGTTTAATTCTTCTTTAAGTGTGTTTAGGCTTGATTCCAGATTAGTTATATCTTGCCCGCTACTCTCAAGAATATTCTTTGCATTTTCCAGAAACTCTGTTCGTTGTATAGCCATACCCTGAACCTCGGCAGGTTGACTGTAAAGCCTGGTTTCGTAAGCGATAATTGCCAGATTAACGAAAATAATAATTATAAATGTAGATTTTCTCATATTCATCTTGGTCCAATTTTGGATAAAGAAAGGTATGTCTTTTTACAAATTTGGAAATCTCATTTTGTTAAATAACAGTAAATACTTGTTAATTTATTCCCACGCTTCATATTTTTTTATCAAATAAGATTTTGTAGCTTCAAATACTTTTGCCTGATCCTCTACAACCTCTTCAGCCTGTTCAGCATCCAATTCTGCCACTTCATGACAATAAGCTGCTGTCCTGCCAAAATAGAGCGGAACCATAATATCGATAAGCCTTTTCCTGTTGCGACTCCACGACTGATAGGTAAAGGCAAAATCGTATAATATCCTGGCCCATAAGTCAGAAGGAAAGCGAACTATACCTGTTTTCTTTAATTTGTGGATATTTTTAATAAGTTTCTCGTAACTTTCCGGTTCGATTATTTGTCTATATAATGGATCAAATTGTGAGAAACCTTCCAGAAATTCGATTTCAAGCTTATTAAAATTTACCGAGACAGGCTCTATCTTTGCTACTGTCTCTGCTTCTCCCATCATTTCAACCGGAACACTCCCTTTTACGTTTCTCCACTTTAGTTCATATTTTCCCATAAGGTACATTAACGTGCTGACAACCTGCCGGAACATAGGCCCTAAGTGTTCTGCAGGGTCTTTCGCGTCATGTACCTTTGTGCCAAGTCTGGCCTGCACTATCTTAAGTCCCGTGTTTATTGCTGTGGTACTCATCCAAATATCAATACCAAACCTCGCAACGTCGGTATCCCACACATCTTCTTTTGTGTAGAGCGACGCTATTTCACCACTGAAACCGAAATCGCCACCTATCGGCTGCCTTATTCTCTGTCCATAGAGAGACCGTGTCATGGGATAAATGATATTGTTGGTGATCGTACCGTCATTCTTGTGCCTTATGTAATACGGCGTCACAAACCCTGCATGATTATTAAGGACCGGTTCCGCAAGCAGTTTAATCCATTCAGGCGTAATGCTTCTCAGATCAGAGTCAACCACAATACAACAATCAACTTTTAAAAGCATCGCAACTTCAAACACCGCTCTGAATGATGTTCCCTTCCCCGGCATACCCCGGTAGATGGTAACCCTTCTCTGAAACCCTTCCGGAACAGGAGCAGAGTAAGCATTTTCACGCGTATCATCGGTAGAGCCGCCATCTGAAACAAACAGCGCGCTCTTTTTATCAGGAAAATATCTCCTTAACCCTTCGGCAGCCATTGATACTACATGCGCTATCGTATCTTCATTATTATAACAGGGAATGCCAACGAGGATGTCTACGTCTTTAAGATTTTTTGTCCATTCAAAGACATTATTACGAACTGCACTTGTATATTTTTTCATTGTATCCATGTACTAATCTCCAAAAATCTTCTTTACTGTTATTATAAGTACAAATAAAATGATTATACATAAAAAGGAAGATCGGTATTCAATATTTTAAACGGAAAAAAGATACCATTTCAATCCATAGAAATATCACATTGATCGATATCATAGCCGGCAATGCGCGGGTTTCGTTCTCAAAAACATTGCCATATAACTTATATTTCATTACAAATGAAGTCAACTTTATTAAGTATTAAGAAACTTATATTTTATTGAGGTATTATAACATAAGCCGGTGATCGACTCGCTTCTTAATTTATAATGCGATAAACATTAGCAGGAGATTTCATGAAAAAAAAACATATTGCTATCCTTACCGGTGGAGGAGATTGTCCGGGGATAAACGCGGTTATTAGAGCAGTCGTAAAAAAGGCTATACTTGAACACGACATGACAGTAACCGGCATTGAGGATGGATTCGAAGGACTGGTTCTTAACAAATATAAAAGGCTCACTTATGACGATGTCTCCGGGATCCTTACCTTGGGCGGAACAATACTGGGGACATCAAACAAGGCAAACCCTTATAACTATCCGGTAGTAAAAAGAGGGAAAACAGAATTAAAAGATTTATCAAAATCGGTTATACAGAATATTAAGAAACTTAACATTGATTGCCTGGTTTGTGTGGGTGGAGATGGTACTTTGGGTATAGCCAACAGGTTCTTTAAAGAAGGTATACCGATAATCGGTGTTCCCAAAACGATCGATAATGACATTAAAGGTACGGATATCACCTTTGGTTTTAATTCTGCCGTGCAAATCGCGACTGAAGGAATTGACAGGGTCCATACTACAGCTCAATCTCATAATAGAGTAATGATTGTTGAAGTTATGGGCCGGAGAGCTGGTTGGATAGCGCTCTATTCCGGAGTCGCCGGCGGAGGAGATATTATCCTGATTCCTGAAATACCGTATGATATAAATATTGTTGCAGATAAAGTAAGGGAGAGAAATAAGGGGGGCAAGAGGTTCAGCATTGTTGTCATCGCTGAGGGAGCAAGGCCGCAGGGAGGAGATGTGACTGTGCAGAGGATAGTAAAAGATAGTTCAGAGCCTGTTCGTCTTGGCGGAATAGGTTTTGTTCTTGGTAATGAGTTGGAAAAGGTTACTGATCACAGATTTTCATGGTAAATAAGAACCCCTAATTTTATGAAGAAGAGGCTCCACAG